>CAZUAR010000016.1:0-229950 GCA_964617845.1 uncultured Kofleriaceae bacterium | reverse complement strand
GCTACCTCCGGTCTCGCTACCTCCGGTCTCGCTACCTCCGGTCTCGCTACCTCCGCCCGCCCAACCGACGAGCTCGACCTCGACGGGCTGGAGCACGCCCATCACGCGCGGCGCGGTCTTGTTCAGATCGTCGCGCAAGCAGTACTCGAGCTTGCCGATGTCGACCGTCGAGTTCGCCTTCGCCACGCCGATCATGTCGCAGAACGCGCGCAGCGCCTCGGGCGAGTAGCCGCGACGGCGCATGCCCGCGATCGTCGGCATCCGCGGATCGTCCCAGCCGTTGACGTGGCCTCCGGTGACGAGCGTGAGCAGCTTGCGCTTCGACATCACCGTGTAGTCGAGGACGAGCCGCGCCATCTCGTACTGCCTGGGATGCGGCTTCCACGGCCCCGTGTTGTCGAGCACCCAGTCGTACAGCTCGCGGTTGTTCTCGAACTCGAGCGTGCAGATCGAGTGCGTGATGCCTTCGATCGCGTCCTCGAGCGGATGCGCGTAGTCGTACATCGGATAGATCTTCCACGCGTCGCCGCTGCGGTGGTGGTGCGCGTGGCGGATGCGATAGAGCAGCGGGTCGCGCATCTTCATGTTCGGCGATGCGAGATCGATCTTCGCGCGCAGCACGCACGCGCCGTCGGGGAAGTCGCCCGACTTCATCTTGCGCAGCAGCGCGAGGTTCTCCTCGGGCGCGCGATCGCGGTTCGGCGACGGAGTGCCCGGCTCGCTGAGCGTGCCGCGCATCTCCTTGATCTGCTCGTCGGTCGAGTCGTCGACGTACGCCTTGCCCTCGAGCACCAGGCGCTCGGCGAGCTCGTACATGCGCGGGAAGTAGTCGGCGGAGTACAGGACCGCGGTCGGCTCGAAGCCGAGCCAGCGAACGTCGGCTTCGATCGCCTCGACGTACTCGACGTCTTCCTTGACCGGGTTCGTGTCGTCGTAGCGAAGGTTGCAGGTGCCGTTGTAGTCGCGCGCGATCCCGAAATCGACGCAGATCGCCTTCGCGTGCCCGATGTGCAGGTAGCCGTTCGGCTCGGGCGGGAAGCGCGTCGCGACCGTCGCGTGCCGGCCGGTGCGGAGATCCTCGTCGATGATGTCGCGGATGAAGTCGTTACGCTCGGCGGACATGCCGGGCGCACTCTACCTCAGGCATGGCGTCGAGACATGTACGGTCGCGCCGTCGTACCAGAAGGCATCGCGTTCGGTCAGGTCGAAGTAGAACGACGGGATGTCCTCGCGCGACTCGGTCATCTGACCGCTGTTCGGGAACCGCATGAGCGCGCCATAGCTGCCGCTGCCGTGACCGACCCACACGGCGCCGTCGACGCGCGCCGCGGTGCGGGCGTAGGTGGCACCCGACAGCGGGATCGTGGTGCCGGTGTCCGTCGGGTTCGCCGGCACCACGTACACGGCGAACGGTCCGACGTCGGCGACGCGATGCACGATGACCACGTTCGCGTCCGACGACGCGGCCGCCTTCGGCGCGTAGCACGGGGAGAAAGTGTGCTTCGCGGTCACCGTGTTGGCGGCGGTCACCACGAAGGTCTCGCACACACCGCCGGTCTTCTCGACGACGACGCGGGCGCCGCTCGGGGATGGAACCACCGAGCCGCCGATCGCGTTCGCGGGCGTGTAGTCGGCATCGGTGATGAGCGAGGGGTCGGCGTCGATGTCGACGATGCCGATGTGGAAGTCCCCGCCGCTGATCTTCGCGGCGAAGCCGGTGGTTCGATCGATCTCGACGAACGCCGGATCGATCATCGACGGGTCACCATCGGGACCGGTCGTGTACATCGACCAGCCCGGCTGGACGAACTTGATGTAGCTCGAGCCCGACGTCAGCAGGTGCACCACGGGACGGTTGTCGAGCCGCGACATGCCGTAGAGCGGTGCGTATCCCGGCGTGAACGGGGCGTGTGTCGCGACGAATGCGCCGTCGCTATCGAGCTCGAGGAGCGGAATCTCCTGCGCCGTTGTCTCAATCGCCACGGCGTAGCTCATGTCGAGCGAGACCGCGCGGATCGCGACGGCGTCGAGCGCACCGATCGGCAGCGTCGTCACCACGCGGTCATCGCAGAACCGCGGTGCGAGCGCGCCGCCATCGGACGCGTCGTCATCACCACCGTCGCTCGGATCGCGCTCGCCGAAACCGAACCGGCCGCAGCCGCTCAGTAGGAGGACGACGATCCATCGGCGCACGAACCCATGGTAACAGCGTCACATGCACGGTGTCGCTGTGAGATCCGCGCTGGCCGTCGTGATCGCGAGCGGATGTGGGAGCACGCCGCCACCAAAGCCACCGCCGGCGGAGATGGAGGTGACCGGTCCTGCGAGCGTCGCCGGTCGCTGGGTCGCCGACGACGACATGGACTTCGGATACACGCTGACGATCGGCGCGGATGGCGGATACGCGCTCGTGATCGATCGCGGGAAGCTGTCTCGCTGCGAGACGACGGGCACGCTCGTCGCCGGCGCCGACGCACGTCATTACACGCTGCCCCAGGCGAAGCACACCTGCGACGGCCCCACGACGATGGTCGCGCTCGAGGTCGAGATCGCCTCGTTCACCGGGGAGCAGCTCGTGGTGCGGGAGACGGGCGGTCCGACGCCCCGACGCTGGACGTTCCGGCGCGCACCCGAGAACTGATCACCTCGCGAACGGGGTGTCGGGTGCGCAGTCGCTCGAGGATCGGCGCAGCGCGGTCCCGTGTGCGACACGCAGCACGCCGAACAGCGCGCTCGGATCGAAGCCGTCATCCACGCGGGCTTGCACGCGAAACCCGAAATCGAGCCGCGACTGGCAGAACAGCGGGACCCCGAGCCCGACCTCCGCCTCCGCGAGCGCGCCGATCACCTCGCCGCCGAGGAGGGCAGGGCCGCCTTGCGCCTCGAGGTACGGCTCCAGCGTTCCCGTCGCGAGCGCCAGGCGCGGTCCCGTCTCGACGCCCCAGTTCGCACGGACTCCGCTCTGCCCGTCGCCAGCGTCGTGCGAGGTCCAGAACGCCGTCGTGCGCCACGACCAGCGCGCACCGAACGTGACGTCGAGGCCCGCACCGAACCCCACGCCCTGCGGGCCGCCGCGAAAGTCGCCGGCGATCGCGGAGCGAAACGGTGGATCGCTGTCGCGCTCGGCGAGGTTTCGCGGCTCGCGAATCCCGCGCTCGATGCCGGTGCGCACGCCGGCCATGATCGTTCGATAACCGGCCTCTCCGAGGTCTTGCTCCACCGCGAGCTCCCACGACCACACGAGCGCGCTCGACTCGCCGAACATCCAGCCGACGTCGCGCGAGATCGCCGCGCGCGCGATCGCACCCTCGCCACCGAGCTGCATCTCGCGCCACCCATAGCCGGCGCCGATCGCGAACGTGAACGCATCGCGATCGACCTCGTCGGTGAACTGTCGCCAGCGCACGATGCCGAGCGCTTCGTTGGCGATCGCCGTACCGGACATCGTTCCGAGTCCCGCGAACGCACCGTGCGCTCCGATCCCGAGCGATCGCGTGAGCCACCAATCCGCGGTCAGCACGAGCGCGTGGCCACCACGCAGGTCACCATCGCTCTCGACGAGGCCCGTGCTCCAGCCGATCGCGAGCGAGTAGTGCGCGCGCGACGGCAGCACCGGCGGCCGGCACGTGATCGGCTCGCCGATCCTCGGCGCGGGATCCTCGAGCGAGCACTCGGGCAACCCGCGCAGATCCTCGAGGCCGACGCCGGGCCAGCTGCCTTTCGGAAGCTCGTCGCCGTCGCTCATCGCCGGCCGTGCCGACTGCGCCGACGCTATTCCAGAAATCGTCAAGCACGCGATCGCGACGAACCTCCGCACGTCGCGCCAGATCAGCAACGCACGTGCCACGCGAGCTCTCCGTCGAGAGATCGCAAAGCTCGCGCGCGGTGTGACGCTCGGTTCACGCCGCGGCCGGCGTTCAGAAGCTCCAGCCGACCTGTAGGTTCAGCAACGCGGAGAACCGCGAGTCGTCCTCGTCGACGCCATCGCCGCGCATCGCGAAGTACGACGCGCCGAGCTGCGCCTCGAGCGTCAGGCCCATCGACGCGACCCACTTGTAGCCGACGTACGGGCTGATCGCGAGACCTTCCGCCGCGACGGTCCCCATGAAGTTGCTGTCCGCGCTCGCGTGCGCGTACATGACCTCCGCGCCGAGCTGCACGCCCTGGCGAAAATTGCCGACGACGTAGTAGCGCGGGCTGACGCCGACCTCGTAGACGAACACGCTCTCGTCGCTGTTCGTCGGCGTCACGGTGCCGACACCGCCGACGACGGCGACGCCGATCTTCGGCGCGACCGCGACCTCCACCGCGAGCTCGGCGACCGGGAGCACGAGGTGGATCGGCGAGAACGTCACCGACGCGCGCAGCGGCTTCTCCGGTTCGGGCTGGTTCACCCCCGGCAACATGGAAGGCGGCGACTCCTGCGCGTGTGCGATCGCGATGGAACCGAGGAGGACAGACGAGGCGACAAGGGAACGAAGCATGGCGCGACCGTTATCACGCTTCGTGCCATCGAGCGCCGCGCCAACGAGCGCGACATTCCTGTCTCGGCGCGCGCCGCGCAGCATGCGCAAGCTCCTGCATTCACGAGGCACGAGCCGAGCGGCCGGACCGCTGTGGCGCGCGATCTAGTTGATGAGCGAATACGCGAGGAGCGACACCACCGTCCCGACAATGGTCTTGAGCAGTCCGGGCGTCGGGTCCGGGACTCCGAGGGGAACGGTCGTGGCGTGGTCGCCACCGACCCAGAGCTTCATGCCCTGGTTCACGCCGTTCGCGGTCATCACGAGCTCCTGCGTTCCGATCGGAACGTTGGTGATCACGACGCGGTCGGTGTGCTCGTCCTCGACGACGAGGAAGCCCTCGATCGCGACGGACACGCCCGACGCCGCGGTCGAGAGCAACAGCACGATCGTCCCCGTCGGGACATCGGGTGGAGCAGGGAACCGCACGTGAACATCGTGCGCGCACGCCGATGCACCGAGCGAGAAGACGACGACGAGCGCCAGCAACACACGCATACGAAGCGTTGGTCCGCGAAGCGCGCTCGCCGGTTGCTCGACATCGCGCGCTGGCACTGCGGTCGCACGAGGCAACCGTTTCGGATACCTTCCGCGCGATGGCGCGCATCAACGAGCATTACGCGAAGCTTCCAGCTGGTTATCTGTTCCCCGAGATCGGGCGCCGCGTGCGCGCGTTCTCGACCGCGCATCCCGACGCGAAGGTGATCCGCCTCGGTATCGGCGACGTCACCGAGCCGCTCGCGCCCGCGATCGTCGAAGCGATGCATGCCGCCGTCGACGAGATGGGCGCGCGCGAGACGTTCCGCGGCTACGGGCCCGAGCAGGGCTACGACTTCCTCGTCGAGGCGATCCGCGAGCACGACTACAAGGCGCGCGGCGTCGACATCGCCGCCGACGAGATCTTCGTCAGCGATGGATCGAAGTGCGACAGCGGCAACGTGCAGGAGATCTTCGCGCTCGCCGCGCGCATCGCGGTCACCGATCCGGTCTACCCGGTCTACGTCGACTCGAACGTGATGGCGGGCCGCACGGGCGCGCCGGGTCCCGACGGTCGCTACCCCGGCCTCACGTACCTCGTCGGCAACGAGGCGAACGGCTTCCAGCCCGATCCGCCCAGCGAGCCCGTCGACGTGGTCTATCTGTGCTCGCCGAACAACCCGACCGGCACGGTCGCGACGCGCGCGCAGCTCGAGAAGTGGGTCGCGTGGGCCAAGCAACACGACGCGGTCATCCTGTTCGACGCCGCGTACGAGGGCTACATCTCCGATCCGTCGCTGCCGCACTCGATCTACGAGATCCCCGGCGCGAAGGACGTCGCGCTCGAGCTGCGCAGCTTCTCGAAGCGCGCGGGGTTCACCGGCGTGCGCTGCGCGTTCATGGTCGTCCCCAAGACGGTCACCGGCGTCGGCGCCGAGGGAAAGCGCGTCTCGCTCAACGCGCTGTGGTCGCGCCGTCACACGACGAAGTTCAACGGTGCGTCGTACATCGTGCAGCGCGGGGCCGCGGCCGCGTACTCGCCCGCCGGCCTCGCGCAGACCACCGCGCAGATCGCGTTCTACATGGAGAACGCGCGCCTCTTGCGCGAGGGGCTGACGTCGTCGGGCTTCACGGTGTTCGGCGGCGTGCATGCGCCGTACATCTGGCTACGCACGCAGGGAAACCTCTCGTCGTGGGAGTTCTTCGACAAGCTGCTCGCCGAGGCAAACGTCGTCGGTACGCCCGGCTCGGGCTTCGGCCCCGCCGGCGAAGGCTACTTCCGTCTCTCGGGCTTCAACTCGCGCGCGAACATCGAAGAAGCGATCGCGCGGATCCATCGAGTCTTCAAGTGACCGCGCGCGACGGCTGGGCCGTCGAGCACGGCATGGTCGTTCGTCGCATCGGCGCCCCCGACGCGCCGCCGATGGTGTGGATCCACGGCCTCGGCGAGTGGTCCGTCTCGTTCGACGCGATCGCGCGTCATCCCCGCCTCGCCGCGTTCGCGCACGTGCTGCCGGATCTGCCCGGCTACGGCCGCACGCCGTCGCCACCCTCGGAGGGCACGCTCGCCGCGACCGCCGAGCACCTCGCGCACTGGCTCCGCTCGTCGGTTCACGCGCATGCGATCCTCGTCGGTCACTCGATGGGCGGCGTGCTCGCCACGCTGCTCGCCGAGCAAACCGCCGCGCGCGCGGTCGTCGACATCGACGGCAACCTCACGCTCGGCGACTGCTCGTTCTCCGCCGAGGCCACGAAGCAGTCGCTCGCCGACTTCCGCGCGCACGGCTTCGCCGCGATGCGCGCCTCCGTCTACGCGCGCGGCGCCACCGAGCCCGCGCTGCGCGGCTACCACGCCGCGATGGTCGCCGCGAACGCCGACACGTTCCACGCGAACGCCACCGACCTCGTGCGCATGTCGAGCCTCGACGATCTCGCGCCGCGCCTCGCCGCGCTTCGCTGCCCGCACCTGTTCATCGCCGGTGTCCCCGGCGGTATCTGCGAGGCCTCCCGCGCTCGCCTCGACGCGGTCGGCGCTCGCTGGGTCGGCATCGAGCCCTCGGGACACTGGCCGTACATCGACCAGCCCGACGCCTTCGCGTCCGCGGTCGCCGACTTCGTCAGTACGGTGCCGTAGCGCCGCCGTCGACCTCGACCGTCGGCGCGAGCTCGCTCGGCGTGGTGACCGGTGTCCCGATCGGCGCCTCGTCCTCGTCGTTCTCGTCGACCTCGTCGAGCCTTCGCGTGCGCTCGAGCACGGGCGCGTGCGGCGCGCCGACGGCATCGAGCGCGACGCGCTCCTGCGCCCGGTCGATCAGCCCCTGCATGCGCAAGATCCGGATCAACCGAACGGCCTTCTTGGTCAGCATCGGCGACGTCACGTTCGGCGCTCGCTCGAACGGATTCGGCAGCGCGATCGCCAGCCGCACCGCCTCCGCCGGCGACAGCGACTGCGCGGAGTGATGGAACCACTTCTGCGCGGCCGCCTCCGCGCCGAACACGCCATCGCCCCACTCGACGACGTTCAGATAGATCTCGAGGATGCGCTGCTTGCTCAGGTCATCCTCGAGCGAGAACGCGATGAGCATCTCGCGCAGCTTGCGGATGAAGCTCCGCGACGGCGACAGATACAGGTTCTTCGCCAGCTGCTGCGTGATCGTGCTGCCGCCGATCGCCAGCGATCCGCGCGACAGGTTCGCGTCGATCGCCTTCTCGATCGCGTCCCAGTCGACGCCGTCGTGCTCGTAGAACCGCCAGTCCTCCGCGTACACGACGGCCGCGCGCAGATACCGCGAGATCTTCCCGAGCGGCCGCCACTGGAACTTCACCTCGAGCTTCTTGCCGGCCGCCGCGGCCTGCTCGCGGCGTAGATCGATGAACGCGGTGGACGTCGGGTTTTGGGTCGCGAGCGGCTTGGTGTTCGGCACGGAGCACCACAGCATCAGCGTGGGGATCGCGATCAGGATCGTGCCGACCTCCGCGATCGAGCGCAGGACACGCAGCCAGCGCCGCGGAGGCCTCGCGCGTGGCGGGCTATCGCGCGAGGGCGTGGTCACGCGTCGAGCATGCATCAACCGATGCCGCCGCGCTCGTTTCGCCCCTGCGGAAGCCGCGGAGAGATGGCTCATCTCTCGATGCTCCATCCGCTCGGAGACGTCGTCGCACGAACGCACGGTTGCCCGCCGGGCCGCAAACTCCGACATCGCGCGAGGCTGCGGTATCGTTCGCCCGGTGAGGGCCGTCGCGATCGTCAACGCCAACGCGAGGCGCGTGGGCGGACGGCTGCGCAAGAAGCTCGAAGCCGCGCTGCCCGGTCGCGTGCGGTTCACGGAGTCCCTCGACGAGGCGCGCAGTGTCGTGCGGCAGGAGATCGCGCGAGGCGTCGATCTGGTCGTGCTGGGCGGCGGCGACGGGACCGTCGTGATGGGGCTGACGTTGATCGCGGAGGCGTGTCGCGGCTCGGGCAAGCAAGAGCCGGCGATCGGCGTGCTGCGCCTGGGCTCGGGAAACGCGATCGCCGACACCGTGGGAGCCACGAACGATCCGCAGACGGATCTCGTGAAGCTCGCGCGCGGGTTCGGCGCGTGGACGAAGGTCCCGATGCTCGAGGTGCTCGGCGTCCGCGCGCCGTTCGTCGGGATGGGCGTGGATGCGCAGCTACTCGAGGATCAGCAGGCCATGAACCGCGTCGTCGATCGCGTGCCCGTCGCGCGGAGCGTGATCGGTGGAGGCGCGAGGTACGCGCTGTCGGTCGCGTTGCGATCGGTGCCGCGGTTCGCGACGTCGAAGCGACCGAACGTCGTGGTGACGAATCGCGGCGCGCCGGCGATCGCGATGACAAAGGAAGGCGCGAGCGGGGCGACGGTGGCGAAGGATCAGATGCTGTGGGAAGGCGCGTGCACGCTGGTCGCGGGCGCCACGATTCCGTACTTCGGATTCGGCTTGAAGATGTTCGCGTTCGCGAGCACCCGAACCGACAAGTTCCATCTGCGCTGCGGGGACGCGGGGCTGTTCGAGATCCTCCGGAACACACCGGCGGCGTTCCGCGGCGAGTATTTCTCGAAGCACGTCACGGACTTCCTGTGCGATCGGGTGACGATCGAGCTCGACGAGGAGTCGGCGATCGAAGCGGGTGGGGAGCTGTTGGGGCGAAGGCGGTCCGTGGAGCTCGCGATCGGGGCTCCGGTCACGCTCGTGAAAATTCCGTTGTGACGGAGAGGTCGCTATGCGGCCGAAATCTGTTCGCGAAATTCCGCGCCGTCGGTGCGTGATCGCCTCTCACGAAAAATAGATATTAAATTAGCTTTGACAGATCGCGAGAGCGCCTTTATACGTATCAACCATCGCTGCCTCATCCGCCGCGAAACGAAACCGACCCGCCATGATGCTCAGGAACCTACATAACCGTCAAAGCGCGAAAGGGACGCCAACCTGGCGTTCGTCTAGCGTCTGTGCGGCCAAGCAGGTCCGGTATCAGCGGATTTTGGTGTCGTCGTCGATGTTTAGCTCGAAGAACGTCTCCGAAACGCTCGATCCGGCCACCGGTACCAACGGGGGTCCCCACCGCTAATTACGTGTCCACACGTAGCTAGCTGAAGGGCCGCCCCGGGAAGACCTCCCCAGCGGCCCTTCGACGTTTTCGGGCCAGCGTCCGACGTCACGGACTACGACCTAGTCCACACAATCTGATTCTTCGAATCGATATCTGGATTGCCAATCTAGATCTCGAATCGAGATAGGTGCGCCCGCGCATGCCCCGAGCACGCGCAGATGCATCGACGCCCGAGGTGCGCCCAGTGCGCGGCCGGGTGCTCTCTCTGACAACTGAAGAGTTGATGACGATGAAGATCGCGCTGCGCGATCGGTGGTGCTCCCCAGAGCACGGCCGCACGCGCAGCGCATACATCCCACTCTCGCGTAGTTGGTCTGCGCGCTCCGCTGAAGACGGAGAGGTTCTGGTTCGATTCCAGAGGGTGGGACGAGAAAGGCAACGGCACACGACCGAGCAATGTCGATGGGAGCAACCGACGGATGACAGCCGCTTCGAAGCGGGCGCATCTCAGCAGGTGAAGCATCGATACATATCCGCGATAGCGGGGCGGTGTGGAAGCGCTATCGGTCCAGGTGAATGACCGACGTGCAGCACGAAGTCTGATCAATTTTTCAACTCGCGCGTGTCCCGCGCTCGCCTAGCAACGAGCAGGGGCCGGACGGTCCAGCGGGACACGTGCGATGACGGACCTTCGGATCGAATTCGGTCGGAACGGTCCTCTGCTCTCTCGAGGTCGTGCTCGAGCGGGCATCTGGGTTGGTAGCAAATGTTGGTCTTTGCACCGGTCTCTTAAACCGCGCGACGTGGGTTCGATTCCCACCCAACCCACGAAGAGTCTGCGAACGCGCTCCGGCGCCGACGCTGGCTCGACAACCAAGGTCTCCTCGGAGACCGCCATGCAGATGAAGGTGTCGGGGTCGACACACCAGTGCGCCACACTGGACCGTGGGGTTCAACTCCCCTCATCTGCTCCATGCGTCGACTTCACTCGGGTTCCCCCCAGCCCGGGCTGTTCGTCGAGCGAGCGTGTCCCACGAGAGCGAGCTACCCAGCTCGACTTCACTCGGTACCCATCGAGCTGTTCGTGGATCGATACGCGAAGCAACGCGAGAGCGACGCATTTACTTCTTCGCGGATCTGGCCGACCGGCTCAGGCGCCTGGCTTCCACCCAGTTCAAACGAGTTCGACTCTCGTGGTCCGCACGAACGCCTCTCTAGCTCAGCTGGAAGCAGCAGCCGCTTGGTATGCGGCAGGTCGCCGGTTCGAGCCCGGCGGGAGGCACTGCACGGTTTCGCCCCTCAAGCTCAGTTGGCTGTAGCGGCTGTTTCGTAATCAGCAGGTCGTCGGTTCGAGTCCGACGAGGGGCTCCACGCGTGACGACGACCGTCGCGCACAACACCGTCCACACAGGGTGGGCCGGAGGATCCATGTTCGACTTCAAGAAGTATTTCTCGACCAAGACCACCACGCAGAGCGAACGGATCCCCGGCACCAACCAAGTTCCGAACTCGGCCGGCGGCTACACGTGGCAGCTCGATGACTGGGCACGCCTCGATCGCTTCCTTGTTCTAGGCTGCGAAGGCGGCACCTACTACGTCGGCGAGCGCGAGCTCACGATCGATAACGCAAACATCGTCGCGCGCTGTATCAGCGCCGATGGTCCCCGTACCGTCGCTCGGATCGTTGCTATCTCTGAAGCGGGACGTGCGCCCAAGAACGATCCGGCGATCTTTTCCCTCGCGATGTGCGCGAAGCTCGGTGACGAAGCAACGCGTCGCGCGGCGTATGCAGCCCTCCCCAAGGTGTGCCGCATCGGCACCCACCTGATGCACTTCGCGGAGTACGCGCAGGGCTTCGGTGGATGGGGACGTGGAATGCGCAAGGCAGTCGGCTCGTGGTTCAACGCGAAGCCGGCGACCGACCTCGCGTTCCAGCTCGCGAAGTACCAGTCGCGAGATGGTTGGTCGAACCGTGACCTCCTCCGCCTCGCGCACCCGCGCGCGGCGTCGCCCTCGCACGATCGCCTGTTCGCATGGGCGGTCAAGGGCGAGCTCCCCGAAGGAGCGAGTGAAGATCCGGCGTGCGCGCTGATCGTCGCGATGGACGAGCTGAAGAAGATCGGGGATGTGAAGGCGGCGGCGAAGCTCGTCGCCGACAAGCGCATCCCGCGTGAATGTGTTCCCACCGAGATGCTCAAGGTCCCCGAGATCTGGGAAGCGCTCCTCGAAGCGATGCCGATGACGGCGCTGATCCGCAACCTCGCGACGATGACTCGCGTGGGTGTGCTCGCACCGATGTCGGCGGCGACTCACAAGGTCGTGGCGCAGCTGCGCGACACGCAGCGGCTCGCGAAGGCGCGCGTCCATCCGATCGCCGTTCTCGCCGCGCTCGTGACCTACAAGTCCGGCCGCAGCGTGAAGGGCTCGGGAACCTGGACGCCGGTCTCGGCGATCGTCGATGCACTCGATGCCGCGTTCTACGCGAGCTTCGGCATCGTCGAGCCTGCGGGCAAGCGCATGCTGCTCGCACTCGACGTGTCGGGTTCGATGGGGTGCGGTGTCGTGGCCGGCGTGCCGGGACTGACGCCGCGTATCGGGTCGGCAGCGATGTCGCTCGTGACCGCGGCGACCGAGCGTGACCACGCGTTCATCGCGTTCACGTCGGCGTCGGGTGGCTACGGTGGCCAGTGGGGTGGTGGAGAGTCGGGAATCACGACCCTGTCGATCTCGCCGCGTCAGCGGCTGGACGATGTGGTCGCGGAGATCGACAAGCTCCCCATGGGTGGAACGGACTGCGCGCTTCCCATGATCTGGGCGGCAAAGCACCGCGTCGATGTCGACACGTTCTGTGTCTACACCGACAACGAGACCTGGGCAGGTAACGTGCACCCTGCGCAGGCTCTGCGGGCGTACCGAGACGCACGGGGAATTCCGGCCAAGCTTGTCGTGGTCGGGATGACGTCGACGGGATTCACGATCGCGGATCCCAACGACGCCGGTATGATCGATGTTGTCGGTTTCGACACGTCGACCCCGCCGGTCATTGCCGACTTCGCTCGCGCGTAGTGACTTGATCACCACTGCGACGCTCGAGTGAAGGCGCGGCCCCTCCGACAGCTGCTGGTGGTGGATCGAAAGGTTCACCACCGGCATTTGGGAACGAAGCTCAAGTAGATGAGCGCTCGGCTGTTAACCGAATGGTAGCTGGTGCAACTCCAGTCGTTCCCTCGACACGTTTCTCGTTCTCTCGTTTTTCATGCGGGCCGGACGAGGTCGATTACCGTAACTATAACGGCCATAATGTAGCTACCGTCGGGCAACCGACGCGGCGATAGCGCAACGCTCCCTCGTCGACGAGAAATCGTCGGCGGGCCCGGCTTCGGCTGGAGCCCCACGCGTGCTCGCTGCCGTAAACCGATTCACCGAGAGGTGCGTCGGCGCGGTAAGGGCGGCGGCGCCTCCCAAGCGCCACTTCGACTTCAACCTCTTGTCTGCAGCTTTGTCGGTGTCTTCCAATAGAAGGAAAACGGTCTCTCGAACCGAAAATGCGGGTGCAAGTCCCGTCACCGATTCCATGACGCGTTGTCATGCATGCAACGTTGTCCGTGTCGTCCAGCAGCCAGGACCTCCGTTTTTCAAGCGGCAGAACGCGGGTGCAAGTCCCGCCACGGATACCAGACGGATCCAGATCGATCGCCGCGCTCGCGCGTACACATCGCAGCTCGTGCAGGGTTCACCGTCGCGGTTCATATCCGCGGACGCGAGGGTTCGATTCCCTCAGCTGCGACCAGCTCTGTTCTTCGCAGTGCTTCCGGTGAAGCGACGATCGCGAGCTCTAAGCCGGCCCACGATCCGTTCGTCCGCGCGAACGAACGCAGGGTTCAACTCCCTCCACTGCGACGACGAAGCCGAAGGTTTGGACGGTGCGCTGGCAGTGGCGCCAGGCCGGTCTGCTAGTCCGGACTGCCCGCAAGGGCCGGGTTCGATTCCTACGCCGTCCGCGATGTGAATGTTTGGAAGGTACGGTGGCGAGGCGCCACGCCTGTCTCGAGTACAGGTCAGCACCCTTAACGGGGCCGGGTTCGATTCCTATGCCTTCCGCTGAATTCGGGATGTAGCTCAGGAGAGGAGCGCGTGTTCGGGGAACACGAGGCCGCAGGTGCGATTCCTGTCATCCCGACCATCGTCGTGGGCCGTTCGATCTCCATTACCGAACCCTTACTTCGTCGGAGCTCGGCTTCTTTGTCCACGCGTTGCAGGTTGCTTGTTCATGCCGTCGTTGCGAGGAACGCGACACGATTCTGCGAAGATCGATGGTGGAGGTTCGAATCCTCCCGGCGGTACCAAGTTTTTACGTCGAGGTCTGGTGACCAGATTGGACTCCAAATCCGATCGCGCTGGGTTCAATTCCTAGGCGGCGTGCGAATCGTCCGCGCTTCGGCGCGGGCCGCCGTGTGGCGTGATAGCCGCTGGATCAGCTCCGGCCTTTCGACACGGCACTCTCTCGCGACGCGTTCACGCGCGATCGCAAGAACACCGCGGGGTGTAGCTCAGATCGGCAGAGCGCTCGGTTCGGGACCGAGAGGCCGGTGGTTCAAGTCCACTTACCCCGACGCATGCATCGGTAGCTCAGTGGGAGAGCATTGGTCGCAAGACCAGACCGTCTCCATTCCTTGTCCGGCAACGGGCCGCCGGTTGATGGTTATCAATCTCGCAAATTGAAGGACGTTGGTTCGACTCCAACTCGGTGCATGCACTTCGTGGCGGGTAGCCCAGCCGTCGAACGGATGGTCACCCAATGCATCGACAGCTCACTTCGGGAGCATCAATTCCTTTGTCATTCATCGCCCGGCAACGGGCCGCCGATGGAGGGTGATCGGTTCGACTCCAAGTCGATGCACCAGATCTTTCTTCGCGTAGCTCAGTAGAAGAGCGCGAGGTCCGGGACCTCGAGGCCGCAGGTGCGATTCCTGTCGCGTAGACCGCTGACGCAGAGAACGCGCGGCATTTCCCGTCTGTAACTCAACAGCAGAGTAGTCGCTTGATAGGCGAAAGGTTGGTGGTGCGAATCCACCCAGACGGACTGTGATCGAGGCCGAAGGATACGAGGCACGTGGATGTGGCCCACGTTCAAGCCGGTGAGAGTCCGGTCGATCACCCCAAGGGGACGTTGACGGTAAAGGAACCGAGCCTGTCCGTAAAACAGGAGCTTCGATGACAACTGGGTGCAAGTCCCAGCGTCCCCACCGTCGAGAATATGCGGGGAGAGTGCGAGTTCTCAGCCAGGTCTCATACGCCAGGCCACGTCGGTGCGACTCCGACCTCCGCAACCATGCCGCCGTAGACCAACGGCAGAGTCTCTAGTTCGAGAAGCTAGGTAGTGCCGGTTCGAATCCGGCCGGCGGCACCGAGCTCGTTCGCGATCCATTTCGCCGTCGTAGACCAACGGAAGAGTCAGTGGTCTCAGAAGCCATGTGTTGGAGGTTCGAATCCTCTCGGCGGCACGTTTGCCCGCAATCCCGCGGGCCGTAACCAGGAGCGTTGTATGCAGCATGTAGACACCACTCGGACGCTCCTGCTCTCGCAGGGCTACGAGCCCCTCAAGGTCATTTCGTGGCAGCGCGCGATGACGCTGGTGACCCTCGACAAGGTCGAGGTTGTCGAGGAGTACGACACCGAGGTCCGCGCGACCTCGATGCTCGTCAAGGTCCCGGCGGTCGTGCGTCTGCGCAAGGCGTTCCGCCGCCATGCGAAGCCGGTGAAGTTCTCGCGCGTGAACATCTACGCGCGTGACGGTTACCGCTGCCAGTACTGCGGCATCAAGTGCACGATCGATCAGCTCACGTACGACCACGTTGTTCCGCGGTCGCGTGGTGGTCGGACGTCGTGGGAGAACATCGTTTCGTGCTGCTACGCGTGCAACGCTCGCAAGGCGAACCGCACGCCGGTAGAGGCGAAGATGGCGCTCCGCACGACGCCGGTGCGCCCGGCCTGGATTCCCGCGGTCCAGATCCGCGTGAGCACGAAGTCGGTCCCGGACGCGTGGCGTGACTACGTGTACTGGGCAGGCGAGATCGAGCACGACGAGGGCACCGAGCTCGTCTGAGTGAACAACAACCCGTGAACGCGACGGCCGTCCGGCGGCAATCGTGCGGCCGTCGCGATCACATCCTCTCCCTTCATCGTCGTCGACTCTCTTGGGGGACTAGTTCAACTGGCAGAACACTGCGCTCTGAACGCACGAGGTTGATCGTTCGAATCGATCGTCCCCTTCCAACACGGGCTTGTCGTCAAAAGGAAAGACGCTGCGCTTGCACCGCGGAGATCAGGGTTCGAGTCCCTGCGAGTCCACGAAACGTGTTTGTCCCTGGGGCCGTCTGGTGACGGCAGCTGATTGTCTATCAGATCTAGGTGGGTTCGATTCCCATCAGGGGCGCTACTGGGCCTGTCGTTCAATCGGGAGGATGCTGCTTTCGCACGGCGGCGACGAGGGTTCGAATCCCTTCAGGTCCACTTCGCACTCGTGGCTCGAGTAGATAAGGCCCGTGGCAGCAAACCACGAACACCTCGGTGCAAATCCGAGCGAGTGCTCCAACTGATCATGGGGATCAGCTCACCTAGGGGTGGGGTCGTTCTTACAAATCGATCGTGGAGGGTGCAATCCCCTCGGTCCCTACCAAGCCTCCGTGCGTAGATCGCGACCCGAGTGTCCGAAGCTTGGAGAGGTGGTGCGATTCCACCCGGTGGCACTAGTCCATGTCGACGTCGACGGAGTCGTCCTTCTTCTTCGGCGTCGGCGGTGGCGGCGGTCCCCGGCGGACCTTCTCGAACGTCTCCTTGAGCTCCTCGACCTCCACGTCGACGATGAGCCCCTCGAGCGCGCTCGACGGGAGGATCAGCGCGTTCGCGAGAGCGCGCAGGTACTCGTCCTCGGCGAAGTCGTGCTCCTCGTCCGCGTCGTTGATCGCGGCGACCAGGAACAACAGGCGGCGTCGCTCATCCTCGGTGTCCGCACCGAAGTGAGCGGCCGTCTTTGCGAGATCGAACTTCTTCGGATCGAAGCTCTCGATCTGCGTCGCGAGCTCCGGCGTGAGCGAGCCCGCGAGGTCCGCGAGCATTCCCTTGACCTCTTCGCGCTCGCGGTCCTTGAACTGCTTGTCCGCGTACGCGGCACCGAGGAGCAGGTCACACAACGGCACGATCCGGTCGGAGAGCGACATGCGGCGAACATACTCCGGTCCGTGTAGGATGTGCGTCGCGTGCGGCGCGCGATCATCGGTGTCTTCGCGTTGCTCGTCGGGAGCTGCGGCCCCAAAGCCGTGCAGGTGCCTGCGCGACCAGCGCCGAAGCTGGTGGTCTTGCTCGTCATCGATCAGCTACCTACCTGGGCGTTCGAGCGCGATCGCGGGATGTTCACCGGCGGGTTCGCGCGCCTCGTGCGCGAGGGCACGTACGTGCGAGCCGCCGAGCTGCCGTACGCGAACTCGTTCACCGCGCCCGGTCACGCGACCATTGGTACAGGGACGACGCCGTCGATCCACGGGGTGATCGGAAACCAGTGGTACCGGCGTGCCGCGAGCAAGGAGATCGCCGCGGAGGAGGACCCCGCGGCGCCGATGTTTCGCGTCGTGACCGAACCGGTCGACACGCCAGGTGCGTCGCCATCGCTGTTGATCGACGACAACGCGTCCGCGATCGCGTTGCGTGTCGACGGGCTCGCCGAGGCACTGCGCGCGGCGCGGCCGGCCGCGAAGTCGGTCGCGATCGCACTCAAGTCGCGCGCGGCGGTGTTCGTCGCGGGCAAGCGGCCGGATCTCGCGATCTGGTACGAGGCGAGGGCCGGCGGCATGACCACGAGCCGCGCGTATGCATCCGCGCTGCCCGCGTGGCTGACCGAGCTCGCGACGGCGAAGCCGACCTCGAGGTTCGTCGGGATGACGTGGGAGCCGCTCGATGCGGCGCTGCTCGCGAGGACGACGCGCATTCGCGACGATGGTCCGGGCGAGGGCGACATGCACGCGCTCGGCACGAGCTTCCCGCATCGTATCGTGGAGCCCGACGCGATCGTCTACACGCCGTTCGGTGACGAGGTCGTGCTCGATGCGGTGTACGCCGCGATCGACGCGATGTCGCTCGGCACCGATGACGAGCCGGACTTGCTCGCGATCGGTCTCAACGCGCACGACTACGCGGGCCACGTGTTCGGTCCCGACTCGTGGGAGTCGCTCGATCTGACGCTGCGGCTCGATCGCGCGCTCGGCGAGCTGTTCGCCTCGTTCGATCGCCGCGTCGGCCCCGATGGCTGGGCGCTCGTGATGACGAGCGATCACGGTGCCACGCCGCTCGTCGAGCGATCGCCGGTCGGAGGCGCGCGCCGCGTCCCGACGGGCGCGCTCGTCACCGCGGTCAACGACGCGCTCGTGCCGATCCTCGGCGAGGGAGCGTGGGTCGCGAGGATCTCGTCGAACCAGCTGTACCTCTCGAGCGCGATCGCCGACGCGGCAAAGGCCCGCGCGATCGATGCGGCGGTCGCCGCGATCGCGACGGTGCCCGGCGTCGAGGGCGTGTTTCGCGTCGCGGACACGATGGGACGCTGCGAGACGCGCTCCGGCATGGAGCGCATCGTGTGCGCGGGCCTCGCGCCGGACGCGTCGGGCGATCTGTACATCGTGCCCGTGCGCGGATCGCTCGTCACCGAGTACACGACCGGTACGCACCACGATGCACCGAGCGCGGACAACCGCGAGGTGCCCGTGATCGTCCGCGCGCCCGGCGTCGCGCCGCAAATGATCGATCGTGCGTCGCTCCTGCAGGTCGCACCGACGGTGGCCGCGTTGCTGCGCGTCCCGCCGCCGGTGGTCGCTACCGAGCCGCCGCTCGCGGGCCTTCGCTAGCAAGCGCGCTGGCCCAGAACGGCGAGCTCTGCGCCAGCGTCGCGACATAGCCGCGCACGTCGTCGCGCGCGACGATCGGAAGGCGCGCGAACGGCACGACGTGCTCGTCGGGCACGTAGCGAAACGTGAAGTTCACGCGCCGCGTGCGAAAGCCGTCGATCTTCGGCGGCAGATCGAGTTTGTGTTTGTCGTCGACGCGCTGCACGCGATGGAGGAGGTCGTCCTTCCAGCGCGGCCCGCCGAAGATCTGCAGCGAGCGATCCTCGAGCCACTGCGTGCGCACCGGTGGCGTGCTCGGATCGCTGCCGCGCCGCACGAACTGGAAGCGCGCGCGCTCGCCGAGCGAGAGCGATGCGACGGGGCCGGGCTCGAAGTCACGGTGCTCGCCGACGCGCGCGACATCGATCGCCTTTCCGTTCTCGAGGCGATCGCCGTAGAAGTTCACGAGGCACGTGTTGAGGTGCCACTTGCGCGGAACCTGGGCCGGCGGAAAGCCCGTGCGCACGCGCCGCTCGATCGTCGTGACGAGCCGCGCGAGGACGGCGGGGAAGGGCTCGGCGGCGACCGCCACGTCGTGCGTGCGCTTCGGCGGCTCGTAGTAGCCCAGGCACGCGAACTGCCAGTTCCCGAGCCAGTAGACGGGGCGGAGCAGGGGCCGCTGCTGCTTGCCGGCCGGGAGCTTCCTCGTCGTGGAGTAGCGCATCTCCCAGAGAGGCTTGAGGGTTTGGAGCCACGCGTCGATGTCCGCAGCGGCCGCGGCATCGATGAAGCCGGGCTCGTACACGTAGCTGCGGTCGATCACGATCGGCCATCACATAGCACGCAACCGCGGACGGGCTGCGGGCGAAAGCGCGGCTCCATGTCATGGCTCGACTGGCTGTTCACCCCGCAGTGCCCGGCGTGCGCTGCTCCTTCGATCTCGCTCTGCGATGCGTGCGCCGGCACGCTCGTCGAGCTCGGTCCCGCGTGTCCCGCGTGCGCCGAGCCGACCGGTGACAGCGCGCAGCTGTGTGCTCGCTGTCGCGCGCGTCCGCTGCCGCTCGATCAGATCGTGTCACCGTGGCGGTTCGGCGGTCAGCTGGCGCTCGCGATCCGGCGCTTGAAGTACGCGCAGCGCGGTCACGTGGCGCGCGATGTCGCGCCGCTGTGGGCTCCACTCGTCGCGGCCGCGGCGCTCGCCCACGACGCGCTCGTCGTGCCGATTCCGATGCACTGGCAGCGTCGGTTCTCGCGCGGCTACGACCACACGTGGCTGCTCGCGTGGCACGCGTGCGATGCGGCCCAGCTCGCACGGCCCGCGCCGCTGTTGCGCCGCGTACGAGCCGCGCCGGCGCAGGCGATGCTGACCGCGGCCGAGCGGCGCGCGAACCTCGTCGGAGCGTTCGCGGTGCAGCACGCCGAGCGCGTCGACGGCCGCGCGATCGTCCTCGTGGACGACGTCGTGACGACGGGCGCGACGCTCGCCGCGGCGGCGACGGCGCTGCGCGAAGCGGGAGCGCGAACCGTGGTCGGCGTCGCGCTCGCGAGAGCTACTGCCGCTCCAGGATGATGATCTCGACGCGCTCGTTGATCGGCGACTTCTTGCCCTTCACGAGCGGCTTCGTGCCGCCCATGCCCGCGCCCGACACGCGGTCGGCGCTGATGCCGGCCTTGATCAACCACTCGCGGATCGCCATCGCGCGCTCCTCGGTCAGCGCCTTCTCCTTCGCCTCCTTGCCGGCGGGGTTCACGTGCACGCTGATCTTGATGCGGAGGATCTCGGGGTGGATCTTGAGCGTCGCGGCGACCTGACCGAGCACGCGGCTCGCGCTCGGCTTGAGCTCGCTGCCCTTGAACTCGATCGTCTCGAGGAGCTCGACGGCGCTCGGCGTCAGCGCGATCGCGGAGTCACCCGCGTCGGGGCAACCGTCATCGTCGGCGTTGCCGTTGATCGTCTCCTCCTGATCGGGGCACTTGTCCATCGCGTCGTCGAGGCCGTCGCCGTCGTTGTCCTTCTCGGGGCAGCCGTCCTCGTCGGCGAAGCTGTCCTTGTCCTCGGCGGCCATCGGGCACTTGTCCGCGACGTCGAGCACGCCATCGCTGTCGTTGTCGAAGTCCGGGCAGCCGTCGTCGTCGCCAAAGCCGTCCTTGTCCTCCGGCTCGTCCTTGCACTTGTCGTCCGAGTCGAGGAAGCCGTCGGCGTCGTTGTCCGTATCCGGGCAGCCGTCGCCGTCCTGGAAGCCGTCCATGTCCTCGCGGTCGTCCTTGCACGCGTCGGCACCGTCGAGGATGCCGTCGCCGTCGGAGTCCTTCTCGACGACCGGCGGTCGCGGCGGCTCGATCACCTTCACCTCTTCGCGACCCGGCGTGACCGAGATCGCGAGCGCCGCGCGGAAGTCCGGCGTGCCGAGTCCCGAGACCAGACCGCGACCAGCGCCGACGCTGATGTTGACGCGCGGATCGGGGCGATACGTGACGCCGCCGAGCCACTCGGCCGTCGTCATCGTGCCCGCCGACGCCATCACGCTCGGCACCTCCGACGACGGAAGCACCTCGCCGTAGATCTCGCCGAACAGCCACAGCCCGGTCGCCGCGCGCACGGACGCGGCGCCGCCGAACGCGAGGCCGCTGCCCTGACGGATGTTCTGCAGCTCGGACTTCTGGCGCACGACACCGCCGGCGTTGACCGTCAGCGTGAGGCGCTGATCGATCGCCGCGGGGGTCAGCGTGAGCAGGCCGAGGACGCGGCCGGACGGCATCTCGACGCCCGCGTACTGCGCGCCGGTCGCCGTCGGGAACGTGACCGCGAGGCTCGCGCCACCGACGAGCGTCGTCGGCCCGGCGGACTCGAACAGCTGCGCGCGCACGTGCGCGACGAGATCGCCGCGCGCGGTTCCACTCGGCGACGCGACCCCGACGACCGCGCCGTCACCGGTCTGGTTGTAGAGCGGCATCCGCAGACCCGCCTCGAAGCGATCGAGGAACGCGTACGCGCCGCCGAGCTCGAGCATCGTGCGCCGCGAGATCGACATGTGCTCCGTGTCGCCGAAGCTGATCACGAGCGGGTTCGTCGCGTTCGCGACCATCGCGCCGAGGACCCACTCGCCGTTCTTGCCCACGGCGGCCGACTGGACCTGCAGCGTCGTGTTCGTCGTCGACGGCGTCGGATCGAACAGCGAGAGATCGAGGTCGAACGTCTGCTCCGCCGCTTGCGCGCGCGCGTCCGCCGGCCACATCACGAGCGCGAGCGCAGCCGTGGCCGCGCCCATCGCCAGCGTGCTGCGCCGGCGACGACGCGCGAGGAGGAGCGCGCCGACGACGAGCACCATACCCGCGCCGCCGCCGCTGCTCGTCGCGCAGCCACCACCACCGCCGATCTCGACAAACACGGCGCGACCCGTGAGCTGGACCTCGGCCGTCTGCGTCGGATCCTCGTCGAGGAACAGCAGCGCGGTGGCCGTGAACTCGCCCTCCTCGGTCGGCGAGAAGGTCACGTCGTACTGCTTCATGCTCGCGCCGTCGATCGACTCGCCCATCGGGCTGTTGGCGATCGAGAACGCCTCCGTGTCGTCATCGACGATCTGGATCTCGCGGATCGTGAACGTGTTCGTCGGGTCCATGCTCGAGACCACGAGGCCCTGCTCGAGCGTGATCGGGAGGCCGATCGCGGTCGTGCCGACGTCGATCGGATTGCCGAGCAGACTCACGTTGCGATCGAGACCCATGCCGTCGAGGGTGACCCTCGCCATCATCGTCTCCGTCGACGTGTTGTCGTTGTTGACGAACACGAGCTCGCCCTGCGGCGCGGGGCCGAGCATCTTCGGGTGGAACGTGACGTGGAAGTCCTTGCTCGCGCCGCCCGCGATCTGCGTCGGCCCGGTCTCGGCGAGCTGCCAGACGTCGTCGTTCGACACCATGATGCCGGTGATGTCGAGCTCGGCGTCGCCGGTGTTGGTGATCGTGATCGTGCCCGACGGTGCGCGGCTGCCCGGGTTGCGGAACGTCGGCGGGAACGCCGGCGCGTCGCCGACGTCGATATGACGATCGACGCCGCGGCCCTGGATCGTGATCGTCTGCGACGTGAGCCCGACGACACCGCCGACGTTGTGCGAGATCGTGAACGAGTCGTTCTGACCCGCGGGCCGCTCGACCGTTGGCGTGTACGTGACGGTGATCGTCACCGAGTTACCCATCGCGAGGTTCTGCGGCGTCGACGGGAGCGTCGATGTGGTGAACACGCTGTTCGCCGTGCGCGTGAACGCCGTGAGGTCGAGCGTGGCGACGCCGGTGTTCGTGATCGTCACGTCGCGCGTCTGCGGGCCTGCATCGAGATCGGTCGGTCCGAAGTCGACGACGAGGCCCGGGTTGTTCGTCACCTCGGCCGCCGTCGAGGTGCCGTTGATGGTGACCATGCGCGACGGGTTGGTCGTCAGGTCGCTCGTGATCGTGATCGTCGCGCTCATCGTGCCCGTGCGATCGTTCGGGTCGAACTGCACGATCGCTTCCACCTCCTGGTTCTTCAGGAGCTGGATGTTCCCGGTGAGCGGGAACGCGATGTTCGTGCCCGCGCCGGTGGAGCCGCACGCGCGCCGCACGAGGTTGAGGATCCGGATCTCGGTGTTCTGCGTCCCGACGGCGTGGTTCAACATCATCCCCGTGATGTTCACGGTCGCGTCGCCCGTGTTCGTGATGCAGACCTTCTGCGTCGTGATCGCGTCGAAGCGCTGGTTGAACGTGACCGTCGCCGGCGTCGCGTCGTAGCCCTCGATCAAGCCATCACCGTGAACGGTGAGGAGCGCGTTCGCTGTCTTCGCGGTGCCCCACATGCCCGACAGCGCGAACGTTCGATCGCCACCGTCGGTCCCGGCGGCCGGCATGAAGCGAACCGTGAACATGACCGGCGTGTTCGGCGCGAGCGTCGCGATCGGGAACGGAGACGCGAGGATCGTGTAGCCGGTCCCCGTCCCACCGGGGGTGACGGTGACGTTGGTGACCGGGACGTTTCCGGTGTTCGTGATGGTGAACGTGCGGTCGGCCATCTGGCCGACGATCACGCCGCCGAAGTCGTGGTCGGTGTCGTCGAGGTGGACGATGCCCTGATTGCCCGTGCAATCGAGCTCGATGTCGATCGTGCCGTTCGTCGGCGTCGAGTTACTGCTGATCCGCAGCGTCGCGCCGAGATCGCCGTGCGTCGTCGGCACGCAGTTGATCATGAACGTGCGCGTGTCGTTGATCGCCACCGGCTGCGTTCCGAGCGAGCCGGTGATCGACCAGTTCGGGTTCGCGGACGTCAGACCGACGCTCGAGATCGTGACCGGCGAGGTGCCGTCGCTGGTGATCGTCAGCATCTTCGCGGTGCCCGACGAGCCGACCTCGACCGTACCGAAACTCTGGGGGGAGGTCAGGTTGACGCTCAGGTGCGGCGCGATGCCGTTGCCGCTGATCGGGATGTCGATCGGGCCATCGGGGTCGTTACTCGTGATGCGGATGTTCGCGGACTTCGCGCCCACGGACGTCGGCCGGAAGTCGACGACGATCGGCTGTGACGAGATGCCCGGGTTGAGCGTGCAGCCGGTCGTGCACGCGGGCGTGATCGCGAACTGGCTGCCCGTGTTCGTGATCGTGAGGCTGTACGTGAGCGGCACGTTGCCCATGTTCGTGATCACGACGTTCGTCGTCGGCGAGATCGTGTTGATGATGCGATCGGTGAACATCACCATCGCCGGCACCGGGAGAGCGTCGGCGCGACCGGCGATGCAGGTCACCGAGCCGGTGCTGTCGCCGCCGGCGTCGGAGTCGCTGGTGAACGTGATCGTCGCGGTCTGGCTTCCGGTCGCGTTCGACGGGGGCGAGCACGTGATCGGAACGGTCGTCGATGTCGAGGTCGTGAGCGTGCTGTACGTGCAGCTCGTCGTGCCTCCGGCGCAGCCGGCCGCGGCGCCGAACGTGATCCACGATCCCGCGGACGGCGAGATCGAGCCGCCGGTGATCCGGAGGACGCCGGCGTTGGACGCGGCGGTGTTCGAGATCGTCATCGTCGTGCCGACGCTCGTGCCGACCGGGACGATGTTCGTTCCACCGAAGCTCGCGTTCGCGACACCGATGACGGCGTTCGTCCCGCGACCAATCGCGTTGACGGTCTGCGACGGTTGCGGAGTGCCGTTCGTGCTGATCACGAGCGCGCAAGATTGGTCGCCGGCGATCGTCGGATTGAAGGAGATCGGCACGTTCGCGGAGGCGCCCGATGCGATCGGGGACGGCAACGCGCCAACGGAGAACTCGGTGGCGCAGCCGGCGTTCGGTGTGATGCTGTTGATGACAAGGTTACCGCCGCCGACCTCGCCATCATTGGTGAGGACGAGCGTTCCCGACCCGGTCGTGGCGCCCGCGACGCGGACGTCACCGATGTTGACCGCGCTCGGCGGAACGAGGTGAGGACCGATCGCCGTTCCGGTCACCACGAAGCTTCCATACGCCTGCCCCCCCACGGTTGTCGTTGCCGTGATGGTGCACGTCTGGTTGACGCGCGTACTCGCGACATACTTGACCGTCAGAGTGCCGGGAAGCTGGAAGTTCGTGCACGTCGCGCCGGCGCAGGTCGCCGAGGTGGAGGCCTCTACGAACGTAAACTCGCCATCACAGCCGTTGGGGTCGTCGAACACGAGATCGACAGCACGATCTGTCGTGTCATCGTCGTCGATTACGTGAGTAGCGGTTGCGCCAGCGGGTGCGCCGACGACGGCCGGGCCAATCTCGAATGTCCCGCTGATCGTGGCCTCGGCGCGGGCGGTGCGAATCGAGAACGTGGATAGAACGAGTACCAACAGCCCAAGCGAACGCTTCGACATTCAAATCTCCGGCACACCGAGAGTCCCCCCGGTCGCGGCGCCGATCGTACATGGTGTTGTAGGATGCCGCCATGAACCAGAACCCCAGTGGACTGCAGTGGGAAGACACGGTCGTCGGCACCGGCCCGAGCCCCGCGACCGGGCAAACGTGTGTGATGCACTACACAGGTTGGTTGTGGGTGAACGGCGCGAAGGGCAAAAAATTTGACTCGTCGCTCGATCGCGGAAAGCCGTTCGAATTTCCGATCGGCAAGGGCCGCGTCATCAAGGGGTGGGACGAAGGCGTCGCGTCGATGAAGACCGGAGGAAAGCGAACTCTTCTGATCCCGCCGCAGCTCGGCTACGGCGACGCGGGGGTGGGCAACGGGCTCATCCCCGGTGGCTCGACGTTGTTGTTCGAGGTCGAGCTACTTCGTGTCGCCTGAGATCGGCTGACACGCCTCGACCTCGGCGAGGGTCTTCGCGGCGAGCGCGCAGCGAACGACCTCGGGACGTGCGGTCGCGCACTCCAGCTTGAACGCCTCCTGACCGGCGCGGACCTTCTCGCGATCACCGGGCTGCGCGGCGGAGCCTTGCTCGGCGACCGTGAGGTCGACGACGTGCATCACCATCGCCTCACACTCCTCGGCCGTGAGCGCGACCGGAGCCGGCGCGGCGTCGGGTGTCGACGGGATCGCCGGGGCCGTCGGGCCGGGCGCGCTCGTCGCTCCGCTCGAACATGCAGCGACAGCGACGAGGACGATGGTGGCGATTCGGCGCACGGCGCGATCGATGTTAGCGTGCCTGGTACCGTGACGCTCTGGTTCGCTGCGCTGATGGGCCTCGTGCAAGGCCTGACCGAGTTCATCCCGGTTTCCTCGACGGCGCACCTGCGGATCCTGCCCGCGCTGTTCGGTCAACCCGAGCCGGGCGCGCCGTACACGGCGGTGATCCAGCTCGGCACGTTGCTCGCGGTCCTCGCGTACTTCGCGAAGGACCTGGTCGCGCTCCCCAGCGCGATGTTTCGCGATCCATCGAGCGCGGATGGGAAGCTGCCGTGGCTCCTCGCCGCGGGCACGGTGCCGATCGTGATCGTCGGGCTGATCTTCAAGAAGCAGATCGAGGGCGACCTGCGGAGCCTGTACGTCGTCGCGATCGCGCTCGTCGTCATCGGGATCGTGATGGTGATCGTCGATCGCTACTCGAACGGGCGCGACACGTGGCGCTCGCTCGCCGACATCACGCTCGCGGACGCGATGCTCGTCGGACTCGCGCAGACGATGGCGCTGGTCCCCGGCGTGTCGCGCTCGGGGGCGACGATCTGCATGGCGCTGCTGCTCGGCTTCGCGCGCAGCGATGCGGCGCGGTTCTCGTTCCTGCTGTCGATTCCCGCGATCGCCGGCGCGGGCATCCTGGAGGCGCGCGAGGCGTTCCGGTCGCTCGGACCGAATGCGATCCCGGCGCTCGCGATCGGCACGAGCGTCGCTGCGATCAGCGGCTATGCCGCGATCGCGTGGTTGATCAAGTGGCTCGGGTCACACGATCTGATCGGCTTTGCCATCTATCGCATCCTCGCGGGGCTCGCACTGCTCGGTGCCCTGGCTGCGCGACTCGTGCAGTAGGCGTGTTAGATTCGGTTCCAGTCCGTTCTAGAGGGTGAATCGATGACGCTTGTCCGTTCCATCGCCGTACTGCCATTCGCGATCTTGCTCGCGCTGCTCGTATCGCCGCGCCTCGCGGATGCGCAGAACTGCCCGGCCGCGAAGAATGCGAGGTACAACGTCAAGATCGACTCCGCCCCGCCGGGCGCGGCGATCTACGTCGGAGACAAGGCGTGCGGCGCGATCGGTGCGACGCCGTGGACCGGGAAGCTGCCGAAGGGTTCGCTCACCGTGACGATCGAAGCGCCGGGGTACGAGCCCGCGACGCGCGTGTTCAAGGTCGCCGCGCTCCGCAAGACGCAGGAGCTGTTCGTGCCGCTCGTGAAGAAGGCCGAGCCGCCGAAGATCGACGTGCGCGCGGATGCCGACAAGAACCTGTTCGGCGCGCAGGTGTTCCTCGACGGTCAGCCGCAGGGCGTGATCCCGATCGTGATCACCACGACCGCGGGGCGCCACCTGCTCGAGATCAAGAAGGAGGGCTTCGAGCCGTACTCCTCGTGGATCGAAGCGAAGATGGATCAGGTGCAGACGCTCGCGCCCTCCCTCAAGGAGATCGCGAAGGCGAAGTACGGCACCGTGATCGTCAATGCGGATGTGCCCGACGCCGAGATCTTGATCGACGGCAACAAGCATCCCGACAACACACCGTCGGTGATTCAGAACGTCGTCGAAGGCGTCCACGTGATCGAGGTGCGCAAGCCGCCCGCGCCGCCGTGGCGCCAGACGATCACGGTCGTCGCCAACCAGCAGACCAAGGTCTCCGCGGAGATCGCGGCGCTCGCGAACAACGGCGTCGGCGTGGTGCGCGTGCTGTCCGATGCGCAGGGTGCACGGGCGTTCATCGATGGCACCGACATGGGCCCCGTGCCCGTCGACATCAAGGACGTGAAGGCCGGCGAGCACATCGTCCAGGTGAAGGCGCCCGGCTTCCAGACCGGCGAGAAGAAGGTCACGGTCACGGCGGGTGGCTCGCAGATCGTGAAGTTCGACCTCAACCCGGAGGCCGCGGGCGATCAGGGCATCCTGAAGGTCGTCTCGACGGTCCCGGAGGCCGAGGTGTTCATCGACGGTGCCGCCGTCGGCAAGGTGCCGCAGGAGAAGAAGGTGTCCGCCGGAGAGCATCCCGTCGTGGTGCGCCTCCCGGGCTACAAGCAGTTCGAGCAGAAGGTCCGCATCGAGCCGGGCACCACGATCACGGTGCAGGCGGATCTCAAGGCGGTCGGTCGCCTGCGCGTGCTGTCGACGCCCGCGAAGGCGACCGTCCTCATCAACGGACTCCCGGCGAGGGACGCCGATGGCAACGAGGTCAAGACGCCGATCGACATCGAGGTCGAGGTCGGCGAGACGGTCGTGCGCATCGAGGCGGCGGGCTTCCAGCCGTTCGAGCAGAACCTGACGATCGAGGGCGGCAAGACGCAGACGCTGTCGCGCGAGCTCGCGATCGCGGGGCTCTCCGAGAGCGAGCTCGTCGCGCAGCAGCGCGGTCTGTCGTCGCTCGGCGCGCGCACGCTGCCGCGCGGTCGCTCGACGGTCGACTTCGACGCGGGCTACCCGTACTTCCTGAACTCGCGCATCACGGTCGGCGCGGGCAAGCTGGCCAAGAAGTTCGGCTTCGACGCGAACGTCGCGCTGCGCACGATGCTGGCGCGCTCGGAGCTCGGCATCGGTGGCCGCGTGATGCTCGCGGATAACGAGCCGTTCAGCGCGGGTCTGTTCACGCAGTTCTGGTGGGGCTCGAAGCTCCTCGACGACTCCGCGCGCAACGGCATGACGTGGGACATCGGCGCGGCCGCGTCGCTGACCGCGATCTCGGCGGTGACGATCACCGGCCGCGCGTACGTCGAGGTGTGGAGCGATCGCCACTGCCCCGCGCTCGACCCGTCGAACATGACGAACATGGGCTTCGAGACGAGCGATCCGACGGACATCTGCAGGAACTACAAGTCCGTCGTCATCGACGGTGGTGCCCCGGTGACCGGCACGTTCACGCAGGACGACCGCAACCGCGCCGAGAAGCTCACGGGCAACGAGGGCATGGACTTCTTCGACCGCGAGAACGGGGCGCGCCTCGTGCTGTCGATCGCCGCCGAGATCGCGGTGGAGCAGCGCTGGAACATCTACGGCGTCCTCGAGGGGGCGCCCGCCAATGACGAGCGCGCGCTGTTCACCTCGATGTTCTCCGGTCCGATGTTCGAGACGGACTTCCAGCTCTACCTGCGCCTCGGCTTGACCTACAAGTTCTAGCGAGCGCCGCCGCTCGGCGAGCGCGGCCGCGCAGGAAGTTCACCGAGGCGCGCACACTTGCGCTGGCACGGCGCAGGCATTCGCAGCAGCCCGTGCGCCTGCTGCTTGTCTGGCTGTTCGTCCCCACCCTGGCGTTCGCGCAGGTGGCGACCGTCCAGCCCGTGGCGGAGTCGGAACCGACGACTGTCGCGACACCGGCCCCTGTCGAGAATCCGGTCACGGCCGCGGATGTCGCGAGCGCGCCGCGGCCGGGCGAGGAGAGCGGGCGGCTCGATCGAGTCGACGAGGGCGACAGCACGGCGCGATCGATCGCGCGCGGCCTCTTGTGGATCCCGCGCTTGCCGGTCAAGGCGGCCGTGCAGCCCGTGCGCGGCGTGCTGTACCTGAAGGACCGCTACCACGCGTTCAGCGTGATCGCGTCGTGGTTCACGACCGAGGACAAGACGATCGCGATCTTCCCGACCGCGATCGTCGAGACGGGGTTCGGTTGGAACGTCGGCGCGCGAGCGCACCTGAACGATGCGTTCGGCGGAGGCGAGCGCATTCGCGTGCGCGCCGGGATCGGCGGTGAGTGGCGCAGCATCGCGGAGCTGACGGTCGACGCGGGCAAGCACGAGAAGCGCGCGCTGTCGGGTGGCGTGAAGCTGCGGCTCGAGGAGCGCGATCAGGAGCGCTTCTACGGCTACGGCAACGGCTCGGTCACCGCGCCGCCCGCGACGCTGATCGATCCGACGATGGACGCCACGTCGGTCGGCTCGATCTACCAGGTACGAACCGGGCAGATCACGCCGCACGTCCGGCTGCAATTGCCGCGCGACGTCTCGCTCACGGCGCGCGCCGCGTTCGTTCGTGACCGCAGCGAGACGATCTCCGCCGACGACGACGACATGGACCGCGAGATCGACGAGACGCCGATCGACAGCGTCTACGACACGTCGCGGATCGCGGGCTTCGGCACGCGCGACTCGATCTACACCGAGCTCGAGGTCGCGTGGGACACGCGCCGCGCGGCGCACCCGTACGACGCGTCCGGCATGCGCGGGACCGGCGGGCTCGTGTCGGCATTCCTCGGCCGCTACGACGGCCTCGGCGAGAGCCTCGACTTCTACCGCGGCGGCATCGATCTCCAGCGCTACATCCCGCTGACACGCGGGCCGCGCGTGCTCGAGCTGCGCGCGTACGCCGAAGCGGTGAGCGGGGAGCGCGATCGGATCCCGTTCCTCGATCTTCCGCGCCTCGGGGGCGAGCGCTTGCTGCGCGGCTACGATCGCGATCGGTTTCGCGATCGCATCGCGGCGGTCGCGCAAGCGGGATACCTGTTCTCGCTGTCGCGCTACCTCGCTGCGTCGCTGTTCGTCGACGTCGGGCGCGTGTACTCCGGCCTCGACGCCCTGACGCTGAAGGACCAGCGCGTCGGTTTCGGGTCGGCGCTCGAGGTGTACAGCGAGAAGTCGCTGGTGATCCGCGCCGAGGTCGCGGCATCGATCGATGGCAGCGTGTTCGCGTACGTCTCCGTCGATCCGGCGTTCGACACCAAGGAGAGGACGGATCGGCGATGAGAGCGCTCGCGATCCTCGTCGTCCTCGCCGGATGTGCGACCGCCGATACCGTCGGGCCGGTGCGCTTCGCGAACGCACCACCGGTGTGGCGCGTGAACGACCGCGTTCACGTGACGAAGCCGCCCGCGGAGACGCCGTTCCTGCGGTCGCTGTATCACTTCGATTCGTTCTACCTGCGGGCGAAGCGGGGCTTCGAGCTCGTGCGCGATCGACGCGCGCTCGGCGTGAACGCGTTCGACGAGGTCCCGGACTCGACGTGGTTCACGAACCGGATCGGGGTTCGCGACGTGTCGCCCGACGAGATCCGTCGCGGTCCCGGATCGGGCGAGTCGCCGGACCGCCACCTGCCGTGGACGATCGAGAACGCGAAGGAAGGTGGAACCGCGATCGGGTTTCGCGTCACCGATACGCGCGGCGTCACGTTCATCCTCAAGTTCGATCAGCTCCACGCTCCCGAGGTCGAGACCGGCGCGGACGCCGTCGTCGCGCGCCTTCTGTGGGCCGCGGGCTACAACGTGCCCGAGGATCACGTCGTCTACTTCACGCGGAAGGACCTCGTCATCGCGCGCGACGCGTACGTCAAGGTCGACGGGGTGAAGCGGCCGATCGATGCCGCGTACCTCGATCGCCAGCTCGCGAAGGTCGCGATCGGCCGCGACGGTCGTATTCGCGGGCTCGCGTCGGTGCTGATCGACGGTGTGCCGCTCGGCGGATCCCCGCGCCTCGGCGTGCGCGAGGACGATCCGAACGATCTCATTCCGCACGAGCTGCGCCGCGATCAGCGCGGTCAGGCGCCGCTGTTCGCGTGGCTCAGCCACACCGACATCAAGGAGGACAACACGTTCGATGCGTTCCAGCACGATCCGGCGGACAAGCGCATCGACTACGTCGTTCACTACTTGATCGATTTCGGTAACGCGCTCGGCACGCAGAGCAAGGTGCGCCGGCGCCCGTATCCCGACTACCAGTACGACGTCGATCTGCGCGAGTGGGCGCTCTCGCTGCTCACGCTCGGGCTACATCGCCAGCCGTGGGAAGGGCGTGTCGATCCCGAGATCCCGGGCGTCGGCATGTTCAGCGCGTCGCACTTCGATCCGGGGCGATGGAAGCCGAACACGTTCGCGCAGCTGCCGATCATCTACGCGGACCGCTTCGATCAGTTCTGGGGCGCGAAGCTCGCGATCCGCTTCACGCGCGCGCAGCTCGCGGCGGCCGTCGACGCGGGACGGTACTCGGACCCGCGCGCGGCTCGGTATCTGGTCGACACGCTCGTGGCGAGGCAGCGAATCGTCGCTGCGTACTGGTTCGCGCGAACCAACCCGATCGACGACGTGCGAGTCCAAGGCAGCCGCGTTTGCTTCACCGATCTGGCGCTGCGCCACGGATTGCTGCGGACACCGACGACGTTCACGGTCCGCGCGTTCGACGGGTACGGCAAGCCACTGGATTTTCGCAGGACGATCAGACCGGACGCGCGCGGCGAGGCCTGCGTGGACGATTTCGCCTTGGCACCTGACGGATCTCGTTACACGATCCTGGCAGTCGAAAATTCGCGCGGGATGCCGGGGACGCTGATTCATTTCGCTCTCGATCCGAATAGTCAGCAACCAAGGGTCATCGGGCTGTTTCGACAATAGCGGTTGTTCGTAGCTATCTGTCGAAAGGCTGGTTCGTGACCCGAGCTGTTCTCGCGATCGTCATCGGTATCTCCGTGCTCGCTCCTCGTCCCGCATTCGCGGACGAGCACGACTTCGAGCTTCCGAAATCGTCCTACTGGTGGGATGGCGGCGCGGTTCCGTTCCTCTATCTGCCTCTCGCGCTGAACATCGCGAATCGCTCGATGAGCGAGCCGCCGCCGACGCCGATGATGTTCTCGCCGATGGAAGGCGGAAAGACCTACAACGGCGGGCAGTACCCGACCACGATGCTCTACGTCGACGCGGCCGCGGCGGGCGCGCTCATCCTCGCGGGTGGGGACAAGTCACGCTGGCATCACTTCAAGGGCTTCGCACAGGGGCTCGCCATGACGTCGCTGCTCACGGGCGTCGCGAAGTCGACGTTCGGCCGGCACCGGCCGATGTACGACCTCGGCACGCCGATGGAGGATCAGCCGAGCGACGTGCGGAAGTCGTTCTTCTCGGGCCACTCGTCGATGACGCTCGCGACCGCGACGTACCTCGGGCTGTACGCGCGCCAGCACATCTTCTCGCGATGGCGCGGCGATCGCGTGCTGCCGTGGTGGGAAGGCGCCGCGTATCTCACGCTCGCCGCCGCGGCGATCGCGGTGCCGTACTCGCAGTACGCACTCAACCGCCACCACGCGTCCGACGTGATCACCGGCTCGCTCGTCGGCGCCGGGATGTCGACGCTGTTCTACATCTACCAAGAACGCCGCTATCGCAAGGACAAGCGCGCGTCGGAGACGGCGCCCGAGCCGTTCCAGTTCTCGATCGTGCCCAGCGGCGAGTTCAAGGGCGTGACCATCAGCGGCTCGTTCTGATTCAGGTCGTTCTAGAGCTCCTCGACCACGTCCATCATCGTGCGAAGATCGACGGCGAGCTCCTCGGTGATCGCGATGTCCTCGATGCCGGTCGCCGACTCGAAGCGGAGCATCGCACCGTCGGTGTCGAGCATGCGGCGCACGACTCGCGCCACGGTCTTCGTGTACGGGATCGCGGCCAGCTCGCGTCCCCAGATCGCATCGTGGGTGACCTCGAGGGGTGGCGATGTCCACCGCGTGTTGCCGGCGAGGATCGTCAGGCGCTCGGGTGACTGACCACGCATGACAACGCGGAGGATGATCTCCGTCGTCGTCGGCGTCAGCACGCCCGCGATGCCAACATGAGAGCCGGTCGCGTATGCGCGTCCCGAGCGCGGAGGCTCGAACGTGACGGTGCGCGTCTCGCGGACACAGGTCGTCATCGCCTGCGTGAGCGCGTCGCCGAGCTCGTCTCGGATCTCGGCCGCGCGCGTCTGCACGAAGTCGCGCACGCACGGATCCCACAAGTCGCTTCGCTTCTGCGTGAGCGGCTCGGTGTTGTACGGACGCACGCGCGACTCCTCGTCGAGGATGACCGCCGGTGCGCGCATCCCCGCCTGTCGCAACCGGATCGCGGGCTCGGGCGGCGCGGGCGGCGGGGTGTACGGCTCCGCGACGGCCTTGGTCGACGGTGCGGGCTCGACGGCGGGCGTGGGCGCCGAGGGCTCGGTGCGCGTCGCCGGTGCACACGCCGCGAGTGCGACGAACGTCACGATGCGCGCATGCATGATCCGAGCGTACTCAGGTTCGGAGGATCACGCACGCATCTCCGAGCTCGTGACTGGAGAGACCCTGTGCGACGGCCAGCGACAGCGCGCGCTCCAGCCGCTCGCGCGGCGCGAACGCGCGCAGCAGCTCGAAGTGGCTCTCCCCCGGCGCGTGGAGCCCGCTGATCAAGCCGTCGACGATCTGCAGCTTCGACGCGGGGCCGAGCTTGTCGGTCGCGACGCCGCCACCGGCGCGCAGCACGCCATCGCCTTGCATCGCCGCGGCCTCGAGCGCGCGCACGACGGTCGTGCCGACCGCGATCACGCGACCCGCGCGCGCCTTGCACGCGGCGATCGCATCGACGGTGCGCCGCGGGATCTCGAAGCGCTCCGGCCACGGCAGCGCGCGGTCGAGCGCATCGTCGCCCGTCGACGACAACCCGGCCGCGTGCGTCAGCGTCGCGATCTCGACGCCCGCGCGACGCAGGCCGAGCAGCACGTCCCACGTGAGCGCGCGACCCGCGCTCGGCATCTCGACGGCCCACGGCCGAGACGCGTACGCCGTCTGCACGGACCACAGATCGAGCTTGTCGGGCCGATGCGCGTACTGCACGGGCGAGCCCGCGCGATACAGCGCTCGCCACAGCGCGTCGTCGGGGAGGTTGGTCGCGAGCTCGATCATGCGACCCGCGCTCGCGGTGACCACCGCCGAGAATCCATCGCTGTCGACGAACGCGCCGATGCGAACGCGATCGCCGATGGCGAGCACGGGCGGGGCGGGGCGATGCTCGGTGCGCGTGCGGTGGTCGCCGTCACCCAGGAGCACGCCGGCCAGGCGATGCGGCTCGACGGGGCCCGACAGGCGCAGCTCGAAGTGCGCGCCGGCCGCGGTGCGACCGGGCAACGAGGCGGGCAACGTCGCCGCGTCGTTGACGACGAGGAGATCGCCCGCTCGCAGGATCGCCCGCAGCGACGAGAATGGGACGATGCGTGGCGCGTGCTCGTCGCGGGCTTCACGCGGGTCGCGTGGAGAGCCGTCGATGACCACGAGGCGCACCGCGAAGCGCGAGACCTCGTCCGCGCGAAGGGTGCCGGCCGTCGTCACGCTCTCGTCGCGGGGTTCACGCTCGACGCGTGCGATCGAGCGCGAGACGGCGGATGCGCCTCGCGGCCGGTGAAGATCATGGCCGAGCATCTTCACGACAAGACCTCCCATCCTTGCTCGAGACTTCGTGCGAGCCAACGCGCGTGCATCAGACGACCTCCGCGTTCCAGCTCGGAGTCAGTCGCGCACCGCTCGGCGCGGCGTTCGGCAGCTCCAGCATCTTCACGATCCGGGCCGCGACGTCCGCCGGGCGCGACAGGCTCGCGCGATCGGCGTCGGGGATCGCCGCGGCGTGCATCACGGTGTCCATCTCCCCCGGATCGACCGCGAGCACGCGCACGCCGGTGCCGTCGAGCTCGGCGGCGAGGATGCGCGAGAGGTGGTCTTGCGCCGCCTTGCTGATGCCGTAGGCGCCCCAGCGCGGGTAGGGCTCGACCGCGGCGTCCGACGAGATGTGCACGACGGTCCCCGAGCCGCGCAGCGCCATCGCCCCGGCGAGCACCTTGGTCAGGCGGAACGGGCCGACGAGGTTTGTCTGCAGCACCGCCTCGAGGTCCTCGCATTCGGTGTCGAGCAAGAGGCGCAGCGGTGTCGGGCCGAGCGTGCTCGCGTTGTGGATCGCGATCGAGACATCGCCGATCAGGCCGTTCGCCTGGCCCGCGATGCGGTGGATCGCGTGCTTGTCGGAGATGTCGCCGGCGATCGCGTGCGCGATGCCGCCCTTGCCCCGGATCGTGGCGACGACATCGTCGAGCGGGCCGGCCTCGCGAGCGACGAGCGCGACGCGCGCGCCCTTGGCTGCGAGGAGCTCCGCCAGCGCGCGCCCGAGGCCGCGACTCGCACCCGTGACCAGAGCACCTTGTCCTTGGATCGTCATGGGACCAGCCTGCGCTCGCGTGGCCAACATGTCATCGGATGCGCTAATCTGTTGGCAGGAGGCCAATGGCATGAGCGGAGAGCACGACCACCTCGCGGACAACATCAAGGCGGTGCGCGAGGCGCGCGGGTTGTCGCAGCAGCAGATCGCGAAGGCCGCGGGCATCCCGCGCGCGACGTGGACGAACCTCGAGTCGGGATCGGCGAACCCGACGCTCGCCGTGCTGATCAAGGTGGCGAACGCGCTCCAGGTACGTGTCGACGAGCTGCTCGCCGCGCCGCGGACGTCCGCCCGGCACCTGAAGGCCGCGGACCTCGTCACGCGCACCAAGACGGGCGTCACCGTGCGCAAGCTGCTGCCCGAGTCGTTGCCGGGGCTCGACCTCGAGCGCATGAGCCTGCCACCGGGCGTGCGCATGGCGGGCGTGCCGCACACGCCGGGGACCCGCGAGTACTTGACGTGCGAGCGCGGCACCGTCGAGCTGCACGTCGCGGGCGAGAAGTACCTCCTCGAAGAAGGCGACGTCGTGACGTTCCGCGGCGATCAGCGCCACAGCTATCACAACCCCGGCAAAGTGCCCGCGGTCGCGTACTCGGTGATCGCGTTTGCGCCGGTGACGAGCTAACGGCGCATGCGCTGCAGCAGCAACAGCTGACCGAGCGCGACGGCGAGCGCCTGCTCGACGCGCAGGATCGGCTGACCGAACGACACCGGCGTGAAGCCGCGCTCGACGAACGTGTCGAGCTCGCGCTGGATCCAGCCGCCCTCGGGGCCGATCGCGATCGCGAGGGGCCACGAGAGCGTCGCGGTCTCGATCGGCGGCGCGCCGGGATGCGCGAGCAGGCGCGTCGCCGGTGTCCCGCTCGTCGCGCTCGGCCAGCGCTCGTCGAGGAGCCCCATCAGCCGGTCGTGGATCTTCAGCGGCGGCAGGTGCGTCGTGCCGCCTTGCTCCGCGCCGAAGCGCAGCGCGTACGCGAGCGGATCGGGCAACAGGCGTGGAGAGGCGAGGTAGCTCTTGTCCACGCGCCACGCATTCGTCAGATCGATGCGCGTCACGCCGAACGCGGACGCGGCTTCGATCGTCCGCGTGAGCACCTTGGGCCGTGGCACCGCGAGGATCAGCTCGACGGGCATCGGCGCGGGCGCGGGATCGAGCAGCTCGAGCGAGAGCGTCATGCGCGAGCCGTCGTCGGACATCACGGTCGCCTTGCCGACGCGACCGGCGATCACGCCGGCGCGCACGCTGTCGCCGACGGCAGCGCCGATGATGCGGCGCAGGTGATCGGCGCGACGGTCCTCGAGCGTGACGGTTCCATCGGCGCCGACCTCGCCCGCCTCGACGAGTAGCAGGTTCACACCGCCAGGGTACCAAGCAAACGGGGGCTCCCGGGCGTGTAGTCCCGGGTGTAGGGTGCGGCCATGGCGTTCTTCCAGGACCCACCGCAGCTCCAAAATCAATACGACGACGATCCCATGCTCCCCACATGGATCGCCCGCCACGTCCCCGCGGTCGCGCAGGAGCTGCGTGGCCTGGGCGAGATCAGCGTCGCGTTCTACGCGAAGCAGCTCGCGGATCGGTTGCACGAGCCGGTCCTCACCCAGTGGGATCCGTGGGGGCACCGCATCGATCACATCGAGGTGTCGCCGCTGTGGGTGGAGGCGCAGGTCCTCGCCGCGAAGCACGGCATGGTCGCCGCCGGGTACGAGACCGCGCACGGCGCCCATGCGCGCACGCACCAGTTCGCGATCGTTCACGTCCTGGGCCCATCGCTCGACGTGTACTCGTGTCCGCTCGCGATGACCGACGGCGCGACGCGAACGCTCCTCGGTTCCGGCAACCAGGCGCTGATCGACAAGTACGTGCCGTTGCTGACCAGCCGCGATCCTGCCGTGATGTGGACGAGCGGCCAGTGGATGACGGAGCGCACCGGCGGCTCCGACGTCTCGCAGTCCGAGACGATCGCGAAGAAGGACGGCGATCAGTGGCGCCTCTACGGGACCAAGTGGTTCACGTCGGCGACGACGTCGCAGATGGCGCTCACGCTCGCGCGCCCCGAGGGTAACCCGGACGGCAGCCGCGGCCTCGCGATGTTCCTCGTCGAGCTGCGCGACCAGAGCGGCCGCTTGCGCGACATCCAGGTCAATCGGCTCAAGGACAAGCTCGGAACGCGCAAGGTGCCGACCGCGGAGCTCACGCTCGCCGGCACGCCGGCCACGCTCGTCGGCGCCGCGTCCGACGGAGTCCGACAGATCACGCCGATGCTCTCGGTCACGCGCACGTGGAACGCGGTGAGCGCGGTCTCCGGCATGCGCCGCGCACTCGCACTCGCGGGTGACTACGCGCGCCGCCGCAAGGTGTTCGGCGCGCTGCTCGTCGACAAGCCGCTGCACGCCGACACGCTCGCCGGCCTCGAGGCCGAGTACGCGGGCGCGTTCTGCCTCGCGTTCCGCGCGGTCTCGCTGCTGGGCGCGCTCGAGCACGGCGGCACCGAGCAGGACGAGCGCCTCGCGCGCGCGCTCGTTCCGATCGCGAAGCTCACGACGGGCAAGCAGGCGGTCGCCGTCGCGAGCGAAGCGATGGAGTGCTGCGGCGGCGCGGGCTACATCGAGGACACGGGCCTGCCGACGCTGCTCCGCGACGCGCAGGTGCTGCCGATCTGGGAGGGCACGACGAACGTGCTCTCGCTCGACACGCTGCGAGCGCTCGGCAAGGGCGGCGCGCTCGAAGCGATCAACGCCGAGATCGACGCGAACGTGTCGTCCGCGAAGGAGCCCAGCCTCGCGAAGGCCGGCGAGGTCGCGCGCGCGGCGGCGAAGCACGCGATCGCGTGGGTCACCGAAGCGATGACGCAGCCCGATCGCCTCGAGGCCGGCGCGCGCCGCTTCGCGATGACGCTCGGACGCAGCCTCGAGCTCGCGTTGCTCGTCGGACACGCACAATGGTGCCTCGACCACGGACACGGACCTCGCACCGCCGCGGCGGCGCGCCGCTTCGCCCGCAGCGCCGTCGATCTGGTCGACGACAACTCGCTCGACGACACGAAGCTCCTGGCGTGAGCCGACCCGAGCCGAAAACGACGAACGGCGAGGATCGCTCCTCGCCGTCATGTCGAACTGGATCGACTCGATCGGATCAGGCCGGCGGCGGGGGCGGAGCGCCCGGGTCACCACCCGGCGGCATGTCACCGCCCGGCGGCGGGCCCGGCGGGGGACCACCAGCGCCGTTGCACTGGTAGTGGACGCGCCACGCGGTCGCCGTGCGGGTGCTCGAGGTTTGCGTCGTCGACGTGTCGGTGCTCGACCGGCGTCCGCTGCGCGAGGTACGCGAGTCCTGCGCCGTGTCCTCCTGGACGACCGTGTCAGTTCCGATGGCTTCCTCGCCCTCTTGCGTGATCTGGTAGTTGTTCGGGCCGCAGTGAGCAGACATCTCTTGATTTGCCTGCTCCATCGCCTTGCCGCGATCACCGCTGAGCTCGATGACACCACCACTCTGGTTACGCTGGATCACGCGCGCGCTGCCGCACGCGGCCAGAACCACAAACAGTCCTACTGAGACCTTCCGAAGCATTGTTGTTCCTTCTCCGTGTGACGGCCGGATTAGACCTCCCTGGGAGATACTACAGGCGCGTGTGTCGGGGCAAGGAGCGCTGTAGCTTGATAGGCTGCACGGGATGGAGGTGGCGGAAGTCCACGCACGTCTCGAGCACGTGACGGTTTATTCATCGGGTGCGCGCGTGCGAAGGGTCACGACGATCCCCGCGCCGCTTCCGTCGAGGGTGCGGATCGGCGGTCTGCCGCTGTCCGTGATCGATGACACCGTGCGCGTGGAAATCGGTGGCCCGGCGCTCGCGGTCGCGGCACGCGTCGGTGTCGATGCACCGAGCCCGGGCTCGGCGGGCATGGAAGAGAGCGACGAGGTCCGCGGGGCAAAACGCCGCGCGGCGCTCGCCGACTCCGAGGTCGAGCGGCTGAGGGGCGCGCTGGACGTCGTCGCCGCCGCGCAGGTGATCGAAGAGGATCCGAGCGACGAGCCACCGGCCGCGTGGGCGGCGGTGGTCGCGGCGCGGCGATCGATCATCGCGTCGCGCGCGGAGCGCGAGCTCGCGCTGCGCGATCAGCTCGCGAGCGCGACCCGGGCCGCGGACGACGCGAGGCGAGCGCTCGAGGCGGCGATCGATCGCGATCGCAGGACGGGAAGCGCGCGTTCGCCGAAGCTCCACGAGCTGCGCAAGTACGTCGAGCTCGAGCTCGCGGTCGCGGCGAGCGACGAGATCCAGATCCACGTCGAGTACCTCGTCGGTGCCGCCCGGTGGGCGCCGAGCTATGTCGCGCGCATCGAGGGGGATCAGGTGAAGCTCGAGGTGCGCGCGGCGGTGGCGCAGGACTCGGGCGAGGACTGGACGAGCGTGCCGCTGCGTCTGTCGACGGCGGAGCCCGAGCGGTTCGCGACGCTGCCCGAGCTCGCGCCGCAGAAGATCGGCCGGCGACAGCAGGAACCGGCGAAGAGCGGGTTTCGCGCGCCGCCGCAGGGCGCCGACGCGCTGTACGCCGACTACCTGCGGGATCGCGCGCGCCGTACGAAGCCGGAGCCGAAGCCGTTCTCGAGCGCGAGCAAGTTCGAGGACTCGACGTACGAGGGCGCGAAGCCGCACGACGCCGGTGCAGGGCAGATCGACGACGCGATGATGGCGGAGAACTGGGACGAGGGCTCCTCGCACGCGAAGGAGCGGTTCTCCACGCCACCGCAGGGCGTCGCGGCGAACGCGGCGTTCGGTGCGTCGTATCAGCAGGAGGCGAAGAAGAGCGCTCGCGGTGGCGGCGCGGCCGCGAAGTCGATGCCGGCCACCATGCTCGCCGCGCCCGCGCCCGCCGCACCCGGGGCAGCGCCGCCGCGCGCCCGAACGTCCAGGATGGAGTCGTCGATCGAGCACCTCGCCGGCATCGGGGCGGACCCGTCGGCCGTGCAAGCTCCGACGGTGCCGCGCCTCGACTACGGCAACCTGCGCATGGCGCCGCCGTCGTCGCCGCAGCGGGGGACGCTGATCGTCGCCCCGCAGGATCCGCACGCGAGCACGATCTCCAACGAAGTGGGCGCCGCGCGCTATCGCCTGTCGCTATTGCCGCTGCCTCCGGGCTGCCTCACCGAGTGGACGCACACGTACGACTACGCGTTCGAGACCGACGGCGCCGTCGACGTGCGCGCCGACGGTGCGTGGCACTCGATCGCGGTCACCGCGAAGCAGAGCACCGCGAAGCTGAGGCACGTCACCGTTCCACGCGAGCAGCCCGACGTGTTCCGCGTCGCGTCGATCGCGAACACGCTGACCGCGCCGCTTCTGCCCGGGCCGATCGACGTCTACGACCGCGGGCGCTTCCTCGTGACGAGCGAGGTCGACTACACGCCGCCGGGCGGCACCGTCGAGATCGGGCTCGGCGTGGATCCCGCGGTCAAGATCGCGCGCAACACGGAGTACCGCGAGGAGGCGACCGGCATGCTGCGCGGCGGGCTGCGGCTGATCCACGCGATCGCGATCGACGTCGAGAACCTCACCGCGCGCGCGATCGATCTCGAGGTGCGCGAGCGCGTGCCGGTCGTGCGCGACGGCGACACGGACATCGAGGTCATCCAGGGCAAGATCGAGCCCGCGTGGGAGCGCTGGACACCGGATGCGAACGCACCGCGTGACGAGCGTCTGCGTGGCGGGTTTCGCTGGAAGCTGGCGGTTCCGCCGGGCCAGAAGCGCACGCTGCGTGCGGCGTACGAGGTGAAGATCGCCGGCAAGCACGAGCTCGTCGGCGGCAACCGGAGGGAGTCGTGAACGCGCCGATCACCACGGTGACGGTGCTCGAGGATCGCGCGTCGATCACGCGGCGCGGGACGGCCTCGCTCGCGGCCGGTCAGCATCGCATCGTGATCGAAGGCGTCTCGCCGGTCCTGGCCGACAAGACGCTGCACGCGACGGCGAACGGCGCGCGCGTGCTCGACGTGCGCTGCGAGCGCTACCTCGCACCGTGGCGCGATCCCGAGTCGGGCAGCACCGAGGCGCCCGCGACGCTGCGCGAGGAGAGACGCGCGCTCCAGCGCGAGCACGATGCAGCGCTCGCGCGCGCGAGCACGGCGAACGCCGAGATCGAGGCGCTGCGTGACCTGACGGCCGCGGCGCATCGCGATCTCGCGTTCGCGGCGGCCCGCGGAACGAGCGTACCGACCGCGAACGCGCAGCTCGCGGACCTCGACGCGGCCGAAGCCGCAGCGCGGTCGCGCTCGGTCGCGGCAAAGCTCGAGGTCGCCGACGCGGTCGCGAAGCTCGCGCGCCTCGACGCTCGCATCGCGCGCGCCGAAGCGGAGACGGGCGAGGAGGCCGCGCGGCTCGTCGTCGATCTGCTCGCCGACGCCGCGAACGACGTCGCGCTGACCATCGGCTACATCGTGCCGGGCGCCGCGTGGCGTCCGTATCATCGCGCGGTGCTCGCGCGCGCCGCGGGGCGGGTCGATTGGACGACGACCGCGTGCGTGTGGCAGGCGACCGGCGAGGACTGGATCGACGTCGACCTCGTGCTCTCGCTGGAGCGACCGTCGCTCGGTGTCGATCCGCCGGACCTCGGAGACGACGAGCTCCTCGTTCGCCGGCGCCCCGACACCGTGGTCGTCGAGGCGCGCGAGCAGGAGCAGCAGAGCACCGGCCTCGGCAGCGGGGCGCTCGCCGTGCCCGGCATCGATGACGGCGGCCTCGGCATCACGCTGACCGCCCACAAGGCGACGATCAAGAAGGACGGCGCGCCGCACCGAGTTCCCGTCGGAGGCTTCACCGCGCCGACGACGCTGTCGCTGATCGCGATCCCGCTGAAGTCGCCGTGGTGTCACATCCGCGCGCGCATCACCAACGCGGGCCAGGCGCCGCTCCTCGCGGGTCCGGTCGACCTCATCATGGCGAGCGGCTACGTCGGTCGCGCCGAGGTCGGCTTCGTCGCACCGGGCGAGAAGTTCTATCTCGGCTTCGGTCCCGAGTCCGACCTTCGCATCCATCGCACCGAGACGCGCGATCGCGACGACGGCCTCCTCGGCGGCTCGACGCAGACGGTGCGCGTCGCGGTGCGCGTGTCGAACCTCGGCGCCGAGCGGCGAACGATCGACATCACCGAGCGCATCCCGATCTCCGAGGTCGAGCAGGTCTCCGTCGAGATCTCGTCGCCCGACGCGTACCTGCTCGGCACCGACGATCAGCCGGGCGGCGAGGAGATCACGCAGGTCACGGCGCGGAGCATCGACGAGCGCGGGCTCGTCACGTGGGGCGTCGAGCTGCCGCCGCTCGGACGGCGCGCCGTCACGCTCGAGTACCGCGTGAAGAGCGCGCGCGGCGTCGCCGGAGTCTGACGATGTCCGCCGCGAAGTTCGAGATGCTCGCGAACCGCGTGCGCAAGAATGCGCGGCATCTCGGCAAGTGGGCGAAGCGCGAGAACGTCACCTGCTGGCGCGTCTACGACGAGGACATCCCGGAGCTGCCGATCACCGTCGACACGTACGAGGGCGCGCTCGTCATCAACGACTACCGCCACACCGACGAGAGCGGCGAGCGCGGCGGCGGCGACGCCTGGCTGCTCGCTGCCGCGGATGCGGCCAAAGACGCGCTCGGCGCGAGCGAGGTGTTCATCAAGCAGCGCGAGCGGCTATCGCATCGCGAGGGTGATCAGTACGAGCGCGGCGAGCGCGACGTGTGGCGGACGGTGCACGAGGGCGGCCACGCGTTCCGCGTCAACCTCGGCGGCTTCATCGATACCGGGTTGTTCCTCGATCACCGCATCACGCGGTCTCGCGCCGCGCACGAGGGTGGCGAGACGTTCTTGAACCTCTACGCGTACACCGGCGCGTTCTCCGTGTACGCGGCGGCGACCGGCAAGCGCGTGACCACCGTCGATCTGTCGAACACGTACCTCGACTGGGCGCGCGAGAACCTCGCGCTCAACAAGCTACCCGCGGGCGACGTCATGCAGGCCGACGTTCGCGAGTTCCTCGCCGACGCGAGGCGCGAGCGCCGGACCTGGGACACGATCGTCGTCGATCCGCCGACGTTCTCGAACAGCAAGCGCATGGACTACGTCTGGGACGTGCAGCGCGATCACGAAGCGCTCCTCACCGACGTCGAGGCCGTGTGGTCGGGCGTCGGCGCGATCTGGTTCTCGACGAACAAGCGCAAGTTCAAGCTGACGTGGCGGCCCTCCGACGGTCGGCTCGACGAGCAGACCGAATTCACGGTGCCGCCCGACTTCCGAGGCAAGCCACACCACAGCTATCGCGTTCGCACCCAGGATTAACCTTAGGTGAGCGCGGCGCGGAGCGCGCGCATCACGGTTCGCGCGGCGATCTCGATCCGCGGCTTGTGCTCGACGAGCGCGACGACGATCACCGCGTTATCCGACGGCGAGGGCGCGAGCAGCGGGCGGCGCGACAGCATGGTGCCGAGGCGGAACGCGACCGCTTCCGGTTGATCGAGGTCGTCGGGGACGCCGCGCGCCCGCATGCGCCGCATGAAGCCCTCGAACACCACGCGGTGGCCATCCTCGCGCCAGTCGATCGACGCGTCGTACTCGACGCCGAGCATGTACGCCTCGCGGTACTCGGGATCCTTCACGAGCACGCCGTCGAGGAGCAGCTCGACGCCGATGTGCGCGACGGCGCGGCGCGGACCTCGCGCGCAACCGCCGCGCTCGAGCCGAGCGTCGAGATCGCGCATCAGCGCGGTCACCGCGGGCAGCGAGTGAAACACCTTGTCCGTCGTGTGGTGCAGCGCGATGCCCTCGGCGACATCCGCGTCGGGCGTGCCGTTCACGCGAACGCCGATCATCGTCGAGAAGTCGGGCAACATCGCGCCGAGCGGAAAGCCGCCGCGACGATTCGACCAACTCGCGACCGCTGCGTGCCCGAAGTAGTTCACGAGGTGTACTAGCATCGCACGGCCATGCTCGTGATCGGCCTGGATCTCGGTACGCAGAGCCTCAAGGCCGTGGTGTGCGACGAGACCCTCGCGATCCGGGGCGGCTTCTCCGTCCCGATCGCGACCGAGCATCCCGAGCCGGGTCGTGCGGAGCAGGATCCGCGCGCGTGGGCGGCGGCGCTCGCGCCCGCGATCGCCGGTGCGCTCGCCGCGGCACAGGCCGCGCCGGCGGACGTCGCCGCGATCGCGATCACCGGGCAGCTCGATGGTTGCGTCGCCGTCGACGACGCGCTCGCGCCCGTGCACCCCGCGCTGATCTGGCAGGATCGCCGCGCGGTCGCGCAGTCGATGCGCGTCGAGGCCGCGCGGATCTTCGCGATCACCGGTCAGGTCGCCGATGCGAGCCACCTCGCGCCGAAGATCGCGTGGCTGCGCGAACGCGGCTACCGCGCGGCGCGATTCCACGAGCCGACGAGCTACCTCGTCGCGCGGCTCACCGGCGAGCACGTGATGGATCCGCCGCTCGCGTCGACGACGATGCTCGCCGAGCTGTCGAGCGGTGCGTGGTCACCGCGGCTCCTGGAGGCGTACGAGCTCGACGCGTCGCTGCTGCCGCAGATCCGCCCGACGTGCGAGGTGGCGGGCACGCTGGGCGCCGACGGTGCGCGCCTGACGGGGCTGCCGATCGGGACGCGCGTCGCGGTCGGCACGGGCGATGACTTCTCGAATCCGCTCGGCGCGGGCGTGGTGCAGCCGGGCTCGATCATCTGCGCGATCGGGACCGCCGAGGTCGTCGGTGCGCTCATGCGATCGCCCGTGCTCGACACGATCGCGACGCCACCGATGGTCGAGACCCACGTGTACCCGACGTGCACGGCAGGGGATCCGGCGAAGCAGTTCTTCGTCGAGAACCCGGGCTGGCTCTCCGGAGGCGCGATCCGCTGGGCCACGCAACTGCTCGGGCTCCCCGACGATCGCGCGCTCGATGCGCTCGCCGCGTCCGCTCCGCCGGGCGCCGAGGGCGTCACGTTCGTGCCCGCGCTCGCCGGTGCGATGACCCCGGTGTGGCGTCCCGACCTGCGCGGGTCGCTGCACCAGCTGACCGCGGCGCATGACCGATCGCACATCGCACGCGCGGTCCTCGAGGGGCTCGCGTTCGCGTGCAAGGACGTCGCGGATCGCCTCGTCGCGATGAGGCTGCCGATCGCGGACGTGCTGCTCGTCGGCGGTGGCGCGAAGAGCCGCGTCTGGGCGCAGCTGCGCGCGGACGCGCTCGGCCTGCCGCATCGGGTTGCGGCGAACCCCGACACGAGCCCGCTCGGGGCCGCGATGATCGCGGCGGTCGCGGGCGGGATCCACGCGGATCTCGCAGCCGCTGCGCGCCTCGTGAGTGCCGTCACCGACGAGGTGGTCCCGAACCCTGATGCGGCGGGGCCGCTTTCTGCGGCGTATCGCCGCTATCAGCTGCTAGTGGCGCACATGGCCACGTTGACCCCCAAGCGGTAGAGTGGCGTCGCGTGCTCCGGGTGTTGTCTCTCACGGTCCTCGTCGCTTGCGGGGAGACGCCTCCGCCCGAGTGCACGACCACGGAGCTCGACACCGCGTGCGCACCGCAGTACCAGCCGACGTTCCAGAACGTGTTCACGAACACGATCGTCGCCGATTGCGGCACGGACAAGGGCACGTGTCACGGACCCAACGGCGAGGCGGGCGTCTCGTTCGCGAACGCGGCGACCGCGTATCAATCGCTGACGGAGCACGTGAAGCCGGGGAGCCCGGAGTGCAGCGAGCTGATCGTTCGCACGCACGACACGGGCGAGGACTACTCGATGCCTCCGGACTCGCCCCTGTCCGAGAGCGAGCGCTGCGCGCTGCTGCAATGGGTGCTCGCGGGGACTCCACAATGAAGCGCATCGCCGTTCTCGCGCTCCTGCTGGCCGCCTGTGGTGACGGCGACAGCGGGCCCAAGTACTCCGTCGAGATGCTGCAGGATCCGAACACGTGCCTCGAGTGCCATCCGACGCACCACACCGAGTGGTCGGGCTCGATGCACGCGTACGCGGCGACGGATCCCGTGTTCCGCGCCATGCACGAGCGCGGTCAGCGCGAGACCAACGGCGAGCTCGGCCTGTTCTGCGTGAGCTGCCACGCACCGATGGCGGTGCAGACCGGCGTGATCACCGAGGCGAACGTCCGCGACTTCGACTTCGACACGCTCGAGCCGAAGGACGACGGCATCACCTGCTACTTCTGCCACAACGTCGAGCGCGTCAACGGCGAGCACAACAACCCGCTCCAGCTCGCGATGGATCAGACGATGCGCGGCGGCATCAAGAACGCCGTCACGAACGAAGCGCACTACAGCTCGTATGCGGAGCTGATGGACAACGACTACGACGACAACACGTCCGCGATGTGCGGTGCGTGTCACGACATCGTGACGCCGGCCGGTGTCCACGCCGAGCGCACGTTCGCCGAGTGGAAGGGCTCGATCTTCGCCACGAACCCGGACAAGTCCGCGCGTCTCTCGTGCGGCAGCTGCCACATGGAGCCGTTCGACGGCGTGATCGCCGATGCACCCGGGGTCACGTCACGTCCGTACGGTCGCCACGACCACAAGTTCCCCGCGATCGATCTCGCGGCCGTCGACTTCCCGCAGCGCGCGGAGCAGGAGATGGCCGTGCGGTCGTTCCTCGAGGGCAGCTCGAAGATCGTCGGTGCCGCGCGCGTGCCGGGGACCGCACCGCCGGGCGGAGTCTGCATGCAGCCCGATGGCATCTTCGTGCGCATCGATGCGCTCTCGGTCGGCCATAACTTCCCGAGCGGCAGCGCGTTCGATCGGCGCGCGTGGCTCGAGGTGATCGCGTACGACGCGGAGGTCGGCGGGAACGTCGTCTTCTCGTCGGGCGTGGTCCCCGATGGCGTGGACCCGGAGCAGATCGGCGATCCGCACCTGCTGGGCCTGTGGGATCGCGCGAAGAAGGCGAACGGCGAGACCGCGCACTTCTTGTGGGAGGTCGCCACGATCGAGGACCGCCGCGATCAGCTCGGGCGCCTCGCCGACGTGCTGACGCCCGCGACGACGAACGTGCCGACCGAGCCCGAGTTCGATCACTCGGTGAAGAAGCTGTTCACGGCGGCGGCCCCGCTGCGCGGCCAGATCAAGCGCATCGAGGCGCGGCTCCTCGTGCGCCCGCTCTCGTTCGAGGTGCTCCACGATCTCGAGGCGAGCGGCGATCTCGATCTCTCGATGCTCGCGCCGCAGCCGACGCTCGTCGTCAGCACGAGCACGTGGCTCGACTCGACGAAGAACCCGACGACGTTCTGTAACCCGAGGTGACCGGGAACCGAGCTACTCGGGGATGCAGGGCTTGAACACGACCTTGTCGTAGTTGTCTGCGCCCGGATCGACCTCGACCGTGACCTCCCAGATGCCGGCCATGTGGAGGTTGATCGTCGAGAACTTGAACTCGCCGGCGGTGGGCATCGGGGAGATCTCGACATCGCGGCCGGCGCCGTGACCGTGCGCGGGCATGTACGGCGTCATCGCGAGCGTCTCGGTCGCGGCGAGCGGCGCGGCCGGGGTCGCGGTCGACATGATCGACATCGTCCACTCGTTGAGCAGGCGCGTGGGGGGCGCGGGCGTGAACGACGTGATCGTGAAGTTGTAGAGCCCGTTCTCTCCGGGCTTTGTCAGTCCGATCACGAACTCGTCGTCGGACATCTCCTTCACGCAGTCGACCGGTTGTTCGCCGCCGCCGTCATCCGCACAGGCGGGGACGAGCGACGAGGCGAGGGCGAGGGCGAGGAGGGGCGAGCGCATGGGGCACCTACGCAGGAAGTCCCGGCAGGTTACCCGACTACGCGCGATTTGGCCCCGTAGATCGCTGGTGCGCGCTGACAGGCCGGAGGCCCTGCTAGCGGTTCTCGGGGTCGTCGTCGTCGTCGAAGCCGTAGAGCCCCGACGTGAGCAAGAGCACGGTGTCCTTGTCGAGGCCGAGGCCGGTGGGGATGCCCGTGTACGAGACCCGCGCGAGGGCGGAGTCGCTGCCGGGGAGCCTCCAGACGTCGACGAGCTGGGCCTGCGGGCGCAGGAACGCCGTCACCGTGGTCTTGCCGCTCGGCCCATGGCCGCTGACCGGTTCGACCGCGAGCTGGAGCGCGAACTTGCGGATCGGCAGGTCGGCGCACGCGGACGGCCCTGCGATGCGAAGCGCGCGCCGCTGCACGATGCGCGTCGACAGCATCCACGCCTCCGACGTCGTCTTCACCACCGGCTCGAGCCTGGGCGCGAGCTCCGCGATCTTCGCGCGGATGAACGCGAGCGCCTCGGGCGTGTTGCCCTGCTCGTACCACGCGTGGATCGGCACGAGATATCCCTGGCGCGGACCGCGCAGCCACAGGCGATACACGATCGGCAGCTCGTTCGGGCCGAGCTCTTCCACCACGTACGCGACGCCTTCGTTCCGATGAACTCCGAGCAGCGCCATGCGATGCGAGAGCGTCGTCGCGTCATCCGTCACGCACGCGGTCGACGTCATGAAGCCAAGCGAGCTCTTGAGTGTCGGCATCGGCGCGTGCCGATGGATATGCGCATGCGCGAGCGCGCGCTGCATGCGGCGCGATCGCGCGAGTGCGATCAACGCGGACTGGGTCTTGGCATCACGATTCACGGCGGGCTCTCCACGGTATGAACGCGCGAGCCGCCCGGAGGTTGCACCTATCGTGATGAAGACACGCCGTGGAATTTCTTCACGGCGAGCGTGGTTAGCCACGCACAGCCCGACCGGCCAGGATCGCTTACACGAGCCTTACGGCGTCGTGTACGTGAGCTTGGATACGACGCCGCCCCGATCCGTGCGAGTCCACGTGCCGACGCGGCGTCCCGCCTCCATCGTGCCTTCGAGCACCGCACCGTCGACGAGCTGGCGCCACGGACCTTGTAGCGTTCCGCCGACATATGTCGCGACGAGGAGCACGGTTCCGTCGGGCGCGTAGGTAGTCCACGTTCCGTCCTTCTGCCCGTCGACAAACTGTCCCGTCAGCGCCGATCTGTCACCGCGCATCTCGGTGTACGGACCGTTCGCGCGCCCGTCGGTGTACGTGGCGACGAGCGACGCTTTGCCGTCGACATACTTCTTCACGGTGCCGTGGAGCTTGCCGCGCTTCCAGGTCTGCTCGAGCGTCGGCACGCCGTCGGCCGTCCACTCCTTCCACGTGCCGTGCTTCTGGTTGTTGCGATAGCGGCCCTCGACGACGACCTTGCCGAGCGGCGTGAGCTCCTGATAGATGCCCGCCGGCGTTCCTTGATAGAGGTACTGCCGCGATGAAGGACGCTTGTTGATGTGGAACGTCAACATCGTGCCGGTGCCGCCGACGATGCTGAAGCGCCCGATCTCGCGCGCGGCGCGATCGAAGTAGACGAAGTCGCCGTCCGGCTTCCCGGCCGCGTAGCGCCCGCTGAACACGAGCTTGCCCTCCCACCACTCTTGCCACAGACCGTCGCGCTCGCCGGCGACGTAGGCGCCTTCCTTCTCCTTGTTGTTTCCGCGGTCCCACCACGTCCACTGTCCGACGCGCTTGCCGTGGTCGAACGTGCCGCGCAGGCGCATCACCCGCGCGCGGCGCCACAGCGTGTACGTGCCATCGAGGCGCCCCGCGCGATCGTAGTTCTCCTCGGCGATCAGCGTGCCCTGCACCCAGATCGTTCGCTTGCCGGTGCGCACGCCGTTGGTGAAGCTCTCCTCGAAGCGCATCGACTGGCGCGAGCCGAACACCTTCTGCCCGTCGAGCTTTCCGTTCTCGTAGCGCGCGGCGCTCACGAACGTTCCGTCGGGCGCATACGTCCGCTCGGTGCCGTGCGGGATGCCTCGACGCAGCGCCCGCTCGCTGTAGAGGACGCCGCTGTCGTACCAGGCCTTCTCCGTTCCGGTGCCGTTCGTCATCGTGTACGTGCCGAGCACGTTCCCCATGCGCGTGCGCTGCGTCCACGTCCCGGTCTTGACGCCCGCGACGTACGCGCCGTCCTCGACGATCGCGCCGCCGGGCGCACGGCGAGACCACGCGCCGTCGAGCTGACCGTCGCGATACGCGCCGGCGATCTCGATCGTGTCGTCGGGGAACGTGGTCTGGAACGGTCCGTGGCGCGTACCGTCTGCGCGCACGCAGTACCACGCGAGCTCGGGCGCCGGCGCTTGCCGTATCGTCGTGCCCGCGTCGCACGCGAGGCGCGGCGTCGGCGCGGGCGCATCCTCGATCACCGCCGCGTCGATCGCGGCCTGCGCGACGATCGTCGGCGGCGGCTCCGCGGGTGCAATCTTCTGGCCACTCGGCTGCGAGCCACAGGCCGCGGCGGTCGTCAAGACGAACGCGCACGTGTGAAGAAACTGCACGGTCCTATTATCGCATGGGGTGTCAGCGCGAGGAAAAGCGAGAGTACGATCGCGCGCATGGAGAGATTTCTGCGACTCGATCGCCGCGTCACCCCACAAGGAACCGCAATGCGAATCCTGCTTCTGACCACTGCACTCCTCGTAGGTCTGGCGGCCTCTCCCGCGGAGGCTCGCCGCCGCTCGTGGGGCGGCAGCGACTATGTCTCGAACGGCAAGTTCGGCATCGGCCTCGAGCTCGGCGCGCCGTCCGGCTTCAACGGGAAGTACTTCCTGACGCAGAGCACCGCGCTCAACTTCGGCATCGGCTGGCTGTACGACAACTACTGGCGCGACGGCGACGGCGTCCACCTCTACCTCGATCACCTGTGGCACCCGAAGTCGCTCGTCGAGAACCCGACGTTCAAGCTGCCGTTCTTCATCGGTGTCGGGATGCGGTTCTGGAGCTGGGATGACTTCGACAATCGCAACGACGATCGCTACGGCGCGATCGGCATCCGCGTCCCGTTCGGCCTCGCGTTCGACTTCAACAACGTGCCGCTCGATATCTACGTGCAGATCACGTTCGTCGCGGACTTCTTCTACGGCTACCGCGATCGCTTCGGTCCGCACTTCGAAGGCAACATCGGCGCGCGGTTCTGGTTCGACTGATCTACTTGTTGAGCTCGATCACGAGCGGCACGATCACCGCCTCGGTCGCCGTGACGTCGACGCCGCGCTGCATCTCGACCTGCGCGCGTCCGCTGATCGAGTAGTACGCGCTGATCGTGTACGACCCCGGCGGCAGGTTCTCGAACCGATAGCGTCCGTGATCGTCGGTGATCGTCTGCTCGGTGTGCATCTGCTTCGCGGCGTCGGTGTAGACCGCCGTGACCACCGCGCCGATGACGCGTTCGCGCGTCTGCACGTCGCTGACGGTGCCTTCGATCAGGATCGCCGACGGCTGGATGTTCTTCGGTCGATACCGCGTGATCTCCGCGGAGCGATCACCGAACACGACGAGGATCGGCTGCGGATCGCCGAGCGTGAACATCACATCGACGTAGACGGCCTCGCCGTCGTGGACCGGGATCTTCGTGATCTGGACCGGCTGTCCCGCGAACACGCCCTTGAGCGTGTAGGTGCCCGCGGCGAGGCCATCGATCGTGTAGAGGCCGTTCTTGTTGGTCAGCGTCTTTCGCTTGCTCGGACCGATCAGCTCGATGTCCGCCATCGCGACCGGTTCGCCGGTGTGGGTGTCGCGCGCGAGCCCGAGCACGGCCGCCTTGAGCTTGGTGCGATTGGCGGTCGTTCCCTCGCCTTTGCCTCCACACGCGACGAGGAAGGCAATGCAAACAACGATGACACGCACGGGCGCCATCATGCGTGGCCCGCTCGCCTCCGCCAAGCCATAATCGCCGCATGCTGCGCTCGCTCTTGGTGGGAGTACTCGCGTTATCGACTGCGTCAGCGTGCAAGGGCAAGAGTGACGCACCCGCGGTTCAGCCCGGCGTCGCCGTGGGAACGGTCGTGGAAGCGACCGGCGAGGTGAGCGCGACGCGAGGAGCCGCGAAGCGCTCGCTCGCCGCCGGTCAGGAGATTTCAGGCGACGACGTCATCGAGACGGGCGCGAGCTCCAACGTGCGCATCGTGCTCGCGCACAACAACGCGACGTGGGAGCTCGGGCCGAACAAGAAGCAGCTCGTCTCCGAGTCGCTCGCATGGAAGCAGCCGAAGCAGGACTCTCCGGCGGCGAAGGTCGACGAGGCGACGCTCGCCGCCGGTCGCCACGCCGAGCGCGAGACGGTGACCACGACGAACACCGCGCCGGCACCGCAGGGCGCGATGGCGCCGGCGGCGCCGATCACGCCGACAACGACCGAGGAAGCGGCCGCCGCACCAGCGCCGGCGCCGGTGCCGGGTGGCGGGGCGCCTCCGCCCGAACCCGATCGGATCGCGAAGGGGGGCGGTGGCGGTCGCGTGGCCGACAAGGACAGCAAGCCCGTCGACGAGGGGCCGCGCGAGGTTGCACCGTCGAAGACAGCCACCACCGAGTCCGCGGTGGTCGGTTCGCGGGCGCCGGCGCCGCCGCCGCCGGCCGACACGGCGGACGACGCCGAGAAGAACATGGTCGCACCCGATGTCGTCGTGAAGAAGCGCATCGCGGAAGCGCGCTCGATGATCGGTGCGTGCTTGAAGGACGCGACGCCGCTCGACATCGTGGTGGTCGTCGACAAGGGCATCACCTCGTTCGAGCTGCCGGCCAAGGCGGGCAACGAGATGGCGAACTGCTTCAAGATCGTCGCGACGAGGATCAAGTTCCCCGAGAGCTACACGCTGCGCGTGAAGACGTCGGTCGTGAAGTGATCACAGCTTGAAGTTGTCGGCCGATACGCCGAGCTCCTCGCAGACGGCGCCGAGCTTGTCGCGATCGACGCCGCGCCACTCGAGCTCGTCGGGCGAGCACGGGATCGGGCAGTCGATCCGCAGCGTCGCGAGCACGCGATAGAGCTCCGCCGTCTCGCGGTTCGCGTTCAACGTCGCGGCGAGCTTGTCGGCGCCGCGGACGCTGACCTTCCACGTGGTGTGGTCGGCGGGGATGTCGACGATGTGGCCGTAGTGCGCGAGCAGCTTCGCGGCAGAGCTCTTGCCCCAGCCGTCGAGGCCGGGGATGCCGTCGGCGGTGTCACCGACGAGCGCGAGCAGATCCGGGATCGACGCCGGCGGGACGCCATGCTTCGCGATCACGGCATCGCGATCGAGCGTCTGGTCCTTCCACCGGTCCCAGCACACGACGCGCTGATCGATCACGCACTGACACATGTCCTTGTCGACGGTGGCGAGCAGCACCTTGTCGACGCGCGGATCCTGCGCGCAGCGATGCGCGGCGGTCGCGATCGCATCGTCGGCCTCGAACTCGATCATCGGCCACACGACGACACCGAGCGCCGCGGCCGCGCGCTCCGCGAGCTCGAACTGGGAGAGGAGCGCCTCGGCGATGCCCTCGCCGGTCTTGTAGCCGGGGAACAGATCGTTGCGGAACGACTCGATCACGTGGTCGTACGCCACGCCTGCGTGGGTCACGGTCTTGTTCTTCAGCAGGCGCCACAGTGCGCTCATGAGGACGCGCGTGGCGCCGACCTCGCGACCACCGTGCTGCACGGGCGGAGCGCCGAAGAACGCACGAAACAGCTCGTACGTGCCGTCGAACAGATGGACCTGCACGGCCGCAATCTACACAATACGAGCACCATGATCCGGCGTTGGGCCACCGCGATCGCCTGTGTCGCGATGGCATGCCAAGCGCCGCAAAGGCCAACGCCGATGTCCACCTCACCACTCGCTGCCGACGCCGTCGCGGGCGTCACCGATCCGACCCTGAGAGCCGTGCTCGCCGACCAGTGGGAGCTCACGATGAAGTGGTCGCCCACCTACGCGACCACGCTCGGCGATCATCGATACGACGATCAGATGGCGCGCCGGAACAAGGCCGCGATCGACGAGTACACCCGCGAACGCGACGCGCTGATCGCGCGGCTCGTCGCGATGGACGCGCGGTCGCTCGATGGCGCCGACGCGATCACGTATGCCCTGATGCGCGAGAAGCTCGAGGTCGATCGCGGGCTCGACGTCTGCAAGCTCCACGAGTGGGCCGTCGAGAACGGCGGCGGGAGCTTGCTCGGCGAGCTGTCGTATCTCGTCGAGTCGCACGGCGTCAGGACGGCGCGGGACGCGGACAACCTCGTCGCGCGAATGCGCATCGGTGCGCTCCTCGTCGATGACATGATCGAGAACCTGGCGACGGGGCTCGCGTCGGGGCGTGTCGCCGCCGCGGAGAAGGTGCGCCGCGCGATCGAGCAGCTCGACACCGAGCTCGCGAAGCCCGTCGACGACTGGGCGATGGCACGGCCCGCGTGGGCCAAGGTCCACCCGGCGCAGCTCGCAGCTCTGCGCGAGGTCGTCGCGACATCGATCGCGCCCGCGATGACCAGGCTGCGCGACTTCCTCCGCGATCGCGTGCTCCCGCAGGCTCGCACGGAGAAGGAGGGGCTCGCCGGTCTCCCCGACGGCGACGCGTGCTATCGCGCGACGATCGCGTCGCACGTCGGACTGCCGATGACGCCGGCCGAGCTGCACGCGCTCGGGCGCGCCGAGATCGCGCGCACGGATGCCGAGATCGCCGCGCTCGGCGGCAAGGTGCTCGGCACGCACTCACTCGCCGACACGATCGCGCGCCTGCGCACCGACAAGACGCTGTACTTCACGTCGGGCGAGGAGATCCTGGCGACCGCGCAGAAGGCGCTCGATCGCGCGAAGGCCGCGACACCGTCGGTGTTCTCGACGCTGCCGAAGACCGACTGCATCATGCGGGAGATCCCGGCGTACGAAGCGCCGTACACGACGATCGCGTACTACCGGCAGCCGCACTACGACGGCTCGAAGCCCGGCGAGTACTTCGTCAACACGTACAGGCCGGAGACGCGGCCGCGGTTCGAGCTCGAGGCGCTGACGTGGCACGAGTCGATTCCGGGACACCACACGCAGATCGCGTACGCGCAGGAGCTCGGCGCGATGCCCGCGTTCCGCAAGCTCGACGGCTCGACCGCGTACGTCGAGGGCTGGGCGCTGTACACCGAGGTGCTCGCCGACGAGATCGGCCTCTACTCGTCGGACCTCGATCGCCTCGGCAAGCTCAGCTACGACGCGTGGCGCGCGTCGCGGCTGGTCGTCGACACCGGCATTCACGCGATGGGATGGTCGCGCGAGCAGGCCGAGCAATACATGCGCGAGCACACCGCGTTGACCGAGGTGAACATCTCCAACGAGGTCGACCGCTACATCGGGTGGCCCGGGCAAGCGCTCGCGTACAAGGTCGGACAGCTCCACATCCTGAAGCTGCGCGCGAACGCGAAGCAGCAGCTCGGCGACAAGTTCGACCTCAAGGGATTCCATGCCGCCGTGCTGGGCGTAGGTGCCGTGACGCTGCCGGTTCTCGACGGCGTGGTCGACGCCTGGATCGCATCGCGACGGTGACCGACCGCGGTCTCCAGCGCGGACTGGGTCCGTGGGCCGCTGCTTCGCTGACGATCGGCACGATCATCGGCACCGGCGTGTTCCTCAAGGCCGGCGTGATGGCGCAGGTCGGTGGCAGCGCGGTGTGGGTGCTCGCGGCGTGGGGCGTCGCCGGCTTGCTCTCGCTCGCGGGCGCGATGACGTACGCGGAGCTCGGCGCGATGTATCCCGCCGCCGGCGGCGAGTACGTCTACTTGCGCAAGGGGTACGGTCCGCTGCTCGGCTACCTCTACGCGTGGAACCGGTTCTGGATCGCGACGCCGGGATCGATCGCCGCGTACGCCGTCGGCAGCGCGACGTTCCTCGCGCCGGTGTTGCCGATCGATCGGGTCGGCGGCCAGGTGCCCGTCGCGATCGGCCTGATCGCGATCTTCACCGCGGTGAACTGCTTGAACGTGCGGCGCGGCGGCTCGCTGCAGACCGTGCTCACGGTGATCAAGGTCGTCATGATCCTCGGCATCGCCGCGGGCGCGCTCCTCGCTCCGTCGGGTGACTGGTCGCGCGTCGGGGACGCCGGCGAGTTCCCGGGCGCGAGCGCGTTTGGCGCGCTGCTGCTCTCGGCGCTGTGGGCGTACGATGGCTGGAACAACCTGCCGATGGCCGCCGGCGAGGTGCGCGATCCGGGGCGCAACCTGCCGCTCGCGATCGTCGGTGGCGCGCTCGGCGTGCTCGCGATCTACGCGCTCGTCAACATCGGCTACTTCCACGCGCTGCCGTTCGACGAGGTCGCCACGTCGAGCTCGGTGGCATACCCCGATGCACCTGCCGTCGCGCAGAAAGCGGCGACGCAGTTCCTCGGCACGACGGCGGCCGCGGCGCTCGCGATCGCGATGACGATCAGCGCGCTGTCCGCGATGAACGGCTCGATGCTCACCGGCGCGCGCGTCCCGTACGCGGTCGCGAGCGACGGGCTCGCTCCACGCGCGCTCGCGAAGCTGAACGTCGCGCGCGTCCCTGCGACCGCGGTGCTCGTCCAGGGCGGGCTCGCGTGCATCTACGCGCTCAGCGCGCGGTTCGATCAGATCACCGACGCCGTCGTGTTCGCGTCGTGGATGTTCTACGCGCTCAACGCGGGCTCCGTCCTCTTGCTGCGCAAGCGCGCGCCGGATCATCCGCGCTCGTTCAAGGTGCCCGGCTTCCCGGTCGTCCCGGTGATCTTCGTCGTCGTCGCGACGCTGCTCCTCGTGAACACCGTCATCACGTCGCCCGCGCCGAGCGCGCTCGGGCTCGGCATGACCGCGCTCGGCGGACTCGTCTACGTCGTGTTCCTGCGCGGACGATCACGAGCCACGGATTCGCCTCAATAGCGCGTCCAGCTCGGCGGCGTCGGGCAACGCGCGAGCGCGCCGGTCGTAGGTCTCGACCAGCACGCCGCCGCGATCGAACACGAAGATCGTCGGCACCTTCGGAGGTGCGCCCAGCGCGCGAAACACGTCGCCGCCGATCGGAACGACGCGCAGCCACGGCGCACTCTCGCGAACGTATGCGCGCACGGCGTCGCTCGAGCCGCGGCTCGCGTACTCCTCGTGCGCCTTGTAGTTCACGCCGAGGATCCGCACGCGCGGGTGGGCGGCGCGCACCGCATCGATGACCGCGAGGTGATCGCGGCAGTGCACGCACCACGACGCGAACGACACGACGATCGTCGCGGAGGCGTCGCTCGGGCCGACGATGCGCCCGTCGAGATCCGCGCTGCGCTCGACGAGCTCGAGCGGCGTTGGCGGACGTTGGGGTGGCGCGGGTCCTTGGGTCGGCGTGCAGGCGATCGCCAGGGTGGCGAGCACGACGAGGAACCAGCGCATTCATGGAAGTTAGCGCATCGCGGCGCCATCGAAACGTCACCGGACGAAGCGCTTGCTCGAAGGCGCAACCGTGCGCACCATCAAGGACATCAAATCGGGAATCGGGGGAACGTTGACCGCTATCTATCTCGCTGCTGTCGCCTTCGGAGTCACGCTCCTCGCCGCGTCATTGCTCCTCGGCGGGAAGGACACGGACCACGGCGATGGAGGCGACGCCGACGTGGGGCTCGCGTGGGCGCCCGTCGGATCGATGCGGTTCTGGGTGTTCCTCCTCGCGTTCGGTGGCGGCGCGGGCTACGCGCTGACCAAGCTTGGCTCCGGTTCGGTCGTGTCGGCGATCGGCGCCGCGGCGATCGGCTGGGCGGCGGGCTCGGTCGCGGTGCTCGTCGTGCGGAAGGTGACCAAAGCGAGCGTGTCGACCAGTGTCGAAGCTACCGAGCTCGTCGGCACGACCGGGACGCTGCTCCTGCCCGTCGGAAAAGATCGTCCGGGAAAAGTTCGCGTGGAGCTCAAAGGCAAGGCAGAGGACTTCGTAGCGACGATCGTCGACGATGGCGTCGAGTTGCCGTCGGGCGCGCAGGTGCTGATCGTCGCAGAAGGCGAGCGCGGGTCGTTGCTCGTCTCCAAGGCCGAGATGTAGCGTCGAGACCGTCCGGGAGGGAACCGGACGAGGTCGCTGGCGTAGTTTGGAGTCGACACGAGCCGTGGGCTCGCGATCGGCGAGTGTTGTCGTTCTCAACCGGAGGTTCGCATGGACAAGATCCCACCCGAGATTCTAGGAGGCATTGCAGCCGGCGGTGCCGTGCTGCTGTTTCTCCTCGTCGTGTATCGCTACCTGCTGAGGATCTGTCGTCCGAACGAGATCCTCATCTTCTCCGGCCGGCGGCACAAGCTCGACGGTCGTGACGTCGGGTATCGCGTCGTGTTCGGCGGCCGTGGCATGCGCGTGCCCGTCGTCGAGACGGTCGATCGCATGGACGTCTCGCTGATCTCGGTGCCGATCGCCGTGAACGGCGCGTACTCGGAGGGCGGCATCCCGCTCAACGTGCACGCGATCGCGAACATCAAGGTGTCGACGGATCCGCGCCTGGTCGGTAACGCGATCGAGCAGTTCCTCGGCAAGGACACGCGGGAGATCGCCCGCGTCGCGAAGGAGACGCTCGAAGGTCACCTCCGCGGCGTGCTCGCCACGCTGACGCCCGAAGAGGTCAACGAGGATCGCCTGAAGTTCGCGAAGCAGCTCGAGTCGTCCGCGAAGCCGGATCTCGACAAGATGGGCCTCGAGCTCGACGTGCTGAAGGTCCAGCACATCGCCGACGACCGGAACTACCTCGAGAGCATCGGTCGCCAGCGCATCGCCGAGATCCTGCGCGGTGCCGAGATCGCGGAGTCCGATGCGGTTCGCGCCGCCGAGCAGGCGGAAGCGGCAGCGCGCGCTCGCGGCGAGGTCGCGATGACGAACGCGCAGGCCGCCGTGCAACGGAAGCAGAACGAGCTGCGCCAGATCAAGGCGGAGGTCGATGCCGAAGCGCGCGCCGAGGAGGTGCGCGCCGAGGCGGCGGGGCAGCAAGCTCGCGCGGAGTCCGAGCTCCAGCTGCAGCAGATCCGCGGCGAGCTCGAGCAGCTTCGCCTCGAGGCCGACGTGAAGATTCCCGCCGAGATCGACGCCCAGATCCGCGAGCTGTTCGCGGCGGGCCAGGCCGCGACCATCTCCGCCGATGGTGAAGCGATGGCCGCTTCGCTCGCGGAGGTCGCGTCGGCGTGGAAGGAGAGCGGCGGGCGCGCGATGGACATGTTCGTGCTGCAGCACCTCGACACGATCTTCGGCGACGTCGCGAAGGCGGCGCAGCGCGTGAAGGTCGGCGAGGTCAACCTGATCGATGGCGGCGATGGCAAGACCATCCCGTCGTACGCGGCGGCGTATCCCGCCACGGTCGCGGCGTTGCTCGAGCAGGTCACGAAGACCCTCGGCGTCGACATCGCGAAGGTCATCACCGGCAACCCCACGCCGCTCGTGAGGAGCTGATCATGGGTAACGTCATCGTCGTCGCAACGGTCTCGATCCTGGGCGCTCTCGTCCTGATCGGGATCATCATCTCCCGCATCATCTACATCTGCTCGCCGAACGAAGTGATCATCTTCTCCGGCGGCCACCGGCGCATCCCGGGTCAGGAGAAGACCGTCGGCTATCGCATCGTGCAGGGCGGCGGGCGCGGCATCCGCATCCCGCTGATCGAGGTCGTCGATCGCATGGACCTCACGAACATGATCATCGAGCTGCGCGTCACCGGCGCGTTCTCGAAGGGCGGCATCCCGCTCAACGTCCAGGGCATCGCGAACATCAAGATCAGCGGCAAGACCGCGCAGCTCGCGAACGCGATCGAGCGCCTGCTCGGCATGACGCGCGAGCAGATCATGACGGTCGCCCGCGAGACGCTCGAGGGTAACCTCCGCGGCGTCCTCTCGACGTTGACGCCCGAGGAGGTCAACAACGATCGCGAGAAGTTCGCGGCCGCGCTGCTCCACGAAGCCGATCACGATCTCGGTCGCCTCGGCATCGACCTCACGACGCTGAAGATCCAGCACGTCTCCGACGACAAGGGTTACCTCGAGTCGCTCGGTCGCCGGCAGACCGCCGAGCTCCTCAAGCGGTCGCGCATCGCCGAGGCCGACAACCACGCGCTGTCCCAGGAGAACTCCGCCTCGAACCTGATGAACCAGGAGATGTCGAAGATCGACGCCGAGATCCAGACGGCGCGCGCCGAGGGCCAGCGCCGCATCGCAGAAGCGCAGACGCGCAAGGGTGCGCTGATCGCGGAGTCCCGCGGTCAGGTCAACGCGCTCGTCGCGAAGGCGACCGCCGAGCTCGACGTGCAGAAGGCGCGGCTCGCGCAGGTGCGGTTCCAGCTGATCGCCGACAAGGTGAAGCCGGCGGAGGCGAAGAAGGCGCAGATGGTCGCGCAGGCGAAGGGCGTCGCCTCGAAGATCGTCGAGGAAGGCAAGGCGTCCGCCGCGGCGATTCGCTCGCTCGGCAACACGTGGGGCCAGGCCGGCGACAGCGCGCGGCAGATCTTCGTCGCGCAGAAGCTGCAGCGCCTGATCAACACGATGATGAGCACCGTCGGTGACATCCCGATCGACAAGGTCACCGTGATCGACAAGGAGCTGGCGAACGGGGGCAACAACTTCGCCGTGAAGTCCGCGGTCACCGCCGAGCAGATCAAGCAGATCCTCGGCGTCGATCTCGCCGCCGCGGTGAACCGACTCGGCGGTGGCTCGCCGCCGGCGCACGTCGTGTCGACGCCTCCCGCGTTGCCGCGCCCGCGCCCGCCGACGCAGCCCGGCCCCGGTGGCGGTCGCCCACCCGGTGGTGAGGGCTGAGCCGTCTCGCCGCGTGATCAGGGCGGGCAGGCGTGGATCATCGCGATCTCGTCAGCCGCCAGGATCCGGTTGTAGAGGATGAAGTCGTCGACGGCTCCGTCGAGCGTGAACGTTCCGTCGGCGGGATTGCCCCCGATGCGGAGCGGGTTCGCGGAGTCGTCATAGGGACCGCCGCCCGGCGCGTTCGACATGTCCTCGTCGTCCTCGACACCGTTGTGGTAGACGCGCAACGCGCCGACCCCCGGGTTGCCGTTCCACACGCCGCAGATGTGGTTCCACTGACCGAGCGGAAGATCGGTCACGCCGTACTTGTATGCGCCCGAGCTGCCCATGATGCCGGCGCGAACGGCGCTGCTGGTGTCGGAGCCCTGGAGGAACAGCGCCCAGCCGCCGACGCTCGCGTTCGTTGTCTTGTCGACGACGTTCATGTTGACGGTGGGCTCGGTGTCGGCCATCACCCACGCGCAGACGGTGATCGGCGATAGCATGTTGACCGCGGCGTTCGGGGCCGAACTCCATGACGGTCGCGCCGTCGCCACCGATCTCGATCGCGGTGCCCGAGCGCCCGGCCCGCCAGCTCGCACCCGCGAGCGTGCCGACGAGGCCGCTGACCGGATCGGTCGCCATCGTCCCGGTGCCCTCGTCGAAGCCGACGTGCATCAACGCGCCGGTGGGGAGCTGACAGGCGGCGTCGGTGTTCGCATCGCTCGTATCGCACGGGCGGGGATGGTTCGCTTCGCGCCCGGCGACGCGGCTACAGGGTCAACCCGACGCGTCGCCGTGCGGTCAGACAGTGATCGCTGCCGAGCGTGAACTCGCGGCACGTCCGCGGACGATCATCGTAGATCGCGCACGCGAATCGAGTCTGCGTTCCGGCGATTCGCTCCCCGCCCTCGAGGGCGCTGCATCGATCGCCGCTCCGCCGGATCTCGAGGTACGTGCCGCGATCGACGATGTAGCTCGGCTGCGCGCGCACGACCGGATCGCGCCTCCCGACCTCCACGGAGTGGTACGCGGCCCGACAGCACGCGCCACACGTCTGGCAGTCGAGCGCTGCCTCGTACCGCTCGCACGCGCTCCACGCCGGGTCGATCTTCGCGTCGGCCTGCCGGCAGCGCATGACACCGCGCACCTCGTGACGCCACGCGCAGTCACCGCACGTGCCGCTCGCGTCGCCCGCGAACAACCCCGTCGGGTGCATCGCGCGTGGTGGTGCGACGAGCGACCAGAGGCTCGTCGGATCCGGCGCGATCGCCGCGGCCGCGCGCGCGATCTGTTCGCTCGCGGCGAGCGCTCGCTCGAGGACGGGACCCCACGGTGGCTTGCTCACCCGCCGCAACGCCGCGACCGCGAGCTGAACACTTGGATCGGTGCGATCCGCGAGCACGTCACCCGACAGCGTGCTCCAGAACGACGTGCGGAACTCCGTCGTCGGCGCGAACACGGCGCGCAGACCGTGGCGACCGGTCAGCACCCACTGCACGCGCAGGCAGGCGTGCTCGCGAAAGTCGTGGTCGGGGCCCGTGTTGTCCATCCCCCAGTCGGGCGCGCGAAACGAGTCCTCGCCCTCGACGAGCGAGTGACACAGCTCGTGAAAGATCATCTGCGCGAGGCTGTCGTCCGCGTCCATGCCCTCGATCGTCGCGATCGCGAGCGTCCCTCTTCCATCTGTAGTTGCATAAGCGTCCGATGTGCGGACGACACGCAGGCCGATCTCGCGCGCCGCCGCGAGCCACACCTGGGCGAGCGGATCGACGTAACGATGGGTGACTTCACGGGCCACGCCTGCGTCTAGCACGAAAACTTGCGGAGCCGTCGACCCACCATGAAAGTGAAACCATGAAGGGTGATATCGCGGTCGCGGGGCTCATGATCACGGCCGAGGAGTGGAAGGCCCTCGATGCCGCGTCCCGCGCCGAGCTCGTCGACGTCATCACGCGCCGCGAGGAGCCTGCCGGTGCCGTCGTCACGCCCGCGATCCTCGCAGAGGGAACGAACCCGAGCATCGAGGTGCGCGCGGTGCCCGAAGCGCCCGAGGTGCCCGAGGTGATCGAGGAGCTGCCGTCCAGCGCGGTGTCGCTGATCGCCGATCCCGTGTAGCTCCTCGTCGACGCCATCACCGAGCTTGTTGCTCCGGTGTCCGGAAACGGCCAGTCGGGTCCACCACCGCGTGGTACCCATGCTCCGTGCTCGCGCTCTCGGACGATGCCTGCTACGCCGCGATCCTCGCGCGCGACCCGCGGTTCGACGGCGTGTTCTTCGTCTGCGTGTCGACGACCGGCATCTACTGCCGTCCGATCTGCCCGGCGCGCACGCCCGGACGCGCGCGCGTGTCGTTTCGCGAGACCGCCGCGCAGTGCGAAGCGGCCGGCTTCCGAGCCTGCTTTCGCTGCCGGCCCGAGCTCGCGCCCGGCAACGCCGATGTCGACGCGGTCGACGCGCTCGTCGCGTCCGCGGCGCGCAGGATCAATGAAGGCGCGCTCAACGACGCCTCTGTCGAGGACCTCGCCGCGGAGCTCGGCGTCACCGCGCGCCACCTGCGCCGCGTGACGGAAGCGCGCCTCGGCGTGTCGCCGATCGAGCTCGCGCTGTCGCGCCGCCTCGGCCTCGCGAAGCAGCTGTTGCAGGACACCGCGCTGCCGATCACGCAGGTCGCGTTCGCCGCTGGATTTCGCAGCGTGCGCCGGTTCAATGCGGCGTTCATCGAGCGCATGAAGGCGGCCCCGACGAAGATCCGGCGCACGCACGCGGATGCATCGGCCTCGGTCGGCGCGACGCTGCGGCTCGACTACCGCGCGCCGTACGACTGGCCCGCGATGCTCGCGTTCCTCCGCGCGCGCGCGATCCCCGGCGTCGAGCTCGTCGGCGACGACGACTATCGACGCGTCGTGACGATCGGCGATGTCGCGGGCGTGATCCGCGTGCGCCCGTATGGCAGTCGGGAGACAGGCGCGGGCGACGAGCGAGCTCGTCGAGCGGCGCTCTCGCTCGACGTATCGCCCGAGCTCGTGCCTCACCTGATGCCGATCGTCGCGCGCGTGCGAAGGCAGTTCGATCTCGATGCGCGGCCCGACGCGATCGACCGCGTGCTCGGCGCGGATCCGGTGCTCGCGCCGTTCGTGCGCGCGCGGCCGGGGCTGCGCTTGCCGGGGGCGTTCGACGCGTTCGAGGCCGCCGTGCGCGCGATGCTCGGGCAGCAAGTCTCCGTCGCGGGCGCGACCACGCTCGCGGGGCGGTTCGCGGCCGCGTTCGGCACGGCGTACGCGGGCGGTGACCTCGCGTGGTGCTTTCCGCCGGCGGAGGTCGTCGCGAGGCTGAGCGTCGATCGCGTCGCGAGGATCGGGATGCCCGGTGCGCGCGCGGCGGCGATCATCGAGCTCGCGAGGGCGATCGTGGCGAAGCGCGTGCAGCTCGAGCACGCCCACGATCTCGACGCGTTCGTCGCGAGCCTCGTCGCGCTGCCGGGGATCGGCCCGTGGACGGCGCACTACCTCGCGATGCGCGCGCTGCACGTACCGGATGCGTTTCCGGCGGCAGACCTCGGCGTGAAGAAGGCGCTGCGCGGGACTCCGCGCGAGTGCGAGCAGCGATCCGCCGCGTGGCGACCGTATCGCTCGTACGCGGTGATGCACTTGTGGACCAGCCTGGGAGATTCCGATGATGAGCGAGATCCTCGAACCGCTGCTGATGAAGACGATCGCGAGCCCGGTCGGCGAGCTGAGGCTGCTCGCGCGCGGCGACGCACTGGTCGGCGTCTACGCGGGGATGCAGACGCCGCCCGAGGCGCGCGCGGGGAGGGCGCGGATCCTGGATCGCGCCGCCGAGCAGCTCGGCGCGTACTTCGCGGGTGAGCGGACGGTGTTCGATCTTCCACTCGCGCCGGAGGGCACCGAGTTCCAGCAGAAGGTGTGGATGCTGCTGCGCGCGATCCCGTTCGGCGAGACCCGGACGTACGGACAGCTCGCGACGAAGCTGCGGCGACCGACCGCGAGTCGCGCGGTGGGCGCGGCGAACGGACGTAACCCGCTCGGCATCATCGTGCCGTGTCATCGCGTGATCGGGGCGAGCGGAGACCTGACCGGCTATGCGGGTGGGTTGCCGATGAAGAAGTGGTTGCTCGCGCACGAGCAGCGCCAGCTTTCGCTGCTGTCGTGACGTGCTAGCGTGCAACCGTGCCCGGCTGGACCTTGTACGCGATCCTCGGCGCCGGGCTCGCGTGGCTCATGGGCCGGAGCGTGGTGCGCAAGGCGCGCACGGACGCGTCCGCGACGGCGGCCGGGCTGCGGCCCGTCGGTGATCTCACGCATCTTCCGCAAGCGTTGCAGAAGACCGCGCTGTGGACGCTGTCGGACGGTGGCTTCGAGAGCCGCATGCTGTACGGCATCGTGTCGCGCAACGCGCACGACATCGACGTGACCGCGTTCGATCTCGAGACGCTGCGCGAGCGTCGCGGCGAGTGGGCGTGGCTCCCCGTCGACGTGCCGTTCCGCATCGGCGGCGTCGTGAGCATCGTGACGTGCGAGATCGACCGCGCGTTCCCGCACGTGCTGCTCAAGCGCGTCGGCGCGGGAGACGACCTGCCGAAGGACGAGGCGATCGAGCGCGCGCTGCACGTCGCGAAGTCCGTGCGCGTCGCGGTCGGCATGAGCAGCGCGTACGCGGCGGAGCTGCCGTCGACGATCGCGCCGGAGCGGATCGAGGCACCCGCGTTGCCGGACGGATGGCGCGCGTACGGCAGCGCCGAGCTCCTGCAGACGCTCCTCGCGAAGGGCTTCGCGACGACGCTCGAACAGGCGGGCCGTCGCGATCTCGTGATCGAGATGATCGCGTCGCTCGTGATCGTGTATCCCGCGATGCGCGACGTGATCGGAGCGGACGCCGTCGCCGACCTGACGTCGACGGCGCTCGCGATCACCGACGGTGTGCTCGCGTGCTCGCCCGCGCTGTCACCACGCGGGGTCGAGAAGACGAAACCCGCGGCGGACTGACCTCACGGCGGTAGCGTGCGCGCGTACCACGCCTGGACCTCGGCCGGGGACAGCGCGCGGGACCACATCGCGACATCGTCGAGGAGACCGTTGAGCGAGGTGCCGCCGTTCGGCAAGCAGCCGATCGACACCGGTGGCGGCGTTCCCGTCGGATCGCGCACCACGGTCGCGTCCTCCGGCGCATGCGTCTTGAACGCGCCGTCGAGATAGATCGATACGCGCTCGTCGCGCGGCTGCGATCCGTCGAACGTCACGGTCACGAGCCGCCATCCCATCGCGAACGTGTCGCCGGTGTGCTCGAAGCGATTGTCCTCGGTGTCGACGTCGATCCACAGGTGGTAGTCGACGCCGCCGTTCTTCGTCAGGTACAGCGCGAACGCGGAGTCATCGCCGAACCCGGTGCGCTTCGCGATGATGCCCTCGTCGTCGCACGTGCAGTTCGGCTTGATCCAGGCACTCGCGGTGAACGCGGCGCCGGGGCGCATGCGCGGCGAGTCGGGGATCGTGATGCAGCCGTCCGTCGTTCGCGCCGTGCTGCCGCGCAGCGAGTCGACCTCGAGGAGCGCGCTCCCCGACGGTTCGCCGTTGTCATCGCCGCCGCAGCTGTCGACGATGCCGCCCGTCCAGTCGTCCTCGTCGAACTTCCAGTGGCCCTCGCAGCCGACCATGAGCGTGTCGACCATCTCGTCGGGCGTCGCGTCGTCGCCGGCCGGTGCGTCGACCTCGCCGGACGTGAAGCGTCCGCCTTCGTAGCGACAGCTCGTGACGAGCACGGCGAGCAGTAGAGCGCGCATCAGAATCCAACCCTCACCATGATGTTCGCACCATCTCGCATCGGAACGACAGCGACATCTGCACGGGGTGACGAGCGCCCCGTGTACCACGCGATGCCGGCGGCGAGCGCGCCGACCGCCGCGACGCCGAAGCCGAGGTTCGCGACGAGCGCGTGCGTGTCGCGACGATCGAGGAGGTCGTTCGCGCGATCGGCGTCCGCGCACGGCATCGAGAGGTCCGGACACAGACCGTTCGCGTCGGTGTCGAGCTGGCGCGAGCGAACGCTGCCGTACACGCCGACGGCGAGGCCGGCGACCGCGACCGTGCCGAACGCGATCACGAGCCCGCGATGGCGATTGCTCGTCTCGATCGCCGGTGGGCGCTCGATCGGCGGGGCCACGCCGGTCGTCGTCTCCGCCGCGAGGAGCGGGATCAGCACGGTCGACTTGTCGCGCTCGTTCGCGATCATGACGTCGCCGGTCCATGCCGTGCGTCCCGGCGCGCGCGCGACGACGGTGTGCTTGCCGCCATCGATCGGGATCGCGCGGCCGAACAGCGCGGGGTCGACAGGTTGACCATCGCGCGTGACGGCGAGCCCGTCGACCTTGCTCGCGTCGGGCAGCTCGATCGTCAGGTACGACATCTTCGCCTCGACCGCCGCGGAGCGCTCCGTCGCGACCTGCTTCTTGACCGGATCCTTCACGCGCGTGAGCGCCTCGCGAAACGCGATCCACGCGGACGCGAATCGCTCGCGCTTCTCCTCGCACAGCCCGAGGTTGATCAACGTTCCCGCGCGCTCTTCGATTCGGTTCGACGCCGCGAACGCCTCGCACGCCTTGTCGTACTGGCCGGCGGCCATCGCCTTCTCGCCGTCGACGAACAGCGTCTCGGCTTCGACGCTCTGCGCGTGCGCCGGAGAGAGCGCGAGGCTAATCGCCGCGATCGATGACAGGAGGCGTGACATGGGGCTCGGGGGGATCGCGGCGCGGCGCGGGCTTGGTCTCGGGTTTCGGTCTCGTGCGCGTCGCAGGGGGCTTGGTCTGGGTGGGCTTGGTCCGGGTGGTGGACTTGGTCTGGGTCGGCTTGGTCTGCGCCGGCGTCGTGACCGGTGTCGGCGTCGTCTCGGCGATACCCGCGTCGGGAACGGCGTCCGCGGACGATCCTATCGCAGAGGGGGCAGCCGATGCGGAGCCCGAGGGGGGCGTCGCGCCCGACCCCGGCCCGGGCGGAGCGGGTGCGTTGGTCGGGCTCGTCGTGCTGGTGCTCGGGGACATGTCGCTCGCGCGCGCGGGTGGATCGGATCCGCGTGTCGCGAGGACGACCGCGATCCCCGTACCGGCGACGGCGAGCGCGACTCCTCCGATGACCCAACCTCGGCGGCGACGCGGGCGTTCGAGGATCGGGGCCGGGTCGTACGTCACCACGATCTCGGAGGTCGGCTCGAAGCCGCCGCCCGACGCGAGGAAGCTCTCCGCCTTGGTCAACGCGGCGACCAGCTCGGCGGCGGACGCGTAGCGCGCGTCGGGCTGCTTCTCGAGGCAGCGCATGATGATGTTCTCGACCTCGCGCGGCACGTCGCGCTGGATCGACGTGGGCCGCGGCGGAGCGTCGCGCACGTGCGAGATCAACACGTCGCCCGAGCCTTCGCCGATGAACGGCGGGCGACCGGTGACCATCACGAACAGCATCACGCCGAGCGAGTAGATGTCGCTGCGGTGATCGATCGGCGTCGCGCGACACTGCTCGGGAGACATGTAGGCGGGCGTGCCGACCATCGCGCCGGTCTGCGTCTTGAACTGCGTGTCGTGCTGCGTGAGCTTCGCGATGCCGAAGTCGAGGAGCTTCGTGCGCTCGCCGCCGGTCACCGCGGGATCACCGACGAGGAACACGTTGTCGGGCTTGAGATCGCGATGGATGACGCCCTTGTCGTGCACGCTCGCGAGCGACGACGCGATCTGCTTCGCGAGGCGAACCGCGTCGATCGCGGTGAGGCGACCGAGGCGCTTGAGCCGGCGCGACAGCTCCTCGCCCTCGAGCAGCTCCATCACGATGTACGCCTGGTCGCCCTCGTGACCGAAGTCGTAGATCTGGATGATGCCGGGATCCGCGACGACACCGACGGCGCGGGCCTCGTTGAAGAAGCGCTCGACGGTGGAGGGGTTCGTGGTGAACGACGGGAGGAGGAACTTGATCGCGGCGCGCCGCCCGATCATCGAGTGCTCCGCTTCCCACACCTCGCCCATCCCTCCCTCGCCGATCTTGCGAACCAGCTGGTAGGCGCCAATGCTGGTGGCCTTGACGGCTCCCGCGGTCGACATCCCACGGACATCGTACCTCTAATTGCGCGATACGAATCGACGGCGTTTCAACCACCCGTCCGCGCGCGTGGGGTAGTGAACAGCGCCCAATTCGTCGTGCCACGTGTCGGGTGCGATCGGCGCGTGGCCACGCTTCGCGTAGTCGGCGATCCTCGGACACGGATGGGCCGGCGCGAGGCCCGACGTCGCGCACACCTCGACGCTCTCGATCGACGCCGGCTGCGGCGGCAGCGTGAGGCGCGCCGGCGTCATCCGCTGGGCGATCGCGAGCAGCGCATCGCGCGCGAGTGGCGCGGCCGCGTCCATGCCGACGATGCCCTGGGTCGGCACGCCGTCGAAGGTGCCGGCCCACGTGCCGACGATGACCTCGCTCGTCGCCGCGATCGCCCACGTGTCCGCGAAGCCGCGCGCGGTGCCGGTCTTCGCGGCGACGCGGAACGGGAGATCGAACGGCAGCTCCATGCCGAAGCCGGGGCGGCGCGCCTCCGGATCCGCGAGCATGTCCATGACGAGCCACGACGTCTCGGGCGAGAACACGCGGCGCTCGGGGACGCGCATCGGCGACCAGCGCTGGCCGGTCGACGTCACGGTCGACACCACGCCGCGCGGCGTGCCGACGAAGCCGTCCTTCACGAGGAAGCCGTAGCCCGCGGCGAGATCGAGCAAGCGCACCTTCGCGGCGCCGAGCGCGAGGCGAAGCCCGTAGTCCTCGGGTGCGCCGTCGAGCTGGCCGACGCCCGCCTTCTTGAGCGACGACATCACCGCGGGCACGCCGACGCGCTCGATCACGTCGATCGCGGCGAAGTTGTACGAGCTCGCGAGCGCCTCGCGATAGCGCACGGGCCCGTGCTCCTTGCCGGCGCTCGGCGCGAAGTACGCGGGCGAGGTATCGCGCACGTCCCACGCGATCGTGAACGGTGAGTCGCCGTGCTCGATCGCGGTCGCGTACACGAACGGCTTGAGGGCGCTGCCGGGATGGCGCCGGCGCGTCGTGATGTTGATCTGTCCGCCCGGTCCGTCCCACGCCACCGAGCCGACCATCGCGCGCACCTCGCTCGTCTTCGTGTCGAGCACGACGACGCCGGCTTGGTCGAGGTTGCGGCGGCGCAGCTGCGCGACCTGCTCGGCGACGCGCGCGGCGATGTTGCGCTGCAGCTGGAGATCGAGCGTCGTCTGCACGCGACCGCCCGCGTGGCGGACGTCCGGCGGCAGCTGCTCGAGCACCCAGCGCGCGAAGTGCGGCGCGTGGTTGACCGGCGCGAACCGACCCGGCACGACGCGCGTGGCGGCGATCTCGTCGACGCGCGCAGGCTCGATCACGCCGCGCTCGACGAGCATCGCGAGCACGCGATCACGACGGCGCATCGCGCGATCGATGTGGTGGAGCGGGTCGTACGCCGACGGTGCGCGCGGCAACACTGCGAGCAGGGCGGCCTCGGCGTCCGACAGCGCCGCGGGCGGCTTGCCGAAGTACAGCTCCGACGCCGCCGCGAAGCCGTACGCACCGTTGCCGAAGTACGCGCGGTTCATCCACTGCTCGAGGATCGTGCGCTTGTCCACCGCGCGCTCGATGCGCAGCGCGAGCAGCGACTCGCGGAGCTTCGCGGACATGGTTCGCGCCTCGTGCGCGGTCTCGAGCATGCGCGCGAGCTGCATCGTCAGCGTCGAGCCGCCGAAGCGTCCGCCCCGGAGGTTCAGCCATACCGCGCGCGCGACGCCGCGCCCGTCGACGCCCTCGTGCTCCCAGAAGTGCTCGTCCTCGGACTCGATGACGGCGCTCACCGCGATCGCGGGGATGTCGGCGAGCTTCGTCCAGTGCGTGCGGTCGGCGCCGGCGGCCTGGAACGTCGCGATCGGCTCGCCGCGAACGTCGACGAGGACCAGCGGCTCCGTCGTCGCGACCAGCTCGGCCGGATCGTAGGGCCACACGTGCACGAGCACGATCGCGAGCTGGATCGCGATCACCATCGGCAGCATCGCGGCGACGATCAGCCAGCGGCCGTATCGCCATGCCGTTCGCACGTAGCGCACGGAAGTCCAACGCCGGCAGCGTGTTGCGTATTCGCCGCACGATCGGGCTCCCTCGCGCGAATAAATCGCCGCGCGCGGTATTTCGCGCCACGCGAGGTTTTCGCTGGAAATCGCGGGCGACTTTTGGCTTGCTGCGCGCCCGATGCGCATCGCCCCACTCGTTATCGCTTCCGTGACGTTCGCCGCCGCGTGCCTGTCGTCCAACGGCTCGGGCGGTGACGACGACCCGACTCCCGACGCGAACACCGATGGTAGCGGCTCGGGCAGCGGCAGCGGCTCGGGCTCGGGCAGCGGCTCCGGCTCGGGCAGCGGCTCCGGCTCAGGCTCAGGCTCGGGCAGTGGATCCGGCTCGGGCTCGGGCAGTGGATCCGGCTCGGCGATGGCGACGCAGTTTCCGATCACCGGCGACGCGAGCGGTCCGGTCATCGGCGGCGTGCAGCTGTCGTGTCACGCGATGTACTCGCCGAAGATCCTGCGCGTGTACGTGCTCGTCACGGATCCGCAGGGTCAGAATGACCGCTCGTCGGGCACCGGCACGCTCTATCTGCCCGACGGCGCGCAAGCCGCGGTCGAGCTCGACGAGCCGTGCTCGAGCTGCCAGTACAGCCACTACGTTCGCTTCGGCACGGGACAGACGCTGACCGACGCGCAGTTCACGCAGGCGTGCGCGGCATCGCTGCTGAAGCTCTCGCTCACGGTCCCCGACGACACCGGTCACGTGACGATCGCGAACGAGGTGTGGGTCGCGCCGACCACCGGCGGCACGCTGTAGACCGCTACTTCGCGATCGTCACCGTCGCCGTGCCGGTGCGGCCGCGCACGTCGGGGGCGTACATCGCCTCGATCGTCGCCGGCAGCACGTTGAACGTCCCGTCGATCGTGGCGCGCGCCTGGTACGCGAGCGTGTAGTTGCCCGACCGCATGTCGTCGGCGAACCACAGCATGCGGTCGTCGCGCATCTCCTGGTGGTCCCACGTCATCGAGTTCCACCACGCGCCGCGCGTGTTCGTCGGCGTCGCGGTGCCACCCGCGCCGGAGGCGAGCTTCGGGTTCAGGATCTCGAAGCCCGCCGGAATCGGATCGACGAGCGCGATCCACTTGCGGTCCTGCGCGGCGACGATCGACAGCTCGACGCGAACGAGGTCGCCGGCCTTGAACGACGTCTTCTCGGCGCCGCTGGCGTCCATGTACTTGCGCGTGATCGTGAAGCCGTTCGACATCGCCATCCCTGGATCGACGCGCGCTTCGACGACGCGCACGCTGACCACGCCGCCGTTGTCGGTCGTGACCGCGATGTCGTCGCCCGACGTCGCCGAGAGCGGGACCTTGACGCTCGTGACCTGCGCGCCGGTGATCTTCTGCTTCATGACGCGCTTGCCGCCGACCGTGACCGTGGTCGTCGTCGAGCCCTTCGCGCCGCGGCGGCCGTACTCGGCGAGCGCGACGAGCGACCAGAGGTTCTCCTGCGTCGACACCCACGTGCCGACCTTGGTGCGTTCGCTCTTGAGGCCTTGCACGAGCGGTCCGATCAGCGCGGAGGTCGGGTTGACCTCGAGCAGCGCCGCGAGCGTCATCGCCGTCGCGCGCACGTCGGACGTCATGTACATCTCGTACTCCTCACCGGCGAAGCTCTCGCGGACGATCGCCTTGCCGTCCTTCACGGTGATGTTCGACGCGATCACCTTCTCCATCTCGTCGACCTGCGCCTTGTCGGCCTTGCCGAGGTGGAGCGCGCGCAAGAGGAACGCCTGGCCCCACTTCGGCAGGCCGGTGCGGATCGCGTAGAGACGCGCGTTGAGCGAGGCGTCGGGCTTGCCGCGCATCGCCATCACGTACGCGGACATCGCGAGCGTCGCGCCCTGGCCGTTCGGCTCGATCGCGCCGTTCGTGTTCGCCCACGATTGCAGCGCTGCGATGCCGCGATCGAAGACGTCGGCGGGGACCTTCTCGCCGGCCTTCTCGGCGACGGTGAGGCCCCACAGCGCGTACGCCGCGAGGTGCGGGTGCGTCTGCGATTGCGGCCACAGCGAGAACAGACCATCGGCTTGCTGGTGACGGATCACCTTCGCGGTGCCCGCGCGGATGAAGCGCGTCGCCTGCGTTCCCTTGAGCGACGGATCGTCGAGCGTGTTCGCGAGATCGCGTGCGGCGACGAGCGGGATGAAGCGCGACATCGTCTGCTCGAGGCACCCGTACGGATACTCGACCAGCGCGCGCAGGCTCGGCGCGAGCTCGCCGACGCCGCTCTTGTCGACGGTGACCTGGAGGTAGCTCTCGCGCGGAAGCACGTCGCTCTTCGCGCCGATCGAGCCGGTCCACGACTCGCCCGCAGCGAGCGTCTTCTCGGCGAGCAGGCGGTTGTCGAAGATGCGCGGGCGGCCGATCGGCAGCGTGACGCGCACGGCGTCGGTCTCGCTGTTCATCGCGACGGCGAACTCGAACGATGCGGACGCGCTCTCCGCTGCCTTTGCGGCGAAGCGCACGCGCGTCTGTCCGTTCGCGGGGACCTGGACGGTCTGCCGCGTCGACGTGAGCCAGGCGCCGCTCGACTTCGCGGTGATCGTCGCGGTGCCCGCTCGATCGGTGCGGTTGTGCACGATGATGCCGACGGACGCGGCGTCACCGGGACGCAAGAAGCGCGGCAGGGCAGGCGCCGCCATCAGCGGCTTGTTGACGGTGAGGCGCTGCTCGCCCGCGCCGAAGCGATCGCCGATGTCGGCGGCAACCGCCATCAACCGGAACGCGGTGAGGTTGTCCGGCGCGTCGAACGCGAACGCGATCTCGCCGGCGTCGTCGGTCAGCAGCATCGGCGCCCAGTACGCGCTCGACACGAACTTGCTGCGCACGCGCTGGGCGTCGCTACCACCGCCGCCGTCGCCGCCCTCGTCCGGATCGCCGGACTCGGGATCCGCGAGGCGCGCGACACGGTTCCAGTTCGTGCCCGCGTCGACGCCGAGGCCGTACGACGCGTAGAACGTCTTCATCGGGTTCGGCGTGACGTACGAGATCAGCTGGAGCACGCCTTCGTCGGCCGCGCTCAGCGAGACCTCCGCCTTCACCGGCTGACCCGCGTGGGTGACCTTGATCTTGCCGGTGACCTTGTCGCCGGGGCGAACGGTCGCGTTGTCGAGGGAGACCACGACGTCGAGCTGCTTGTGCTCGCTCGCGACCTTGAGCTCGACCATGCCCATCTTGAACTGCGGGCGGTTCTTGTCGCCGTCGCCGGTGCGGCCCGACACGAGGGCGACCGACGCGAACACGTTCGGCGCCCACGAGTCCTGGATCGGGATCTCGACACCCTCGGTCGCCGACGCGAGGCGCTTCACCTTCGCATCGATGATGCCGTCGCGCTCGATCGTGATCAGCGCCATCGGGTTCTTCAGGTTTGCCTGCGCGACGAGCCGCGCGGTGTCGCCGGCCTTGTACGTCGGCTTGCTCGCGACGAGCGACATGCGCGCGCCTTCGTCGCCGGACCAGAACGCGTCGCCCTTGCCGATCACCCAGATCCCGCTCGCGGCGGAGACCTCGTTGCCGCGATCGTCCTTGGACGTGACGCGCACGACGTACTCGCCCGGCTCCGTCGGATAGATGCGCTCGGTGTGCGAGCCCGCGCCGGCGATCGTGATGTCGCGCTCGATCGCGAGCTTGTCCTTCGTGTCGCACTTCATGAACGAACGGGCGCCGGCCTGCTCCCACCGGCAGTCGCGATCGACCTTCGTGAACGTCAGCTTCGCCTTCGCCTCCTTGCGCGAGCCGTCGGGCGCGAGCGCGACGATGTTGACGCCGAACGGCATCGCGACGGCCTGCACGTACTCGTTCGCGTGCATGCCGAGGTAGAGCGACGTCTTGTGCGCGGTGACGATCGCGCTCTTGCTCATCGTCTGATCCGCGCTGTCGGTGACGTTCGCGGTCAGGATGTAGTCGATCGGTCCGTCGAACGTCGTCGCCGAGTCGCGCGCGGCGATCTGCAGCTTGCCGTGCGCGTTCGTCTGGCCGGTGCCGTCGGAGATGAACTCGCCGTAGTCAGCGCAGCCGTAGCGGCTGTACGAGCACTCGTCGTACCACCAGTACGAGAACGGGTTCGCGCTGAACGTGTACTCGTCGTAGCCCTTGAAGGTCAGCGGGTGATTGCGGCGGCGCAGGCTCCACTCGACCTTGCCCTGCGCGACCGGAGCGCCGAACAGGTACTTCGCGTCGACGTCGAACGTCAGGCGCGCGCCGGGACGCGGATCCTTTTGCGCGGCCTTCACGCCGACCTCGAACGTCGCCGACCGGAACTCCTCGACGGAGAACTTCTCGCGGAACACCTGATCGCCGACCGTCGCGCTGACGTAGTAATCGCCGAGCACGGCCTCCTCGCCGAGCTGCATGTCGAACGCGAAGCCGCCGAACGCCGACAGCTTCGTCGTCTTGGTCAGCGCGACCTGACCGCGCGAGTCCTGCACCTCGATCGCGACCTTCGACTTCTTCCCCTGGGTCGGCACGCGCGGCGGCAGGCCGTTCGCGACCTCGCGCGCGATGCCCTTGAAGTGGACGCTCTCGCCCGGGCGGTACAGCCCGCGATCGCTCTGAATGAAGCCGCGCATCTTCACCGCGCCGCCGGTGCGGTCCTCGGGCAGGCTGAAGTTCCAGATCTGGATCCCGTTGGACCAGTTGCCGTCGACGACGGCGAGGTCCGTCCCGTTCTCGACGACGGCGATCATGCGCTGGCTGCGATAGCTATCCCAGTCGCTGTACTCCTCCTCCTCGGTCGTCGTGCTGCCCGCCTTCTGCGCCTTCATGATCGCGGACCCGGGCACCTTCACGATGCCGTCCGCGTTCGTGGTGTCGGTCCACACCTGCTTGCCTTGCGGCGTGTACACGACCACCTTCGCGCCCGCGACCGGCGAGCCCGTCGACAGCGACGTCACCCACACGAGGCCCGACGCGGTGCCGGTCTTGATCAGCACGCCCAGATCCGTGACGTTCGCGAGCACGCGATTGCGGCGCGGCGTGAGCCACATGCGCTGCGGGTCGGGGATCACGTCGTCCGACGTCACCTCGGCGAGGAACACGCCACGCGCGCCCGGCTTGCCCGCGCAGGTCTTGCCGAGCTCGAGATCGGTCAGGAGCCACTTGTTCTTGCCGGTCGTCTTGAACGACTGCTTCTTCCCCTTCGTCTTGAGCTTGCTCCAGTCGATCGCCTTGTCGTCGTCATTGCCGCCCCACGGGTCGTAGTTCATGTCCGTGGTCAGCACCTGCACGAGCTTGTCGCGCGGGATCTGCGCGCACTCGAGCTGGAACGTGCCGACGTTGCGCGACCACAGCGGATAGCCCTTCGCGCTCGCCTCCAGCGCGAAGATGCCGCGCTCCATCGACAGCCGCGGCGCCGCGTCGCCGGTGCGGAACGCGTGCGTGACCGCCTTGTCGAGCTTCTGCCCGTAGATGTCGACGAGGCCCTTCACCTCGAGCTTGTAGTCCGTCGTGACCTCGAGGTCGGCGGTGACCTTGTACTCCTTGCCGTCGCCCGACAGCCACCCCTGATCGAGCCCGCGGATCGCCGGCTTGCTGTGCACGGCCTTGCGGACCTGCTCGAGCGCGACCGGCGTGGTGAACGTGAACGTCATCGCGACCTCGTCCGCGCCGATATCGCGACCGTCGGGCCCGATCTTCGCGACCGCGAGCATCGGTCGGGCGCGCACCGCGAGCGAGTACGGCTTGTCGAGCGCCGCGTTGCCGCCGGCGCCCGCGAGCCCCTCGCACGCGACGGTGTACGCCTCGCCGGCGCCGAGCTTCGACACGGGCTTCAGCGACACGTTCGCCGACGCGTCCACGCTCACGCTCGGAGGTGCGAGCGCGATCGCCGCGCCGCCCGCCCCGACGAGCTTGCAGTGCTTCGCGACGTCCTCGGCGATCACCGGCTGGTTGAACGACAGCGGCAGCTCGCCATCCGGCGCGAGCGACATCGGATCGACGCCCCACACACCTTCGACCGCGAGCGGCCGGTGTACGAACGCGAACTCGAAGCCATGCGTGCGCTTCGCCAGCTCGCCCTGGAGCGCCACCTTGTAGCGCATGCTCGGCGCGAGCCCATCCGGCTCGATCGTCAACGTCTGCCGGTCCTGCCAGTAGCCCTTCCACGGCACGCTCGGCGAGATCGCGACGGCGAGCGGATCGGCGGGCTTGCCGACCATCGTCTCCTCCACGACGGGCTTGTCGAACTTGATCTCGACGGGCTCGGCCTTGTCCACCGGGCCCTGCGGGCCGTACGACATCACCTGGAGATCGGTCTTGGCCGGTTGCTGACCGCCGCCGCAGGCAGCCACCAACAGGAGCAACGCACGAGGCGTGAAGCGCATGTTGCGCGCGGTTGCACCGGGAATGCCGCACGCGCGACGAGCGATTGCGCGGCGTTACTGCGTACGTGTCCGGGCTCCCACAAAAGCGAGACACAAAAGCGCCGCGAATAGACGAACGCAGCTGCGCGTTCTGCGATGGTTCGGCCGTGAAGGGTCGGATCTGGTTCGCGAAGAATCCATGGCCGAAGGGTCACGCGATCGTGCGTGCGGTGTGGAGCGGACGGCTCGAGCCGAGCGGGGAGCTGATCTTCGACTTCGACATCAAGAGCGCCGACTACGACGCCGATGACAAGCCGGACGCCGACGAGGAGGACGAGCTCGACGACGACTGGAAGGCGAAGATGGTCTGGACCAACTACGGCGGCGTGTCGCTCTCGTCCACCAAGTGGGGACACGCCGGGATCTGGGTCGGCTCCGCGAAGAAGCCGCTCGCCTGGCGCAAGCTCGATGGATCGACGATCCGCGCCGATCGCGCGACCGACACGCTTCCGCACGAGGACGAATCGGCGGCCCTCGGGATCTACCTGCTCGGGCACGACGGCGTGGCCGATCACGCGCTGCGATTCACGCGCACCGGCAAGACGTGGTCGATCGACTGGAAGGCGAAGATCGCGCTCGCGTACACGGGCAACCTGGAGCTCGAGCACCGCATGAAGCTCGAGCTCCGCGGCATCGCGTTCGACGGATTCGCGATCCCGAAGGGCATGTCGCCGAAAGCGGCGCGCGCGCTGTTCGACGCGTCGGTCACCGACCCCGCGGAGTGGACGATCGCGAAGCGCCGCTTCGTGCGTGCGAAATAGCCGTTCTCGTCGACGATTTCTGATGCGCCGATCGCAGCGGGTCTGCACCGCTCGCAGGATCAGAAGCGTTCTCGCCGTTTGATCTCGCGAGGTTCGCGTGGCACTCGCGCTGCAATTCAGGCGTTGCCATGAAGAAGATCCTCTCCGGCCTCCTCGGTCTCGGCATCCTCGGAACCTCCTCGTTCGCGCTCGCGGACACGTATCGTCCTCGCGATCTGCAGCGCGGGCAGCGCGTCGCGATCCGCGAGCGCGCGGACCATGCTCGCTTCGATCGCGGGCGCATCGATCGCGGTCGCTTCGATCGCGACGTCTATCGTCCCTCGACGACGTGGCAGGCGCTGACGTCGATCGAGCAGCTCGGCCGCTACAACGACTCGTTCGACGTGCGCGGACGGTTCGCCCAGCTCCGCCTGCAGAACCAGTCGGGGCGCTCGTACGTGCGGTCGATCGAGGTCCTGTTCGTGGACGGTTCGAGCCAGCGCATGCGCGTGAACGAGCTGCTCGACGGCAACCACGCGATGGTCAACCTGACGCTCGACAGCTCGCGGCGGATCGACCGCGTCCTGGTCGACGGCTACTCGCAGGCCGGCGGCGGCGTGCAGCTCTACGCGATGTGACGCGGTCGGGGTGGGAGGTGGGAGGTGGGAGGTGATCGTGCGGCTGGCGAACAGCGCCCGATCGATCGGGTCGGGCCTTCCGTCCCCGCGAAGCGGCAGACGCCTGGCGGATCGAGTGGCTAGCTCCGGACGAGCGCCGCGATTCTGCGCAGTTCGCGCGGCGCGATCGTGGCGCGGTGGTTGCCTGATGCGCGGCCATGCTGTCCACCAGGCTCCGCCCGCTGCTGCTCCTGCTCGCGCTGCAACCCGTGATCGCGTGCGCCACCGACGAGATCGACGATGCCGGCGACGAGGGTGGCGGGTATGACGGCGGTGGCAAAGCCGACGGCGTGTCGAGCACGAGCCCGACGCGGATCGTCGACGTGCCGTTCTACTTCTCGGTGCCCAAGACGTCGGTCGACGAGCCGATCGAGCGCAGCCGCTATCCGTATCCCACGCTGTGGAACCCGAGCGTCGAGGGCGACGCGGTGGGCCTGCGCATCATCGCGATCAAGCAGGGCACGTCGGTGGCGAGCAAGCAGAGCGCGCGCCGCGAGATGGCGAGGAAGCTCGCGACCGCGGGCGTGCTGAAGGACGGCGACATCGTGCTGACGTTCCGGCCGCACCTGGCGGGCACGATGGCGTACCCGCACATCCAGATGGGCACGACGCACGCGGGCCTCGTCTACACGAAGGACGGCGCCGCGTTCAACATCGACTCGCCGCTCGACAGCCAGTACGTCGGCCAGTTCGATACGTCGCACTACGCCGGCAACGGCGGCGACGACGCGGGCACCGACGCGCTGCACGTGGTGCGGCCGCGGATCTCCGACGAGCGACGCGTGCAGCTGCGCGAGTGGGTGACGACGCTCAAGGCGGGATTGCCGCGCATCAACGGCGAGCGCACGCAGATCAAGTTCCAGAGTGACTACCTCGTCCCGAGCTTTGTCAGCGCGGGCAAGACCACGCGCCAGACGGTGACGACGCTCGGCAAGATCATCCTCGAGGTCGACACGACGACGAAGCAGCCGATGTACTGCTCGGAGTTCGCGTGGCACATGCTCGCGCTCTCCGCGTGCACCGCGGAGGAGATCCGCAGCGCGGGCCCCGAGGGCGCGTCGTGCGTCGACGACGTGTTCGAGCCGATGCCGCTCGTCGCCGAGAACGAGGGCCAGGTCGGGCTGGCCGAGGGACCGCTGCTGTCGCTGATGAAGCTCCCCGCGGAAGGGCGACCCGAGCTGGTCGGCAAGATCTTCACGACCGGCAACGCGAGCGGACTGTCGAGCGGTCACCGGATGGTGGCGGAGCAGGTCGCGCCGATGATGGGCCCGCTGTCGCAGATCTTCACCGCACGCGCGAGCGGGGCGCCGATCAGCGCGACCGCCGAGGGCGCGGGCATGCTCAACGCGCAGGTGCCGGCCAACTACTCGCCGACCGCGTACCTCGTGGCGTCGCTCGGCGAGCGGGCGGACCGCGCCATGGACTACGTGGCGACCGTCGCGTTCGTGGACGCGGCCGGCTACGCGAAGGCCCAGACCCTGTCGCATAACCCCGTGCCTTGATTGAGGTAGGGCGACACCGTTCGAGGTCGCCTCCTTAGATCGATCGGCTCGTCCGAACGTGTAACGTCGGACGGGCATGTTGCGTTTCGGGATCGCTGCGCTCGCGGTTTGCCTCCTGGCGACGACCGCGCATGCGGCGGGCGCGGGGCAGTGGCGCTCGCTCGGGATGTATCCGACGACCTCGACCGCGTCGGGCCCCGCGGCGCCGATGCCGATGGTCGAGAGCAAGGTCGACATCGTCGTGCGTGGTGCGATCGTCGAGGCGGTCGTCACGCAGGCGTTCGTGAACAAGAGCGATCGCGCGACCGAGGCGACGTACATCTTTCCGCTGCCTCACGACGCGGCGGTCAGCGCGATGTCGATCAAGATCGGGACGAAGACGATCAAGGCCGCGATCGAGAAGCGCGCCGACGCGCAGCGCCGCTACGAAGCCGCGGTTCGCGCGGGCGTGATGGCGGCGACCACGGAGCAGGAGCGCTCCGACGTGTTCACGCAGACGGTGGCCGCGGTGCCGCCGAAGGGACGCGTGGAGATCGTGCTGCGCTTCGACGCGACCGCGAGCTTCGCGGATGGATCGTGGTCGCTCGTCCTGCCGATGGTGGTCGCGCCGCGGTTCGTGCCCGGCACGGCGAGCGGTCGCGGCACGACGGGCAGCGGACGCTCGCCGGACACCGATCGCGCGCCGGACGCGTCGCGCATCACGCCGGGTGCGTCGCCGGGCGGCGGCGGTGCGACGAGCGTGGCGATCGCGTTCGCCGATCCGGTGTCGGGCGTGTCGAGCCCGACGCACGACGTGAAGGTGGCGAAGACCGGCGGCTACGCGTTCGTCGACAAGGTCACCGATCACGACGCGGTGATCCGCTGGAAGTCGCCGAACGCGGCGGTCGGCTGGATCGAGCCGACGCGGGACGGTGGGTTCGCCGCCGTCGTCGTGCAGGCGCCCAGCGCACCCGCGAAGCGAGGCGCGTTGCGCGCGATGTTCGTCCTCGATCGCGCAGCGACGATGAAGGGCGACGCGACCGTGACCGCGCAGCCGTTCGTGCGCACGTGGTTCGGCAAGCTGCGCTCCGATGATCGCGTCGCGCTCCATGGCGCGTCGACACGGGCGTGGACTCCAGCGGACACGTTGCGCGCGATCGAGACCGTATGGCGCCAGCCCGGCGCCGCGTTCGATCTGACGAGGACGCTGCAGTCGGTGAAGCCCGAGGGCGCGCCGCTCGTGCTGATCACCGACGGGCTCGTCGCGGATGACGCCGCGGTGCTCGCAGCGGCGAAGAAGCTCGGCGTGCCGATCCATGTCGTCGGCGTCGGCGCTGCGCCCGCGCGCGGCTTGCTCGTGCGCATCGCGGGGGTCACGGGCGGGACGGTGCGCTTCGTGCTGCCCGCGGACGATCTCGCGATCGCGGCCGCGCAGCTCGCCGCGGATCTCGCGACGCCACCGGCGCCGCTCGCCGTCAACTGGGGCACGCTCTCGGTCACCGAGGTCGTCCCGGCGTCGTTGCCTCGCCTCGGCGCGGGTCAAGCGACGATCGTCGTCGCGAAGGTTCGCCGCACCCACGCGGCGACGCCGACGGCGAACATCCGCGTGAGCGGCGAGCTGTTCGCGATCGAGACGCTCGCGCCCACCAAGCCGCTCGCTGGCGCCATCACGCCCGCCGGGCCGCTGGCGCGACGGTGGGCGAAGCTGCGCCTCGACGACCTCCTCGTCGGCCACGAGAACGTGGCGGCGGTGACCGCCCACGCACTCGCGTACGGGCTGGTCTCTCCGTACACGACCCTGGTCGCGATCGGTGACGACGTCGTGATCGAAGGCGGCGTGAAGCACAGCGTCGCGGTGCCGGTCTCCGTTCCAGCGGGCATGCACTGGAGCGAGGTCAAGCAGGAGACGACGCCGGCACCGCAGACCGAGCTCGACGCGAACGTCGCGAAGAACGACGGGACGAAGGTCACCGGCGTCGACAAGGCCACCAAGGCTCCCGTCGAGAAGAAGCCGGCGACGAGGCCCGCGCGTCCGAGCGGCGGCGCCACCGTCACGACCGAAGCCGAAGAAGACGAGGGCGGGCGCAACTTCGACGCCGACGCCGGCGAGGCCTCGCGCGCGAAGAAGAAGAGCAGCAAGGACGAGGTGGACGACGGGGACGACGGCGAGTACGAGGACGAGCCCGCGAGCGGTTCGGTCGATGTCGCGACGAGCGCACCCGCACCGGCCGCTGACGTCGAGCCGATGTTCGGGCGGTCCCTCTCCGAGGGCGTGGTCATGGAGTCGCGTGCATCACGACGCGGCTACCGGTTCGCGTTGTTCGGCGGTGGCGGGATCGCGATCCAGGGATCGCAGCGCGCTCCGCTGTTCTCGCTCGGTCTGCGCTTCGACGCGGGTCGTGGCGCCAACCTGGTCGGGTTCGAGACGATGCTGTTCGGCGTCGGCCTCGACGACGGGCTGGATCCACAGGGTCGCTTCCAGCTCGCATACTCGCGCCTCGGCGTGCTCGCACCCTTCATCGAAGTGGGCGCCGGTGTCGGCGCGCACGTCGGTGCTGGCGTCGGTCCGGCGTGGTCGCTCTCGATGAGACTGCGCGTCACGCCGCGCCTCGGTGGCTACGTGCGATACGACGGCGCCCGGTTGCTCCAGGAGAACAACCGGGGCCAGACGCAAACCACGACGACGCTCGGGGTCGAGGCGTCGTTCTAGTGGCTCACCACATCGCGGTGTAGCCGACGTTCACCGTCAGGGCGTTCGTCAGCGCCACCACCGTGACGTCGTCTTCCGTCATCTGGTTGTGGGTGATGTACTGGTACTGCAGCGACGGGGTCAGGATGCCCGAGCGACCGACGAGGAAGTTCGCGCCGATGCGCGGAGCGACCGCGAGGCCCGCGCCGAGGCGCTGCTCGTACGCCGCGCCGACGCCCATACCGAGGAAGCCGAACATCGTGCGGTTGAACGGGACGTGGTAGCTCGGCTCGACGACCGCCGACCACATCGTGCCGTCTTCATCGCCGGCCTTGATGTTCGACATCTGCACGATGGCCGAGAGCTCGAGGTTGTCGGCGACGAACCAGCCGATCTGCGGCGCGACCGTGATGTTGCGGAAGTTCGACGACAGCATCAGGCCCGCCGAGCCACCGAGCTCGAGCACGCCCGCGCGGCCGTAGCCGACCTGGCCGCCGATGCCGGCCTGCTGGACGACGTTGCCGGGCGGAAGATCGACGCCCGGCGACGCGACGGGCGGCGCCGGATCGTTGTCCGACTGCGGTGGGGGCAGCTGCGAGGGCGCCGTCGGCGCCGCCGTCGACTGCGGGGTTCCTTCGAGCTCGTCGTCGGCAATCGCCGTCGACGCACCGAGCATCAACACTGCAGCAAAGATAGTCTTCGAGATCGTACGCATGAGAAATTCTCCCTCTCCGCTTGAGTGCGGCGTTTCTGGTGCGCAAGAGGCGAGAGCCGCTTGCCGCGATCTCTGATTGAGCAACCGAGATGCCAGGAGCCAAGTACGCGATGATCGGAGAAACGACCTCGCGTAACGAATCCGACACGCGATCGGTTCGAGCGGACGCGACGCAGCTGCGTCGGATTCGCACGTCACTTCATGTCGCCGACGTTCACCGAGCGCGATTCTCCGACGAGCCGAGTTGAAAAGATCGTGCGATCCGCGCACTGCTCGAGAGGCGCGAGAGACGCGGGGACGTGGCGCTGCGCGTGCAATGCGCGAAGGATACGACTCTGATCTTCGACTCGCGCAGCTTGCCGCGAGGGCGTGAGTCGGCCGCCGGTGCCCATGGTGCCGGCGGTTTTTTTTGCGTAGCGTCCAGGCGTGAGGAAGATCCGGCTCGTCGTCGAGTACGACGGCACCACGCTGTCGGGGTGGCAGCGCCAGGCGAACGCGCCGACGGTGCAGCAGCACCTCGAGGAAGCGCTCGCGCAGATCCTCCAGCACGACGTGGCGGTCGCTGGTGCGTCGCGCACCGACGCCGGTGTGCACGCGCGCGGTCAGGTCGCAGCGTTCGAGACCGACCGCGCGATCCCGCTGCACGGGATCCGGCGCGGACTCAACTCACTCTTGCCTGATGCGATCGCTGTCCGGCGCGCGGACGAGGTGCCGCTCGACTTTCATCCGCGCTTCGGCGCCACGGGGAAGCACTATCGCTACACGATCTACCGCGCGGCGGATCGTTCGCCGCGGTTTCGCGACCGCGCGTGGCATCACCCCGAGCTGCTCGATGTGGCGCGCATGCGCGATGCGGCGCGAGCGCTCGTCGGCGAGCACGACTTCGCGGCGTTTCGAGCGGCGGGCTGCACCGCTCGGACGACGGTGCGGCGGATCGACACGATCGAGCTGACCGAAGGGGCGACCGACCTGGGGATCGCCGAGCCCGACCTGCTCTCTATAGATGTGCGGGGGAACGCGTTCCTCCGGAACATGGTCCGCATCGTGGTCGGCACGTTGGCCGACGTCGGGAGAGGTGCGCGAGAGGTGAGTCAAGTAGCCGAGATCCTTGCGTCGCTCGACCGGACCCGGGCGGGAAAGACCGCTCCCGCGCACGGTCTCGAGCTCGTGGAAGTCCGTTACGACGGCATCCGTGTAAGCTCGGACAATTCAACGCGTTGAGTAAGTGTCCGTGGCCTCCGAACCCGCCACTGCGGTCGAGCTCGAAGAAGAGCAACGACTGGTCGAGGAGGCCCAAGCGGGCAACCTCGACGCCATGCGACCTATCCTCGAACGCTACGCCTCTCCGCTGTACGGCACGGTGATCTTGCCGCGCCTCGGCGATGCCGCGAGCGCCGAGGACGTCCTGCGCGACACGCTCGCGACCGCGGTCGAGAAGATCAAGCGGTTCACCTGGCAGGGCAAGTCGATCTATCCGTGGCTCCGTCAGATCGCGATCAACAAGGTGTACGACGTGCACCGCCACTCCAAGCGCAGCAAGCGCCTCGCGGACGCGATGGCACACGAGGTGTCGGCGGAGACCGACCCCGCGTCGCACGCGGATGTGCAGCTCATGGCCGATCAGGAGCGCAAGGCCCACCGCGAGCGCATCGACGAGACCATGGGGCAACTCCAGGATCGGTATCGGACCGCGATCGAGCTACGCTTGATCCAGGAGCTGTCGCGCGAGGAGTGCGCGAAGCGACTCGGGATCACGATCGGTACGTTCGACGTCCTTCTGTTTCGCGCCGTGCGCGCGTTCCGCAAGCACTTCGGAGAAGCCTGAAAGGCCCGAGAAAACGATGACCAACGACGATGATATTCTGAACGCGCCAGTGCCCGAGCCTCTCGACGAGGCCACGGCCTCCGAGCGCGCGCGAGCGAAGACGTTCGCGGACATCGTCGACAAGGCGATCACCGGACGCGCACCGGCGGCGATGTCGGCCGATGACCGCGCGCTGCTCGAGGTCGCCACGGTGATCCGGGCGGCGAACGGCCAGGCAGAGCTCGGGGCGCAGAAGCAGCGCTCGATCGTCGAGGACGCGCTGCGCCAGGCGATCGGCGACGCGACCGCGACCACGAGCGGACAGCTCGGCGTGGTGCCGATCGGCAGCGCGCGCAGGAAGTGGCTGCCGTGGGCGTTCACGGGCGCGAGCACGGCGATCGCCGCGGCCGCGATGCTCGTGCTGTGGCTGCGCCAGCCGCAGGTGGTGGTGGAGCAAGCGCCGATCGCTCAGACCCCGACGAGCTGGACCTCGCGTCCGGCGGATCCGCTGATCGGGCCGATCGCGCGCGAGAACGCGGGCGATGCGAGCGCGCGGATCGACTATCTGTTTGCAGACCGCCTCGAGGGCTACCGCGACCGGCGCCTCAGCGGCCGCAGTGGAGGAACGCGATGAAGTCCACGACCGTGATCGGCGCCATCATCGGCGCTGTCCTCCTCGCTGCAGCGATGTTCATCGCGGGCCGGGCATCGGCGCCCGCCGACCGCGTGACGCGGGATGTGACGAAGATCGCCGACGCGACCGACGTCATCGACGAGACGCTGATGCTCGCCCTCGGTCAGGCAAAGAATTTTCATCGCAAGGCCAAGGTCTACATGAGCGATGGCAAGCTCGACGAGGCCACGGCATCGGTCCGCCAGATCCTGTCGCTGTCGTTCCCCAAGGGCGCGCCGGAGGCCGACGACGTTCGCCTCGACGCGCGCGCGCTGCTCGCGAAGCTGCTCGTCATGCAAGGAAAGCTCGACGAGGCGATGAGGACCGTCGACGAAGGTCTGGCGTCGAGCCAGCGCGAGAGCTTCTTCGTGGCGAACCTCTACACCGTGCGCGGCGAGATCCTCGAGGCGCGCGCCGCGAACTACGACGCCGAGGGCGAGCCGAACAAGAGCCTCGCCGCGGACGCGCGCCGCAGCGCGATCGAGGCGTACGACAAGTCGATCCAGATCAACGAGAGGCTCCAGAAGCAACTGATGGAGAAGCGGTGAAGACCATCTCCATCGCGGGATCGCTCGCCCTGGGCGTACTGCTCGGCGTGATGATCGCGTGCGGTGGCCCGCAGCGCGGCAACCCCGGGCTCGACGAGCGCATCGAGATCGCGAACCTGTGGACGCAGATCCGCCAGTGGCGCTCCGAGATCCCGGACATGGATCTCGATCCGCCGCCATTTCTGATCGGGCAAGAGCGCGACAAGACCGTGCGCGAGATCGAGCGCAAGGTGTGCCCGGACAACCACAACGTCCCCATGACGTGCTCGGACATCTGCAGCATCGCCGACAACATCTGCGACAACGCGGAGCGCATCTGCGACCTCTCGGTGAAGCTCAAGAACGACACGTTCGCGGCGGGCAAGTGCTCGAGTGCGAAGGCCTCGTGTAGCGAGGCGAAGAAGCGCTGCTGCGATTGCTCCGCGAAGCCTCCCGAGGCGAAGGTAGGTCCGTGAAGACGGTCGTCTCGGTCGCGTTCGTCGCATGCTGGGCCGTGATCGCGTGCGGTGGGGCGCAGAAGACATCGGCGGTCCAGTCGGGCGCGATGCCGACCGCGCCCGCGGGCTCGGCCGAGACCGCTCCGATGCCCGGCGATCGTCGCGACGAGATCGATCAGCTCGTGAAGGCGATCGACGACGAGCTCGCGCGCGGCGGTGTCGCGACGCTCGCACCGGCATCGTGCGGGACCCAGTGCACCCCCGAGCCCTACGACGTTCGGCCGCGCGTCGAGGATCCGACGTGCAAGGCGCCGACGACGGACACGTGCACGCAGTCGTGCACGCTCAGCGACTCGGTCTGCGAGAACGCCGGCAAGATCTGCAACATCGCCAAGCAGCTCGGCGGGGCCGACGCCTACGCGAACGAGAAGTGCCAGAGCGGCAACGACGCCTGCAAGCGGACGCGTGAAAAGTGCTGCGACTGCTGATCGCCGCGTCGCTCGCGACGTGGTTCCTCGCGTGCGCCGGGCGAGAGAAATCGGGGTCGATGCCGCCGCCATCCCCGACGGATCCGCGCGCCGAGATCGACACGCTCGATCGCGACATCGAGACGCAGCTCACCAAGCTCGGCATCGAGACGTTCATCGCCCCGTGCAAGGCGGATCGATCGTGCACCGCGGAGGCCGCCCCCGTCGCGACCTGCACCAACCCGCATCCCGCATGCTCGAGTAGCTGCGCGCTCGCCGACTCGATCTGCAAGAGCTCCGCGCGCATCTGCGAGATCGCGAAGGAGCTGGGCGGCACCGACGACTACGCGAACGAGAAGTGCCAGCGCGGCTCCGAGAGCTGCAAGGCCGCCCGCGAGCGGTGCTGCAGCTGCAAGCCGACCGGCGAGCTGTAGTCCGCGCGCGGCGCCCCATCCGGCGGAGATCGTGCGATGACATCGCCATGATGATTCGCGAGGCGACCGACAGCGATCGCGATGGGATCTGGGCGGCGATCGAGCCGGCGATCCGCACGGGCGAGGTGTTCGTGATCGAGCGCGACGCCTCGCGCGACGAAGCCCTCGCGTGGTGGTGGGGGCCGGGGTACGAGGTGTTCGTCGCGCTCGACGACGACGGGACGATCCTCGGCACGTCGCACGTCCGTCGCAACCAGCGCGGCGGCGGCGCGCACGTCGCGAACGCGGGCTACGCGACGCACCCGCGCGCGGCGGGGAAGGGTGTCGCGCGAGCGCTGTGCGCGCACTCGCTCGAGCACGCGCGCGCGCGCGGGTTCACCGCGATGCAGTTCAACTTCGTGGTGTCGACCAACGCCAGCGCGCTGCATCTGTGGCACGCGATGGGGTTCTCGATCGTCGGTCGCTTGCCGGGCGCGTTTGTCAGCCCGACGCGCGGCCCGGTCGACGTGTTCGTGATGTATCGCGCGCTCTGACGCGCGCTATGGGCTCGTTGTACTGTTTCACGCGGTGCTTCGCCGTGCGTTGTTGGTCGTCGCCTGTGGCGCTCTCGCCGCCGGCTCGGCCATGGCGGGTCCGACGGATCCAGCGGGCAGGTCGCCGCGCGCGATCGGGCGGGCGGGCGTCAGCGCGGTCTCCGATGATGGTGCCGGCGCGCTGCAGATCAACCCGGCCGGCATCGCGCGGCGCGAGTCGTGGCGCATCCAGCTCGGCATCGGGTTCCTCGACGACGCGACCGCGTGGACCGCGAAGAACGCGCCGGTGTCGCGCGATCAGGCGGGCACGACGCTAGCGCCCACGATCGGCGTGGTCGGCTCGTTCGGCTCGTGGATCGTCGGCGCGGGCGTGATGACGAGCGGCGCGATGGAGCGCGCGTTCCGCGATCCGGCCGATGTCCCGACGGCGAGCATCCACCCCGTGCTCGGACGGCGGGTGTTCGAGTATCGCTACGCGGGGATCGCGGCGGGGTATCGACGGGACACGCTCGTGCTCGGCGTCGCGCGGCGCGTGACCGACACCGTCGCGGTCGGGTTGTCGACGGGGCTGTCGCGGATCGGCGCGTACGAGACTCGTCGCATGTGGGTCGGCTTCGAGAACGCGGTGCAGATGGGACTCGACAATCCCGTGCGCGATCTGCAGGTGGCGCTCGACGGCGACACGATCGTCCCGCACGCGACGCTCGGGACGCTCGTGGCGCCGGAGGACACGCCGCTCGAGCTGGGGCTCTCGATCGGCTGGGTGAAGCGACCGCGGATCGAGGGATCGATCAGCGGCGCCACGTTCGGCCCCGAAGAGGACGCGCCCGTGTTTCGCGCGACGTCGCCGACCGCGTCGTTGATTATTCGCCAGCCGATCGCGATCCACGCGGGCGCGCGCTACGTCGGCGAGCGGTTCACCGTCGAGATCGGCGGCGATCTGTGGCTCGCGTCGCAGAAGGCGCGGAAGGTCGCGTGGGAGCTCACCGGCGTGCGCGTCGCCAACAGCCCGCAGCAGGGATCGATCGAGACCGAGCTCGACGGCGTCCCCTCGCGCTACTCGCTGCGCTCGCACGGTGCGATCCGCGTCGCGGGCGACGTCGAGATCATCTCGGGCTTCCTCTGGGGCACGGCGGGCTACGCGTACACCGTCGGCGGCACGACCGAGTCGCGACTGTCGCCGACGTTCGGAGACCTCGGCGGCCACACGATCGCGCTCGGCATCGAGGGCACGAAGGGCGGCGTGACGTACACGATCGGCTGGTCGCGCACGGTGTCGAACGTGCGGAGCCGCGAGAGCGAGCTCCGGCTCGACAACCCATTCGGCGCGGGCGACACGTTCGTCCCCGATGGGAGCTACGACGCGTCGGCGGACCAGGTCGGCGTGCTGCTCGACCTGGAGCTGGATGCTCCGTAGGGCTACGAGGCGAGCGATGCGAGCATGATCAGGGCGACGTGGACGACCATGAACAGGCGCATCTCGCGGGACATGGCGGCAGGTAGAGCACGCGCTGTGCCTGGCGAACTGCCGGTCTCACCGACGAGGTTCCCCTAGGTTAGCCGCCGCCTGTATGGCAAGCCGACTGGCCACTGGCAGGCTCGCCGATACCCTGTCGCATCAGCGATGAGCCCGGTCGGCAGCTAGCGTCCCAGGAAGCACGCCGGCTCGGGCGTCGAGGTGCCGTCGATGAGGTTCCTGATCTGGACCATCTCGCGGCGCCAGTAGCAGAGGTTGTCCGCGTAGAAGAGATACCCGTACTGGAACGTCGTCTTGTTCGTGCTGGTGTCGACGAGGCGGCGCTGATGCGTATCGTGCAGATCGGCGTGGCGGCGCTGGACGATGCCCTCCTCGGTCTCGAGCGCGAGCTGGGCGCGCGCGTAGTGCGTCTCGGCGAGCTCCTTGTTGCCGCGAACGGCGGCGATGCCTCCGCGATAGAAGTCCTGGAGGAAGTGCGCGCGCGTGCGATTGCTCGCGAAGCCGTCGCGGATCTCGCGGGCCCAGCGCGAGTCGGGCATGTCGAACGCGGACAGCTCGGTCCAGAGGACGTCGAGGCGGTTCGTGTACGCGTCGAGGTCCGAGAGGATCGTCGCCTCGAAGCCCTCGAGCATGTCGGTCGTCATCTCGCGCGGATCGATGCGATCGGGCGCGGCGATGATGCTGCCCTCACTGCCGTCGCCGAAGCCGTCGATGATCGCGTCGCGGCCGGCGATGTAGGCGGCGAGGCGCTTGTCGATCAGCGCGTCGCGCTGCGCCTCCATCAAGCGCTCGACGATCCGCGAGACCTCGGGGCCGAGGTCGGGTGCGAGCTGCTCGCGGATCAGCGCCTCCGGCGTGCTCGGCAACGAGTAGCTCGCGCGCAGCGACGCCACGTCGTTGAGCCAGTAGCCCCACTCCCAGCCGGTCGTGAAGATGATGTGCTGGTCGAGCGTGCCGCACGGCCCTGGCACCGCGCGGATGCGATCGAGGTCGAGCCAGCGGCTGCGCACGTACAGCGGGAAGAACTGCGGCACCGAGTTGTCGAACGCGACCCAGTACGACGTCTCCGGGACGTACGCTACCTTCTCGCTCGCGCACATGCGCTCGCGCAGGTACGCGAGGTGCTCGTCGAACTGATCGTGGTGATACGCGCCGCCGGCGTCCTCGAACATGTCGTAGTACATGGTCGTGTGGATGTCGGGGATGAGGTCCTGGGTCGCGAACTTCACGAGGAAGTAGAAGATGATGTTCTGGCCCATGTAGTCGATGCGCTGGCGCGGGCTGTTGCCGACGTGAACGAAGCCATGGACCTCGGCGCCGGGCGCGGCGGCGCGGAGCTGACGCGTCGCCTCGTCGAGCGCGTTGATGAAGATCGACGTGTCGGGGTTGAGGAACTCGCCGAACGAGATGTGATAGGTGTCGAACGTCACGCCCATCGTCGTGATCAACGGGACGCGCTCGGCGATCTGCTCGGCGAACGGGCGGATCGTCGGATCGGCTTCGTTGATGAGGTCGAAGCTCTGCTGCAGGTTCGACTTCCGGAACAGCTGCAGGTTCGTTCCGAACTTCACGCCGCGCGCGCGGCCGTACTCGAGGATCGCCTTCGTGTGCTCGAGCCACGGCGCGAGCGTGGTGTTGTCGATGATGATGTTGTCGAGGCCGACCCACTGCACGTAGTTGCCGCGGTTCTTGATCGTCCAGTCGATGATGCGCTTCGCGTCGGAGAGGTTGCCGGCGCCCGGCTCCCACATCGCGAAGTACGCCTCGATCGGATGTAGCGTGTGCAGCTGGAACCCGCGCACGCGGATCGCCGGCGACTGGACCGCGTTGTCGACGGTGCCGAGCACCGGCGTGTGCGGCGTGTACGTGTCGTACGGGTGGCGGAAGCGAAAGCCGAGCGCCTCGAGCGACGCGGCCACGCCGTACTGCGCGCCGAGCACGTCGTTCGTGTAGACCGTGATCGAGGCGGCGGTGTCGCGGAGGCGAAAGCCTTCCGGCGGGATCGTCGAGTCGGCGACGACGGTGATGAGGTAGTCGCCGGCGCCGCTGTCGTCGTCATCGTCGGGCGTGACGAGGTGCAGCCCCGAGTACGGCGTGAGCGCGACCATCTCGCGCAGCGCGGGCTCCCACTGCGGGTCGGTGACGATGCGAATGTCGCCACGAAGATCGTCGCCGCGACCGCAGCTGACGAAGAAGAGGAGAGTGAAGAGCGTGATGACGGCGCGCACGGGGCGCCGACGTTACGTCACTTCTTCTTTGCCTTGGGGGCCGAATCGGCGTCTGCGGAAGGCCGCTTCTGCACACTCTTGTCGGCCACCTTGTCATCACCGATCGCGTCGTCGAGCTCGACGAAGCCACCGTAGACCGCTCCGATCGCACCACCGAGCGTCGGCTGCCACACGAACACGTTCTCACCCGCGATGATCCACTCGGGCTGGATCGCCTTGGTGACGAGAGCATAGAGGCCGCAACCGATGCCGAAGCCGAACGCGCTCTTCAGCACGGCGATCCACGTGGTCGAGCCTTGATCGCGGATCAGCGACCAGATCGGCTTGCCGACAAACAGGCCGACGAACGCGCCGATCAACCCGAAGGTGAGCCACCCGTTGGAGAAGCCCGTCGCGATGGCGAGCTGGTACGCGCCATAGCCGAGCGCGCCTCCGATCACGGCCCCCTTCAAGATCCCGACGAGAAGCTTCAGCACATATCGAGTGTGACGAGGAAGCTCGCCATCGGCAAGGCCGGAAACCGCTGACTGATCACACTCCGATCAGGGCTCCGCGGACGCGGTCTGGACGGGGATCGCGATGGATGCCAGCGAGGCTTCGAGCGTTGCAACTTCGGCCTTGAACGACGCCAGGGAGCCGCCGGAGAGCCCTCGGGCACGGATCGGGGTCAACTTCGACGGATCGATGTAAGCGCCGTTCTTCTTGACGCCGAAGTGGAGGTGCGGGCCGGTCGACAGGCCGGTGGTCCCGACGTAGCCGATCACGGTCTTGGCCGAGACGCGCTGCCCGACCTTCTGGCCACCGGCAAACTTCGACAGGTGCATGTAGGCCGTCTCGTAACCGCCGTCGTGGCGGATCATGACGAGGTTGCCCGCGCCCCCCGCCGGTCCACGGTGCGAGATGACGCCCGACGCCGCCGCCCACACCGGCGTTCCGGTGGGTGCCGCGTAGTCGATCCCGAGGTGCGCCGTGGCGGTGTGGAGGATCGGGTGCATGCGCTTGCGATCGAACTTGCTCGAGATCCGCGAGAACTTCAGCGGGGTCTTGAGCAGCGTCTTCTCCGACGACGCGCCCTTCTCGTCGTAGTACTTGCCGTCCCACAGGTACGTGCGAAACGTGCCCGCCTTGCCGCTGTACTCCGCGGCGATGATCCGCTTGTAGCGGACGAGCTCGTTGCCCTTGAGCTCCTTCTCGACGACCACGCGGAACGTGTCGCCGTCGTGCGTGTCGTTGAAGAAGTCGAGGTCGTACGCGAACACGTCGACGAAGAAGTCGACGAGCGCGGCGGACTCGCCGGATGACTTGATCGCGGCGTACAGCGACGAATCGATGCGTCCGCCGATCGCCTTCTGCTCGATGCGCGTCTCGGCTTGATCCGCGGTGCCCTCGAGCGTCCCGTCGGCGCCGCGGATCGACCGCACCGTCTGCACCTTGCTGAGCACGAGCTCGAACAGCTTCACGCGTCCATCGGGGCCGCGCTCGATGCGGAACGACTGTCCCGCGCGGATCGTCTTGAAGTCGAGCACGCCCGACAGCGAGCGGATCACCTCGTCGGCCTCGGCGGCGCTGAGGCCGCTCTTCTTGAGCAGGCGACCGAGCGTGTCGGACTTGCCGACCTTGCCGTCGATCACCCCGGGCGGCGCCACGGGCGCGGGCGCGGCGCTCGTCGTGATCGCGGCCGAGCCCGGCGCGGGAGGGGCGACCGAGTCGAGCGGCGCCGAGGGCAGCGCGGCGGTCGGCGTCGGCGTCTTGGACTCCGCTTGCTCCTTGATCGCGCCGACCGACGTCTTCTTGTCCCAGACGAAGACGTAGAGGTTCACGACGACGAGCGCCCCGAGGACGAGCGCCACCCACGCTCCGCCACGACGCGCGGGGGCAGGGCTCATGCCTCTCCCGACGAACGTCGGAGCGACTGTCCTTTTCTTGCCCTTCGCCTTGCGCCTGCTGACCATGGGTCGAGAAGGGCCAGCAATATCACGGGCCTTTCGCGAGGACCAAGGAAATGGCAAGCACCCCCAGCACACCGACGGCAGGAGCGATGGCAGATCTGCCGCCCCGCGAGCAGCTGGAACTTTTCTCCCAATCGGGGCAAGGTCCCACCGTCGCGGGGGACCCATCTCCGTCGACGGAACCAGACATGGCCAAGAAGTCGAAGCCCACGAAGGGCGCAAAATCCGAGAAGTCCGTAGCCTCCACGAGCGCGTCCACGGCGGACGGCGACGCGGACGAGGCGGTCGAGATGGCGGCGGCCGATGCCCCCAAGGGCAAAGGCAAGCGGGGCAAGGGCGGCGGGGGAGCCGGTGGCGCGGGCGGTGGCGGTGGCGGCGGCGGCGGTGGCATCGTTCCCGGCGAGAACGACGCGTCGCTCGAAGAAGAAGCGCGGCGTCGCTACTTGAACTACGCGCTGTCGGTCATCACGAGCCGCGCGCTCCCCGACGTGCGCGACGGCCTCAAGCCCGTGCAGCGCCGCATCCTGTACGCGATGCTCAACGACAACCACCTGCGCCCCGATGCCAAGCATCGCAAGAGCGCGACGGTGGTCGGTAACGTGCTCGGTCGCTATCACCCGCACGGCGACACGTCGGTCTACGACGCGATGGTGCGCATGGCGCAGGACTGGGCGCTGCGGCTCCCGCTCGTCGACGGCTCGGGCAACTTCGGCTCGATCGACGGCGACGATCCAGCGGCGTATCGCTACACCGAGTGCCGCCTCGCGCCGCCGGCGATGGAGCTCTTGCGCGAGCTCGACTTCGACACGGTCGACATGCGCGCGAACTACGACGGGTCGACCGAGGAGCCGGTCGTGCTCCCGGCGCGCTATCCGAACCTGCTCGTCAACGGCTCGACGGGCATCGCCGTCGGCATGGCGACGAACATCCCGCCGCACAACCTGCGCGAGATCACGAACGCGCTGATCGCGCTCGCCGACGATCCGAACATCAAGCACGTGCAGCTGATGAGTCACATCCACGGTCCGGACTTCCCGACCGGCGGACAGATGATGAACAGCAAGGTCGAGGTCCGGCAGATCTACGAAGAGGGCTCCGGCACGATCCGCGTGCGCGGCGAGTACAAGATCGAGCAGAAGCCGCGCGGCCAGCAGGACATCGTCATCACGTCGATCCCGTACGCGATGACCAAGGCGTCGCTCGTCGAGAAGATCGCGGAGGTGATCATCTCGCGAAAGCTGCCGTACCTCACCGACGTGCGCGACGAGTCGACCACCGACGTGCGCATCGTGCTCGAGATCAAGAAGGACTCCGATCCCGAGCTCGTGATGGCGTACCTGTACAAGAACACGCCGCTGCAATCGAACTTCCACGTCAACATGACGTGCCTCGTTCCGCCGGAGCTCCTCGAAGCCGGTGCGCCCGCGGGCTCGCCGCCGCAGCCTCGCCGCCTCGGTATCAAGGCGATGCTGCAGTACTTCCTCGACTTCCGGTTGATCGTCACGCAGCGGCGCTTCGAGTACCAGCTGAAGAAGCTGAACGAGCGCATCCACATCCTCGAGGGCTACGTCACGATCTTCGACGCGCTCGACGAGGTCATCAAGATCATCCGCGCGAGCGACGGCAAGGAAGACGCGGCGCAGAAGATCATCAAGCGGTTCAAGCTCGACGAGATCCAGACCGACGCGATCCTCGAGCTGAAGCTGTATCGACTCGCGAAGCTCGAGATCAACGTGATCCGCGAGGAGCTCGAGCAGAAGGCGTCCGAGGCGAAGAAGATCAAGGCGATCCTGAACAGCGACGCGAAGCTGTGGGGAATCATCAAGGACGACCTCAACCGCGCCGCGCTCGAGTTCGGGACGCCGCGCCGCACCAAGACGGGCGGCGCGAGCGAGGAAGTGTCGTTCGATGCCGACGCGTTCATCGTCGACGAGGACGCGAACGTCATCGTCACGCGCGACGGATGGATCAAGCGCGTTCGCGAGGTCAAGGACCCATCGTCGACGCGTACGCGCGAAGGTGATGCGGTCGCGTGGGTGTTGCCGGGCTCGACCAAGGAGAAGGTCATCTTCTTCACGTCGAAGGGCTCCGCCTACGTCATCAAGATCAACGACATCGCCGCGACGACGGGCTACGGCGATCCGGCGCAGAAGTACTTCAAGTTCGGCGACGGCGAGAAGATCGTCGCCGCGATGACGCTCGATCCGCGGGCGATGGTTCCCGAGACGATGCTCGCGGTGTCGCGCAATGGCTACGGCCTGCGCTTCGCGATGGCGCCCCACAACGAGATCACGACGAAGGCCGGTCGCCGCTACGCGAAGCCCGGCGCCGAGGACGAGATCATGGGCGTGGTCGCGTGCAACGATGGCGACGTCGTCGTCGCGGCGACGCGCGATGGCCACGTGCTGCACTGCAAGGCCGACGAGATCGCGAAGCTCGAGGGGCCGGGCCGCGGGGTCACCGTGATCAAGACGGGCGACGACGACGCGGTGATCGGCTTCATCGCCGGTCGCAAGGCCGACGTGCTCGTGATCGAGACCGACAAGTCCGGCAAGAGGTTCGAGCTCCACGCCGATCCGAAGGAAGTCTCGTCACGCGGTGGCAAGGGCCATCAGGTGATGAAGCGCGTCACCTTCAAGGTCGTCGAGAAGCCCGTCACGATCCAGCCGCTCGCGAATGCCGAGGGCGGACAGGGAGTGAACTGAGATGGCACAAGCGAAGTACACCGCCGAGGACATCCAGGTCCTCGAAGGACTCGAGCCCGTTCGCAAGCGCCCGGGCATGTACATCGGTGGTACCGGCAAGGACGGCTATCACCACCTGCTGTGGGAGGTCGTGGACAACTCGATCGACGAGGTGATCAACAAGCACGCGTCGAAGGTCGAGGTCACGCTCCACAAGGACGGCAAGAGCGCCACCGTCGACGACAACGGCCGCGGCATCCCCGTCGACATCATGAAGAACCAGAAGAAGCCTGCCCTCGAGGTGATCTTCTCGACGCTGCACTCCGGCGGAAAGTTCGAGCGCGGCAAGAGCTACGCGGTGTCCGGTGGCTTGCACGGCGTCGGCGCGGCGGTGGTCAACGCGCTATCGAGCGAGCTCATCGTGCAGGTGAAGCGCGACGGCCAGCGCTACGAGATGCGGTTCGAGCGCGGCACCACGAAGGGGAAGATCAAGAACCTCGGGAACGCGCGCGGCACCGGCACCAGCGTGTCGTTCCGCCCGGACGACGAGGTGTTCGGCGGCAAGCTCCACTTCGACGCGGCGCTGATCGGCGAGCGCCTCGAGTCCAAGGCGTATCTCCACGCGGGCCTCGAGATCGTGTTCATCGACGAGACGAAGTCGCCGAAGGTCACGACGACCTACCTGCATCCGCAGGGCATCGCGGAGTACCTGCCCAAGCTCGTCGCGGATCGCGGCAAGCTGCCGGTGCCGTCGAACGGCACGCCGTTCTACATGCAGAAGGACGACCGTGACGCGCAGCTCGGCATCGAGCTCGCGCTCCAGTGGACGGAGTCGACGGACGATCAGATCAAGACGTACGTGAACTCGGTGCCGACGCCCGACGGCGGCACGCACGACGCGGGCCTCCGCTCGGCGATCGTGAAGGCGATCCGCAACTACATCTCGACGCACAACCTCGATCCCAAGGGCGTCACGCTGACCGCCGAGGACATTCGCGAGGGCGTCGTCGCCGTGCTGTCGACGTACGTGCACGACCCGCAGTTCCAGTCGCAGACGAAGAACCGCCTGAACAACCCCGAGGTCGCGGCGCAGGTCGAGGGCATCGTGCGGCCCGCGCTCGAGAACTATCTCAACGCGAACCCGAACTGGGCGCATGCGGTCATCGCACGCACGATCATCGCGGCGCGCGCGCGCGAGGCGTCTCGCGCGGCATCGCAGGCGGTCTCGCGCAAGAGCGCAGTGAGCCACCGCTTGAACCTCCCGGGCAAGCTCGCGGACTGCTCGTCGACGAGCCCGGACGAGAGCGAGCTGTTCATCGTCGAAGGCGAGTCGGCAGGCGGCTCGGCGAAGCAGGGCCGCGATCGCAAGACCCAGGCGATCCTCCCGCTGCGCGGCAAGGTGCTCAACACCGAGCAGGCGAACAGCCAGAAGCTCATGCAGAACAAGGAGCTCCAGGACATCGTCAGCGCGCTCGGCTGCGGCATGGGCGAGTCGATCGACCTCGGGAAGCTGCGCTACGGCAAGATCTTCTTGATGATGGACGCCGACTCCGACGGACATCACATCGCGACGCTGCTGATGACGTTCTTCTTCCGTCACATGAAGCCGCTGATCGATCAGGGCCACCTGTTCCTCGCGCAGCCGCCGCTGTTCCGCATCGACATCGGCAAGCAGACGTTCTGGGCGCTCGACGAGGAGCACCGCGAGCAGCTGCTCAAGCAGCACGCGAAGTCGAACAGCAAGCCGAGCATCACGCGGTTCAAGGGCCTCGGCGAGATGAACCCCGAGACGCTGAAGCAGACGACGCTCGATCCGAAGACGCGGCAAGCGCTGCGCGTGACCGTGAAGGAGAGCGAGATGCTCGCGACGGATCGCACGATCAGCGAGCTGATGGGCAAGGACGTCGCTGCTCGGTTCAAGATGATCACCGAGAATGCCGCCGAGATCGGCGAGCTCGACGTCTAGCGATGGCGCTCGATATCATCGCGGAGCTCGAGGCGATCCTCGATGCGCTCGACGGCGCGGCGATCGACTACGCCGTCTGTGGTGGACTCGCGATGGGAATTCTCGCGGTGCCGCGAATGACCAAGGACATCGACTTGCTCGTCAGGGAGGTCGATGTGGTTCGTGCGAAGGCCGTGGTGAAGGGCCTCGGGTACGATATCCCGGCGAAGCCGATGACATTTCGTCAGGGGGCTTCTGACGAGCAGAAGATGCACCGCGTATCCAAGCTGGATCTGGAGACGAGCAACCTGTTATCGCTCGACTTCCTGGTGGTCGAGCCAGTCTTCCAGGATGTCTGGGATACACGAATCGTCGTGAGATACCTGCTTCGAAACGTGAAGGTTGTGTCCGTCGATGGCCTTGTTAGGATGAAGGAACGTGCCGGTCGCCCGATAGACCTGCGCGACATCGAACAACTGAAGTTTGCTGATGGGGACGAAACGTAGAGTCGTTGATCTGTCGGAGCGAGCAGTCGCGAACCGAATCGAGGATATTCGTCAGCTCTATCGACTGATGCTCACGTTCAAAGACGTGAAGATCCTCGGAGCGTTGAAGGATCTAAAGCAGCGATGAAGCGGATCGCGAGGATCGCGATCGGGGTGATTGCCCTGTGGATCGTGTTCCTCCTCCTCTTCGGCGCCGCTTACAGCAGGCGCGCCGGCGAGCGCGTCGCCCGTCGCGTTGGCGAATCGATGATGGCGACCGCGACGGTCGACGACGCGAGCCTGTCGATGCTGCGCGGCTGGATCGAGCTCGACGGTCTGCACGTGAAGCGGGACGACCTCGGCGTCCTGATGATCGATGTCGGCCACGTCGAGTGCGATCTGCTGCCGCTCGGCCTCGCGTTCGTCGATCGCTCGTGCGGCGACCTCGTCGTCGACACGGTGCGGCTCTCGATGTCGAGCGCGGCCGTGCTGCAGCTGAAGAAGCCGAAGCGGAGGCCGCTGCGCGCGGAGCGGGTCGAGATCCGCGATGCCGTGCTCGTGTTCTCTCCGAGCGCGTTCTTGCCCGAGCTCGGCAAGATCGAGATTCGCATCGACTACGTGGAAGCCGGACCGACGACGTTCAAGACGCCGCTGTCGTGGGTCTTCACCATGCGAGAGCTTCGCGCGACGCTGGACCTGCCGGCGGACATCGTCGTGAAGCTCGCATACAAGAACGGCGCGTTCACGGCGCAAGGAAGCATCTTCGGATCGGCACCCGTCACGCTTCCTGTATCGCTGCCCACGGCGAATAGCGCCGATGATGCGAAGGCCGAGATCGCGAAGTTGATCACGTTCGCGACGCGACTCGCGGAGGACTTACTGGAGACGCGCGCGAAGAACTGGCTCAAATCGAAGCTGACGTTCTAGAGTCGCCGAATGCAGCGGCTCACCCCGTGGTTCGTCTGGTTGGCGGCGTGTGGCTTCGACATGAACATGGGCACGCCCGCGCACGATGCACCCGCCGGTGGCGACGCGGGCGTCGATGCGGAGATCGATGCGCCTGTGATCGACGCGCCCGACCTGTGCATCGGTGAAGGCGTGAACGAGGTCTGCTTCGCTGCGCTGCCGACGGCACCGATCCAGATCGCGGGCAGCGAGACGCTCGATACATCGGTCGCGGCGACGTGCACTCCGACGACGAACCCCGGCGCGAGCGGGTGGTGCGTGATCGCCGGGACGCAGTTCGACGTGATGACCGGCTCGATCGTCCGCGTGCTCGGCGACAAGCCCGTCGTGTTCGCGACGACCGGCGACATGACGATCGTCGGGACGATCGATGCGGGGAGCCGAGGCAACGCGATCGGCGCCGGCGCCAACTCGGTGCAGTGCGTGGCCGGAACCGCCGCGACCGCCGGCAACAGCTCGGGCGGCGGGTACGGCGGCAGCTTCGGCGGAAAGGGCGCGAACGGCGAGGGCGCCGATGGCGGCGCCGGGGGCGTGGCGCCAGCGCCGGCGGGCGCGGTGACCGTGTTGCGCGGTGGCTGCGCGGGTGGACGCGGTGGTCCGATCGGCGGCGTGTTCGCCGAGGGTGGCGCGGGTGGCGGCGGGCTCGCGCTCCTGTCGCGCACGAAGATCCGGGTGCTGGGAACGTTGAACGCGTCGGGCGCCGGCGGCCGCGTCGGCGAGCTCGTGCGGCAAGGCAGCGGCGGCGGTGGCTCCGGCGGCATGATCATCCTCGACGCGCCGATCATCGACGCGGACGGCGCGCGCATCTTCGCGAACGGCGGCGGTGGCGGCGAGGGCAACGACCTCGTGAACGTGGGCGTCGGCGGCACCGAGCCGCTCGGGCCGACGCAGGCGGGGACGGGCGGTTCGGGCGTGAGCAGCGGCGGCGACGGTGGCGCGGGCTCGCTCGGCATGAACGGCGGCGCTCCGCCGATGAACGCGGCCTCGTCGAACGCGGGCGGCGGCGGCGGTGGCGGCGGCGCGGGTGTGATCATCTCGCGCGTGGTGCCGCTGACGGGCGCGGACGTGTCGCCGGTTCCCGTCGGTACGCCGCCGCTGTGACGCTCGCTCCGGGTTAGCCGCGGTACGAGTCGTCCTGCTCGATCTTCGAGAGGACCCAGTCGAACTCGCCGGCGGTGACGTGCGCGTTGCAGTGCTCGCACTCACCGGACTGCGTCATCTGCAGCGGCGCGCCGCAGTTGCTGCACGTCGGGTTCGGGTTCGGTGGTCCCTTGCGGGCGCGCGAACGGATCAGCGTCCAGTACTCGCTGTACTTGCGCTTGATCGACTTGGATCCACGCACGCGGCTGCCGCTGTCCGTGACCATGAAGTCGATGCCTCGGCCCCAGATGCGGATCGTGACCGAGTCGAAGTACTTGTCGCGGACGATCTTCGCGACGCGCGTCTCGGTGATGTTCATGTCGCGCAGCTCGTTGCGCAGACCCTGCCGCTTCATCGCGTCGACCCAGTACGCGAGGTAGTCGTAGAGGCCGTCGGACACGACGCCGCGCGCCGGGCGAAGATCGTTGTTCGACCACGCCTGGTTGAGCTGGGCGTAGATCATGTGGAGTCGCGCGACGAGGTTGTCCTCGGTGAGCGAGGGATCGTCGCGGCGCAGCGACTTCCACTGCGCGTTCAGATCGTGAGCGACGTACGTCTCGAGATCGGTGCCGCGCTCCTCGACCTCGCGGGTCATCGTCGGCGGGCGCTCGTCGACGTGGTGGAGCGAGATGTCCTCGACGGTCCAGTCGAAGCGGCCGTTGTCGACGATCTCGCCGCAGAACGCGCATTGCTGCGTGCCGCTCGCGTTCGCCTGCCACGGCGCGCCGCAGTTCGGGCACGGGAAGCCGCGGGTCGCGCCGGGTGGCTTCGAGAGGCGCGTGGCGTCGCGGCCGAACACCCACTTCTCGACGGTGTACTGCGTGCCCTGCGCGGTCGAGACGTTCGCTTCGAGCTCGATGCCGACGCGGATGCGATTCGGCGCGCCGTTGACATCGACAGGGCTCGGCGGCACGTCGACGCGATAGGTGCGCATCGCGCCGATGACGACGGACTGGACGGGGATGCCCTGGCCGCGCGAGAGCAAGGTCTGTCGTGCGGGCACGGAGACGTACGGGGCGACGGTCGCCATCAGCTCGGGGCTCGACCGCGCGCGCTGCGCCGTCGAGAACAAGCGATACGCGAAGTCCTCGAACAAGAGCTGGGAGAACTCGGGATCCACGCGGCGCAGCGGATCCATGCTGACCGCGCGCGCGAGCTGCACCGGCGGTCCGGAGTCCCAGTCCTTGTTCTTGTGCTGCTTGTACGCGCTCCAGACGACGAAGAAGATCACGAGGCCGATCAGCGTGAGGCCGATCGCGGGCGCCTGGATCGTGATGCGGATCAGCCAGTAGATCAGCTCGAACCAGCCGCTGCCATTGCCGCCGCCGCCGCCGCTGCCGCCGTGTCCACCGCCGCCCGAGTAGGAGTCGCCGCCGCCGGGGCGCGCGAGCGCGAGGCCGCACGCGAGCGCGACGAGCGCGAGCGCCGCGAGTGCGACGAGGACGCGGCGCTTCACGCGTGCCCCTCGTGCTCGTCGATCGCGTCCGGCAGCTCGTTGGTGTCCGTCTCACGACGCGGGATCGTGAGCGCGAGCTTGGGTCCGTACGCGGCGAGCGCCTTGGCGACGGCGACGCCGCCCTCGCGCATCGCGCGCGTCAGGTCGCGGCCCGCGGCGTCGACCTCGTCGAGGGTCCACGCGGCCTCGATGCCCGAGTCCGCGACCAGCGCGATCTCCTGCTCGAGCCACGAGATGTAGACGAGGAGGCCGCTGCGGTCGCGCGTGTTGTGCACGCCGCGCTCGACGAACGTCGCGCGGGCGGCGGTGCGAACGTGGCGGCGGCGCGTCGACGGGCGCGTCAGCAGGCGCTTCGCCTGCGGGATCCAGTGGACGAGCCCGGCGGCCACGGCGCCGGCGAGGAACGGATCGAACAGGATCGCGGTCAGCGAGAACGAGTAGTCGACGAACAGCATCGCGGCGAGCGCGGCGAACGCGACGATCACGCCGACGACGAGGTTCGCGTGGAAGTACGTCGACGAGCGCTGGCGCATCGCGACGACGACCTCGACGCCGCTCGCCGCCTCGATCGCCTCGACCGCTTCCTTGAACGCCTTTCGCGCGTCCTCGTCGAGGAACTCTGCGCTCATTCCGATCGCGAGGATACCGCGCGGCGCGGGAGCGCGGCGGCTGCGCGGCGATCGATCTTGCCGTTCGGCGAGAGGGGCAGCGAGTCCACGATCGCCAGCTCGCGGGGGCGCACGTGCGCGGGGAGCGATTGCCACGCGGCGAGCGCGCGCGCTTCATCCCAGCCGCCGCCTACGACGATCGCGGCGCCGACGATCTGTCCCCACGCCGGATCGGGGACGCCGAACGCGCACGCGAGACGGACGCCCGGTGTGCGCGCGAGCGCCGCCTCGATCTCCGCGGGGTGCACGTTCTCGCCGCCGGTGATGATCACGTCGTCCGCGCGCCCGACGACGTGCACGCTGCCATCCTCGACGAACCCGAGGTCGCTGGTCTGGAACACGGGGCCGATCGGGGCGCCGTCGAGGTAGCGCGACGCGAGCTGTGCGCTCTCGACGACGAGGTTCGCCGGGTGCGCTCGCGTCCCGCCGCGGATCGTGACGCCGGGGAGAGGGACGAGCGGCGCGCGGGGATCGCCGGCGTGACCGAGCGGCGCGGTCGCGATCTGGCCGAACGTCTCGGTCAGGCCGTAGCTCGTCAGGAACGGGACGCCGCGCGACGCCGCGGCCGCGAGCAGCGACGCGGGCGCCGCGGCGCCGCCGAGGAGGATCGCGCGTAGCTTCGCGGGCGGGCGCCACGACGGGTCGTCGAGGAGCGCGGCGAGCTGCGTGGGGACGAGCGACGCGAGCGTGCAGTCCTCGAGGAGCGCGACGCACCTCTGGCGATCGAAGTCTCCTTCGAGCAGCACCACGGCGACGCGCGCGGCGTGACAGCGCGCGAGCACGGCGAGGCCGCCGGTGTGGGCCATCGGCAGGGCGAGCAGCCAGCGATCGCCCGTGCGCCAGCCGAGCGTCGCTTCGCTCGCGGCGACCGCGGCGTCGATCGAGGCGCGCGTGTGCACGACGCCGCGCGCGGATCCGGTCGACCCCGAGGTGAACAGGACCACGGCGCCCGGGGGCACGGCGGCGTCCTCGACCGCCGCGCGCTGCCGGGCGGCCTCGTCGGGCGCGAGGCGCGAGTGGAGGAGCGCGATCGGCGCTTGCGTGACGAGCGCGGCGCGGATCGCGCGCGCGGTGTCGAGCGCCGGCGTCGCGACGAGCACGCGCGCGCGGGACGGCTCCCCGGCCGCGACCACCGGCGCGGACTCTTGCTCGTCGAAGCGGACGGATCGCGCCGGCGTGATCAGCGCGAGGTCGTTCGGCATCGCGGCTCGCTCGAGCGCGCGATCGAGGTGACTCGCGAGATCCACGAGGCGCGTCGGTGCATCGAGGCGAGACGCGAGGCGCGTGAGGCGATCGAGCCCGAGGCCCGGTTCGAGCGAGGCGTGGAGCGTCGCGGGGGACAGGTGCGGGAGACCGATCGGCCAGCTCGCGAGCGCGGCGTGCGGAGCGAGGCCGACCGCGGTGTCGCGCTCGCCGATCGCGACCGCGAGCGCGGCGCACGCGGCGGTTCCGATCGGCCCTTCGAGCGCGTGGCTGATCACGACGCGCTTGTTCGCGTCGCGCGCCTTCGCGGCGAGCTGCATCGCACCGGAGAGCCCGCCGACGAGCGTGGGCTTCACGACGACGGCACCGAGCGTGCGCGATGCGAGCGCGCGCGCGAGCTGCTCCGGCGACAGCAGCGCGAGGCTCTCGTCGAGCGCGAGCGGCACCGGGAACGACTCCGACAGCAGCGCGAGCGTGTTCGCGCTCGGCTCCTCGACGAAGTCGATCGGCAGCTCTGCGAACGCGCGCAGGATCGAGGCCACGCGATCGCGCGGCCAGCTCCGGTTCGCGTCGAGGCGCAGCAGCGCATCGGGGGCCGCGCGGTGGATCGCGATCACGCGATCGATGTCCCCGGTCGGCCCGACCTTGATCTTCAACGTACGTACGCCCGCGAGCACCGCGCGCCGCGCGGCCGCGGGATCGTCGACGACGACCGAGCACGGCAGCGACGTCACCGGGCGCGGGACGAGCAGCGTCGCGAGCGGCATGCCCATCTCGCGGGCGACCGCGGCGAGCAGCGCCGTCTCGATCGCGAACCGCGCCGACGATGATGTCGTCGCCGCGGCGATCGCGAACACGTCGTCCATCACGCCGCGCGTGGCGGCGCCGCCGGCGTGTCGCGTCGACTCGCGCCGCGCGCGGTGCCGCGCGGTATCGCCGGCGCGCGCGATCTCCATCGGCGTCGTCGGCGTGCGCTCGGTCGCCGTCGCCACCGGCGCGGCCTCGTCGGCGCCGGGCGTGAGCGTCACGATGCGACCCGACGCCGAGATCGCGAGGTCCTCGATCACCGGCGCGACGTCGAATGGGACGCGCCCGACGAACGCGGTCAGCGCCGCCTCGGCATCCTCCAGCGTGTCGGTGGACATCGCCGGCAGCGGCGCTGCCTCGCCGAGCCCGACGTGGCCGTCGTCCGTCACGACCTCGAGCAGCAGCGCGCTGCGCTCGCTGCGCCCGCGCGCGGCCCCGTCGGGCGCGATCGGCCAGCGAACGAGTTGCGTGCGCGCGCGGACGATCCGCATCGCGCGACTCTAACCGAGGACGCCGTTCATAGCGCGAGGCCGACGGCGAACAACACGCCGTGCATCGCGAGCAGCTGCCCCGTCTGCGCGAGCAACGCGTTGTGCTCGGGCCCGGTCGTCGCTCTCGTCAGTGCGCGAAGCCTCACGATCGCGAGAGGCACGCTCACCACCGGGAGCGCCGCCCACGGCCGGCCCGCGATCGCGAGTCCCACCGGGACCGCATATGCGACCAGGAGCAGCGCCGCATACTCGACGAGCGCGGCGCCGCGCCCGAACCGCACCGCCAGCGTGCGCTTGCCCGCGCGCGCATCGCCGATGCGATCGCGGACGTTGTTGACGACGAGGATCGCCGTCGCCAGCGCACCGACGGGCACCGCGGCCCACACGCTCAGCGCGGGGACATATCCCAGCTGCACGAACGCGGTCCCGCACACGGCGACGAAGCCGAAGAACGCCATAACGAACACGTCGCCGAGCCCGTGATAGCCGAGCGGATACGGACCGCCCGTGTACGCGACGCCACTCATCACCGAGGCCACGCCGATCGCGACGATCGGCCAGCCGCCGATCGATACGAGATACGCGCCGAACGCGCATGCGATCGCGAACGCGATGATCATCGCGCGCTTCATCGCCGCCGCCGAGACGAGGCCCGCGCTCACCGCGCGCAGCGGTCCGATGCGCTCCGCCGTGTCCGCGCCCTTCTCGGCATCGAACACGTCGTTCGCGAAGTTCGTCCCGATCTGGATCGCGATCGCACCCGCGAGTGCCGCGAGCGCGGGCGCCCACGCGATCGCACCGACCGCGTACGCGCACGCCGTCCCGACGACCACCGGCACGATCGCCGCCGGCAGCGTCTTCGGCCGCGAGGCCGCGATCCATGTCGCCACGCTCACGCGATCACCTTGCTCCGATCAGGGGTACCGCTTGAACTTCGTGAAGTCCGGCTGGCGGTGCTCGAGGAACGCGTCCTTGCCTTCGCGGCCCTCGTCGGTCGTGTAGTACATGAGCGTCGCGCTGCCGGCGAACGCCATCATGCCGGCCTGACCGTCGCAGTCGGCGTTCATCGCCATCTTGAGGAAGCGCAGCGCGGTCGGCGAGTGCACGAGCATCTCGCGGCACCACTGGACCGTCGTTTTCTCGAGCTCGGCGACCGGCACCACCGTGTTGACGAGGCCCATCTCGAGGGCTTCCTTCGCGTCGTACTGCCGGCACAGAAACCAGATCTCGCGCGCCTTCTTCTGTCCGACGACGCGCGCCATGTACGAGCTGCCGAACCCCGCGTCGAAGCTGCCGACGCGCGGTCCGGTCTGCCCGAACTGCGCGTTGTCGGCGGCGATCGTGAGATCGCAGATCAGGTGCAACACGTGGCCGCCGCCGACGGCGTAGCCGGCGACCATCGCGACCACCGGCTTGGGCAGGTAGCGGATGCGCATCTGCAGATCGAGGACGTTGAGCCGGGGGATGCCATCGCTGCCGACATAGCCACCCTGGCCGCGCACGCGCTGATCGCCGCCCGAGCAGAACGCCTCGGTGCCCGCGCCGGTCAGGATCACCACGCCGACCTTCTCGTCGTCCCGCGCGACATCCATCGCGCGGATCATCTCGGCCACGGTGCGCGGCCGGAACGCGTTCTTCACCTCGGGGCGATTGATCGTGATCTTCGCGATGCCGTCGGGCGACGTCTCGTAGAGGATGTCTTCATAGCCCTCGTGGCGCGTCCACGTGGGCATCTCGCTGGAAATCTTCGGTGCGTGTCGGCTGCGGCTGGTCATGTGATTTCTCCATCAGGGCTAAGGCGGCACGACGGACATCGTGTGCGCCGGTCGCGGAAACGGGTGCGTGAACGACGGTGACGCCGGGCGTGTTCGCCTGCATCGGTGCGAGGGCATCGGCGATGGCGCTCGCGATCGCCGCGGGCGACGCGGCGGTGATCGCGCGAACACCCATCGCGTTCGCGACCGCCGCGGGATCGAGCTCCGGCGCGGTGAGCCAGTGCTCGGCGACGACGCTCGCTTCGATGCCGGCCTTCGCCACGGGCAGGCCCGCGAAGATCTGTCCGCCGCGATTGTCGACGACGAGGATCGCGAGCGGTGCCTTCACCGCGCGCGTCGCGAGCAAGCCGCCCACGTCGTGCGCGAAGCTGACGTCGCCGAGCACGAGCAGCACGGGACCCGCGTGCGTCGCGCCCGCCGCCGACGAGACGAGGCCATCGATGCCGGCGGCGCCGCGCTGCGTGAGCACGAGGGCATCGGGCGCGCCGCTCGAGGCGTGCGCCGAGCTCGCGACTTGATCGATGACGCGGATCGGGAGGCTGTTGCCGACCTGCACGATGGCGCCCGCGGGGAGGCTCGCGATCGCGGCGCGGATCGCAGCGCCCTCGCTGCGTGGGTTCTCCGCGAGCGCGCGATCGATCGAGCGATGGGCGCGCGCGTCGAGATCGCGCCACGTGTCGAGCCACGCGGAGGTACGGATGCGCTGCTGCGATGCGCGCGAATCGGGCGCACGGGACGCGTTCGACGCATGGGATGCATCGGATTCGATCGCGAACGATGCGTGGGGGGCGCTGCGATCTGCGATCTGGGCGAGGAGCGCATCGATGGATGTGGCGGGATCGCCGAGGATCACGCGCGCCGACGAAGTCGGATCCGCCCACGTGGGCGCGAGCACCCAGCGCTGCGCGCGCGAGAGATCCCACTGCGGCCACGACGCGGCGACGGGCTCGGCGCCGAGCTGGATCACGATGCGCGGTGTGGGCCGATGCGAGACGGGGACGAGATCGATGTGATCGATGCGCGTCGGGCCGCGCGTGCCGCGCGTGGACGACGCGTGAGCGTGCGAGCTCTCGGCGAAGCGCAGCTGCGAGCCGCTCTCCGCGATCAACGGATAGCCCGCGCGTTCGGCGAGCGCGAACATCGCGTCGCGGGCGCGCGCGAAGGTGACGGGCATCGCGCCGACGACGATGATGCCGTCGGGCTCGGCGGTGATCGCGGCGGCCAGTTCGACGAGCGCGGTCGTGTCGGGGGCGAGCGAGGGCGGCGCGATCGAGAGAGGCCCGCGCAGCGCGTGCGCGACCTGTGCGAGCGCGCGATCCTCGTCGGTCGACGGCGCGATCGGCTCGAGCGGCTTGCGCAGCGGCACCTCGATGTGGACCGGGCCGGGCAGGGGGCCGAGCGCCAGCGTGGTCGCTTGCGCGATCTTGCGGCGAAGCGCGCGCAGCGCGGGCTGCGAGCCGGTGGGCGCGCCGAGGTCGAATGACTGGCGCACGAAGCGACCGAACAGGTGGACCTGATCGATCGTCTGCGAGGCGCCGCAGTCGAGCAGCTCGGGCGGACGGTCGGCCGTGATCGCGATCAGCGGGATGCTGGACAGCGACGCCTCGATGATCGCGGGGAGGTAGTGCGCGCCGGCGGTGCCCGACGTGCACACGAGCGCGACGGGCTGGCCGGTCGCGCGCGCGGCGCCGAGCGCGTAGAACGCGGCGGAGCGCTCGTCGATGATCGTGACGACCGACATCGACGGGCGGTGCGCGGCGAGCGCGGTCACGAGCGGCGTCGAGCGAGAGCCGGGGCTGATCACGACGAGCGACACGCCCGCGTCGACGAGCGAGCCGACGAGCAGCTCGCACCAGATCGTCTGCACGGCGCTCGGGGGCGCGGTCATCCGTTCGCTCCGAGCGCGTTGAGCATCGCGCGGAACTTCATCTCGGTCTCCGCGAGCTCGCGATCCGGGTCGGAGCCCGCCACGATGCCGCCGCCCGCCCACAGGTGAGCGCGGTTGCCGACGATGACGCCGCAGCGGAGCGCGACCGCGAGCTCCCCGTTGCCGTCGAGATCGAACCACCCGACGGGCGCGGAGTACCAGCCGCGCGCCTCGGGCTCGTGCCGCTCGATCCATGCGGCGGCGAATGCGCGTGGTGTGCCGCCGACCGCGGGCGTCGGGTGCAAGCGTGCCGCGAGCTCGAGCACGTGGCGGGGCGTGCGCAGCACCGCATGGAACGGCGTGTGGAGGTGGATGATGTGGCGCAGGCGCTTGAAGGTCGGCTCCGCGGGCGCGTCGACGCGGGCGCCTGCATCGGTGAGCGCGGTGCGCAGCGCGTCGACCACGAGCTCGTGCTCGTTGCGATCCTTGGCGCTCGCGAACAGGCGCGCGGCCGCGGCGTCGGAGTCGCCGTTCGGCGCGATCGATCCGGCGAGCGCGTCGCACAGCACGACGTCGCCGTCGCGGCGCACGAGGCGCTCGGGGGTCGCAGCGACGAGCGCGCCACCGCCGGGTGGCTTGATCAGCACGCGGACGCAGTCGGCGTGGCGATCGTCGAGCGCGGCGAGCAGCTCGGCGGTGCGGATCGAACCGGCGAGGAGCACGCTGCACGTGCGCGCGGCGACGATCTTCGAGCACGTGCCGCGCGCGATCGCGTCGGTGATGTCGGTGACCTGCGTGCGCCAGGCTTCGACCGGCGCCGGTGCGAGCTCGACGAGCGCGGGCTGTCCGTGCAGGCGCGCGCCGGAGGCGGCGAACGCCGCGCGATGGATCGCGAGCTCGTCGCGCCAGCGCGCGGTGTCTGCGGCCTCGCGCGCGTCGACCGCGAGGACGAGGAACGCGCGATGTCCGTCGTGCGCGTAGGTCCAGCGCGGGAGCGCGAACCACGCATCGCCGAAGCCCGACCACGGCGCGCGATCGGCCGCGCCCGGTGAGAAGGCGGCGCCACCGACGAAGCGCGGGCGCGCGAAGCCGAGTGCCTCCGTCGGTGCGAGCTGACCCGCGATGACCGCGCGATGCGGCGCGCTGTCGTGCGTCGGCATGGTGTCGCGCGGCTCGTCGTCGACGTCGGCGGTGTTGGTCGCGATCGCGTGCGCGTTCGCGATCACGTGCGCCCAGCGCTGGTCGCCGTGGCCGCGCAGCTCGCGCGCGATGCCCACGCCGACGAGGGTGAGGTCGCCCGAGGCCCAGGACACGAGCGGCGCGTCGGGGAACTCGTCGACGATCGCGGTCGGCGCGATCACGGGTGCGGGGAGTGCGACGAACGTCAGTCCGTCGCAGCGCTGCGCGATCGCGAGCCCCGCGTCGAGCGCGGCGAGGTCTTGCGCGCCCTGCGCGGCGAGCTCGGTGGCGATCCGCGGCTCGCTCATGCGCGTCGGCGCCATGTCGTGCGCGGCGCTCATGATTCCTCCATGGGTGTCGCGACGTAGAGCGTCGCGGCGCCGAAGGTCAGCGGCGTGACCTCGACGACGTGCAGGCCGCACGAGGTCATCAGCTTCGCGAACTCCTCGGCGGGCGGGAACGCGGCGATCGACTTCTGCAGGTAGTGGTACTCGCGCTTGCCCGAGAGGAGCGCGCCGAGCTTGGGCACGACGTGCCGCGTGTGGAAGCGAGCCATCGCACCCATCACGCCGCGGCGGCCCTCGGACAGCTCGAGGATCGCGATGCGTCCGCCGGGGCGAACGACGCGCGCCATCTCGCGTAGCGCGCGCGCGCGATCGGGGACGTTGCGGATGCCGAAGGCGATCGTGATCGCGTCCATCTCGCAGTCGGCGTAGGGGAGCGCCTGCGCGTCGCCTTCGACGAGCGTGACGCGATCGGCGAGCTGCTTCTTCGCCATCTTGTCGCGCGCGATCGCCAGCATGCCGGGCGATGGATCGAGGCCGATCACCGTCGCGTTCGGCGACATGCGCGCGATGTCGACGGCGAGGTCGCCGGTGCCGGTCGCGAGATCGAGGACGCGTGGTCGGTCGCCGAGCTGCAGCGAGCGCACCGTGCGGCGGCGCCAGCTCTTGTCGAGGCCGAGCGAGAGCACGCGGTTCACGAAGTCATAGCGGCGCGCGATGCGATCGAACATCTGACCCGAGCCGAGCTGCGGCAGGTTCGGCTGCGTCTCTTGCAGTGCGGCGCTCACGACTGGCGCTCCAGCGACGCGAGGGCGACGGTGACGAGCGCGTCGTGCGCGGGCCCGGGAGGCAACTCGTCGAGCGCGATCAGCGCGCGCTGGACGTGCTCCTCGGCGAGCGCGCGGGTCGCTGCGAGGGCACCCGACGCGCGGACCACGTTCGCGATCGGCGCGAGCTCGTCGGTGGGCACGATCTCCTGCGCGAGCAGCGCCTCGAGGCGCGGCTGCAGGGTCGCGTCGCGCTCCATCGCGACGACGAGCGGGAACGTGACCTTGCCCTCGCGCAGATCCGCGAGCGGGTCCTTGCCGGTGTTGTCCTTGTAGTCCAGCTCGTCGTCGACGGCCTGGAACGCCACGCCGAGGTGGAAGCCGAACCGCTCGAGCGCGGCCTCGGCCGCCGTCGAGAGGTTCGCCGCCCGCGCACCCGCGATCATCGCCCAGCGGAACAGCGCCGCGGTCTTGCCCTCGATGATCGCGAAGTAGTCCTCGCGTGCGCGCGATGCCGCGAGCACACCGCGGCGCTCGAGCTGGACGCTCTCGGCGACGATCATCTCGTCGATCACGGCGAGCATGCGATCGAGCACGCCTTCGACCCCGCTCTGGCGAATGCGGCGGAGCGCGGCGATGAGCAGCCAGTCACCCGCGAAGATCGACGCGGCGTTGCCGTAGACGACGCTCGCCGTCGGCTGGCCGCGGCGGCGCTCGGCGAGATCGACGACGTCGTCGTGCAGGAGCGTCGCGGAGTGGACGAGCTCCACCGCGACGGCGAGCGAGCGCGCGGCGTCGGTGAAGCCTTCGCCGAAGCGCGACGCGAGCGCGACGCACAGCGGGCGAAGATGCTTGCCGCGCAGATCCAGGAGGTGATGCGCCGCGCGATGCACGACGCGCGCGCCGCGAGGAATCGCGTCGAGCTCGCGCGAGAACTCGGCGAGATCCGCGCGGACCCAGCGATCGAGATCGGTGAGGCGCTCGGCGAGGCTCTTCGCGCCGCGCATCGTGGTGACGTGCGCGAGGCGATCGAGGACAGCGCGATCGGTGGGATCGAGGCGATCGGCGGTGGGCGAGTGGGCGGCGAGCTGGCTCATGGGGGCTACCTTTCGGATGATCCCAGTTCGTTCAAAGATTCTTGAAGGAATTTGCCGTGAATGAGGCCCGCTGCCAAGTGCTGATGCAACAAGGTGAAAATCCGGACGATCTCACTGGAGATGGCACGGCGTGAGCGGCCCTCTCCCCGTGAAACAGGACAGGTAAGCGAGCGCTCTATAAAATTGCGAAGTGGCAAGTGCGCGTAGGGGCCGCGATCAGCGGCTCGTGAGCCGGTGTCGGGTGGAGTTCGACCGCCCGTCCGGACGCGTGATTGCCGAGACCGAGGACCTGTCCGCGCGCGGCCTGTTCATCCGCACCGAGGCGCTCTTGCCGATCGGCGAGTCGACGGATCTGTCGATCGAGCTGCCGACCGGCGCGGTGCTGTCGCTGCGCGGGCGCGTCGCGCACATGCTGACGCCGATCGCCGCGAAGGCGCTCGGCCGTCATCCGGGCATGGGCATCGAGCTGCTCGGCGTCGAGACGCCCGATCGCATCAAGCTGCGCGCGTTCATCGAGTCGCTCAAGACCGAGCAGACCAACCCCGGGCTGTCGACGACGACGCAGGTGATCGTCGTCGAGCCCGCGCAGGGCCTGCGGAACCGGATGATGCGCGCGCTCGAGGCCGCGGGCTTCAAGGTGAGCGCGGTCGCGAACGCGACGGAGGCGCTCGACATGTGCTCGGTGTGGCGGCCCGACGCGATCGTCGCCGCCGCCGAGATGGATCAGATGACCGGCATCGATCTCGCGTACGCGATGTCGGAGCACGCGACGCTGTCCGATGTTCCGCTCGTGCTCACGGGTGACGAGGGCGACCTGTCGCGGCTCGAAGCGTTCCGCGCCGGCGTGCGCGACTACATCCCGCGGCCGTTCCTCGACGAGGAGCTCGTGATCCGCGTGCATCGCATCGCCGTCCCGATCACGACGGGCGGCGCGATCGGCTTGCGCGGCAGCCTCGTCGACATCGGGCTCGGCACGCTGCTCTCGCTGTTCGAGTTCGAGCGCAAGAGCGGCATCCTCCTCGTGCTGCGCAACGGCGGCGCGGGATCCGAGATCGCGCGCGTGTTCGTCGCGGACGGAAAGATCCTGAAGGTCGAAGCGAGTCAGGGCAACGGTCTGCCGAAGGAGCGCTTGATGCGCCTCCTCGACTGGCGCGATGGCCAGTTCGAGTTCACGCCGGCCGCGATCGGCGGCCGCGACGAGCTCCAGGTCACGATCACCGCGCTGCTCCTCGAGCACGCGCGTCGCGCCGACGAGAGCAAGACGCCCTCGTAGCCGCACCTGTCGCACGTGTCGCGTTCGAATTTCGCAACGCGAGCGGAATCGCTGGGTCCACCATCCGGTTCGCTCGAGGCTCTGGGCTGGCGCATGCATCGATCTCTTCTCGCACTCGTCCTGGTCGCGACCGCCGCGTACGCGGAGGTCCCCGACGGTGTGCGAGCGCACGCGTCGCGGCTCGGCGGGTCGATCTCCGTCGACGGTCGCCTGACCGAGGACGTATGGCGGGACGCGGCGAAGCACTCGGGCTTCACGCAGCGCTTCCCGAAGGACGGCGTGAAGGCCGAGCTCGAGACGCGGTTCGCGGTGCTCTACGACGACAGCGCGATCTACGTCGGCGTGTGGGCCGATGATCCCGAGCCGCACAAGATCCGCCGGCTGCTCACCCGCCGCGATATCGACTCGCCATCGGACGTGATCGCCGTCGGCATCGACAGCTATCACGATCGACGCACGGCCTTCGTGTTCCAGCTCAACGCCGCCGGCGTGCAACGCGATCAGATCCTGTTCGACGACTCGAAGGAGGACACCACGTGGGATGCGGTGTGGACCGGCGACGCCGCGATCACCGCGCAGGGCTGGACCACCGAGTTCCGCATTCCGTTGAACCAGCTCCGCTTCCCCGCGGTCGACGCGCAGGAGTGGGGCTTCCAGGTGGTGCGCGCTGTCTCGCGCACGCAGGAGCAAGCATCGTGGTCGCCGTGGCCGCGCAGCTCCGATAACGTCGTCAGCAAGTTCGGCATCGTCGACGGAATCACGCGGCTGTCGCCGGGCCGGCGCCTCGAGCTCCTGCCGTACGCGTCGGGCGGCTTCGACGTGATGCCCGTCGCCGACGGTGATCCGCTCAACGATCCGCGAAACCTGCGCGGCAACATCGGCCTCGACGTGAAGTACGGCGTGACGAGCGCGTTCACGCTGTCGGCGACGATCAACCCCGACTTCGGTCAGGTCGAGGCAGATCCATCGCAGATCAACCTCAGCGCGAACGAGCTGTTCTTCGCGGAGAAGCGGCCGTTCTTCCTCGAGGGCGTCGATCTGTTCAAGCTGCCGATCGGCAACAGCGACAACGGCCAGGAGGGCACGTTCTACTCGCGCCGCATCGGGGCCGCGCCCGACCTGCCGGACGGCGACTACGACTACGTGCGCGCACCGACGGCGACGACGATCTACGGTGCGATGAAGCTCTCGGGCAAGACCGAGCGCGGCTGGTCGCTCGGCGTGTTCGACGCGATCACCGGCTCCGAGGAGGCGACGATCGCGGGCGCGTCCGGCATGTCGAACGTCATCGTCGCGCCGCTGACGAACTACGCCGTCGGTCGCCTCAAGCGCGACCTCAACGACGGCAACACGTCGGTCGGCCTGTCCGCGACCAGCGTGCATCGCTCGCTCGCCGACACGCCGCTGATGTCGAAGCTGCACGATCAGGCGTACACGCTGGGCGCGCAGGTCTCGCACCGCTTCACGCCCGCGTGGCAGCTCGAGCTGTCGACGGTCGGCAGCCTCGTGCACGGCTCGAAGGAAGCGATCGCCGCCACGCAGCTGTCGACGCGGCACCTCTATCAACGCCCCGACGCGACGAACGCGACGTTCGATCCGGATCGCACGGCGCTCGCCGGGGCCGGCGCGACGTGGAAGGTCGGTCGCTTCGGCGACACGAAGCACTGGCGCACGCTGTTCGGCGGCGACGTGCGCACGATCGGCCTCGAGCTCAACGACATGGGCTTCCAGCACCACTCCGACCGCGCGATCCCGTTCTACTGGGTGCAGTACCGCGACGACGATCCGGGCGAGGACATCCTCAACTGGCAGTGGAACAACGACGTCTACCTCGTCACGACGCTCGAGCCGCAGGTCACCGACTACGGATGGGAGAGCAACGGCAGCGTGCAGTTCACCAACTACTGGAACGTGAACATCAGCGGCAACCTGTCGAACGGCGTCGTCGAGCCGGCGGCGCTACGCGGCGGCCCGTCGCTGCAAACGGATCCGAACCTGAACGCGTCGATCGGCGTCAACACCGACAACCGCAAGCCGATCGCGCTGTTCCTCGGTACGTACGGCAACCGCACGTGGGCGACGGGCTCGGTCGGCGGCGGCTTCGATATCGGCGCGACGATCCACGCGCGCTCGAACATCGACATCTACGTCGGACCGAGCTTCTCGCGGAGCAACAACAGCATGCAGTACATCGATCAGATCGATGACGGAGACGGCGTTCGTCACTACGTGTTCGGTCGCATCAAGCAGAACACCGCGAGCCTGACGCTGCGGCTCGACTGGACGTTCTCGCCTCGGCTCGCGCTGCAGGCCTACGCGCAGCCGTTCATCGCGACGGGGCGCTACAGCGAGCTGAAGGACGTCGACAACCCGCGCGCGCAGGCGTTCGAGGATCGCTTCACCCCGATCGGCGGCGCGAGCTACACGCTGCGCGACGACGTCTACACGGTGACCGCACCGAGCGGCGCGACCTACAGCTTCGATCGCCCGGACTTCGATTTTCGCCAGCTGCGCTCGACGCTCGTCGTTCGCTGGGAGTACCGCCCGGGCTCGACGGTGTTCGCGATCTGGAGCCACGGGCGCACGTCGAGCATCGTCGACGGACGTTTCCGCCTCGGCAACGATATTTCGAGCCTCGCCGACACCGAGGGCGAGAACGTCGTGATGGTCAAAGCGAACTACTGGATCGGTCTATAATCCTGCGATGGCTCTCGCTGCGCCGACCCAGGCGCATGCCTTCGGCAAGTACACGCTGGTCGCGAAGCTCGCGACGGGTGGGATGGCCGAGATCTTTCTCGCGCGCCTCCAGGGCGCGGCGGGGTTCGAGAAGCTCGTGTGCGTGAAGCGGATCCTTCCGCACCTCGCGAAGGATCAGCAGCTCGTGAACATGTTCCTCAGCGAGGCGAAGATCGCAGCGCAGATCTCGCACGGCAACGTGTGCTCCGTGTACGAGCTCGGCGAGATCGACGGCCGCTACTTCATCGCGATGGAGTACCTCGAAGGCGTGCCGTTCGCGTGCTTTCGCCGGGCGGACATGTACAGCGGCACGATCGATCCGCGGCTCGTCGCGGGGCTCGGCATCCAGGCGTGTCAGGGCCTGCACCACGCGCATCAGCTGAAGAAGCCGGATGGCACGCTGCTCGAGGTCGTGCATCGCGACGTCAGCGCGAACAACCTGTTCATCACCGTCGACGGCAACGTCAAAGTGCTCGACTTCGGCATCGCGAAGGTCCAGGACGCGTCCGTGCGCACCTCGACCGGATCGGTGAAGGGAACGTACGCGTACATGGCGCCGGAGCAGCTGCGCGGCGAGAAGCTCGATCGCCGCACCGACGTGTTCGCGCTCGGCACCGTGCTCTGGGAGCTGTTCGCGCGCCGCCATTGCTTCAAGCGCGAGACGGACTTCCTGACGTTCCAGGCGATCACGACCGACCCGATCCCGGACATCGCGGAGTTCCGCCCCGACGTGCCTCCTGCGCTCGGGGAGGTGATCGCGAAGGCGCTCTCGCGCAACCGCGATGATCGATTCCCCACGGCGCGCGCGATGGGCGAAGCGCTCGCGAAGGCGGTCGCGGCGATCGGCGGGCCGATGTCGGCGGCGGAGATCAGCGACGAGGTGATGGCTGCGTTCGACATGCGCCTGTCGAAGCAGCGCGAGCTCGTGCGCGTCGCGCGCGAAGGTGGCGCGCTCCCGCTGGACGAGGATCTCGGTCCCGCCGTCGGACACGGCACGCTGATGGCGACGACCCCGGTGTCGATGCTGTCGAACCGCGGGGAGGTCGACGCGACCACCCCGTCGGCACCGCCGATCGTTTCGCCCCCGCCCGCACCCGCACCCGCGCCGGTGCTCCCACCCGCGCCATCGACGAATCGCGCGGCCATCATCGGTGTGGTTGCCTTCGTGCTCGTCGCGGCGGGCGTCGCCGCGGCGCTGCTCCTGCGCAACGATACGGAGACCAAGATGGCGGTCGCGGCCGATGCGGCGGTCGTCGCGAGCGCGCCCGTCGATGCAGCGACGATCGATGCCGCCATGGTCGAGACGGCAGTGATCGATGCCGCCGCGATCGATGCCGCCGTGATCGACGCGGCGGTCGTCGAGGTCGCGCCCGATGCCGCCGTGAAGACCGTCGCGAAGACCGAGCACAAGCGAACGGACAAGAAGCCCCCGCCGGTGCGTGCGAGCGGACCGCCGGGGACGATCACGATCGACTCGGTGCCCGTCTATGCGGTGATCTCGATCGACGGCAAGAAGATGGGGGAGACGCCACTCGTGAAGCTCTCGCTCGCGCCGGGGAAACACACCGTTCGCGCGGTGTCGGCCTCGGGATCGACGAAGACGTACAGCATCACGATCGAATCGGGAAAGCAGGCACCGGCGCTACGCATCCAGTGGTAACGTGGTCTCGATGCTTCGTCGGGGAAGCCACGTGGCGCTCGCGTGCTCGTTCGTTGTTTTCGCAGCGACGCGGGCCCACGCCGACGCCGACATCTCGGCAATCACAGCCGCACTCGGCAACAGCGACTATCCCGCCGCGCAGGATCTCGTCACCAAGGCGCTCGCGATCGGCGGCAACTCGCCCGACTCGACCCTCGAGCTGTATCGCCTGCAGGGCGTGATCGAGGGATCGCTGGGCAACGCACAGCGCGCGACCGATGCGTTCCTGCGCGCGCTCGCCCTCGATCCGAAGCTCTCGCTCGCGACGGGCACGTCACCGAAGGTGATGAGGCCGTTCGAGGCGGCGCAGAGCTTCTACAAGACGAACCCGCCGCTGAAGGTCAAGGTCGAGACGCAGTCGACGCCGCCGGCGATCACGCTCGTCGTGCAGAGCGATCCGATGAAGATGGTCGCGCGCGCACGCGTCGCGCTCGTGGTCGATGGCAAGCCGGAGCAGATGCTCGACGGCGTCGGCACGATCAAGCTCCCCGCGGGCTCGCGGCTCGACCTTCGCGTCGCGGTGCTCGACGCACAGGGTAACCGGCTCGTCGAGATCGGCTCGACGGACGTGCCGATCGTGATCGTGTCGAGCACGACCGCACCGCAGGCACCGAAGAAGCCCGTGACGAAGCCAACACGAGGGTCGGAGCCGGTGCGCGAACGACCGCTCTACCTCGCGTGGTGGCTGTGGGGTGGAGCCGCGGTCGCGTTCGCCGGCGCGGGGGTCGGCGTCGGCGTCAGCGCGATGCAAGCGAGAGACGACCTCGAGCAGCTCAACGCGACGAGCACCGCGCACACGTTCGACGAGGCGACGGCGACCGAGGACAAGATCCGCACGCGCCTGCTCCTGGCCAACATCTCGTACGGCGTCGCGATCGGTCTCGGCCTCGGCGCCGCGATCCTTTTCGTGACGAAGCCGAGCGCGGCGGAGCGAGCGACGATCTCGGTCGCGCCGACGCAGGGTGGTGGGGCGATCGTTCTCGGAGGCACCTTCTGATGCGCCTTTCGTACGCGCTGTTCCTTCTGTCGGCGTGCTCGCTCAGCGTCGACTACACGGGGACGTTCTATCAATGCGGCGAGGGCGGCACCTGCCCCGACGGATACACGTGCATCCAGGACGTGTGCATTCCCGAGGAGCCACCGCCACCCGCGTGCTCGTCGGGGATCGCGGCGGGCGGCCGTCACACGTGCAGCATCCGCACGGACGGCACGCTGTGGTGCTGGGGCCGAAACAACTTCGGACAGCTCGGCGACGGCACGAAGACGTCGAGCGTCACGCCGGTGCAGGTCCAGGGCCTGAGCGGCGTGGTCGAGGTCGCGACCGGCTTCGATCACACGTGTGCGATCGTCGAGGGCGGAACCGCGTACTGCTGGGGCGCGAACACGCGGGGGCAGCTCGGCGACGGCACCTCCGGCGACTCGACGACGCCGTCGATGCTGATGCTCTCGGACGTCACGGCGATCTCCGCCGGCGACGAGCTCACGTGTGCGATCGCGGGCGGCACCGTGTCGTGCTGGGGCGCGAACATGTACGGCCAGGTCGGCGATGGCACGATGACACAGCGCAACGCGCCGGCGTCGACGGGCTTCGCGGCGACGCAGCTGTCGGTGTTCGGCGATACGGCGTGCGCGATCTCGCAAGGCGGCGAAGCACGCTGCTGGGGCGAGAACACGCGGGGGCAGATGGGGCTTGGCAACAACATCTCGCCGAGCACGCCGACGGTGATCGGCACCGGGATCGCCGAGGTCGCCGTGGGCCAGGACCACATCTGCATCCGTCGCACGAACGATGCGCTCGAGTGCGCCGGCATCGACGACAACGGTCGCCTCGGCCACGGCTATCTCGGCGACAGCGACGTGTTCGTTCCGGTCACGATCGCCGTGCGCCTGACAAAGATCGCGGCGAGCGAAGCGCACACGTGCGGCATCGACGACGAGAAGCGCGTGTGGTGCTGGGGCTACGGCAACGACGGTCGGCTCGCGGACGGCGACGACGGCAGCCCGGGCTCGCCGGTGCGCACGCAGCTCGAGGACATCGACGAGATCGCGCTCGGGGCCGATCACACATGCGGCCGCACGTCGACGGGCGCGCTGTATTGCGCCGGCTTCAACGGTCACGCGCAGCTCGGCAACGGCTACGCGACGACGCACGGCACCCCGTACACGATCGAGAACCTCACCGGCGTGAAGGAGGTCGCGGCCGGCTACGAGTTCACGTGCGCGCTGAAGATGGACAAGACGGTCGCGTGCTGGGGCGAGGGCAGCTCCGGCGAGACCGCACATGGCTTCCTGTCGTCCCCGGTTCCGATCGCGGCCGATGGTCTGTCGAACATCGCGAAGCTGCGTGGCGGCGGCGGCCACATGTGCGCGCTCGACGAGGCCGGCGCCGTCTTCTGCTGGGGCTACAACGAGTATGGCCAGGTCGGCAACGACACGCGCACGAACACCGCGGCACCGCATCGTGTCGAGCTTCCTGCCGCGGCGACCGACATCGCCACCGGTTACGAGTTCACCTGCGCGCTCGTCGGCGGCAACGTCTGGTGCTGGGGCCTCGGCGAGCAAGGCCAGCTCGGACAGGAGCCGTTCTCGCAGGGGTATCACGAGACGCTCCCGGTGCAGGTCGGGATGATCAGCGGCGCGACCTCGATCATCGCCGGCGAGCAACACGCGTGCGCGCTCGTCGGTACGGCCGTGAAGTGCTGGGGCGCGAACTACTACGGCGGCCTGGGCGTGATGGGCGCGAGCACCGGTGTTCCGGTCGACGCGATGATCGCGAACGTCACCGAGATCTCCGCGCGCGGCACGACGACCTTCGCCGTGTCCAACGGTGACGTCTGGGGCTGGGGCTCGAACTGCTCGCTCCGGTTGACCGAGGGAGACTGCGGTCCGAACCCGATCCCCGTCGAGCTCGAGGCGCTCGCCGGCATCACGAAGATCCGCGCCGGCTTCGAGACCGCGTGCGGGCTGCGCAACGGCAACGTGATCTGCTGGGGTGCCGACTACGTCGGGCAGGCGGGCGACGACTCGTACACGTACCAGATTCCACCGACGCAGGTCGTCGGGCTCGATCAGATGGTGCAGGTCGACGTCGGCGGAGAGCATGCGTGCGCGGTGCACGCGAACGGCGACGTCTCGTGCTGGGGCCACAACTACGCCGGCCAGGTCGGCGATGGTCACACGGCGACCGACGACCCGGTCGGTGCCCAGCTCGTCTGCGACTGAGCGATTCCTAGTTGCTCGGCTTGGGCGGAGGCGGCGGCTTCAGCTGCTCCCACGGCGCGGACAGGCCGAGGTACTCGCCCCACTCGAAGCCCGACGACGACATCGCCTTGAGCTGCTCGGGTGTGAGGATCTTGCCGATCTGACCGTTCGCCTCGGTGAGCATGCCGCCGAGACCGCCCGCGTAGTCGAGCCAGCCGGCGACGTTGCGCTCGTACGGCGAGAGCTGTCCGTCGGTGATCGCCTTGTTCGTGTAGTCGAGGACGTCGGCGTAGACCTTCTCGAACGCCGCGTCGAGCTTCTGCGATTGCTCGGGCGTCACGCCGGCCTTCTCCTCGGCGATGCGCCGATTCTCCGTCGCGCGCATGCGCGGGATCGCGAGGCCCGCGGTGATCAGCGGCGCGATGCGAGCGCGATATTCTTCCTCGGTCTCGCCGTCGAGACGGCCGAACCTCGCGGCGAACTCCTCGGTGCGCCGCTGCCGGCGCTCCATGCGGCTCTCTTCCTTGGGCGCCGGGAGCTCGGGCTGCGGGCCGGGCGTCACACTCGGGATCTTCGCGCTGCGCTTCTCGGGCTCCGTCGACGGATCCGCCGAGGATGGCGACTCCGTGCCGGCGACGTCCTTCGCGGGCTCGACCTCGGCGGCGGGGCGCCGGGCCAGCTCCGCCTGGAGCGAGCGGTTGTCGAGGTAGAGATAGACCGACGCTGCGAGTCCGACAGCCGTGGTCACGGCGAGGATCCGAGTGGCGCGCGCCATTGCCGGTCAAGCTAGCACGCGTAGTACGATGTGCTGCGATGGATCGCTCGATGGAGCTGCGGCTGCCGACGATCGCGGTGCCCGTCCGGCTCGCGATGATCGGCGCGGCTCCCGTCGACGCGGCGCTGTTCGTCCCCGACGTTCCACGGCCCGGCCGCGGCCGGCTGATCGACGACGTGGCCGCGATGCTCGACGAGCCAGCGGGGTGGCTACCCGCTCGCTGGGGGACCGAGGTACGGCTCGTCGCGAAGCACGCGATCGCGTGGGTCTCGATGACCCGCCGCGACCCGAACCGCGGCGCGAACGACTTCGCGACGGAGGAGCCATCCGAGGTGACGACGCTGTACGACCAGCAGTTTCCGGTGGAGGTCGAGCTCGCGAGCGGGGACCGGATGCGCGGCACGCTGCTCGACAGCGCACCCGCCGATCGCTCGCGCGTGATCGATCACCTGAACGCCGCGCGCCGCTTCGTGCGGCTGTGGACGCCCGACGAGCAGTACCTGATCTCCACCGTGCAGATCCTCGCGGTGTTGCCCCTCCCGGAGAGCGCTGTATGAGCAAGCTGGACGTCTACCTGCGGTCGATCGAACGTTTCGGCGCGGCCGGTGCGGTGCTGACCTCGGGGCAGGCGGTGACGCTGCGATTCCCGACGGGAGATCGTCACGCGACGCAGGTGACGCCACACGATCAGCTCGTGATCATGGTGCGCGAGATCGCACCGCCGGTGGCGCTCGACGCGATCGACAAGCAGCGGCCGGCGCGGTTCGACATCGAGTCGCAAGGCACGCGCTACTCGATCTCCGTGCAGCCGCGGCCGGGTGCGTGGCAGGTCGAGATCGCGCCCGGACACGCAGCGGCTCCCGCGCCGGCGCCCGCGCCCGCGGCGCCGTCGCGCCCGCCGGGTCGCGCGCCGAGCGCGCCGGTCGACGCCGGTGGCGAGATGACGATCGAGCGCGGCCAGTACGACATGCCCGCGGACGCCGCGGCACCGCCCGCGACGAGCGGCAGCGGCTTCCTCGATCAGCTGACGCAGCACGCGCGCGGTGTTCGCGCGACGGACATCTACCTCGCGACGGGCGCTCCGCCGCTCGTGCGCGCGGGAGCCGACATCGCGCCGACGGATCGCGGGCCGATCGACGCGGACCAGCTCTCGCGCGAGGTCGGCATCGTCGCGCCGCCGTCCGCGCGTGCGGCGTGGGTCGACGGCGCACCGGCGACGTTCGCGTACGGCGATGGGGCAGGGCGCGTGCGCGTCACGCTGACCCGCGATCGCCGCGGGCCCGCGGCTGCCCTGCGCCTCTTGCACGGCGAGCCGCCCGCGCTCGAGCGGCTGAGCCTCGGCGCGGAGGTCACGCGCTGGCTCGGCGAGCGCGGCTTGATCGTCATCGCGGGCGCGTCGAACGTCGGCAAGACGACGCTACTCGCGGCGCTCGTGCGGGCGCTCGGCGAACGCAAGCGACACGTGGTGTCGATCGAGGATCCGATCGAGATCGTGCAGAGCGGCGCGACGATCAGCCAGCGCGAGGTCGGCGAGCACGTGCCGTCGTTCGCGGCGGGGGTCGCCTCGGCGATGCGCGAGGGTGCCGACGCGATCGTGCTCGGCGCGGTGGCCACGGCCGAGGCGGCGCAGGCCCTCGTCGACGCGGTCGCCGGCGGTCACCTCGTGCTGACGACGGTCACCGGCGAGGGGAAACTCGCACTTTCCCGACTGCTGTCGAGCATTCCGGGGGGCGAGAAGTTGTGCCTCGGCGCGTTGCTAGGCACGATCACCCCTGCGGTGGCGCGCAGTGGGGGGAGAACCTACGAGGTCAGCCCACCCTAGCGGGATCATGGGATATAACGGTTCAAGGCTGCAGACGTGACCGACGACTACCGCGAGGGTGGAACGCTGATCCTCCAGCGTCCGATGGAGATGGCGGAGAAGAAGCCGCCCGCCGGAGACGCGTGCCTCGTCAACCTGCATCCACCGGGGCCGGATATCGGCAAGCGCGTTCCGCTGCTCAACCCGCAGTACATCGTCGGTCGCGACAGCGAGGCGGGCTTCGTGGTGAGCCGGAGCTCGGTGTCGCGCCAGCACGCGCGGCTCTACGTCGATGATCACGGCGCGTGGTGGGTCGAGGACCTGAACTCCACCAACGGCACGTTCGTCAACGAGAACCGCATCAAGCACCAGCAGCTCGCCGACGCGGATCAGGTTCGCTTCGGCGACGCGATCTACAAGTTCCTGTCGGGCTCGAACATCGAGAGCGCGTACCACGAAGCGATTCACAACATGGCCATCCAGGATGGCATGACGGGGATCCACAACAAGCGCTACTTCATGGAGTTCCTCGAGCGCGAGATCGCGGTGTGCGTGCGCCACGGTCACCCGCTGACGCTCGTGATGTTCGACGTCGATCACTTCAAGAAGATCAACGACGGTCACGGTCACCTCGCCGGCGACGCGGTGCTCAAGGATCTCGCCGCGCGGATCAAGCCGCGCATCCGGCGCGAGGATCTGTTCGCGCGCTACGGCGGCGAAGAGTTCGCGTGCGTGTTGCCCTCGACGGCGCTGCCGGGCGGCATCGTGTTCGCCGAGCATCTGCGCACGCTGATCGAAGAGCGGCCGACGATGTTCGACAACCAGGTCATCAAGTTCACGATCAGCCTCGGGGTGACGACGCTGCATCGCGAGACGGGCGTCGACCCGGCGGGCCTGATCAAGCGCGCCGACGAGAACCTCTACTCGGCGAAGCGCAACGGCCGCAATCGCGTGGTCCCGTCGCTGCAAGACCTGATACCCGGCTGACGAAGAGGTGCTATATCCCTCGCCGCCATGGGCCGGGACAGCACGCTGATCGACCTCGGGTGGCCGACGCTCGTCGACCACTGGGCGAAGCGCTGCGCGACGAAGCGCGGCGAGCGGTACGTGCGCACGTTCCGGCTGTTCGACTCGATCCACGACGCGCGCGAGCGCGCCGCCGAGATCACCGAAGCGCGCCACCTCGCGTCGCGCGACGCCGCGCTGCCGCTCGGCGACATCGCGGACATCACCGACGCGATCGCACGCGTGCGCAAGTCCGCCGCGCTCGAGGCGCCGGACCTGGTCGCCGTCGCCACCACCGGGCGCGCCCTCGGCCGCCTGCGCAAGCACCTGCGCGAGCGAGAGGCGATCGCACCGCGGCTCGCCGCGCGCGCGAACGACATCGGCGACCTCGGTCACGTGTATCACCCGATCCTCGAAGCGTTCGGCGCCGACGGGCGGCTCGTCGATCACGCGAGCGACGCGCTCGGCCCGCTGCGCCGCGCGCTCGCCGCGATCAAGAGCCAGCTCGAGAAGCGCATGGGAGATCTGTTGTCCGACGAGCGCTTCGCGCCGTACCTGCAGGACCAGTTCTTCACGCAGCGCGAAGAGCGCTACGTGCTGCCGATCCGCACCGACGGCAAGGGCTTCGTGCGCGGCATCGTGCACGGCAGCTCCCAGAGTGGGCAGACGCTGTTCATCGAGCCCGAGGAGATCGTCGATCTCAACAACCGCCAGAAGCTCGCCGAGGCCGAGGTGCTCGACGAGGAGCGCCGCATCCTGGTCAAGTTCAGCGGCTGGGTCGCGGAAGAAGCCGACTCGTTCGACGCGTCGCTGCGCGCCTCCGAGATCCTCGACGTGGTCGCCGCCGCCGCGATCATGGCCGACGACACCGTGAGCGCGGAGCCGATCTTCGACGAAGCGCCGCGCGTCGCGCTGCTGCACGCGCGCCACCCGCTGATGCTCCTCGCAGATCGCCGCTGCGTCGCGAACGACGTGATGGTCGCCGCGGGCGCGACGCTCCTGATCAGCGGCCCGAACGCGGGCGGCAAGACGGTCGCGCTCAAGACCGTGGGCCTCGCGGCGCTCATGACGCGCGCCGGCCTGCACCTCACCGCCGAGAGCGGCAGCGCCATGGGCTGGTTCACGGACATCTGCACCGACATCGGCGACGCGCAGAGCCTCGAGAACGATCTGTCGACGTTCTCCGGTCACATGGTGAACCTGCGCGAGCTCCTCGCATCCGCCGGGCCCGGCTCGCTCGTCCTCGTCGACGAGATCGCCGTCGGCACCGACCCCGAACAAGGAGCCGCCCTCGCCCAGGCCGTCCTCGAGGCGCTCGCCACGCGCGGCGTGACCGGCATCGTCACCACGCACTACGAGCGGCTCAAGGCCCTCGGCGCGACCGACTCGCGGTTCTCGAACGCCTCGGTCGGCTTCGACCTCGCGCGCCTCGAGCCGACGTTCAAGCTGCACCTCGGCACGCCGGGCTCCTCGGGCGCGCTCGCCGTCGCGCAGCGCATGGGCATCTCGCTGCCCGTCGTCGATCGCGCGCGCGAGCTCATGGGGCCGCACGTCGCCAAGGTCGAGGAGCTCCTCGCCTCCGTCGCCGATCAACAGCGCCGCATCGAGGAGGAGCGCGCCGCGCTGCTCGCCGAGCTCGAGGCGGTCGAGGCCGATCGCCACGCCGCTCGCATCGCGCGCGAGAAGTCCAAGGCGCGCTTCGAGAAGCAGACGCGCGCCGTCCACGGCGAAGCGCTCGCCGAGCTCAAGGCCGCGCGCCGCGAGATCGAGGAGGTGCGCCGCCAGATCCGCGCGCGCGGCGCCGAGGCCACCGCCCTCGACGTGAAGACCGCGACGCGTCGCCTCGCCGAGCCCGGCGCCAACATCGCGCGCCACGAGCAGCGCCGGCCGACGCCGCCGGGCATCACCGCCACGCCGGAGAAGCTCGTGCAAGGCGCACCCGTGATCGTGCCGCGCCTCGGTCGCGCGGAGGTCGTCGCGCTGCTTCCCGACAGCAAGGTCGAGGTGCGCGTCGGCTCGATGCGCGCGATCGTCCCGATCGGCGAGGTGCTGCTCGACACGCACCGCAACGCGCGCCGCGCCGGCCTGCCGACACGCGCGAAGGCCGAGGCCGGTTTGACCGACACGACCGCGCCGACCCAGGAGGTGCAGCTCGTCGACGGCGTCCCCGCCGGCGGCAAAGCGGGCGCGCGATCGATCGATACGACGATCGACGTGCGAGGCACGCGCGCCGACGAGGCGATCGCGCAGGTCGATCGCTTCATCGACGAGGCGATGATGGCGAGCCGCGATGCGATCTGGGTCGTGCACGGTCACGGCACGGGCGCGCTGCGCGCCGCGATCCGCGCGCATCTGTCGGGGCACCAAGGCATCGACAAGATCCGCCCGGGCGAGCAGAACGAAGGTGGCGACGGCGTCACCGTGGTGTTCCTGAAGTAGCCGCGATGTCGAGCTTCACGAGGCTCGACGCGAGCCGACGTGAGCCAGCCGGCCTACGAGCTACTGATCAACGCGAACGAGAACTGGACGTACTTGTTCGGCTCCTTGATCGGCGCGAACGGCAGCTTCGTCACGATCGGCTCGATGCAGCGCATCGCCGCGTCCTTGTCGGCACGCGAGGTCGGCTCGCTGTCGATGTACGGCTGGATCGACACGCCGTCGGGCGGCGGTAGCACGGGGCGCGGCGTGTACGGCCGATACGTCGGGTACGGATAGCGCGTCGGTGGCCGCAGGGGCTTCACCGGCTTGGGCGCGACGACGGCCTGCTTCGGCCCCGACTTCGTCACGACCACCGTGAACACGACGTTCGGCGCCTTCGCGAGGCACGCGCGGAGCTCGGGCATCCGCTTGCGCACGACGGTGCGCGCCGCGCCGAGGTCGAAGGCCGCGTCGCCGAGCTTGCGCGCGATCGCCTCGGGCAGCACGGTCGCCTTGAGATCGCGCAGGTGCTCCTCGGCGCGCTTGCGCCACGGGCTGTCGGGCGCGAGCTTCAAGAAGCGGCGGAAGTAGAGCAGGGCGCGCTCGGGCTCCGGCGGGTCGGCCTCGCCGCGCGAGTACTCCCACGCGAGGCCGAGCAGGTACTCGCGCTCGCCGGTGCCGATCAGCGGCACGTTCGGGTTCATCAGGGTGAGCAGCTCGCGATCGTACTGGCGCGCCATGCGGCCGATCGCGATCGCGTCGGCGGGACGGCGCGCGCGATCGTAGGCGGCCATGAGGAGCCAGCGCGTGAGCGCGTAGGACGACGAGTCGGTCGCGTCGGTCGCGGCGGTCAGCGCGGTGATCGCTTCGTCGAGCTTGCCCATCGCGATGCGGACCTCGCCGAGACGCATCAGCATCTCGCCGGTGCTCGTGCCGCTCGCGGCGGCTTCGGCGAGGACGCGCTCGGCGCTCGCGAGCCGGCCCGCGCGCGCGAGGCACAGGCCGAGCTTGCGGCGCTGCTCCGTCTGCACCTTGATGTCCACGTCGTCGGTCGGCGTGGTGTTCATCGCGACCTCGAGATCGTCGGCGCAGTGCGCCCAGTCGCGCAGCTCCATGTACGCCTCGCCGCGGAGCGCGAACGCCTGCGGATCGTCGGGAACGAGCGCGATCGCTTCGCCGAGCTTGTCGATCGCGGCGACGCGTTGAGCGTCGGTGCGCTCGGCGAGCGCGGCCTTCGCTTCGGCGACGAGGCGCGCGTAGGGCTTGGTCGCCGGATTTGCCGCGTTCTCCCAGAGCTCGCTGCGCTCGGCCTTCTCCTTGTCCTTGTCGACGGGCTCGGCGGGATAGCGCTTGCTCTGCGCCAGCGCGGTCGGCGCGAGGGCCAGGAGCGCGACAACGAGTCCCGAGAGCCGCATCATCGACGATTCTGACACAGACGGAACGCGCTACCACCCTCAGGTGGTACGAGAGCGAGCGCGGAACTCGCTCGGGGTCTCGCCGGTGACGCGGCGGAACATCGTCGAGAAGCTCTGCAGGGAGGCGCATCCGACATCGGTGGCGATCGCGGTCAGCTTGCGATCGGTCTCGGACAGGAGGCGCTTGGCCGCGCCGATGCGCGCGGACTGGAGCTCGTCGAGGAAGCTCGTGCTCTCGGCCTGCAGGTAGCGCTGGAGCGAGCGCTCGGACACACCGAGCTGTCGCGCCGCATCGGACAGCACGATCGACAGGTTCGTGGCGAGGAGGCTGCGCAACCGCACGAGCAGCGGCCGGCTCGCCGATGCGGCGAGCTCGTCGATCGCGCCGAGGGCGTCGGCGCGCGCGAGGAAGTCGAGCGCCAGTGCGCGCTCGGTGAAGAACTCGACGGGGTAGCCGAAGTCGAACACCGCGCGATAGCCGGTCACGATCGCACCCGGCATCCCGGGCGGCGTGACGATCGCCTGCCGCTGCATGCACGTCACGAGATCCGTGCGGCGGCGGTTCTGGTACTCGGTGATGACGGTGAACGACTCCGTCTCGATCGCCTCGACCGCGCTCGCATCGAACAGCGAGACACGCAACACGACGAAGTCCTGCGCGTCGAGGATCCCGACGAGCTCGCGCGCGGCCTCCGGCGGAGGTCGCCCGAACAGCAGCGTCACGTGGAGACCTCCGTCGAGGACGACGTGCGCGTATCCGTCACCGATGGTCGGAGTCACAGCCAGGGATAGATGTCTTGTTGCCGCTGCATCTTCTGCGGTTGCGCCTTGATCCGGGCCTGAAGCGCATCGAGGTGCTGTTTCGCGCGTCCCTGAAACTGCGGATGCGCACCACTGCGAATGAACTGCTTCCAGAACTCGATCGACTCGGGGAGTCGATCCCAGGCTTCGTAGACGAGCGCGAGATAGTAGAACTCCTCGCCCTGGGGCACGTAGAAGATCTCGCCGCGCGAGTAGCGCAGGCGATAGATCCGGAACGACTCCTCCGATTGCGAGCGGATCACCTCGAGCGCCTCGGCCGGGCTGCCATCGCGATCGAGCGCGACCGCCAGCCCGTACGCCGTCGATGCGTCGGCGCCGAGGCGAAGTGCGATGTGATAGGACTCGATCGCGTCCTCCATCTTGCCGAGCATCATGTACGTCTCGGCGAGGTTGCCCCAGACCTGCTCGGGTGGGGCCATCGTCAGCCCGTCGGCGCGATCGAGCAGCGCGCGATAATCGGCGAGCGCGCCCTCGAGGAGCTTCTTCGAGTCCTTGGTCTGCTGCACGAGCTTCGTGCGCAGGATCGCGCGCGAGAACAGCGAGTCGGCCAGCCGCGGATCGAGCGACGCGCGCTTCTCGAACTCGTCCCACGCGGCCACCGTCTGCTCGGCGCGCGCGAGATCGACGCGCCCGTTGCCGAGGCAGGTCGGCGGCATGTTCACGCCGCGGATCGTGAAGCTCGAGCAGTCGGTGAAGTAGCTCTCGAGGACGTTCGCGATCCGGTAGTACGGCTCGCCCTCGTTCGGGCGCGCCTTCGCGGCTTGCGTGTACTGATCGATCGCCTGATCGACGAGCTTCGCGACCTGCGTCGCGTTGAGGCTCCTGGCGTTCGCGCGCGTCGCGTACGCGTCGCCCTCGGCGAGCGCGGCATCGTAGGCGTCTTGCACCTGGTTGCCTTCGGTCGCCTGCTTCCACACGTCCGCGTGCGCCGCGGTCGCGAGCAAGGCGACGACGAGGAGCGCGCGCTTCACGGGTGCCTCCGCGGGTGGCGGATGATCAGCGGCGTCGGCGCCGCGGCGGGCTTCACGGGCTTCGCTTCGCGGCGCTCGGCGTCGATCGCGTGGACATGCTGGAGCGCGCGATTGCGCCACGGCGTGTCGCCGCTCGCCGCGTAGGTGGCGAACTCGGCGCGCGCTTCGACGTACTGGCCTTGGATCTCGTAGAGCAGGCCGAGATAGTAGTGCTGATCCTCGGCCGGTGCGTAGCGAAGCTGCGCGAGCGACGTCTGAACCTGCTGGCCGAACTGCGTCGACAGCGCGGTCTTCATGCGATCGAGCACCTCGAACGCGGCGGCGCGCTGCTCGTCGCGGTCGTAGATCATCCCGAGCGTGAACGTCAGGAGCGTGAGCTCGTAGCTGTAGTAGCCGGTCGCCGTCGACGGCATCGCGTTGAGCAGAACGTCGATCGCCGCGGGCACCTCGCCTCGCGCGGCGAGCGCGTTCGCGAGGTGGACGAGCGCTTGCGCGGTCTCCGCGCGCGAGATGTTGCCGGCCTGCGTGAGCCGCAGATAGCGGATCGCCGCGTCGCGATCGCCCATGCGCAGATAGATCGCGCCGAGGCGCCCCGCGACGTCGGGGCCGATCTTGTCCGGACCGAGGAGCCGCGCCGCGGACTCGAGCGCGTCGATCGCCACGCGTGTCTTGCCGAGCTCGTCGGCGGCGCGGCCGAGCAGCGCGAGCACGTCGGTGTTCTCGGGCGAGAGCTTTCGCGCATAGCGCATGAGGCCGTACGCGTCCTCGAAGTACCGCATGCGCTGATCGACGGCCCACTCGGCATCGCTCTGCAGTGCATCGTCCGCGGTCTTCATCGCTTGCCGCGCCTTCTGGACGAGGGGGCGAACCTCCTCGCCGTGCGGCTCGATCACCTCGCGCCAGAAGTCGGTATCGGTGACCGTGCGGGTCGTGGGCGCGCGGGGCCTCGCATCGGCCGGCGCGGCCGCCGCCAACACCATCGCGAGGCTCGCGATCCGCAGCACCCACGCAGTATGCAGGGGTCGGCCAACGGGTGCCAGGTCCGCGAAACCCGTGTCAGATCGGGACAGGAAGTCCCCAGTGCGATGGACTCGAGACCCCGATCCACACCGCCGGGATCGGGCGGAAAACGCACAGTTCTGCGCAGTTGTACAAACCGTGGGGTGGCCCACCCCTTGCTGACTCTTCGTACGTGGACGGAGGAGTCATCGCCACGGCACAGGAGCTGTTCGAGTGCCGGCACTACCCGAGCGTGGTGGCCGTCATCACCGATGCGCTCGAGACCGAGCCGGAGTGCGTGGACCTGTTGGTCATCCGCGCCCGCGCCCACATCAAGCTGCGCCGCGACCTCGATGCCCAGGCGGACCTCCGCGACATCATCCGGATCGCGCCGGGTTGCGGCGTCGCCTATCGCCTGCTCGGCGAGCTTGCCGCGCGCCGTGACGAGAACGAATCGGCCGCGATCTTTTTCCGCGAGGCGCTGCGCCTCGACCCCGACGATCACGAGGCCGCCGAGTGGCTCCTGATCGTCGAGACCACAGTTCGACCAGCCGCGGTGGCTAAAAAACTCCCGGCACCCGCTGCCGCGGCTGGTCGGTTTCCCATCACGCGCGCGCCCGTCTCGCGGCCGAACACCGCGACCGGCGCGAACCCACGCTCCTTGTTCTCGCCGGCGCGTGGCTCCGCGCCCGGTGCGCAGCCTCGCTTCGCGCGCGGCACGTCGTCGCCCGATCCGCGCGAGGACAGCCCGGCGATGGCGCGCGGCTCGGTGCGCAAGGGCGACCTCCTGTGGACCACCCCCGCGCCCGAGCTCGTTCGCGATCGCACCGAGGATCTCGGTGACATCGATCCGAACGTCATCGTCGACCCCGAGGGCAAGACGGTGCCCGCTCCGCACCTCGCAGTCGAGGGCCGCACCGTTCCTCAGCGCGAGTGGGCCGAAGGCAGCTCGCCGGCGTCGCCGAGGTTCGAGGATCGCGGCAGCATCCCGGCGCTGCCACCACCGCCGAACCTCGCGCCGCTCGGACCGATGCCCGCGGGCGCGTATCCCGTCTACGACCCCTCGGTCCACAAGCGCCGCTCGGCGACGACGTCGGATGTTCCGCTGCTCGAGCGCAAGAGCGCGCCGGCACCGGCCCCCGTGCCGTCGACGCCGCCGCGCCGTCTGTCCGATTCGCGCCCGGCCACCCGCGGCCCGATGCCCGAGCTGCCCGGCTTCGGCGATTACCTCGTCGACACCGGCATCCTCACGCGCGAGCGCCTCCGCGCGGCGCAGGCGTATCAGCGCTCGATGAAGGTGCAGCTGTCGACGGCGATCGTCACGCTCGGCCTCGCGTCTCCGCAGCGCATCGAGTGGGCCGCGGTCGCGCATCAATCGCAGCTCGCTCGCGATCGCGCCGCCGCCGCGCACCACTGACGCTCCGAAGCGAGCGCGTCGCCGCCGCGCCCACGAGGCGGATCGCGCCGTCGGCGCTCGCTCGACACCGAGCGTCGACGGTGTACGCTCGCGCACGATGCGCCTCGTAGCCTTGCTCGCGATCGCCGCGTGTTCGTCGCCACCCGCGCCGACCCAGCCGCAGCCCTCGAGTCCGCCCCCGGTGGATCCGGTCGCGGCCGCGCCGTCCCCGACGACACCGCCGCCGACACCCGCACCCGCGCCGAGCACGCCCGGCGAGAAGGTCACGCTCGCCGACGTCGGGCTCGAGAGCGCGTCGCTCGATCGCAGCGTCGATCCGTGCGTCGACTTCTATCAGTTCGCGTGCGGTGGCTGGCTGCGCAAGAATCCGATTCCACCCGATCGTTCCGGCTGGAGCCGGTTCCACGAGATCGAGGAGCGCAACAAGCTCGCGCTGCGCACGCTGCTCGAGGAAGCCGCGAAGGGCATCGGCGCCGATGCCACGACCAAGAAGCTCGGCGACTTCTATGCGTCGTGCATGGACGAAGCGACGATCGAGGCCGCGGGCACGAAGTCGATCCAGCCGCTCCTCGACAAGACGACGAAGGTCAAGGACGCGAGGTCGTGGCTCGCCGCCGTGATCGCGCTGCACGAGCGGGGCATCTGGGTCCTCTGGGACGAGGTCGCGTTCGCCGACCTCAAGGACTCGCTGACCAACGTCACGTACCTCGACACGAACGGGCTCGGCCTCCCCGATCGCGACTACTACGTGAAGCCCGAGCTGAAGGACAAGCTCGACGCGTACGCGCTCCACGTCGGTCGCCTGCTCGCGCTGCAGAACCCGGCGAACAAGACGGGCGCCGCCGACGTCATCGCGATCGAGACCGAGCTCGCGAAGCTGACGAAGACCGCGACCGAGAAGCGCGACCTCCCCGCGCTGTACAACCCGACCGACCAGAAGAAGCTCGCGAAGCAGGTCCGGTCCGTCGACTGGAAGGGCTACACGAAAGGCACCCGTCACGCCTTCTCGAAGAAGATCATCATCGCCGCGCCGGCGTTCTTCGCCGCGTTCGACAAGGTGCGCGCGAAGTTCAAGTTCCCGCAGTGGGCGAACTACTTCACGTACCACCTGCTCGCGAGGAGCGCGTTCGGCCTGCCCAAGGCGTACGACAACGAGGTCTTCGAGCTCGAGAAGGTCCTCTCCGGCGTCGAGCAGCAGCAGGAGCGCAGCAAGCGCTGCGTCGACGCGACGCAGGTCGCCCTCGGCGAGCTCCTCGGCCAGCAGTACGTCGCGAAGTACTTCCCGTCGACGTCGAAGCAGACCGCGGCCACGCTCGTCGACGCGATGATGAAGACGATGGGCGAGCAGATCGGCCGCCTCGACTGGATGAGCGACCCCACCAAGAAGACCGCGCAAGCCAAGCTGTCGAAGGTCGTCCGCATGATCGGCTACCCCGACAAGTGGCGCATCTACGACTTCGACGTGCGCCGCGAGGACTTTGCCGGCAACCGCATGCGCGCCGCCGCGCACGAGACGCACCGCCTCGTCTCGCGCGCGGGCAAGCCCGTCGATCGCAGCGAGTGGCTCAGGAACCCGTACGAGGTCAACGCGTACTACAACCCCACCGCGAACAACACCGCGCTCCTCGCCGGCATCCTGCAGCCGCCGTTCTTCGGTCAGGACCGCTCGATCGCGGCGAACCTCGGCGGCATCGGCATGGTGATCGGGCACGAGCTGACCCACGGCTTCGACGATCAAGGCGCGCAGTTCGACGCCGACGGCAACATGAAGGACTGGTGGTCCAAGGAGGACCTGACCAAGTTCAAGGACCGCGGCACGTGCGTCGCCGAGCAGTACTCGACGTTCGAGGCGCTGCCGAACCAGTTCGTCAACGGCAAGCTCACGCTCGGCGAGAACATCGCGGATATGGGCGGTGTGAAGATGGCGTTCCAGGCGTACCGCTCGCTGCGCAAGGACGCCGCGAAGGTCTTCGTCGCCGATGGCTTCACCGAGGATCAGCAGTTCTTCCTCGCCGTCGGCCAGGCGTGGTGCGCGAAGAACCGGCCCGCGGAGACCCAGCGCCGGTTGACCACCGATCCGCACTCACCGCCGAAGTTCCGCGTCTACGGCGCGCTTCGCAACCTGCGCGAGTTCAGCGACGCGTTCAAGTGCGCCGCAGGTACGCCGATGAACCCCGCGACCACCTGCACCGTCTGGTGAGCGGCCCGGTTCCTAGTATGCGTAGCCGAGGTACACGCCGAGCAGCGTGATCAGGTCGACGCCACCGTCGGCCATGCCGCCGTTCATCGTCTGCCCCTCGAACTCCCACGCATAGCGAAGGAGCGCGGCCTCGGCGCGCACGTGAAACCCGCCGGCGCGCGTGACGAGACCCGCCGCGCCGCGGAAGCCGCTGACGGAGACCGCGCCGTCGAAGCGCTTCTGCAAGGGGCCGCCGTCGCGCACGAGGCGGCTCTCGAGCTCGAGGCCCGGCTCGAACGAGATCGATCCCGCGCGCACGAGCATCGACAGCCGGCCGCCGACGCGGATCGACTCGTACTGCGCGTCGGGTACGAGCAGCTTGTCCTGCGCCGTCCCGTTGAAGCGATATTGCTCGCGCGTCCAGCCGGCGCCGACCTCGACGCCGAACTTGTCCGCGAACACCCACTTGTGCCTCCCGCTGACCTCGAACGACTGCCAGAACGTCGACAGTCCGTTCATGATGCCGCCGCCGGTCACGGGCTGCTCGTTGACGCGGAACTGGAAGCGGCCCATGAGTGACAGACCGCGCAGCGCGCGGATCCCGAGCAGCGTGCCGGGCCACAGCTCGACGAGCGGACCGAGGATCACCTGGCCGGACTCGGACTCGTCGCGGAGCTTGTCGCGTGTCGTGTTGTTCTCGTAGGAGAACGAGCGGAAGCCGATCGTCATCGCGGCGGAGACCGAGGCGATCGGCGGGCGCGGCTTCTCGGGCGCGCGCTTCGTGACGTCGCCACCATCGGTGGTGCTGTCTTCAATCGCGTCCCCGCCGCCGTCGGTGGGCAGCTCGCCGTCGCCGGTGGGGCCGCCCTTGGTGTCGAGGATCGCGACGTCCTTCTCCTCGCCCGATCCGACGTCGACGTACTGATCGAAGACGACCTTGCCGCTCTTGGTGATGACGACCTTGTGCGTCTCGGCGGCGACCTCGAGGCGGGCGGGTGCCTTGCCCTTGTCCTCGCCGTTGATGGTGATGTTGGCGCCGGGTGGTCCGTCGATGACGAGCGTGCCGATCGACGGGTTCAGGGTCAGCGAATCGAGCCTCACCTTGCCGCGCTTGGGCACGGTCACCGTCGGGAAGATCGTGTCGTAAGCGGGGAGCTCGACGATCAGCGGGGTCTCGCCGATCGGCAGCTCGATCGTGCACGGCGTCGCTTCGCAGGCCGCGCCGTTCTCCTTGGTCTCGATGTAGACCGCCGCGCCGGACGGGTTCGTCTCGATGCGCACCTTTCGCTTCGGTCCGGCATCGGCAACGCCGACCCAGACCACCAGCGCGAAGGCGGTGGCCGCGATCCTCATGACGATCGGGAGCATAACGTGGCTCCGACGAGGATCCCAATGGAAGGTGAGGGCAGGCCCCTGCTCGCGATCCACGCGTGGTTCCATTAGTATCGCCGCTCCATGACTGACCGTGGTGTTGGCGCCCTGTTCGGCGGCTCACTCAAGCCGAACGACCCGCGTCGCTTCCTCATCGAGGCGATGATCGGCTCGATGAACGCGGACGGCATCGTCGACCCGCGCGAGATCGCCGTGCTCGAGCACCACATCGCGACCCACCCGCTGTTCCGGGGGCTCGGCGCGAACGCCGGCAAGACGCTGATCGATCTGTCGACCGATGCGATCCGGTTCGCGGGCAGCGCGACCGGTCGCGTGGCCGCCATCGCGAAGGGGCTGCCGGCGCGCATCCACCGCCTCGCGGCGTACGGCATGGCGGCGGAGATCGCGGCGGCCGATCAGGACCTCGCGATGAGCGAGCTCAAGTTCCTCGAGGCGCTGCGGATCGCGCTGCGCATCAGCCCGCTGGAGTCGGGGCAGATCGTCAACCACGCGCAGACGGGCCAGCTCGCGGCGTACCTCGACGATCGCTTGCTCCGCATCAAGAGCCTGATCCCGCTCGCGGCGGAGGTGTTCGCGCTGCGTGCGCTCGCGCGCGCGATGGCGAACGACGAGCACCGGTTCAAGGTGCGCGACTACTTCGCGGCGATCCCGGATCTCCAGCTGTCGACGGACGATCTCGACGGCGAGCTGTTCCGCGCGTTCCGCCGCCAGCGCGCGCCGAACGCGCAGGTGTTCGGCGAGCTGTCGCGCGTCGCGGCGCAGCTGCCCGATCCCGTGGATCGCTACTGGATGGTGGTCTACGTCCTCGTCGCGGAGTTGCCGGCGACGGTCCCGAGCTGGCGCGTGATCCCGTTCGTCGGTGTCATCCAGGCGGCGTTTCAGATCACAGATACGGACATGGAGCTAGCGGTTGTTGACGCGTTGACGTTCCCCGCGGCGATGCCGCGTCCGGGTTGATGCAACGCGATCGCTCCCGTGCATAATCGGAAGCGAGTCGTATGACGTCAGAAACCATCGAGCTCGTCGAACGCGTTCGCCGGCGCCTCACGGAGCACGAGAACACGTGCGAGATCGCAGGACCGGTCCCCGAGTCCGCGATCGACGCCGCGGAGATCTCGCTCGGAGTGACCTTCCCGCCGTCGTATCGCACGTTCCTGCGCACCTTCGGCGGCATCACGATCCCGCCGCACCTCGGCATCGTTCACGACTTCGTCGGAGCGAGCGAGGTCGTCGCGAAGACACTCGCGGCGCGCGCCGAGCGGAAGCTCCCCGAGCACCTCGTCGTCGTCGGGATGGGCGCGCAGTTCCAGGAGTGGTTCTGCCTCGACGTCAGCCGCACCGACGCGAACGGCGAGGCGCCGATCCGCATGTTCGACACGCGCGACAACGCGCTCGATCAGCAGTTCTACGACGACTTCGGACAGATGCTCGAAGAAGTCATGGGCTTCGTCGCCGACAGTCTCGAGCAACCGCTCGATTGATCGTTCGAGTAGGCTCGCGCGAATGAGCCGTCCGGCGTGGGCTAGATGGGTCACCAGGATCTCTCTGGTCGTCGGCCTCGTTGCGCTCGTCGTCACGATCTACAACATCGGGCCGAAGAACATCGCCCGCTACGTCGAGCGCATCGGCTGGTGGTGGTTCGCGGTGATCGCGCTCGAGGTCGCGATCACGACGCTCGACGCGATCGCGATCCGCGCGTTCCTGTCGCCCGAGAGCGGGCTCGTGAAGCTACGCAGCGCGCTGCTCTCGCAGCTCGCGGGGCGCGCGGTCAACGCGGTCACGCCGAGCGGCAACCTCGGCGAGGCGGTGAAGGTCAGCGTGCTGACCGAGTACGTCAGCCAGTCGCGTGCGGTCGCGACGATCCTGCTCTACAACGTCATCAGCTTCGCCATCGAGCTGTGGATGGTCGCGCTCGCCGCGCTCGTCCTCGTGATCTTCGTGCCGCTCGGGTCGCCGTGGACGGGCGTGATGATCGCGACGTGCGTGATCTGCACGCTCCTCGGGATCGGCATGCTCGCCCTCGCCCGACGCGGCCTCCTCGGTACGCTCGTCGGCGCGATCCGCCGCCTGCGCCTGATCTCGGAGGCGCGTCACGCCCGGTGGCTCGCCAAGCTCGCGCCCGTCGACGACAAGATGAAGCTCGTCGAGGGCGCCCGGAAGCGCGATCGCACGCTCGGGATCGCGGCCGTCGTGATCTCGCGCCTGACGTCGATGTCGCTCAGCTACCTCGTGTTCCACGCGGTCGGCGGGACGATCACCGTGTCGTTCGTCGCGGCGACCACCGTCGGCGGCTTCGTCATCTACATCCTGTCGACGCTGGTGCCCATGGGAGTGGGCATCTCCGAGGGCGGCTACTGGGGCATGTTCCGCGCGATCGGAGAAAATCCTGCGCGAGGTGTGACGATGGTCATCGCTCGCCGCGTAACCCTGGTGGCGTACGCGGCGATCGGCCTCGTCCTCATGACAGCCAGTGAGACCGTGAGGCGCGCACGCGACAGCTCCGTGACGCCATCGTCACCCCCGTAACACGCTTCTTCATCGACGGAGATCCGGGGCACGCATGGTAGGGTCCGGCCCCTCGATGCGCCTCGTTGTTTCCCTCGCTGTCTTGCTCTCGCTCTCGACCTTCGCGCCCGGTTGCAGCTGTCGCGGCGACGATGCAGCCACCGACAGCGGCACCGACGCACCGCCCGACGGTCCTCCCGTCGAAGAGGTCACGTGCGAGATGCTGCCGCCGGTGTCGAGCGGCACGTGCTCCGTGTCGGGCAGCGGCAGCGCGAAGCTGATCAAGGGCGAGATCCTCACGCCGACGAAGCTGTTCCACGGCGGCCAGGTCGCGATCGACGCGCAGGGCTCGATCACCTGCGTCGGCTGCGACTGCGACGACGCGGACCAGACGGTGATCACGTGCCCCGACGCCGCGATCTCGCCGGGCCTCATCAACACGCACGACCACATCACGTTCACGCAGAACCCGCCGTACAACGACAACAGCGGTCGCTACGACGATCGCCAGCAGTGGCGAAAGGGCCTCGACGGCAAGGCGAAGATCAGCTCGTCGGGCGGCGCGAGCGCGGATCAGATCCGCTGGGGCGAGCTGCGCTTCCTCATGAGCGGCACGACGTCGATCGTCGGCTCGGGCGGACAGCCGGGCCTCCTCCGCAACCTCGACAGCAACAACCAGGAGGGCTTGAACCAGAAGCCCGTCAACTTCGACACGTTCCCGCTCGACGACTCGGGCGGCACGCGTCGCACGATGGACTGCAACTACGGCGGCGATCCGGCGACCGCCGCGTCGATCGCGCAGTACGACTCGTACGAGCCGCACACGTCCGAGGGCGTCAACCAGAGCGCGCGCAACGAGTTCCTCTGCCAGTCGTCGACGGAGTACGACACGATGGCGCCGGGCACGTCGAACAACATCACGACGAGCAAGACGGCGATGATCCACGCGATCGGCCTGCAGCCGCAGGACTACGGCACGATGGCCGCCGCGGGCACGGCGATGATCTGGTCGCCGCGCTCGAACATCACGCTGTACGGCGACACGGCGCGCGTGACGGTCGCGGCGCGCATGGGCGTCGAGATCGCGCTCGGCACCGACTGGATGCCGACCGGCTCGATGAACATGTCGCGCGAGCTCGCCTGCGCCGACAGCTTCAACAAGACCTACCTGAACAACTTCTTCGACGATCGCCAGCTGTGGATGATGGTCACGCTGAACGCCGCCTCGGTCACCGCGACCGACGACGCGATCGGCCTGCTCGCGCCCGGCAAGGTCGCCGACATCTCGATCTTCGCGATCCACGGCAAGCCGCCGTACCGCGGGGTGATCGAGGCCGAGCCCAAGGACGTGGCGCTCGTGCTCCGCGGCGGCAAGCCGCTCTACGGCGACGACGCGACGATCGCGGCGCTGACGCCGAGCGGCTGCGACACCGTCGACGTGTGCACCGTCTCGAAGAAGGTCTGCTTGATGGGCGAGGTCGGCAAGACCTACGACGCGCTCAAGACGTCGGCCGGCGCCAACATCTATCCCGCGTTCGCGTGCGGCGTGCCGATGAACGAGCCGTCGTGCTTGCCGAAGCGTCCGACCGCGACCGCGGGCTCGACGATCTACACGGGCATGACCGGGGCGATGGACAGCGACGGCGATGGCATCGAGAACAGCGCCGACAACTGTCCGATGGTGTTCAACCCGGTGCGCCCCGTCGACATGGGGATGCAGGGCGACGCCGACGGCGACGGCGACGGCGATGCGTGTGACGTCTGCCCGACCGACGCGAATTCGACGACGTGCTCGCAGGTCGATCCGAACGACCGCGACCACGACACGATCCCGAACGCGAGCGACAACTGCCCCGATCTCGCCAACACGGATCAGGCCGACACCGACATGGATGGCAAGGGCAACGCGTGCGACGCGTGCCCGAGCGAGGCAAACCCGGGCTCCGCCGGCTGCCCCGTGATCATCCGCGACATCAAGAACGGCACGGTCCCCGTCGGCGCGACGGTGCGCGTGACGAACGTGCTCGTCACCGGCAAGGGCTCCAACGGCTTCTTCGTGCAGATGAAGTCCGGCGATCCGGGCTACGTCGACGCCGACTACTCCGGCATGTTCGTCTACACCGGTGCGAACGCGCCGACGCTCGCGAACGCCACCGTCGGCGCGCGCGTGACGATCGACGGCAACGTCGCCGTGTTCCAGGGCCAGACCGAGCTCGACAGCGTCACCGCGGTCACCATCGTCACGGCGGGGCCCGAGGCGCTGCCCGCGCCGACGCCGGCCACCTACGCCGAGGTCAAGACGGGCGGCTCGCGCGCGATGACGCTCGAGAGCGTGATCGTCTCGCTGCCGGCGTCCGCGGTGACCGCGCTCGACGCGGGACAGGGCGAGGCGACGCTGACCGCCGGTGCCGACACGCTGGTCATGGACGACTTCCTCTACGTGCCGGCGCCGCCGATCACGATGGGCCAGAACTTCAGCTCCGTGACCGGCATCCTCGCGCTGCGCGGCATGATGTCCAAGATCGAGCCGCGCAACATGGCGGACCTCGCGCTCGGACCGCCGGGGCTCGCGTCGTTCGGTCCGGCGCTGTCGTTCGCGCGCGTCGGCGTGACGAACAACATGCCGACGTTCCCGACGCCGCTGCGCGTGACGCTCACCGGTCCCGCGATGGGCGCGACGCCCGTCACGATCATGTCGGGCACGGGGCTCACCGTGGCCAACGTCACGGTGCCGAACGGCGCGACGTTCGTCGACGTCCCGGTCACCGCGGACACCGCGAGCGCCACCCCGGTCACCGTGATGGCGATGCTCGGCATCCAGATGATGAGCGCGCAGGTCCGCGTACTCGGCATGAACGAGGCGCCCTCGACGGTGGCGCTGTCGCCGGCGATGGCGACGCTCGCACCCGCGGGCACCGTGCAGCTCACGGCGACGCTCGACATCCCGGCGCTCGTCGACGCGACGGTGAACCTCTCGGTCACGCCGTCGACGGCGGGCACCGTGCCGGCGACCGTGACGGTGATGGCGGGCCAGACGTCCGCGACGTTCACCTATACGGACACCGCGGGCGCGGGGAACTCGACGGTGACGGCGACGTTCGCGGCGAGCACGAGCAACGCCACCGTGACCGTCTCGACCGGCGCGCAGCACCTCGTGATCAACGAGGTCGACTACGATCAGATCGGCACCGACACGGCCGAGTTCATCGAGATCTACAACCCGTCGGCCGCGCCGATCTCGCTCGCGAACAAGCAGATCATCTTGATCTCGAGCTCGGCCGGCACGATCTACGGGACGGTCAACCTCGGTACCGGCACCCTGGCGCCGGGCGCCTACCTCGTCCTCGCGGGCGCGAATGTCACGGTGAGCGCGCCCGCTACGAAGCTCGATCCGGGCTGGACTCAGGACGAGGTGCAGAACGGCGCGCCCGATGGCATCGCGCTGATCGACAACATGTCGCACATGCTGATCGACGCGCTCTCGTACGAGGGCGCGATGACCGATGTCGATCTGCCCGGATTCCCGGCGCCGGTCTCGCTGGTCGAGGGCACCGTGCTCCCGACCGCGACCGCCGATTCCAATCAAGCGGATGGATCTCTGTGCAGGAAGCCGAACGGCCAGGACACGGACAACGCGTCCGCGGACTGGAAGTTCTGCACGACGAAGTCCGCTGGTCTTCCCAACCCCTGACCAGCGAGCACCTGTCCGCGATAGCGGTCTGGTGTATACCCTCCTCTTCAAAACAAGAGGAGAACGACCCCATGGCTTTCACCCTCGACAAGCAGGGCATCCACGTATCCGAGCTCTATCGCAACCCTTCGCCGGCGTTTCTCTACGAAGCAGCGCTCCGGTTCGAGAAGGGATCCTCGATCTCCTCGACCGGTGCCCTGATCGCGTACTCGGGAAAGAAGACGGGCCGCAGCCCGACCGACAAGCGCGTCGTCGATGAGCCCGAGGTGCGGGATGACGTGTGGTGGGGCAACGTCAACATCAAGCTCGATCCGCAGTCGTTCGTGATCAACCGCGAGCGCGCGATCGACTACCTCAACACGCGCGAGCGCCTCTACGTGATCGACGGGTACGCGGGTTGGGACACGAAGTACCAGAAGAAGATCCGCGTCATCACCTCGCGCGCGTATCACGCGCTGTTCATGCACAACATGCTGATCCGCCCGACCGTGGAGCAGCTCGCGTCGTTCGGCGATCCCGACTACGTCATCTACAACGCCGGCGCGTTCCCCGCGAACAAGCACACGGCGGGCATGACGTCGTCGACGTCGGTCGATCTGTCGTTCGCGCGCCGCGAGTTCATCATCCTCGGCACCGACTACGCCGGCGAGATGAAGAAGGGCGTGTTCACGATCATGAACTACCTGATGCCGAAGCAGGGCGTGCTGTCGATGCACTGCTCCGCGACGGAAGCGCGCGACGGCTCGGACACGTCGATCCTGTTCGGCCTCTCGGGCACGGGCAAGACGACGCTGTCGGCCGATCCGAAGCGCCTGCTCATCGGCGACGACGAGCACTGCTGGACGGATCAGGGCATCTTCAACATCGAGGGCGGCTGCTACGCGAAGGTGATCAAGCTGTCCAAGGAGCAGGAGCCCGACATCTGGAACGCGCTGCAGTTCGGCGCCGTGCTCGAGAACGTGAAGTACAGCCCCGAGTCGCACCTCGTCGACTACGACGACACGTCGCTGACCGAGAACACGCGCGGCAGCTACGTCCTCGACTCGATCCCGAACGCGAAGCTGCCCGCCGTCGGTGGCCACCCGAAGAACGTCATCTTCCTCACCGCCGACGCGTTCGGCGTGCTGCCGCCCGTGTCGAAGCTGACGCCGGCGCAGGCCATGTATCACTACATCTCGGGCTACACGGCCAAGGTCGCCGGCACCGAGGTCGGCGTGAAGGATCCCGAGCCGACGTTCTCGCCGTGCTTCGGCGGACCGTTCCTCGTGTGGCACCCGACGAAGTACGCCGAGCTGCTCGCGGAGAAGCTGCGCAAGCACGGCGCGCAGACCTGGCTCGTCAACACCGGCTGGTCGGGCGGCGCGTACGGCGTCGGCTCGCGCATCAAGCTGAAGTACACGCGCGCGATCATCGACGCGATTCACTCGGGCGCCCTCGCGAACGTGTCGACCGTCGAGGATCCGGCGTTCGGCTTCCAGGTGCCGACGTCGTGCCCCGAGGTTCCGAGCGAGATGCTCCAGCCGCGCAACACGTGGTCGGACAAGGCCGCGTACGACGAGAAGGCGAAGAAGGTCGCCGGGCTGTTCCGCGAGAACTTCAAGAAGTACGAGGCGCAGGCCTCGGCCGAAGTTCGCGGCGGCGGCCCCAAGCTGTAGCTCGGGTCACCTGACCTCGTCGATCAACGCCTCGAGCCTCGACGACCACGCCAGGATCTCGGACCGTGCGTTCGCGATGCTCTCGGTCCCTCCTCGATGCGCGGTGTCGGCGAACGCCATCGCGAACATCACCGTGATGGTGACGGCGTCGAGGCGCTCGCGAAAACGGGCGTCGATCGCGCACAACGCGTAGTCGTAGAAGTCCAGTAGACGCTGCGTGATCGCGCGCGAGCCGGTCTCGAGGAGCGTGTCGAGATCCGCGTGCGCGGAGCGGATGCGCGTCCGCATCTCGTCGAAGTACGTACCGAGCGGTGGTTGCGGGACATCCACGAACGCGTCGCGCGGCAAGACCTCGCCGAGGTCGGAGAGGGACGACTCGACCTCGTTGCATAGCGTCGTCGCGTAGGTAGCGATCGGCGTGTGGACCTCGCGGACCGTGCGCAACCAGAACGTCGCGAGGTGCGCGTTGGCGACCTCGCGCACGTGAACGTCGACCGATGGACGCAACCAGCGCCGTGGCCGCACGTGTGCGGTCCGCAGCGAGAGATCGAGCATCGCGTCCACCTTCGTTCCCATGAGGAACTTCGTCCGGGCGAGCGCGAGACGAGCGACGATCCTCGTGCGCACCGCGTCCGGGAAGCGTGCGAGCCGCTCGAGTTGCTGCTCGGCGACCGCGCGCGCGATCTCGAGCGCCTTCGCACGGGCGAAGCGCTGTTGCTTCGTCCGGCCGATCGCGTGCTGTAGCTCGAACAGGTGATGGCGCAGGCGCACCGCGAGCTCGAGCGTGTGGCGCGTCGTGTACGGGCGCGGGCGGCGAGCCTCCGAGGCGATCGTCGGCGCGTGACACTCGTCGGCGAGCGCGACGAGCGCCTGGACGAGCTCTGCGCTCGTGCGCTCGGGTTTGCAGTGCTCGGATCGCATGACAATGGCGGCGAGGTGCCCTACGCGTATTGCGACGAAATCAGCAAGGTGAGAGGACCGACCTGACCGCTTTCCCGCGCAGGGCACCCGCCATATCGCGCGAGTCAGCAGCACGCGACGTGCCACGCTCAACGTCGTGTCCGCTGGCGAACGGAAGGGCATCGCGCCACGTCGGTGTTGCAGATTGCGAGACCCGCCGTGTCGCGGAGCGATCGACGCGGACCGTGCGTCGGCACGCGATGTGGATGCGAGGCAGGTCGGTACCTCGCTGATGCGTGCACCACGAACCCAACGTGCTCCACGCGCCGATGGCGTCGACGTCCTCGTCTACGTGCTGTGGGCCGCGGTGCTGATCGCGCTCCTGCGTTACATCTAGCGCTTCGGCCGCGCACGCCGGTGAAGCGTGGACGGGTCGATGCCGAGGAGCTCGGCGGCGCGCGTCTTGTTGCCGCCGCACTTCTCGATCGCCCACGCGATGTACTCCTCCTCGACCTCGCGCAACGTCGGCACCTTGTCGCGCGGCAGGCTGAAGCGCTCCTGGTTCCCGGCGACCACGGGCGCGAGCTGACCGAGCTCCGCGACGGTGACTTCGGCCGATGTGCCGATCACCACGAGGCGCTCGACGAGGTTCTCGAGCTCGCGAACGTTGCCGGGCCACACGTAGCGCGTCAGCGCGGTGATCACGTCGTGCGAGAAGCGCACGACGGGCGAGTGCGGATTGCGGGCTCTCGCGCGCGCGAGGAAGTGATCGACGAGCACGGGCACGTCCTCGAGGCGCTGGCGAAGCGCGGGCACGACGAGCGGCACGACGTCGAGGCGGTAGAAGAGATCGTGGCGGAACTGGTTCTGTGCCACGCGTTGCTCGAGGTCCTGGTGGGTCGCGGCGACGACACGCACATCGACGGCGCGGCTCTCGTCGGAGCCGACTGGACGGACCTCGCCTTGCTGCAACACGCGCAGCAGCTTGGCCTGGAGGGCAGGAGCCATGTCGCCGATCTCGTCGAGGAACAGCGTGCCGCCGCTCGCTTCGACGAACAGACCCGCGCGCGCGGCCGTCGCGCCGGTGAACGCGCCGCGCGTGTGTCCGAACAGCTCGCTCTCGAGGAGCGCCTCGGGGAGCGCCGTGCAGTTGATGGCGAGGAACGGCGCGTGCTTGCGCGGACCGGCGTCGTGCAATGCGCGCGCGACGAGCTCCTTGCCGGTACCGCTCTCGCCGCGGATCAGCACGGGCGCCGACGACAGAGCGATACGCTCGATCAGCGAGTAGAGGTCGCGCATCACCGTGCTCTTGCCGACGAGCGCGGCCATCCCGCTGCGGGTCTCGGTGCGCAACTGCCGGTTGACGCGGTGGAGGTTGCGATGGTCGAACGCGCGCTTCGCGTGGAGCGAGAGCTCGTCGAGGCGCGCGGGCTTGACGACGTAGTGCCACGCGCCGCGCCGCATCGCCTCGATCGCGGTCTCGATCGCACCGAACGCGGTCATGATGATCACGGGGAGCTCCGCATCGATCGCGCGCGCGGCGTCGAGAACGTCGAGCCCATCGACGCCGGCCATGCGCAGGTCCGTGATGACGAGGTCCGGGACGGCGCTCGACATCGCATCGATCGCGGCCTGGCCGCCGTCGACGACGCGCGTCGACCATCCATCCTCGGACAGCTTGTCGGCGAGGAGGCGCGCCATCTCGATGTGGTCGTCGGCGATGAGAACGGATCTCTTCATGCCTGCACCGGCCACACGACGCGGACGGTCGTGCCCTTCCCCGGGATGCTATCGATCTCGATCTCCGCGGACTGCGCGCGCACGAGCTGCGCGACGATCCACAGGCCGAGGCCGGTACCCTGACCGCGCTTCTTCGTCGTGAAGAACGGGTCGAACACCTGCTTCTGGATCTCGGGCGGAATGCCGTGTCCGGTGTCCTCGACCTCGAGCACGACCGCGCCGGACCTCGAGCGCGTGCGCAGCGCGACGTTGCCGCCTTGCTCGCAGGCATCGACGGCGTTCAGCGTGAGGTTCACGAGGATCTGCTGCAACTGGTCGGCGTCCGTCAGGATCGGAGTGGATGTGGTGGCGTCGACCTCGAGAGTAACCTCGCGCTTCGCCGCCTGCGGCTCGAGGAGCTGCTTGACGCTCTGCAACGACGCGGCCAGGTCGATCGGCTGCACGCGCGCTGGAGTGGGGCGGACGTAGTCGAGGAGCTGCTGGATCAGGCGCGTCACGCGATCGATCTGGTCGATCACGATGCGCTGGTTCTTCGCTTCCGCGTTATCGCTGCCCAGGTGCGACAGCGACAGCTCCACCCGGCCGCGCGCGACGTTGAGCGGGGTCCCGATCTCGTGCGCGATGCCGGCCGCGAGCTGGCCGGCGAGCGCGAGCTTCTCGAGGTGGGCGAGACGATCCGCGTGGGCGAGGCGATCCCGCAACGCACGCGCTCGGAACGTGTTGTAGAGCACGTACCCGGCCGCGGACAGGAGGAGCACGAGCACGAGCACGCTGCCGACGACGACGCGGCGGACCACGGTGCGCTCCTGGGTCTGCAGCGCCTGCGTCGAGATCACGGACAACAGCGTCCATGGAGCTCCGACGTCGACGAGGATCGGCACGCCGATCACGATCGCGTTGGCATCCGGCAACCCGATCGTGCGCGCGATCTCGCTGTCGACGACGGTCCGTGCCGCCTCGCCAGTGGCGACCGCCGCGCGCACGTCGCGAGCGACCGTCGGTCGACCGCGGAGCAGCGCCGCGAGCGCGCGATCGCTGCTCGCCGCTGCAGTGCCGTTCGCGTCGAGGACCGCGAAGCGCGACATCGGATCGCGCTGGAGCTTCAGGCGAGACACGAGGACCTCCATGTCGACGACCACGGCGACCGACGGGCCATGGCTCGCGGGGCGCCGTGCGAACACGCGCAGCCAGCTCGACCCGCCCTGGACCGGGGTCACGTGCAGGCGACCGCGTACGCGCTCGGCGGTGTCGAGGCCGGCGTCGAGGGCGACGTCCGAGAGCTGCGCCATATTCGGAGGCGCGTCGAGCGCGGTGACCTTGGTGGTGACGCCTTCGTCGGTGCGCGCGTGCATGGCGAGGTACTCGCGCTTGATCGTCGCGATCGCGTGGAGTTCGCGCTCGGCGAGCGTCGGCGAGTCCGCGCCGTGGAGGACGGCCGCGGCGAGCTCGAGATCGTCGCTGACGTCGGCGACGTCGCCAACGAGTCCGCGCGCGGCCTCGGCGAGCCCGACCTCGCGATCGTGCCCGTATCGTGCAAGGAGCTCGTCGCGATCGCGCTCGAACACGCGCAAGCCGGTGACGACCAGGAGGCTCAGGGCCGCGAGGAGCGCGACACTGACGAGCAGCAACGGTCGCCACCGCATGTCTTCCTCTAGCACCTTCTCGCACACGAGCGGGCGCGTCCGGTCTTGCAGAACGCCACACTGGCGTTGCAACTTGCGTGGCGCTTCATCGACGGGAGATTTCGCCACTGAAATCACTCGAGTGGTCGTCGGCCCGTGCGTCGCATGCTAGCCACGGACGATGCGGACGATCTGGAGCGCACTCGTCGTCCTGGTGCTACTCGCGCCCGTCGGGGGTGTGGGCATCACCGCGACGCCGATCGATGCACAGATCGTCGCGACGCCGCGCGGGGCGGCGACCGCGCTCGCGGCGTCGCGCGTCGAGCACGAGCTACCGCCCGTCGTCACGACCTCTCCCGTCACTGTCGATGCGCCGGCGGTCGTCGCTCGCTGCGCACGCACGAGCTCAGCTCCCGTGGCTATCCTCGCAAGCGAGCGCCATTCTTCGGCGAGTCCGCGCGACCCGCCCGTCTGACCTCGCGCGTCCCGACACCGTCCTCGTCGACTCGTGCCGGTCGTCGCCGCTCGGCGACGACGCGGAGGTCTCATGCTCGCTACCGACTTTCTCGTTGCCCTGACGATCGTCCTGGGACTCGCCGCGATCACCACGTTCGTGTTCACCCGACTCCGCCAGCCGGTGGTGCTCGGCTACATCCTCGCGGGGCTCATCGTCGGGCCGCACATCCCGATACCGGTGTTCGCCGACGTCAAGATCGTGCACACGCTGTCCGAGCTTGGCGTGATCATGCTGATGTTCGGACTCGGTCTCGAGTTCAGCCTCGCGAAGCTGTTCCGTGCCGCCCCGACCGCCGGGGTCACGGCGTTAATCCAGTGCAGCGCGATGATGCTGATCGGCTTCGCGACGGCGCAGGCGTTCGGCTGGACGATGATCGAGTCGGTGTTTTGCGGCGCGGTGATCGCGATCTCGAGCACCACGATCATCGCGAAGGCGTTCGACGAGCAAGGCATTCACGGCACGCTGCGCGAGCTCGTCGTCGCGATCCTGATCGTCGAGGACCTGATCGCGGTGATGTTGATCGCGATCCTCACCGGCGCATCGTCGAGCGCGGGCCTCAGCGCGAGCGAGCTCGCGATCACGATCGGCAAGCTCGCCGGTTTCCTCGTCGCGCTTGTCGTCGGCGGGCTGTTCATCATTCCGCGCGTGATGCGCGCGGTCGTCCGGCTCGGCCGCCCCGAGACGACCGTGATCGCGTCGGTAGCGATCTGCTTCGGTATCTCGCTGCTCGCTCACGAGTCGGGCTACTCCGTCGCCCTCGGCGCGTTCGTCGCGGGAGTCCTCGTCGCGGAGTCGGGAGATGCGCGGCAGATCGAGACGCTCGTTCACCCGGTGCGCGACGTGTTCGCCGCGGTGTTCTTCGTCTCTGTCGGAATCATGATCGACCCCGCGATGATCGTGGAGCATTGGGCCGCGGTGCTCGTGCTGTCCGTCGTCGTCATCGCGGGCAAGATCGCGAGCGTCTCGATCGGGGCGTTCCTCGTCGGTACCGGGACGCGGACATCGGTCGCAGCCGGACTCAGCCTCGCGCAGATCGGCGAGTTCTCGTTCATCATCGCCGGGGTTGGCCTCTCGCTCGGCGCGATCGGTGACTTCATGTACCCGGTCGCGGTCGCCGTGTCTGCGGTCACCACCCTCACCACGCCGTGGCTGATCCGCGCGGCCCCACGAGCGGCGAAGTGGATCGATGCGAAGCTGCCCAAGCCGCTCCAGACGTTCGTGGCGCTCTACGACGGCTGGATCGAGCGGCTGCGCTCGAAGCGCGAGACGCACTCGCTGATACGCTCGCTGGTCGGCTGGCTCGTGCTCGACATCGTCGCGGCGGCGACGCTCGTCATCGCGGTGTCCCTGGGCTTTGACTGGGCGACGCGGTGGCTCGCTGGGGCGATCGAGATCGAGCGAGCGGCCGCGCGCATCATCGTCGTCACCGTCGCCGCGACCGTCGCGATCCCGCTGTGCGCTGGAATCCTGCGCACGAGCCGCACGCTCGCGCGACACCTCGCGAGCTCGATCGTCCCGCGCAGCGCGCCGAACGAAGTGGACATCGGCCTCGCGCCGCGGAGCATGCTCGTCGCGAGCCTGCAGCTTGGCGGCGTCGCGGTCGCGGGCCTGCCGCTCGTCGCGCTCACGCAGCCGTTCCTGCCGCGCCACGCGGCGCTGATCGCGCTCGCGGTGGCCGCGGTCGTCCTCGGTGTGGTGTTCTGGCGAAGCGCGCGCGACCTCCACGGGCACGTTCACGCGGCCTCGCGCGTGATCGTCGAGGCGTTGGCGTCGCAGTCCGCGGGGACGACCGATGCCCACGCGGCCACCGAGGCGCTCGTGCCGGGACTTGCCAACTGGCGGCGCGTCGAGATCCCGCGCGGCTCGCGCGCGGTGGGGCGTTCGCTCGCCGAGCTCGCCGTGCGTGGTTCGACGGGGGCGACCGTGCTCGCGATCATCCACGATGGTGTCGGAACCGCTCCGGACGCACACACCCCGCTCCAGGCCGGGGACGTGCTCGCGATCAGCGGGAGCGCGGAAGCGATCGCGGCGGCGACCCAGCTGCTCGTCGACGTCTAACCTCGGCGATCGGATCGACATGGGTCGCCTCCAGCAGACGTGAGCTTCGCGTGATCGCCGATTGCTGCCGCGCCTTACCAAGGGCGTCGCGGCGCCGGTTCACTACCTTCCATGGATGGCAGCTCGTTCGGTCATCGCCTCGCTCGTTCTCGTCTCGGTGATGGCGGCGCACGCACGCGCGGACGACGACGAGAAGATTCCGGGGCACACGGTCTATCGCCCGATCGACGGCGGCATCCAGGCGGCGGCGTTCGGCATTGGCCTCGCCGCGAAGCTGATCCCCCTGCGCGATCGCGACCCGTGGGAGGACGAGATCTTCGACGCGGACCTGGGTGTTCGCGACAACTTCTCGCGCCGCGCCTCGCACATCTCGGACGGCCTGCTCGCGATGTCGCTCGCCGCGCCGGCGCTCTACCTCACCGGCACGACGATCGACGACGTCGACGGTGATCGCCTGCTGATCTACGGCCAGACGATGGCGATCAACGCCGCGATCGCGTCGCTCACGAAGCAGCTCGTGCAGCGCCCGCGCCCGTACACGTACTCGAACGATCCGAAGGTGAAGGCCTACGCGAAGTCGGAGGGCACCGACGCGTACATGTCCTTTTACTCCGGCCACGCAGCGTTCACGTTCGCCGCCGCGACGACGGGCGCGTACCTGCTCAACACCACCGACGCGAGCCCCGTCGCGAAGAACATCGCGTGGGGCGCCGGGTTCGGCGTCGCGGCGATGACCGCCAGCCTCCGCGTGCGCGCGGGCAAGCACTTCTACTCCGACGTTCTCGTCGGCAGCGTCGTCGGAATGTCGGTCGGCTTCATCGTCCCCGCGCTGCACGCGGACGACAAGCCGCTCGCGCCGAGCGGCGGCCAGCTCGCGATCGCGGGCGCGAGCATCCTCGGCGGGATGTTGTTCGCGCGGCTGATCCCGCTCGAGAAGCGAGAGACCGAGGACCGCGGGTTGATCGACGGGATCTCGTTCGCGCCGACCGCCGTCGAGAACGGCATGGGCATCGGCGTCGTCGGCGGCTGGTGATCAGGGCGCGTGCGCGGGCGCGCCGGAGCTCGGCTTCGAGCCCGCGTCGATAACGACGAGCCGGTCGGGATGCAGGTGCTTCTTCGCGACGCGTGCGATGTCCTCGGCGGTCACCGCGGCGACCTTGGCGCGTAGCCCGCGCGTGAACTCCGTCGTGCGTCCGTAGAACGTCTGGTTCGCGAGCATCGACGCGACGTACGTGTCGTTCGAGAGGTCCGTATCCTGCCCCTTGAGCCACGCCGCCTTCGCGCGCGCGAGCTCCTCGGCGCTGATCGCACCGGTCGTCATCTTCTGGATCTCGTCGAGCATCGACGCCTTCGCCTTGGCGACGTTCTGCGGCGCGACGATCGCGTAGCCGCCGAACCCGCCGGCGTCGTCGAGGACCGCGGCGTAGGTCCAGACACCCGCCCCGTACGAGAGCCCCTCCTTCTCGCGCAGGCGCTGCCAGATGCGCGAGCCGCTGTCGCCGCCGAGCGCCTGACCGATCAGCACCCACGCGGGATAGTCGGGATCGGTGTCCTTCATCGCGACGTCGTGCGAGAGGACGAGCTGCGTCATCTCCTTGTCCTTGATCTCGATCGTCTTCTGGACGCCGGGGACGTTCCACACCTTGTCGGCGAGGCGCACGTACGGCTTCTTCGAGCCCCAGCCGCGGAACAGCTTGTCGACCTGCGCGCCGACCGCGGCGGCATCCGCATCGCCGATCACCGCGAGCTCCGCGTGCGTCGCGCCGACGAAGTCCGTGTAGAAGCGCTTGATGTCGGCGACGGTGACCTTCCTGATCGCGTCGAGCTTCTCCTTCGCGCTCATCGCGTAGCGCGGGTCGCTCTTGGGCCACTGCGCGGTCGCTTGCGCGAGCGCCGTCCACGCGACCGACGACGGATCCTGGAGCTGCTGCTCGAGCGCGGCGATCTCCTCTTCCTTGATCAGCTCGAGCTCGCTCGCGGGGAACGTCGGCGACCGCAGCATCTCGGCGGCGAGGGCGATCGCGCCGGGCAGCTTGTCGCGCAGCGTCTCGATGCGCAGCGCGAAGCCACCCGCGCCGCCCGAGATGTAGATGCGGCTCTTCAGGAGGTTCTCCTCGTCCTGGAGGTCCTGATAGCTCTTCGTCTTGGTGCCGCGCTGGAGCAGCGTCGCGCACAGCTCCGCGATCACGGCCTTGTTCTGCAGGCTCTTCTCGTCGCCCCAGTGCATGTTGAGCCGCAGCTCGACCTTCGCGCCGCGCGTCTTCTTCGCGAGCACGGCGCTCTTGATGCCGCTCGGCAGCACGCTGCGCACGGTGCGAGACTCGATGTTCTCGAGCGTCGCGGCGAACGCTTCGCCCGGATCCTTCACGGGGCGGTCCTCGATGCCCTTCACGACGGCGGCGATGTCCGGCGTCTCGGTCAGCGGCGCGCGATCGGCGTCCTTGGTCGGGATGAATCGGCCGCTCGTGCGGTTCGATGGCTTGAAGTACAGCTTGGCGACGCGCGCGACGTCGGCCGCGGTGATCTTCTCGACGCGATCGCGATACGCGAAGATCGAGCGCCAGTCGCCGAGCGCGGCGAACTCCGACAGCTCGACCGCGATCTCCTGGCTGTCCGCGAACGACAGCTCGAGGCGCTTGAGCGTCGCGACGCGCCAGCGCTCGACCGCCTTCTCGTCGATCTTCGACGCGCCGAGCTTCTCGATCTCCTCGATCATGATCTGCAGGACCTTGTCGAGGTTCTTGGGGTCGCGGACCTCCGCCATCATCATCGCGAGGTTCGGATCGCGGAACATGTCGGGGCCACCGCCGACCGACGACGCGAGCTTCGTCGTGACGAGGCGCTTGTACAGCCGGCCCGATGGCTCGCGGTCGAGCATGTCGAACGCGGCTTGCACCGCGGGGTAGTCGGGCGACGCCGCGCCGACGGTGTGATACGCGACGCCGATGGCGTGGATGTCGCCGTTGCGGCGCAGCGTGACGTCGCGCTCGCCGTCCTGCTGCGGCTCGACGGTGTACGAGTCGGGCAGTTTGCGCGCGGGCTTCGCGATCGCGCCGAAGTACTTCTCGATGTGCGCGAGCGCGGTCGCGTCGTCGAACTTGCCCGACACGATCAGCACCGCGTTATCCGGCTGGTAGTAGCGCTCGTAGAACGCGCGCAGCGCGGGGACCGGGACGCGCTCGATGTCGGAGCGCGAGCCGATCGTGTCCTTGCCGTAGTTGTGCCAGAGGTACGCGGTCGCCGCGATGCGCTGCTGCAGCACGGCGAGCGGCTCGTTCTCGCCCATCTCGAACTCGTTGCGCACGACGGAGAACTCGGTCGCGAGATCCTCGGCGAGGATCGTCGAGTTGATCATGCGGTCGGCCTCGAGATCGAGCGCGAACTCGAGGTTGTCCCCGGTCGCGGGGAGCGTCTCGTAGTAGTTCGTGCGATCCATCCACGTCGAGCCGTTGTTCTGACCGCCGCGCTCCTCGAGCAGCTTCGACACGTCGCGATGGCGCTTCGTGCCCTTGAACAACATGTGCTCGAGGAGGTGCGCCATGCCCGTCTCGCCGTAGCCCTCGACGCGCGAGCCGACGAGGTACGTGATGTTCACCGTCACGTTCGACTGCGTGGGATCGGGGAACAGCAGGATCTGGAGACCGTTGTCGAGCTTGTACTCGGTGATGCCCTCGACGGAGCGCACCTTCGTCGCCTTCGCGCGAACGGTCGGCGCGACCGGAGCGGTGACCACCGGTGACGGATCGGGCTTCGCGGGCGGAGCAGGGATCGTCGTCTTCGGCGACGGAGCACCACACGCGACGAGAACGGCGAGGAGCAGCGCGCTACGCAGCATGCTGCGTGGCGTACCACGCCTAGAACTCGAAGTTCACACCGGCGAACCAGGTCGCGTCACCGACGGACAGCTTGTACTCGGAGCCGAACCCGTCGACCTTGGCCAGCGACAGCTCGCCGTAGAACCCCGCGTGCTGGATGCCGCCCGCGCGCATCGATGTCGCAGCTGCCGCATCCACGCGCTCCGCGCGGATCGCGATGCCGATCGAGCCCTGCAGGCCGATCGTCGCACCCAGTGCCTTGTCCGCGTCGCAGTCCGGGGTGTCGCTCCCGTCCCAGCATGCCTTGGACGTCTTGCCGTTCGTGCGGAGCCACCAGATGTAATACGAGACGCCGCCGCGCACGTACGGGACCACGGGAATCCCGTAGTTGTCGTCGAGCCAGGTGAAGCGATACACGGCGGTCGCCGCGATCGGCCAGAGGCGGAACGTGTTCTCGTCGCCGCTCGAGCGCACGCGATCCTCGCCGGGCATCGCCTCGGCCCACGCGTTCGCGGTCTTCTGCATGTAGCCGAGGCTGCCGCCGAGGCCGAGCTGGCCAAAGCCGGTCCACACGATGCGATCGATGTCGAGCATCGGCAGGACCTGGTAGCCGCCGAACATCTCGGCGTAGGGGCCGGGCTCCATGCCGAACTGCTTGTCGATGTCGGGCGTGTACGGCCCGAGGCGAAGACCGACGTGCCACTGGATGAGATCCTCGTCGGCGAGGCGCGCGTCTTCGTCCTGCTGCTCTTCCCAGTACGGCGTCGTGCCCTGCGCGCTCGCGATGCCGGTACCGAGGAGCAGCACCGCGAACGGCGCGATCCGCGCGAGGACGTGCGCGCGCCGGCGCCCGCGACGACGATCGACACGGCGCCGGGTGATCACCCACGCGAGCGCGAGCGCGAGCGGGCCGAGCGTGCCACCGGGTGACTGCGTCCCCGCGAGGCAGAAGCCGCCCTCGACGTTGGAGCCGCGGTTGTGCAGATCCTCCCAGAAGTCGTACGCGACGCGCGGCGTGACCGTCGTGTCGAACGCGGCGCCCGCGGCGTTGCCGTGCTGATCGACCGCGACGAGCACGATCGAGTACGGCACGTCGTTGTCGAGGCCTTCGATCAACATGCCCGTCGCGGTGTTGTCGAGCGTCTCGCCGCAGATGTAGCTCGGATCGAGCGCGGACATCGCCTCCGGGATCGTCGCGGGACCTTCGCCCTCGTCGGAGGCGAGCGGCGTCGACGTCACGGTGATCGCGTTCGTGTCGAGGCCGCACAGATCCTGGACGCGCGTGTAGCGTGGCGCCGCCTTGCGCGACGGGAAGGCCGGCGAGCCATCCGACTTCGCGCACAGCGCCTGGTAGCCGTAGATGTCGCTCGTCTCGTCGAGCGCATCCCAGCTGAGGCGCACCGCGTTCTCCGCGCTCGCACCCTCGAAGTTGTCCGGTAGCGTCGGCGCCTGCGTGTCGATGCGCGCGACATCCATCGTCGTGCCGAACGGCTGGCCCGTCGTGTAGTCGTAGACGGCGTCTCCATCGGCGTCGACGAGCGTGTACACGTAGCGATCGCCTTGCACCGCCTCGCAGGACATCGGGATCGACGTGTCACTGCCGCCCATGATCACGTCGAACATGTTGAACTCGACGCGCTGGGGCTGCGTGACGAGCACGTCGATGTTCGGGAGGTTGCCGACCTGGCGGCACTTCATCGGCCGCTGCGTCTCGTCCTCGCACTGCGTGCCGACCCAGAACTCGACGGGCTTGTCGGTGCCGGTGTCGGCCGAGTTGCGCACGAGGTACTGGACGTTGGTCTCCATGCCCGCGCCGGCTTGCGCGCACACGCAGTGAGCCATGTTGAGGTACTCGCGAAGATCGTCCGGCGTGGTCGGCTCCTTGAAGGCGCCGCCGTCTTCGCGAATCTTCAGCTCCTCGAACGTGATCATCGCGCCGTTGGGGAGCTCGGCGTGCGCCACCTGCGGGATCAGCGCGAGCGCGATCGCAGCGGCGAGGGAAGCAGGCTTCATCATGCGCGGGACGCTCGACTGCAAGGGGAAGGCCGCCGGTTCTCGACGACAACCGTTGCTATCACGCACAGATGGCTGCATCAACAAACGCAACCGTTGCCCGCTTGTCGGGTGTGACGTCGTGCGCGTGCCAGATTGGCAGGAGGCCCGAGCCGACTAGGCCGCGCGCCGCTTCGCCTCGAGGGCGGCCTTGATCTTCACGGCGAGCTTCTGCGCGCGGTCCTCGGCGGCCGGATCGCGACGGCTGCCCCACTCGGCGGCGTAGTACAGCTCGACGAGCTCCTTGACCTCGGCGGCGCCGGGATCGCCGCGAAGGACCATGCCGTCGGCGAGCTCGCGCGGGGTGACGCTCGGCCCGCGGGCGATGCCGGCCTTCGCGAGCTGCTTGGCGATCGCGAGGTAGACCTCGGCCACCGTCGAGCGGGTGCGGCGCGGTGACGCGCGCGCCGTGACGAAGTCGCGCGGGCCTCGCCGGGCACGACGCAGGAGCAAGAAGGCGATGCCGATGCCGGCGCCGAGAGAGAGGAACCAGTAGTCGACGACCGCATCCTTCGCTGTGACCAGGGCCGCCTTCACCGTCGTCGCGGCGCTCTTGATGGCGCGGCCGATCGTACGGAACAGCTCGAGCTGCGACGCGAGGTCGTACTCGATCACCCACTTCGACCACTGGAAGCGCAGCGTGTCGATGATCCGGCCGAGCCGCGCGCGCCATCCGCTGCCGCCGCGGCCGAGCTGCTCGCCGCTGCCCGACGGCGTGGGATCGAACGTGACCCAGCCCGCGCCGGGGAAGTAGACCTCGTCCCACGAGTGCGCGTCGCCGGCGCGCACCGCGACGTAGCCCTGGTACTCGTTCCATTCGCCGCCGAGGAAGCCGTTGACCTGGCGCACGGGGATATTGTTGATGCGCGCGAGGATCGCGAACGCCGACGCGAAGTACTCGCAGTGGCCCTTCTTGCGATCGAACAGGAAGAAGTCGACGGGCTCCTGGCCCTTCGGATCCTCGAGCTGCAGCGTGTAGCTGAGGTTCCGCTTGTCCTGGAGCCAGTCCTTGATCGCGACCGCCTTGTCGTAGTTGTTGGTGAGCCCGCGCGTGATCTCGAGCGCCTTCGCGCGCGTGCGCTGCGTGATCGCGTCGTCGAGCTGCAGGTAGACGTCGTAGTTCTTCGGCAGCTCGCCGGTCGCGGCGCGCAGCTTGTCGGCGGGTGGCGGCGCGAGCTCGGAGTACACCGTGTAGTGGATCGTCGAGCCGTGCGTCAGGCGGATCTCGTCGTTGCGCTCGATCGCGGGGCTGCGCTTGCGCGCGACGTGCGGATACTCGACGAGCCGTGGCTTGCCCGCGCCGAACAGCACGTCCGAGTCGAGCGGGTCGAGCCAGATCTCGTGGCGGACGAGGCGGCTGATCTCGCTGTCGATCGAGTCCCAGTCCGCGCCCATCGGTTGGTCCCAGTACAGATAGCGGCGGTCCACCGTCTGCGTCTCGAGCACCTTCGCGGCGGTGATCGGCGCGCGGCGCGTGCGCGTCCACTGACCGTTCTCGTAGCGATCGAACGCGACGCCGCGCCAGTGGATCTCGGGCGCGCTGCGGTTGCCGTACACCGCCGGGATCTCGACGCGCATGACGATCGTCGGATCGCTCTTGATCACGCCGTGACCGCCGAGCTTCACGCCATCGGAGAAGCCCGCGAGCGTGAGGCCGCCGCGGCTCTTCAGGAAGAAGCCGATGCCGACGCGCGGCAGCGCCAAGAAGATCGCGGCGGCGGCGAGGAACACGCCGAACGAGAGCAGGCCCGTGCCGAGGAGGAACTTGCCGCCGACGATGCGGCGCGAGTCGAGGATGCGCCGGACCTCGACGCGCTCGCTCGCCCGATCGGCCGCGTGCTTGACGAGCAGGTTGTCCTCCATCTCGCGGCGGAGATGGAACAGCGTGAGCGCCCACGTCGAGGTGATGACGAACCCGAGGAAGCACAGGCCGTACGTGAGATCGGGGTTGATCACGCTGCCCGCGACGAGCATCAGGAACGAGAGCAGATACATCTGCTGCCAGTCGCGCGCGGCGCGGCGATTGAACGCCTTCGCGACGATCAGCCACGTGAGGAACTGCGCGCCGACGCCGAGGAAGTCGCCGGTGACGATCGCGGTGAGCACGGAGTAGGCGAGGGCGAACACGCTCGCGACCGTCCACACCCACGCGAACTTCTCGAGCTTGATCCGCGGCGGCTCCCACCACCACGACGTGATCAGCGCGCCGAACCCGGCGAGCGCGACGACGCTGGACACGCCGCCGCCCGTGGTCATCGCGAGGTACGCGAAGCCGACCATCAGGTACGTCGCGGCCTTGTGGGTGACGGCGAACCTCATACGTCCATCACCGTCGTCGCCGTCGGGCGACCCTGCGCTGCCACCGCGCGCGGCGTGACGAGCACGCTTTCTACTCGTGGCGGAATGATGGGGAACGCGACGTCATCACCGACGTACGCGAGGAGCGCGAGCTCGCGGGCGATCTTCGCCTCGTGCATGCGGCCGTTGCCCGCGGGGACATGGAGGCCGCGCGCGACGAGCTCGACGGTCCAGCCCTGCTCGAGGTACGTCGCCGCCAGGCTCGACGCGACGCTGATCGCGCGCTCGACGGACGTCACCGCGGCCTCGTCGGCGGGCGTGAGCGCACCGTCGGCGACGGCGTCGCGCACCTTCTCGGGCAGCGCGTTGTCGACGCCGATCACGACCTTGCGTGCGAGCTCGTCCTCGTACTCGCGGACCAACAAGCGGCCGGTGCGCGCGCTCGATCGCCAGTGGACGTCGCGCCGATCGTCGCCCGCGCGGCGCTCGCGCAGCCCGAAGAACTCGCCTCTACGCCCGAGCCGATCGGCCGTCGTTTCTCCGCGCGACGTGGTGCGCGGCGGTGGGCGTGGCACGGCGACGCGCGGCGGATAGACGAGCACCTCGAGCGGCGCGTCGACGTCGCGCGACTTGCGGAACAGCGCGAACGGAAACTTCGTCGCGAGGCGATAGCCGGTCAGCGTGTACAACCCGCGGCGCGAGAACGTGTGGCGATACGACGTTCGCTGCTGCTTCGCCGCGGGGATCTTGAGGAAGTAGCATCGCTTGTCGATCGGCGTGGTGCCGACGAGGTCCTCGACCTCGATCGAGAACGACGCGCGGTTCTCCTTCGCGTTGTGGATGACGACTTCCATCAGGAACGGCTCGCCCGCGAACACGCGCGGCGGAGGGCGGCGCTCGACGCGCAGCTTCTTCAGCGTCATCTCGCTGAGGATCCCGCTCGCGATGATGAACGACAGCAGCCAGCCGAGCAGGAGATAGAGGAGGTTGTTGCCCGTGTTGATCGCGGCGAAGCCGACGCCGACGGACAGCACGACGATGATGCGTCCCTCGCGGGTGAAGCTCAGGCGGCGCGGCGGCCGCAGACGACGGCGAAGTCGCGACCAGAGCCCCATAGGATCAGGTGGGGACCGCGACCCGGCTCACGACGTCGGCGATGGTGCGCTCCGCGTCGAGGCGCAGACGACCGAGCGAGTCGTGGCTCTGTGCGAGGACGAGGCGGTGCGCCAGGCACGGCACGGCGAGCGCCTTGAAGTCATCGGGGACGACGAAGTCGCGGCCGCCGGCGAGCGCGGCTGCCTGCGCGGCGCGATACCAGGCGAGCACGCCGCGCGTCGACACGCCGACCGCGATCGCGGGATGACGTCGGGTCTCCTCGACGATCGACATCGCGTAGTCGAGCAGCGCGTCCTCGACGCGGATCGCCTCGACGCTCGTCTGGAGCTCGCGCACGGCCGCGAGGTCGACCACGGGCTGCAGCGTGGCGACCGGATCGCCGCCGGCGCGCTCGCGCACGAGCTCGCGCTCGATCGCCTTGGCCGGGTAGCCGAGCGACACGCGGAGCAGGAAGCGGTCCATCTGCGACTCGGGCAGCGGATACGTGCCGTAGTGCTCCGCCGGGTTCTGGGTCGCGATCACCATGAACGGCGAGTCGAGCGTGTGGGTCGAGTCGTCGATCGAGACCTGGCCCTCGGACATCGCCTCGAGCAACGCGGACTGCGTGCGCGGCGTGGTGCGGTTGATCTCGTCGGCGAGGACGACGTTCGCGAAGATCGGGCCCTTCTTGAGCTCGAACACCTTGCCGCTCTGGTCGTAGATCGACACGCCGACGATGTCGGACGGCAACAGGTCACTCGTGAACTGGATGCGGCGGAACGTGCCGCCGAGCGCCGCGGCGAGGGCGCGCGCGAGCGTGGTCTTGCCGACGCCGGGGATGTCCTCGATCAACAGGTGGCCGCGCGCGAGCAGCGTCACGATCGCCGCGCGGATCGCCTCGGGCTTGCCGCGGACGACGCTCGCGACGGCGTCCTCGAGCTTGCGAACAGCCCCGATATCCGTCGAGGAGATCGGGGCAGGTGCCGTCACCGCGGGCATGTCGGGCAAGTATAGCCCGTTAGTCGCGGCGCATGCTCATCAGGAAGTTCAGCACGTACCAGAACAGCGTGGCGACGGTGGAGAACAGCATCAGGGCCGCCGCCACGTGTGCCGTCGGGGGGAACTGGGACATCACCAGACTCGTCTGGTAGAGGATGTAGCCGCCCATGAGCAGGATCATGAGGCCGGCGAACAGCGCACCGAGCGAGAAGCCGAACAGCATCGACGCGAGGATCACGCCGAGCGCCGCGAAGGTGCAGATCGTCAAGAACCCACGCATGAAGGAGAAGTCCTTCTTCGTGATGAACACGGTGAGCGTGAGCCCGATGAAGATCGCGAGCGTGATCACGATCGCCTGCATCAGGATCGCCATCGCGGTCCCCGACAGGACGGGCGTGACGCCCGCGGTCGTGAACATCGCCTCGGGGTTGCCGAACTTGAGCATCAGCACCCAGATCACCGGCTGGATCAGCAGCGACCATGCCGCGACCTCCATGCCGAGTCCGAGGTACTGGAGCCCGCGCGATGTCTCCGAGGTCGCGAGGCGCGTGGCGATGTACCCGACGCCCATGAACAGGCCGAGCACGATGAGCCAGTTCCAGCCGCCCTTGAGGAACGCGAACTCGAAGATGCCGAAGCTGAACGCCGGGGCGAACTTCATGATGAGCGCGGTCAGCAGCGGCCACGCGATCAGTGCGGCACCGAGGTGACCGTACGTCTTGCGAAGGAAGCTGATGCGATCGCTGACGCCGAGCGTCGCGACGGCGCCGCGGATGGGACGATCAGAGGTTGCAGCGAATGCCATGTCGGTGTCTTAGCATGCAACTACATGTGCGTCAGGGCTGCCAGAACGAGTAGGGAAACGGCCAGGGTGGGGAGGGTCAGGACGACCCCGATCCGGATGAACGTGGTCATGCGGATGGTGACGTCGTGCTTGCGCAGGATGTCGAACCACAGGAGCGACGCGAGCGAGCCGATCGGCAGCAGGCGGGGGCCCAGATCCCCGCCGATCAGCGCGGCGAAGGCGTAGGCGTGATCGCCTGCGCCGAGATCCAACGCGATCGCGTTCAGCACCGACATGGGGTGATTGTTCAGGACCGCGCTGCCGATCGCCGAGGCCGTGCCGATCGTCGCGATCGGCGCGTCGCTCGACGAGTAGAGGTGGTGGAGCCAGTCGACAACGCCGATCCGTCCGAGCGAGACCGCCAGCACGAACACGGCCATGAGGAACGGAAAGATCGGCCACGTGATTCCGCGGACGAGATCCCGCACCTCGTGTCCGCTGGCCAGGCTCGCGATCGCGCACGCGAGCCCACCGGCGAGGGCGACCGGCCACAGCGGCACATCGAGATACGACATCACGGGATACAGCACGAGCTCCACGACCAACGCGCCGACGACGACCCACGCGCCCCACGTCATGCGTCCGGCGAGGGGTGGGAAGTGGCCGAGCGCCGGTGACTCGTCCGATAGCACCTCGCGGAACATCCACGCGAGCACCGCGTACGCCACGATCCATCCGACGATCGCGATCGGGATCATGGTGATCGAGTACTCGTTGAACCCGATGCCGACGTGGTCGGCGAAGATCAGGTTCATCGGGTTCGAGATCACCAGTGGCGCGACACCCGCCGAGGCGAACACGGCGAGGACGAATGGTGCGACGAAGCGCGGGTGCCGCTTGGGATACACGGCGCGCAACAGCGCGATCACCGTCGGCGTCATCAGCAGGATCGCCGCGTCGTTCGACAGCACCGCGGCCACGAGCGCGCTCAGCACGAACGTCAGACGGAACGCGTGCTTCACGGGCCCGCGCGTTCGCGGCTCGATCCACGAGGCGACCCGAACGAGGAGCTCCATTCGCTCGGCCGCGGAGGTCATCAGCATGATCGACCCCAGCGTGACGTAGGCGCGCCACTGCGCCGCGAGCGCGTCCGTGACGTCGCGGAGCTCGGCGGCCCCGCCGGCCAGAGCGATCGCCAGCGCGGCGAGCGCGCCGATCGTGGGGCCCATGCCGTGGGGACGCCATGCGACCGCGCCGATCAGGACGAGCAGCGCGAGACAGACGAGCGCGGTCGCCACTTCACGAGCGTACCGCGGGATGGCCTATCGGCGGACGACTCGTGCGGTCGGTAGCACAAACTCGGGTGCGGGCTCGCGCACGAAGGCGCGGCCGACGAGGTTCGCGAGCGCGACGATCCACGATCCGATGCGGGTCAGGAGTGCGGGCCACTGCAAGCACGCGATCGCGAGCTTCAGGAGCACGATCACGATGGCCGTCGTCACGCGTTCATCACAGCACGCGGGTCACGAACCGACGGGGCGCTGCGGGGTATCCGACGCGAACGTCAGCGGTTCACGGCGCCCGAAGCTCCTTCGTCATGGGGTTTTGCGCGCGCGCGCGAGGGAGGCGCGTGCCGTCACGTGAGATCGCGACTCCCAGCCACGCGATCGCGCCGAGCAGGCAAACGAAGCTAGCGAACCACCCGATCAAGCACGCCTCGCGAAGCGAGCTGCGCGCCGCGTGCTCGTGCCCCCACGCGCAGAGCATCGCGACGCCGAACACCATGACCGAGAGCAAGCGGTCGCTCGGTCGCGCGAGGATGTTGAACACCCCGAGCATCAGGCACGTGAGAACGACGAGCGGAGCCATGCGCCTAATCGAGCATACGGCTTCGTCCACAGGAGCGTGTAGCGAAACATCAACCGCCGTCGGATCGTCGCTCCCGGCAACACGCGCGCGGTGACCTCGCGGATCTCGGAGAGCGACTCGCGCGGCTTGCAGGTTGGCCCGCCGGGCGCAGCGCGCGGGCGGCGTGAGCGAGGGCGTCGGCGAGATCTCAGGGACACGTCGGCGCGACCTGGCCGTCGGAGCCCGTCGCGATGTACGCGTCGGAGACGAAGCCGCCGCCGGTCTTGTCCCACAGCGTCGTCGTGCCGTACGTGCCGCTCACGGACTGGCCGCGCTTCTGGCACTTGATCGAGATGTACGCGCCGTCGGCGATCGAGCCGATCGCCGCGCTGTTCGTCGACGCCGTCTTGCGGATCGTGAGCGGTGCGCCCGCGGTGTTCACGCGGCCCGAGATGCCGGCGCCGCCGTTGCTCGTGCCCTGATTGCTCATCGCGAACTTCGCCTTGACCGCGGCCTTCGCGGCGGCGCTGAAGTGATGGAACTGGTAGATCGTGTTGCTCACGAGGCCGTTGCGACCGGCGAGCCACGAGCGCACCTGCGAGCGCAGCGACGACTTCATCGCGCAGTTCGCGTAGACGGCGTGGATGTGGCTCGGGCCATACCAGCCGTCGTGGCCCTGCTGGCGGTACCACAGCGCGAAGCCGAGCTTGGACATGCGCTCGAGCAGGTTGCGGATCTGCGTCAGCGTCATGCCGCTCGTCGAGATGTCGGTCGCGGCGGAGTACGCCTTTCCGTTCGCGTAGCCATCGCGCTCGTGGGTCCCGGCGGAGTCGGGCGCGCTGCCGATCGTCTGCGTGATCCGCCACGCGGCGACGCCGGCGGCGCGCATCGCGTCCGACGCCCGCGGGTGCAGGCCGGCGCGCAGCAGCGCCGCGGCGGTCGTCGGAAACTCGCCGTCCGTGATCTCGACCTCGACGATGCCGTCGACGAGGTCGTCGTCGAACGTCGCGGCGTCGTCCTCGGTGACCTCGGCGGCGAGCGCGGCGGCGAGCTCGGCATGGTGCTCGTCCTCGGTGCCATCGGGAAGGGCGGCGGCCTCCTCGGACGAGAGCGGCGGCTCGGTGGGGACGTCTTCATAGAAGTCGTCCTGCGAGGCGCAGGCGGCGACGAGAGCGAGGGAGAAGATGGCGAGCTTGTTCGTCATGCGCGGCCCGAACAGCAACGGACGTGCCGCGTGCATCTCGCGAGATTCGCGGTGGATTCGCTGCGACGCTGTCGCGGCGCGCGCTACAGGTGCCCGAACGAGTTCGCACGTGTTGCGGCCGGCGCTACACGCGTCGCAGGCAACGGCGCGCATTCGTGCGAGTTGCGGCTGGATCGCGGCTTGCCTGACGGAGCGGCGATGAGGACAACGAAGCTCGCTCTATTCACGTTGGTATTGATCGGCTGCGCGACGGACGGCCCCGACGAGGAGCTCGATCCGGCCGGCTCGCTCGGGGACGACGAGATGTCCGACGAGGGCCCGACGGTCGCCGAGGAGGCCTCGGATGCGAACCTGCCCGACGACGTCATCTACGCGACGACGCCGTTCCAGCTGCCCTTCCCGTGCGGCCAGGTGTGGGCCGGCCAGACGCGCACGAACCACAGCCCGGTCAACTCGGTCGACTTCAATCGCGCGAACGACATCGGCGATGCGGTCGTCGCGTCGAAGGGCGGTCGCGTGTCGCGCGTCGCCAACGAGGGCAACACGAGCTACGGGCGGTGGATCGAGATCAACCACGGCGGCGGCTACACCACGCGCTACGCGCACCTCTCGCGCCAGCTCGTCAGCGTCGGGCAACAGGTCTCGCAGGGTCAGAAGATCGGCGAGGTCGGCAGCACCGGCGGATCGACCGGACCGCACCTCCACTTCGAGCTGCGCAAGAACGGCAGCGCGATCCGCGCGAGCTTCGACGGTCGCGCGGCGCTGTACTTCGGCACGCGCAACTACACGAGCCAGAACAAGTGCGGCAACGCGGGCGGCGGGACGACCGGCCACGTCGGGCGCGTGAACACGGCCGGTGCGCCGCTCACGGTGCGCGCGGGCGCGAGCACGAACACCGCGGCGGTCGGCAGCGTCTCCGACGGCGCGACGGTGCGCATCAGCTGCCAGAAGCGCGGGCAGTCCGTCAGCGGCACGTACGGCACGTCGACGTTGTGGGACAAGATCGGCGACGGTCGCTTCATCGCCGACGCCTACGTCTCGACGGGCTCGGATGGTCAGATCGCGCCGACGTGTCCCTGAGTCGGTCGACTCATCGACACGCGTCGTCCATGCCGGGCCGCACGAGGCATCCATCGCTGCACTCCATGCGGTTCGTGCCGGCGCCATTCGTGCACGTGTAGAGCGATTGCGGATCGCCGGTCAGCTTGTCGCCTCCGCAGTACCGGCCGCCCTCGACGCACGGCTCGGGATCCGTGCACGCGTCGTCGTCGCCCGGGCGCACGCTGCACGCGACGCGACACCGCCCGCGCGCGAGCGGCACGCCGCCCGCGTTGCACTGATAGAGCGTCTGCGGATCGCCCGCGAGCTTGTCGCCGCCGCAGTAGAACGAGCCGGCGGTGCAGTCCTGCGGCTCGGCGAGCGTGATCGACAGCGCGCGATGCTCGACGACCCCGAGATCGATCGCCGCGGCGCCCGTGCCGAGCACGTTGCCGCCGAGCTTGCCCGCGACGACGATGCCGACGTGCGTCTCCTCGTCGAGCACGAGCTCGATCGGGACCACGAGCGGCGGCGGTGTCGGCTCGCCCGGACGCTGCGCCGTGATCGTCGCGTGGACGCCGCCGTACAACAGATCCAGCTCGAGCTGATCGACGACCGCGATCGGCCCGTCGACGCGCAGCGCGATGCACGCCTCGCCGCGACCCGCGCAGACATCCTCGTCGGCGCCGCACGATGCGACGAGCAACAGCACGATCGCCGCGCCGCGCATCACCGGCACCCACTCTCGTCGCAGTGCAGCGCCGGCAGCACGATCGCGTCGTCCTCGCGCGTCGCGAACACGACGGCCGCCGCGACCATCGCCGCGGATAGTCCGATCGTCGTCCAGAACCACCAGCGCGTGACGAGCGCCGGCTTCTCGTCCTCGACCGGCCGCTCCTCGACGATCACGCTCGGCTGCGGCCGCTCGACGATCTTCGGCACGCCCTTCTGCTGGCAGCCATCGCGCGCGCGCACGAGCTCCGCGATCCGCGCATCATCCGCCGACACCCGCGCGAGGAAGCTGTCCACATCGAGCCGCGCGTGCGCGCAATCACCGAGCTGGATCTCGGCGAGCGCGAGCCAGCGATACGGATTGGGCTTGTGAGGCACGAGCTCGACCGCGATCGCGAGCTCCTTCTGCGCGAGCGCGAAGTCACCCGCGCCGTACGCCGCGATCCCGCGATCGAGGTGCACCTGCGCCGCGGCCTCCGCATCCGCGACCTCGTCGGCGAGCGCGCTGCCCGCGGCGAGGGCCCCGAGGAGGATCGCCGCGATCTGCACCCGCATCTCGTGCCACAGTAGCCGCCGGCCGCAGCTCATGGAAGCCCTTCTGCCCATCGCTCCGACCCAGGTCGGTGACTACACGCTCGGCGAGCTGTTGGGCCGCGGCGGCATGAGCGATGTCTACGCGTGCACGCACCCCACGCACGGCGCCGCCGCCCTCAAGCTCCTGCACGACGACGCCGACGGCGCGTTCCATGTCGAAGCCGCGACCCGCGACGTCGCCCACCCGAGCGTCGTGCGCGTCCTCGACGCGGGCCTCGATCCCACCACGCGCCGCTACTACCTCGTGATGGAGCGCCTCGACGGCCCCGACCTCGCGACGCACCTCGCGCGCGGCCCGCTCGACGAGCGCACCGCCCGCGCACTCTTCGCGCAGATCGCCGACGGCATGCACGCGGTCCACGCGCACGGCATCGTGCACCGCGATCTCAAGCCCGCGAACGTGATGCTCCACGCGGGCGCCCCGCGCATCGTCGACTTCGGCATCGCGAAGATCCTCGGCGACAACGCCGCCCTCGTGACCAGCCGCCGCATCGGCACGCTCGGCTACATGGCGCCCGAGCAGCTCGTCGGCGGCAAGATCGCGCCGAGCGTCGACGTGTGGGCGCTCGGCGTCATGCTGTTCGAGGCGGTGACCGGCCGCCTCCCCTTCGACGGCTTCACCGAGAGCTACACGCCGCAGCTCGTCGAGACCGCTCCGCGCGTGCGCTCGCTCGCGCCGGTGTCGCTCGCCTACGATGCGCTCGTCGCGTCGTGCCTGGACGCGGATCCCGCCAAGCGGCCGCCGATGGCGTACGTCGCACGCGCGCTTCGTGGCGAGGTTGCCGTCGCGAGCGCGCTCGACGAGCGCGTGACGCAGGACATCGACGCGATGCCGGCGTCGTCGGGCGCTGCGTCGTCGGGCGCTGCGTCGGGCACTGCGTCGTCGGGCGCGACTCGCCGGTCGGTGTCCCGATCGTCGGGTGCGCGAGATGACGCGCGAACCAGAAGGGCGCACGAGGAACGTGCGCGAGAAGGGGAGGGAAGGGAGGAAGAGGAGACTTTTTCGGTTCCCGAAAAGGTCCTCCCCTTCTCCCCTCACTCCCCTCCCTCGCGCGTCCTCGCGCCCTTTCTGGGAAAGCGCGCGCTCGTGTTGGCCCTCGTGGGCGCGAGCGTGATCGTGATCGCTATCGTGGTGTCGATGCGCTCGTCGACTGCGACGTCGCCATCGACCTCCGGCGCGCGCGACGAACAACGAGCGCGAGACGAAGGACGAGAGCGCCCAGGGACGATCGAGGCTGCGCCCGCATCGGATCTAGCGCCCGCCCCCGCATCCGATACCGCGACAGCCACAGCACCCGATACCGCCCCCGCACCCGATACCGCCCCCGCACCCGATGCCGCTCGTGCGAAGCAGCGCGATACCACTCGATCGAAGCCCGCGAAGCGCGCGAAGAAGCGCGCGAAGACCTCGACGCGCCGCGAGACCCTCGACTGACGATGACCCGCGAGACCGAAGCGCTGACCTCCGACCTCGCCGCGCGCGCGTTCGTGCGCGAGTGCCGGCTGTCGATCCTCGACGACGAGGTCGTCCGCGAGGCGCGCGTGTTCGCCGCCGAGCGCATCGTGATCGGGGCGGACGCGACGTGCGACCTCGTGATCGATGACCCCGCGACGTCGAAGTTCCACTGCGAGATCCGCTTCGAGGGCAGCGCGTGCTTCGTGCGCGATCTCGGAAGTCGCAATGGCACCACGGTGGATCGCGTGCCGATCCTCGACGCGCCGTTGCGCGATCGCGCGCTCCTCGGGTGCGGCCGCGTGCAGCTGCGGTTCGAGCTGGGCGCGCAGCAGCGCGAGCTCGCGCTGTCGTCGCGCGATCGCTTCGGGCGCCTGCGCGGCGCGTCGGTCGCGATGCGCGCGGTGTACGCGCTCCTCGAGACCGCCGCGAAGGCGACGACGACGGTGCTGATCCAGGGCGAGAGCGGGGCAGGGAAGGACCTCGCGGCCGAGTCGCTGCACGTCGAGAGCGCGCGGCGTGATGGGCCGTTCGTCGTCGTCGATTGCGGCGCGATTCCGCCCGCGCTCCTGGAGAGCGAGCTGTTCGGTCACGAGGCGGGCGCGTTCACCGGCGCGACGAGCGCGCGCGCGGGCGCGTTCGAGATCGCGAACGGCGGCACGATCGTGCTCGACGAGATCGGCGAGCTCGCGCTCGATCTGCAGCCGAAGCTGCTGCGCGTGCTCGATCGCCACGAGATCCAGCGCGTGGGCAGCTCGCAGCGGATCGCGGTGGACGTGCGCGTGGTGGCCGCGACGAATCGCGACCTCAAGGCCGAGGTCAACGCGAAGCGGTTTCGCTCGGACCTCTACTTCCGGCTCGCGGTGCTGGTGGTGCGCATGCCGCCGCTGCGCGAGCGCATGACGGATATCCCGATGCTGGTCGACGCGGTGCTCGACGAGCTCGGCGATCGCGAGAGCGAGATGGCGCGTGCGTTCGCGAGCGGCGCGATGCTGCCGGAGCTCTTGCGCCATGCGTGGCCGGGCAACGTGCGCGAGCTACGCAACTACGTCGAGGCGTGCGTCGTGCGCCAGCAGACGGCGCTCGCGGCGCGCGAGGCGACCGGCGAGCCGCCGATCGATGTCGCGCGCCCGCTGCGCGAGGTGCGCGAGGCGTGGGTCAAGCACGTCGAGCGCCGCTACCTCGAGCAGCTGCTGCTCGTGCATGGCGGCAACGTGAGCGCCGCGGCGCGCGCGGCCGGTATCGACCGCGTGCATCTGCATCGCCTGCTCGCGCGCGTCGGGCTGCGGTAGCCCGCGGCCCGACGAGCGGCGCGTTCTAGCGGGACGCCTTGAGCTTCTTGATCTCGGAGATCAGCTCGGGCACGGCCTTCTCCCACTCCTGCACGATGCCGTAGTCGGCGACCTGGAAGATCGGCTCGTCCTTGTTCTTGTTGATCGCGACGATCGTCTTGCTGCCCTTCATGCCCGCGAGGTGCTGGATGGCGCCCGAGATCGCGACCGCGAAGTAGAGGTTCGGAGCGACGATCTTGCCCGTCTGTCCGACCTGCCAGTCGGCGGGGACCATGCCCGCGTCGGTGGCGGCGCGCGACGCGCCCATCGCGGCGCCGAGGAGGTCCGCGAGCTCCTCGAGCACTTTGAAGTTCTCGCCGTTCTTCATGCCGCGTCCGCCCGAGACGACGACCTTCGCGTCGCCGAGGTCCGGACGGTCCGACTTCTGCGCGTCGAGGCGCTCGAACTTGGCGCCGAGCGCGTCGATCGCGCCCGCGGCGGCGGTGGTGACCGCGCCGGCGGCGCCGAGCGGCTCGGCGGCCTCGAACTCCGACTGGCGCGGCGTCACGCAGATCGTCGGCGTGTTGATCTGCACGGTCGAGTACGCGTTGCCGGCGAGGATCGGACGCACGAACGTGTTCGCGCTCTCCAGCTTCGAGATGTCGGACGCCATGCCGGCGTCGAGGAGCGCGGCGACGCGCGGCGTGAGGTCCTTGCCGATCGCGGTCGCGGTCGCGGAGACGACGGTGGCGCCGTTCTCCTTCGCGAGGCGCGCGACGATCGGCGCGTAGGTCTCGGCGAGGTAGTTCGCGAGGCCCGCGTCTTCGACGACGATGACCTTCGGTGCGTACTTCGCGGCGTCGGCGGACGCGGCCTGGGCGCCCGCGCCGACGAGGAGTGCGATCACCTCGCCGCCGTGCGCCGAGGCGGCGGCACGAGCGAACGTGAGGTTGGCGAGCGCGCTCGTGCGGAGCGTGGAACCCTGGAATTCACAGAATGCGAGGACGTTGCCCATGGTTCGTTCTCCTTAGAGAGCCTTCGCCTCGTCGGCGAGCTTCTTCACGAGGGTGGGGATGTCGGCGACGATCTGACCGGCCGCGCGCGGCGGGGGCAGCGTCACGTTGAGCTCCTTGATCGCGGTCGCCGGCTCGGCGCCGTAATCGGCGAGCTTCGCGGTCGCCATCGGCTTCTTCTTGGCGGCCATGATGCCCTTGAGGGAGGGCAGGCGAGCGCCTTCGCCGGAGTAGGTGTGCGAGTCGGGCGTGATGCCGTTCTTGACCGACTTCGAGCCGACGATGCGGAGGTCGACGCTGATCACCGACGGCTTCGGCACGCTCTTGTACTCGACGCCGCCGTCGACCTCGCGGCCGACGACGAGGCGGTCTCCCGCGACCTCGATCGAGGCGGCGAACGTCGCCTGCGGCCAGCCGAGCTTGCCCGCGAGCATCTGCGGGACCTGGTTCGCATCGCCGTCGACGGCTTGCTTGCCCATGATCACGAGGTCGGGCTTCTCCGCGGCGATGATGCCGGCGAGGACCTTCACCACGACGAGCGAGTCGAGCTCGGCGTCGTTGGTGACGACGTGGATCGCGCGGTCGGCGCCCATCGCGAGCGTCGTGCGGATCTCCTTCGCGGCGTCGTCCGGGCCGAGCGACACGACGACGATCTCGCCGCCGTTCGGCCGCGTGTTGTCGGCGCCGTTCTCGAGCAAGCGAAGCGCGGTTTCGATCGCGTACTCGTCGAACGTGTTCACGATCCACGAAGCGCCGGTCAGGTCGATGTGACCATCCTTGAGCTTCGCTTTCTGGGTGGGGTCGGGGACCCGCTTTACAGGAACGAGGATCTTCACGGTGACTTCTCCTTCGGTGAGCGATCGAGGCCGTTTGTGACGAGCGCGACGACCCAGTCGGCCGCGCGGACGATATCGAACTTCTTCGGACGGGTTCCAGGCGCGCTGGTCGAGATCGACGCCTGCTTGCTCAGCACCCACGCGAGCGAGAGCTCGTCGAGCATTCCGAAGATCATGCGAGCAGCGACGTGGCTCGGGATCGACGCGTCGATCTCGCCCTTGTCCTGCCCCGCGCTGATGATCGCGCCGAGCATGCGAAGGAACGCGACGAACTGCGGGTTGTCGTACTCCTTCATGAACTTGCTCGACTGCCGGAGCTCGATCGTGAGCACCTCGGCGGCGGCCGGCTCGTCGTGCACGAGCTTCAGGTAGGTCCGGATGAACGCGTGGAGCTGGCGCGATGGCGACGCCTTCGCCTCGGCCTGGATCGCCGCCTCGAGCGCTGCGTTGACCTGGCTCATACGGCTCTCGAACAGCGAGATCAGCAGGTCGTCTTTGCTCTTGAAGTAGAGGTAGATGGTCCCGTCGGCGACGCCCGCCTCCTTCGCGATCTCCGACACGCGAGCCGCGAAGAACCCGTGCTTGGCGAAGATGCGCTCGGCGGCCGACAGGATCCGCTCGCGCTTGTCGCTGCGGTCGGCCTTGTCGTTGACCTTCGCACCGCCTTCGTCGGTGCTGCGCGTCCGACCTTCGTCGGACTTGCCCGCTGAATGAACCGTCATTCAGTCGAGGGATACCGCCCATGACGCGGAACGTCAAGACCGTGGCTTCGTTGAAAACCCCATAGGGGTGCACTACAACCGACGACGTGGTTACCGCACGTCTATCCATAGTTATTGCGTGCGTCGCGGCGCTCGGCGCGGGCGCTTGCGAGAAAAAGAAACCCGTCACCGACACCGGCGCGGTCAACGCGATGGATCGCGCGAACGAGGACAAGGGCCCGGTCGACAAGACCCCGCTGCCGGGCATCGACCCCGGCAAGCTGAGCGGCGAGCGACAGGAGCTGTTCTACAAGCTCGTCGGCTCGCTGAAGTCCCCGTGCGGCAAGAGCCACTCGCTGCGCACGTCGTTCACGCAGGACACGTCGTGCAAGCGCGCGCCGTTCGCCGTGAAGTACGTGCTGCAGCTCCTCGTCGACGAGATTCCCGACGCGAAGGTCCGCGAGTACTACGCGCAGAAGTACGAGAGCGCCGACAAGCCGGCGAAGATCGACGTCTCCAAGGCGCCGCACATCGGCAAGGAGGACGCGCCCATTCGCCTCGTCGAGTTCTACGACTACGCGTGCCCGCACTGCCAGGCGTTCGCGCCGATCATGGCCAAGGTCGCCGTCGACAACGAAGGCAAGGTCGTCGAGTACTTCATGATGTTCCCGCTCGAAGCGAGCCATCCGGACTCGCGCAGCGCCGCGCAGGCGTCGCTCGCGGTGTGGAAGCTCGATCCCGCGAAGTGGCCCGAGTTTCACCACAAGCTGTTCGAGCGCGCGCCCCAGCACAACAAGGACTACGTGATGTCCTACGCGGCCGAGGCCGGCCTCGACGCGGGCAAGTTCATCGAGAGCTACCAGACGTCGAACGCGCAGGTGAACGACGATCTCGCACAAGGCAAGACCAACGAGGTGGACTCCACGCCCACCCTGTTCTTCAACGATCGCCGCTACCAAGGACCCATGAGCCCCGACTACATCGGCATGTGGATCGAGGAAGAGCTGGCGGTGAATCGATGACCCGGTCCCCCCGTCTGACCCCCATGCTACGCGTTGTCACCCTCGTCGTCCTCGCCCTCGCCCTGACCGCCGCTCCCGCCGCGGCCCAGGTGCTCAAGGTGGGCGATCGCATCGCGGAGCTCGACACCGCGACCGACGCGCGCGACAAGCCGTTCAAGCTCAAGGCGTACAAGGGCAAGTGGCTGCTCGTCACCGTCGGCGCGAAGTGGTGCAAGCCATGTGCGAAGGAGCTGCCGACGTGGGACAAGCTCGCGGGCGAGCTCAAGGGCAAGATCACGTTCGTCGCGATCGACATCGACGACGAGATCGCGGTCGGCAAGAAGTTCCACGACCAGCTGAAGATCAAGAACATGACGCGCGTGTACCTGCCGGCCGACAAGTCCGGCGTGGTGTCGCGCTACGGATCGGACACGATGCCGACGACGTTCATCGTCGACAAGTCCGGCGTCGTTCGCTCCGTGAAGAAGGGCTTCGAGGACGGCGACTCGAGCGGCGAGTATCGCAAGATGAAGGCCGAGCTCCAGAAGATGATCAAGTAGCTGATCAGAACTGCGGTCGCTTGGCGACGTAGAGGTTCAGGCCGCCGGGACCGCCGGGCGCGTTGGTGAACCCGTAGAGCGCGCAGTTGTCGGGCGACACCCAGCTCGGTGTCTCGACGACGTTCGGTAGCGCGAGCGTGTCGACCTTCGATGACGGGCCGAAGCCGTCCTGCGGCGTCGAGCGCGAGGCGGTGTAGACGTCGTACTCGACGGTGTCCATCATCGCCGGAGGCACCGCGGGCGTCGTCGTCGAGCGGCGGAACACGATCGTCTTCTCGTCGGGTGTGAGCGCGGGCGCGACCTCTTCCTCGTCGGTGTTCACGCCGCCGACGAGCGCGACCGGCGTGCCGATCGTGTTGGTCTCGGACACCTCCGCGCGCCAGATGTCGGCCCTGCCCAGGCCGGGGCGCGCGGTCGACGCGAAGTAGATCGCGCGATCGTTCGCGAGGATCCCGTGGAACTCGTTGTTCATCAGCTCGGGCCGCAGCGCGGGCGGGCCGAACGGCTGCGTCACCGACGTGCGGGTGCTCATCCAGATGCGGAACACGCCGGGCGTGGTGCGATCCGCGTCGAAGATCAGCGTGAGCCCAGTCGCGCTCTGGCTCGGCCACAGATCCGAGTTCACCGAGTTCACGCTCGTGAGCAGCGACGGCGGATCGAACGGATCGTCGCGATTCGCGCGCGTCGCGGTCCACAGATCGTAGTTGCCCGCGGCGCTCCTGCGCGCGAACACGATGCCGAGCTCGTCGGGAAACAGGCGCGGGGACGCGTCGTCCATGTCGGTGTTCAACGAGTCGAGGAACACGGGCTCGCCGAACTGCTTCGTGGTGTTGCAGCGCGGGGCCTCGTCGACCACCGCGTCGATCGGAGGCGGGTCCTCGCCGCAGCTACCGAGCAGCGCGGCTGCCACACCGACGACGAGAACGCGCATGTCCGAAAAATCCTACCACTTCGCGGCGACGACCGTGACTTGTTGGACGGCTCCAGCGCGTTCGATGCCGAGCACGAACTTCTCTCCGGCGGAAATGTTGCCCGAGCCGATCAATGCCTGCGCGATCGGCGGCGTGAGCGTCGCCACATCGATGCCGTTGATCGTCATGATGCGGTCGCCGACGAGCACACCGGCGGCCTCGCCGGGGCCACCCTCCTTGACGTCCGCGACGGTGAGCTTGTCGCCCTCGGTGTCGGTACCGATGCCGAGCGTGCCCGCGTCGCCACTGCGTGGAGGCACGATCTTGATCGCGCCGAGGTCGAGCTTCTGCCCGGGCTTCGCGTCGAACGTCTGCTTCGCGAGCGGCTGAAACCCACCGGTCGCGGGCATCACCATCAGCGTGTTGGGACCCGGCGCGACGCGCTGTACGACGAAGGCACCTCGCGCGTCGCTCGTCGGCCCCTTGCCACCGAGGAGGTCGGTCAGCGCCTGTCGATCATCGCCCCCGCCGCCCTCGGGGCCGGCGAACAGCTTCACGCCGGCGACCGGCTCGCCCGACAGCACGCTGACGACGGTACCGGTGACCGTCGCCCACGGCACGAGCGCGATGTCGAGCTTGGCATCTCCCGCGGGGACGGTGACCTTCTCGGTCGCCTTGCCCGCGTCGGCGATCACGGTGCACGCGTACTCGGCGGGCGGCAGGCGCTCGAGCGTGTAGACCCCGGTCTTGTCGGTGACGCGCTTCTCGTGCGAGCGGAACGTGTCGCGCACGACCGGATCGCAGTCGATGTCGTACGGCGACACCGGCTCGCCGTTGACGGTGACCTTGCCCGCGAGCGTCCCGAGCCGACCGAGCTCGAGACGGATCGTCTCGCCGGTCTTCACGCCTTCCTTCTCGCCGCGCGCGCTGCCCTTCGCGTTCTCGCCGACGACCTTGTACGTGCCGCGCCGGAGCTTCTCGATCGAGAAGCGCCCGTCGGCGTTCGTGATCACCGGCGCGTATCCGCCGCTCCATTGCGCGCGCATCTCGTCGTAGTCGATGTCCTCGCGGTCGGGCTTCTTGTCGTCCTTGGGCCGGGGGCGATCCTTGGTGATCGTGATCCACGTGTCGGCCGCGGGCGTTCCGTCGGGCATCACGACGGTGCCGCGGATCGTGCCGTCGCGCGTCTCGACGGTGAGGGTCACGCCGGTGATCTTCGCGGCCGCCTTCACGTCCATCTCGATCGGTGCGTTCGGCTTGTCCTTGTTCGGCGGGTTCGCCCACGCGACGCGACCGCGTCCATCGGTGACGCGAAGCTCGTGCTTGCCGGCGTCGAGGCCCACGATCAAGAACGTGCCGTCCTTGCGCGTGCGCGCGCTGCTGCCGCCTCCGCGGCCGTTGATGCTGAAGTTGAAGTTGCCCTCGCTCTTGTCGCGCTTGGGGCTCGCGTGCACCTCGACGTCGTTCACGATCGCGCCCGTCGAGTCGACGACGCGACCCGCGATCGAAGCGCGCTCCTCGAGCTTCACGATCACGCCGGTCATGTCGACGTTCGCGATCACGATCGGTACCTCGCCTGCTCGGCCATCCTCTGTCTCGGCGGTCAGCTTGAACGTGCCCGCGGGGGCGTGCTTCAGCGTGAACGCGCCGGTCTCGTCGCTCTCGCCGCGCACGAGGACCGACTTCGCGACCTCGAACAGGTTGCCGAGGCCGACCATCGTCGGCTCGATCGCGACGTTCGCGACGCCGGGTGGCTGGACGAACCCGGTGATCGTCACGCCGGTCGACATCTCGACGAGGACGTCCTTCACGTCCTTGTCGACGAGCTCGACGTTCTTGCCGACCTCGGGCATCACCTCGTCGCCGATCGCGAACGCCATGTAGCTCGCGGGGCGCAGGCCCTGGATGAGGAACGAGCCGTCCTCGCCGCTCGGATCGCGCGCCATGCCGGCCTGGCTCGAGGCGATCGAGAACACGCCGACGCGGATCCCCGGGATGCCCTTCGTCGTGCCCTTCTCGACCACGCGGCCGGAGATCGAGAGCCCCTTCTCGACGACGACGCGCACGCCATCGACCTGCTCGCCGATGCCGACCTCGACGATCGTCGGTGACACCGTCGAGTAGCCACCGCCGCTCGCGGTCACGCCGAGTGCGCCGGGCGCGAGGCTCGCGAGCGTGAAGTTGCCGTTCTCGTCGGTGACGTCGCCGGCGGCGAACGCCGCGATGTTGATGTTCGGACCGTCGCCGGACGCCGCGACGTTCACGTCCGGGACCGGCGTGCCGTCCGTGGTGACGACCTGCCCGCGGATCGTGGCGCCGGGCGTGAGCGTGAAGTCGATCGTGATCGGCTCGGTCGTCATGTCGACGAAGCGCGTGCCGGGGCGATACGCGTCGTGCGACGCGACGAACATGAAGTCGCCGGGCGGCAGCGACAGCTGGTACATGCCCTTGTCGTCGGTGAACGCGACGATATCAGCGTCATCGGCGAACGGGTTGTTGCGCTGCTTGCGCGCCTGGACCTTCGCGCCGGGGATCGGGCCACCGAGGACGTCGCTCACGGTGCCGCTCACAACCGCGCCGCCGCCGTCGAGTACGAAGTCGAGTCCGTCGATCGAGGTCGCTCCCACGGTGACGGCGCGCTTCGCCGGCAAGAGCGCCGGCCCCGTCGCGCCGAGCGTGTAGCTGCCGGCGGTGACATCCTTCAGCGTCCAGCGACCGTCCTTGTCGGCGGTGGCGACCGGCGCCTCGTCGCTTCCGCGCGCGCGGTTCAACATCGCTTCGATCGTCACCTTGCGGCTGATCGAGACGATCGCACCCTCGACGCCGGTGCCGTCGGACTTGCGCGTCACGCGGCCCGACAGCGTGACCTTCGTCTGCGGTCCTTGCTGCGCTCCGCTCCTCGTCGAGCCGACGGCGGCGGACCCCGAGCCGGCGGTCGTCGCGGTCGCGCCGGGCGCGTCTGCATCGTCGCCGCGCAAGAACTTCCACCACACGACCAGCGCGAGGAGGAGCACGAGGACAGCGCCGATGGCTACGTTTCTCCGCACGCGCGCATCGTACTCGCCCGAAGCGCTATCATCGAGGCATGTGGCGGCTCCTGGTGATGGTCGCGCTGTTCGCGCTGCACGCGCCCCACGCGTGGCCGTGCAGCGTGTCGACACAGCCGAGCGCGAACGTGTTCGGGCCCACCGACAAGCCCGAGCGTGGTCATCGGCCGTGGATCCGCCTGTGGAACGTCAAACCGACGGACAAGGTCACGCTCTCGCTCGCCGCACCATGCGGGCCGCGCAAGGTCTGCAGCGCGGACACGAAGCCGATCGCGTTCGACCGCGACGGCGCGTTCCTCCGTCCGAAGGCGCCGCTCGCCGCGGGCACGCGCGTGTGGATCCAGCTCGGCACGCGCACGCTCGAGACGTTCACGGTGACCAAGGAGGCGCCCAAGCAGCTGCCCGCGTGGAGCGGCATGACGAAGCCGGTGCGGACCTCGGGGCGCGAGGGGCTATGCGCTCCGTCGGGGCCGGTCGTGACGGCGACCGTGTTGCCGACCAAGGCCGACCTCTCCGACGCGGTGCTGCTCGTCTACACCAAGCGGCCCGACGCGAAGCGCCCGCACGCGAACCTCGGCGCGATCTACCTGCTCGGCACCGGCGAGCTCGAGCTGCGCAACGGACTCGGCAACCTGTGGATGACGAAGAAGCCGTCGCGGCTATGGACCGCGATCTCCGACGGCGACGGCAACGTCGGGCCGTTCGTCGAGCACGCCTTCGACGCGCGCGCCGACATCTACGGCCCCAAGGACGCGACGGATCCGCGCGGTACGCGCCCGTGGATCCGCGTGCACGGCGCGAAGTCCGTCACGCTGCAGACCGTCGACCCGGCCACCTGTGATCCGTCGTCGGTGTGCGCGCCCACGCTGACGTCGGCGCTCGAGCGCAGCGGTGACTTCCTGCGGCCGGTCCATCCGCTTGCGCGAGGTGCGAGCGTGCAGCTCGTCGCGAACAAGACGGTGCTCGCGAACTTCACGGTGCGCACGGGGCCCGCGAAGGAGCTGCCCGTGATCCCGTTCACGCTCGGCGCGTCCATCGGCTCCGGCCCCGCCTCGTGTCCCACGCCGAATATGGTGTCGCCCGACCTCTCGCTGATCGACACGGACGCGACGGTGATCCTCCTCTACGCCTCGCGACCCGATCCGGGTAAGCCGCTCGCGAAGCTCGCCGCCATCCTGAGGTTCGATGGTCGCTGGCTGAACTTCGGCGCGTTCGGCAATTGCCTGTTCAAGAAGCTGCCACCGAAGCTGTGGACCATCCTCGCGACCGACGACGGAGCGATCGGCGTTCCGGTCGAGCACGACCTGACGCCGCGCAAGCTCGGCGGCGGTGGCCTGTGATCCGCCGCGCGATCTGCGTCCTGGTGATCGTCCAGCTCGTCGCGTGCGCGCGGCAGAAGAGCAACGTCGGCCCGCCCGAGATCGCGCTCCACGCCAAGGAGCTCGTCGACGACGGCGAGGCACGCATGTACGGCGACAAGGGCGAGATCGTCGAGGTCGACGCCGACACGTCCGTGGACGTGCACATCATCGATGGCGCCTTGCAGACACCGGCGCGCCTCACGATCCGCGAGCTGGTCGTCGGCTGCGTCGCCGGCACCGACGCACCGACGTGCGTGGCGTCGAAGATCGGGACCGATCCGATCACCGTGCGCTCGAAGCTCAAGTTCGACAGCTCGCGCGCCGCGACGACGGTCACGTTCGGCGTGATGGGCGGAGCGCTCGGCGCGTGCATCGCGATGTGTCAGCAGGGTGACGAGCTCGCGCGCGGCCTCGCGTACGGCGGCATCGGCGTGGTCGGCGTGTTCGGCCTGATGATCCTGTTATTCGCGCTCGGCGGCGACTGACGTCACGGGTGGCTGCGATGCCACTTCTCGCGGCGCGAGGGGTTCTTGCGCGCGGACTCGATGCACGGTGCGAACTGCGTTGGCGGGCTCGTGTCGGCGAGGATCACCTCGAGCGTGGAACCCGTGCACGCGAGCACGTGGACCGGGACGCGCGCGATGCACGCGTCGCCGCCGCGCATGTAGCGCCGGCTGATCTCGCCGCCGACCTCCTCGCCCATGCGGCGCAGATCGATCGCGCGTGGCGCGACGACGATCGCGGGATCGCCGCCGGGCTCGCGCGAGTCGTCGAACAGTGGGTACCCCTCGATCGCGGCGCCGCGATCGAGCAGCATCCAGTCGCCCGCATCGCTGTGCCACGTGCCGGCGAGCGAGTCCGCGCACGTCGACATCGGCGGCGGCGAGGATGACGAGCAGCCCCCGAGCATCGCCAGCGCGAGCGCGAGGCGCACGGTGGCTCAGCCTTCCGTCTGCGCTTTGAGCGCCTCGGCCTGCGCGTTCGCGCGGAGGGCCTCGATGATCTCGTCGAGGTTGCCGTCCATGATGCCGGGCAAGTTGTGCTTGGTGAGACCGATGCGGTGATCGGTGACGCGGTCCTGCGGGAAGTTGTACGTGCGGATCTTCTCGCTGCGATCGCCGGAGCCGACCTGCGACTTGCGCGATGCGGCCTCGGCTTGCATCTGCCTCTCGCGCTCGGCCTCGAGGATCTTCGAGCGCAGGATCTTCATCGCCTTCGCGCGGTTCTTGATCTGGCTGCGCTCGTCCTGGCACGCGACGATCACGCCCGTCGGCTTGTGCGTGATGCGGACCGCGGAGTCGGTCGTGTTGACGTGCTGGCCGCCGGCGCCGCTCGAGCGATAGGTGTCGATCTGGAGGTCCTTCTCGTCGATCTTGACGTCGACCTCTTCGGCCTCGGGCAGCACGGCGACGGTCGCGGCGGAGGTGTGGATGCGGCCCTGCGCCTCGGTCGCCGGCACGCGCTGCACGCGGTGCACGCCCGACTCGAACTTCATCTTCGAGAAGACGTCCTTGCCCTCGACGAGCGCGATCACTTCCTTGTAGCCGCCGCTCGTGCCTTCGGACAGCGACATCACCTCGAGCTTCCAGCCCTGCCGCTCGGCGAAGCGCGTGTACATCCGGTAGAGGTCGCCCGCGAACAGCGCGGCCTCGTCGCCGCCGGTGCCGCCGCGGATCTCGATGATGGCGTTCTTGCCATCGCTCGGATCCTTGGGGAGCAGCAGGATCTTGATCGCGTGCTCGGCCTCCTCGCGTTGCTGCTCGAGGGCGCGCACTTCCTCGCGCGCCATCTCGCGGAGCTCGGGATCCGATTCTGCGTCCGCCATCTGCTTGGCAGACGCGAGGTCGGCGCGCAGCTTCTCGTAGCCCTTCCACGCCGCGACGAGTGGCTCCAGCTCCGCGTGCTCGCGGGAGAGCTTCATGAACTCGGCGCGCTTGTTGATGATGTCGGGCGTCCCGAGCAGCGCGCTGACTTCTTCATGGCGACGCCCGAGCGCCGCCATCTTGTCCTTGAAATTCTGTGCGTCGAACATGGGCGTGCCCTCGTCGACCAACGAACAGAACTACTACGACTTCTTCGCGTACTTCTTGTTGAAGCGGTCGATGCGACCAGCGGTGTCGAGCAGCTTCTGCTTGCCCGTGAAGAACGGGTGGCAGTTCGAGCAGATGTCGACGCCGAAGTCACCGCGCGTCGAGAACGTCTCGTGGACCATGCCGCACGCACAGGTGATGCGCGCCGGCTTGTAGTGAGGATGATTGGCAGTTTCTTTCATGGCGTCCTCCGTTTCCCACCTCCGCTACCGCGAGAGGTGGGGGGCTCGGGTGTGCTCGCGATTTGCGAGCGGGCATTTATAGGGATGTGCGACGTCGAATGCAAGCCTGGCCGGTGGGCCAGTACGCATCCAAGTCCGCGAAATCTCAGCGGGCGCGTGCGTTCGGGTTCGTTCCGCCCAGCCGCGGTGGGGCGCGGTCGGGGTAGAGCGGCAGGATCTCGTGGCCGATGCGCAGCTCGCCCACGCCGCGATAGCGATGGGCGAGGTCGAGCGAGACGTAGATCTTGTTCGCGTCGTACACACCAAAGCTCGTCGACACGACCATCTGCTCGTCGCCGACGCGCTCGAAGCCCTCGGGCACGACGTCGTGACCGTAGATCGCCATCGTCCCGTTCGTCGCGCGCAAGAAGCGCCGGGCCTCGGCTTCCGTCGCCGAGCGCGCCCACAGGATCTTGCCGACGACCGGCGTGTCGAGGACGTCGAGCGGGCTCGCGTATCCCGCGCCGGACAGGTCGGCGGCTTCGAGGTCGCCGATCGAGTCGATCTGCGCCGCGGGCGCGCCGTGCAGGAACACCGCGCCGCACTTGCTGACCGCGACGAGCGAGAACGTGTGGATGATGCCGCGCATGCGCGCCGTGCCGGCGGGGCCGAGGATCTGCTCGAGCAGCGCGACCTCGTCCGCGGCGAACTTGGCCGTGTGCGGACCGCCGATGTGCCCGTGCTCGTGGTTGCCGAGCAGCGCGTGCACGCGGCCGGGATACTGCGCCGCGAGGCCCGCGTACGCGATCATCACCTCGCCCGACGCGTCGCGATAGTACTCGCCGAGGAAGTCCGGCCAGTCTTCGGGATCGATGTGCGGGCCGTGGATCAGGTCGCCCGTGAACAGGAGGTGCGCGTCGCCGTCGTGCTGGAGGAGCGCTTCCTCGAACAGCTCGACCATGCGCTCGAAGTCGCGCATGCACCCTTGCAGGTCGGTGCAGACGAGCAGCCGACCATGGTCGGGTAGACGCAGCACGCGAGCCATCTCTCGCAACGGTATCATGGGACACTCGTCGTCGATGCGACGGGTGCGAGCGTTAATCACCGGCAGAGTCCAAGGCGTTTCTTACCGAGCATCGACGGCGACCGAAGCGCGTCGCCTCGGTGTTGTCGGTTGGGTCAAGAACCGCAGCGACGGCAGCGTCGAGCTCGAAGCCGAGGGCGAGCCCGCGCAGATCGCGGCGCTGCTCGCATGGTGCGAGAACGGACCACCGCTGGCGCGCGTGGCCGACGTCGCCGTCGAGGAGCTCGCGCCGACGCGCACCGACACGAGCTTCGCGATCACTCGATGACGGTCGTCGCCGCGGCGAACGTCGACAGCGGAAGCACCGGACCGAGCTCGTAGGATCGCGCGGTGCCGGCGAGCGAGTAGGGCAGGCAGCGATCACCGGTGCTGAGGTGAAAGATCGCACCCGCGTACGGGACGAGCGCGCGCGGCCCGGCGGCATCGACGACATGGGTCGGGACGCGGCAGCTCGTCGCGGGGACGAGCACGAGCGCGAGCGGATCCGTGCAGGCGTCGTCGCGGAACGTCGGCTCTCGCTCCGCCGTGATCGAGGCGGCGGGCAGGCACCGGTCGCCCTCGGGCGTGGGCACCCGTTCGCACTCGATGTCGAGCATCGTGTCGGCGAGGCGCGCGTCCTCGAACACGTGATCGCCATCGCGTAGCTCGATGCGCGCGAGGCGAGCACCGTCGGTCGACGGCGCGCGCGGCAGGCGAACGAGATCGAGCGGCGCTCCGATCGCGAAGAAGCGATCGTCGCTCGACGCGATCGCGGCGGTGCAGCCCGCGGCGGTGCGCCGGAACGGTGACGGCAGGTCGATCGCATCGCCGACGTGGGCGTAGCTCGGGCATCCGTCCCCGCCGGCATGCTCGACGTACGCGGGCGTCTCGTCACCGCTGCGGATCGCGAGCGCGGGCTCGGTGCACGCGTCGTCGCGGAAGTAGTCGGCGATCGGCATCGCGGGGACGCAGGTCGCGTGCGGGTCGCCCTCGACGGCGCGCGGCGCGCACTCGACATCGAGCACGGTGTCTCGCAGCGCGCGCGTGATCGGCAGCTGCATGCCGTCGTCGCTCGCGTACAGCGAGTGAGCGAGCCGCGTGTCGGCGGGCTGCTCGAGCTTCGCGACGCGGACCAGCGCGGAGCTCGCGATCTCGGGCCCGAGCGCGATGTAGTCCGCGTCCGGGTCGGCGTCGATCGGTCCGATGCACAGCCCGTCGAACAGCTCCCAGACGAGCGCCGGCGCGGCCACGGGCTCGCGTGGCTCGTACAGCCTCGACGGTCGCGGCTCGCCGCGCACGACGTAGACGCGCCGGAAGTACGCCGGGGGCGCTCCGCGCGGCGCCTTGCCGACGAGCATCGTGCACCCCCCGTCGACGAACACCGCGGGCTCGGAGGCGGGTGTGCAGTAGCGCGCTCCGTCGGACCACACCATCGGTGCACAGTCCTCGCCGCGCGCGCGATCGTGCAACCACTCGGTCTCGAGCTGGGACGTGCCGTCGTCGTAGACGCGGTGCATCACGCGCAGGCGAGAGCCGCTGATCGCACGGTCGGGATCGCGGATCTCGATGTTGTCGCCGCAGCCGATCGCCGCGAGCCCGGCGAGGATGGCGAGCGCGCCGCGCACTACTCGTCGAGACCGAGCAGCTCGCGCGCTTCCGGATCCGGCGGGCGCAGCACGAGGCGATCGACCGTCGCCATCTTCGCGTGGATCACGTCGCACACCGGCGTGAACGACGCCTTCTGGAACGCGCGAATCGACGCCTGGTTGTCCGCCGCGATCAGCGCCCACGATCGATACGTGTCCGTCGCGCGCAGCTCCTTCGTGAGCGCCTCGAGCATCGCCGGGCCGACGTTGCGACCGCGCGCGGCGGGCGCCACGAACACCGAGTGAATGTACGCGTCGTACTTCGACATCTTCAGTGACCGCCCGAGCTCGGGCGCGTCGATCGGTCCGCGCGCCGCCCACGCGATGCCCGCGGGGCGAATGCCGAGCGACGCCAGCACGGCCTGATCGCCGCGCTGCCACTGCTTGCGCGCCGTGGCGTCGTCGAACGCGAGTTGCTCGGAGAGATCCGCGCGCTGTCCGTCGTCGAGCTTGTCGTAGTCCGCCTCGGTGAACGTGCGCAGCTCGAGCCCCGGCGGCGGCTCGATGCCGCGCGTCCACAGCTGCCCGCGATAGAGGCAGAAGCGATCGTACTGCGCGACGCCCTTCGCGGCGCTGCGGATGCGCGTCCACGCGGCGCGTGCCTGCGCGGCGGCGACCGACGGTGTCTCGCGAGCACGCCGCGCACGACGCGCGACGCTCGTGACCGTGCGCCCGACGGACGCGGTCGTCGATTGGCCCCAGATGCGAACCGCGAGCGCCGGCTGCTTGGACGTGGGGAGCGAGGGCAGCGCGTACTCGGCGGCGCCGGTGACGACGTCGAGCGCGATGCAACCGCGCGACCGCGCGGCGAGCGCCTCCGCGTGGAGCAGGCGCGCCGATGCACGCGGCGCGATCGGGTCGACGGCCATCGCGAGCACGACCGCACGATCGCCATCGTCGACGATCAGCGCGGCAGCGCACGCTTCACCCTGCGCGTCGTCGAGGCGCGCGAGGCGCACGCGGCCTTGCTTGCCGAGCTCGAGCGCGACCTCCTCGAGGAGCGCGGTCGCCTCGGCGTCGGCGAGCGGCGAATGCTCGTCGCGCTCGGACCACTCGAGGCGCGACAGGCGACGGAGCGCGCTCATGCCTTTGCGCAGGGCTGCGAGATCGTCGCCGAACGTCGTGACGACGCCCGAGCCGTCGGTGCCATCGGTCGGCGCGAGCGCGAGCCCGATCCGCGCGGCACCGCCCGCCGACGGCGCGCTCTCGACGGTGAACCCGGCGGGCGCGAGGCGCTGCACGAGGTTCGCGCGGATGCGCGACGGATCCGCGAGCGGCTCGAGCTCGAGCAGGTCCCAGCTCGCCGCATCGTCGATCAGCTTGCGCGCGAACGCGGCGCCGGCGCGATCCTCCCAGCCCGGACGCGCGAGGAAGTCGAGCGCGGGCGGACGCGGACCCGCGTCGCCGATCATGCGGAGCTCGCGCGTGTCGAGCAGCGCGACCTTCACCGTGCGCCGATACAGCGGAGCGAGACAGACGATCTCGCCGGCGGGCACGTTCGGATCGCCTTCGGTCGCGCGACCGACGAGCACGTGCAGCTCCGCGCCGAGCGTGTTGTGGTACGCGTGCCACCACGGAAGCAGCCACTCGGGACCGCGGAACAGCGCGCCCGCGCTCGAGCCCGCGAGCGAACGCCACTCGCTCTCGATCGCGCGCAGCGCCGGCAACTCGCGCACGACGGATACATCGATCGCCATTCGCTTCGCGACGTTACCATGCCGCACCAGAGCAACGTTGCGATCGGCAACGCCATGCGATGCCGGCGTCGACGTCGGCGGCTCCACGATGCCGCGAATCGGGTCCATAGGAGACCCTGGTGCACGGTTGGTGCCCAGGCAATGAGACAGGCTCGCACGTCGCAATTCGCCCCACACGGCTGGCCTGTCGATCGCATCGTGGAGCGTCAGGAGGTTTCCCATGGCACGCATCGCGTTCGTCGTCGGCGAGGATTTCGAGGACAGCGAGTTTCGAAAGCCCTGCGCGGCGCTCCGTCAGGCCGGCCACGAGATCGACATTCTCGGCATCGAGGCCGGCGCGCACATCAAGGGCAAGAAGGGCGAGACCGAGACCACCATCGACAAGGCTGCGAAGGATGCCGACCCGGCGAGCTACGACGCGCTCGTGATCCCGGGCGGGTACTCGCCGGATCACCTGCGCACGAATCAGGACGTCGTGAAGCTCGTCACCGCGATGACGAAGACGGGCAAGGTGATCGCCGCCGTGTGCCACGCACCGTCGCTGCTCATCGAGGCCGGAGTCGTGAAAGGAAAGACGCTGACGTCGTTCGGCTCGATCAAGACGGACCTCGTCAACGCGGGCGCGAAGTGGGTGGACAAGGAGGTCGTCGTCGACGGCAACCTGATCACGTCGCGCAACCCGCACGACCTGCCCGCGTTCATCCGCGCGATCGAGCACGCGCTCGAAGCGAAGCAGTCGCGCAAGGCCGGCTGACGTCGTGGATCAGCGCGCGCGAGAAAGCACCTGCGCGAAGAACCCGTCGGTGCCGTGCGCGTCGGGCCGCGAGACGAACGCGTCGCGATCGTCGAACGCGGCCGCGCGCTCGCCGAGCACGCTCGCGAGCGGCACCGTGGACAGCTCGGGGCGCGCGGCCATGAAGTCGCGAACGACGCCCTGGTTCTCGACCGATACGAGCGTGCACGTCGCGTAGACGATGCGCCCGCCGGGTGCGCACAGCTGGAACGCGCCGTCGAGGATCTCGCGCTGTTTGGTCGCGAACGTCGCGAGGTCCGCGTCGCGCAGGCGCCAGCGCGCCTCGGGGTTGCGGCGCAGCGCACCGATGCCGGAGCACGGGGCGTCGACGAACACGACATCGGCCTTGCCGCGCAGCGCGTCGAGCTCCTTGGGCCAGCGACCGTCGGCGAGGTGGAGCGGCTGCACCGTCGACACCGTCGCGCGGCGGGCGCGGCGCTTGAGCTCGTCGAGCTTTCGCTCGTCGACGTCGGACGCGATCAGGCGACCCTTGTTGCCCAGGCGCGCCGCGATCGCGAGCGTCTTGCCTCCCGCGCCGGCGCACAGATCGACGACGAGCGGCCTGTCCGTGCCGAGCCCACCGGTCGCGAGCTCGGCGAGGAGCTGGCTGCCCTCGTCCTGCACCTCGAGCGCGCCGCGCTTGAACGCGTCGAGCGTGAAGAGGTTCGTGCGGCTCTCGACGTGGAGAGCGGTGTCGGACCACCTGCCGGCGACGGTCTCGATCTCGGCCTTCGCGAGCTCGTCGCGCAGCTCGTCGCGCGACGCGATCAGCGTGTTCGCGCGGATCGTCATCGGCGCGCGCTGGTTGAGCGCGAGCGCGAGCGGCTCGGCGCGGTCGCCCCAGTCGGCGACGAAGCGCTCGGCGAGCCAGTCGGGGAACGACGCCGCGAGCGCGATGCGTGTCGCCGGCTTGCGCTCCTTCGCGATCGCCTCGTCGATCGTGGCGACCGCGGTCCAGTCGAGGTCGCGCTCGATGCGCGCCGCGGCGGAGGGTTCGAGCAGCTTCTCGAGCACGAGCAGCGCGAGCAGGCGCTCCAGGTCCTTCGGCGCCTTCTTCACCTTGCGACCTCGCTCGAGCGCCGCGTCGATGCGCCGGAGGTGGCGCACCATGCCGAACAGCACCTCGCCGACGAAGCGACGCTCGTGAGAGCCGATCCACTTCTCGGCGCGGAACGTCTGCGCCAGGCGATCCGTGACGAAGCCCCAGTCCATGCGCGTGCGCTGCCACAGCTCGAGGACGAGCGAGCGCAGCCGTCCCCCGTCGGCGAGCGTGCGAGCGAGCGTCTTGTCGTCGAGGCTCACGTCAGGTCAGCGCTCGGTACTCTTCGAGGATCAGCGAGAGCGGGATGAGACCGTGCCCGCCGAGCTGACGCACCATGGTGAGCGAGTCGCTGATGCGATCGAGTTGTTCGCGGTGCTTCTCGACGAAGTCCTTCTCCGAGATCCGGCCGACGGCGCGATGCCGCAGGTTCGCCGCCTCGCGCTCGAGCGTCGCGTGAAAGCGTCGCTCCCACACGTTGCTCGGCAGTTGCGCCGCGAGGATCTCCTCGAACGCGTCGACGTGCAGGTCCTTGCCGACGCGGTGGAACGCGGGGGCGGCCGCATCGAGGTTGCCCTTGGTGTCGCGCACGGCGGCGAGCAGCGCGAACGCCTCGCGCGCCATCGGTGCGCGCGCGAGGGCGGTCGCGACATCGACGGAGAAGCCGCGCTGCACGAGCTCGGCGATGCGCGCGTCGTACGCGGCCTTCGCCGGTGCATCGAGCGCCGCGATCAGCGCCGTGGTCGCCGCCTCGAACTTCGGCTTGAGCTTGTCGACGTCCTCGGGGCCGAGCTTCCACGAGCTCTCGTTCCAGCTCCACCAGCGCAAGAGCTTGCGGTGGATCTCCTCGAACGCCATCAGCGCCGTGTACTGATCCGCCGACGGGATCCGGTAGTCGGCGCCGTGCACCGCGGTGCGGAACGCCTGCCCACCGAGCAGCTCGTCGATGATGAAGTAGCGCACGACGAGCTCGTCGAACGGCGCGTTCGTCTCCTTCGCGAGCGCGACGAGCAGCGTGCAGCCCGCCTGGTTGATGATCGCGTTGGTCACGACCGTCGCGATGATCTCGCGGCGCAGCTGGTGCTTCTTGACCTGCTCCGCGTATTTCTGCGCGGCGCTCGGCGGGAAGTACGCGAACAAGAACGGCTGGAACAGCGGCAGGTCCGGGATCCGGGAGCCGAGCACGCGCTCGTAGAGATCGTTCTTCGTGTGCGCGACGAGCACGGCCAGCAGGTTGCGCGGCACGCCCTTGCCCGTCTTGATCCAGGCGCGCAGATCGGCGTCGGGCGGCATGTGCTCCGCGCGGCGCGACAGACCGTGCTTGTCGAGGTAGCCGAGCACGTCGAGGAACGTCTCGTCGCCCCTCTTGGTGCGCATGCTCTCCATCGATAGCAGCGCGCTCTGGAGATAGTTGTCCTGCACGCACGCGGCGCCGACGTCGGGCTCGAGCTCGCGCAATAGCACGTCGCGCTTCTCGCGCGGCAGCGTGCCGCTCGCCATCAGCGGTGCGAGGAGGATCTTGAGGTTGACCTCGTGATCGCTGCAGTCGACGCCGGCCGAGTTGTCGATCGCATCGGTGTTGTGGCGACCGCCGGCCATGCCGTACTCGGTGCGCGCGCGCTGCGTGATCGCGAGGTTCGCGCCCTCGCCGATCACCTTCGCCTTGAGGTCGCTCGCGTTGATGCGAACGTTGTCGTTCACCTTGTCGCCGACCTCGCCGTGCGTCTCGGTCGATGCCTTGACGTACGTGCCGATGCCGCCGAACCACATGAGGTCGACATCGAGCGCGAGGATCGCGCGCACGAGGTCGGGGCCCGTGACGATCTTGCCGGTGAGACCGAGGAGCTTCTTCGCCTCGGTCGACAGCTTGATCTCCTTCGCGGCGCGCTCGTAGACGCCGCCGCCGGCGCTGATCAGCTTCGGGTTGTAGTCGCTCCACTGCGAGCCGGGCGTGGTGAACAGCCGCTTGCGCTCCGCGTACGACGTCATCGGGTCCGGCGTGGGATCGATGAACACGTGCTTGTGGTTGAACGCGGCGACGAGGCGCATCTGATCGTTCAGCAGCATGCCGTTGCCGAACACGTCGCCGGCCATGTCGCCGACGCCCGCGACCTTGATCGACGTCTTGCGGATGTCGATGCCCATCTCGCGGAAGTGGCGCTCGACGTTCGTCCAGCCACCGCGCGAGGTGATGCCCATCGCCTTGTGGTCGTATCCGGCGGAGCCGCCGGATGCGAACGCGTCGTCGAGCCAGAACTTGTAGCGCTGCGAGATGCCGTTGGCGGTATCGGACAGGTGCGCGGTGCCCTTGTCGGCGGCGACGACGAGGTACGGATCGTCCTCGTCGTAGCGCAGCACACCGGGCGGCGGGACGATCTTGTGACCGACGTAGTTGTCGGTGACGTCGAGCAGGCCCGAGATGAACACCTCGTACTGCACGCGCGCTTCCTCGCGCGTCGGCGAGACCTTGCGCGTGACGAAGCCGCCCTTCGCGCCCTGCGGCACGATGATGACGTTCTTCAGCGCCTGCGTGCGCTGGAGGCCGAGCACCTCGGTGCGGAAGTCATCCGCGCGATCGGAGTGGCGCAGGCCACCGCGCGCGACCTTGCCGCCGCGCAGGTGGATGCCCTCGACGCCGGGCGCGTGGACATAGATCTCGAACATCGGGCACGGCCGCGGCATGTGCTCGACGAGCCCGGACTCGATCTTGATCGAGATCGTGTCGCCGCGACCGGGGCGGTAGTAGTTCGTGCGCCGCGTCGCCTCCATGAGGTCGAGGAAGTAGCGGAGGATGAGGTCCTCCTGGATCACGGTGACCTTCTGCAGCCCCTCCTCGTACTTGTAGACGAGGACCGGCAGCAGCTTGTCGGTGCGCTCGGCCGGCGTCTCCTTGCGGTCCGTGCCGAACTTCGTCTCGAAGTACTCGACGAGGAGCGCCGCGAACGTCGGGTGCTTGAGCAGCGTGTCGTCGACGCTCTGCACGCCGAACTGCTGGAACACCTGCAGGAAGTAGTTGCGATACGTGATCAGCAGATCGATCTGCTTCCAGTCGAGGCTCGCCAGGTAGCCGAGACCGACCAGGCGATCGTCGAGCAGCTGTCCGAGCAGCACGCGCTGCAGGATCGCGCCCAGGCGCTCGAGGGACGCGTCGTCCTCGATCTTGCGACCATCGCGCCCGCTCACTTCGAAGCCGGTGACGAACACCTCCGGGCCCGGATGGTTCGGATCGATGTCGAGGCGCTCGGCGAGGCGGCTCGTCGTGCGCAGCGCCATGCGATGCAGCGTGGGGACCACGTCGTTCAGCAAGAGCTCGTGACGCGACACGATGCGCAGCGACGTGTGGCGCTCGCCGTTCTGCACGATCGGGACGAACGCGACGCGCAGCCCTTCCGTCTCGTCGAGCTTCTCCATCAGGCCGATGTCGAGCAGCGCGATGTCCGGCGGGAGGATCGCCTGATACGACTCGGGGAAGCGCGAGCCGTAGCGCGTCCAGATCTCCTGCGCCGTCGCCGTCGTCGCGAGGTACATCGCCGACTTCGAGTGCGCACCGCTCGCGTCGCGACCGCGGTAGCGCTTGAAGATCAGCGTGCGCAGACGATCGCCCCAGCTCTCGAGAGACTGCTCGAGCGCCTCGGTCAGCGCCTCGAGGTCCTTGTCGGTGACGCCCGGCCGGTACTTGCCGACGGTGAAGTGGAGGCGGATCGGCGACTCGTCGTCGGTCTCCTGACGATACTCGCGCAGGTGGGGCACCTGGAGGAACTTGCGGATCTCCTGGCTGATCTCCTCGCGAAGCTCCTCGGAGTAGCGCATGCGCGGGACGATGCAGACGACGGTGATGCGGCGACCGCCGACGCGGCGCCACACGAACGCGCCCGCTTGATCCTTCGACTCCTGGATCCGGAACGTCTCGGCGACGTTCTTGATCTCGTCGATGTTCCAGTAGAACAGATCCTCGAGCGGCATCGAGTCGAGGATCGCCTGCGTCTTGGTGTACGCGTAGCTGCCCGTCGCCTCGTCGGAGCGGCGCATCACGTCCTTGATGCGGTTGCGCACCACGGGCACGCGACGGTTCGCCTGCTTGAGCGCCTTCGTCGACAGCTGGCCGATGAACACGTGCTCGCCGACGATCTTGCCGTCGGGGCCGACCTGCGCGACGCCGAAGTAGCGGACCTGCGCGACCGAGCGCACCGTGGTGATGAAGTCGGTGCGGTAGAACGAGAAGATCTCCTCGCGTCCGCGACGCGTCGCGACGATCTCGCCGATCACCTCCTCGAGCGTCTTGCGATCGGACGCGGTGAACAGACCGCGGCCGTACTCGATGTGCGACTTGCCGTTGCCGTTGCCGTTGCCGGCGTCGCGCGGGAAGTACGCGTAGCCGAGCATCACGAAGTTGTCGTCCTTGAACCAGTCGATCATCGCGACGGCTTCGGTCGCTTCGAGCTCGCGCTGCGATGCGGTCGCGAGCGTCTTCTCGGTCTTCGTGACATCGCGGATGATCGGCAGCGTCTGCGACTCGCGCGGGCTCGGGCTCGCGGGATCCATGCCGGCGAGGGTGCACATCGCGGCGCGCACCTCTTCGAACTTCGCCATCATCTCGGCGCGGTCCTGGTTCACGAGCAGCGTCAGCTCGAGCCGTTGCGCGAGGTCCTCGCGGAGTGCTTCGCGCTTGTCGGGCGCGATCGGGCTGACCTGCAGGTAGACCTGGGACATCTTCTGACCGCGCGTGTCGTCGATGCCGGTGATCGAGCCGAGGTCGGCGATCACGCCGTGGATCGGGTGCAGCACGAACTGCAGCTGCAGCCCTTGCTCGCGGATGAACGACTTGATCGTGCGAATGATGAACTTGCAGTCGGGGAGCCGCGTCTCGATCACCGTCGACGGCGTCTCCTCGCTGCCGAGGAGCGTCGTCTCCGGATCGTGGATCGTGACCTTCACGGTCTTCGTGAAGTCCTCCTCGAGGAACGCGAAGCGCTCCATCACGAACGAGAGCAAGACGTGCGGCTCGACCTCGCTGAGCACCTCCGGCGGGATCGCTCGGCAGTACGCGCGGACGTACGACTCGATGCGATCGCGATGGGTCTCTTTGACCGATTGATGTGCGAGCGAGAGGACTTGCCGGACAACTTCCGCCTGCATGTATGCGCGGCACATTACTCCACGATCTTGGTCGTGGCGATTGCCCACAGTGTCGGGTTTCTCCACGGTTCTCGCTTGCGATACAGGTACTTACATAGGCGCGCGAGTTGCTCGGTCATGACGCTATGCGTAGGAACCTCGCGATCTCGATCCTGGGTGTGGCGCTTTTCGGCTGCGGCACCGACTACGTCGATCCGACCGAGCCCACCGAGAAGGTCACCTGGTACCAGGACGTCGCGCCGATCGTCGGCGAGCACTGCATGGGGTGCCACCAGGCCGATGGCATCGCGCCGTTCGAGCTGACCACCTACGACGACGCGGTCGAGCACGGCGCGATGATGGTCGACGCGCTCGATCGCGGGATCATGCCGCCGTTCGATGCGAAGGAAGAGCCGGACTGCACGCCGCGCCACGGCTGGCAGGACGACCCGCGCCTGAGCATGGAGGAGAAGGAGACGATCCGCGAGTGGGTCGACACCGGCTTCACGAAGGGCACCGAGGACACGATCGAGATCCCCGACGTCCCCGAGCTCGAGAACGTCTCGCAGACGCTCGTGCCCGCGAACGGCTACGTCACCTCCGGCAACCGCGACGAGTTCATGTGCTTCGTGCTCGATCCGGGCAACGCGACGTTCCGCTGGGTCACCGGCATGCAGGTGCGCCCGGGCAACGACCTCGTCGTTCACCACGCGGTCATCACGCAGGTCGACGAGACCGAGGGCAACTCGCTCATCGCGCAGCACGGCGTCGGCACCGCGTTTCAGTGCGACACGACGCCGGGCAACTTCGTGATGCACATCTGGACGCCGGGCAACCAGCCGATGCGCACGCCCGCCGAGCTCGCGGTCCCGCTCGCCGCGAAGTCGAAGATCGTGATGCAGATCCACTATCACCCGGCGGGCGGTACGCACGCGCCCGACGCGACGTCGGTCGATCTGCAGTACTCGACGGTGTGGCCGCGCAAGATGTACTTCGTCACCGCGATCGGGAACGAGCTCGCCGCGCCGAACCTCGAGCCCGGCCCGGGCGACGCGGGCACGCCGCGCTTCTTCATCCCGGCCAACTCCGAGAAGCACACCGAGAAGATGTTCCGCGACATCACCACGCTGGGCGGCCTCACGAACGTGAAGCTCTACTCGGTGAATCCGCACATGCACCTCGTCGGCACGCACATCTCGAGCAAGATCCTCCGCCCCGCGGCGCGCGGCGACGAGCCGCAGACGGAGTGCCTCGCGAACGGCGGCTGGAACTTCGACTGGCAGCGGACGTACACCTACGACGCGGACATCGACGAGCTGCCGTCGATCGAGGTCGGCGATCGCATCAGCGTGAGCTGCGAGTGGAACAACACGATGGACAACCCGTTCGTCCAGCGCATGCTGCAGGACGCGAACCTGCCGCCGCAGCCGATCGACATCTCGCTCGGCGAGCAGACGACGAACGAGATGTGCCTCGAGATCTTCGGCATCGCGACCGACGCGCCGGCGCAGCCGCTGCTCGCGACCGACCCGGTCGCGCTGCCCGACCTGCGGGCGATCGACATGTTCGTTCGCTGATCAGCGCGCGAACACGCGGAGCACGCGCAGCATCGTCGCCATCTCCCGCGCGAGCGCGGACAGCTCGGGGCGCTGGGCGCCGGTGTGGCCGTACAAGCCCGTGATGTGCACGCGCGCGTCGGCGTGGACGAGCCGCCTCGCGAGATCGTGGCTGTGCTCGAACGGGATGACGTCGTCGTCGGTGCCGTGGACCAGATCGACACGCCCGCGCACGCGAGCGACGTACGGCATCGGATCGAGCTGCGTCCCGTCGAACCGCGCGAGCGCGTCCATCGCGAGCTCGGTCGCCCCCGGGCGCGTGCCGATGCCGACATGGAATAGCTCGCGCACGCTCTCGGGCACGCCCGGCGCGAGCTCGTCCGCGATCGCACCGAACCGCTCGCGCGCCTTCATCTCGGGCCGACCCCACGTGCGCTCGACATACGCTCGCCACGCGGCGCTGACCGCCGCCGGATCCGCGCACGGCGGGTTCATCTCGGCGAGGAGGTTCATCAGCACCACCGGCTGGTTGAGCGGGTCGCGCTTCGCGTCGCGTCCCGACGAGACCCGGCCGGTCAGACAGAACGTCATCGTCTCGTGAAAGTCGGCGTAGCCACCGAAGATGACCAGGCCATCGAGCTCGTCGCCACGCTCGGCCGCGAGCGCGAACGCGAGCAACGAGCCGAACGAGATCGAGAACACGACCGGCTTCTTCTGGGTCCACCGCCGCCGCGCGTCGAACACGCGCTCGAAGTCCTCGATCGCGACGCGTCTCGGGATCAGCGCGAGGTAGCTCGGGATGAACGGCGCGATCACGAGGTGCCCCGCCGCCGCGAGGATCCGGCAGAAGCGATCCATGCGCACGTCGTCGGGCCCGGCGTAGTGAAGGCCCGGGGCCATGAGGTACGCGGCGCGCTCGCGCCCCGGCGCCAGGTCGTGCGCGCGATAGATCCGCACGCGCACCTCGCCGACACGCTCGTCGACGATCGCGACATCGGGCGCGCGTGTCGAGTCGGCCCACGGCCCGAGCCAGCGAGCGAGGGTCGCGATCGAGCGAGCGGTCGACATCATCGCGCGAAGCCCCCCGCGAGGGTCGCGATCGAGCGAGCGGTCGACATCATCGCGTGTTCGGTGCGCCGATCGTTTCGCTGAACAATCCGAGCATGGAGGCCCACGATCGGCGGTGGGATGGCTCGTGATACGCGACCGCCGGATTGCCGAGCGCGCCGGCGTACGGGTTCGCGAAGCCGTGCACCGCGCCACCATAGATCTCGTGGCGCCAGTCGACCTTCGCGGCGCGCATCTCCTGCTCGAAGGCGGCGCGGTCTTCGGCGGGCACCAACGGGTCGTCGGCGCCGGTGCACGCGAGGATCTTGCCCTTGATGTTGCGTGCATCGCCGGGGTCGCGCGTCTTGAGGCCCGCGTGGAAGCCGACGGTCGCCTGGACGTCGGCGCCGCTGCGCGCGAGCTCGAGCACGAACGTTCCTCCGAAGCAGTAGCCGATCGCGGCGATGCGCGAAGGATCCACCTCGGGGCGCGCGGCGAGGATCGCGAGGCCGGCCTTCGCGAGCACGCGTACGTGATCGATGTCGGCGCGAAGCGCCCCGAGCTTCTTCATCATCGACGGCATGTCGGGCAGCACCTCGCCGCCGCCGACGTAGTCGACCGCGAACGCGACGTAGCCGAGCTCCGCGAGCTGGTGCGCGCGAACCTTCACCTGCGGCCCGAGACCGTTTCCCTCGTGCGCGATGAGGACACCCGGTCGCGTGCCGTCACCGTCGGGGACGGCGAGGTATCCGATGTAATGGCTTCCGGCGATGTCGTACGGAATCGCTTCGGTTCGCATCCGCGAACACTAACGCCGCGCGCGGCGGTTCGATAGCTCAGGGCGCGAGCTCGGTCGGCCGCGGCACGAGCAGCAGGTCGAGCCAGGTCGACGACGTGTGGGGCAGGACGGCGTGCATCGTCTGCGAACGCCGGCACCCATCGGGGCGAGCGTCGAACGCTTCGATCGCGTGCTCGCGTCCACCGTCGGCGTTCACGCCGAGCGTGATGCCCGTCGGGATCCGGTGAACGCCCGGCCGCAGCTGCGCCACGCCATCGCCGCAGAGCGAGTACCACGCACCATCGATCACCACGAAGAGGGGCGAATCTCCGCAGCCGCGCGCCAGCGCACGGGGCGAATCGACCGCGAGGACGAGCTCGACCGCCTCGTCGACGACCTCGACCGTGATGCTCCCGTCCTCGATCGCGTTCGCGCAGAACCCGGCGCTCGGCATCGTGTCGACGGGCCACCAGTGCTCGCGCCCGCAGTTCGTGCACGCGGGCTCGGCGCCGAGGCAGTACGCGCCGCCGCACGACCGGTCGACCTGGACCATCCCGTGCGCCGGCGCACCGATCCCGATCCCGTCCAACGTCAGCGGCAGCTCGGGCGGCTGATAGCGATAGCGGCGCAGGTGGCCGCACACGGCGAGCTCGATCTCCCAGGTCGGCGCCTCGGTCACGTAGGTCCCGATCACGCCGTCCTCGTCGTACACGACCATCCGTCCGTCGAGGAGCTGGATCGACGACGAGGCGTCGCAGCGCACCGAGATCCGGTCCCGCGGACACGCATGATCCTCCATCGCCGCCGCGATCGCGCGACTCTTCGCTTCCTCGCGGAACTCCGGCTTCGTCCATCGCGGCGCACAGCCGGCGACCGACATCACGCACGCACCGACGACGAGCCGCATCCCACGCCAGACATCGCGATCGCCGCGCAGTTGCGCGCAAGTTGCGTCAGGCTGCCGCGGGCGCACGAGCACAGTTCCTCGCTGCGTCAGGATGCCGCGTCCCATCGGAGCCCGGCTTGCATCCAACGTTCATCATGAGGACCCTCTCGCTCCTTCTTTCGTGCTCGTTTCTCCTCGTCGCCGCGTGCAGCAAGGACTCGCCACCGGCGGCGCAACAGGAAGAGCCCGTCCGCACCTCGCCCGCGGCCGAGGAAGCGCGGCAGCTGTTCAACACGGTCTGCGCGACGTGCCACGGCACCGACGGAACCGGCAACGGCGCCGCCGCCGCGAACCTGAACCCCAAGCCGCGCAACTACACCGACAAGGCGTGGCAAGCGGCCACCACCGATGACCAGATCCGCAACATCATCCTCCTCGGCGGCGCGGGTGTCGGCAAGAGCGCGCTCATGCCCGCGCAGACGCAGCTGAAGGACAAGCCGCTCGTCGTCGAGGAGCTCGTGCACCTCGTGCGCAGCTTCGGCAAGTAACGGCGCGTCGTCGTCGCGGTCAGCGCTTCACGGCGGCAAACGATCGGATCGCGCTGCCGAGGAGCTTCTGGTCGCCGACCACGGCGAGCTTGGCGTTCGCGAGGCCTTGCATGACCTGCGGCCCGTCGAACACGGCCTTGGTCGGATGCGACGTGCCGAGGACCCTGTCCTGGATGCGGATGAAGTCGCCGTGGAGCTCCTCGACGAGCAGCACGCCACCGGGTCGGAGCACGCGCGCGAGCTCGCCGAGCGCGACGCGCCACGCGGGCACGTGATGCAGGATGCCGAACACGAACACGCCATCGAACGACGCGTCGGGCTGCGCGATCGCGGTGATATCGCCGACCGAGAGCTCCGCGTTCGAGCCGCGGCGCTTCGCGCGCTCGATCTGCTCGGGCATCCGATCGAAGCCCACGAGGCGGGCAGGGCGAAACGCCTTCTGGAGCAGCTCGAGCCCGAAGCCATTCCCGCACACCGCATCGAGCAGGTGCTTGCCGCGCAGATCGATGTTCGCGCGGTCGAGCATCTTGCGAAACGCGCGCAGCTCGATCGCCTTCTGCGACAGGCGGCGCACGCGCGAGTCCGTCATCGAGAGCTCGCGCGCGCCAAGGCGCGTCACGAGAGCGCCTCGTCGTGAATCGACGTGGTGAAGGCATCGCGGAGGACGAGCATCCGCGCGGCATCGCTGATCGTTGCCGCGATCTGCGGGAAGGCCGCGGGCGTGATCCGGAGCGTGACGCCGCCGATGGTGAGGTGCACGGAGCCACAGGAGCACTGCTCGACCAGCGTGCAGTCGCCGGCGGAAAGGACACGCCGGGCGCAGGATTGGCTCGTCAGCATGCTGATATTGAAAGTCGATTTCAAAACCAAAGTCAAGGGAGTTGAAAATTACTTTCAAATTCGATATGGGTTGGAGGCATGAGATTCGTTGTTTCCATTCTGGCTTCTCTTCTGGCGCTCACCACGGTGGTGACGCAGACCGGGTGTGGCGATGACGGTGGCGAGAGCATCGATGCGGCTCCGGTGAACGCGGCGTACGCAGCAAACGTGTACGCGAGCTACTCCGACACGCTGAGCAAGGCGCAGACGTTGAAGACGGCGGTCGACGCGTTCCTCGCGGCGCCGTCGCAGACCACGCTCGATGCGGCGAAGACCGCGTGGATCGCCGCGCGCGAGCCGTACGGACAGACCGAGGTCTATCGGTTCTACGACGGGCCGATCGACAACCCCGAGGACGGCCCCGAGGGCCAGCTCAACGCGTGGCCGCTCGACGAGGTGTTCATCGACTACGTCCAGGGCATGCCGGGCGCCGGCATCATCAACAACACGAACGCGTTCCCGACGATCGACAAGCAGGTGATCGCGGAGCAGAACGAGAACGGCGGCGAGGCGAACATCTCGGCCGGCTATCACGCGATCGAGTTCTTGCTGTGGGGACAGGACCTCAGCGAGACGGGGCCGGGGATGCGGCCGTTCACCGACTACACGACGCTCGCGAACTTCGAGCGCCGCAAGCAGTACCTCGCGGCGGTGACCGAGCTGCTCGTCGACGATCTGACCGCGGTGACCGAGGCGTGGGCGCCGGATGCGGACAACTACCGCGCGGACTTCGAGGCGGGCGGGACGGCGTCGGTGCAGAAGATGCTGCTCGGTATGGGCAGCTTGTCGGGGGCGGAGCTGAGCGGCGAGCGCATGACGGTCGCGCTCGATAACCGCGATCAGGAGGACGAGCACTCGTGCTTCAGCGACAACACGCATCGCGATCTGCGCGGCAACGCCGTCGGGATCCAGAACGTGTACCTCGGCACGTACGGATCGACGGACGGGCAGGGCATCGAGGACCTCGTTCGCGCGAAGGACTCCGCGCTCGCGGATCGGCTGACGTCGGAGATCGCGGCGAGCATCGCGGCGATCGAGGCGATTCCGACCCCGTTCGATCGCGCGATCGTCGATGACGCCGGTGGACGCGCGAAGGTGATGGCCGCGATCGCGGCGCTGCAGACACAGACGGAGACCACCGTCGAAGCCGCCGAGCTGCTCGGCATCACGATCAACCTCGAGTAACCATGCGCTCCCTCGCCCTTGCCTCGTGTTCGTTCGTGCTCGTCGCCGCGTGCGCCGACGACGCGTCGCTGTACGAGCCCGGCGAGGAGCTCGCGGGTGGCGAGACCACCGTGTTCGAGGTCGGCGCCGATGCGTTCTCGCTCGCGGCGCGAAACCTCAAGGGGCCGCGCCGCGATGACTTCTTCGTCGGCAACGCGTTCTTCAAGCGCAACTGGGTGACCGCGCCATCGTCGACGTCGGGCATCGATGGGCTCGGCCCGACGTTCAACGCGAGCTCGTGCGCCGCGTGTCACTTCAAGGATGGCCGCGGCGCGCCGCCGCAGCGCGAGGGCGACGAGTTCCTCGGCCTGCTCGTGCGGCTCAGCATCCCGGGCACCGACGCGCACGGCGGTCCGCTCGACGAGCCGGCGTACGGCGGACAGTTCAACCATCGCGCGATCCTCGGCGTCGAGGCCGAGGGCACGTCGCGGGTGACGTACACGGAGCTTTTGGGCGCGTTCGCCGATGGCACGCCGTACTCGCTGCGCGCGCCGGCGTATCACCTGGAGAACCTCGCGTTCGGTCCGCTCGCCGCGGACACGATGATGTCCCCGCGCACCGCGCAGGCGATGATCGGGCTCGGGCTCCTCGAGGCGATCGACGAGGCGACCATCGTCGCGCTCGCCGACGAGGACGACGCCGACGGAGACGGCATCTCGGGCCGCGCGAACTACGTGTGGGATCCGAAGGCGCAGGCGACGCGCCTCGGCCGGTTTGGCTGGAAGGCGAACCAGGCGGGCATCGAGCAGCAGACCTCGGGGGCGTTCCTCGGCGACATGGGCATCACCTCGCCGCTGTTCCCGGCGAACAACTGCCCGCCGGCGCAGACGACGTGCGCCGCGCAGCTCGACGGTGGCTCGCCCGAAGCGGACCAGGAGACGATCGATCAGGTCACGTACTACGCGCGCCTGCTGGCGGTCCCCGCGCGGCGCGACGCGCAGGACGCGGACGTGCTGCACGGAAAGCAGCTGTTCGGCGACGCGGGGTGCGCCGGCTGCCACACGCCGAAGCTCGTGACGGGCGAGTTTCCCGGCCTCCCCGAGATCTCGCACCAGACGGTGTTTCCGTACTCGGACATGCTGCTCCACGATATGGGCGAGGAGCTCGCGGATCATCGTCCTGACTTCCTCGCGACGGGCACCGAGTGGCGCACGCCGCCGCTGTGGGGCATCGGCCTCGTTCGCGTCGTGAACGGGCACACGAACTTCCTGCACGACGGCCGGGCTCGCGATGTGAGCGAGGCCATCCTGTGGCACGGGGGCGAGGCGACCGCGGCACGCGAAGCGTATCGAGCCATGGACTCGAAGGAGCGGACGTCGCTCCTGCGCTTCGTAGAGTCGCTGTGATCGTGGTATCGGAGTCGCCGTGACTCGCGCGCGCAAACGTCGCTTCGCGATCGGGATCGGTGCTCTCGCCGTGATCGCGATCGCCGCGTGCACCTTGACGCTGTCGCTCGGCGATGGCCCGCGCCGCCGCGTCGCCGGCGAGCTGGTCGCCGAGGTGATCATGCCGACGTACGACGACGTGGTCGCGAAGACCGAGGCGCTCGCCGCGGCGGCGCATGCGTTCGGTGATGCCCCGGCCCAGGACACGCTGGACGCGCTTCGCGAGGCGTGGCGCGCGGCGCGCAGGCCGTGGAAGGAGACCGACGCGTTTCGCTTCGGCCCGATGGCGCTGCAGAGCCTCGGCGTGGCGATGGATCAGACCGTCGACACGACGAAGATCGAGGCCGAGCTCGCCGGCACGCAGCCGATCGACGCGGCGTACTTCGCGACGCTCGGCGCGAACAAGAAGGGGTTCCACGCGATCGAGTACCTGGTCTTCGACGGCGAGGGCATCGGCGACGCCGCCGTGCTCGCGAGCCTCGCGGACGCGCGCCGCCTCGCGTTCGTCGTGGCAGCGGCGGACGACATCGTCGTCAACGCGCGCGCGCTGCGCGATGCATGGGCCGAGCTCGGCATGATCGTCGCCGATCCGGGCTCCGACCGCGGATCGGACTACGACACGATCAAGGAGTCGGTCGACGACATCGTGAACGAGACGTGGTTCCAGGCGGAGGCCGTCGCCGACAACCGCATCGGCGCACCGTTCGGCACCAAGACCGGCGGCGTGCCGCACCCCGAGGCGCAGGAGTCCGGCCCGAGCGACAACTCCGTCGACGACATGCTCGGCGTGCTGCGCGGCATTCGCAACGTGTACTTCGGCTCGCGCGACGGAACGCCGGGCAAGGGCATCGGTGGGCTGGTCGCCGCGCAGAGCCCGCGCACCGATCGCGACGTGCGCGCCGCGCTCGCCGACGCCGAGACGAAGCTCCTCGCGATTCCTCGCCCGTTCCGCGACGCCGTGCTCGCGCAGGACCCGCGCGTCCTCGAGGCGCGCGACGCGATGCTCGAGGTCAAGCACATCATCAACACCGAGGTCGTCTCGCTCCTCGGTGCCACCCTCAAGTTCAACGACAACGATGGTGACTAGGCTCCGCGACCACCTGCTCGAGCCCGTCGACGCCGCGAGCGTCAACGTGTTCCGCATCGTGTTCGGCGTGCTGATGCTGGTCGCGACGCTGCGCTTCGTCGCGACCGGCTGCATCGCGGACTACTACGAGATGCCGTCGCACTTCTTCCACTACGCCGGCTTCGAGTGGGTGCGGCCGTGGCCCGGCCCCGGCATGTACATCCACTTCGGCGTGATGGCGGTGCTCGCCGTGCTCGTCATCCTCGGGCGGAGGCCGCGCCTGTGTATCGCGCTGTTCGGCGCGCTGTTCGCGTACGCGCACCTGATCGACAAGACGAACTACCTGAACCACTACTACCTCGTCATCTGCGTGTGCGGCCTCATGGCGTGCCTGCCGATCGAGCGCACGTGGACGCACGTCCCGCGCTGGGTCGTGTGGGCGCTGCGCGCGCAGATCGGGCTCGTCTACGTGTTCGGCGGCATCGCGAAGCTCAAGTACGACTGGCTCGTTGATGCGCAGCCGCTGTCGATCTGGCTCTCGGCCAACTCGGACTTCCCGCTGATCGGCGGCCTGTTCGACGAGAAGTGGGTCGCCTACGCATTCTCGTACGCGGGCCTCGCGTTCGATCTCTCGATCGTCCCGTTGCTCTTGTGGAAGCGCTCGCGCCCGTTCGCGTACGTCGCAGTGGTCGCGTTCCACGTCGTCACCGCGCGCCTGTTCCACCTCGGGATGTTCCCGTGGATCATGATCGGCTGCTCGCTGATCTTCCTGCCGCCCGACTGGCCGCGCCGCCTGCTCGCGCGCCCGATCGTCGTGAAGCGCATCGCACCGACGAAGCGCCCGCGCCTCGCGCTATCGCTGCTCGGCCTCTACTTCGCGTTCCACGCGCTCGTGCCGCTGCGCCACCTCGCGTACCCGGGCGACGTGTGCTGGACCGAGGAGGGCTTTCGCTTCGCGTGGCACGTCATGGTGATGGAGAAGGACGGCTCGGTCGTGCTGCACGTCCGCGAGCCCGCGACGAATCGCCGCTGGGATGTCAGCCCGGCGGACTACCTGACGCGCTACCAGACGAAGATGATGGCGTCGCAACCCGACATGATCCTCGAGCTCGCGCACATCACCGCCGCCGACTTCCGCGCTCGCGGCGTTCGCGATCCCGAGGTCACCGTCGACGCGTTCGTCTCGCTCAACGGTCGCCGCCGCGCGCGGCTGATCGACCCCACGGTCGATCTCGCTCGCGTCGAGAGCGGGCTCGGTCACGCGACCTGGATCCTCGAGGCACCCCCATGATGAAGCTGCTCGTCGTGACGGCCGCGCTGTGCGCCGCGTCCACCGCGAATGCGAACCCGCATCCGCTGCCGTTCTCGTATCCGTACGAGACGCTGCCGGCGGGCAAGGTCGAGATCGAGCAATACATGGACTTCGTTCCCGTCCGCGTCGAGCGCGAGCGCCTCGACGGAACGCTCGAGGGCGTGTGGGGCGTTCGCTCGGTGCTGACCACCGAGCTCGAGCTCGGCCTGACCGACAACCTCGAGGCGGGCTTCTACTTCCAGTTCCGCCAGGGCGCATCCGGCACGACGCCGTTCATGCGCTTCGACGGCGTGAAGCAGCGCCTGCGCTACCGCTTCGCCGAGACCGGCGAGCTGCCCGTCGACATCGGCCTCTACCTCGAGATCGCGGAGTTCCAGAACGAGCTGGAGTTCGAGGAGAAGATCCTGCTCTCGAAGCGCCTCGCCGACGTCGTCGTCGTCGCGAACCTGTGGGTCGAGCAGGAGTGGTACTTCCAGGACTCGACGACGAAGTACATCTACAACCCGACGGTCGGCGTCGCGTACGAGATCACGCCGCGTTTCCACATGGGCCTCGAGTACTGGGCGCGCGGGCGCTTCGACGACACGAGCGACGATCCGGTGACGGCCGGTGACGACGCGCCGATCAAGACGCATCACTACGCGGGCCCGACGTTCCTCTACCAGCAGGGCCCGATGTTCTTCTCGCTCGGCGTGTACGCGCGGCTCGACAACTTCGGCGACACCGCGATCGTCGGCGACGCGTACGGCAAGATCTGGATGCGATCGATCCTGGGGCTCGAGCTCTAACTCGTCGCGAAGTCCCACGCGACGACGAGCGAGTCGACGTCGATCCCCGCGGCCTCGAGCGCGTCGAGCGTGTCCGCGAACCGCGGGCGCATCGCCTCGAGCAGGTCGTGGTCCGTGTAGCGCTCGTCGAGCAGCGCCTCGAACCCCGGCGTCGCCTCGAGGCTGTCGCCGTCGAGATCGAGGACGGCGTTGGTGATCGCGACCGCGTAGCGATGACCGCTCGCGAGCGTCGATGCCGGCAGGATGCGGATCGCCTGCGCATCATCCGGTCGCGCTTCGATCGTCGCCGCGTGCGCGACGCGCTCGCCGGTCGTCAGATCGAGGAGCACGGTCGCATCCGGCAGCGCGAGCGAGGCGGGATCGATCGACGCCTCGACCTCCATCGTGATCGGCGTCGCCGCCGCGAAGCCATTCGTGCCGAGCGCCGAGCTGGGCCACGGGGTCAGGCAGCCGGTCGCGCCGAGCGGGTTGCAGGCGGCCTCGACGGGGAGCGCCCGATGGCCATCGCACGCCGGCACCACCAGCGCGAGCAGGACCGGGAGGGACCGCATGCTCCGAAGCTACACCCGCATCGCATCGAGGGGCGAATCGTCGACCGTCGCGCTATAACGTGACCGTGCGCCAGCTACTCGGGGCCAGCGTGGCCGTCCTTACCGTGATCATCGCGTGTGGTAACCCCGCGAAGACCGGAGGCTCGACGGGACCGATCGACAAGAAGCAGGTGGGCAGTGGTGCCACCACCGGCAGCGGATCCGGTTCCGCGCAGCAGGGCTCGAACGCGGTCGTCGTGCTCCGCGACGTCGGCTGTCCGAACCCGTCGTGCGCGTATCACGCGGGCGTCGCCGCGTACTTCACCTGCACGAGCAGCGGAAGCGGCAACTGCACGCACTTCGGTCCCGCGTGCACGCCGCAGAACGCGTGCATGTACGAGGCTGCATCGCGCACGTACAAGCAATGCACGAAGCCGGTGGAAGGATCGTGCAAGGCGTGGGGCGCCGCGTGCACGCCCGCGAGCACGTGCATGTTCGACGCGCGCGATGGCTACCATCACGAGTGCAGCGAGTTCGCGAACGGGCAGTGCAAGAAGTTCGGCGCGTTCTGCACGCCCTGAGTCACTTCGCGGGCTCGGGCGCCGGCACGTTCTCGCCGGAGAACTCGGTGTTGTCGGGGACCGGTGCGTTGTCGTCGATCGCCGGCACCTCCAGCTCGTCGTCGCCGCCCGCGTCGGGCTTCGCGGGCGCGGGCAGCTCGGCCGGCGCGACGCGCGTCGTCATCGTCATGCCCATCTGATCCGTCTCGTCGTCGGCGGTCATGTCGCTGTGAAACGAGAGCGTCGACTCGCCGGTCATCACCATCTTCGTCAGATCGATCGTGCCCTTTCCCGTGCCGACGCCGCCGATGTTCGTCACGTCGATCGTGTGGCCCTGGATCGTGACCTTCTGATCCGGTCCGCCGAGCGAGGTGCTGCTCGTGAACGAGAAGCCGCGGTCGTCGATCGCGGTGACCACGATCGTCGTCACCGAATAGAGCGTCATGCCCGCCTGTTCGATCGTTCGCTTCTGTCGCCACGCCGCGCCGTCGCCGACGGGCATGTGTGGCAGCGGCAGCGAGATCTGCTGGAAGCTCTTGCTGACCGTATCGAGCTGCTGCGCGAGCGCCGGTGGAAGCTTCGCCGCGGCCTCCGCGTGCAGCTCGCGAATGCCGCCGTCGGGGAGCAGCGTGCCGGTGAGCGACGTCCCCTTCAAGAGCTGCATGTGCTCGGTCATCGAGGCCGCGGACAGCGTGCTGTTCGGGACGTCGCGCGCGGTGATCGACGCGATCGTCGCGCGCACGCGCATCGAGGCATCGGGCAGCACCTCGGTCGCGACGAGCTCGGTCCCGACGATCACGGTGGGCAGCGGACCACCGCGCCCGCTCGCGTCGAGCTCGACGTCGATCGACAGCTCGACCTCGATCGCGTCGCCCTTGGCGATCCGATAGCGAAGCGATCGACGCGGCTCGGCGCCCGCGTAGACCACCTCGATCCCGTTCGGATCGGCGGGAGGTGGCGGGGGCTTCTCGCCCCCACATCCAATCAGCAGGGCGATCCCTGCCATCCGGAGCAACCTCACGTCTGTAGGATCGCGGGGTTAGCGTGTCAGGGCAAGCTTTCGATCATGCCGAGGGTGCGACGACAAGCAGGGCTTGACGGGAATGGAATTGAAAAGCATTATCAATGTCACATCCGTGCTCGTCTGCCTCTGCCACCCCGCCAGCGACCGCGACATCGACGCGGTGATCGATGATGGCGCGCGGACCGTGCAGGACATCGGGCGCAAGTGCGGCGCTGGGACGGGCTGTGGAGCGTGTGTCGAGGAGCTTCGGGATCGTCTCACCGCAAAGGGTGCGAACGGCTGCCCGCGCGATTGCTCGAACGACGTGGTCTCGGTAAGGTCGCGAACCTAATCGCAATCTGAATCGAGGCCGCATGAAGGGCAACGAAGAGGTGCTCACGCTCCTCAATTCGCTCCTGACCAACGAGCTCACCGCGATCAACCAGTATTTCATTCACGCCAAGATGTGTGAGAACTGGGGCTACGACCGGTTGGCTGCAAAGATCCGCGCCGAGTCCATCGACGAGATGCGCCACGCGGACATGGTCATCGACCGCATCCTCTTCCTCGAGGGTGTCCCGAACCTCCAGCGCTATCACAAGCTGCGCGTCGGCGAGACCGTGAAGGAGCAGCTCGAGAGCGACCTCCAGCTCGAGTACGCCGCCATCGCCGAGCTCAACAAGGGCGTCGAGGCGTGCCGCAAGGCCGGCGACAACGCCTCCGAGGATCTCTTCACGAGGATCCTGGTCTCCGAGGAAGAGCACACCGACTGGCTCGAGACGCAGCTCGAGCTGATCCGCCAGGTCGGCGAGCAGAACTACCTCGCGCAGCAGATGAAGGGCTGACACGCCGCCTCGATCGCGTGTGCCACCTTGGCAGCGCGATCGGATGCCGGCGGGCCCAACGCAGCGGATCTGCTCGCGCGCCGGTGGCCATCGAGTTGCAGCATGTCGAGGCATGCTGTGGTTTCGCTCGATCGTCGTCGGTCTCCTCGGTGCATGCGCGATCCTGCTCGCTCAGGCCGCGAATCGACCCGTGATCGTGCAGGCTGCCGTGTCGACGAACCACGCGACGATCATCGACGTCGCGCCCGGCGTGGACGACGTGATCCCGCTCCTGGGGCTCGCACCCGGCGAGCACGTGCTGTCCGTCGGTGATCGCACGGTACTGACCGATCTCGAGGCGGGCGCCGCGATCCGCGACACGCGCCAGGCTCCGGGGCACTACGTCGATCTCACGACCACGCAGCGGCGCGTGCTCGTGCTGCTTCACTGAAGCGCGGGGCAGGCGGCCTTCAGCTTCTTGATCAGGTTCGGAAACCGCCTGGGGATCTGGCGAAGCTCGCCGTTGGCGACGGTGATGTCGTTGCACGACAGCGTGCCGCGCAGCACGTGCGCCTCTGCCGTCGCCTTCGCGTCGCTCCCATCGTTGATGATCCGCGAGGTCATCCGCATCGCGCCCGCGCGATCGCCGCGCGCGGCCATCTCTTCTGCCTCGGTGAGGAAGTCGCGCATCTCGGGATTGACCGCGTCGCTCTTCTTGGTCTCGACCGGCGTCGGCCGCTTTTCGGTGCGCGTGGGCTCCGTCGGCGTGGGCTCGGTCGGCGCGGGCTCGGTCCGTTTCGGCTCGGTGGGCACCGGCTCCGTCCGCGTGGGCTCGGTGGGCGCGGGCTCGTTTCGCTTCGGCTCGACGGGGACGACGCGCTCGTCGCGCTTGTCGTCGCGGCGCTGCTCGCGCTTCTCGTCACGTCGCTCGTCGCGCTTGTCGTCGCGGCGCTTCTCGGCGACGCGGTTGTCGCGCTTCTGGCCACCGCTATCGTCGAGCACGAAGAACATCACGCCGGCGGTCGCCGCGATCGCGATCGCGCCGACGGCGACGAGCGGCCAGATCCTGCGCGGAGGCGTCTGCACCGGCGCGGGCGTCGTCGGCGGAGAGACGGGGCGCTCGAGAGGCGTCGATTGCGTCTTCGCGATCCCGAGCTCCGCGGGCGCCGCAGGTTCGCCGGTCTGCGTCGCTCTCGACGATACCGAGGCGATCGTCGCCGCGTCGCCGCTGATCGGTGCGCTCGACCGGATCGATCGCGTCGGGGACGCGGCGTAGTCGCCGGAGTCCATCGTGTTCGCGAGCGCCGCGTGGTTCGCGACGTTCTGCGAGCCGCTCGCGAAGCCGACGTCGGGCGAGGTCAGCGCCGCGCGCAGCTGCGTGAGCGGCTGGCCGGTCAGCGCCTCGATGAACGCGCCGACGTTGGCGAAGCGATCCGCCGACTGCTTCGCCATCGCCTTGTGCACCGCCGCGACGATGTTCGCGGGGATGGTCTCCGGCAGCGGCGCGGGCTGCTCGTAGACGACCTTGAACACGACCTCGGGGATCGAGGACCCGTCGAAGGCCGGCCGGCCGGTCAGCATCTCGTGGACGATCGCGCCGAGCGCGAACACGTCGGTGCGCTCGTCGACCTCGCCGTGGCGACCGGTCGCTTGCTCGGGGGCCATGTACTGCGGCGTGCCGAGGAGCGCGGTCTCCTGCGTCTTCACGGTCTGCGAGCCGCGGATCTTCGAGATCCCGAAGTCGAGGACCTTCGCGACCTCGACGATGCGCCCGGCGACCTCGGTCGGGACGAGGAAGATGTTGTGCGGCTTGAGATCGCGATGGACGATGCCCTCGCGATGCGCGGCGGCGAGCGCCGAGCCCACCTGCCGCATGATCGCCATCGTGTCCTCGATCGGGAGTGGACCGTGGCGCAGGCGCGCGGCGAGCGTCTCGCCCTGGAGCAGCTCGAGCACGAGGTACGGCATGCCCTCGGGCGTGACGTTGAAGTCGTGGACCGCGACGATGTTCGGATGTCCGAGCCGCGACGCGATCTCCGCTTCGCGACGGAACCGCGCGAGCACGTCCCCATCCTCGATCTCGGCGTGGAGCAGCTTGATCGCGACCTGCTTGCCCGGCAGGCGCGCGTGGCTCGCCAGGAACACGGCGCCCATTCCTCCGCGGCCGATGAGCGCCTCGATCTTGTAGGTGTCGGCGATCACCGACCCCACATCGACGACGGCCCTCGCCGGTGAATTCGCCATTCGCACGAGCGTATAATGAGACACCGATGCGTGCACCAAGTTGGATCGTCGCGGCGCTGGTCCTGGCAAGTGCCGCGAGTGCGCGCGCCGATGACAAGTCCGACGAACGTCGGACGCGTAACGCTCCCGAAGGGAGTGTGAAGGTTGACGACAAGAAACTCCCCAAGGATCCGCAGCCGTTCGCCGTCGACCTCAATCCCAACAAGGAGCCGGTCCTCGTCCTCAAGGACGCGAACGGCGGCACCTACGTGGTCGTCGGCGAGCAGAACGTGACGCGCAAGAAGGCGTTCTACGGCACCGGCAAGCAGCTCTACGAGCAGATCACGATCGGCGGCTCTCGCGACGGAGATGCCTGGCAGATCAGCACGTGGTCGCCGCGCATTCCAGAGCTGCGGCCGGGCGGGATCATGCGCCGCAAAGACGGCACGTACTTCCGATCGTGCGACGGACTCGACGACGCGGTGCTGACCGAGATCACCGGGGACAAGGCGAAGGCGATCCTCGACAAGTCGCAGTTCCTGTCGCCGGGGCTCGTGCGCCGTCCACACATGCTCGCGCGCGACGACATGGGCATCTACTACTACGTCGACAAGCTCTCCGAGCGACACGGCGGCAAGGCGTTCCGCGTGTTCGTGGGCAAGCGCGGCGCGATGAAGCAACTGCCGCTCGTCGACATCGCGATGGACAGCGCCGGGCAGGTGTTCTCGACGAAGACCGGCGACCTCCGGCTCGTCAACAGCGCGCAGAACGCCGAGACCGGCGAGAAGAAGTCGTCGACGTGGGTCAAGGGGCAGAAGAAGACGGAGCTGTTCATCCTCGATCTCGACGTGAACTCGCCGGTCATCTTCAAGGAGCTCGGCATCTACAAGTTGGTCGGCGGCATCTGCGACAACGTCTAGCCGTGCGCGTACGCTGCGCGCATGCAGCTAAGCGATGCAGTAGCACTCGTCACGGGTGGAGCCTCGGGACTCGGCGCGGCGACGGTCCGCGCGCTCGTCGGCAAAGGCGCGAAGGCGCTGATCGTCGATCGCGATGACGCGAAAGGGCAGGCGCTCGCCGCCGAGCTCGGCGCGTCGGCGGCGTTCGCGAAGGCCGATGTCACGGATGCGGCGCAGGTCGAAGCCGCGATCGAAGCTGCGCAGAAGCTCGGCACGCTGCGCGTCGCCGTGTCGTGCGCCGGCGTCGGCTGGGCGGCGCGCACGCTCGACAAGACGGGCAAGCCGCACGACCTCGATCTGTTCAAGACGGTGATCGGCATCAACCTCGTCGGAACGTTCAACGTGCTCCGCCTCGCGGCCTCCGCGATCAGCAAGGCCCCGCCGCTCGCGAACAACGAGCGCGGCGTGATCGTGAACACCGCGTCCGTCGCCGCGTTCGACGGCCAGATCGGACAGATCGCCTACGCGGCGTCCAAGGCGGGTGTCGCCGGGATGACGCTGCCGGCCGCGCGCGACCTCGCCCCCGCCGGCATCCGCGTCGTCACCATCGCGCCCGGCATCTTCGACACGCCGATGCTCGGTCAGCTCTCCGAGGAGGTCCGCGCGGCGCTCAGCAAGGACGTCGTGTTCCCGAAGCGCCTCGGCGATCCGGCGGAGTACGGAGCGATGGTCGCCGCGATCGTCGAGTGCGGCTACTTGAACGGCGAGACGATCCGGCTCGACGGCGCGCTGCGCATGCCGCCGAAGTAGGGCGCGCGCGTCACTTCGGGATCAGCTCGGACGGAATCGCGAGCGGCAGGACAGGCACGGTGCCCGTGCCGAACTCGGCGTTCGCGATCTCGGGGTACAGCCACGAGTACGTGAAGAACGTCCCGAGCACGCGCTTGGAGTAGTTGCGTGCCTGATCGTCGACGATGCCTTCGATGAACTCGTCGGCGTCCCACGTCCCGCGGACCCTCAGCATGCGGTTCACCGCGCCCGGGCCCGCGTTGTAGCCGGGCGGCACGAGCAGCGTGAAGTTCTTGAACCGCTTGAACAGGTGCCCGAGGAACCGACCGCCGACCGTGACGTTCATCTCGGGGTCGAACATGTTCTCGCGCGTCGGCGCGATGTTCGTGCCCTTCGAGAAGTCCTTCGCCGTCGGCGGGATCATCTGGGTCAAGCCCCACGCGTTCGCGTACGATTCGGTCCTCGGATCGAACGCGCTCTCCTCGCGCACGATGCCGATCTGCATCGCGAGCGGCGTCTTGTTGAGCTTCGCGTGGCGCGACAGCAGCTCGAAGTACGCCTTGGGATACGCGATCTGCCAGCGCGCGCGGTTCGCACCGACGGGCCACTGCTTGCGGTAATCGAGGATGTGCCAGCGCGTCGGCCAGTGGCTCGTCGCGTAGCGTCCCGCGCGGTCGTAGAGGAACGCCATCGCCCACAGCTTCTCGATCTGATCCGGATCGTCGACGCGCTTCTTGTCGCCGGGCGCCGTCAGCTTCAACTTGCGCAGCTCCGCTTCGGCCGCGTCGCCGAGGCCGAGCTTTAACAGCTCCATCGCGCGCGCAAAGCCGGGCGTGCCCCACTCGACGCGTGGCTTGAACGAGAACGCCGGCGCCTTCGGATCGTAGTCGGTGGGATCGGCCGCGAGCTCCGCGACCAGCTTCTCGAAGCGCTTGGGGTCGTTGTCGCGGATGCGGTTGAGCCCCTGCAGCGCGTAGTACGCGGCGGGATACTGCTTCACGCCGGCCTCCCACGTGTCGAGCGCGAGCTTCTTCTTGCCTTTGGCGAGGTACGCGCGACCGAGCCAGTACTGCGCCTGGCCCTCGCCGTAGTAGCTGTCGTCGTGCGGGACGAGCTCGATCTGCTTCTTCCACCACTTGATCGCGTCGTCGAGCTTCTTGTCGCGCCACGCGCGCCACCCGAGCCGCCACATCGCCTCGGCGACGTTGTCGCCCTTGGGGAACTTCACGGGCAGCGACGACAGCGCCTCCTCGAGCTTCTTGTCGTCCTTGAGGTCGGCCCACTCCTCGGCCTCGCGCAACAGCGCGTCGTCGGAGTAGCTGTGCGAGGTGTCGATCGTCTGCGCTTCCTGGTAGCGCTTCGCGGCGACGTCGTGCTGGCCGATGAACGCGTACGAGCGGCCGGCTTGATAGACGCTCTTGATGTGGAGGTCGATGTTCTTCGCCTCCTTGCACGCGTCGGCGGAGACATCGAACATCGGCGCCGCGCCCTTGCGATCGCGCGCCTTGAACCGGCTCTGCGCAGCGTGATAGGCGGCGACGCACTTCTGCTCGGGCGTGATCTGCGCGTCGGCGAGCGCGGCGGTGAACTCCGCCTCGCTCTGGGGGTTGCGCATCGAATCGAACAGCTCCTTGCCGCGCGTGATCCGATCCTCCGCGGTCCACAGGTTGTTCGGCGCGAGCACCGCGAGGCGCTCGTTCGCCTTCGTCGCCCACGACGACAGCGGGTCATCGATCGAGATGCGGCGATACAGCTCGACGATCTTCGCGCCGTCACCCTTGGTGCGCTCGAGCGCGTCGGCGAGGCGGAACCGCGCTTCGGAGCGCCGCGGCCCCTCGGGGCGGCGCTGCAGGTAGTCCGCGTAGTGCGCGGCGACCTTCGCGTAGTCGCCGAGGCCGCGCAGCGTGTCGCCGGTCAGCATCTCGGCGTCGGGGCCGACGATCGACTCCGGCGGAATCTTTGCCGTCAGCGCGAGCGAGTCGGCGCTCTTGTGATCGAAGTACAGCGCGCGCGCGGCGTGATAGCCGATGTAGTCGGCGAGCAGCGGCAGGTCCTTCTGCGCCGCCAAAAGTCGCGCCGCGGCCGCGGCCCAGTTCTTCGAGTACTCCTCGCACAGGCCGATCATCAGATCGAGCCGCGCGGCGTCGGCACCGGTCGCGTTCGCGCGCGCCTTCACGAACGCGGCGCGCGCGGCGGCCCACTCGCCCTTGGCGAACGCCTCGGCACCGACGGCCGCATCGCCCGTCGTGAAGTATGGCGTGGCCATGTCCTCGGACAGTGGCGCGGGCGGATTGGTGGGCGCGGTCGCGACCGCTGCATCGCCGGAGGCCGCGATGGGCGGCGGCGCCGGCTTGGGATGCATGGTGGGCTGTTTGTGTCCGTCGTCTCCCGAGCACGCGACGAGGACGACGAGGGGCCAGAGCCGACGCATTCCTGACCCTAGCAACGACGATCACCGGGGACAAATTCCGCGCGTTTTGGCGCTCTGGCCCGCGCTCGAGGGCGTCAGATCACTAGCCGCACGGCGCGAACCCGGCGCCGCACAGCGTGATCGGCTCGACGTCGGAGATGATCAGCGACAGCTCCTCGTCGGCGATCTGCGCGCTGTAGTCGATCGCGATCGATTTCGGAAAGCCCAGCTCGGTGTCGTACTCGACGTCCAGCACGTGCACGCCCTCGTCGATCGCGCGCTGGATCTCGTCGAACGCTTCCTCGATCGTCATCACGTGCTCGAGCGTCTGGGCGGACACGGCGGTCTCGTCATCGACGTAGATCGCACCGGTGATGGCTCCGTTCTGGACGGTGACGAGCATCTCGCGCGTCGTCTCGACCGTGCATTCGCACGAGCGGCGCGAGTGGAACGTGTACGAGTCCTGGGCCATGTTCTGCTCGAAGCGCGCTTGCGCTCCTTCGAGCTCGATCTCGTCGGGGGACTTCTGGCCCGAGCCACCTTCGGTGCAGGCGGTCAGGGCGAGGGCGAAAGCGATGGGTAGGCGCATGGCGGCTCCTCGTGCAGCGAGAGTGCCACGTAGCGAGTCGTGGGACATCGAGGGCTTGCGCGCCGGGGAGTCCCAGAAAACTGAGATCTCCACGCGGATTTGCCCGGCGTCAGGGGTCGATGAGCACGTCGCTGATCGTCAACGAGAGCTCCTCGTCGGCGATCTGCGCGTCGTAGTCGATCGCGACCGAGGTCGGATACCCGTAGGCCGGGTTGTACTCGACGTCGATCTCGTCGGCGCCCTCGTCGAACGCTGCCTGGATCGTGTCGAACACGCCGTCGATCGTGAGGAGTCGGGCGCGGACGTTGGCCGGGACGGCACCTCCGCTCGCGTATGTCGCGTCGGTGATCTCGGTGTATCCGCTGACCACGATCTGGATCGTATTCGTGACCTCCGACGGGCACGCGCACGACTCGCGCCAGCGGAACGTGTAGCTCGGGATGATCGTCCGGCGGAAGTCGGCGCGAGCCGTCTCGAGCTGGTACTCGCCCGGTGACTTGTCCGAGGTGTTGCCGTCGCTGCATCCGGCGATGGCGATCGTGGCGAGTGCGATCGGAATGCGCATCGTCTCTCTCAGGGAGCGGTCTTGGGTTGGAGCGTCGGGCGCGCGACGCGGTTGCGACCGTGGCCCTTGGCCTTGTAGAGCGCCTTGTCGGCGGCCTCGATCAGCGCCTCGATCGTCTCGGCCTTGGTCGTCGGATAGCCGGCGGCGCCGATCGACGCGGTCGCGCGCAGCTGGAGGCCGTTGTGCTCGGTCACCGTCTGCTCCATCAGATCTCGCAGGCGATCGGCGAGGAGGAACGCGGGCTCGAGCGGGATCGCGCGCAGGATGATCGCGATCTCCTCGCCGCCGAAACGAGCGACGACGTCCTCGTTGCGGACCGCGCGCTGGAGGACGCTCGCGAGGTTCGCGAGGATCGCGTCGCCGGCGAGGTGACCGTGCGTGTCGTTGACCGCCTTGAAGTGATCGAGATCGACGAGCAACAGCGACAGCGCCGTGTCGTGCCGCTTCGCGAACTTCAGCTCGCTGTCGAGGCGATCGAGGAAGTAGCGCTTGTTGAACAGCTTCGTCAGTGGATCGCGCAGCGCCGACGACAACAGGTTCTCGTGGAACGACTCGTCGAGATCGTCGTGATACGCGAAGCGCACGACGGTGATGCGGCCGACCTGGATCTTGTCGCCGTCCTCGAGCTTGCGCGCGCCGTCGATCCTCGCGCCGTTGACGTACGTGCCGTTGCGGCTCTCGAGATCCTCGAGGTACGGCCCGTCGGACTCGAGGCGAACGCGCGCGTGGTGGCGCGAGACCCCGTCGTCGAGGAGGCGGATCTCGGCGTTCTGCGCGCGCCCGATGATCGTGTTGCCTACCTGGAGCTTGTACAGCTGGCCGGACATGGTTCCGGTCAGGACGGTGAGGCACGCGCGCTTGTTTCGCTCGTGGCGCTCGCGCATCTCGTTGACGTCGATCGCCGTCGACGTCGTCTCCTCGTCCCAGTCATCCACCACGGGCCAATCCTAACTCACGCCTGTTCGGCGAACCACGCAGCGATCGCGTCGAGACGCGCGCCGCGCGGGCCGAAGCCGTGTGCGATCGCGCGTGCCTCCGCGCCGAGCTCGCGCATGCGCGCGGCGGCCTCGCCGGCGAGGTGGCCGAACTCGCGATCGTCGCGATCGTCGGCGTGCTGGAACGCGATGCCGAGCGCCATGCCGTAGCGCCCGAGGAGCGCCACGGTGTTCTGCGTCGCGCCGGCCGCGATCGCGCCGAGCTCGCCGGCGGCGGCGAACAGCGCGCCGGTCTTCGCGGCGTGCAGGCGCTCGACCTGCGCGAGCGTGGGACCCGCGCCGGCGAGCGATGTGAGGTTCTCGGTGAGATCGATCGCCTGGCCCGCGAGGAGCTCGTGCGATCCGGCGCGCCGCGCGAGCGCGGAGACCGCAGCGCCGGCGTGCGGGCCGAGCTCGGCGAGCGCGCCGAACGCGGCGGTGAGCAGGCCGTCGCCCGCGAGGATCGCGATCGCCTCGCCGAACGCGACGTGCACCGTCGGTCGACCGCGGCGCTCGTCGTCGTCGTCCATCGCGGGCAGGTCGTCGTGCACGAGCGTGTACGCGTGCAGCATCTCGATCGCCGCGGCGGCGGGCATCGCCTGCGCGCGCGTTCCGCCGCACGCTTCGGCGGCCGCGATCAGCACCGCGGGGCGCAGGCGCTTGCCGGGCCCGGTCGCCGCGTAGCACATCGCCTCGACGAGTCGCCCCGGATCATCGGCCGGGGGCGCGAGGCGGCGTGCGAGGTTCTCGTCGACGGACACGCGAACGTCGTCGAGGAATGCCTGCAGCTCGGCAGGGGCGGTCTTCGTCGCGAGCGTGGTCGTCGTCGTCATTTATGGGCCGGGGCGATCGCTTCCGTTGTCGGGCGCTTGCGTGAACGGGACGACCTCGACGGTGCCGCTCGCGCTCACGAGGATCTCGACGCGCTTCTCCGCGCTCGCCAGGAGTTGCTGGCCCTTGCGCGCGAGCTGCACGCCTTCTTCGTAGACGGCGAGGCTCTGCTCGAGCGAGAGCTCGCCGGACTCGAGCCGTGCGACCACGTCGCGCAGGCGCGCCATGATCTGATCGAAGCCCGGTTCGGGAGCGTCCGCCATCGGTGGGATCGGCACCATAACGAACACGAACTGAAAAGTCACCCTTGCCAGATCGCTTGACGGAGCGCGCACTTCGGGGAAAGCTGAAACCCATGGGGCCCACGGAGCGGCAAGACTTCCGTCCGGACGATACGGGCGAGCTGAAGGAGCGCTGGCGGACGTATATCCAGGACAAGCGCCTCAACGTCACCGCCCAACGCGAGGCGATCGTCGAGCAGTTCCTGCGGACGCGCGATCACGTGTCGATCGACGAGCTGCTGTCCAAGGTGCGCAAGCGCCAGCCCAAGGTCGGCTACGCCACGGTCTATCGCACGCTCAAGCTGCTCGTGGACTCGGGGCTCGCGGTCGAGCGTCAGTTCGGCGACGGGCAGGCGCGCTTCGAGGTCGTCGGCGATCACCACGACCACCTGATCTGCGTGAAGTGCGGCCTCATCCTCGAGTTCGAGGATGACGAGATCGAGCGGCTGCAGGACAAGATCGCCGAGCGGCTCGGCGGCTTCACGGTGCTGCGCCATCGCCACGAGCTGTATGGCGTGTGCCCGAAGGCCGCAGGCAACGCATCGGGCGCGTGCCCGAACGAGCTGCGCAAGAAGTCCGGGCACTAGCGTCGATCGCTGGCGCGTTCTCGCACGGTGAGGCCTCGCGTGCGCACACGTTTTTGCTTGGTGCTCGACGAGGCGTTGGGCATAGTCCGCGGCCGTGCGTAGCTTGCCGATCGCTGTCGCTGTCCTCGCGCTCGCCGCGTGCCGTACCGAGAATGGCGCTGGCGACGACGCTACCGACGGGGGACCCGGCGTCGATGCGCCCGGCGTCGGGTGCTCGATGACGTCGCCGCGCGCGGTGCCACCCGAGGCGTTCGTGGGCCCGGGCGGACTGCAGCAGCGCATGACGCAGCTGATCGACGGCGCAGAGGACACGCTCGATATCTCGATGTACCTGTGGACGGTGAAGCCGCTCGCGGAGCGCGTGGTCGCGGCGAAGCAGCGCGGCGTCGCCGTGCGCGTGCTGCTCGATCCGGACACGCCGGGCAATGACAACGTGAAGCCGATCTTCGCCGCCGGCGGCGTGAACGTCCGCCTGTCGCCGACGCTGTACACGTACTCGCACGCGAAGTACCTGCTGATCGACGGCGACACCGCCGTGATCATGTCGATGAACTTCAACGTCGACGCGATGAACAACGAGCGCAACTACGGCATGGTCAACCGCGATCCCGACGACGTCGCGGACGTTCAGGCGATCTTCGACCAGGACTGGGCGATGTCCGGCGGCGAGCCACCGCAGCCGGCCGACCTCGCGTGCACGCGCCTGATCGTCTCGCCGACGAACGCGCAGGCGCGGATCGTCGACCACATCAACAGCGCGCAGGACACGCTCGAGCTCCAGATCATGTACCTGTCCGAGACGACGGTGCGCGACGCGATCATCGCCGCCAGCCAGCGCGGCGTGACGGTCCGCGTGATCATCGAGGATCCGTCCGACGACGCGATCCCGATGCTCAAGGCAGCGGGCGTCTCCGTGAAGACCTCGACCAACAGCTACTACCTGCACGCGAAGCTGATCACCGCCGACGGCGTTCCGTTCGTCGGCTCGGAGAACATGTCGTTCACGTCGCTGAACAAGAACCGCGAGGTCGGAGCGCTGGTCTTCGAGCCCTCCGCGGCAGCCGTGGTCACGAGTCAGTTCGAGAGCGACTGGAGCGTCGGCCCCTCTCTGTAACGCGGTACTATCGCCGGGCGTTCATGCCAGGCGTCAAGATGATCGTGTCCGCCATGACCGATGTCGGTCGTGCGCGCGAGACCAACGAAGACGCGTGGTCGATCATCGATCTCGCCAGCGGCAAGAAGATCGACGCGTTCCGCGAGGACCACACGGTCGACGTGCAGGAGCGCGGCGTCTTGCTCGCACTCTCCGACGGGATGGGCGGCGCCGAGGCCGGCGAGGTCGCGAGCGCGCTCGTGCTCGAGTCGCTCGAGAAGGCGCTCGAGCGCGACCAGAAGGGCGCGATCCACGAGCAGCTCGAGGCGGCGGTCCAGCGCGCGAACCGCAACGTGTTCTTCGAGGCGAAGCTCGAGAATCGGCAGGGGATGGGCGCCACGCTCGTCGCGCTGTTCATCCGCGGCGACGAGGCGTACGTCGCCGAGGTCGGCGACTCCCGCGGCTACCTGCTGCGCAAGGGCCGCCTGCGCCAGATCACGCGCGACCAGTCACTCGTACAGCTCCTCGTCGACCAGGGCGTGATGACGCCCGACGAAGCGCGCGCTTCGCCGTCGAAGAACGTGATCCTCCAGGCGATGGGTCTCGCGAAGGACGTGCGCGTCGCGATCGCGCGCCTGCGCCTGCGCAACGGCGACCGCTTCATCCTGTGCAGCGACGGCATCACGAACCCGGTGTCCGATCCGGAGCTGCAGAAGATCCTCACCGACAGCGAGCCGCGCGCGGCCTGCGAGACGATGATCGCGCTCGCGAACGATCGCGGCGGCGAGGACAACCAGACCGCGATCGTCGCGGACGTCACGGGCGATCTGCCCGCGCCCGACGAGTTCGAGACGGTGACCGAGACGTACGAGGTGCTCAAGCGCTACGACGCGACGTACAAGGGCAAGGCGGTCACGCAGAACGTCGCGCAGGCCGCCGCCGACAAGATCCGCGCGAAGTCGGCGAGCCGTCCGCCGCCGGTCAGCGTCGTCGTCGAGGACCAACCGCCCGCGGCGACCTCGCACGATGCGAGGACGGAGGCCGCCTCCGCCCCGGCCAAGCCCCCCGAGGCCGAACCGCCCGTGGAGGACGCTGCGCCGGCCAGCGTCGCGCGCGAGCCGAGCGAGCGCGCGCGATCGATCCATTCGACCGAACCGCGCCTGCCGATGCCGCTGATCATCGCGGCGGCGATCACGCTCGTCGTCGTGCTGCTTCTGATCCTGCGTTAGCGACTACTTCTGCTTGATGCGCTCGATCTCGGCATTCTCCGAGAGCGGCAGCAGGTGGATCAAGCAGCGCGCCGGTTCGCTCGGCAGGAGGGCCGCGGCCCACAGAAAGTCGTTCTTCCAGTACACACGCGTCGCCTTCGACTCGATCGGCGGGCCGAACGCGGAGCGCATCCAGCTCTCGACCTCGCTCTCCTGGCAGCCGCGGATCTTCAGCTGGATCTCGATCAGCTTCGCCTCGGGCGTCTGACCGTCGAAGTACAGATCGACGTCGGCGACCGTCTGCTTGCCGAGCTTGAACGGCGGCAGTGCGAAGCACCACGTCGCCATGCGCCCGTCGTCGAGCTGCGTGGGCTGGCAGTTGCCTTCCTTCGCGTCGGCGAGCGTCGTCGTCGTGAACTTGTACTTGCCGACGCCCGAGACGTTGTTCTTCTTCTTGCCGTCGCACCCGCCCAGCACCGCGACGAGACACATCGCGATGGCGATCTTCACGCCAGCACCTGGCCGGTCACCGTCACCTCGACGCTGACCTCGTCGTCCATCTTGATCATCAAGAAGCGCGGCGCGGACAGGCCGAGCCGGCGGATATCGAGGTCGAACGTGGCGGAGGCTTCGACACGCATCGGATCCAGCGTGCCACGACCGGCCAGGGTCAGCACGACCTCCTTGCCGCGCCACCGCAGCACACCCTCGGCGGTCGCGGTGAACTTCGCACCGTCGCGAACGACGTCCTTCACGGAGCGCAGCTCGAACGTGGCTTTCGGGTGCTTGTCCATCTCGAAGTCGCTCTTGAGCTTCCGGTTCTTCAGCCAGTCGCCTGCATCGAAGGACGTCATGTCGACCGCGAAGGTTGCACGCGCACCCTCGGTGGCGAGCGTCTCCGCGTCGGCCTCGACGTCGCCCGTCACCTTCTCCCACACGGTGCTCGTGTCGTGGATCTTCGACCGCGCCTTCACGGTCAGCTTCCCGCTGCTGACGCGGTACTTCATGTGGCTACGCCGCGAGACACTGCAGGAGCAGTGTGGTGACGTTGTCCGTACCGCCGTTGCGGTTGGCGGCGTCCACGAGCTCGGCGACCGCGCGCTCGAGGCTCTTCGCGTTCGAGGCGATCTGGCCGATCTGATCGTCGACGACCATGCCCGACAGTCCGTCGGAGCAGAGGATGTAGACGTCGCCGCTCTTGATCTGGTGGCTGCGGATATCGACCTGCACCGTCTCGCGCATGCCCAGGGCGCGCGTGATGACGTTCTTGTGCGGGAAGTTCCGCTCTTCCTCCTCGGTCATGTCCGGCTTCGCTTCCTTGTAGTCCTCGAGGAGCGAGTGGTCGCGCGTCAGCTGCGTGATGCCGCCTTCGCGCACGCGGTACACGCGCGAGTCGCCGACGTGACCGACGTAGATCTTGTCGCCCGACACGAGCGTCGACACGATCGTCGTGCCCATGCCCTTGTAGCGAAGGTCGCGGTTCGAGGTCTCGAAGATGCGGAGGTTCGCGAGCTTGATGCTGCAGACCAGCCGGTTCTCGATATACGAGAGCGAGCGGTCCATCTTGTAGGGCCACGTCGCGTCCTCGTCCTCGCGCGTGCGCTGATAGAACTCGCCGATCGTCTCGGCGGCCATCTTGCTCGCGACTTCACCAGAGGCGTGACCACCCATGCCGTCGGCGACGAGGAACAGCTGCTCGTCTTCGATCAACGAAAAGTAGTCTTCGTTGTGGGTCCGCTTCATGCCCACATCGGTCTTCGCGGCGTAGCGGATCTTCATAAACCTGTCGCGGAGCCCACAACTCCGCGCGAGAGAAATCATAGGTGGCGCATCACAGGCGCGTCAACCGCGAGACCATGTGTTTGCGCTATGGTCTCGCGGCGATGCGCGCCGAGATCTTGACCATCGGGGACGAGCTGTGCCGTGGCGAGATCGTGAACACGAACTCGTCGTACTTCGCCTCCCGGCTCTGGGACCTGAACATCACCACACGCTGGATGACGAGCTGCAACGACGACGAGGCCGATCTGGCCTTCGCGCTCACCCAGGCCGTCTCCCGCGCCGACCTCGTCCTGTGCTCTGGCGGCCTCGGCCCGACCGAGGATGACCTGACGGTCGACGTGCTGTCGCGCCTCGTGGGGGTCGAGCCCGTCGTCGAGGAAGCGGCCCGCGCGCACATGATCGAGCGCTTCGGGCGCATGATCACCGGCGGCCAGATCCAGTCCTCCAAGCTCGAGGAGCTGACGCGCATCCAGCTGCGCCAGGTGCGCATCCCGTCGGGGGCGCGGGTCCACCCCAACCGAGCCGGGCTCGCGCCGGGCTTCGAAATCGCGCTCTCGGGCGTCCCGGTCATCTGCATGCCCGGCATCCCGCGCGAGGTGTACTCGATCTGGGACGGCGGGCTGTCCGCGCGCCTGGCCGAGCTCCGGGAGGCGCGCGGCGACGTGGAGCGCATCGCGCGGCGCATCTACCGCTGCTTCGGTCGCGGCGAGTCCCAGATCTCGCAGGTGTGCCGGGGGCTCGTCGACGGGGTGCCGGGCGCCTCGATCCACTACCAGGTGAAGTTCCCCGAGACGCTCGTGAAGCTGGTCGTGCGCGATCGCGATCAAGCCGCCGCCGACGCGCGCCTAGGCGACCTCGACGTCGCGCTGCGGGCCCGCCTCCCGGGCGTCCTCTACGGCACGGGCGAGACGGACACGCTCGTCGAGAAGGTGACGCGCCGGCTGATCGCGTCCTCGACGACGATCGCGACCGCCGAGTCGTGCACGGGCGGCATGATCGGCGAGCTGCTCACGCGGATGCCCGGGTCCTCCCGGTCGTTCTACGGCGGCGCCATCGTCTACACGAACGCGGAGAAGGTGCGTCAGTTAGGCGTCGCACCGTCGACGCTAGACGCGTACGGCGCGGTGAGCGAGGAGACCGTGCGCGAGATGGCGGCGGGCGCTCGCTCGCGGTTCGGGACGGACCTCGCGGTCTCGGTGTCGGGCATCGCGGGTCCCGACGGTGGAACGCCCGAAAAGCCGGTGGGCACGGTCTGGCTCGCGCTCGCCAGCGACCAGGAGACGGTCGTCAAGAAGATCGCGTGGCCGGGCGCCCGGGATCAGGTGCGCTTGCTGTCGGCCTGGTGGGCGCTGAAGCTCGTCGACGACGAGCTCGATCGCCGCGGCATTGCATGAGGCGCTCGTATCGACGACGACAATGAAGGACATCGCGTGACCGACGAGAAGAACGACAACGAGGCGCCCCGCCCGAACCCGGCATTGCGCGAGATCGAGGTCAAGCCCCTCGCGCCGGAGAGAGCGCCGTCGAAGCGACTCTTCGTCGGTGCGCGCATCTCGATCGCGACCGCGAATGCACTCTCCCAGGCGGTGGAGACCATCGCTCGACGAGCGAGAGACGCCGGCGCGGACGTCCGGTGGGTGTCACCGGCGAACTATCACGTCACGCTGAAGTTCCTCGGCTGGACGAGGACCGACGCCGTCGATGCGATTCGCGACAAGCTCGCCGACGCCTGTCGCGGTACGCAGGGCTTCACGCTGAAGACCTCTCGGCTCGGCGCGTTCCCGTCGCTCGAGAAGGCCAGCGTCGTGTGGGCCGGCGTGGAGAGCGCGGAGCTGGCGGCGCTCGCGGACCGGGTGGAGGCGGCGATGGAGGCGCTCGGCTTCGCGAAGGAGAAGAGATCGTTTCATCCCCACGTGACGCTCGGAAGGCTGCGGGAAAGTAGACCGCTCAAAGAGGCTGTGTTACCCGTATCTGAACAAATGTTCGGTAACACCCGAATCGATTCGATCACCCTCTTCGAAAGCGAAACCAAATCCAGTGGTTCCGTGTATCGAGAGGTGGCGAGAATCGGCTTCGAAACCGCGTCGATCTCTCCTTTGGAGACCGCTGAACGTCAGACCAGGGCGCTATCTCTTGGCGCACCAACAGTGTCTAGCGATTCACGCGGTAGCAGGGATGAAGACACCGATGACGGGTGGCCGCGCGGACAGGGACCGACTTTTTGAATCGCCAACCGGAAGGGAAGAGCCAGATGTCCAAGGAAGCGTCGACCACACAGAACCCGAACAATGCCTCGCGTGACAAGGCGATCGATCTCGCGCTGAGCGCGATCGACAAGCAGTTCGGCAAGGGCGCGATCATGCGCCTCGGCAAGGATCCGATCGATCGCGAGGTGCACGTCATTCCGACGGGCTCGCTCGGGTTGGATCTCGCGCTCGGCATCGGCGGCTTGCCGCGCGGCCGCATCGTCGAGATCTATGGACCGGAGTCGAGCGGCAAGACGACGCTGACGCTCCACATCGTCGCGGAGGCGCAGAAGCGCGGCGGCGTGTGCGCGTTCATCGACGCGGAGCACGCGCTCGACGTGAACTACGCCAAGAAGCTCGGCGTGAAGACGGAGGAGCTGCTCGTCAGCCAGCCGGATTGCGGCGAGCAGGCGCTCGAGATCGCCGACATGCTCGTGCGGTCGAACGCGATCGACGTGATCATCATCGACTCGGTCGCGGCGCTCACGCCGAAGGCCGAGCTCGAGGGCGAGATGGGCGACGCGCACGTCGGTCTGCAGGCGCGCCTCATGAGCCAGGCGCTGCGCAAGCTGACGGGTGCGATCTCGCGCTCGCGCACGATGGTCGTGTTCATCAACCAGATCCGCATGAAGATCGGCGTGATGTTCGGCTCGCCGGAGACCACGACGGGCGGCAACGCGCTGAAGTTCTACGCATCGTGCCGCCTCGACATCCGCCGCATCGGCGCGATCAAGAAGGACGAGGACACGATCGGCAACCGCACGCGCGTGAAGGTCGTGAAGAACAAGATGGCGCCGCCGTTCAAGGAGGTCGAGTTCGACATCCTGTACGGACAGGGCATCTCGCGCGAAGGCGACCTCGTCGATCTCGCGAGCGAAGCGAACATCATCGACAAGAGCGGCGCGTGGTTCTCGTTCAACGGCGAGCGCATCGGTCAGGGCCGCGAGAACGCGAAGGCGTTCCTCGTCGAGCACCCCGAGGTCTACAACACGATCGAAGCGAAGGTGCTCTCGCACTTCAACGTGCGCCGCATCGGCATCGACGTCGCGCCCGACGCGCCCGCGGGCGCCGAGCTGTCGGACGACAAGAAGTCCGCGCGTCCCGTCGCCGCGCACGCGCAGCCGAGCGGTCCGACGAGCGCGGGCAACGGCAACGGCAACGGCGCGAAGCGCCCCAACGCCTGAGCGCTGGTTCGCGTCACCGAGCGCCGATCGGCGTCGCCCTCGCGGCGATCACGTCCACAGATCGGCGATGTTGGCGATGCCGCCCTCGTCGAACAAAGGTTCGAGGTGGAGCATCGCTTCGATCACCGGGGCCCGCAGCGTGGACTCCCACAACGCGACGCCCTCGCGGTCGACGATCGCCGCGATCGTGGTTCCGAAATACAGCAGCTCGTAGAACATCGTGATCCGCGTCTCCACCGGGGTACGCGTCGCATCGAGCACGTTGGTCGAGACCATCGTGAGCGGCCAGCCCACGTGGTTGACCGAGTTCACGAGATCGATCTGCCGGACATCGCCGCCGGGCGGGAGGTTTCGCATCAGCACGCGAACGCCCCACTCCTTGCGATCCGTCGGCAGCTCGTGCAGTCGATCCACCTCGACGCGCCCGGTCCAGTCATCGCGTCGCCACACGACGAGGTGGTCGCCGATCTCGCGCCTCCATGGCGCCGGGAGCTCGAACCGAACGGTCACGGCACCACCATAGCGCTACTCGAGCAGTCCTGGATTGCACAGGCTCTGCGGATCGAGCTCGGCCTTGCGCGCGCGTAGTCGGGGCAGCGCGTCTCCCCACTGCAGCGCGAGCTGCTCCGCGTCGAGGCGCTCGACGCCCATCAGGTAGATGCGCGCGCCGTGCGCGAGCGCGAAGGTCGCGATCTCGCGCAGCGCCGGGATCAACCCGCGCGCGACCTCGGGCGTGCCGTGAGGCCGGAGCGCGAGCGCGAGGCACGCCTCGGAGGTGGGGAGCGGCGCGAGCGGAAGCCGCGGCAGCGTGGGAATCACGAGTGCGCCGACCCCTCGGCGCACGTGCGCGAGCACACCGGACGCGACGATGCGATCGTTCAGCGCGGCCCACAGCCCGGTGTCCGGAAGCGGGAGCACGAGCTCGAGCGCCGCGGTCGATGCGTCGCGCGCCTCGAGCGCCGGCTCGCGCAATCGGGCGAGCAGATCGACGAGCTCGATGTTCGACGCGATCGCGGGGCGAAGCGCGCCGAGCGCGAGATCCGGCGCATGCTCGCGATCGCAGAACATCCCGATGGTGGCGTCCACGCGGGGGCGCCGCCCACCCGCGTCCCAGACGAGGCGCGCTCGCATGTAGTCGTAGAGGTGGTCGCGCGAGATCGCGAGCGCGTCGCGAACGAACTCCTCGACGGAGAACCAGCGCAGGAGCCGCGCCGCGAGCATCGGGCCCTTCGTCTGGGTCGCGAGGGTCACCTCCGCGATCGCGCCGAGCTGCCCGCGTCCGCACAGCGCGAGATCGAACAGCTCGTCGCCGGGGACGATCCGGCGCACGTCGCCGCTCGCGGTGACGAACGTCATCGCGCGCACGCTCGCCGCGACGAGACCTTCGCGATGGCTGCCGTCCGCGAAGCCACCGACCGAGAGCACCCCGGCGACGCTGGTCTCGAGCTGGTCGATCACGCCGCACAGGGGGCGACGGCGCCCGGCGTGCAGGTGCGTCGCGACGTCGAGCCACGTGGCGCCTCCCTCGACGGTGACGAGCTGCTGCTCGGGATCGTCGTCGAGGATCCTGCCGAGCCGGCGCAGATCGACGACCGCGCCACCCTCGATCAACACCTGTCCGCCCGAGCTGTGCGCGGCGCCGCGGATCTTGTAGGGCACGCGCCGTTCGCGCAGCATCGCAAGCGTCGCGGCGAGCTGCGCGACATCGCGCGGACGCACGACGACACCGGGGACGCGTTGCTCGAGCCGGCCGAAGTCGACGCGCGCATCGACGCGCCAGTCCTGCTGCGGGGCCGGATCGGCGACCTCGATCGCGTGCTCCGCGGCCCACGCTCGGATCACATCGCCCATGCGATCACCGTGACGAGCGTGGGATGACAACGCCGCGTGAACGGGTCGGCGTCGATCGCATCGCCGATGGCGCCGTCGACGCCGCCATCGGCGCGGCGATGCGACGGCGGTGTGAGCGAGCCGTCGTCGGCCTGCGCGGCGGCGAGGAGCTCCACGCCGGCCACGGGGACCGCGCACTCGAGGCAGGTCGCGGTCGCCACCAGCTCCGCGACGATGTCGACGTCGGGATCCGCGGCGTACAGCTCGATCCAGCGATCGAGCCACCGTCGCACGTACGCGATGCTCGCCGGATCGAGCGGACGGTGCTCCGGTAGGCGCGACGGGCGATCGCGTCCCCACGCGGTCGCGTAGAAGACCTCGTGCGCGAGCTGGTAGAGCGCTCCGAGCTCGAGCGTCCACGGCGAGGGGCGCGTCGCGAGGATGGACGCGCGTGCGGCGAGGCGCTCGCCGGCGACCGGCACCGCGATCCCCAGATCGCGCAGCACCGGCACGAGCAGGGCCCACTCGATCGGCGTGAACAGCGTGCGCTCCACCTGCGCGCCGATCCGCGCGAGGAGCGCCGCGTCGCGATGGCCCGCGCGCACGAACGGCGGCAACACGGTCGCGAGCAGCGCGTCGTGCGCCGTGGCCTCGATCCGCGCGGCGATGACCGCGCCGCCGTCGAGCGCGCGCCACGCGTGCTCGATCCACGCCCGCCCGCGCGTCGCGAGGTCTGCATCGGGACGTCGCGCCAGCACCTCTCCCGCGTGGGCGAGCTCGCCGAGCGCCTTGATCGATGGCAGCGGACGCGCGCGGTCCACACAGAAGCGATCGAGGTGACGATCGATCCAATCGCACGCGCGCGCGATCCGACGATGGTCTCCGACGAGATCGCGCCCGACATCGAGCGGCACGTCTCCGAGCCCACCGGGATGACCTGGTGGCGACGTGCGTGGGAGCGCGGTCGTCGCTCGCGAGTCGCCCGACGCGCGAACCGGACCCGGCGCGATCCGCGTGACCGTCTCGTCGGCGAGGTCCGCGTTCTCGACGCACGCGTCGGCGGCGGGCGCGTTCTCGGCGGGTGCGCTCTCGGCGGGCGCGTTCGCGGCGGGCGCTGCGTCCTCGCGTGTTGCGAGGAGGTCCGCGAGGGCGCCCGCGCGTTCGCGCACGGACGGTTGCAGGATCGCGCGGGTCTTCACGTACGCCACGGCGTCCGCGAGCAGCGCGCGATCGGAGGCGCGCAACGGCCGACCGGCGAGCTCGCTCGCGATCACCAGCGCGCTGTCGAGCGCTCCCAGGTCGCGCGTCGCGCGCAGCAGCGTCGCGACGAGCGGCTGCATCACGTCGCTCGTGTCGCTCGCATCGGGCGCATCGGGCGCATCGGGCGCATCGGGCGCATCGGGCGCATCGGGC
>CAZUAR010000015.1:227467-231405 GCA_964617845.1 uncultured Kofleriaceae bacterium | reverse complement strand
CGCGCGGCATGCAGCGCTTCCAGAGCATGGCGGCGCGGGCGCTCAACAAGGTGCTGGGGCGCAAAGGCAAGGTGTTCGCGTATCGCTACCACCGCGTCGACATCACGTCGCCACGACAGATGCGCTGCGCGCTGGCCTTGAATCGATTCATCCAGCGAACTCGCGCCGGTCCGACGAGCGTTTTGGGCGCGAGCATGGGCACGAGCGTTCACTCGATTCGGCAGAGCATTGTCGAAGGAGCTCCACCATGCGTGATGACTCACACAGTCACCGGCGAGGCGTGCATTCCGTGAACCGGCAGACGTGCTGTGGCCCCATCACCGTGCAGTTCGCGCGCGGCCAGAACGTGCGCGTCGCCCGCGACGCAGCTCGCCGGGCCGATGGCGTGATCGCGATGTCCGACCGTGTCGTGCAGACGGTGTCGCTACCTTGGACGGCGCGGATCGCGAGGTCGACGATCGTGAGACCGGGTTGGGGCGCCGGCTAGAACGAGCCGGCGAGGATGGGCACGGACGTCGTCGGATCGCTGATGCGCGTTGCGGCGGGGACCCCGACCTGCGTCGAGGCCGTGGGGTACACGGTACGGCGCGAGATGTTGAAGCCGGTCATCGCTCCGAGCGTCGGCGCGCCGACGAGAAGCGCGATCATGGCGGCGGGGCTGTCGATGTCGCTGCTCTCGGCGATCTTGAACGCGATCGCGAGGCCCGAGATCGAGCCGACGACCGTGAGCCCGAGCGAGTAGTCGGATCCCTCGTTGTCGCCGACGAGCACGACGCCCGCGCTGGTGCCGGCGACGACGCCGATCGCGCCGAACAGGATCGCGCCGATCGGTACATCCTCGTCCTCGATCGCCGCAGCGCCGACGAACGCGCCGACGATGCCCATGCCGGCGCCCATGACGGTGCCGAGCAGGAGCTGACCACCGACGTTACGACCGCCGTCTGCCGGATTGACGAGCGGCCGCGCCGCGGGCTGCAGGATCGCGGGATCCTCGACGTCCACGGCGTGGACGCGCGGCTTCGGCTTGCAGTGGGCGATCGACGGATCCGTGGAGATGACCGCGTCATAGAAGTCGCGATCGAGGCGCATCGCGCGAGCCGCGAGGACACGCGCGCCGACGCAGTCACCGCGCACGCCCGCGACGTGGGCGCCGCGCGCGAGCCCAAGCACTTCTGCTGAGGTGGTCGACGGTTGCGCCGGCGCGTCGGCAGGAGCCGGCAGCACCGGGGCAGTACCGGGTTGAGCGCTCGCGAGCGACGGGAGGAGGACGGCGGCGGCGATCAGCACACGCATCGCGGCCACCTCGTGCACGCTGCGCGCCGACCAGGCGTCGCGGAAGAATGTGCTCGCAGGCACGGCCGCGTGTGCGGTGGTGGCAAATCTCTGCCGGCCATGCCCGGCGTTGTCGACGATCTGTCAGCGCGCGGCGCGAAGCACCGACGGTGGCAAGAGCGCGCGCAGCTGCATGCCGCCCGGCACCGCGCTGCCTTCGAGGCACACGACCCCGGCCTTCTTGAGGACGAGCGCGTCTCCGTGCCGGGTGTCGCCGAACGCGAGCCACGCGACGAGCTCGCCGAGCCACGGTTCGTGGCCGACGACCGCGGTGTCGTCGCCGGTCTCCGCGATCATCGCGAGCAGCTCGGCGCGGGGCGACTGGATCAACAGATCCGTGATCAGGGGCTCCGCGTCGCACACGGGACCGAGCAGGTCGGCCGTTTCGCGCGCGCGCAGCCAGGGACTCGAGACGATGCGATCGAAGCGGAGGTTCAAGCTTCGCATCCCTTTGATCGCACGCTTGAGGCGGCGCCTTCCGTCATCCGTCAGCGCGCGAGCACCGTCGGCCTGGCCCGCCTGTGCTTCCTCGGCGATCGCGTGACGGATCACGTAGAGCTTCATGCGCTCGACTCTACCCGGACAGCGTGCGGTCCGTCGCTGGGACAGGTCGGTCGCGTGCACGGAGCGTGGTAGACACGCCCATGGCCAAGGACATGATCTGGCGCCTCGGCGACGAGTACGCGGGCGTACCGCTCGACCCGGTCGACTGCGACGCGGATCCGATCGTGGAGTTTCGGGCGTGGTTCGACGCGGCCGTCGCGGCGCAGGTGCCCACGGTCAACGCGATGACGCTCGCCACCGTCGGCGAGAACGGCCGCCCGTCGGCGCGCGTGGTCCTGCTCAAGGAGATCGATGATCGCGGCCTCGTGTTCTTCACGAACTACGACAGCCGCAAGGGCAAGCACCTGGCCGCCAACCCGTACGCGGCGCTGTGCATCTTCTGGGAGCCCATGCATCGCCAGGTCCGCTTCGAGGGCTCCGTCGAGCGCATCTCCGGCGCCGAGTCGGACGCGTACTTCGCCACGCGCCCGCGCGGCTCGCAGCTCGGCGCGATCGCGTCGCCGCAATCGCAGCAGATCCAGTCGCGCGCGGTCCTCGAGGATCGCATCGCCGCATTGAGCGCGACGCTCGGCGACGCCTCGCCGCCACGGCCCGAGCACTGGGGCGGATATCGCGTGATCCCCGAGCTCGTCGAGTTCTGGCAGGGTCAACCGTCGCGCCTTCACGATCGCGTTCGCTACACGCGTGCCACGGGAACGTGGTTGCGCGATCGCCTCGCCCCCTGATAAGAGCGGCCGATGCGCGCGGTGCTGCTTGTTCTGGCTCTCGGTGCCTGTACGACCGAGGGCTTCTCGACGGACGACCATGCGATCATCGGCGGCACGCGCTCCGAGGGGAACGCCGCGACCGTGATGCTCGTCGGCTACCCGCCCGACCGCACGGTGATCCACACGTGCACCGCCGTGCTGATCTCGCCGACGGTCGCGCTCACCGCCGCGCACTGCATCGACTCGCCGACGCACCCGAACTACCAGTACGGCATCTTCCCCGGCGACGACGCATCGCCGTACCCCTTCCTCGTCGACCTCGAGCCGCACCTGTTGCCGGTCAACACCGTGCACCCGCACCCGAGCTACGACGATCAGCTGCCGTTCTACGCGGACATCGGCGTGGTCGTCCTCGAGAACGCGCTGCCCGTCGCGCCGCTCGCGATCCGCCGCGAGCCGTTCGACGCGGGGCTCGTCGGCTCTCCCGCGCTGATCATCGGCTACGGCCAGACGACGTACATGCAGAACAACTCGACGCGCTACGAAGCGATGACCAACGTCGCCGGCCTCGAGAACGACACGATCATCGTTGGCGACGCCGCGAAGCGCTCCTGCCTCGGTGACTCCGGCGGCCCGGCGATCATGAACAACGTCGTCGTCGGCATCGATTCCTACGGCCCGACGGGCTGCGGCTCGCCGGCGCACTACCGCCGCGTGGACATGCTCCTGCCGTTCATCGATCAGTACGTGCCGCCGCCCGCGGGCTCCGACGCTGGTCCGCAGCCTGGCTCCGATGCCGGCATCGACGAAGGCGCCGAAGAAGGCGGCTGCGCGACCTCGTCGCCATCGCTCCTGCTCGGCCTCGCGCTGCTCGGCCTTCGCCGCCGGCGTCGCTGAGTCACGATCGCGGACGTCGGGCGCCGCCGAGCCCGGTGTCGCCGAGCCCAAGTGCGTGCGCGCGCACGTGAATCGAGGTTCGTCTTGACATAGTGTCTCATGGACACTATCAATGGTATCACATGGACACTAAGCGCCGAGGCGTGCTTCGAGGTGCTGCTGCAGCGGTCAGCGGTGCGCGCCACACGCGCATCGGTCGCAACGGCCAGGACGCGGCAGCTGTCTGGGTCGGGGACTACGCGAGCGAGGCGGGCTCGACCAGCGCTGGCTCGATGACTGCTGGCTCGATGACTGCTGGCTCGATGACTGCGGGCTCGATGACTGCGGGCTCGACGAGCGCTGGCTCGATGACTGCTGGCTCGATGACTGCTGGCTCGACGAGCGCTGGCTCGATGACTGCTGGCTCGATGACTGCTGGCTCGATGACTGCTGGCTCGA
>CAZUAR010000015.1:195111-227367 GCA_964617845.1 uncultured Kofleriaceae bacterium | reverse complement strand
GCTGGCTCGATGACTGCTGGCTCGATGACTGCTGGCTCGATGACTGCTGGCTCGACGAGCGCGGGCTCGATGACTGCGGGCGTCGCTGTGGTCTGCGATGGCTGCGGTTCGGGCGCGAGCTCGGAGGTCGGCGCACGTCTCGGCGCGGAGCTCCTCCTCGGTGCGATCACGCGTGGGCTCGAAGGGGACCGTTCCCTTCACGCGACGATCATGCGTGGGCTCGAAGGGGACCGTCCCGTCCAGCCGGCGGACTCCGTCCACGCCTTCTTCGAGCATGTGCGAGCCGACGTTGTCGCCGCCATCGACGCGCTCGTGCGGTCGATGCCCGGCAAGCGAGAACAGATCGTCCACGACCACTTCCTGTTCACGACAATCGCGGCGGTCGTGATCGACGACACCGTCGTCGTGTGGGCGATCGGTGACGGTGCGTACGCGATCGACGGGCGCGTTCGCGAGCTCGGACCGTTCGCGGACAATCAGCCGCCGTATCTGGCGTACGACCTGCTCGGAGATCCGCAGGTCGCGCACGTCGAGATCGCGCGCGGCAGCAGCGTGATCGTGGCGACGGATGGTGTCGCGGAGGTCGGGCTGGATCGCTTCGCGGGCGTCGACGCGCTCGTCGGCCACCCGGATGCGCTGCGCCGGAAGCTCGCGGTGATCGCCCGCGGCGACGAGCGCATCGACTGGGACACGCGTCGCGTGGTGCGTACGCCGGCGGCGCTGCAGGACGATGGTGCGGTCGCCTTGCTCGTTCGCGGAGGTGCGCCGTGAATCGCACCGTGTGGATCGATGGGGCGCGCGTGGCGCTCCCGCCCGCGGCGTTGCTGGGGCAGGGCGGCGAAGCGGAGGTCTATGACCTCGGCGATGGCCGTGTCGTGAAGTGGTGGAAGCCGGTGGACCATCCGGACTTCCACGGGATGCCGGAAGCGCAGGAGGCGGCGAAGGAGCGCCTCGCGATCGGCGCGAGCAAGCTGCGTGCGTTGCCCGCGTTGCCGGCTGGCGTCGTGGCGCCGTGCGGGTTCGCGCTGGCGGGCAAGAAGTCGGCGCAGGTGGTGGGCTACGTGATGCCGAAGGTCGCGGGCGTACCGCTGCACTCGTACGGCGAGCCGAAGTGGCGGCGCGACAACGTCGTCGATGGAGGCGATGTCGTGGCGGCACTGCTCGCGCTGCACGACGCGATCGCGGGGCTGCATCGCGCGGGGATCGTGATCGGCGACTGCAACGACCTGAACGTCCTCGTCGACGGGCGGCGCGTGCACCTGATCGATGTCGACTCGTACCAGTTCGGCGCGTTCGGCTGCTCGATGTTCTCCGAGCGCTTCGTGGATCCGCGCCTGTGCGATGCGCCGGCGCTGGTGCCGGTGCGGCCGCACGATCGCGACAGCGACTGGTTCGCGTTCGCGGTGATGGCGTTTCGCACGCTGCTCGGCGTCGGGCCGTGGGGCGGCGTGCACCAGCCGGCGAACCCCGCCCTGCGCGTCGCGCCGACGTTGCGCGCGCTGCGGCGACTCTGGGTGCTCGCGAAGGACATCGTGTATCCGCGCGCTGCGCGGCCGGTGGGCGTGTTGCCGGACGAGCTCGTCGAGGTGTTTCGCGCGGTGTTCGAGCGCGATCAGCGCGGCGTGTTTCCGCGCGCCGAGCTCGAGCGCCTGCGGCTGCGGCGCTGCTCGACGTGCGGCGAGGAGCACGGCCGCGTGCGATGCCCGGCGTGCACGACGGTGGCGCACCTGCCGCCCGCGGTGGTGCATGGCCGGCTGACGTGGCGCGTGATCGCGCCGAGCGAGGTCGCGTTCGTCGGAGGCGAGGTGGGGGCGACGCCGGGCACGGCGACAGCCGTGTGGATCGCGGGGGACGCACTGATGCGCTCGACGCGGATCGGACCCGAGCGCATCGGCAGCGTGTTGCCCCGGCAGACGCGCGCGTGGGCGAGCGAGAAGCTCGGCATCGGCTTCTATCGCGCGGGCGGGTACGCGGTCGGCTTCGTGTTCCGTCCGGACCGCGGCGTGCTCGACGATCGCGTCGCGCTTCCGAAGCTCCGCGGTCAGCTCGTCGACGCGCACGCGACGATCGGCAGCGATCGCGCGTGGCTGTGGTTCACCACCGTCGACGCGGGCCGGCTCGTCACGACGTGCGTCGTCGTCGGCGCGGACGCGCGGGTGATCGCGAGCGAGACGCTCGCCGACGCGCCGTGGGTCAACGGCATCGGCGGTGCGTGCGCGGCGGGACCGCACCTGTTCGTGCCGACCGATGACGGCATCGCGCGCATCGAGATCGTGCAAGGCACCATCACACAGACGCGAACGTTCGCGGAGACGGCGCCGCTGGTCTCGTCGAGCGATCGCCTGGCTTTGACCGCGGGTGGCATCGACGTCGTTCGTCGACGCGATGCCGTTCGCATGACGCTCACCTGAAAGGAAACTCCATGGCTCGCAACACCGCTCCACTCCCTGTCCCCACGCTGTTCGACGGCAAGCGCGCCGCCGACTACACGTATCGCCCCGACGCCGCGAAGGTCGCCGCGGAGGCGCAGGACTTCCGCGCGAAGCACGCGATGAAGCCCGCCGCATCCGACGAGACGCGCGTGCATCTGCTGCTGATCGACGTGCAGAAGGACTTCTGCTTCCCGGAGGGCTCGCTCTACGTGGCGGGGCGCTCGGGCACCGGCGCCATCGATGACTCGCGGCGTATCGCCGAGATGATCTATCGCAACCTCGGCGCGATCACCGACATCACGACGACGCTCGACACGCACCTCGCGTATCAGATCTTCTTCCCGAGCTTCTGGCTCGACAAGGCGGACGCGCCGCTCGCGCCGTATCGCGTCGTCACGTCGGATCAGATCCAGTCGGGCGAGGTGCGCCCGAACCCCGCGATGGCGAAGTGGCTGTGCGGCGGCAACTACACGTGGCTGTGCAAGCAAGCGCTGCACTACACCAAGGAGCTCGAGAAGGCGGGCAAGTACCAGCTCTACCTGTGGCCGCCGCACTGCTTGCTCGGATCCGACGGACACGCGCTCGCCGGCATCATCCACGAGGCGCGGCTGTTCCACGCGTTCGCGCGTACCTCGCAGTCGAACGTCGAGGTCAAGGGCGGCAATCCGTTGACCGAGAACTACTCGGTGCTGCGGCCTGAGGTGCTGTCGCGCTTCGACGGCGCGGCGCTCGCACAGCGCAACACGCAGTTCGTGTCGACGTTGCTCGCCGCCGACGCGGTGATCATCGCGGGGCAGGCCGCGAGCCACTGCGTGAAGAGCACGATCGACGATCTGCTCGACGAGATCGCCGCGCAGGACATCTCGCTGGCGAAGAAGGTCTACCTCGTCACCGACTGCATGAGCGCGGTGACGGTTCCCGACGGCAAGGGCGGATTCGCCGCGGACTTCACGCCGCAGGCGGACCAGGCGCTCGCGAAGTTCGCGAACGCCGGCATGAACTTCGTGCGCTCGACCGATCCCATTTCCAGCTGGCCGGGCATCCGGCTCTGAGGAGGACACAGATGGCAAACGATGATGATGACGACAAGGCGAAGAAGCTGCTCGAGGACGCGCACGCGCAAGGCGCGCTGTCCGCGAAGGCGCTCGCGACCCTCGACGTGGTGGACGTCGGCGCGCAGATCCAGGCCGGCCTCGGTGTGACGATCGACGATGTCGCCGCGAGCGAGGTCGTGCTCGTGACGATGATGCCGGACGACTCGTCGTCGATCGCGGGCGCGGGCAACACCGATGCGGTGCGCGACGGCCACAACTTCGTGCTCGATGCGCTCGGCGGATCGAAGCAGGCCGGCGAGGTTCTCGCACACACGCGGTACCTCAACGGCTTCGTGCTCACGCCGTACACCGCGCTCGATCACGCCGTGAAGATGACGAAGCAGAACTACAACCCGCACCTCGGCACGCCGCTCTACGACCAGACGTGCGTGGTGCTCGGCACCGTGATCGCGAAGTCCCAGGAGCTCGCGCAGGCGGGCATCGCGGTGCGCACGGTCACGCTGATCATCACCGACGGTGGCGACTACGGATCGACGCGCTGCCGTCCCGACGACGTGAAGGCGATCGTCGCCGACATGCTCGCGCAGGAGAACCACATCGTCGCCGCGATGGGCATCAGCGACGGCACGACCGACTTCAAGGCGGTGTTCCGGTCGATGGGCATCCCCGACAAGTGGATCCTGACGCCGGGCAACAGCGCGAGCGAGATCCGCAAGGCGTTCGCCGTGTTCTCGCAGTCGGCCGTTCGTGCGTCGCAAGGCGTCCAGCTGGGCGGCTTCAGCAACTAGGTTCGTCTACCATCCGGCCATGCGGCTGGACCACATGGTGCTCTGGGTCGAAGACCCGATCCGCTCGTGCGAGTTCTACACGTCCGTCGTCGGCCTCTCGCCGGTCCGCCTCGACGAGTTCAAGGCGGGCAAGACGATGTTCGTGAGCGTCCGGATCGCGGACGACACGATCATCGATCTGTTCCCGATCGCGGCGGTACCGAAGATCGAGATGATCCCCGGCGCGAAGGGCACCGCGGGCCACAAGACGAACCACGTGTGTCTCGCGATGACTCGCGCGGAGTACGACGCGCTCGCCGAGCGACTCGCGAAGAACGGGACGCCGGTCGGGCATCACATGGAGAATCAATTCGGCGCGCGCGGATTCGCACCGAAAGCGTTCTACTTCAAGGATCCCGACGGCAACGTCCTCGAAGCGCGCTACTACGAGTAGCATCGCCGGCATGAAGGGCGAGCATCCGTTTCCGTACGTGGGGAGCGGCACCGCGGCGGCGCGCAAGCACATGGAGCTGTGGGTGTGCTTTCGCGACGACGTGCCGAAGAAGGCCCGCGCCGAGATCCAGGCGAACGTCCCCGCGGTGGTCGGCGAGTACTTCAACTGGTTCGATCGCGTGCTCGTGTTCGGACACGACAGCGACTCGCTCCAGTGGGTCGTGCGCGCGGCGTACGACGGCGTTGTCGATGAGACCGACGATCACGAGGCCGACGACGAGCTGCCGTCCGCGGCGATGTGGAAGGCGTTCAACACGGACATCGACAAGTGGCTGCTCGATGTCCACGCCCGGTTCCCGGTCGCGCTGTTCGTGAAGCCGATCGACGAGGAGTACTCGACCGACACCGACGCGTGGCACGACTGGAGCTGCGAGCGGATCCCGACGGACGTACTGCCCGTCGTGAACGAGCTCGGCAAGAAGCACGAGCCCGTCGGGACGTACCTCGCGCAGACGTGGCGATCGTGGGTCGAGGATCAGCCGTACGAGCGGCAGAAGGAGCTCGTTGCCGCGCTCACCGACGCCGCGAAGGCCGAGCTGCGCAAGCGGAAGGTCCTGTTCACACCGACGGAGAAGGCACCGGAGCCGAGAAAGCCCGAACTCGACGAGGCGGAGCGCATCTGGCGCCAGTGCGCGGCCGAGCTCCAGCCGATGCCGCGCGGCATGCGGCTCGAGGACGCGTTCACCGCGAAGATGATCGAGCGTGGCTTCGATCCCGCCCACTCGCTGTGGAACCACCACAGCGCGCTCGTCCAGGCGAAACGCCTCGAGGATGCCGTGGCGCTCTCGCGTGCGGCGCTCGCCTCCGGTGTCGAGTTCCCGACCCACTGGTGGACGGCGCTGGCGGAGAACCTCGTGGCGATGAAGAAGCTCGAGGAGGCCGCCGACGCTGTCGTCGAGGTGGTGGCGAACCTCGAGAGCTACAAGTCGGAGATGTTGCGTGCCGCGATGAAGTGGCACGCGGCCGCGAGCGAACCGCTCGTGGAGGCCATGCTGTTTCACGCGGGACGCGCGTGGTTCACGTCGTGGAGCTACGAGTTCACCAAGACCGAGGCGAAGCGCTTCGCGGACAAACCGGAGGATCTGTCGGAGCAGTTCATCGCGTGGATGGCGCGGTGGTGCGCGGAGAAGTACTGGACCGATCTGTCGCGCTTGCCGCGCATCGGTCACTGGCTCGTCTGGTTCAAGACGATCGGCACGACCGCGGTCGGCGAGCTCGTGGGTCGCGTCGAGGCCGAGCGGGATCGGCGGGTGGCACTGAGGAAGGCGCTCGAGGCAGCGACCGACGAAGCGAGCGCGCAGGCGATCGTCGATCAGATGCTCCTGCACGCGGACCCCGAGGACGCATCTCGCGCGTTTCATCTGATCCGCGCGGTCGCACCACTGGCGGTGCACGCACTCCTCGTCGGCACGATCACGAGTGAGGGACGTTGCCACTATCGCTATCCGCGGGGCCAGCGCGTCGACGCGATCATCTGCCTCACGTGGCTGGCGCTGAACACGCCGGCGCTCGCCGACAGGATCGAGGAGGCGTACGAGATCGGCCGCGGCTACATGCTGGTCAACAACGCGGCGCTGCACTTCAACCTCGCGTGCTGCGCCGCGCGGCTGGGCCGGCGCACGGACGCGCTCGGGCACGTCGCCCGCTCGCTCGCGCTCGACTTCCCGACGCCCGAGCAGATCCACGACGACAACGACCTCGCGCCGCTGCGCGGAGATCCCGCGTTCGAGCAGATCTTCATCGCGGACGCGGCGCGTCGCGCGGCGCCCACGCCGGTGCACGACGACGACGTGATCGACGAGAAGCCCGTCAAGAAGAAGCCTCCCCGCAAGAAGGCGGCGAAGCCGAAACCCGCGCCGAAGAAGCCCGCAGCGAAGAAGCCCGCGGCGAAGAAGCCCGCCGGTAAGAAGAAGCCAGCGCCCGCGAAGAAGAGTCCGAAGCGACGCTAGCTCGATCGGGCATATGATGTTCTCGATGCGGTGGGTGGTCGTCCTCGTTGCCGGATGCGGGTTCCAGATCGGCACTCGCAGCGATGGCGCGATGGATCGCGACGACGCCGCCGTCGACGATGCCTCCGTCGACACCATCGACGCGCCGCTGCCGGACTGCGATGCGCCGCCGACGTGGGCCGATGGCCTCACGCCCGCGCAGACGCTGCACGTCGATCCACTCTCGATCAACAGCACGCAGGACGGGACCGCCGCGAACCCGTTCACGACCATCTCCGCGGCCGTCGCCGTCGCGACCCCGGGCACGCGCATCCTGCTCGCGCCACGCTCGTATCAGCAGGTCGCGATCAACGACCTCCACGGCACGGCGAGCGCGCCGATCTGGATCGAAGGACCGGCGACCGCACCGCGCGCGAGCTTCACGGGTACGAACGGCATCCGGTTGAACCGGCCGCAGTACGTGGTGATCCGACACCTCGACTTCACGGCGCTCACCGGGGATGCGATCAACGCCGACGAGGGCGGACAGGCCAACTTCGGTATGGCCCATCACCTCGTGATCGACGACATCACCGCGACGGGTGTCGTCAACGCGTTCCAGATCCGAGGCGTCACCGACGTGTCGATCTACAACTCGGCGGTGACGAGCTCCACACGCGGCGCGCAGCTGTGGGGCGTACACCGCGCCGTGCTCGCGAAGCTGACGTTCACGGCGATGTCGACGACGTCGGTCCAGTTCGCCGCCGGATCGCGAGACATCGTGCTGCGGCAGAGCCGGATCACGGGGGACACGATGCGCGCGGTGTGGATCGGCGGAAACTCGGCCGAGGTCGACTTCCGCCCGCTACTCGCCGCGACCGACAACTACGAAGCGCGCGACATCCAGGTGTTCGACAACTTCATCGATGGCCACAGCTCGGCCGTCGTCTGCGCGTCGTGCACGAACGCGCTGATCGCGAACAACCGCATCACCGGCGATCTCGACTACGTGTTCCGCGTGATCAACGAGCATCCGGCCGGGCTCGGCGGCCACGAGTTCCCGATGCCGGGCACGCTCCGGATCCACGGCAACGCGATCGAGGTGACGACGAATCCGTACGGCACGCGCATGGAGTCGAACACGTCGTGCGCGACCTGCGAGTACAGCCACAACCTGTGGCTCGAGATCGACGATCCGCCTGACTCGACGCCGCCGCTGCCCGTCCCCGAGACGAATGGCATCTACGGCATGCCCTCGGGCTACGACGCGCAGGGCCGGCTCTGCGCGGGCGGTGCGGCGATCGGGACCGGCCCGACGGTGACCGAGGTGAAGGGGACCTTCAGCGGGGAGTGCCGCACGACGCCGCGGTCGATCGGACCTGGCGAATTCGATGGCGGCTGCTGAGCGATCGAGAGCGCGAAACGAAGTAACGCGCGAGACCTGCGTAGTAGTCCGTGTGTCAGATCCGCTTAGTCGGTGTGGGGCAAATTGTCCACGCTGCAATCGCTGCACAATTCCAGCGTGGTGCGAGAAATCGGTGACGCTTCGCGGTCCCTGCGCGCAACGAACTTCTCACCGCACTGCCTGCAACGACGTTCGGACGAGCTACTAGCGGATTGTTTGGTCGGCACGAGTGCGGCTGTCTCCATAGACGCCACAGAGCTGCGAACCACATGCCACGCGACTGCGGCGTTCCGTCACAGCCGCGCGACCTCGGCGTGACGGCGCGCGTCATCGAGGCCGACCGCCGCGGCGACTTCATCTCTATAAGCGAGCCACGCATTCAACGTGGCCTCCATCGCCGCGAGCACGTTCGCGTACTCCGACGCGGGCACGTGATCGAGCAGGATGCGCCACGCCGCAGCGCGATGCGATCCCTCCACCTTGCGATGCGCCTTCGTCAGCGCGAGCGACTCGATGGGCAGCTGATAGTGCACGACGAGCGGATGCTGCTCGAGCGGCGGCGCGGGCCGCTTCGGTGCGCTCTCGTCGAGCTCGCCGCGCTCGTGGTCCGTGCCCTCGAGGAAGATCGTCGTGACCGCTGCGGCCTCGCACCACCCGCGCTTCTGCGTGTAGTGATCGAGCGTCGCGCGGAACTTCTTCGCCGCGGGCATCAGCTCGACGCGCGAGAAGCGCGAGAGATCGAAGCCGAGCCCCTTGGGATACTCGAGGAACAGCTCGGGATGCGGTCGGCCCGCGATCAGCCCGCCCGTCTCCTCCTCGAACAGGTTCTCCGCGAGATCGCGCCGCGCCTCCGCCACCGGGCACTGCACGTACGCCCACCCGATCATCACGGGGAAGTCGCGAACGTACGTCTCGTACTCCTGCTCGAAGTGAACGTGCAGTCGCTCGCGCGGCACGCGCCCCGACGTGAACGACGCCCACGCCCAGTGCTTCTTGCGCTCCATGATCTGCAGGAGCGCCTCTCGAAACTCGTCTCGATTGGCAACCACGCCTCAGTGTACGGCGGGAACCAGCGATGCGGCGAGGTCGAGATGAAGCGAGGCATTGCCGTCGCTTGCCGTGACTCGAGGCACGGCGCTCTGGATGACGAGGTCTGCGGGAAGTCCCGACGCTCCCAGTCGACGCTCGACGAAGATGTCCGTGAGGATCGCCGCGAACGCGCCGGTGAGCGCCCCGTGAAACTCCGAGCCTCGTCCGCGAATCGCGGCGACGAGGTCCGAGTAGCAGGGCGCCAGCCGCGTCGCGCTGCGCTCGCACGACAGCTCGAGCGCGCCGAGCTCGACATCGAGCGCGCCGATCGCACCGCGTGACCCATCGCTACCCGACGCGGTGTGCGTGGCGGATCCGCCGCGCGTGTCGCTCGCGTCACCGTGTGCGGCAGCCGCACCGCGCGCGCCGAGCGTGAAGTCGAGGCCGCCCCACACGCGACCGACCGTCATGCTGCCGCCGTCGGCGATCGTGACGCGCGCGTCGGCGCTCAGTCGCAGATGATCGCCCGCGGGCGCGATCACCGGCGGCAACGCGAGCCTCACGGGCGAGATGCGCAGCGAGAGCAGCTCCTGGACGATCGGGTCGGCATTGAACTTCGCGTCGAGCCCGGCCTTCGCGAGCTCGCGATCGAGGAAGCCGCCGCGCCACAGCTCGTAGAGAACGGCGTTGAGCGCGTCGACATCGAGGTCGATCGCGAGCTGCGCGCCCTTCGCGATCGCGAGCCGCTGCGCCTTGCCGCGCTTCGGCGGCAGGATGCTCGGGTCGCGGTCGAACGTGCGAATGTCGACCGCGAACGGAATGGCGCCGAACGATCCCTCGATGATCTCGGCCGGCTCGGCGCAGTACGTGAACGTCAGCGACTGGCCGTTGCCCAGATCGAACGGTGGCGGCGGCACGAGCGCGGAGAGCAGCGCACCGTCGATCTGATCGCGCGCGAGGCTCGTCGCGAGGGCGTTGCCGCCGATGTGATCGCTGATCCACTGCGCGACGCGGTTGCCGAACTCGAGCTCCGCGCGCGAGGCGATGCGGAACTGCAGCTCGGGCGCCGCACCTCCCGCTGCTACCGGCATCGGCACCAACGCGATCACGACGGGTACGCTCACGCGTCCGAACTCGATCTTGACCGCCGCGCGCACGTAGCCATTCGGCGCGCTGCCCACCATCGCGCGATCATCGGGGTGCCATTCGAGGCGAGCCCAGCGCAGCTCGATCGACTGGATGCGCTTGTAGTCGCCGGCGCCGGTGATCGATTGGCCGGCCATCTCCTGCTCGAGGACGAGCTTCATCTGCCCCGCGACGGTGCCCGGTGACATCGTTCCGTCATCGAGCAGGCGCTGGGACACCGCGACGCGACCCGTGCACGTGCGCGCCGCGGGATCTTGAAACGGCCCGACGAGCTGCGCGGCTCCCACGGAGCGCGAGAAGCCACCGCGATAGGCGATCGACCACCGCTTGCGATGAAGGCCGGGGCCCGGTGGCGCGTCATCGGTCGACTCGATCACGCGATCGGCGATCGAGTCGGGGAGGTCGCCGGTGATCGCGAGCGATGGCGCCGCGTTCGCGCCACGAACATCGACGACGAATTCATCGCCATGACAGCGCTGCGCGAGAAACGCGAACCCGACGACATGGGCGCCGACGACCGCGAGGCCGAGCGAGGTGTGCACCGCGTTCACGCGAGCACCCATCGTCGCGCGCTCGCGCGATGGTCCCGCGCTCTCATGCGAGCACCCAGATCACCGTGAACAACTCCCACGCGACGACCCACAGCGTGCACGCGACGACGGAAGCGGTCATCCCGCGTGTGACCGCGTCGGCTTCGGGCTTGGGCGCGCCGCCCTTCGCGACGACGTCGCTCGCGATGCCCCACGCGTAGATCCACACGAGGAACCCGCAGCGCAGCGCGTACGGCATGCGCTCCGGGCGCGGATCGACGAGGTCGCCGGTCAAGAGCTCCCACGCGTTCGGCACGTCGTAGGAATGGCAGACGAGCAGGCCGCCCGCGATCATGCCGAGCGCGAACAGGATCGCGACCGCGAGGTAGCAGAGCGCGACCGAGAGCCACGCGGGGCCCCACAGATACGATCGCCGATCGACGCCGAGCGCATCGAGCGCGAGCGTCTGCTTGGTCAGGCCCATCGAGCCGAGCCACGCGTTCGTCGCCGAGCCCGATGCGGCCACGAACAGCAGCGCGGAGAGGGCGGGCGCGAGCGCGACGACATAGGACCCGCCGATCTGGCGAAGCAGCGCGTCGGGGCGCACGCCCGCGCCTCCGACCTTGGAGATCACGTAGAGGACCGTGTAGCCGATCAGCGTCGACACGATCAGATAGAACGGCAGCGGGCGCACCAGCGTTTGCTTCGCGACGCGCCACGCGACGATCGCGAAGTCGCGCGGGTGCTTGAACAGCTGCACGGGTGCGCGAAGCAGCGAGATCATCGCGACGCGGAATGGGGCGACGAGCGGATCGATCACGCGCCCGATTCGCGACGCAGCACTGCGCGGTTTCGGCGTGCCCGCGGGCGGCTTCTTGTCGCCGTGGGTCTCGAGGTGGGAGACCATCGCGGCCTCGAGCTCGACGAGCCATTGCCCGCGCACCTCGGGCGCGTGGCCCGGATCTTCGAGGGCGCCTGGCCAGCGATCGGCGAACAGCTGCTCGAGGCGGCGGTGCTCGAGCGAGAGCAGGAACAGGCGGTCCGCGACGCCGGCGGCGAGGGCGACGTCGTGCGTGACGACGATCGCGGAGATGCCGAGCGCCTTGACCTGCTCGCGGATCAGGCGCGCTTGCTCGCGCACGCGATGCGGATCGAGGCCGACCGAGGGCTCGTCGAGGAACAAAAGCTTGCGCTTCGAGGCGAGCACGCGCGCGACGGCGACGCGCTGCGCTTGCCCGCCCGAGAGGCCGGTCACGGGCGTGCCGGGCTCGGCGAGCTTCGGGTCGAGCCCGACGCGCTCGAGCCACGCGGGCGCCTCGCTCTCGTCGGGCGCGTCGCCGGCGTGGCGCAGCGCGAGCTCGAGGTTGCCGCGTACGTCGAGGTGATCGAACAGTGCGCCGCGCTGGGGCACGAGGCCGAGCTGGCCGCGATCGAGCTCGAGCGTGGCGGCGACGACGTCGAAGCCCGCGGCGTCGAGCTCCTCGCGCTCGAAGAGGACGCGCGCGAACGTCGACTTGCCGGCGCCCGAGCCGCCGAGCAGGACGACGACCTCACCGGCGCCGATCGCGAGATCGACGTTGTCGATGAGGACGCGTCCGTCGGGCAGCGCGACTCGCAACCCGCGGACGTTCAGAGCAGACGGCGCTGAGGCGGTGGCCACGCGCCCATCACGTTACCTCAGGGGCCGCACGTGCCGGCCGCGACCGTGCACGTGAAGTAGTCCCACGGGAAGCCCGGCTCGAGCGTCGTGCCGTTGCTCGCACCGCAATCGGTGTTCGCGTCGCAGGCGGGCACGCACGTGTTGTCCGACGAGAACGTCGTGCACTTCAGCGTGATGCCGGCGGCCGTTCCGGCGGCCGTGCAGTCGGCGTCACTCGCGCACGTCATCGGACCGCACACGCTGTTCTCGGCGTTCGACTGGAACGTCGCGTACGAGCAGACGTTGGTGCCCATGCAGTCACCGTCGCTGTCGCACTTGCCGCCCAGCGCGACCATGTCGTTGTCGGGGATGAAGCTGCAGACGTCGGTCGCCGCGGTGCACACGCCGCGATAGATCTGCGTCTTGTGCTCGGCGGCGCACTGGTTGTTCGCCGTGGTGCACGGGACGACCGCGGTGGTCGTCGCGGTGATCGTGTACGCGGCGGCGGCGGCGGTGCCCTGCTGCGCGAAGTTCTGCACGCGCACGTAGTACGTGCCGGTGGGCAGGTTCGTCAGCGTGACGACCTCGGGCTTCGCGTTGAGCGAGAAGCCGTACGTCTTGCCGGTGTTGTCGAGGACCGCGAGGTCGAAGTCCTGCGTCGCGTCGGTCCAGTCGAGCGTGACCGTCTTGCCCTGACCCGCGGTGACGGTGAACGTGTAGTAGTCGAGCTCGCCGCCGAGCGTGCAGGCCGCGGCGGTCGTCGCCACGTTGTTCACGAGTGGGCGCGCGCCGGCGGGGCCGTCGTCGTTCGGATCGCCGGCGTCGTCACCGGTGCACGTCACGTCGCTGGCGGCGCACTGACCGCCGGCGTTGCACGTCGACTCCGTCGGCAGCGGGCAGTCCGTGAGCGCCCACTCGTCGGGCGTGCACTCGGGGATCGCCACCGTGAGCGTGTACGGAACGGCGGCAGCCGTCGCCGTGGGCGCGTACTGGTAGACGAGGATGTAGTAGGTGCCGGCCTTGATGTCCTCGGTGAGGAACGCTTCGTTGATGCCGGCATTCTCGACGCTGCCGGTCACGATCTCGCCCGACTCGTCGTAGAGGTAGACGTCGAGGTCGTTCGTCGCGCCGGTGAACGTGAGCGACACGCTGACGTCCTGCGTGAGATCGATGCGGTACCAGTCCTCCTCGGTCGCCGGCGTGCTGCAGATCGCGGCGGTGACCGTGGTCGGCGTCGCGGTCGTCGTCGGCGCGGTGATCACGGTCGCGACCGACGGGCCGTCGTCGCTGTCGCCGTCGTCACCGGCGTCGTCACCGGTGCACTGGCTCGGCGCCGCGACGCAGGTGTTCATCGTGTCGCACGACGGCGTGGCCGACATGCAGTCGAAGCTCGCGAGGCACTGCTTGCACGCGAAGTCGACGCAGTACGGGGTGGTCTGCTGGCAGTCCATCGCTTCGGTCTGCGGGCCGCACGTCGCGTTCGTGACCTCGAGCGTGAAGTCACCGTCCTCGACGTTCTTGCCCGTCGCGGACGTGTCGACGACCACGTAGTGCGTCGACGCGGTCGCCGTGAACGTGATGACCTCGGGCGCGTTCGTGAAGAACGGGAACGCCGTGTCGGTGAACGACGAGCAGCTCGTGACCGCACCCATCGCCGGCGGACAGTCCGCCGTGATGTACACGGAGAGATCGTCCGTCATGGACTGCAGCGTGATGCCGTAGCGCGATCCGACCGTCAGCCCGCTGACAGCGACGACCGTGTCTTCGCCCACCGGATCGAACCAGTCGTACTCCTCGGTGCAGCCCATCTCGGGAACTGTGAGGTCCGCGCCACCACCGATGACGGAGCCCGTGACCATGCCGGGCACCGACGTGATCTGGAGAGGAGCGGTCGCGCAGGTGTTGCCACCGTCGCCGCCACCACCGTCGTTGTTCTTGGGGCCGTCATCACCGCACGCGGCGGCCACGACGAGAAGAGATGCCAGGATCCTGGTTCGGTTCGACATGAAGAAGGCGGCACCCTAGGACAACTCGCGGGGCGAATACCACCCTTCTGTACGTGCCTCACCTCACAGGGCCAAGAGGCCAGAGACATCGCCTACATCGGCCCGGTTGCACCATTTCTCGCAAGTCCTCGCGCGCGCTTCGCAAGCAAATTCGACGAGAAAAGCGGAACCGCGCGGGCGGCCCGATGTCTATCTGCTCGACCGCAACGCACGACGCTGCGCGGTCACGTCGGCAGACGAAGGTGCCGCGACGTCATGCGCGCGAGTGCGCGCGAGATGGTCGAGGACCGACTGCCGCAGGCACCTACAGGTGCCATCGCCGGAGGCATGTCATGGGAAAGCTCACTCTCTCGTTTCGCGTCTACAAGAATGGTCAGCTGGTTCGTGCAGAGAAGCTGACCCAGAACGTCATCAAGCTCGGCAAGGTCGCGTCCGCGCACCTGCAGCTCGACGATGAATCCGTCAGCCGGATGCACGCCATCATCGAGGTGGCCGGCAACGACGTCAGCCTGATCGATCTCGGCTCGACGCGCGGCACGTTCGTCAACGGCCAGAAGATCAACAAGGCCAAGCTCGCCAACGGAGACACGATCACCGTCGGTGATCTGCGCATCGAGCTCGGCATCGCCGAGGAAGCGCCGGCCGTTGCCGCCGCCGCCGCGCCGCCGCCGGTGCCCGTCGCGGTCCCCGCTCCGGCGCCGATGCTCGCATTCGTCGCGCCGCCGCCCGTCGTGCAGCGCACCGCCGCGCCCCTCGCTCCGCAGGGCGACGCCGAAGACTTCGGTGGTGGCACGCGCGCCGTCGAGGTCGCCGCGATGCTCGGCGACTCCGTCGTCAGCGTGAAGCACTGCATGGATCCCAAGGGCGGCAAGATCACGCCCGCGACGTGGGGCTTCTTCGCCACGGGCCTCGCGTGTCTCCTCGGCTCGGCGATCGCGTTCAAGAGCGCCGTCGACACCGCCGCGTACAACAAGGGCGCGCTCGAGTACCACACGCAGGTTCGCAAGATGCCCGCGTACTCGTTCCGCCCGACGACGCAGGGCCCGGGCGTCGACTTCGTGATGTGGGGCGGTCTGTCGCTCGGCCTGTTCGGCCTGACCGCCGGCCTGGTGCGCGCGCGCCGCGAGCGCAAGAGCCCGTTCTATCGCGTGGGCACCGCGCCCGGCGTCGAGCAGCCGCTCGACACCGCGCCGTCGGCGGACTTCCCGCTCGTCGCTCCGTCGGGCGAGGACTTCGTCTTCAACTACGGCGCGGGCTTCGAGGGCGAGCTGCTCGTCGATGGCACGTCGACGCCGCTGTCCGAGCTCGCGCAGTCGGGCCGCGCGCGCCCGTCGACGACGACCGCCGGCGCGATCGAGATCCCGATCCCCGCGAAGTCGAAGATCCGCGCGCGCTCGGGCAACACCACGTTCATGATCTCGTCGGTCGCGAAGCCCGCGACGCAACCGGTCCCGCTGTTCTCGCTGAACAGCAAGACGATGGCGTACTTCGCCGGCTCGCTCGCGGTGCACCTCGGCATCTGGGGCGTGCTGCAGACCGTCGACCCGGACGCGGGCGGCATCAGCCTCGACCTCGCGAACGCCGAGACGACGGACATCCGCGGAACGACCACCGAGCAGGACGAGCCGGTGCCCGAGGAGGAGCAGGATCAGGAGACCGGCGACTCGGGCAACAAGGACGCCGCGGGCGCGAAGATGGCGCTCGACGAAGGCGAAGCCGGCGACCCGAACAAGACGCGCGTCGACAGCAAGCTCGCGATCAAGAACAACCAGAAGGAGCCGTCGATGTCTCGCGAGCAAGCGATCGAGCAGGCGCGCTCCGCGGGCTTCCTCGGTGACGCGTCCGCGCTGCGCGGCGGCGTCGCGTCGCTCGGCGCGATGCACGACTTCTCGAGCGGCTTCGACAACGTCGACAGCCTCGGTCACCTCTTCGGCTCGGCCGGTGAAGGCAAGGGCAACTTCGGCGGCGGCATCTCCGGCTTCGGCATCGGCGGTGGCTGCAAGCCCGGCGAGTGGTGCGGCATCGTCGGCGCCGGTCGCTACGGCACGATCGGCAACGGCAGCAAGGCCGGCGAGGGCTGGGGCGAGGGCGGGAACGGTCACGGCCGCATGCGCCGCCACGTCGCGCAGGGCCCGTCGACGGACATCGGCCGCCCGATCATCGGTGGCGACCTCGACCGCTCGATCATCCGCCGCTACATCCGCCAGAACATCGACAAGATCTCGTACTGCTACGAGAAGCAGCTCCTCGCGAAGCCGGGTCTCGACGGCACGGTCTCCGTCCAGTTCCTCATCGCGGGTAACGGTTCGGTGCAAGCCTCGTCGGGCTCGGGCCTCGACAGCGAAGTCTCCGGCTGCGTCGCGGGTGTCATCAAGAACATCAAGTTCCCCGCGCCGAAGAACGGCGGCAACGTGCAGGTGAACTACCCGTTCAACTTCCACCCGGCAGGTTCGTGACCATCGCGGGCCCACTCGCCCACCGCGCGGCCATCATGACCTTCACGGTCGTGCTGGCCGCGTGGCCCGTTTCGGCGCACGCCGATCCAGCGGCGTCGCCGCTCGCGACCGATCCGTTCGCGCGCTCCGCGGGTTCGCGGATCGAGTGCGGCACGTATCGCATCGGGTACCCGAACGGCAGCTACGACCCGCTCCTGTCGACGTCCGCGCGGCTGCGATCCACGCCGACGCATCGCGCGGTCGTCGGCATCCCGCAGACCGCGCCAGGTGGCCTCGCGCATCCCGTCGTGAAGCGATTCATCGCGCAACACGATGACGCGCTCGCGCGCTGCTATCCACGACGCCTCCCCGCCTCGACGAGAACGGCGACGATCGGAGCGAGGCCGATCGGCCCCGGGCAGATCGGGCTCTCGTTGGCGATCTTCCCGAGCGGCAAGGTGCAGCTGCTCGGTGCGCTCGGCTTCGACGCGGAGGTGACGAGCTGCATGGCGAAGGTCATCGCGAAGATCGAGTTCCCGCGCTCCAAGCGCGGCGAGATCACGCACACGTTCGTGCCGATCACGATCGTCGAGGAGAAGCGATGATCGCGGTCGTGCACGGCGCGCTGACGAGCTTCGTGCTCGCGCTGATCGTGATGGTCGCCCAGAGCTGGCCCGCGGAAAGTGACTACGACGTCTCGCTCGACACGTGGATGTGCACCTGCACGCAACCTCCGATCAAGGAGTCGGCGTGCGACGACTACGCGCCCGTGCCGCCGAGCGATGGTTCGTGGTGCGGCGTGCGCCTCGACGATCGCTACCCGCTTCGCGACGACTCGTTTCCGATGATCGAAACTCCGACGGCGTCATCTCCGTGACGCGGCGGAACAGCGTCGAGAAGTGTTGTGGCGACGCGCAGCCCACGTCGTACGCGATCTCGGTGAGCGACGACGATGTCTCGACGAGCAGCCGCTTCGCGAGCCGGATCCGAGCGGCGTCGGTCTCCGCCTGGAACGACGTGCCGGCCTCGGTGAGATCGCGCTGCAGGCTGCGCGGCGCGCGTGACACCGCCTTGGCCGCCCTCGCGAGCGACGCGTCGTCGAGGTGCGACTCGAGCCAGCGGCGCAGCTGCAGGATCACCGGCGAGATCTGGCTCGCAGCGGCGATCGCGGCATCGAGCTGCGTCGCGAGCTCGGGCACGCGGAGCCACGCGCACGCGGCGGGCAGATCGTCGAACACGCGGACGGGGTAGGGCGCGCCCGCGACCTGATAGAAGCCCGCGACCGTCGCCCCGAGCACGCCCGGTGGGCGCACGAGCGCAAGGCGCGTGACCTGCGTGCGGAACGCGTCGAAGTTCGCGCGCAGGTAGGTGGACAGGACCGCGAACGCGCGCGGATCGCTCGACTCGAGGCGGCGCGCGTCGATCAGCGACGCGTGGGGTGGCGCGCCGCGCGCGAGCTCGAGGCGCAAGAGCGGCACGATGCGCGCGAGGTCGGCCTCGGTCGGCGCGCCCCACAGCGCGAAGCCCCACAGCGTCGGGCGCGCACAGAAGACGAGCGCACGAGTGAGCGCGAGGGAGGAGCCGACGGGATCGTCGCGATACGCGTCGGCATCGGGTGCCGCGCGAAGCGATGGGTTGGCATCGATCGCTGCGCCCTTGGCTCGCGCCGATGTTCCTCGTTTGCCCACGGATCGACGGTAGCGCGGTGGCGCGTTCGTGTAAGCGCCGGTGTCGCGGGACGTCGCAGGCGCGCGTCGATTTTCGCGGACGGTTCCAGATCCGCCGGCATTCCTTCCTCGCAGGGATGGAAGATCTGGACGTGCGCCTCGAGCAGTTGACCGCGGAGATGGCGTGGATTCGCCGCCTCGCGTTCGCGCTCGTGCGCGATGACAGCGTGGCGGACGACGTCGCGCAGGACACCTGGCTCGCAGCCGCGGGCAAGGTGCCGAGCGATCGGCCGATCCGGCCGTGGCTGTCGCGCGTGGTGACGAACATCGTGCGCATGCGCGCGCGATCGACGAAGCGGCGCGAGGCGACCGAGGGTGCAGCCGTGACCGACGGTGCGGTGCCGACGGAGGCGAGCGTGGACAGCGCGACGGCGGACGACCTGATCGACCGGGTCGAGCTGCAGCGCGCGATCGTCGACGCGGTGCTGGCGCTGGCCGAGCCGTATCGATCGACGGTGCTGCTGCACTTCTTCGAGGGGCTGTCGTCGGCGGAGATCGCGCGGCGGCTGGGCGTGCCGGGCAGCACCGTGCGAGGGCGCCTTCATACAAGCCTCGACCAGCTGCGCGCGCGCTTGAAGGACCGGTATCGCAAGCGCGGCGGGTTGGCCGCGCTGGTGCCGATCGCCGCGGCGCCGTCTGGAAGCTCCAACCTGCTGGCCGCTGGAGCAGGAGAAATCGCGATGAAGAAGATCGGAATTGGTGTCGTCGTGCTCGCTATCGTCGTCGGCTCGGTGTGGTGGTGGCGCAGTCGCGAGACGGAGGCGCCGACGAAGAACGCGCCGGCGGTCGCGACGAAGAGCGCCGGTGGCGCGACGGCGCACGCGAGCGTGGCGCCGAGCGCGCCGCTCGCGGCCGCGCCGTGGTTCGTGCAGCCGGGCGTGAAGCAGCGGCGCGTCGCGGGCAAGGTGCTGTTCCGCGGCGAGCCGCTCGCGGGCGCGATCGTGAGGCTCGGATCGTCGATGACGGATCCGCCGCACGAGGAGAAGACGGGCGACGAGCTCGCGCAGCTCGTCACCGGCGCGGACGGCACGTTCGATTTCGGGATGCAGCCGGCGGCGACATTCATCGTGAGCGCGGAGGCGCAGGACAAGACGCCGGTGTCGAGGGCGATCGCGGCGGCGGATCCGGACAGCAAGGCGGACGAGATCGTGCTCGAGCTCGGCATGTGTCGATCGCGCGTGTTCGGTCAGGTCGTCGACGCATCGGGCGGCGGCATCGCGAAGGCGCGGTTGCGCGTGCAGGGCCTCGGCGGCGCGGACGCCGACGCGAGCGGCAACTACTCGCTGTGCGTTCCCGTCGGGGACTCGCAGATCCGCGTGGACGCGGATGGCTACGGCGCGATCCATCGCCCGCTGCACCTCGTCGGCGAGCTGAAGCAGAACTTCGAGCTCGTGCCGGAGGCGGTGCTCGCGGGCTCGGTCGTCGACGAGCGCGGCGCGGCGGTGCCGTTCGCGCGCGTGATCGCGCTGCCACAGGCGATCGAGCAGCCGCACTTCTTGGGCGATGGCCACACGACCGCCGACGCCGAGGGCAAGTTCCGCATCTCGAACGTGCCGCCGGGGCGCTTCCTGCTGGCGGCGTCGGCCGAAGGCTTCGGCACCACGACGGCAAAGGCGGCGGTCGCGGCGCCGGGTGCGAACCAGGACATCACGATCGTCGTCGAGAAGCGCGCTCGCGTCACGGGGCGCGTGATGATGGACGGCAAGCCCGTCGCGGGCGCGCGCGTGATGATCGCGACGCCGGATCTCTCGAAGCGCGCGAGCTACTCGCAGGCCGACGGCGCCTTCTCGCTCGACGGTGTCCCGCAGGGCGCGCACAGGCTGGTCGCCGGCGCGTACAAGGTCGTCTCGCCGAAGGAGCTCGTCGTGAAGGGCCGCTCGCTTGATGACGTCACGATCGAGGTCGAGCAGCTGCCCTCGCTGCACGGGACGATCACGCGGCACGGCAAGCCGGTGGCGGATGCGATCGTGCAGACGTCTATCGGTCCGCAGGCGCGCTCCGACGGCAAGGGCCACTACGAGATCCGCGGCCTGCCGCCGGGCGAGCTGCAGGTCACCGTGCAGGTGTACGGCGCGATCAGCGCGTTCGCGCCGTGGCAGAAGGTGGCGATCGCGCAGGGCGCTGACGTCGAGAAGGACATCGAGCTGACCGGCGGCGCCGAGGTGCACGGCGTCGTCGTGAACGCGCAGGGCGAGCCGGTGCCGCACGTCTACGTGCGCATGATCGAGCCGAAGGGCGACCTCGGCGAGTCGATGACCGACGACCAGGGCCGCTTCCAGTGCACGTCGATGCTCGGCGGCGGCGCGTATCGCGTCGCGGTGTTCCCGTCGCCCGGCTCGCGCGTCGCGTTCGCGCCGGCGACTCCGCCCGCGATGGAGATCGACGTCGCGGACGGCGAGACGATCATCAAGGATCAAGATCGCGATCGCGCACGACGTGATGTCGATCGGTGGGCGCGTCGTCGACGACGGCGGTGCGCCCGTCGCCGACGTACACGTCGAGGCGATCAGCCGCGGGACGTTCGCGTTTCCGTTCGCGGTGCTGCCGTCGATCCGCGCGGACGCGAGCGGCCACTTCACGATCGACAACCTCGCCAAGGGCCACTACACGCTGCACGCGCACGCCGGCGACGGCAGCGAAGCGGAGATCCTCGACGTCGAGGCGGGCCGGCAGGACGTGGTGATCAAGGTGATCCGTCCGGGCGCCATCGAGGGCACGATCGCGAACTTCACCTCGCCTCCGCGCGTCCACGCGCGCCAGCTCACCGCCGAGCTGCAGCTCGGCAACGACGCGGTGCTCGAGGGCAACTTGTTCTCGATCACGGGCCTCGCGCCGGGCCGCTACGTCGTCGAGGCGCTCGCCGGCGACGAGAACGCGGGCCAATCGGTCGAGGTCAAGTCCGGCGCGGTCACGAAGGTGAAGCTCGAGAGCAAGGGCAAGGGCTTCGTCGAGGGTACCGTCACCGACTTCACGACGAAGCAACCGCTCGCGGGCTTCTCGTGCGTCGCGGCGCAATCGATGGGCGGCCAGTCCGGCGACTGGGCGAACGCACCCGCGACGCCCGAGAACACGACCGACGCGAAGGGCGCGTTCAAGATCCCCGCGCCGATCGGCAAGGCGCGCGTGATGTGCTTCTACTCGGACAACACGTACTCGGTGGCGGGCGGCGACGCCGACGTCTCCGCGGCCGGCGGCAAGATCGAGCTGAAGTCGGTCAAGGCGGAGCCACCGCCGAGCGATCCGGGCTTCCGCATCAAGCCGCTCACGCTGCCGCTCGTGATCGCGGTCGTCGACGCGAGCGGGCCGGCGAAAGCAGCGGGCCTGCAGATCGGCGACAAGCTCGTCACGATCGACGGCGCGCCCGTCAACGGCCTGCTCCCCGGCGGCGCGATGATGCTCGCGTGGAACAAGAAGCCCGGCGCGAAGCTCGTGCTCGGCGTCGATCGCGGCGGCGTGACGAAGACGATCGAGATCGTGCCGGTCAAGGCCACGAACTAGCCGCACCGCACGCCTCGAACGAGCCGCATCGCACGCCTCGAACGGGCCGCATCGCGCGGTTGCCCGCAAAGCTCGCGTGGCGCGATCATGTAAGCGCTTGGCGCGCGCGTGGGAGGGCGCGCGGGTGGGGTGCGGTACCACTGGCGCATGGCAGTCGAGACTGACAAGCGCACCGATGCTCGCGGAGGGGTCCGAGGCAAGCGCACCGCCACCCGCGGCGCGTTCGACTTCTTCATCGCGCTCGACGGACACGGCCTCAACGGCTTCGAAGGCTTCGCGGGGATCGCGCGACTGCGCTGCGAGCCGGATGTGGCCGGCGAGCGCGTTGGCGGGAACGGGCGCGATGGCGCCGGGCGCTATGAGCCAGAGGTTCGCTTCTTCGATGGCGTCGCCGGTGGGCATGCGGTGCAGCTGTCGCCGGAAGGAACCGTTGGCTTCCTCGGCAACCTGAGCCAGCAGCTCGTGTTCTTCGATCCGCGCACGCTGCGCGAGATCACGCGGGCCTCGACGCTCCGGTGGCGCGCGCCCGAGCTGTTCTACGAGAGCCAGACGCACGTCGTGTGGCTCGACGAGGAGACGTTCGTCACCGCGATCGGCAAGGAGCTGTGGAGGTTCTCGCTCGCCAACCTCGACGCGCCGGAGGTGCTCGGCGCGCACGGCGTGACGTTGCCGCACGCGATGAAGCGCTCGCCGAGCGGGCGCTATCTGTTCATCGGCGCGATGGACGTCGCGAACACGTTCGCGAACCAGCTCGGCGTGTTCGATCTGCAGACGGGCACCTCGCGCGTCGTGCCCTTGCCCGCGACCGCGTGGCACCTCGGCGTGCATCCGACGCGCGACGCGTGTTACGTGCCGACGCAGCGCTGCATCCCGCAGGACGGCGACTTCACCGAGTACGCGATCGCGCACTTCAAGAACTACCTGTTCGAGGTCGATGGGCCGAGCGCGCGCGTGACGCGGCACCTCGCGATCCCGAAGGACATGCCGGGCGCGCTGACGTCGGACGTCGTCGTCACGGACAGCGAGGTGCTCTACAACTGCTGCGCGTCGGGCGTGCTCGCGCGCGTGGACCTCGCGGACTTCCAGCACGTGCGCTATGTCGACGAGCGGCCTCGAGCACGCGAGCAGCTGCGCGCGTGGCGCGTCGGCGTCGCGAACGTCGTCGAGAGCCTCTCGCGCGTGAACCTACCGGACGCGACGCACTGGCTGTTCAAGGCGATCCGCATCGCGGGCGGAAGCGCGATCGACGGCAGCTACGGGCTCGGCCTGTCACCCGATCAGCGGTTCCTGCTGTCCGCGCATCGCGGGCTCAACGAGGTGCTCGTGTATCGCTATCCATCGCTCGAGCTCCACGCGCGCGTGCCATTTCCGCCGATGCGCGCGTTCTACAAGCACCTGGGGCGCTTCGCCGATCCGCGCCTCGGGTTTCACCACGCGACCATTTCCGCTCACACGGTAGGTGCCGCATGACCACGTTCACGCCGATCGACGACGCTTCTTCGTTCCGCCGCATGGCCGCCGCGATGTGGCGCGCTCCGAGCGATCCGAGCATCTACGGCTCGATGGACATCGACGCGACCGCCGCACTCGCATTCCTCGACGCCGAGCGCGCGCGGACGGGCGCGAAGCTGACGATCACGCACCTCGTCGCACGCGCGGTGGCGCTCGCGCTGCGCGATCAGCCGCACCTGAACGGCAAGGTCCGCTTCTGGGGCAAGCTCGAGCAACGCTCGACGATCGATGTCTTCGTCACGGTCGCGACCGAGGGCCAGCGCGATCTGTCGGGCGCGCGCATCGACCGCGCCGACGAGAAGCCGCTCGCGACGCTCGCCGCCGAGATCGCCGAGCGCGCCGGGCGCATTCGCAAGGGCAGCGATGCGAGCTACGAGAAGTCGCGTGGTGCGTTTCGCAAGCTGCCCTGGTGGCTCGCGCGCGCGGCGACGCGCGTGTCGGACATCCTCGTCAACGAGCTGCACGTCGACCTGTCGGCGCAGGGCATGCCCCGCGATCCGTTCGGCTCCGCGATCGTCACGTCGGTCGGCATGTTCGGCATCGACACCGCGTTCGCCCCGTTCGTGCCGCTCGCGCGGTGCCCGATGCTGATCCTCGTCCCCGAGATCCGTCCGCGTCCGTGGGCGGTCGGCGATCGGGTGGAGGTCCGTCCGGTGCTGCGCCTGTGCGCCACGTTCGATCACCGCATCATCGATGGCGCGGCAGCGGGCGCATTCGCACACCGTCTCGGCGCGCTGTTCGCGGCGCCCGACTCGCTCGCCTGATCGTGCCTCGTGGCAAGCTTCGCGCATGAAGCTCCTCCTTGGATTGGCGCTCGTCCTCGCCGCGTGTGGCAACAAGTCGACTCCGCCTGCACCACCGCCGGGTGAGCCGGGCGGTGCGAAGACGTGCATGGCCACCGGTTGCAGCGGCACGATCTGCGCGAGCGAACAGATGATGTCGACGTGCGAGTGGAAGCCCGAGCACGCCTGCTACAAGAGCGCGACGTGCGAGTGGCAAGCGAACGGCGCGTGCGGCTGGCGCGAGACCGCCGAGCTCACCGCGTGCCTCGCGAATCCACCGCCCGGCCCCGACGGCAGCGCCGCACCGGGCACGCCGGCGCCGATGTGATCACTGCACGATCGTGCGGCCTTCGCCTTCGCTGTCGAAGCACATCAAGCTGTCGGTGTACGCCTCGTAGCTCGCGCCGCTGGCGTAGATGAGGTAGCGCACCTCGATCCGCGTCAGCTCCCCGGAGTGCATCCACTCGTCGGAGCCACAGCCGCTCGCCGCGAATGGCAGCACCACGAAGTTGTCGACGTTGTTCGCGCGCACGACCACGCTGACCGCGACATCGCGCAGCTCGTCGTAGTCGCTGACCTCGTACATCTCGGTCTTCGAGACGTACAGCAACCCGTCGAACACGAGGCGCGCCGCGCTGCCGCTCGGCAGCGACGTCGTGACCTCGTACTCCACCGGCTCACCGGCGCAGCCAGCGGCCACCACGCTCGCGATCGCGACCCGCAACATGCACCGAGCATACGCGAACGCTCGCGCACGAATCGCGAGCGTCAGCGACGCAGTGACATCGCCCACTTCTCGAACACGGGCTGGAACGACGCGAGGTCCTGGCCGAGCACGGCTTCCATCGCGCGCTGACCGGTGAGGTCCTTCGTGTCCGTCGAGAACCGCTTGTAGAACTCGCGGAGCTTGCCGTGGTCCTGGAGGTACTGGCACAAGAACCGCGCGTACGCGTACGAGTCGAACCTCGCGTTGTAGAACCCGTCGCGCGTCGTCGACAACAGCGCCTTCAGCGACGGCAGCTTCTTCGCGCGGATCATCGCCTGCAGCCCCGGCAACCGCCAGTTCGTGGTGCCCCACATGTGTCCATCGCGCTCGCGCGGTTGCTCGTACAGCGACGCGAGCCCCTCGTTGAACCACGACGGCGCGTCGGGGAAGTTGGCCTCGATGTACGGATGCACGAGCTCGTGCGAGAGCGTGCCCGCACCCGGGCCGATATTCATGACCAGCGCGTCGTCCTCCGACGAGTAGTAGCCGTACGGCGTGTCGGGCTCGTCATCGAAGAACTTCTTGGCGCCCGCGCGATACGTCTTCTCGTTCCGGAACAACCAGATCTCGATCACCTTGTCGGGCTGCTTCGAGAAGTAGTCCTTCTCGATCAGCTCGATCACCCAGTTCACGAAGCTCACGCGCGACGAGACCTTCTTCGCACTCTCGTCGCCGATCACCACGAACGGTGGCGACACCACCACCGTGAACCCCTGCCTCGCGAGCTTCTTGTCGAGCGCGGCCTTGCGCTCCTCGAGCTGCTCCTGTGTCGGCGCTGCAAAGGCAGCGGTGGAGGTGTAAAGGACGATTACAGCGGCGACGAGCCCCTTCATCACAGAGAACGACAGCGAAGCTCCGAGCGGGTTGCGTGGAAAGTTCATGAGTTATCTGCCCCAGCCTTCCGGCGCAGGTATCGACACCAACAAGTGTCACCGGCACCGCCTGCTAACGTAGGCAAAGGCAGTGCCGGATTCGCCTCCCACCGATACCGACGAAGCATCGCGATCCGATGCCCGCGCGTCATCCGCGGACGCGCCCCCATCGACAGATGATGCGGCATCGATGCGGTCGCCAGGCCCGGTGCCTTCCGATGCGTTGCCGATGCGCGCGCCACTTCCGCCGCCATCCGACGCACGTCCGATGCGCGGCCTCGTCCCGGTCGAGATCGCGATCGTCCTCGCGATCGCGATCGTCCCGTGGCCGGATCCGCTGCCTCTCGCGATCCCGCTCGTGATGGCGGCATCGCTCGCGAAGTGGATCCGCGGCGCGAGCTGGAGCGATGTCGGGGCAGCGAACGGCTTCCACGCGCTCGTCGGCCTCGCGGCGGGCATCGCGGGCCTGCTCCTGGCGCTGATCGCGGGCACGCCGCTCGTCGAGTCGCTCACCGCGCGCGCTGTCGAGTGGTCGACCAACGCGGTCGTCCGCGGCAACTTCGCGATGCTCGGGGGCGTCGTGATCTACGCGGCGATGGTGTCGGCGTGCATGGAGGCCGCGCTCCGAGGATGGATCGTCGAGCGCGTGCTGGAGCTGTCCACGAGTCGCGGCTCGACGGTGCTCGCATCGCGCGAGGGGCTCGCGTCGCCCGCCAGGACGTCGCGCGAGGGGCTGCCTCCCTCGCCGGCGCACGTGGTGCTCGCGGTTCTCGTCGGCGCGTTCGCAGAGGCGCTCGTCACGCAAGGCGATCTCACCGTGCGAATCGGCGCGGCCATCTGGGGCATCGGCCTCGGGTGGATCTATGTCGCCGCCAAGCGCAACGTCATCGCGCCGATGCTCGCGCGCATGACCTTCGCGGTGGTTCTCGTCGTCCTCGAAGGGATGCGTGTCGTGTGACGCGTGCTTCGTTCACGATCGATTTACTCGCCACGAGGGGCGCGCGATCGGCGCGAGGGCTCATGGTGGTCGCGCTCGCGATCGGTACGGGTGCGATGCTCGCGACGAACGCGGTGGCGTCGTCGACGCGGAGCGCGTTCATCGACGCCGCGCCGGCGTGCGTGCCCGAGCGCGCGTATTGCTTCTCGATCCATCTGCACGTCGCCGACGGTGTCGTCGAGCCGGCGTTCATCGCCACGCAGGTCGCGATGGCAAACCAGCACTTCGCCGAGGTCGGCGCGAGCTTCAAGATCGCGAAGGTCGACTCCGACACGATGGAGCGCGTCGACACGATCGCCGATCGCACGTCGCTGAGGAAGTACGTGCGCGGGCGCGTGATCCACGTGTTCGTCACGACTCGCCTGCAGGACGTCGACGTCGCCGACAAGGAGATCCGCGGCGTGACGCTCAAGAAGGACGACACGAAGTACATCATCCTGTCGGCGATCGCGCCGGACCGCGTGCTCGCGCACGAGCTCGGCCACCTGTTCGGCCTCAAGCACTCGACGTACGCGATCTCGATCATGAACAAGACCGAGCGTGAGGAGCCGCCGATGGCGCAGCGCACCTTCGCGCCCGAGGAGATCGTGACGCTGAAGGCGAACGTGAAGCGCCTCGTTCGCGCACGGGTCCTCGCGAACAGCAAGTGATGCACCTGTCGGCCGGATGATCGCGCTCGTCGCGACGCCGGCGCGTCAGGGCGCTGCGAGCATGTGGCGCAGCGTGGGCTGATCGATGTTCGATCCCGACAGCACGATCGCGACGGTCTTGCCGGCGAGCTGATCGCGGAGCGCGACGAGCCCCGCGAGGCCGGCGGCGCCGGCGCCTTCGGCGAGGTTGTGCGTGGCTTCGATCATGAGCCGCACGGCCGACGCGAGCTCGGCTTCGGTCACGGTGACGAAGCCCGCGAGACCATCGCGGAGGGCGGGCCAGGTCAGGTCGTACGTCGCGCGGGTGGCGAGACCGTCGGCGAACGTGTTCGCGCTGGTGGTGGTCAGGCGCTGCTTGGCGTGCCACGAGTCGTGGATCGCGGAGGCCGCGGCGGCCTGCACGCCGAACACGCGCACCGACGGGCGGAGATGGCGAGTGGCGACGATCGCGCCGACTGCCTGTGAACCGCCGCCCACAGCGACGACGATCGCGTCGAGCTGCTCGTCGGTGGCGGCGGCTTGCTCGCAGAGCTCGGCGGAGAGGGTGGCGGCGCCGGCGACGATCGTTGCGTCGTTGGTCGAGTGGGCCATCACGAGGCCGCGCTCGGTGCACAGGCGCGTGGCGACCTCGACGGCCTCGTCGTAATCGCGGCCCGAGATGATCAGCTCGGCGCCGTGGCTCTGAATGGCGGCGTTCTTCTCGGGGTTGTTGCCGTGCGGCACGCAGATCACGACGGGCACGCCGAGGCGCGCGCCGGCCCACGCGAGGCCCGCGCCGTGATTGCCGCGCGTGGCGGCGATGATGCCCCGCGCGCGCTGGTCGGCGGACAGCGCGGTCATGAACGAGAGCGCGTTGCGCGCCTTGAACGCGTTCGTCGGCAGGTGGTTCTCGTGCTTCACGAGGACGCGCGCCCCGGTCGCGGCGTCGAGCGCCGGGTAGTGACGCAGCGGCGTCGGTGACACGTGCGGTGCGATCCGCGCGCGCGCGGCGAGAACGTCGTCCCAGGTGATCGGCCAGCTCACGGGGGCGAATGTACCTCGCGCCGATGGCCGCGCCATTTTGCGCGTGTCGATGGGGTGCCACGCGTCGATCGCGGTGACGCGTGCGCGGCAATGCCTCGGTGCGTGGCACAATGCGCGCGTGGAAGTGTTCTTCCTCATGATGGGCCTGTGGCTCGTCGTCGCGGTCGCGCTCGGCTTGCGCCGTCCGACCGGCTTCGGCGGCGCGGCCCTGCGTGCGCGTCTCGATGCGGTGTACGGCGAGCCGCACGAGCTGGTGCGCGTGGAGCCGGGCGAGTTCCCCGAGGCCGACATCGAGTTCTACGACCGCGTGAAGAAGGAGCTCGAGTCGCGCGGGTATCGGTTCCTCGCCGACGTCGAGGACCTCACGCTGTCGCGCATCTATCCCCAGAACCGCACGTTCATGCGCATGATGATCGACGCCGGCGGCATGATCCGCGCGACCGCGTATCACCTGCATCCGCGCGGCGTCGTCGTCTCGCTGTTGCAGCTGGTGCAGCTGTTTCCGCGGCACCTGCGCGTGCTCGAGCTCGTGAGCGAGGTGCAGGGATCGTTTCTCGTCACGAGCAACACGAGCGGCGTCGATCGCCTCGAGCCTCCGCCAGAGGCCAAGGTCGAGCGCTTGCCGCTGCAGTCGACGCTGAACGAGATCATCGCGCGCCACGAGACGCGCATCACCGAGCTGCTGCGCGCGTATCCGGGGCGATCGCCGACGACGTTCGAGTCGTTCGAGGACGTCACGTCGTCGATCGCGCGCGCGCACGTCGCGATGGCGCGGCATCGCCAGAAGGTCGGCGGGCTGTCGCGCGACGAGCTCGAGCGCCTCAAGGGCCGTCCGCTGTCGGCGAGCGAGGAGGCGTTCCTGCGCGAGGTGCAGGCGCCCGGCTCGACGAAGTCCGAGACGTAGCTAGAGGCAGACCGGCGAGCCGAAGTCCGCCGTGATCGGCGTAGCGACGCCGTTGATCATCGCGTTGCCCGAGAACGAACCGGTGATGAAGGTCGGCGTGACGCTCTCGATGATCAACGTGCCGTCGATGCCGGTGTTGGCGCCGTAGCGCAGGTACGCCGAGGGAAGCATCTGCGGCGTCTCGGTCGTGCGCAGCGGGTACGAGCCGACCGGCAGATCGGTCACGCTGGACAGCGTCGTGAGCTCGATCTCGGCGATCACGTCGCCGGTGCAGCTCTCGATCGTGCCGAGCTCGATGCCCCACTTATGGAACGGGTTGCCGTAGCTGACGAACGCGCCCTTCGCGCGCGAGGTCCGCACCGACGGATCGGGCGTGAACGTGGCCGAGCTCAGCGGCGCGTCGGGGCTCGTCGCGCAGGCGGAGATCAGGGCGACGCCCAGAAGGATTCGCACCCTCCGAGTAGGGCCTTCCGCGAGGGCGCTGTCAACGGTGCGAGGGGCGCACACCTACATCGGCGCCACCGTCGGTCGCTGTTATGGAGGGTACCCCTCCGAATGTTGACGCGACGTAGCCGATCACCGCACGCTTATAGAGAGTGGTGCTGACGGTCCCAGCGGGTGCGCAGCTGGGTCGCTACGAGATCGTCAAGCATCTCGCGAGCGGCCTCATGGCGGAGCTATTGCTCGCGCGCGCGCGCGGGCTCGAAGGCTTCGAGCGCCACTTCGTGATCAAGCGGATCCGCGCGGAGCAGGAGCGCGACGAAGCGTTCATCGAGATGTTCCTCGCGGAAGCGCGCCTCGCTGCCGCGCTGCATCACCACAACATCGTCCAGGTCCACGACATCGGCGAGGACGATGGCAAGCCGTACTTCGCCATGGAGTACGTCCACGGCGAGGACCTCCGCCGCGTGCTCGGCCGCCTGTTCGAGCGCGGCGAGCACATGCCGCTCGAGCACGTGATCTCGATCGTCTGTTCCGTCGCCGGCGCGCTCCACCACGCGCACGAAGCGGTCGGCCCCGACCGCCAGTCGCTCGGCATCGTGCACCGCGATGTCACGCCGGCGAACATCCTCCTCGGCTACGACGGCAACGTGAAGGTCGTGGACTTCGGCATCGCCCGCGCCGCGATGCGCCGCACGGAGACCCAGGCCGGCATGCTCGTCGGCAAGGCGCCGTACATGGCGCCCGAGCAGTGCGTCGGCGGCGCGATCGATCGCCGCTCCGACGTGTTCGCGCTCGGCATCGTGTTGTTCGAGCTGATCACCGGCCGCCGCCTGTTCAAGGGCGACAACGAGTTCCTCACGATGTCGGCCGTCGTCGAGGCGAACGTGCCGCCGCCGAGCGCGCATCGCTCCGACGTCTCGCCCGCCCTCGACAAGATCGTGCTGAAGGCGCTCTCGCGCGATCCCGCGCAGCGCTACCAGACCGCCGAGCAGATGTTCTACGCGCTCGACATGCTCGCCTCGGCCGAGGACCTGCGCTCGTCGGGCCTCGCGCTCGCCGCGTTCATGAAGGATCTGTTCGGTCATCGCGTCGAGCCGTGGCTCGGCGACGACGATCGCCCGCGCTCCACCTCGCCGGACTTCGACGGTGCCTATCCCGGCCTCGCCGCGCCACCGACGGGCTCGTACGACTACACGGATCCGTCCGCCAAGAAGGAATCGCCGATCACGCGCGCGCGAAACAACGCGATCAGCGATCAGCCCCCGACGAAGCCAGCGGCAATAAACGTCCCGCAAGCGATCGGCGAGCAGCGCTCCGCCGCCGTGCGCATCCCCGAGGGCCCCGTCGTCGCGCAAGGCCGTCCGCGCGACAAGGCCGCGTTCCGGACGACGCAGGTGCCCGTCGCGCCGATGCCGACGCGCCGCGCGAAGACGAAGACCGTGCAGATTCCGGTCAGCCCGAAGTTCGAGCCGATCGAAGACGGCTCGACGCGCGTCGATCCCGTCGCGGACCTGCTCGAGATTCCCGTCGAGCCGGCTGCTCCGGCGGTGCCATCGAGCGCCGTGAAGATCGACTCGACGGCCCCGCCGCGCAAGGACGCGACCGGCGCGAAGGTCGCCTCCACGACCGCGGCGCGCAAGGACGCGACGCCACCACCCAAGGCGACATCGCTCGGTCAGGCGCCGATGAAGGTGTCCACGACCGCGCCGCGCAAGGACGCGACACCTGCCCCGAAGGCGACCTCGCTCGGCCAGGCACCACTGGCGAACGCGAGCACGAAGCCGGGCGACGCAGCCAAGCCGGCGGCGAGCGCGGGATCGAAGTCGACCGACGCATCCAAGCCATCGCCGGCGAACGCAGCGAAGCCACCGCCGCGCGACGCATCGACGTCGAGCGAGCCCAGGTCCACGAGGGTTGCAGCGTCGCCGCGGCCGAGCTCGGGGCTCTCGGTCACCGCGTTCGCGCAGAAGCCCGGTGGGGCGCCGGCGACATCGAAGTTGCCATCGGTGATGTCGTCGGGATCGGGCGGAGCAGCCGCAGCGGGCGCATCGCGTTCAGCTGTTGGCGCAAGCGCATCGAGCGCGGGCGCATCGGGTGCGGGCGCGTCGAGCGCGGGCGGTTCGGCATCGGGTGCGAGCGCATCGAGCGCGGGCGGTTCGGCATCGGGTGCGAGCGCATCGAGCGCGGGCGGTTCGG
>CAZUAR010000015.1:0-195011 GCA_964617845.1 uncultured Kofleriaceae bacterium | reverse complement strand
TCGAGCGCGGGCGGTTCGGCATCGGGTGCGAGCGCATCGAGCGCGGGCGGTTCGGTATCGGGTGCGGGCGCATCGAGCGCGGGCGGTTCGGCATCGGCTGCGGGCGCATCGGGCGCGGTCGCATCGAGTGCGGGCGCATCGGGTGCGGGCGCATCGAGTGCGGGCGCATCGGGTGCGGGCGCATCGGGCGCGGTCGCATCGAGCGCGGGCGCCTCGGGTGCGGGCGCATCGGGTGCGGGCGCATCGAGCGCGGGCGCATCGAGCGCGGGCGCATCGAGTTCGCCATCGAACGCCGCGTCGCCGATGGCCGCGTCGCCGATGGCCGCGTCGTCGAACGCCGCGTCGCCGATGGGCGCGACGCCGATGGCCGCGTCGTCGGCAGCGATGGCCGCGTCGTCGGCAGCGATGGCCGCGTCGTCGGGCGACGGGATCCAAGCGGCGCCGAGGCGCAACACGCCACCGCCGATGCAGGCGCTCGCGACCGATGCGCAGGCGCTCGCGACCGAGGCGCCGGCGCGCAAGACGCCACCGCCGATGCAGGCGCTCGCGACGGACACACCGAGGCGCAACACGCCACCGCCGATGCAAGCGCTCGCGATCGACGCGCCGGCGCGCAAGACGCCACCGCCGATGCAGGCGCTCGAAGCGCCGCCGGTGCTTGCGGCCTCGTCGCAGGCGATGGCGCTGGTCGTCGAGGCCGAATCGACGAGCTCGTCGTCGCGACGGTTGCCGTTGCCCGTCGACGAGCCGGAGACCGAGATCGATCCGCTGAGCAGCCGGCATGGCGAGGTCGCGCTCAAATCGCCGTCGATCTGGAACAACCCGGACGTGTTCGAGCCCGACGAGCCGTCGGTGGTGGTGCGCTCGAAGTCGCTCGTGCTCGCGGCGCTCGCGGCGGAGGCGGCGAAGACCGATGCCGAGGATGCGGCCGCGGACGCAGCGGAAGCGGGCGCGCGGGCGGTGCAAGCGCGTGCCGGTAGCGACGCCCCGACGTTCGCCGAACAGACCGAGATCGACGACGGTCCGACGAGCGTCGCCGACGAATCGATCGCGGAGGACGGCCCGACGAGCGTGATGCCCGATCGGCCGGAGAACGAGCTGCCGCAACCGATCCCGGTCCCGTCGGCGTGGACGCAACCAGAGCCGCAGCTGCGCGTCGGCCCGCCGGAGCGCGGCTCGCAGGATCGGATCACGCCGTTGCCGCCGCCGCCGATGATGCCCGAGATCACGGACTACCCACGGCTGCGTCCGGATCACGCGAGCGCGCAGCCCGCGCCGACGTCGACGCCGATGCCCGTGCCGGGGTGGATGCCCGCCGCGCCGACGATCGATGCATCGCCGATGTCGGGCAAGAAGAAGAAGCTGATCGCCGCGGGCGCCGGCGCGCTCTTGCTGATCGCGGTCATCGTGCTGGCGACGCGCGGTGGCGATGACGAGAGAAGCGCTCGCGGTGGCACCGACGAGATCGCGACGCCGAAGTCGCCCGAGCCGGCGCCGACGCCGACCGAGACACCGGAGACGCCGACGCCGACGGAGACCGACACGCCGACGGAGACCGGGACCGCGACGCCGACGGAAACCGGGACCGCGACGCCGACAGAGACGCCGACGCCCGAGCCGACGGCCGAGCCGACGCCGCCTCCGGACAAGACGACACAGCGTCCGACGAAGAAGCCGGCGAAGAAGCCGGCGAAGACAACGGCGAAGGTGTCCACGAAGCCGAAGGTGGTGAAGAAGCCGCCCGCGAAGAAGCCACCGGCCAAGAAGCGTCCGGTGAAGAAGCCTCCACCGAAGGACACGGGCTGGGATCCGAACTCGCTATTCCCGAAGAAGAGATGATGAAAGCAACTCTCGTCGCTGCGTTGCTCGCGGTCGCGCCGGCAGTCGCGCTCGCGAAGACGCCACAACAGGAAGCGAAGGCGCTGATCGCGAAGGCGATGAAGGCGCACGAGGCAGGTGACTTCGCGACCGCGCTCGCGAACCTTCAAGCCGCGTACGACAAGGATCCGCGGCCCGAGCTCCTGTACGCGATCGCGCAGGTGCACGTGAAGCTGTTGCAGTGCAAGGAGGCGATCAGCTTCTACGAGCAGTTCCTCGCGACCAATCCGGGCGAGGCGGCCCAGAAGGACACGCGCGAGGCGATCGAGGTGTGCAAGGCGCAGCTGCCGCCCGATCCGCCGCCACCGCCGCCGCCCGAGCCGGTGAAGCCGCCGCCACCGCCGCCGCCGCCACCGTCGCTGCCGTGGTATCGCGATGCGATCGGCGCTGGCCTCGTGGGCGGGGGATTGATCGCCGCGGGCGCGGGCGTGTTCGTCTACATCAGTGCGCGCAAGGACCTCGACGACGCCGAGGCCGCGATGGACCACTCCACGTATGCCGACCTCGTCGACGGAGCGCGCAGCAAGCGGATCCTGTCCATCGTGTTGATCGGTGGTGGCGCTGCGCTTCTGGGATACGGTGTTACCCGCATCGTGACGAGGGAGCCTACCGAGACAGAGCCGCGCCTCGCGATCACGCCGACGCGCGGGGGTGGCATCGTCACCTGGGGAGGTGCGTGGTGAAGGCGCTGCTGCTCTCCGCGGTGTTGCTCGGCGGATGCCTGCGCTCGACGGAGTTTCACTGCATCGACTCCACGCAATGCGGCGGTGGCGTGTGCCAGGCGGTCGGCTTCTGCAGCTTCGAGGACAGCGGATGCCCGAGCGGGCAGCGCTTCGGAGAGTCCGCCGGCAGCTACGCCGGTCAGTGCGCCGATGGCGGAGGCGGCGACGATGGTGGCGTCGAGGACGCGCCGGTCATCGACGATGCGATGGCCGACGCACCGATCGACATGGCGCCCGCGTGTCCCGCCACGTACGCGGTGGTCACCGGCGCCCCGGCGAACCGTGTCTATCGCTTCATCGACACCGCCGCGTCGTGGAACGCCCAGCGCACCGCGTGCGCGGCGGACGGCGCGAACGCGTACCTCGCGATCCCCGACGACGCGGCGGAGCTGATGGCGATCAACACGCTCGTCCCGGGCGGCGACTGGTGGATCGGCGTGACCGACTCGGCGACCGAGGGCACGTACCTCAACGTGAAGGGCGACCCGCAGACGTTCCTGCCGTGGGACATGGGCCAGCCGAACAACATCAACAACGCCGACTGCGTGGAAGTGCACCAGAACAACCGGGCCTGGAACGACACGAGCTGCCAGACGAGCTCGCGCGCGATCTGCGAATGCGAGCAATAGCGCTACCCCTAGCGGTGGGTAGCTCGCGATCACGCCATCCCTGTGGATAAGTCGGGATCGCTCGGAGATCACTCCGAGATCCGCGGGACGTGAACGTCAGACCCCTCTGCGATCCTGCCGATCGCGATGCGGATCCTCCACACCTCCGATTGGCACCTCGGCCACACCCTGCGAGGCGAGGTGACGCGCGACCACGAGCATCAAGCGTTCCTCGCGTGGCTCGTGACCACGTGCGCCCGCGAGATGCCCGACGCGCTGCTGATCACCGGTGACGTGTTCGATAGCGCCACGCCTCCCGCGAGCGCGGAGCGGATGTGGTTCGAGTTCCTCGCGCAGGCGCGCCGCGCGTGTCCGGCGATGGACATCATCGCGATCGCCGGCAACCACGACTCGCCCGCGCGGCTCGGCGCGGCGTCACCGGTGCTGCGCGAGCTGGGCGTGCACGTGATCGGTGGCCTGCCGCGCACGGAGGCCGGCGGCATCGATCTCGACCGCGTGCTGATCCCGATCGCCGGCGGTTGCGGCCTCGTCGCCGCGGTGCCGTTCCTGCGGCCCGTCGACATCGACCACGGCATCGATGATCCCGTCGGCGCGATCTACGCCGAGGTGCTCGAGGGCATGCGCGCTCGCCGCACCGAAGGGCAGGCGCTGATCGCGATGGGCCACCTCTACGTCGCCGGCGCGGACGCGGCGTACCTCAGCGAACGCCGCGTGTCGATCGGCGGCGTCGAGAGCGCGCCGCTGCGCCTGTTCCCCGACGAGCTCGCGTACGTCGCGCTCGGGCACATCCATCGGCCACAGCGCGTGATGCGCGAGACCATCCGCTACGCGGGCGCGCCGATCTCGCTGTCGCTCGACGAGGCGCACTACAAGCACCAGGTCGTCGCGCTCGACGTCGCCGGTGGTCGCGTCGCCGAGATCCGCTCGCTGCCGATCCCGCAGACGATCGACATCGTGCGCGTGCCCGCGCGCGGTGCCGCGCCGCTCGCCGACGTGCTCGGCGCGCTCGACGCCCTGCCGCTGCGCGCGCGCGGCGCCGACGGCGAGTGGATCGAGGACCACGCGCGGCCGTACCTCGAGGTCGTGGTCGCGCTCGACAAGCCCGAGCCCAAGCTGCGCTCGCTCGTCGAGACGGCGCTCGCCGACAAGCGCGCGCGCCTCGTCTACCTGCACGTCGAGCACACGGGCGACGGGCGTGCGCTCGCCGACGGCGTGCACGTCGCGCGTCGCCTCGCCGAGCTCGATCCGCGCGAGGTGTTCGGTCGCCTGTGGTCGCGCGATCACGTGGAGCCGCCGACGCCCGAGGTCCTCGCGGGCTTCGATCGCCTGCTCGCCGAGGTGCAGGGCGACCTCGCCGATCCGGAGATGTCATGACGGGCTGGGTGCTTCCATGAGGATCCTCGCGATCCGCGGCTGCAACCTCGCGAGCCTCGCGGGCGAGTTCGAGATCGATCTGGCGAGCGGTCCGCTCGGCGCGGCGGGCGTGTTCGCCATCGTCGGCAACACGGGCGCGGGTAAGAGCACGCTGCTCGACGCGCTGTGCGTCGCGCTGTTCGATCGCACGCCGCGCTTGACGAACCACTCGCGCGTGCAGGTCGGGCGCGGCGAGGACGATCCGCTCGCCCTCGGCGCGCAGGACGTGCGCACGCTGCTTCGCCGCGGCGCCGCGCAGGGCTGGGCCGAGGTCGACTTCGAGAGCGGAGACGCGCGCCGCTACCGAGCGCGGTGGAGCGTTCGTCGCGCGCGAGGCCAGGCCGACGGAACGATCCAGGCGCAGCAGGTCTCGCTGATCGCGCTCGACGGCAACGAGCGCCTCGGCGGCACCAAGACGGAGACGCTCGAGGCGATCCACGAGCGCCTCGGCCTGACCTTCGATCAATTCCGTCGCTCCGCGCTGCTCGCGCAGGGCGAGTTCGCCGCGTTCCTGCGCGCCGACGGCAAGGACCGCAGCGAGCTCCTCGAGCGCATGACGGGCACCGAGATCTACTCGCGTCTCAGCGTCGCGGCGCACCTGCGCGCTACGCTCGCGGAGCAAGCGCTGTCGCGCGGCCGCACGTACGCGCACGCGATCGCCGTACTCGACGACGACGCGCGCCGCGCCGCCGAGCGAGACCTCGCCCTCGCCGAGGAGGCCAAGCTCGCGGCGAAGAAACGCTTCGAGGCCGCCGAACGCGCGCATCGCTGGGGCGTCGAAGCGGCGGTGCGCGCCGACGCGCTCGCGAAGGCGGAGGCCGCGCACGCCGCGGCCGCGCAGGCGATCGCGGACGCCGAGGCCGATCGCGCCGAGCTCGCGCTGCGCCGTCGCGCGGAGGCGCTGCGGCCCGCGTGGGAAGAAGCGGCGCGCGCCGATCGCCAGCTCGCGCTCGCGCGCGCGGATGCAGCGAGCGCCGCCGATGCAGCGCAACGCGCGATCGAGGCGCACGCGACCACGCTCGCGCGTCGCGGCGAGCTCGCGGAGCTACTCGCCCCGTTGCGCTCCGCGCGAGTCGCCGCGGGGCTCGTCGAGCTGCGTGCCGTCGAGCGCCGCGCGAGCGATCGAGGTGTCTACGCGCGCCGCACGTCGGACCCGACGGCCGCGCGCGGGCTGCGGGTGGTACGCGATGGCGACGCGCACGGCGGCGCCGAGCGCCCGGATGACGCTCGCGGCATGCTCGCGGGCGCGGAGCGCGACGACGACGCTCGCGGCATGCTCGCGGGCGCGGAGCGCGACGACGACGCTCGCGGCATGCTCGCCGGCGCGGAGCGCGAAGACGACGCACGCGGCATGCTCGCCGGCGCAGGGCGCGAGGACCGCGACGCGCATGCGATGGTGCGCGGCGCGGAGCGCGAAGACTCGCGCTTCGACGACAGTCCGGCGTTCGTGCCGAGCTCGCGGCGCCTGCTCGCGATCGTGACCGATGCGCGCCGCGCGACCGACGTCACCGGCGCCGATACGCTCGCGCGCGCGGCGGCCGCCGACGCGGAGTGGATCATGAAGCGCGTCGCCCTCGCGCCGGAGATCGCCGCGTGGAGCGAGATCGACGCGAAGTTCGCCCAGCACGCGGTCGCGGCCGACGCGGTGATCGCGACGGGCCGCATGATCGCCGAGCACACCGAGTCGCGCGGCAAGCTCGTCAAGGCGCGCGCCGACGCGGTCGACGAGGTGAAGAAGGCCGCCGACAAGCACGCGGAGGCGCAGCGCAAGGTCGAGGCGTTCGCCAAGCGCCGCGGCCTGTCGCTCGAAGCAGCGCGCAAGCAGGAAGACGAAGCACGCCGCCGCAAGTCGGACGTCGAGCAGCTCGTCGCCGTCGCGGCGGCCGCGCGCCAGGCGCGCAACGCGTGCGAGGAGATCGATCGCCAGCTCGCCGAGCACACCGCGCACGAGGCCGCGGACGCCGAAGCGCGCGTGATGGCGAATGTCACGTACGAGCGCGCGCTGATCGTGCGAGCCGAGCGCACGCGTGTCGTCGAGGAGCTGCGCAAGGCGGCGGGCTACGAGCACGCACGCACCGAGCTCGTCGAGGGCGAGCCGTGTCCGCTGTGCGGCGCCGAGGAGCACCCATGGCGCGACCGCGGTGCGCTCGACGGCGTGATCGCCTCCGCGACCGCGCAGCTCGTCGAGGTCAGCGGACAGATCGACGTCGCGACGAAGTTGCTCGCGACGCTCGACGTTCGCGCGACGCACCGCGCGGCCGATATCGCCCGGCTCGGCAAGCACCGCATGACGGCGCTCGCGAGCGCAGAGGCGTCGGTGCCCACGTGGGCAGAGCAGCTCACCGCGCTCGGCGAGCTGTCGCTCGTGCGCGATCCGGCGTCCGACGAGGCCGCCCAGCTCGCCGCCGAGCTCCACGCCGCCGCGACCAAGGGCCTCGAGGCGGCGCGCGCGACGCGCAGCCAGACCGAGGCGGCGACGAAGGCGGCCACCGAGGCGCAGGCCGAGGTCGCGCTGTGTCAGACCACGCTCGATCACGCGACCGCGCGCCTGGCCGAGCTCGATCGCAAGCTCGCCGACGTCGACGCGACGATCGGCCGCCTCGACGGTGAGCGCTCGGGCCGCGCGGACAGGCACGCCGAGCTGACGCGCGAGCTCGACGCCGCGATCGCGCGGTGGAGCGAGGCTGCACCCGAGAGCGTCCCGGGCGCGGCGCGCCGTACCGCGCGCGGGTCCGCCCCCACCTATGACGACTACCGCGCGTGGATGTCGGAGCTCGCCGCCGCGTGGCGGACGCGCACGGACAAGGTCGCGCGCGCGGAGGCCGCGGTCGCCGCGGCGCTCGACACGCTCGATCTCGACGCGCGCGACGCGGACCGCGCCGCCGCCGAGCACGCGGCGCGTCGTGCGGAAGCGGAGAAGCGCCGCGATGATCTCGTCGGTGCGCTGCGGGCCGCGAGCGATGCGCTCGCCGCGGCGCGCGAGGGCACGGGCTTCGACGACGATGCTCTGCAGCGGCTCCTGGCCGCGGATGCGTCGCGGTTCGAGGTGCTCGTCGAGAAGCTCGCAAAGCTCGATCGAGCCGTCGAGCGCGAGAAGGCGGTCGTCATCGAGCGACAGCGCCTGGTCGAGGAGCACCAGAAGGCGCGGCCCGCCGATCTGTTCTACGACACGGTCGACCTCGCGCAGGTCAACCAGCTCGCGGCCGTCGCAGATGCCGCGCAGAAGCACGCGGCACAGCTCGCGGCCGTGCTCGCCGCCGATGCGGATGCACGGGTGCGTCGCGACCAGGCGCTCGCGCAGCTCGCGATCGCGGAGGGCGAGGCGAGCGTCGATCGCATCCTCGGCGAGGTGATCGGCTCGCACGATGGCAAGGCGTTCCGCAGCTTCGCGCAGAGCCTGACGCTCGACGGGCTCCTCGCCGTCGCCAACTCGCACCTCGAGGAGCTCGCGCCGCGCTATCAGCTCCAGCGCGTCCCCAGGCACGACCTCGAGCTCCAGGTGATCGATCGCGATCTCGGCGACGAAGTGCGCAGCGTGCAGAGCCTCTCGGGCGGTGAGAGCTTCCTCGTGTCGCTCGCGCTGGCGCTCGGGCTCTCGTCGATGTCGGCGCACGACGTTCGCGTGCGGACGCTGCTGATCGACGAGGGCTTCGGCACGCTCGATCCGGCGACCCTCGAGATGGCGCTGTCGGTGCTCGAAGCGCTGCGCCAGCAGGGGCGCCAGGTCGGCGTGATCTCGCACGTGCCGCAGCTCGTCGAGCGGGTCGGGGCGCACGTCCGCGTGGTCGCGCGCGGCGGTGGGCGCAGCGAGGTCATCGTCGCGTAGCTGGCGTCAGCAGCCGGTAGCAGCCGTCAGGGGCCCCAGCGAAACACGATCTCCGAGAAGATGGTCGCCCGTCGCGTGTCCGTCAGATCGGTCACGCCGGCGCCGACGAGAAAGTCCCAGTGGCGAAGCGCGAACCTGAGCTGGCTCTCGACGGAGACTCCACCAGCACGTTCGTTGCCGACCGAGCTTTGCACGAGTGCCCCGGCCGAACCCGCGAGCCACGCCGACACGTTTCTCGAGAGCTGGACTCCGGCGGACGCGCCGGCACTGGTCGACGTCTCGACGCCTTCGCGGAACGTACCGTCGAAGAAACGTCCCTGGAGCTGCTCGAGGACCACGCCGCCGCCGACGAATACGGCGAACCGTTTCGGAACGTGAACGACGCGATAGGTCGCACGCACCGACTCCGCGATGTAGTAGCGGGAACGATCGTCGTCCGGGTAGGTGCCGAAGGAGCCGCCGACCCGAGCGACGAGCAGGAGCGAGCGCGTTGGAGCGAAGCGCACGGCAAGTGCGGTGTCATCGTTCGAGAGGGCAGCGTGCAGCTCGAGGCGGCCAAACGAGTGGTCGTAGCTAACGACCCAGCTCGAGAGCTCGCCAAAGTCCGAACGCATCGTGACGGGCTTGCCCATCGCGTCCGTCGTCGTGACGAGGGAGTGCCCGCGCGCATAGAAGAGCCCGATGTTGTCCATCCCGGCGTTCATCACGAGCGGACGGTCGACGTACTCGATCGGATACTCGGGGGTGGGGGCCGGCGCGTTCGGCGCGGCTGTCGGGGACGGATCGGGAGCCTGCGCGTGCACGCCCGAGGACACCAGCAGAATTGCCGAGACTCCAATCCAGCGCACGCTACGAGCGTAGCGGATCAGCGCAGAGCTCGGTCAGATGACGGGCACGCCCGTGTTGTTCGCGATGCAGGTGAGCTGACCGCTGACGCCACCAAACGCGGCGACGCAGTTGTCGACGAGGCACGCCGGACGCGACGACGGCGCCGCGTTGCGCACGCAGTCGAGCTTGCCGTTCACGGACAGCCCGGCCATCGCCTCGCACGCGGCGACGAGCGCCGACGGAACGGGCGACGGTGCGCCGTTGCCGATGCACGAGAGCTGCCCCGAGACCGACGCGCCGGTCAGGGTCGTCGTGCAGCTCGTGACGAGGACCGCCGGCATCGCGGACGGCGCGCCGTTCCCGATGCACTCGAGCTTGCCCGTGACCGAGAGCCCGGGCATCGCCTCGCACGCGGCGACGAGCGCGGTCGCGGCGGGCGAGGGTGCCGCGTTCGCGAGACACGTCAGCTGGCCCGATACCGACGCGCCGGTGAGCGTGGTGGTGCAGCTCTGAACGAGCGCGGCGGGCGTCGCCGACGGCGCGGCGTTGCCGATGCACTCGAGCTTGCCGGTGACCGAGACGCCGGGCATCGCCTCGCAGGCACTCACGAGCGCGGTCGCGGCGGGGGAGGGCGCCGCGTTCGCGAGACACGTCAGCTGGCCCGAGACCGACGCGCCGGTCAGCGTGGTGGTGCAGCTCTGAACGAGCGCGGCGGGCGTCGCCGACGGTGCGGCGTTGCCGATGCAGTCGAGCTTGCCGGTGACCGAGACGCCGGGCATCGCCTCGCAGGCACTCACGAGCGCGGTCGCGGCGGGGGAGGGCGCCGCGTTCGCGAGACACGTCAGCTGGCCCGAGACCGACGCGCCGGTCAGCGTGGTGGTGCAGCTCTGAACGAGCGCGGCGGGCGTCGCCGACGGTGCGGCGTTGCCGATGCAGTCGAGCTTGCCGGTGACCGAGACGCCGGGCATCGCCTCGCAGGCACTCACGAGCGCGGTCGCGGCGGGGGAGGGCGCCGCGTTCGCGAGACACGTCAGCTGGCCCGAGACCGACGCGCCGGTCAGCGTGGTGGTGCAGCTCTGAACGAGCGCGGCGGGCGTCGCCGACGGTGCGGCGTTGCCGATGCAGTCGAGCTTGCCGGTGACCGAGACGCCGGGCATCGCCTCGCAGGCACTCACGAGCGCGGTCGCGGCGGGGGAGGGCGCCGCGTTCGCGAGACACGTCAGCTGGCCCGAGACCGACGCGCCGGTCAGCGTGGTGGTGCAGCTCTGAACGAGCGCGGCGGGCGTCGCCGACGGTGCTGCGTTGCGGATGCAGTCGAGCTTGCCGCTGACCGAGAGGCCGGGCATCGCCTCGCATGCAGCGACGAGCGCCGCGGGCATCGTCGAGCGCGCGGCACCCGCGATGCACTCGAGCTGACCCGACACCGACGCGCCGGTCAGCGTGGTCGTACAGCTCTGCACCAGCGCCTCGGGCGCGCCGTTGCCGTGGCCGGCGGCGATGCAGTCGAGCTGCCCGTTCGTCGACAGTCCCGCGATGCCGAGACACGCCGTGGTCAGGCGTGCTTCGAGGCTGTCCTCGCAGTCGGTGCACGTATCGCACGTGATGGTGCGCTCGACGCCGCAGCGATCGGTCGCGGTCACCACGCCGCAGCTCATCGCGGCGGTGCACAGCGCCTCGTCGCTCTCGCCCTCGCACGTCCCGCCGTCGGAGGAGGCGTCGGTCCCGCCATCACCGATCCCACCGTCCTCCGGCGTTCCCGACGATCCGCCGCAAGCGAACAGCGCGAGGTTCACGGCAACAGCAACGGCGACGGTGATGGTGCGCGACACGGCGGCCTCATACCACGCAGCTCGCGGCGCTCGTCGAGAGAAATCCGCGCGTGGCGCGCCGGCACCACAGGTTGGCGCGTGGGGGCACCCGCCCGCGCGGTCGTCGACCCGCGATACGATGCGGCATGCCTCGCATGACCAAGGAGGAGATCGAAGCGCTGATGGACCAGGGCTTCCCCGACTGGCGCTCGTTCTCGCAGATCGACTCCGTCGGCGAGAAAGATCTCGTGCTGCGCATGCCGTTCCGCAAGCAGCTGCTCCGCGCGGGCGGCACGATCTCGGGCCCCGCGATGATGGCGCTCGCCGACACCGCCGCGTACTTCCTCACGCTCGCGCAGGCGGGACCGATCACCGCGAGCGCAGCGACGGCGAACCTCGACATTCACTTCCTGTCGCGGCCCAAGCCCGTCGACGTGATCGCGACGGCGACGCTATTGCGCCTCGGGCGCCGGCTCGCGGTGGCGACGGTCGATCTCCGCTCGGGCGACGAGGTCGTCGCGCACGCGACGGTGACGTACGCGCTGCCGCCGATGCCGAAGTCATGATCGGCGACGCCATCGTCGAAGCCGGCTACATGCCGCCCGTGCGCGCGGTGATGGCGCGGCTGTCGGGCACCGTCGACGAGAACGACGTGGCGCGCTGGATCGAGCTCCTCGATCGCGCGTTCGCGTGGGTCCCGGATGGCACCGAGATCGTCGTGCTCTCGAACCTGCACGGCTACGAGCCCGCGAGCCTCGACGCGCACAAGGCGATGCGCGAGGTCATTCCCCTCCGGCTCGCCGTGCACGGTTTCCGCACGGGGCTCGTCGACGTCGTCGGCGCCGAGCTGGTGGTCCGACAGGATGCGCGCATCGTGATCAGCAAGGTCGCGCACGTGCATCACGACGCGACGAAGATGGCGGCGTACGAGGCGCAGGCCGGCAACGAGCGAGAACGCTTCTTCAGCGATCCGGCGCGCGCGAACGCGTGGCTGTTGTTCGATCCGTGACCGGCCGTGACCGGCCGTGACCGGCCGTGACTACGGCAGCGCGTGATCCGCGCCGCCGTTGTTGTCCCAGTAGGTCTGGCCGTTCATCTCGACGAACGCGGCGAAGCGGATGTGCGGGTTCGGCTCGATCGCGCCGTACACGCCGGCGGTGACGTCGACGCCCCATTGCTCGTACGGCGCCTCGAGCGCGTGCTCGTAGCGCGCGTACGCGGTGTGCCACGGCGCGTCCGCGGCATCGCGAACCGTGTCGGTCCACACGATGCCGACGCGCTTGTCGTAGGCGTCGTTGCGGATCGCGAGATCGACCCAGAAGTTGCGCTCGATCTGGCACGTCGACGGCGCGGGCGAGGGGCAGTGCGCGGTGCGTCCCCATTGGCCACCGGCGGTCGCGACGATCGCGCCGTCGAGCGGCACGCTCTCGTCCGTCGTGCCGCCCAGCGGTCCGCGGATCTCGCCGACCGTATCGGCCTCCGTCGCGCAGCCGACGGACGCGAAGGCTGCGACGAGCGCCACGGCGACGGCGATGACGGGCGGGAGCGCGCGGCGGAGCATGGCGCGCGGGACTGCGAGATCGATGCCCGGGCGCGCATCGCGGGATCGCGGGGTTGCGCGCTCGTCGTCGACGGCAACGTTGCCGATCGCATCGCGGTGTGACGAGGCTGCCGACCTCGTCGACGGTCAGCGGATCGGGTGAGGCCACTTCTGGGCGAGCGCGGCGAGCGGCGCGCCGGTGAGGCGCTGCACCGTCCACTCGCTCATCGGGACCGCACCGACGGCGCGATAGACCTTCAGCGCCGGCTCGTTCCAGTCGAGCACCGACCACTCGAAGCGACCGTAGTCGCGATCGATGGTGATCCGCGCGAGCGCCGCGAGGAGCGCGGTGCCGACGCCGCGGCCGCGCGCGGCGGGGCGCACGAACAGGTCCTCGAGGTAGAGGCCCGGCTTGGCGAGGAACGTCGAGTAGCTCTGGAACCACAGCGCGAAGCCGACCGGATCCGGACGCGAGTGCAGCGGATCCGCATCGCCGTGGTTCGCGAGCTCGGCGATCAGCACCTCCGCCGACGGGCGCTCGCCGAACAGCGTCGCGCGCAACGCGGCCTCGGTCGCGACGACCTCGCCGGAGAGCTTCTCGTACTCGGCGAGGTCGCGGATGAAGCCGAGGATCGCGGGCACGTCGTCGACGGTGGCCAGGCGGATCACGATATCGGTGCTGGGTGTCTTCATCGCAAGCGCTCCACGACCGCGGTGAAGTCCGGCGGCAGCGGCGACGATAGCGCGACTCTCGCACCCGTCACCGGATGCACGAACCCGAGCGTCTCCGCGTGCAGCATGAGGCGACCCGCGGTCAGCACGCGTCCTCCTCGGTTCTCGTAGTCACGAATGTAGACCTGCTCGCCGACGAGCGGATGCCCCGCCTCCGCGAGATGGATCCGGATCTGGTGCGTCTTGCCGGTCTCGAGGCGCACCTCGCACACGGTCGCGTGGCGCAAGGTCTCGCGCACCGCGACGTGCGTGACCGCGCGCTTTCCTTGCTCGATGCGACTCGTCGATCCGCGCAGCCCGTCGCCGCGATCCTCGACGAGGTACGACTCGATCCGCCGCGCGGTGACCGCGCCGTGCGCGACGCACACGTACTGGCGATCGATCGTGTGCGCGCGCAGCTGCGCCGCGAGCCCGAGCTCCGCCTTCTTCGACTTCGCGAACATGAGCAGGCCGCTCGTCGCGCGATCGATGCGATGCACGACGTGCAGCGGGATCGTCGTCGCGGCCTTGCCCTGTCGTCGCCACGCGCCGCGGATCAGATCCATCGCGGTCCCCGTCTCGCGCTCCTCGTACGGCACGCTGTTCACGCCGGTCGGCTTGTCGATCACCACGACATGCGCGTCGTCGTAGACGAGCTCGCCTTCCCGCTCGGGATCGCGCGGGCGCGGCGCGTTCGCGCGGAGCTCGACGGACTGCCCGGCGCCGAGGCGATGCGCGATCTCGGTGATGCATGCACCGTCGACGAAGACCTTGCCCGACTCGACGTGCTTCTTCGCGACGGAGTTGGGCACGTCGGCCTTGGCCTTCACGAACGCGGCGAGCGTGACGTCCGGCGTGTCGACGATCCACGGCACGCGTACTGATACCATGCGCGCGTGTTCGAATACGTCATCGTCGGTGCAGGCACGGCAGGCTGCGTGCTCGCGAATCGCCTGACCGCGAACGGGGCGACCGTCGCGCTCGTCGAGGCCGGGCCACCGAAGCACGGCGACTTTCGCGTCCGCGCACCCGGCATGTACATCACCCTCTGGCGCAGCGCGCTCGACTGGAACTTCACGACCGAGCCGCAGCGCCACGTGAACAACCGCCGCATGTTCTGGCCGCGCGGCAAGGTCACGGGCGGCACCGGCTCGCTCAACGCGCTCGTCTACATCCGCGGTCACCGCGACAACTACGACGAGTGGCGCGCCGCCGGAAACTTCGGCTGGGGCTACGACGAGATCCTGCCGTTCTTCACGAAGTCCGAGGACAACTCGCGCGGTCCGTCGAAGTATCACGGCGCCGGCGGACCGATGGCCGTCGACGACGTGCCGTCTCCCGGCCCCGGCGCGCGCGCGTTCGTCGAGGCGATGTCGAAGGCGTGCAAGGTCCCCATCAACGAGGACTTCAACGGCGCATCGCAGGAGGGCGCGGGCTACTACCAGTACAACATCCGCCGCGCGGAGCGCTTCTCGAGCGCGACCGGCTTCCTCGACGCCGCGATGCGCGGCCACCGGAGCCTCACGCTGATCACGGATGCGCTCGCGACCGGCCTCGTCCTCGACGGCGATCGCGTCACGGGCGTGCGGATCCGCGAGCGCGGCGCCGAGCGCACGATCGAGGCGAGCCGCGAGGTGATCCTCTGCGGCGGCGCGATCGGCTCGCCGCACCTGCTCATGCTCTCGGGCATCGGGCCGGCGGACGAGCTCCGCGCCGCGGGCGTGACGCGGGTGCACGAGCTCGCCGGCGTCGGCAAGCACCTCGAGGATCACCTGCTGACCGGCGCGCAGTTCCACGCGACCGGCGGCGTCGACGCGATGACGAAGGCGCGCCTCGCGCTGTGGGCCGCGCAGTACCAGCTGCTGCGCAAGGGTCCACTCGGTCGCAGCGCCGTGCAGGCGGGCGGCTTCGTCAAGCACGGACCCGATGCGCAGCGCCCCGACGTGCAGTTCTTCTTCGTGCCGTGGGGCTTCACACCGCCGAACTCCGACGAGAAGCGCCCGCCGCCGTTCGGTCGCTACTTCACGATCCTCAGCTCGCTGCTCTACCCGAGGTCGCACGGCGAGGTTCGCCTGCGCAGCGCGGACCCGGCAAAGGCGCCGCTGATCGATCCGAACTACCTCGCCGACCCGGCGGACCTCGAGCACCTCGTCGACGGGATCGAGCTGGCGCGCGAGATCGCCGCGACCGCGCCGCTCGCGAGGTTCACGGGCAAGGAGCGCGACCTCGGCATGCCGACGAGGACGCGCGACGACCTGCGCGAGGTCGTCCGCACCACGGTCAACACCATCTTCCACCCGACGGGTACCTGCAAGATGGGCCCGGACACCGACCCGACCAGCGTCGTCGACGCCGAGCTTCGCGTCCACGGCCTGCGCGGCCTGCGCGTCGCCGACGCGTCGATCATGCCCCGCATCATCGGCGGAAATACCAATGCTCCGACGGTGATGATCGCCGAGAAGGCCGCCGACTTCCTGTTACACGCTCGCTGACGCCGCCGTGGTAACACCACCGGATGCAGCGCACGTTGTTCACCGAGGAGCACGAGGCCTTCCGCAAGGCGTTCAAGGGTTTCGTCGAGCGCGAGATCCTTCCGCATCAGATGCGGTGGCGCGACGAGGGCCAGGTCGATCGCGAGGTGTGGCGCAAGGCAGGCGCGCAGGGCTTCCTCGCGCCGTGGCTCGAGGACAAGTACGGCGGGCCGGGCGCGGACTTCGTGTGCTCGATGATCATCATGGAGGAGCTCGCGCACGCGTACGAGAGCGGCTTCGCGATGAGCCTCCACTCGGACATCATCGTCCCGTACATCTACTCGTTCGGCTCCGAGGAGCAGAAGCAGAAGTGGCTCCCGGGCTGCGCGTCGGGCGAGATCGTCACGGCGCTCGGCATGACGGAGCCCGGCACCGGAAGCGACCTCGCGGCGCTGGCGACCACCGCGGTCAAGGACGGTGACGACTACGTCATCAACGGCGCGAAGACGTTCATCTCGAACGGACAGCTGTGCGACATCGTGGTGCTCGCCGCGAAGACCGATCCGGATCCGGCCAACGCGCATCGCGGCATCTCGATGTTCGTCGTCGAGGCGAACCGCAAGGGCTTCACCAAGGGCAAGCGCCTCCACAAGATGGGCATGGACTCGCAGGACACGTCCGAGCTGTTCTTCGAGGACTGCCGCGTGCCCGCCGCGAACCGCATCGGCGCCGAGGGCGCGGGCTTCGGCATGATGATGCAAAAGCTCCAGCAGGAGCGCCTGTGCGTCGCGATCGCCGCGGTCACGATGGCCGAGCAAGTCCTGAAGGACACCATCGCGTACACCAAGGAGCGCAAGGCGTTCGGCAAGCCGATCAGCAAGTTCCAGAACACGCAGTTCAAGCTCGTCGAGTGCCTCGCCAAGTGCGAGGTCGGCCGCGCGTACGTCGACAAGGTCGTGAGCGAGCACATCGCCGGCAAGCACCTCGTCACCGAGTGCTCGATCGCGAAGTTCTGGACGACGGACATGGCGCAGGAAGTGATCGACAACTGCCTGCAGTTCTTCGGCGGGTACGGCTACATGCTCGAGTACCCGGTCACGCGCGCGTTCATGGATGCACGCGTGCAGCGCATCTACGCCGGCACGAACGAGATCATGAAGGTGATCGTCGCGAAGCAGCTCGGTCTCTAGATCCGCCGGATATTCAGCAGCAGCGCGATGCCGTCGCTCGCGAACTCGAACGAGTGGTGCGTGCGGCCGTAGACGAAGCGGAAGTCCGCGTTCGGGGTCATCGCCCACAACACCGCCAGCTCGAGGCGCTGTTCCGAGTGGCTACCGATGCCGTAGCGCGCGTTCTTGTCGCTGAGGTCCTGGTAGTAGCGCACCGACGGCGCGAGCTCGAACGCCCACGCCGCCGACGCCTGCAGTTGCAGCGCGAAGGCGAGCGCACCGTCGAGCTGGTGAATGTTGCCCTCGGCAACCATCACCTCGTCGAAGCCCTGGCCGTAGTCGTAGCCGATCGACGCCGACGGCTGGATCGCGATCGCGCGCGCGAGCTTGCGCTTGTACAGCGCGAGCAGGCTCGGCGAGAACCCGGGGCGATCACCACCGAGGTGAAACGCCGCGACCTGGACACCGGCGGCGAGGCCCGGCGCGCGACACGGCACGATCTCGCGAAGGCCACGCGCGTACAGCGCCGCCCAGTGCGAGTCCGTCGACGGCCGCTCGGACAGCTGATAGCTGAAGCCCGCGTGCAGCTCGAACACCGGCGTCGCGATGCGAAGCTCCGACTCGAACAGCGCGCTGTTGTCGTTGCCGAAGCGAAAGCCGAACGGGACGTCGATCGCTCCCTCGGGGAGCAGCACGGGGCGATCGACGAGCCTCTTCGGATACGCCTCGACGAGCGGCTCACCGCTCGCCGGCGCGATCGGATCGACCGTCGACGGTTGCGCGGATGCGATCGCGGAACCCACCGTGACGAGCATCACCACCAGCGTTCGCTGCACGATCCTTCGTATCACGTGCTCGCGCGATCCGCGCTGTGCATGATTCGTACACTCGGCGTCCGGCGGCGTGCAGCTACTTCCTTCGACTGTCACGCACGGCGCGCGCGTGCAGATCTTTCGCGAGCGCGTGCCACGCAGCCGGCGGTTCACGAAGGAACGACTCCGCCGACTCGGCCCACGGCTGCGGGTCGAGCCCAGGGGAGCATCCCGTCCCATCACCCGACCAGCAGGAGGGCGCGAACGCGTTGTATCGCCGCTCCTCCCACGCGTTCAGGTCGGCGTACGCGACCTCCAGCGAGATCGGATCGGTGTCGCGCGGCGGTTGGACCTCGATTCGAAACGTGAAGTACCCCGTGCGCTCGAGCGTGCTGATCGCGGAGTCGGCCTCCGCGTAGATCTTCAACACACCGCGCGATGGCGAGATCACGATCAGCCCGAGCGCCGGCTGCTCTCTCACCGTGCAGTACTCGTACACGACGATCACGCGCTCGTTGCGATACGCGCACGCGTGGATCGATGCGTTGCCAAACCACGGCCCGGTGCCGATGAACTGGAGCGGCCCCGAGAGCACGTCATCGAGGGCCTCCGTGACCGTGTAGAGCGGTACGGCCGGTGGCGCATCGACGGGCGCATCGATCGCCGCCTCGATCGCCGCATCGATCGCCGCCTCCAGCGGTGCGGCATCGACGACGTTCGGGGCGATGCCGGCGTCGGCAGGGACCACCGCCGCGTCGCTCGCGACCTCGACGGTGGACGACCCGTTCGGCTCCCGCGCCTCCTTCCGTCGCGCGAGCTCGAAGTAGATCAACGCAGCGACGATCACGCCCGCCACCGACCAGACGACGGCGCTCACGCCGACCCGCTTCGTCATGAAATCCCCATCGCGATTCGAAAAGCGTAGCAGCGCCGACCGCGATTGCGATCGGTAACGCCGCGGCGCCTCGTCGTGACGCGCGCGAGGTATGGTCACACCATGCCGACCGGGGTGATCGACATCGGAACGAACACGATGTTGCTGCTCGTCGTCGACGAGCAGATGGCACCGATCATCGACGTCTGCCGCTTCGCGCGGCTCGGCCAGGGGCTCGACGCGAGCGGGCAGCTCGCGGACGACGCGATCGCGCGCGGGCTCGACGTGTGTCGCGAGTACCGCAAGATGCTCGACGCGCACGGCGTCGACGTGCCGATCGTCGTCGGAACCCAGGCGCTGCGCGAGGCGCACAATCGCGACGCGTTCACCGCGCCCGCGCACGACATCCTCCGCGCGCCCGTCGAGGTGATCAGCGGTGGGCGCGAGGCCGAGCTCGTGTTCGCGAGCGTCGCGCGTACGTTCCCGGAGCTGGCGCGGTTCATCGTGGTCGATGTCGGTGGTGGCTCTACGGAGATCATCGTCGGCGAGGGCGGGGCGATCGCGAGTGCGACGAGCGTGCCGATCGGCGCCGTGCGTCTGACCGAGCGCCACGTGAAGGGCGATCCGCCGGCGGGGGAGGAGGCGCGCGCGCTGTTCCGCGACATCGATGCGCAGCTCGCCGCGCTGGAGCTGCCGCAGGGCGTGCCGGTGGTGGCGACCGCGGGGACGGCGACCACGCTCGCCGCGATCGCCCAGCGCCTCGCGACCTACGATGCGAACGCGGTGACCGGCTATCGCATGAACGCGATGGCGCTCGACGCGCAGCTCGCGCGGCTCCTCACCGCCAACGTCGCGGCGCGGCGTGCGATGCGCGGCATGGAGGCGGGACGCGCCGACGTGATCGCCGCGGGCGTCGCGATCCTGTCGCGGCTGGTCTCGCGCGTCGAGGCGCCCGAGATGATCGTCGCGGATCGCGGCCTGCGCTGGGGCATCGCGTACGAGCGTGCGTCGTGAGTGACCCGGCGCGGCCGGCCGGTGTGCCGGCGAATGCGTGGTGGTCGCCGAAGGACAACGAGTGGATCCTCGGCGACAAGGACGAGCAAGGGCGTTTGCAAGGCGTCGTCACGTACTGGCGACCCGACGGCTCGCTCGTGTGCACGTGCGATCACGTCGACGACAAGCCGCATGGTGTCGCGAAGAGGTTCCACGAGACGGGCGAGGTCTCGCAGCACTGCCACTACGTGAAGGGTGAGCTGCACGGACTTCGCCAGTGGTTCATGACGGACGGCCACACGACCGAGAAGCCGCGTGCGCAAGGCATGGGTACGAACGTGTGGCGCGGCGAGCTCGACTACGAGAACGGCGCGATCGTCGCGTTCCGGTTCTGGGATCGCGACGGGATGCCGGTCGACTCGTTCGGCAAGCCGCTCGCGAAGCGGCCGGCGAATGTCCCGCCGGGGGCCGTGCAGAACAAGGCCGGGATGTGGGTCGTCGGCACGTGGAACGAGAAGGGCGAGAAGGTCGGCACGCATCGCTTCTGGACGAAGGACGGCGTGCTCGACAACGAGTCCACGCACGACGGCGACATGTATCGGCTGCTGCAATACCGCGCCGACGGGACGCGCAAGTTCGAGTACGGCATGAGCGGCAAGGCGCTCGCCGGAGCGGCGGCTGCGTGGCGCCGCGATGGAACGCAGCTCGTGCGCGCGACGTTCGGCGACGTGTCGACGATCGAGCACCTCGGCGCCGGCGGCACGATCGTGCGCGCGACGACCTACGCACCGGCGCCCGACGTCGAGGCGAGCGCGCCCGCGCCGACCGAGGACGATCAGCTGATCTTCGACGCGATCGACGAGGAAGACGCGAGCGCGATCGATGCGGCCGAGTCGCTCTCGCCCGCGGGGATGGCGGTCGCGATCGGACGCGGGTGGGGCGGCGACGAGGATCGCGACACCCGGGCGGCGCGCGCGTTCCGCAAGCTCGTGACCAAGGTCGCGCCGCCGTCGCTGGCGTCGAAGATCGCGGAGCAGCAGCTCGATCGCATGCCGCGGCTGCAGACGCCGCAGCGCGTGACCACGGTGATCGACGCGCTCGCCGGCGACGCGTCCGTCGACGAGGCGGCGCTGCGCGCTGCGCTGATCGGCGGCGGTGGCCCGGGCACGATGCTCGCGCTCGCGGATCCCGATCGCGCGCTCGCGTATCTGCGGTCGCGCATCAGCGAGGACGGCGAGACGTTGAAGCTCGCGAACCTCGGGCTCGTCGCGCTGCCGCCGCAGATCGGTCGCTTTCACCACATCCCGCGCCTGTACGGCGAGGGCAATCGGCTGACGACGCTGCCCGACGAGGTCGGCGACATGTTCCTGCTGTCGTGGCTGAACCTGGCGAAGAACCGAATCACGTCGCTGCCGAAGACGCTCGCGTGGCTACCGAACCTGCGCGTGCTCTACCTCACCGACAACGGGCTCCGCGCGATCCCGTCGACGGTGTTCGAGCTCTCCGATCTGCACACGCTGTCGATCGGGGACAACGAGCTGACCGAGATCCCCGAGGCGATCGGTGACATGGCGTCGCTCGCGGATCTGTCGCTGTACGACAACCAGCTGCGAGATCTGCCGAAGAGCCTCGCGAAGTGTCCGCTGACGTTCCTGCACCTCGGCGATCACTCGTGGGAAGAGCCGCCCGCCGTGCTCGGCGAGTGCACCAAGCTCGAGACGCTGTGGATCGCGTCGCGCGCGCTGAAGCGGTTGCCCGCTGCGATCTGCAAGCTGCCCAACCTGAGGGAGCTGATGCTCTGGTACTCGTCGGTGACCGAGGTCCCCGACGAGCTCTACGAGATGACGCAGCTGAAGGAGCTGCGCATCAAGCACAACCCGCTCCCCGACGAGGTCTACAAGAAGCTCGAGGAAGCGCTGCCGAACACGGCGATCTACTGATCGTCGTCGTCGTCGTCAGCGTCGTCGCTACCGGGTGGCTTGCGTGGCAGCTCCGCGTCGGGCGCCGGGATCTCGCTCGCGTGCGCGACCACGTACTCGACGAGCGGCTCGCTCATCTCTTCTTGCGGATCCGGGATGCCGAACGCCGGTCCACCGACGGACTTTCGCCACGCGATGAAGTGATGCACGACGTCCTTCTCGATCGCGTCGCCGTGGGTCGCGTTGTACGCCTCGAGCGAGTCGGCGAGCCGGCGCAGCAGCGCCGCGTTCTCGACCATCCCGACCTCGCTCCACTCGTCGGCGTACGCGCGCGAGAGCTCGACGCCGTGGTTCCACACGACCTGATCGACGCCGCCGTTGGCGACATCGCGTCGCGTGTCGAGCATCGCGATGATCGCGCCTTCGGCGTGCTCGGGCAGGAGCTTCACCGTGTAGAACCGCGTCGCGTTCCACAGCGTGATCACGTCGGAGATCGTCGGCTCGTCCTCGCCCGCGCGCTGATGCAGGCGGCGCAGCGCCTCGCGGATCTCGTCCTCGTCGGGCCCGGTGTCGTCGTCGTCGTCGTCAGCCATGAAGTGCCGGTGCCAGATGATAGAGCATCAGGTACACGAGCACGCCGGTGACGGAGACATACATCCACATCGGCCACGTGATGCGAACGAGCCGCTTGTGCTTCTCGAAGCGCCCCCCGAGCGCGTGGCGCAGCGCACCGATCACGTACGGTACGAGCACGACCGCGAGGATCATGTGGCTGAACAGGATCGCGAGGTAGATGTACTTGTCGATGCCCGTGCCCGGATACTTGTGAGCACCGGTCGTCGCGAAGCGGATCAGATACGAGACGAGAAACACGGTCGCGACGACGAACGCCGACAGCATTCGCTTCTTGTGCAGCGCCTGATCGCCGCGCGCGATCGCCATGCGTCCGCCGACGAGCAGCGTGAAGCAGGTCAGGTTCAACGCCGCGTTGATCGCGGGATGGAGCTGCTCCCAGGACCACTGCATCGCTAGCCTCGTCCGTCGAGGACCATGACCGCGAACAGGACGGGCAGGTACACGATCGACGCGAGGAACACGTTGCGCGCCCACTTCGAGCCGCCGCCACGCACCCCGCCGATCGCCTGCACGAGGACGAGCGCGCCGAGCGCGCACGCGGTCACGAGGTACGGCACACCGGCGACGCCGAGCGGCACCACGACGAGCGACACCGCGACCTGCACGACGAGGTACAGCACGATCTCGAGCTTCGCCGCGGACTCTCCGCGCGTCCCCGGCAACGTCTTCAATCCGGCGGCGTCGTACTCGCGCTGGCGATACAGCGCGATCGCGTGGAAGTGCGGCACCTGCCAGAAGAACAGCACGCCGAACACGGCGAGCCCCGCGAGCTCGATGCGGCCCGTGGCGGCGGTCCAGCCCATCAGCGCGGGCATCGCGCCCGGCACGCCACCGACCCAGACGGCCCAGTGCGAGCGCTGCTTCATCGGCGTGTAGATGCCGACGTAGAGGATCAGCGCGAGCAGGCCGAGCGCCGCGGTGACGACGTTGACCGCCGCGAGCACCGGCAGCGCGATCGCGCCCTGCACCGCGCCGAACACCAGCGCCGTCCTCGCGTCGAGGCGGCCCTGCGGCAGCGGGCGGTTCTTCGTACGCGCCATCAAGCAGTCGATGTTGCGCTCCAGGTACATGTTGAGCGTGTTCGCGCTGCCGACGATCAGCGCGGTGCCCGCGAGGAGCCACAGCGCGACGCCGATCGACACCGTGCCCGGTGCGAGCGACATCGCGCCCGCGGCCGTCAGCAGCGCCATCACCATGATGCGCGGCTTGACGAGCGCGACGAGATCGATCGTCTTCGCGCGGAGGACCTTCGCGGTCACTTCGTGACTCCCGCGGCGCGGCGCTTGCCCGTCATGAGGAACATCGACATCCACAGCGCCCACAGGCTCGCGGCGCCGGCGAAGTGCCCGACGGCGAGCGGCACCGCACGCATCGAGAGCACGGTGAACACGCCGAGCACGATCTGCGCGGCGACGAGCGCGGGCGCGAGCATCGCCATCAGGCGCAGGCCGGGCCAGGTCTTCGCGCGCGTCGCGACGACGATCGCGGCGATGGTCGTGACGATCGCGGTCACCACGCCGAACGCGCGATGGATCATGTGCAGGTGCTGCACTCCCGTGTCCGGCCACCAGTCGCCGCCGATCGTGCACGTCGGCATGCCGAGGCACACCATCGCCGCGCCGTGGTGACGCACGAGCGCACCGAGGAGCAGCTGGATCAGTACGGTCACGCAGGCGATCGCGATCCACGTGCGCGCGCGCCCGAGGTCGGTGCGCATGCGATCGTGTCGCGTCAGCTCGACGACGCTCGGCGCGGGACGCGTGCGGAAGGCGGTGTAGATCAGCATCGCGAAGTAGCTCATGCCGAGCAGCAGGTGCCCGGTCGACACGAACCACGGGAGCTTGTACTTCACCGTGATCGCGCCCAGGAGACCCTGTGCGATCACCATGCCGAGGAGCCCGGCCGCCAGGAGCTTCGAGTCACGGCGCCGCAGGAACAGAAACACGGTCAGCGCGATCTGCAGCATGCCGACCGTCATCGCGGCGAGGCGATGGCCGTGCTCGTAGAACACGCCGCCGACCATCGGCGGGAACAGCTGGCCGTGACACACGAACGTCGGTTCGGGGCACGCGAGGCTCGACCCGGTCGGGTTCACCGTCCCGCCGATCACGAGCAGGATGAACGTCGCGATAGCGGCGGCTTGAGCGAGACGATGCTCGAGCATGAACGCGAGGGTTGGGTACCACATCCTGTCGTCGCGCGACGAGGACAGCTTGGTACTGCGACAAGACACCTCGCCGATTCACCAACACCCGCGGATCCAAGGAAAATCACTAGCTTGTGTGCCGCCACAAGGTTGCGAACGAGATTGCGCAACAGGTACAGTGATCGCGGCGAGGGCATGACCGACTCCTGGGTCGAAACGACGTCCATCGGGACGCTCAAGTCCGAGGATCTGGCCAAGCCCGGTCTAACCTTTCGCTACAACAAGTGGCTCTACCGGACGCTCGGCAAGCACCTGTCGAACGGCGGCATGGGCAGCGTGTACGAGCTCGAGCGCCACGACGAGGAGACCGGCGCCGTCGAGCCTGTCGTCGGCAAGGTGTTTCACTCGAACTACCTCTACCAGCTGCGCACCGACGACGTGACGCGGCGCGATCACCACCACAACCTCGCCGCGATGGCGCGCATCGCCGCGATCGAGCACCCGAACATCCTGCCGACGTACGTATCGGCGCCGATCGCGGACAACTACTTGTTCGTCACCCCGCGCATGGCGATGACGCTGCTCGAGTCGATCTCGCAGCACAACCTCACGCCGCGCGCTCGCGTGAAGCTGCTCGTGCAAGCGCTCGAGGGACTCTCGACGCTGCACCAGGCGCGGCTCGTGCACCGCGACTTCACGCTGCGCAATATCCTCGTCGACCAGGGCGCGAACGTCGCCTACCTGTTCGACTTCGATCTCTCGATGTCGCTCGACGACATCCCGAACCAGACCTACCGCAGCTACTACAAGGGCCGCATCTTCGGTTCGCCCGGGTGGTCCGTCGCGCCCGAGACGATCGATCAAGCGCTGATGGACTCGCCGATCAACACGTCGCTCGACGTCTACGCGATCGGCGGCGCGCTCCACGGCCTGTTCACCGAGCAGCTGCTCTACGGCCAGGCCGACGATATGTGGGCCCTGTTGATCCGCATCGCCGAAGGCATCGTGATCGGCGGGCGCAGCAAGGTGAACTATCCGGGCGACTTCCCGATGCAGCTGCGCGGCGTGATCGAAGGCTGCCTCGAGCGCGACCCCGCGCAGCGCTTCCCGTCGGTCGCCGCCGTCACGCAGGAGCTACGCGCGCAGCTGCGCGAGCTGCCCGACGAGCGCCAGCGCTTCATTCGCAGCAAGACGGAGATCACGAGCCCCGATGCGCGGCCGCTCCGCAACACCGGCGCGATCGCGGCGCAGAGCCCCGACCCGAGCATCTCCGAGGACGTCGTCACCGCCGCGTCCAGCGCGGTGCGCGAGTGGGGCTACGACGTCGAGCGCTCGCTCGGCCGCGCGAAGGGCCACCCGATCTTCCTCGCCGCGCCCCGCCCCGACATGGTCGCGAACGGCACGTTCCCCGACGCGAACATCTTCCCGAAGCTCGTCACGATGATCGATCTGACCAAGATCAGCGATCCGCGCCGCTTCGTCGAGAACTGGCAGCAATACTTCTGGCCGATCCTCAAGCGCGTGCGCGAAGGCCTGCTCACCTCGCTGCACAAGGTCATCTACGACGCGAAGACGAGCTCGTTGCTCCTGTTCAGCGAGTACGTCGACGAGCCGCGCTTCGGCGATCGCATCGCCGAGAGCGATCTCCACATCGACGGCGCGCTCGCGCTCGGCTTCCTCGTGATCCGCCAGGTCGCCGCGCTGCACGAGCACGGCATGGCGCACAACAACATCTCGCCCGGTGCGCTGCTGTTCAAGGGCGCCGCCGCGACGCGCACCGTGATGCCGGCGATGATCGGTCTCGTCGAGCCGGCGATGGGCCCCGACGCGATGGCCGGCGATTGCCGCGCGCTCGCCGGCATGATCCTCCAGTGGCTGCGGCCGAACCGCGTCGCCGCGCTTCACGTCCGAATCAAGCCGATGTTCGAGGCGATGCGGCAGAAGCTCAGCTCGTGGGCGTTCGACAAGGCGAAGCCGCCGGGCAACATCGCCGAGATCGGCCAGCTCACGAGCGACGCGCTCGCGCTCGTCGATTTCAACTGGTCGGTGCTGCGTGACTCGGGCGGCGATCTCCAGGAGTATGCGCTCCTGCTGATCTCGCTGCGCCTCTATCACCTGCTGTGGCCGAGCGCGGCCGTGAGCCGCACGTCGTCGCCGAACATCAAGCGCTAGCGTGGATCCACGCAGTAGTCCTTGTACGTGTTCGGATCCACCGGATCGGGTGTGAAGAAGTTCATCACGGTATCGATGAGCCAGTCGTCCGACGTCGGCTTGAAGATGCCGTCCTCGGGGATCTCCTCGAAATGCGCGTGGTTTCGATCGTTGATGTCGCCCATCAAGGACGGCGCGATGAAGTCGCCGAACGCTAAGCCGCCACCGAACGCTCCGGCGAGCGGGCCGAGCGTCGATCCCCCGAACGTGCCGACCAGCCCCGATCCGCCATCCATGATGTCATGCGTGGCTTTGACCATCCGTTCGGGGTCGCCGTTCGCCTCGCCCCCGTACAGGTCGCCGATCCCGTTCGTCACCTTGTAGCCGTCCAAGAGGACGTTGAGCGGACCGAGAGCCTTCTCCGCTGCGGGCGGAAGCATCGACTTCGATGTGTTGTTCAAGAGCTTCGCGCCGAGCTCACCCATGTCGACGAAGTCGGTTCCTTGTGAGACCGCGGCATACGCGGTCGCAGCGGCCTCGACGAGATTGAAGTCACCCATGATTCAGTCTCCGTAGTGCGAGAGAGAGGTCACGTCGGCAGGTCGACGTGCAGAATGGAGATGTGTCGCGAGCTCGGTCGCGAGGCGGCTGGCGTAGCCAACGACCTGCACCCACGGCGCCGTGTCGACCTGATCGATCGGCACGGCAAAGCGCACGACGTAGCGATCGTCGACCAGCGCGATCGCGCCGGAGCCCATGCGAGCGGCCCACGTCAGCGCCACGCGAGGTGGTGCGATCGCTTCCGGTCCGATGTCGGCGAGCACGACGATCGTGCGTGCATCGCCGGCAACGAGCTCGCGGATCGTCACCTTGCTCGCGAGCGGACCCAGCCTCGTCGCGATTCGGTCGATGATGTCGGTCACGTGCTCGTAGACGCGCCTCGCGATCGTTGTGACGAAAAATCGGCAACGCTCTGATATCGTGACTCTTGGTGGCGGACGTTACGGACCTGGGCTCGATGGCCTCGATCCTCGGCAAGCTCGCGTCGACATCGAACGAGTTGCTCGTTCGCGGCACGGTGATCGACGAGCAGTTCGAGATCGACCGCGTGCTCGGTCACGGCGCGATGGGCGTCGTGTACCTCGCGCACGATCGCCGCCTCGATCGAGACGTGGCGATCAAGCTCGCGCGCGAGAAGTCACCGATCGCGATCGCGCGCTCGTCGCGTGAAGCGGTCGCGCTCGCGCGGCTATCGCATCCAAACGTCGTCACGATTCACCAGGTCGGCGAGCTCGACGGGCGCGTCTACGTCGCGATGGAGTACGTCGCGGGGACGACCGCGCGCGCCTGGGTCGAGCGCCGCTCGCCGCGCGAGATCATCGCGCTGTATCTCGCGGTCGGCGAGGGGCTCGCGGCCGCGCACGCGGCAGGGCTCGTGCACCGCGACTTCAAGCCCGACAACGTCCTCGTCGGCGACGATGGCCGCGCGCGCGTGGCCGATTTCGGGCTCGCGCGAACGCATGGAGACGACGGCACGATCGCTGGCACGCCGGCGTACATGGCGCCGGAGCAGGCGGGGGGCGAGCTCGTGGACGCCCGCGCGGATCAGTTCGCGTTCTGTGCCTCGCTGTGGGAGGCGCTGTTCGGGACGCGGGACTTCGAGAAGCCCGAGGCACCGCCGCGATCGGGCGTCGCTCGCCATGTCGAGGTCGCGTTGCGTCGCGGGCTCGCGCGCTCTCCCGAGGATCGCTGGCAATCGATGTCCGAGCTGCTCGCGGAGCTGCGCCGCGATCCCGCACGCCGCGCGCGCGCGGCCACGATGGTCGTCGCGCCGGCGATTGTCGTCGGTGCGATCTCGTTCGCGCTCTCGATGCGTGGCGCCGACGTTCCCGATCCCTGCGCCGGCGGCGAGGCGCGGATCGCGCGCTCGTGGACGCCGCTGATCGCCGGCATCACGCGGGCAGTCCTCGCTCCGACGAGCTCGGCTCCGTGGGCAGTGCGTGCGGCCGAGACCGTGATCGCGAGCATCGATAGCTGGACGGTGCGATGGTCCGCGCAGCACCGTCGCGTCTGCGAGGCGCGCGCATGGTCACCGGAGCTGCGCGATCGCGGGATGGCGTGTCTCGCTCGTCGAGAGAATGCGCTCGTCGCGGCGCTCGAGCGAACCGCGGACAGCGACGCACGCCAGGCGTCGAAGCTGCTCGCGGACCTGCCCACGCCCGAGCCATGTGGAGATCCCGCGTACCTCGAGAGCGTGGTCGCGCCACCGCAGGACCCCGCGCTCGCGCGTATCGTGGCCGATCGCATGCTGGCGATCGAGCGAGCTCGCGCACTCGGGCTCGCGGGTGAGATCGAGAGAGCGCGCGTGCTCGTCGATTCGCTCGAGAAGGCCCCGATCGCGAGCGTACACGCGACAGCGCAACTCGCGTTCACGCGAGCTGTGCTGCACCAGCTCGCGGGCGAGGATGATGCAGCCGTGAAGCTCCTGCCGGAGGTGTACTTCGCGGCGCGCACCATCGGCGATCGCATCCTTGCATCGGGTGCAGCCAGCAACATCGTCCTCGCGTTGCTCAACCTGACGCGCGACGCCGATGCAGCGCAGTGGGGACGGCTCGCGGAGGTCGAGGTGGCATCGATCGCCGATCCTCAGCTCCAGGCCAAGGTGTTCAAGACGCTCTCGGAGCTCGCCACGGCCACCAGCGATCCCGAGCGCGGCTTGGCCCTCGCGAGTCGAGCCGTCGAGCACGGACAGCTGGCGCGCACCAAGGACCTCTACAGCGCGTACACGGTCCGCGCGAAGGCCCATGCCGCGCTCGGACACTTCGAGGCGGCGATCGCGGACTTCGATGCCGCGCGCGATCACGTGCGCTCGATCTATGGCGACGTGAGCTTCTGGCTCGGAACGATCGAGGGCGAGCGCTCGCTCGTCGAGAAGCAGATGGGTCGCTTCGCCGACGCCGTCGCTTCCGCGCGCCGTTCGCTCGCGCTCGCCGACCAAACGACAGGGCCGACCAGCGACGCTGCGAGCCTTGCACTCGGCGCGCTCGCCCTTGCCCTCACGGGCGCGAAGCAATTCGACGAGGCGCTCGCCATCACCGATCGTGGACTCGCGCTCGACCGCGCCGCGGACGGCGAGCGGAGCTACAACGTCGCGAACGACCTGAACAACCGCGCCGAGTTACTGACCGAGATGGCGCGGTACGAGGAAGCGATCGCCGACGCGAAGGCCGCTATCGATATCTGGGCCGAGACCATCGGTGACAAAGCTCCAGAGATCGGAATGGCAGAGATGCAGATCGCCCGTGCCCACCACCGCGCGAAGCGCCACGCCGACGCCCTCGCCGCGGCCGATCGTGCGTTGCTGACGCTGCTTCCCGACACGCCGGCGGCACATCACGTGCGCCTCATCCGAGCCGAAGCTCTGATCGCCCGCGGTGAGCGCGACAAGGCTCGCGTCGACGTCGAGACGGCGATCGCCGGCTTCGCGAAGACGACAGTTCCTGCGGAATACACCGCGTGGGCCGAGCGCCTCCATGCGACGCTTTCACCGAAGTGATCGAGACGACGCCCATCGAGGACGACCTTCGCGCCGCGTGCATCGCTGGCAACTACGACGACGCTGCGACGCGCGCGATTCGCGCCTACGGACCCGAGCTGCTCGGCTATGTCCACGCGCTGCTGCGAGATCCCGTGGACGCGGACGACGTGTTCGCGAGCGCGTGCGAGAAGATGTGGAAGGCGTTGCCTGACTTCGCCTGGCGGTCGTCCTTGAAGACCTGGGCCTACGCACTCGTGCGCAACGCGAGCATCACGCACCTTCGCAAGAGCTCCCGCGCGGCCAAACCCGTCGCCAGCGTCGGGAGCGTCGTCGCCGAGATTCGCTCCCAGACCGCGAGCTATCTGCGCACGCCGGTCAAGGACAAGCTCGCCGATGTCCGCGCCACGCTCGATCCAGATGATCAGACGCTGCTGATCCTGCGCATCGATCGCCAGCTGCCATGGCGCGATATCGCGCGCGTGTTCGAGGGAGAGGATGCTTCCGACGCCGACGTCGATCGCCGTGCGGCGGCTCTGCGCAAGCGACTCGAGCGACTCAAGGACGAGCTGCGCGAGAAGCTGTCGAGGTGACTACGGTACGCACTCGTGAAGACGCGTGACCTCCTCGGAGGTGAGCGCGCGATTGTAGAGATGCACGTCGTCGAGTCGTCCGTGCCACGCATAGCTGGGGTCCGTGCACGCGATCGAGAACGGTGACATCGCGGCGCGGGTCTTGTTGCAGTTGCCAAAGCGGCAGCTCATCGTCGCTTCGACACCGTCCACGAAGATCCGTCCGCCGATCGTTGGACCGTTCACCCACTCGACGACGACGTGTACCCAGCGACCGTAGACCGTTGCCGGGAGGTCGAGTCCCCAGCAGTCGCCTTCGCCGGTGTTGATGCACATCGATGTCGGACCTCCATCGTGGGTCATCCATAGCGAGTAGCGTGGTGGACCCGTCGTCGGCCCGGTCGGAATACACGCGAGCGCTTCGTTGACGTTCGTGTCGTCGGTCCACATCCACAGCGACACGCTGGTGACTGCTCCGGTCGTCGAATCGAGCGGAACGCTCGGGATGGTGACGTACCCCAGCGGAGTAGCGCTGAAGTCGAGTCCCTCGCCGACGTGCCCGGCGACCGAGGTCGGCGCGGGCGTACCGACCAACGTCCCGTCCCGTCCATTGCCGGAGCGATCGCGGACGACCGTACCCGTGATGTCCGCGGCATCGAGTGTCCACATGCCGGCGGCTCCGCCGACCGTAGTCGCGCACGTCGTGCTCGCGTCGTCCCCGCGCTCGTCGACGATCAGTGCGCCGTCGCCGCTCGCCAGCGGATCGAAGCCCAGCCGGCCACACCCCGCGTAGAGCACCACGCAGAATGCGAGCGGCCACACGACCACCAACATACAGGAGACGGCGTGTCGCGGTCGAAGAACCGAGGCTACGTGTCCGCTACTCGTTCTCGTGATCGTGTCCGCAACTCGGACCGTGCTCGTGCGCGAGCGAGAACGTGATCCGCGACAGCGCCTGGCGCACCATCTGGCTGTAGCCATCGCCCGCGAGGCTCGCGATCGCCGAGGTGCTTGCGGCCACGTGCTCGCGCGCCTTTGCGGCGTTGCCGAGCCGGCGGTACACGTCGGCCAGGTTCAGGTGGAGCGAGGACAGGAGGCCCTCGACGCTCGCCGCCATGCCCGCGGCTTCGAGGCGCGCATCGTCGAGGGTCACGCCGGCATCGAGGGCGCGCAGATCCCAGACGAGCTCGTCATCGACGGACTCGCACACGTCGGCCATCGCGTGCGCGATCGCGCAGCGATGGAGCGCGTCGCCTTGCTCGCCGACGATCGCCCAGAGGGCCGCGAGCTTGGCGCGGGCGAGCGCCGGCTCGCTGCGCGTCAGCGCGATCGCGTCGCCGATGCCGACGAGGATCGGATCGTTCACGCGCGCATCATAGCGCCATCAGTACGTGAACCGCGCGTAGCCGGCCCCGGCGTTGATGCCGGCCGTGTTGCTCTGATTCACGCCGTTGTTGATGGAACCGCCACCGCCACAACCCGCCCACGTCCCGGAGGTGTTTCCGCAACTGCCACCCGAGTAGCCACCACCACCACCTTCACCAAAACTGCCTGCGCGTGCGCCACCGCCACCGTAGCCGCCGACGCCTTGCGTGTCGTTGGCATTGGCACCTGCTCCGCCATTGACGAACGCGAACCCGCCGCCAGGACCAGCACCGTTGGTCGTCAATCCGCCCCCGCCGCCGCAGAGCGCGCCCGCATTGATGTTGCCGCCTGCTCCGCCAGTGGCGCGCGCGACGATCGGCACGCCTGCAGAGGTCACCGCGGTGCCACCGGAGGTCACGATGCGTCCCATTGTCTCGGCGTCCGTGATCGTGCACGTCGCGGCGAAGCAGCCGCTGCTTCCGCCGCCACCGGCGATGATCAGTGGAGCGTTCGCCATCGTCGTGACGAAGGTGCCGCCGCCTCCAGCCAGCGGCGTCGTGCCGGCTGCGGCCTGCCCCACCAGTACCTTCAACGTGTCACCCTCGGTCACGGTGAACGTTCCGATCATCCGCGCTCCATTTGTATTCGTCGCGGAGCCTTGCGCGAGGCCGCCTTTGCCGCCGGCGACCTCGATGCGCACCGAACAAACGCCTGCGGGGATCGTGAACGTCTGGAGCGTTCCATTCGGCGCCGTGCCATTGGCATTGAGCGTCTGCGTCGTGCCGTAGACTCGACACGCCATGGCAGCGGCGTCGCCGGCGTCAGCGACGGTGCTGTCGGTGCCGTCGCTCGCTGTCACGGTGCAGCGGAACACGTCGTTGACCTTGGTGAACGCGCCGCCGATGGTGTCGGCCGGGAACGTCGTCGTGCTCGTCGACGCGAACGCGTTGCCGTTTTGCGTCCACGTCGCGGAGTAGGTGACTGCATCGCCATCGTCGTCCACCGAGCCGGTGGCGAGGCAGCGGAACGGCAGACTCGCGGTCGGTGCGGCCGCGCTGTACGTGACCGTCGGCGCGGTCGGGGGCGAGTTCGCGATCGTGACCTCTGCGGAGGCTTTCACCTCGGTCCCGTCGAGCAGCTCGACCTTCCACACCTGTCCCTTGGTGGTCTGATCGTTCGCGACGGTTTCCGTGAGGAGGTCAGTGCGCTCGGTGCCATCGAGCGACCAGCGCCACGTGGGTGTCGCTGGCGCCGGTCCCTCGGTGACGCTGGCGACGAGATCGTCGAGCGTGCGAGGCACCTCGGGCGTGATCGCGATCTTCGTGGATGGTGGCGCGTCGATCTCGGCATCGACCATCGGTCGAGCGTCGGTCTGCGCGTTCGGATCTTTCACTTGGCCGCATGCGGCGAGCAGAGCGGCACCCAAGACAAGCTTCTTGCCGAAGTCACCCATGAAGCCAGGTTACAGGTTTGATCGACAGTGATGAAGATTTCGTGGACCGAGCTCGTGTGGGACTCGTTCGCACACCGTCGGTGCTCAGTCATCATCCTTGATCAGCTGCGTCGGATCTTCGGGCCATTGGTGCTTCGGATACCGGCGCATGAGCTGCTTCCGCAGCGCGGGATAGTGCTTCACCCAGAAGCCCGGCAGATCGGAGGTGACCTGCACGGGGCGCTGGTTGGGCGCGAGCAGGTGCACGACGAGCGGGACCTTGCCGTCACCGACGCTCGGCGCACGCGGGAGGCCGAAGAAGTCCTGCATGCGCGATGCGATCCACGGCGGCTGATCGAGCGAGTAGTGGATCGGCGCGCGGCGGCGATGCGTGAGCTGCACGTGCGTCGGCGCGAGGCGCTGGACGAGCGCGCGGTGCTCGCCGAGGCCCGCATCGAGGAGAGACATCAGGTTTGCCTGCCGCAGCTCGGCGAACGAGATCGCGCCTTCACACGCGTTCGCGATCACGCGCGCGAGCCCTTCGTCGTCGGGCGCTGCGAGGTCGGCCTTGCCGGAGAGCTTGGCGGCGAGCGTGACGCGTGCGCGCCACTGGGCGAGCTCGTCCTTGTCGACGAACTTGTCGATGCCGGCGGCGATCGCCTGGCGCGCGAGGAGCTCGGCGGCGGGGCGGCCCGCCTTGCGTGCGCCGTCGACATCGCGGTGCTCGTCGAACGCGAGGCCGTCGTACGTCATCTGCACGACGCGCTCGACGCGCTCCTTCTTCGCGTCCCACACGAGCTCGTCGCGCTCTTCGATGCGATCGAGGAACAGATCGAGGAGCCAGCTCGCCTGGATCGCACTCGCGCGGCGGATCTGGACCTTGGTCTGCGCGCCCTTCGCGCCGACCTCCGCGACGTCGACGGCGACGAGCAGCTCGGCGTCGATCACCGAGGAGCCGGGTGACAGCGTGCCGCTGCCGCCGCCCGCGAACACGATCTCCGAGGAGCGCGGCGCGCGGCGCTTGCCGACGCGATCCGGGAACGCGGCGAGGATCGAGATGAGCAGCTGCTCGTCGATCTCGTCGGTCGACATGCCGTGCGCGCGGTACTCGACGTTGCGGACGAGCTGATCGGCGGTCTTCGCGACCTGGTGCGCCGTGGCGATGTCGAGGCCCTCGCGGCGCAGGCGATCGGCGCGCATGCCGTCGCCGCGCGCGCGCTCCATCGCGTCGAGGTCGTCGAGGAGGTCCGACGGGGAGGACACGCGCGCCTGACCGGCCGGGCCGCGGCGCTCGAGGCGCAGCTCGCGCGCACCGACGGCGGCGGCGATCGTGCAGGCCTCGCGCGGGACCCCGCGCTGCTCGGCCTCGTAGATGAGGCGCGCGAGGCGCGGGTGGATCGGGAAGCGCAGCATGCGGCGGCCGATGCGCGTGATCGATGCGCTCGATACCGGCGTGCTGGCGTTTGATGCCGATGTCGATGCGCGGGCGATCTCGATCGCGCCCAGGCGCCGCAGCAAGTCGTCCGCCTGCTTGATCGCGATCTCCGGCGGGGACTCGTACCAGCGGAGCGCGCTGATTCCCGCGATGCCGGCGCCGTACAGCTCGAGCGCGGCGCCCGCGAGATCGGCGCGGTGCACCTCGGGCACCTCGAACGCGCGGCGCAGATCGTGATCGTGCTTCGTGTACAGGCGGATCACGCGACCGGGGCGCGTGCGACCCGCGCGCCCAGCGCGCTGCGTGCACGATGCGCGCGAGACCGGCTCGACCTGCAACGACGCGAGGCCCGTCCATGGCGAGTGCCGCGCGATGCGCGCGAGGCCCGAGTCGATCACCGCGACGACGCCATCGATGGTGACCGAGGTCTCGGCGACGTTGGTCGCGAGGATGACCTTGCGGCGCTTCGCTGGGCGGACGGCGCGGTCTTGCTCGTCGACGGTGAGGTCGCCGTGCAGCGGGAGGACCTCGAGGTCGTGCACGGCGGCGGCGTCGGAGAGGTCCTCGGCGACGCGGCGGATCTCGCCGGAGCCCGGGAGGAACACGAGGATGTCGCCGTCGAGCTTGGCTCCGTCGCCCTGCGCGAGGCGGCGCACGGCCGAGGCGACGCGCTTGCCGAGCGGTCGATCGTCGGGCTGATCCTCGTATTCGATCGCGACCGGGAACGTCCGGCCTTCGGAGCGAACGATCGGCGCGTCGTCGAGGAACGCCGCGACGGGCTCGGCGTCGAGGGTCGCCGACATCACGACGAGGCGGAGGTCGGTGCGCGTGGCGCGGAGACGCTCGACGAGCGCGAGCGCGAGATCGCCGTCGAGGTGGCGCTCGTGGAACTCGTCGATGATCACGCAGCCGACGCCGCGCAGCTGCGGATCGGAGAGCAGGCGTCGCGTGAGCACGCCTTCGGTGACGAAGCGGATGCGCGTGGCGCCGCTGACCTTGCGATCGAAGCGCACCTCGTAGCCGACGTCGCGACCGAGCTCGACACCGCGCTCGGAGGCGACGCGGGCGGCGGCCATGCGCGCGGCGAGGCGGCGCGGCTGGAGCACCACGATCTCGCCGTCTATCAGGTTGGCGTCGAGGAGTGCGCCGGGGACGCGCGTGGTCTTGCCGGCGCCCGGCGGTGCGACGAGGACGCAGACGCCGCGATCGCGCACCGCCGCCACGAGGGCAGGCAGCACGTCGTCGATCGGCAGCTTCGCGAGCACGGTCGAGACGTATACCGCGCCAGAGCCCCCGGTTCGGTGGGGGTCAGGGCTGGATCATGCCGTCGCGGCTGAGCGCGGATCGCAGCCGGGCACCCGCGCGCTTCACGAACGCGGCGAACGGCTTGTTCGCGCTCGCGGCAAACTCGGTCGGTGACGAGAGCTTGACCCGGGCGCACGAGGTGCTGCCGCCATACCAGCGACGTAGCTCCTCGTCGGTGGGGCCGGTGCCGGCCGCTGGCGCGAACGCCGTGACGTCTTTGCCGAGGGCGTCGATCGCGAGCAGCGTGTCCCCGCGGCACTCGTCGACGAGCGTTCGTCCCTTCAGGCGGGGAAGCGTTCCGCACGCGAACTGCATGTCGAACGTCTTGCCTCGCAGCACTGGTTTGCCGACGGAGAAGCCGGAACGATCGCGGCGCAGCTCCTTGCAGTACGCGGTGCGGATCTGTGGACCCGGCGCGATCATCTCGATCGAATAGAACATCACGTCGTTCGGGCAGAACACGAAGGCGGTGCCCTTTGCCGCCGGCGGTGTGCCCGGGATCCGGGTGCGGAACCGCCACGTCGCATGGGTGCCGACCCGCGGATCGATGTGATCGATCGTCGGCGCGCCGCGGAGCTGCACGCCATTCTTCGCGTGGGTGTTCCACAGCACCTCGACGGTGCACGTGCGCGCGTCGAGGCCCGGCGCCGCGTACATCTCGACGCTGCCGACGACCGCGCGGCCGTCGTAGCTGTCGAGCGACAGGTTGACGAACGTGTTCGCGACCCACGGCATCTCGGGAAGATCGAGCGGCCAGCTCGCGCGCGTGTGGCCCACGAGCACGCGGCCCGGCCGGGCGCCGAACACGAGCGTCGCGGGCGCGGACTCGTCGACGATCGGCGCGACGGCCGCATCGACGACGGCGGCGTCGGCGCGTGGTGCCGCCGAGCTGGCGTTACACGCGGCGAACATCGTTGACGCTGCGGCGATCGCGAACCGAACGAACGTCACGGTCGATGCCTCGCGCACCCCGAAGACGCTAGCACCGCACCATCGCGTATGCTCGACGCGATGTTGTTTCCCGCGCCTCCCGCGCCGGTCTTCCCGGCGGAGCAAGCCTCGACGAGCCAGGGCTACATTCGCTACGAGGACTGCGCGCAGGACGGACGCATGATCCCGCTCGCGCTCCCGCCGCAGATGTCGGCGCTGTGGCAGACGGTGATCTCGCGGCATCCCGGATCGCGCAACGCGATCTCGCACGGCGTGATCCCGATCCTCACGCGGTTGACGCTCGCCACGGAGAGCCAGCCCGTTCGCATCGATCGTCCGGTCGAGGCGCGCTCCGGCTTCCAGCTCGCGCACGCCGCGGAGAACGGCCAGGTCTCGCGCTTGTTCATGAACGTGTGGAGCGACGTGTGGGGGATGGCCGGACGCGTGGGGCCGCGCCAGGTCGACGCCGAGTACGCGCGCGCGGGCCGGCTGTTCGCCGAGCACACGTTCACGCGGCTGTTCGCGCCGCCGGATCAGCGCAAGGTGACCAGCTTGCCCTTCGAGGGATATCCGGAGGTGCCGCCCGACACGTACGACGCGCTGCCGCCGAAGACCGCGCAGGAGGCGCCCGAGGGTGCCACGTGGATCGACGAGCTCGCACCCGATGTCGTCGACGTCGCGTTCACCCTCGATCAGACCGACGCGAACCAGCACGTCAACTCGCTCGTCTATATCCGGACGTTTCTCGACGCGACCGTGCGCCGGCTCGCCGCGGGCAAGCACCCGCTGACGCTGCGGAGTCACGCGGTCGATATCGCGTATCGCAAGCCGTGCTTCGCGGGCGATCGCGTCCGCGCGCACCTCCGGCTGTTTCGCCTGGGGGATTCGCTGGGTGCCGCCGGCTCGATCATCGGGACCGACGACAAGCCTCGCTGCTATGTGCGCGTGATGTTGCAGCCTTAGCCACCCGTAAAATCGGTGAGGAGGGCTTGCGCGATACGCGAGCGGGATTACTTCGTCGGTGTTTCAAACCACCCATCTTCCCTGCACAGGAGGAAAGTTCCGATGGCACTCACCACTCGTAACGGCGTCAACGCGCCCGTCCGCAACGTCCGCGATCCCTTCCACATGGCCCGCGAGCTCCTCTCGTGGGACCCCTTCTTCGGTGGCCACCCGGCGACCGCCTTCTCCCCGGCGTTCGAGGTGAAGGAGACGGCCGACTCGTTCATCCTCAAGGCGGACCTGCCCGGCGTCGCCGAGAGCGATCTCGATATCGGCGTCCACAACAGCGTCCTCACCGTCAGCGGCTCGCGCAGCGCCGAGGAGCGCAAGGACGGCGAGAGCTACGCGCTCTACGAGCGCCAGTTCGGTTCGTTCACGCGCAGCTTCTCGCTGCCGGACATGGCCGACGGCGAGAAGATCGAGGCGAAGCTCGAGCACGGCGTGCTCACGCTGACGATCGGCAAGAAGGCCGAGGCGAAGCCGCGCAAGATCGCCCTCAGCAAGTAACGCGACAGCGCTACTCGGGTGCGCCGGAACCGGAGCCCGCCGCCGGGGCGACCCAGGCGTGGGTGTACGCGTCGAGGAACGCGCGCGCGAGCTTCTCCAGATCCTCGCGCGGCGCGATCCGGACCATGTCCTCGCGCTTGACCCAGTCGTCCTTGTACTCGGCGACGACGCGGATCTGATTCACGTTGTCGTTGTAGTACAGCGCGTACGCGTTCGAGAACGCGCCGACGGGGCCGTTCTGATCCTCGCCGCTCTGGTAGCCGAGCTGGTACGTGAAGATCACGGGCTGGCCGTTGATCTCCGTCTTGCCGAGCTCGAACACGGTGTCGGGCAAGTTGCGCAGCTCCTCGGCGAGCAGCACCTTCATCGCATCGCCCTTCGCCTTCCACTTCTCGAGATCCATCGGGAGGCAGTCGAAGCACGGCGTGATCGTCACGGTCACCGCGAGCCGCGGGCGTGGCGTGGTGAGGCGCACCTCGAACGTCTTGCCGCCTGTGCGATCCGTCTTCTCGAAGCCTTCCCAGTCGAGCTTGATCATCCGATCGACGTCGGCTTGCTCGATCGGCTTCGTCGTCTTTGCCGGCGGCGTGCCGTCGCCCTTGGGCAGCTTGATCACGGCGCCCTTGGGGACGTCGTTCGATCCCGCCGAGCCCGAGCCCACCGCGGCGCTTCCGCTACCGGCGGAGTCGCTGCCCGCGGAGCCGCTGCCGGTCGCGGGCTTCGTGGTCTTGTCGGTCTTGCAACCCGCGAACGCGATCAATGCAACGAAAGCTACGGCGATACGCACGGCACCGAGCCTACATCACAGGTGTTGGAAGAGCACGCGGGCACCGATCGCGAGGAGGATCACGCCTCCTATCAGCTCGAGGCGCGAACCGATGTGTCGACCTGCCGCTCGACCGACGGCGTAGCCCACGCCACAAAGCGCCGCCGTGATCGCACCGATCAGGCAGATCGCGACGAGCGGTGAAACCGGAACCAGGGGCAGCGTGATTCCCGCCGCGAGCGCGTCGATGCTCGTCGCGACCGCGAGGCCGAGGTCGAGCAGCAAGCCGGCACGATCCTCGTCGGCCTCGTGCCCCTCGTCGTCGGCGCGCCACCCGCTCCAGATCATCTTGAGGCCGATCACGGCGAGCAGGCCGAACGCGATCCAGTGATCCCACTCGACGACGAACGTCCCGCCCCAGCGACCGATCAGCCAGCCGAGCGCGGCCATGCCGGCCTGGAAGAGACCGAACAGGAGCGGCAGCGTGACCGCGTCACGGCCGGAGCCGTCGCGCGTGCGGTTCTGTAGCCCGCGCAGCGCGGCGACCGCGGTGGCGTCCATCGCGAGGCCTGCGCCCAGCGCGACCGCTTCCCACATCTAGGTGCGTTCGAACAGGCCGGCTGCGCCCTGGCCACCACCGATGCACATCGTCACCACCGCGTACTTGCCGCCGCGACGGCGCAGCTCGTACAGCGCCGTCGCCGTGAGCTTCGCGCCGGTGCACCCGAGCGGGTGACCGAGCGCGATCGCGCCGCCGTTGACGTTGATCTTGTCGTCGGGGATGCCGAGCTGCGTCTGGCAGTACACGCTCTGCGACGCGAACGCCTCGTTGAGCTCGAACAGGTCGATGTCCGAGATCTTGAGGTTGTTCTTCGCGAGGAGCTTCTGCACGGCCGGCAGCGGGCCGATGCCCATGATCTCCGGATCGACGCCGACGGTGACGAAGCTGCGGAAGTAGCCGAGCGGCTTGATGCCGAGCTCGTCGGCCTTCGCCTTCGACGTCACGATCGCCATCGCCGCGCCATCGCTGATCGGCGACGAGTTGCCGGCCGTCACGCTGCCACCTTGCGCGAACGCGGGCGGGAGCTTGGCGAGTCCTTCGAGCGTCGTGTCGGGACGCGGCAGCTCGTCGACGACGAAGTCCTTGTAGACGCGCTCGCCGTTCGCGTAGCCGACCGCGCGCACCGGCACGATCTCGTCCTTGAACACGCCCTTCTCGAGCGCGGCCTTCGCCTTCTGCTGGCTCTTGAACGCGAACTCGTCCTGCTGCTTGCGCGAGATGTTGAACCGGTTGGCGACGTTCTCCGCCGTGATGCCCATCGGCGTGTTCGCGCCGGGGAGCTTGTTCATCAGCTCGGGGGACGCCGAGAGGTGGAAGCCGGTCATCGGCACGTACGTCATCGACTCGACGCCGCCCGCGAGGACGAGGTCGTTGGTGCCGATGGCGATCGAGCCGGCCGCCGTCGCGATGGCCTGGAGGCCCGACGAGCAGAAGCGATTGATCGTCTGCGCGGGGACCTCGGGGCCGAGATCCGCGAGCAGCGAGATCAAGCGCGCGACGTTGAGGCCTTGTTCGCCCTCGGGCATCGCGCAGCCGAGGATGACGTCGTCGATCTTGCCCTTCGCCTGCGGCACGCGCGCGAGCAGGCCGCGGATGACATCGGCGGCGAGCTCGTCGGGACGCTTGGTCGAGAGGGTTCCTTTGTGACCGCGGCCGACCGCGGAGCGGACTGCTTCAGCGATTACGATCTCCATTAGCGGTCTCCTTAGTTCCTGAGGGGCTTGTTGTTCTGGAGCATGTACTGCATGCGTGCCTGGCTGAGCGGCTCGCCACACAGCGACAGGAACGCTTCGCGCTCGAGCTCGAGGATCTCGTCCTCGGTGACCGCGTGCGTGGATCCGTTGACGCCGCCACACAGCACGTTGGCGAGCTTCATCGCGATCTTCGCGTCGTGCTCGCTCGCGTACTTTCCGTGGACGAGCGTGTTCACCATCATCTGAAGCGTCGCGATGCCGCTCTCGCCGGGCAGCTTGTAGGCCCGCGGGATCGCCGGGTGGTAGCCCGCGTTCGCGAGGCCGATCGCGCGCTGCTTCGCTTCGTGCAGCTGGCGCGCGCGATCGAACGACACGCCGTCGGTGGCGCGGAAGTAGCCGAACGCTTTTCCTTCCTCGGCCGACGTCGCGACCTTCGCGAGCGCGATGTTCTTGAACGTCTGCGTGACGAACGCGTAGGTGTCGATGTCGACGCCCTCGGGCACGCTCTCGAGCGAGCGCCACAGCATGTTCATCGTGCCGGCGCCGCCGGGGATGAGACCGACGCCGACCTCGACGAGGCCGGAGTACGTCTCGAGCGCCGCCTGCACGGCATCGCTACCGAAGCACAGCTCGAGGCCACCGCCGAGCGTCATGTTGTACGGCGCGGCGACGACGGGAATCGTCGCGTACTTCATCCGCTGCGTCGCATACTGGTAGCCCTTGATCATCTCGCGCAGGCCGTCCCACTGCTTCTGGCCCGCGGCCATCAGCACGGCGAACAGGTTCGCGCCGACGCAGAAGAACTCGCCCTGGTTCCAGATCACCATCGCGCGGAAGTCCTTCTCCGCTCGCGCCGTGGCGTCGTGGATCATCTTGATGACGTCGGAGTCGATCGAGTTCGCCTTGGTCTTGAACGTCAAGCCGAGGACGCCCTCGCCGAGGTCCCACGCCTCCGCGCCGCTGTTCTTGAGCACCGGGGCGTCGCCCTTGCGCATGACCTCCCACGTCACCTCGCGCGGATCGAGCTTGCGAGGCGCGTAGTCACCGCGCGTCGGGTCCCAGATCTTCGCGCCATTGTAGAAGCCGGTCGCGTTCCCCGACTTCATCTTGTCGACCCACGCGGGGAGCGCGATGCCGTCCTTCTTCATGCGGTCGTACGTCTCGACGAAGCCGAGCGCGTCCCACGTCTCGAACGGACCGAGGTCCCACGCGTAGCCCCACTTCATCGCGTTGTCGATCGACTCGACGGAGTCGGTGATCTCCGGGATGCGGCGCGCGGCGTAGGCCATCGAGCGCGACAGCACGGTCCACGCGAACTCGCCGACGACGCCCGGCGTCGCGACGAGCTTCTTCAGGCGCTCCTTCGGATCCTCGATCTTGCCGAGCGTCTTGGTCGCCTTCTTGATCTCCGGGTCGCCACCGTTGGCTCGATACTCGCCGGTGTACGGATCGAGCGTCGACAGCTCGCCCGTCGCCTTGTCCTTCTTGTAGAAGCCGCCCTTGGTCTTGTCGCCCAGGATGCCCTTCTCGATCATCTTGGTGATGTACGCGGGCGTCTTGAACGTGTCGCGATCCTCGTCGTTCGTGAGCGAGTTGTAGCAATTCGCGGCGACGTGCCCGACGGTGTCGAGGCCGACGACATCCGCCGTGCGGAACGTCGCGCTCTTGGGGTGCGCCATCGGGATGCCGGTGATCGCGTCGACGTCCTCGGGCGCGAGCTTCTTCTCGAGCATCAGGTGGATCGTCGTCATCATCGACTGCAGGCCGATGCGATTGCCGATGAAGTTCGGCGTGTCCTTCGCCCACACGATGCCCTTGCCGAGCAACTCGCGGCCCCACGCCTCAGCGCGCTCCTTCGCTTCCGGCGAGGTGTCCGGACCCGCGACGAGCTCGAGCAGCTTCATGTAGCGCGGCGGGTTGAAGAAGTGGGTGATCATGAAGTTCTTGCGAAACTGCTCGCCGCGTCCCTGCAGCATGTCGACGATGCGCAGGCCCGACGTGTTCGACGCGACGATCGTGTCCGGATCGTTGAGCTTCTCGAGGCGCTCGAACAGCGCCTGCTTGATGTCGAGGCGCTCGATGATCGCTTCGACGATCAGGTCGCAGTCCTTTGTCTTCTCGAGATCGTCTTCCAGGTTGCCCGTCTGGATCAGCAGCGCGTTCCGCGGGTGCGAGAATGCGGCGGGCTTCGCTTTCTTCAGCTTTTCGAGCGCGCCATCGGCGAACGAATTGCGCGGCCCGCCCTTGGGCGGAACGATATCGAGGAGGATGACAGGGATGCCGGCGTTGGCGCAGTGGGCAGCGATGCCGCTTCCCATCACGCCCGCTCCGAGCACCGCTACACGACGAATCGGGGCTGACATGCGCGCACCATAGCGCGCGAGTGTTGGGATAGGCTCGCCGCGGAGGGCGTTTCATGAAGAAGACTGTTGTGGTCGTTGCAATGATGGCGGCGGTCGCTCCCGCGTCCGCGGATGACAAGCAAGTCGATATCAACCGTGCACTGTCCGAGCTCGGAGCCGCGATCGACGCGTCGTTCAGCCAGGACTCGGATACGAAGGCGTGGGTCCCGTCGGGCTCGTCGGTCGTCGACGGCAAGGCGAGGTGCGCCGAGGCGATCGCCAGGCTGGCCGACCTCGGCGCGCCGGGCAACTCGAAGGTGTCGCTCAGCAACGATACCGCGGAGCTGACGAAGGGCGAGCACACGCTCGACGACGTGCTCCCGATCTGCGAGCGCGTGGTCGCGTTCGGCAAGACGAAGGACTTCCAGCGCCAGGCGGAGAACGCGTTCTACGAGTATCCGAAGGTCACGGCGAAGACCCCGTTCAACCAGAAGCACTTCGAAAACTGCATCATCGAGTACAAGAAGATGATGAAGGCGGGCGTGCCGCCGACCTACAAGGTCCCCGACCAGATGATCGCCGACAACAACGGCAACATGGTCAAGTGGGGCGGCACCGTCGAGGAGCTGCGCATCAAGTGGTGCGACGACGGCCTCAAGAATGCGAAGGCCGAGCGCGAGCGGCGCGATGCTCCGTACAAGAAGCACCTGAAGGGCGACAAGCTGGCCCTCGCGCTGTCGTGGCGCGCGCTGTACCTGCCCGGCGGCAAGCTGACCGAGGACCCGGCCGCGATGGCGAAGTCGAACGTCCTGTTCACGGACGGCTACCCCGGCCTCGTGTGCCTCAAGAAGGGTGCTCCCGAGGTCCACGAGATCACGCGGTACACCTTTGACGGCTCCGGCAAGATGACCGGGAACACGAGCACCAAGCACTGCGGTTTCCCGGGGGCGAGCGGCTTCAAGTGATCACCTGTCCCGAGTGCGGAAAGACGGTAGCCGGCGAGATCGCCGACGATAGCCCCTGTCCGCAGTGCGGGACGCCGCTCCTGGCGGGCAAGCCGCTCGAGGTCGACGCGGCGTGGGCCGCCGACAAGAAGGCGAAGCAGGACGCGCACGCAGCCGCGAACGCGCCGAAGAAGCGCGGCGGCTACTGGATCCTCGTCGGCGTGATGGTGGTGGCGCTCGGCGCGATCGGCATCATGGTGTGGCAGCGCTCGCCCGCGCTCAAGGGCGCCGATATCGGCGAGATCGAGATCACGATCACGGCGCCGAAGGCGGGAACGCCGATCGTCGTCGACGGTGCGCCGGCGGGAAAGACGCCGGTGACGCTGCGGCTCCCGAGCAGCACGACGCCGATCAAGATCATCGGCAACAACGTGTCGATCACGGTCGTTCCCGATCGCAGCCGCACCGTCGAGCTGGTCCCGCGCAAGAAGCACTGAACACGTGTTGTCCGTGAAGCGGACAGAACGCGATCGTCAAGATCCGGCGCGCGCGTTTCGCGTGCCGTCCGGATCTTCACGAGCGAGAGTTCGCGCGCAAAAAGTGGACGCCGATCGATCAGCTCGCGAAGATCACGTGACCGATGTCGTCACTTACGGGGGCCGCAGCACCGCAACGCTGCGTCCCGTGCCTTCGCCTGTTTGCCGAGACGCTGTTCGTCGACGACGGCAGCCGACATGGCGACGAGATCAAGACCGCGATGCTGCGGCTCGACTTCGCGTACGGCGATCGCCGCGTGCGCTGCGCCGACCCGCGCCTCGCCGGCCGCGATCGCGACGCCGAGCTCCAGGCGTGCCGCGCCCTCGAGGGGCTCGGCGCGATCGAGCTGCGTCACCTCGATGACTGCGCGGTCTCGCCCGGCGCGGGTGTCGACTATGTCGTCGCCGTCGACGCCGACGTCCACGCCCTGTGCGCGTTCACGGCGTACGCGGTCCCGCAGCTGCGAAACCTCGGCTGGCAGGTCGACGTCGAGCCGGACTTCCCGTGGCAGGTCGTCGCGAACGACGCGCCGCTCTACGCGTCCGCGGAGCCGGACCCCGAGCGTCCCGATTGGTTCGGCCTCGAGCTGGGCGTCGAGGTCGAGGGCCATCGCATCGATCTCTTGCCCGCGCTCCTCGAGCTCCTCGACGGCGCCGGCGATCTCTCGACGCTCGCTCGCTCCGCGCGCCGCTGCGTCGCGGTCCGCGTCGACGAGCGCCGCTGGCTCCCGGTGCCTCCCGCGCGCCTGAAGCTCCTCGCCAAGGTCCTGCTCGAGATGTACCGCGACGGGCCACGCGTCCGCGCACCCGCGGTCCGCGCACCGCTGATCGCCGAGCTGTGCTCGACCCTGCACGACGGCGCGCGCCCGCTCCGGTGGGTCGGTGACACGCGCATCCGCGAGCAGGCCTATGCGATCGCGCTCGGGCCGCGCCGCACCGCGCGCATCACCGCGCCGGAAACGCTGTGCGCCGAGCTGCGCGCGTATCAGCGCGAGGGCGTCGCGTGGCTCCAGCACCTCCGCGAGCACTCGGCCGGCGGCATCCTCGCCGACGACATGGGCCTCGGCAAGACGCTGCAGACGATCGCCCACGTCCTCCTCGAGAAGGAGCACGGCCGGCTCGATCGCCCCGCGATGATCGTCACGCTGACCTCGCTCGTCGGCAACTGGAAGCGCGAGCTCCAGCGCTTCGCGCCCACGCTCCGGGTCGCCGTTCACCACGGACCCGATCGCGCGTCGCGGCTCCCCACGCTCGCGGGTCACGATGTCGTGATCACGACGTACCCGCTCGTCGCGCGCGATCGCGACGACCTCGCCAAGCTCCCGCTCCACCTCCTCGTCCTCGACGAAGCGCACGCGATCAAGAACCACGACGCGCTCGCCTCCGAGGCCGTCCGCGCGCTCGACACGCGCCATCGCCTCTGTCTCACCGGCACCCCGATCGAGAACCACCTCGGCGAGCTGTGGTCTCTCTTCGACTTCCTGAACCCCGGGCTCCTCGGCTCGCGCGACGACTTCACGCTCCAGTTCCGCCAGCCGATCGAGGAGCGTTCCGACAAGACGCGCCTCGAGGCGCTGCGCGATCTCGTGCGCCCGTACCTGCTGCGCCGCACGAAGGACGCGGTCGCCCCCGAGCTCCCCGCGAAGACGCAGCTCGTCCGCGCCGTCGATCTCTCGGGCGCCCAGCGCGAGCTCTACGAGTCGATCCGTGTCGCCGCGCACGCCGACGTCCGCATGCACATCAAGTCGCGGGGCCTCGCCGGCTCGACGATCGCGATCCTCGACGCGCTCCTCAAGCTCCGGCAGGTGTGCTGCGATCCGCGCCTCATCTCCAACAGCGAGGCCGCCGCCGGTGTCTCCGGCAGCGCGAAGCTCGACGTCCTCCTCGAGATGCTGCAATCGCAGCTCGCCGACGGCCGCCGCATCCTCGTGTTCTCGCAGTTCGCCCGCATGCTCGGCCTGATCTCCGAAGCACTCCTCGCGCGCGGCATCAAGCACGTCGCGCTCACGGGCCACACGCCCGATCGCCAGAAGCCGATCGACGCGTTCCAGCAGGGCCGCGCCGATGTCTTCCTGATCTCGCTCAAGGCGGGCGGGGCGGGCCTGAACCTCGTCGGCGCCGACACCGTCATCCACTACGACCCGTGGTGGAACCCCGCGGCGCAGGCGCAGGCCACCGATCGAGCGCACCGCATCGGCCAGACCAAGCCGGTCTTCGTGCACGACCTCATCATCGCGGGCTCCGTCGAGGAGCGCATGCTCGGCCTCCAGCGCCACAAGCGCCTCCTCGCCAACGCGATCCTCGATCGCGGCGGGGCATCCACGCCGCAACTGACCGAGCGCGACGTCGACGATCTTCTCGCGCCGCTCGCCTGAGTCAGCCGTAGACCTTGGTCAGGATCCACGAGCACACCGCGATCGTGCCGAGCACGACGCCGCCGACCGACACGCCCATGCCCTTGTTGCCGGCGCGCATCACGGCATAGCCGCTCACCATCGCCGCGACGCCGAGCAAGAGGCTCAGCGTGTGAAGCATCCAGCGATCGATCGCGAAGCTGAACATGAGCGCCGACACACCGGCGGTGAGCGAGACCATCGCGCGCGGATCCATTTTCTCCATGGGGAGTCTTACCCTATCACTACCCATCCAAGTCCCGCCCCTGGGGTAGCGTTCGACGATGTCTCGCGTGGCGCTCGTCCTCGTCCTGGTCGTCGCGTGCGGAGGTGACGACGGTGTGAACAACCTCCCCGATGCGCCGCTGCCACCGGGCGTGACGCTGACGGTCGCCCCGGCGACGATCGTGATCGCGAGCGGCGCGACGGTGACCGTGATGGCGACGATCGAGCGCGGCGGTGACTTCACGGGAGAGGTCGTCGTCAGCGCGATGTCCCCGTCGGCGGATCTCGCGATCACCGGAGGAACGATCGCGGCGGGCGAGACGAGCGTTGCGCTCACGGTGAGCGCGGCGGCGAACGTGCAATCGGCGATGGTCGACGTGTCCGTCGACGGCGAGGCGAGCGTGGCGATCGATCCCGCACCGCTCGCGGTGACGATCGCGGGGCAGGCCGGCCCAGCGATCGGCGGTGGCGCGGCGGGCGAGCAGGCGGGAACGGCGAGCGCGCTGTCGGCCGATGGGTCGCGCCTGATCGTCGGCGGTCCGCTGAGCGATGCCGGTGGCAACGAGTCGGGCATCGCTCGCGTGTTCGATCGCAGCGGCGGCGCGTGGGTTCAAGTTGGTGGCGACCTCGTCGGAGAAGCCGCGGGTGATCGGTTCGGTGGTGACGTCGCGATCTCGAACGACGGGACGCGTATCGCCGTTGGCTCGTATCTCAACGACGGCAACGGAGCGGGGAGCGGACACGTCCGCGTGTTCGATCTCGTCGGCGGTGCATGGACGCAGGTCGGCGCCGACATCGACGGGCTCGGCTCGGGGGACGGACACGGCTGGGCGGTCGCGCTCGACGCCGACGGATCGCGCGTCGTCGTCGGCGCGCCGGTGCAGAACGGGACGAACGGAACCGCGCACGTGTGGGAGTGGAGCGGCACGGCATGGGTCGCGCTCGGGGCGCCGGTCGCGGGCAACCACGAGCGCGGTCATGCGGTCGATATCTCCGACGATGGCAACCGGATCGTCGTGTCCGCGCCGAGCGCGGAGGGCGCGCAGTATCCCGGCGATGTCGGCGTGTACGAGTGGGATGGTGTCGCGTGGATGCCGCTCGGAGCGCTGATCCTCGGAGCACAGCCATCCGCGACGAACGGGGACTCGGTCGCGCTGTCCGCCGACGGCAACACGCTCGCGATCGGAAGCAGCGGCTCGGACCTCGGCGCCACGAACACCGGCGCCGCGCGCGTGTTTCGCTGGAACGCGGGAGACAGTGCGTGGGACCAGGTCGGCGGCGATCTGCCGGGCCCCGCGGGGAGCGCGCTCGGGACGTCGATCGCGATCTCCGCCGACGGCACGCGCATCCTCGCGGGCGGACCGAGCGGCGGCGGATTCGCGCGCCTGTTCACGTTCGCGAACGACGCGTGGACCGAATCGATGGCGAGCTTCGGCAGCGGGAGCCGCACGGGCCACGCGGTCGCGCTCTCTGCCGACGGGCGTACCGGGGCGGTCGGCGCGCCGTACGCGAACACCGGCGGCAGCGCGAGCGGCGAAGTGCGCGTGTACGATCTTCCGTGAGGACGATCAGGACTCGACGCAGTCGGGGCTCGTGCCGCGCTCGCGCCGATCGCCGGCGGGGTCGGGGAAGACGAGCTTCTCGATGATGGCGTCGATCGCGTCGAGCGAGATCGGCTTCACGAGGTGCTCGTCGAAGCCGGCGCGCGTGGCGCGCTCCTTGTCGGACGCCTGGCCGTAGCCGGTGAGCGCGAGCAGCTTGGTGGTGCGCGTCGCCGGTAGCTCGCGGAGGCGGCGCGCGAGCTCGTAGCCATCCATGACGGGAAGGCCGATGTCGAGGATGGCGAGGTCGGGCGCGAAGTCGTCGACCATCGCGAGCGCGCCCGTCGCGTCGTGCGCGACGCGGGCCGTGTGGCCCATTCGCTCGAGCATCAGCGCGAGGAGGTCGGCCGCGTCCTCGTTGTCGTCGACGACGAGAATGCGGCGCCCCGTGGACGCGCGCCGGCGCGAGCGGGCGGGCGGCGGCGGCTCCTCGACGAGAGCGGGCGGAGCGATCGGAATGCGAATGGTGAACTCGCTACCGCGACCGCGTCCCTCGCTCGCGAGGGAGACCGTGCCGCCGTGCAGCTCGACGAGGCTGCGTACGATGCTGAGCCCGAGGCCCAGGCCACCCTGCGATCGGTCGAGCGCCTGACGCTCCTGGACGAACATGTCGAAGATCGTCGGCAGCATCTCGGGCGCGATGCCGATGCCGTTGTCGCGCACCGAGATCAGGATCCAGCCGTTCTCGCGCCGGACGCGCACCGCGATCTGACCACCGGGCTCGGTGTACTTCGCGGCGTTGGTCAGGAGGTTGCCGATGGCCTGTGCGAGGCGCGCGCGATCGGCCTCGACCTCGAGACCCGACGAGGGGATGTCGACGGTGAGCGAGTGTTGCCGGCTCTCGATCAGCGGGCTCGCGGTCTCGATCGCGGTCGCGATGATGCTCGCGATCTCGAGGCGCTCCTTCTTGAGGGCGATCTTCGCGTGCGCGATGCGCGAGATGTCGAGGAGATCGTCGACGAGACGGATCAGGTGATGCGCCTGGCGCTCGAGCACGGTGAGCTCCTTGTCGGCGCCGGTACCGCCGCGCAGGCGGATCAGCTGGAGACCGGTCACGATCGGCGCGAGAGGGTTGCGCAGCTCGTGCCCGAGCATCGCGAGGAACTCGTCCTTGGCGCGGTTCGCGCGCTCGGCATCTCTGCGCGCCGATTGCTCGCGCACGAGCAGGCTCTTCATCGCGGTGACGTCGCGGATCGAGCCGATCATGCGGTACGCGCGCCCGTTGGTCTCGCGCAGGAAGTAGCCGTGATCCTCGACCTGCAGGTACGAGCCGTCGTTGCGCTGGAACCGGTACTCGTCGCGCCAGTTCGTGTCCTTCGAGAAGCGCGCCTTCTCGAGCGAGGAGCGAACGCGCTCCTGATCGTCGGGGTGGATACGCTCGAGCTTCCAGCGCCCCGACGGCTCGAACGGCTCGCTTCCGGTTCCGAGCAGCTTGAGAATTCCGCCGCCCCACCAGAACTCGCGCGTGTCGAAGCTCCAGTCGTAGAGGGCATCGTGGGTCGCCTCGGCGAGAAGCATCAAGCGATCTTGATCGCGGCGCGCGAATGCGAGCCTCTGCGCGTTCTCCAGCGCGACCATCGCGAACTGAGCGACCTCGGCGATGACGTCGAGTCCTCCGTCGGAGCCGCCGACGAGTACGAGCGCGCCCCATAGTCTCCGGTTGCGGTGGACGATCGGGACGACGCGGAGGACCGCGCTCCCGTTGATCGCGAGCCCCCGAAAGATGGCCTCGGTGTCTGCCCCGTGCTCGAGCGTGATCGCGCGGTGGTGGTGTGCCAGGCGGCGGTAGATCGCGAACATCGCCGAGACTCCCGGCGAGGGCAGCGGGGCGACGCGGCTGCCATCCGCGATCACGTGGACGCCGAGATCCCAGCGTTCGCCGGGGCGGCAGTAGCTGCCGATCGCACTCGCCGCGCCTGTGAGCCGGATCGCCTCGCGGCACGCGTGTCCGAGGATCTCCCCGGGCCCGGTCAGGGTGACGAGCTCGCGAACACGCACGAGCAACTCGTGCGTCGATCGGCTATCCGGCATCTAGCTCAGGTGAGCGGCTTGTCCGCCAGGTTCTTCAGCCAGGTGTCGAGCTTCGCCGCCTGCCGATCGTGCTCGAGGAATGCGTGTGATGGGACGAAGTACATCCGCGAGTTGTCGAGTCCGTCCTTGCCGAACAGGACCTTCGGGTGGACGTTCAGGATGTCGAGCAGCATCTCGGCATCGAACAAGCGACGGTCGTACTGACAGAGTGCGTAGCAGGGCTTCTTCGCGAACAGCTCGTTCACGCGCGATTCGTACTCGACGAGACACTCCGATCCCGGCTCGCCGGCGAGCGCCCAGTTCATCTCGCCCGTCGCGCGAAGCGCGGTGTAGCCCTCGGCGATCGCCTTGTCGGTCTCGTCCGACAGCAGCTGGATCATCGCGTCCGGATCGAACTGACCATCACGCAGGTAGGCTTCCTTCGCGGTCATGATCACGAGCTGCCCCTTGTCGACGAGCCTGTCGACCTCGATCCCCGCGTCCGCCAAAGTCTCCTCGAGCTGCTCCGCGGTCTGGAGGTTCACCAGATAGACCATCTTCTCGTTGCGGGCGATGCTCTCCCGGACGAACTGCACGATCACCGCGCGTTGCTCGTCGTCGGTGCGAAAGATGCCGCAGTAGTGATCGCCCGGCTTCATGCACGTGATGGATGGAATGGTGTCGGTCACGGAGCCCTCCTGGGACCGGCCGACTTTGCAAACCTCGTGCATGCGTAACAAACGGATCCCTCACGCGCCTCGGTGCTCGCACCGTGCGGTCTCGCATCGGTGCGCGCTCGCGCACTGTCATTTGGAGCAACGGCTTTCCCGATGCGCGTCGTTCGCTCAATCGTATCCACGCTTGTCGCGATACCTCGTCGCGGCGAGCTCCAGCGCGATCGTTCCGCCCCAGCCGTCCGGCGTGCGAACCATCGCGAGCGTGATCCCCGGTTGCAGCCACGAGCCGCGACCGGTCGTCGGCGCGAAGCGACCGGTGAGCCCCGTGCTCCATCGGACGTTCATGTCGCCCTCGTCGGTCGGATCCATGGCGAGAACGGTGTCGATCGAGACCAACAGACGCTGGAACGCGATCATCCCGCCGAGGCCCGCGTGCGGAACGATGTGCGTGTCGTGCTCGCCCTGACCGCGATCGAGCACGTGCGCGATGTCGAGACCGGTGTCGAAGCGAATCGCTCCATACGATCGCGTGCCGAACCACGAGCTCGGCAGATCGAGAACGCCGAAGAGGTGCGATGCGGAGAAGCGCGCGCCCGCGCTACGCGGCAGCTCGAGCACCATGTCGCCCGCACGCGCGCTGATCGTGTGCGGTTGTCCCGCGGCGGGTGCGGTCGGCAGCAGCGCACCCACGCGATAGATCGCGCCGTGGTTCTGCTTCTCCGGCATGCCGAAGTAGAGCCCGACGTCCGCGGTGCCGAACCCGACGCGCGGGCGCTGCGGCGGCGTCATGCCGGCGGCGGCGATCGACGGCGGATCGACGAGCGAGAACGCGAGCGGCAGCGTGAAGTACGCGCCGAACGCGCACTCGCACGAGGTCGACGCCTGCGCGTGCAGCGTGCTGGTCATCGAGTCGGCACCGTCGTGGCTGCCGACCTCGGTCGTGACGCTGAGGCGCGCGTAGGCGAGCTGCATCCGATCGAGGAGTCCGTTCGACAGCGACATCACCTCGGGCTCCGAGAAGGTCTCGGGATCGTCGCCGTACGCGATCTGATCGGCGACCGCGGTGGAGGACGAGAGCAGGACGAACAGGCCGAGGAGCCGCATGTCCCGTGGAGACGCACGAGCCCCAGGAATTGCGCAGATAAATTCGGTCGCGCAGCGACGTCAGCGCGTAGCGCGAACGATCACTGGATGATCGGCGCGTCGGTGGTGACGCCCGCGCCGAACCAGCGCTGCGGGCCCATCGCGAGCTCGGTCGCGGCGCCGGTCACCGAATCGATCTGGAGCATCGTGCCGGTCGCGGCCTCGAAGCCGTTGTCGACGAAGCCGTAGATCTTTCCGCCCCAGAAGCCGAGCCCGAAGATCTTGTCGTGCATCGTGCTCTGCGCGAGCGGCGTCGCCTTCCAGCCGTTCGCGGGGTCGACGCGCGCGAGGAAGTCCATGGTGCCGTCACCGACATCGACCGTCGCGAAGATGCCGTAGCCGCGCACGCCGAACAGATCGCCGGATGACTTCACCTGCATGCCGTTGTGCATGCCGTAGTTGCCGATCAGCGTCGCGGTGCCGTTCGCCTCGTTGATCTGGAACACCTCGCCGCTCTCGTTCGCGGCGACGAGGATGTCCGGATCGTTCGGGTTGGTCGCCGGGATGAACGACAGGCTCGTGAAGCCCTGGGCGCCGGCGTCGAGCGTGCGCAGGAGCGTGGCCGCGCCCGACGTCGCGCTGATCGTGTAGAGCTCCGTCCGCGAAGCGCCGACGATGCGGTCCGTGTTGTCGACCGCGAGATCGAGGAGCTGACCCGTGATGCCGCTCATCGCACCGATCTGCATCGGCGACAGCGTCAGTGGGTTCAAGCGGTAGAGCGTGTCTCCGCTGTGCGCGTAGACCCGCGACATATCCTGTGTCCCACCGCTGTCGCTCCCAGCGTCGATCCCGGGTTGATCGTCGCCTTCGCGACCTCCCGGTCCGCAAGCACTCAGAACAGCAATGGTCGCGACGACGATGCGCATTGGCGGCGGACTCTACCGAGGGACCGTGACAGAAACATCTGAAATCGATGATGACAGCGTCAACCGAGGTGCGATCATGGGAATCTGGTTTGGGCGCCGTAGGTTGAGCGCCGACCGAGCACCTCGCCATGCCCCCGCCGCCGGTTCCCGATCGCACCGAAACGCTCGCTCCGCGCGAGTCGAGTCGCGCACCGGCTGCCGAGCCACCGCCCACCGGTCCCGCGGCGATCGCGAGTGATGATCCGGATCGCTACGAGTCGGTCGGCGAGCACGCGCGCGGCGGCCTCGGGCGGATCGTTCGCGCCGTCGACAAGCGACTCGGCCGCACGGTCGCGGTGAAAGAGCTGCTGCGTCGCAATACGTCGAACGAGACGCGGTTCATGCGCGAGGCGCTGATCACCGCGCGCCTCGAGCACCCGGGCATCGTGCCGGTGCACGAGGCGGGGCACTGGCCGAACGGCGATCCCTACTACGTGATGAAGCTCGTCGAGGGGCGCACCCTCAAGGAGCTGATCGCCGAGAAGGCGACGATGCGCGATCGGCTCGGGCTGTTGCCGCACGTGATCGCGGTCGCCGATGCCGTCGGCTACGCGCACTCCGAGGGCGTGATCCATCGCGACATCAAGCCGTCGAACGTGATCGTCGGCGCGTTCGGCGAGACGATGGTCGTCGACTGGGGGCTCGCGCGCGATCGCAAGCAGGACTTGCCCGACGCCGAGCTGTGCATGGTCGAGGATGCATCGGGCTCCGGCTCGAGCCAGGTGTCGACGGTGAGCGGCAAGGTCGTCGGCACGCCGGCGTACATGTCTCCCGAGCAGGCGCGCGGCGAGCCTGTCGACGAGCGCGGCGATGTCTACGCGATCGGCACCGTGCTGTACGAGATGCTCGCCGGCGCCGCGCCGCACGCGGACACCACGCCGCAGGCGACGCTCGAGCGCGTGCTCGCGGGACCGCCGAAGCCCGTCGACGCCGCGGTGCCGCATGTCCCGAGCGAGCTCGGCACGATCATCGCGAAGGCGATGGCGCGCGATCCCGCGGATCGCTATCCGAACGCGACGGCGCTCGCCGAGGATCTGCGTCGCTTCCAGACCGGCAAGCTCGTCAGCGCGCACTCGTATTCGACGTGGGCGATCCTGCGCAAGAAGCTCGCGCAGAACCGCGGCGTCGTCGCCGTGGCGCTCGCGAGCGCGATCGCGCTGGGCGTCGTCGGTGTCGAATCGTTCCGCCGCGTGGTGCACGAGCGCAACATCGCGCAGCACGAGCGTGGCCGGACCGAGGATGCGCTGTCGCAAGCCGAGAAGCGAAAGCGCGAGCTCGTGTTGCTCCAGGCGGCGACCTCGCTACGCAAGGACCCGACGGCGTCGATCGCGTGGCTCAAGACGTACGACATCGCCGACGAGGATCGCTCGCAGATCGTGAACGTGATCGACGAGGCGCTCGCGATCGGGGTCGCGCGTCACGTGTTCCGTCCCGGCGACTGGACGATGGACGCCGCGTTCACGCCGGACGGGGCGACCTGCGTGGCGGCGGTGCGCGATGGCGTGATCCGCGCGTACGACCTGCGCACCGGCCGCATGCGCAAGCTCGGCACCGCGCCCTCCGCGGCCGAGGTCGTCGAGATCACGCCCGACGGGAAGGCCGCGGTCACGGCGGGCACCACGGGCGAGGTGATGCTCTGGCGGCTCGACGGCAGCGCGCCGACGACGTTGCTTCCGGCCAGCGGCCGCAAGGCGATGTCGATCCGGTTCTCGCCCGACGGAACGCGCATCCTCGTCGATCGCGACAAGGGCGTGCTCCACGTGATCGCGCTCGACGGCGGCGCGGGCTCGACGATCGGCACGACCACCGCATTGCGCACCGTCGTCGCCGACCTCGACTGGACGAAGCTCGCGATGCTGACCGCGCCGAACGCGATCGCGGTCCTCGATCGACCGGGCGCGGTCCCTCGCTCGGTCGGCACCACCACCAAGGCGATCGCGTGGCTCGGTCTGTCTCCGCGCGGTGATTACGTGATCGCGCACGACGGCACCTCGCTGTGGATCGTGCCGTTCGGTGGCGGACCGCTGCAGAAGCTCGTCACGTACGACAACCGGCTGCTCGGTCTGGCTTGGTCACCCGACGAGAAGACGGCGGTCCTCGTCGGCCATCACAGCGACGTCGTCCTCGTCGACATACCGAGCGGCAAGACCCGCACGCTGCGCGGTCACACCGACGCTTTGTACTCCGTCGACTGGAGCCACGATGGACGCCGCTTCGTCACCGCGAGCGACGACGCGACCGCGCGCGTGTGGAGCGTCACCGACGGCAGCTCGATCGTGCTGCGCGGTCACGACGACGATGTCGCGCGCGCCCGCTGGTCCGCCGACGATCGCCAGGTCGTCACCGCGAGCTTCGACGGCTCGATCCGCGTGTGGAACGTCGAGCAGGCGGGCGCGAAGGTGATCACCGAGGGCGCGAGCATCATCGAGGAGCTCACGCTCGCGGGGGACAAGGCGCTGATCAAGACGCCGACCGCGGTCGCGCGCTGGGACCTCGCGACCAACCAGCGCGAGGCGCTGTTCTCGTGGGGCGATGACCCGAAGACGCTCGGCACCGCGATCCCATCCCCCGACGGCGAGCTACTCCTCGTCCCGCGCGCGGACTGGTCGATGGAGCTGCGCCGCCACGCTCGCACGCCGCTCGCGCTCGTTGGCCACAAGGCCGTCATCACCCACGTCGAGTTCTCGCGCGACGGCCGCTACCTCTACTCGGGCTCGTTCGACGGGACGCTGCGCCGCTGGGACACCGAGACCGGCGCGATGACGATCGTCCTCGAGGGCACGGCACCCGTGCGCGGCTTCGCGGTCGCGCGCGACGGCCGTCTCGCCGTCGTCGTCGGCGATGAAGCGCAGATGCTCGCCGCCGATGGCACGCGCTCGGTGCTCGGCAAGGGCGGCAAGTGGTGCGTGCTCGCCGCCGAGTTCGACCGCGTGCTGGACCGCCTGATCATCAAGCGCTGCGATCTCAGCATCGCGATCGTCGTCGGTGGCGACGTGCTCGATCTCGAGGACGGCTACAACGCCAATCGCCTCGCGATGTCCAACGACGGCGCGCGCATCGCGGGCGCGATGGCCGATCGCTCGATCCGCATCTGGGACGCGAACACCGGCAAGCAGCTCTCCCTCCTGCGCGGTCACTCGGACCTCGTCATGGACGTGTCCTTCTCGCCCGACGGTAACCTCCTCGCGTCCGCGAGCTACGACCGCACGATCCGCGTGTGGCAGCTCGGCGGCGCGCCGCTGCGCAGTCGCGTGATCCGCGGGCACGGCGGCGCCGTCGATCGCGTCCTGTGGCGCGATGCGAAGCACCTCGTCAGCGGGTCGCGCGACGGAACGCTGCGCGTGTGGGACGTGCCGTCCCTCGAGCTGCCGAGCGTGCAAGAGCTCGAGGGCAAGCTCGAAGCGGCGACGAGCACGCGCATCGAGCTCGATCGCCCGACGACGATGGACGGCTCGGGCAACGCGTCGTAGTCGCTACTCCGTTGGCTCGGGCCGCATGTCGACGTACATCTCGCACGCGGCCATCTTCTCCGGCTGGCCCGCGTCCGTCTGATCGAGGTTCGCGGTCAGGTAGTTGATGCAGTCGGCGGTGGTGACGCCGCACGCGTAGCGCAGTCCGCCGACGATGTAGTCGAGGCAGCACGTGATGATCTTGTCCTGGGACATATCGCCATCGGGGCGATCGTCGAAGCACTCCTGGAACGTGGCCGCGCTCGGCGGCTCTTCGCTTTCACACCCGACTACCGAGGTCGCTGCCGCGACCGCCATCAAGACCGCGTGGAGCTTCATGGGCCGAACGTACACTAACCGCCGACCCAGTCGCGCGTTCCGGCGACCTCGTCGATCAGCTGCTCGAGCTCGATCAGCGGCGCTTCGCGGATGCGATCGCAATGCGCGACCTCGACGCGATGCTGCTTGCGCCCGCGCACGAACGTGATGATCCCGCGCGAGACATCGGTGCAGATCGAGATCATCGTGTTGCACGTCATCGTCGTCATGCCGCCGCTGCGCGTCGTCACGCATTGCGGTGTCGACTTCTTCACGCCGCTCTCGTCGTAGTCGAAGAAGTCGATCGCATCGAGCTTGCGCTCCACGAGCTCGATCTGGCCGCGCGAGATGCGGCCGGTGCGCATGCCCATCGAGGCCACGTTGGCCTCGCCGACCCAGCGGACTGCCCCGTTCGAGAACACGGTGACCGTGTAGGCGGGGCATGCGCCAAGGCACGATGTGCGCTCCAGCGTCAGACTGTCGAAGCTGTACCGGACGCGTCGGGGCGGTGCTTCCGTCGAGGAATTCGCCGGAGTTGGGTCGGTGACGGGCCCGGTCCAGCAGGCTCCGCCGACCAAGAGCGCGAGAGTGAGGAGCAGCCAGCGCACATCACGGAGCCTACCGCGTGGGAAAGTTCGCGCGAGGGGCTTTGGAATTGCAGTACGATTCGCCCAGAGGAGGGAATCGTGGCCAAGCTCGCGATTGCTGTTTTGTCGTGTTTGCTTTTCGCTTGCGGGCCGCGCGCTTCCAGCGGGACCGACGGTGGTGGTGATGGAGATGCGCCGGTGGGGTTGCATGTCCTCACCGCGATCGAGGTGACGCCTACAAACCCCATTGTCGAGCTGGACTTGAATCAGCCGGGCTCGCAGGGCTTCTCCGCGATGGGTCGGTTCCAGGACGGAAACGACATGGACATCTCGGACCGGGTGAACTGGTCGCTCACGAACCCCGCGGTCGGAACGCTGTCGGGGACCGCGACGCTGGACATTCCGGGGTTCGCGACGACGACCGTCGAGGTCTCGCGCATCAAGGCCGAGCTCGATGGCATCACGGGTGAAGCGCAGATCACCGTGGTCGCGTACCGGCGGTCCGGCCCGCAGCAGGACTTCTTCTTCGTGCTGCCGTACATGCCGCCGACCGGCGAGGTCGCGAAGCCGCTCGATTTCGGGACGGCGATCCCGGCCCTCGACGTGTTCTTCCTGATGGACACGACGGGCTCGATGTTCGAGGAGATCACGAACCTCAAGAACGGGTTGACCAACACGATCGTGCCGGGCATCCAGACCCAGATCCCGAACACGCAGTTCGGTGTCGGCGCGTTCGAGGACTTCCCGATCGCGCCGTTCGGCTCGACGGCGGGATCGCAGTGCGGTCGCGGCGGATTACCGACGCCCGATCAGCCGCTGCACCTGTTCCAGACGATCACGAACAACATCAGCTCGGTGCAGGCCGGCGTGAACATGCTGTCGACGGCGACGGGACCGATCGGGTGCGGCAACGACACGCCGGAGTCGATGATCGAGGGCATCTATCAGGTCGCGACGGGCGCCGGCCTCACGGGACCCTCGCCGACGAACGTGCCCGCGCACACGGGTGGCGTCGGTGGCGCATCGTTCCGCGCCGGGACGATGCCGGTGATCGTCACCATCAGCGACGCGGTGTCTCACGCACCGGGCGAGAACCGCACCTGCTCGTCGACGGGCGAGCAGATCAACTATTCGGGCGCCACGCTCGCGGCCGCGCACACGCGCGCGCAGACCAAGACCGCGCTCGCGGGCATCTGTGCACGCAGCGTCGGCGTGGCGTCGATCCCGAACATCGCGCTCGATTGCACCGCACAGCCGGACCTCGAGGACTTCGCGACGGCGACCGGCGCGCGTGTTCCGCCGTCGGTGTGGGACGTGCCCGCGCGTCCGGCCGGTTGCGCCGCCGGCCAGTGCTGCACGAACAACGACGGCACGGGCCGCGCACCGGATGCGGACGGCCTGTGTCCGCTCGTGTTCCGTACCAACGCGACGGGCACCGGTCTCGGTGGACACATCGTCACCGGCCTGAAGATGCTGACGCGCTTCGCGCTGTTCGACGTGACGAGCGAGAAGCAGGGCGTGACCACGGACATCGATGGCAACCCGCTGCCCGCGCCGCACACGACCGCCGACTTCATCAAGGCGATCACGCCGACGGGCTTCATGCTGCCGCCGGCGCCGCCGGTCGTGCCGAACCCGACGTTCGATGCGACGACGTTCTACGGCGTCACGCCGAACACGCGGGTGCAGTTCGACGTGCGTGCGCTCAACGACTTCCTCCCGCAGACCGCCGACGCGCAGATCTTCCGCGCGACGATCCGCGTCCTCGCCGGCGGTTGCACGGATCTCGATCAGCGCGACGTGCTGATCCTCGTGCCGCCGAATCCGATCGTCATCCAGTAGGCGGGCGCGGCGTGTAGTTCGAGGGCGAGCGTCCGAAGCGGCGCTTGAACTCGCGCGCGAAGTGCGCGGCGCTCTCGAAACCGACGCGCGTGGCGACCTCGCCGGCGCGTGCACCATGCTCGCTCATCAGCTCGCGCGCGCGCTCGAGCCGCACCTCGCGGACGTAGCGCATGGGACTCGTGCGCGCGACCGCGGTGAACCGGTGCGCGAAGTGCGACGGGCTCATCGCGGCCTTCCTCGCGAGGCCCTCGACGCTGAGCTTCCTCGCGTGATTCGCGCGGATGAACTGCATCGCTTCGAGGATGCGCGTCGCGTCCTGCGCGGGACCGACGCCGGCGCGGACCGCGGCCGCCGCGTCGGAGCGCAGCAAGCGATAGAGCAGCTCGTCGAGGATCAGCGGCGCGAGCACGTTCCGATCGAGCGGATCGTCGAGCGTCCGCAGGAGGCGCTCGATCGCTTCGACGATGTTTGGATCGAGCGGCATCGAGAAGCCGGGTGTGGTCTCCTCGCTCGACACGGCGCCCGCCTCGGCGAGCGCGATCAGCGCACGTGCGACCTTCTCGGGCCGGAACAACACGCTGAGACCGAGATACGGCCGGTCATCGGGTGGAGCGATCGCGATGCTCGTGTACTCCGCGTCGCGCGTGATCACGACGAGCTGATTCGCATCCGCGCGCATCTGGATGCCGCCGATCGAGAGTCGCTTCTCGCCCTGCAGCACGATCCCGACGGTGACGCCGAACGTCGCCTGCTTGACGAACTCGGTCGGGCGCGAGAACCGATACAGGCACAGGTCCGGGTTGTCGATGCCCGTGTGCCCTTCGCTCACGGCGAGCGCCATCGCGTGGGCGCGCACCCGCTCGAGCGGCGTGGGTGAAACGGACGGACGTTCGGCTCGGAGCAGCGTCACCACGCGGCCAGTGTAGAGCACGCCGCGGAGCGCGCCTGCCAAAGACTTGTCTGTTCCTGCGATCGCAGATCCAGACAACACGAGCGCAGCGAGGTCGAAGGCGCGATCGCACGCGCATCCCTAGAACGAGGGCCAAAGGAGTCCTCATGTTCAAGTCACTCGAAAACCAGAGCATCCTCGTCACCGGCGGCGGCACCGGCATCGGCGCTGCGACCGCGAACCTCCTCGCTCGGGCAGGTGCCCGCGTGGTGATCACGGGGCGGACGGAATCGACGCTGAAGCAATCGGCGGCGCAGCACGCAGGCATCACGTACGTCGTCGCGGACATGTCCCGCCCCGGCGATATCGCGCGAGCGATCGCGGAGACCAGCTCGCGCCACGGCGCGCTCGACGTGCTGGTCAACAACGCGGGCGTCGCCGAGATCGCGCCGCTCGCGAACGCCGATGTCGATCACGTGCGGCGCATGTTCGACACGAACGTCGTCGGTCTCGTCGAGACGACGCGCCTCGCGCTGCCCGCCCTCGAGAAGGCGCGGGGCACGATCGTCAACATCGCGTCGACGGTCGCCGATCAACCGTTCGACAACATGTCCGTGTACAGCGCGACGAAGGCCGCGGTGCTGTGCCTGACGCGCGCGTGGGCGAAGGAGCTCGCGCCGAAAGGCATCCGCGTGAACGCGGTGAGCCCGGGCCCTGTCGAGACGCCGATCTTCGCGCCCGAGAAGTTGCGGATCAGCGCCGCGGATCTCGACGCCATCGCGCCCGCGATCCTCGCGAAGGTCCCGCTCAAGCGCTTCGGCAAGCCCGACGACATCGCGCCCGTGATCGCGTTCCTCGCGTCGAGCGCCGCGAGCTACGTGACCGGGGCGCAGTACACCGTCGGTGGTGGCATGGAAGCGCGCTAGGAGCCCGTAGGCCGTAGCCCTTCGGGCTACGTCTGCGGCCTCCGTCGCATGATCGGCTCGCGAAGCGCTCGCCTGTACGGAATGCGGCCTCGCAAGCTCCGCCTAGTCGGCGGTCGGGGCTGCCACGGTCTCCGCGGCGGTGAGCGTGGGCTCGTACGGTACGAAGTGCTGGCGCGAGGTTCGCTGCGCGTCGAGCGCGGCGATCTCCTCGGGCGCATAGCGGTCCGGCTCGCCGGACAGTCGCCCGCGAATCGCGCCGATCACGATCGCGCGTGCGCGCTGGCCGGCTTCGCCTGCCTCGTCTTCACCTTCGGCGCACTCGTCCCACAGCGCGAACAGCGCGAGGCGACGCTGCCCCGCGTCGCGCAGCTCGCGGAACACGCGATCGACGTTGCGCTTCATCGTCACGGCGCTCTGGGCGAGCTGCTCGCGCGTGTACGTCCGGCGGATCTCCGCGCGCTGGTCGCGGGTGCCGTCGAGGAGGGCGCGCTTGCGCGACGCGTACGGGTCGCCGATGAACTTGCGGTGCAGCCACGACGTGATGTCGAGCTTGCCGCCGATGACCGGCACGATGCCGTTCGACGGCCGTCGCGGGAGCTCGTCGGGCTGCTTGATCGAGCCGTCGATGTTCGTGTCGCCGCCGGCGCCCGCGTCCCATCCGCCGGGCACCGCCTGCTCGTGGCGCGGCATGTCCTGGACGCGTCGCGCGTTCTTCTGCGCGTACGGATCGCGATACCAGGCCGCGAGGTGATTGCCGAGGTCCCTCGCGGTCTGCTTCAGGTCGGGGTTTGGCAGGAGGACGTGGACCTCGATGTCGGGCTTGTCCTCGAACGACGCGCGGCCATCGCGCGAGACGTGCATCGTGGTGACGAGATCGGGGACGACGTACTCGGTCCCGCGCTGCTGGAGCTTCTTCTCCGATCGCGGGGCGGTCTCGACCCGCGGTGCCTCGTGCGCGACGTCCTCGTGGAGCGTCAGATCCGGGCCACCAAGGCGGCCGCGGCCTCGCATGCGGATCGAGTGAGTGCCGACGGGCGCGTCGATGGCGGGCGGCGCATCGCCGGTGCCGGTCGGTGCATCGCCGGTGGACGACGGTGTCTCGATGGCCGAAGGCGTGGTCGTCGCGATCTCGGCGGTCGTCGTGGGCGCGGAGCGAGAACGATCGGCCGACCTGGCGACCGCGACCTCGGTCCGCGGCTCGACGCGCGCGATGTCCACCGGCGGCTCGACGATCGCGACCTCGATCGGCGCCGGCTCGGGGAGCGGCTCGACGAGCTCGATCACGGGCGGTCTCGTCGGCGTGCGCGGAGGTGCCCCATCGACCAGGGCGTCGAGCATGGCGAGCACCGCCGCGTGTGCGACGAGCGAGCCGATGATGACGCGCGCGATCGCCATCACCGCCTAGACCGCGAGCGACCGAATTGCGTTGCCCCGATCGACGCGCTCACGAAACGACATACGCGACCCGCTCCTCGACGTTTCGAGCTTCTTCAGCGGACCGTGAGGTCGAACGATGGCCGACTGTGGCGACGTTGCGTCACTCGCGGGAGCGACTCGACGCGTCAGCCCACCGCGAGGAGGCCGCGTTCGATCAACGCGTACTGCAAGGCGACGAACGCCTCGCGTGGAAGCTCGATGTCCCAGCTGGTGCGCTTCGGGCCCTTCGGCGCGCCGAGACGCGCGGCCTTCGCGCGACACGCGACGACGATCTCGCGCGGACCCGCGAACCGCAGGTACGTGCCCGCATCGAACGACACGCTCGGGGTGTTGTAGTCGCCGGTGCCGTGGACCACGTCGGGGCGCGAGTCGCGGATCGTGCCGACCTCGATCTCGCACGGCAGATCGACGGAGCGCTTCGCGACCAGGCCGCGCAGCACGAGCGCGTTCTCGGCGAGCGCGAGGCGCGCGGGGATGCGGCGAAACAGCGCCAGGAACACGAGGAGCAGCACGACGCCGAGCGCGATCACGGCGGCGACCTGCAGCGGGCGCGGCTGCTCGAGCGCCATCGTGGCGACCGACGCGCCGGCGAACGGGATCATCAGGAACAGCAGCGTGACGAGCGCGCGCGCGTCGACACCGCGCCAGGCGGGAACGGTGTCGATCCTCGCGCGAGGCAGCGCGCCGGGCGGCGGCTCCGCGCCGGCGTGGACCTTGGCGAGGTGGCTCGCGAGGTTCTCGCCCTTCACGCTCGACGCGCAGAGCGGGCAGGGGAGGAGCGCATCGGGATGCGACTTCGCGATACGGCGTGCGGTGTCGGCGAGGTTCATGAGATTGCGACGGGCTCGAGATCGGCCCAGTTACGGCCGGCTTCGACGCCGACGACGAGCGGTACTTCTAGCTCACCGAACGCGTTGCGCATCGTCTCGGCGCACAGCTTCGCCGCGACCGGCAGCTCGGCTTCGGGGACCTCGAACAGCACCTCGTCGAGGATCTGCAGCAGGGGCACCGTGCCGAGGCCCTGCTGGCGAAGCGTGCGGTCGGCGAGTAGCAGCGCGCGTCGGGAGACATCGGAGACCGAGCCCTCGTGGGTCGCGCGGCGCGCGAGGCGCTCCGCGTACGATCGATCGTGCGAGTCGAGCGACTCGAGGCCACCGATCGGCCACTTGCGACCCGCGATCGTCGTGATGTAGCCGCGCTCCTTGGCGAGGCGCAGCTGCTCGTCCTGGAACGCGCGCACCTTCGCGTAGTGGCGATCGAAGCGCGCGATGTACTCCTTCGCTTGTGCGGGCGTGATGCCGAGCGAGAGGCCGAGCGCGCCCGAGCCTTGCCCCGCGAAGGTCGCGAAGTTGACGACCTTGCCGAGCTGGCGCTCCTCCTGCGTGATCTCGTCGACCGGCTTCTCGAGCACGGCGGACGCCGTCAGGCGGTGCATGTCCGCGCGCGTGCGCAGCGGCTCGACGAGGTTTTCGTCCTTCGTCAGGTTCGCGAGGACGAACAGACCGAGCTGGTTGAAGTCGACCGACATCAAGAGCTTCCCGGGAGGCGCGACGAAGGCGCGGCGGATCATCGCCATCTCCTGCGTGCGTCCGGGGACGCGCCCGAGATCTGGGTTCGTGTTGATCAGGTGCCCGTTGAACGAGCGCGCGGGGTGGAACCGCGAGTGGACGCGACCGTCGTCGTCGACGGACCTGCGCAGCGCGATCACCCACGAGTCGCGCAACCGCCGCAGCAAGCGCCAGCGGATCACGAGCGGCACGATCGGATGCGCGTTCTCGATGCGCTCGAGCGCCTCGATCGCGACCGACCAGCCCGTCTTGGTGTGGCTGACGATCGGCAGCTTCAGCTCCTCGAACAGCACCGTGCCGAGCTGCTTGCCGGAGTTGATGTTGAACGAGTGCCCGGCGAGCGCTTCGATCTGCGTGGTCAGCTCCGCCTCGATCGTCGCGAACGCCGCCTCCGCCTCGTCGAGCTTCGCGGGATCCACGATCAACCCGACGAGCTCCATGCGAACGCACGTGTCGGACAGCTCGAGGTACTCGGCGAGCAGCGCCGCGTCGACCCGCGGCGACAGCTCCTTCCAGATCAGCGCGGACGCCTCGGCTCGCTGGCCCGCGACCTCGCCCGCGCGATCGATCGGCAGCTGATGCCATGCCTTGCGCCCGCGACCCACGCCGCGGACCTCGTCGTCGTCCGGCAACGCGCGCCCGAGGACGTGCTTGGTGACGATGCCCAGATCGTGCGGCGCCCAGTTGCTCGGCTGCGTCAGGTGCGACGCGCACGCCGAATCCCCGACGATCCCGGCGAGCGTGACGCCCATCCGCCGAAGCGCGACGATCGTGCCGACGAGGTCGTGCCCCTGCTTCGGCGCGCTCGGATCGGCGAGCCACGCCACCATCGCGGGCCACGCGGCACCAGTGGCCGGCACGTAGTACGCAGAGCCGCTTCCCGTCGACAGCGCGATGCCGGTCAGCGCTTGCTTCACGGGCGCCGGATCCTCGAGCAGCGCGTGCAGCGTGATCGTGCCCGACATCGCCGCGATCGCCTTCGCGAAGTCGGCCTCGCTCTCGATCGTCTCGGTCTTCGTCGATCCGCCGTCGGAGACGAGCAGCTCCGCGAAGCCGAGCTTGTCGTACAGCGCGTTGAGCGCCGTGGCATCCGGCGGCGCGTACGCGAGCGCGTCGAGCGGCACCGGCAACGCGCGCGTCGGATCGAGCTTCGCGCGCGCGAGCTCGCCGGGCACCGAGTCCTTCGCGGCGCGCAGCGCGTTGCCGAGCCGGCCCTTCATGCCATCGAGCGCCGCCATCGCCGCGTCGATCGAGCCGTACGTCGCGAGCAGCTCGGTCGCGCCCTTCGCGCCGATGCCCTTCACGCCGGGCAGCTGGTCGTCGTCGCCGACGAGGCCCAGCCACTCCGCCACCTGCGACGGCGGCACCATGAACCGCTTCTGCACGATCTCCGTCGTGTACCGCGCGTCCTTGTTCGCGTCGTACCACCACACGCGATCTCCGACGAGCTGCGCGTAGCGCTTGTCGACACCGACGACGATCGCGTCATCGCCCGCCTCGAGCGCCGCCTTCACGTAGCTCGCGACCACGTGCACCTCGTCGGGCGCGACGACCACGTGCATGCCCAGCGCGCGCAGCAGATCGGGCAGCGTGCCGAGCTGAGCCGTCAGGATCTCCGGCCACCCCTTCGGCGGCGGGTTCGCCTCGATCACCGCCACCGCCCGCGCCGGCGTCTTGAACCCGAGCGCACGATGCAGCGCGCGCGCGACCGCGAACAGTCCGTTGACCGGCTGGCCCTCGCGCGACTTGCGATCCGTCGGTACGACGAGGAAGCCCCGCGCGAGCAAGTTGGTCGCGGAGGCGACGAGCAACCGATCGGGCATCGGGGTGCATGTTATGGCACGCTCGACCTCGGTGCGTGCCACGAAGCACATCCTCTTCGCGATCGCGATCATCGGCATCGTCGGCGCGTTCCTGCCGCTGATCCAGATCCGCTCGCACGGCATCCCGCTCGACGTCACGCCGAAGGAGCTGTCGTTCGGCTTCGAGAAGGCGCACCAGCTCGTCGACTACAAGCTCCCCTCGTTCGCCGAGAAGCGGATCCCCGCCGACATCCGCTCGACCCGCGACGACATCCGCCTCGTCGCGCACGCGATGAAGTGGGCCATGGCGCTGTTCATCCCGATCGCGCTGATGATGCTGTTCGCGGTCCTCGCGCAGTGGAAGGGGCGCCTGACGCGCGCGTCGGCGATCATCGTCGTGCTGCTCGGCACGATCTCCGCCGCTTCGTGGTTCGTCTTGCGCTACGCGCTCGACTACGGCCTCGAGGAGGTCGCGCTGAAACGCACGACCGTGGTCCTCGCGCCCGGCGCGCACTTCCTGCTCGTCGCCGGGCTCGGCGCGATCGTCGTCGGACTGCTCGGCACGGTCCGCCCGGAGCCGCCGCTCAGCGCTGCTCGAGCTCGTCCTCCAGCTCCAGCTTGATCGGCTCGTCGGGGATGTCGATGTCGATCATCGACCGCACGTAGCCGCTCTGCGTTCGCGGACGCAACACGACGCGGTTGTCCTCGTCGGCGGTGATCAGCAGCTGATCCACGCCGGCGAACCTGACGAGGCAGATGTCGTCGCTGTGGTCCTCGAACGTCACGATCACGTCGTCCACGAGGTCGTGCACGAGCACCTTGCGATCGATGCCCATCGCCAGGTACCGCCCGTCGCGCGAGATCGCGCCGGTGTTGAAGTGCAGCTCGGCGGGGTGCTGGTACCGCTCGCGTCCGATCGCGAGGTTCTCGCCGACGTTCCACACGCGGATCGTCCCCTCGACGCACGCGGCGAGCCACGGCTCCTCGAACGCGATCCACGACAGGTTGCCGTCCGTCTTCACGCGATCGAGCGGCACGAGCGCGTCGCCGACCACGCGATGCAGGGCGACCTCGCCCCACGATCCGCTCGCGAGGAGGTTCGTATCGACGTCGAGGTAGCACGCCTGGATCACGCGGCGCGGGAGCGGCTCGAACGTGCGCACCGTTCCATCGGGACCGACGACCACCACGAGCTGCGTCGACGAGACGTAGTAGTAGTGGCCGTCCTTCGTCATCGCGGCCCGGTCGGCCGGCTCGAGCTTGTCGGTCTGGATCTCCTGCGACTCGCGGGTCACGAGCGAGAGCTTCTCGAGGTAGTCGAACGCCTGCAGGTTGTCCTGCGCGACGAACGAGTAGTGATTGCAGTACAGCTCGCCCGTCGGGCTCAGTCGCTCGAGGATCTGCCGCTCGTGCACCTTGTGATGCCGCGGCAGCGGCGCGTCGACCCAGCGCAGCCGCCGGATGTCGAACAGCTGCATCGAGCCGATCCACTTCGTCACCAACCCGATGCGACCTGTCGGATCGACATCGCGCAGCCGCGCGGTCCTGCCGAGCCGGACCTCGCGGCCCGTGGGTTCGGGGCACGTCGTCCAGTCAGCGCCGCAATTGTCGCAGACCAGGCGCGTGCACACCTGACACGCGCGATCCGCGCCGATCACGGTGCAGTGCGCGCATCCGACGTCGCCTGCGCCGCGAGCTACCATCTACCGCGAGGGTAGCTCAGAACGGGAGATCGTCTTCGCGGCTGGCACCGATCAAGTCGTGCGGGCGCGGTTCGTCGCGTATGCCGAACTCGTCGTCGCGCATCGGGCGACCACCGCCACGGCGACCGCCGTCTTCAGCGCCGGCGCGGGCAGCTTCGAGCTTCCACACGTCGAGGCTGTTGAAGTACTTGGTCTCGCCCTGCGGGCTCTTCCACTCGCGACCGCGAAGGTTGAAGGTCACGCGGACCTGATCACCGACGCGAAAGTCGTCGAGCACCGCGCACCGATCACCGGTGAGCTGGAACGAGACCATCTGTGGGTACTTGCCATCGGCGACTTCGACGACGAATTCGCGTTTGGTGAACTTTGCAGAGACCTGCTTGGTCTCGTACGCGACATGAAGCTTGCCGACGACGTCGAACGCCATGTGCACACCCTACGCGCCACCCCTGACACGCGCACTCCGCGGCGTGGTAGGTCCCTCGAATGATTAGGATCGTCCTCGTCTTGCTCGTCGCGTGCGCCTCGCCGAGGCCGCCCGTTTCGGCTCCATGCCCGACGGTCGCCACCGAGCCTGCGATTCCTCCCGAGGACGCGCAGCTCGCCACGTGGAAGCAGATCGCGGCGACAAAAGAGAAGGAGCCGCCCGCCGGGACGACCGCCGCGTCGCTCGTGCCCGAGCTCGTCGCGTATCTCTCCTCTATAGATCCCGTGCGCCGCGATCAGATCGGCTACGAGGTCCTCGCGACGTGGATCGGGTCGAAGCGGCTCACCGATGGCGAGTGCCGCGCGCTGATGAAGACGCTCGTCGCCAACCTCGCGGCGCCGGGCGATGTCTTCGGTCGCTCGTTCAGCGCGCTCGTCCTCGCCGAGGTCGTGCGCCGGGATCGCAAGGCGCCGTTTCTGACCGACGACGAGCGCCGCGCCGTGTTGCGCGATGTTCGCGCGTTCGCCGAGCGCGAGACCGACCTGCGCGGCTACACCGGCGCCACGGGATGGGCGCACGCAGCGGCACATACGGGCGACGTGCTCGCGCAGCTCGCTCAGCTGCCGACGTTCACGAGCGACGATCGCGCGGTCATACTCGACGCGGTCGCCGCACTGGCAGCGCGCAAGCACGGTCAGCGGCTCGGGCACGGCGAGGACTCGCGGCTCGCAGCGAGCGTCATCGTCGTCGCGAAGGCAGGTGTCAGCGAGGAGGCGATCAAGGCGTTCGCCGGCAAGCTCCGCGCACCGCTCGTCGAGAACGGAACGCGTGACTTCGATGCCGGCCTCTACTACGCGCAGCGCAACGCGCGCGACCTGCTGTTCACGCTGTTCGTGTACGGCTCCACGACGAAGGAGCCGACCCCCGGCGAAGCCGCATTGTTCGCCGCCGTGAAGGCGGTGATCGAGGAGTAGGCTGCGACACCTCGCGCGCGTGCGGTCGCCGCGACGCAAGCGGCTGTCACTTCCGATCCGGGTGGGCGCCGGTATCGTCGAACCATGGGACGACTCGCGCTCGCGCTCCTGCTCGTGTTCCCCGCAACCGCGATCGCCGACGACGATCCGCTCGACGTGCGCGGCGAGGTGATCACCGTCGAGGGCAAGGCGCCGCCGATGACGCCGCCGAAGCCGACGAACTTCAAGAAGCGCGCGACGCCTCCGTACAGCGACCGCGCCGTGCTGAGCGATGCGTGGACCCGCGCGTGGCTGCTGTTGCACGTCGACGAACGCGGTCGCGTGACTCACCTCAAGTGGTTGCGCAAGCCGGGCTGGGACCTCGAGAAGATCGCGATGTCCGAGGCGTTCAAGCTGACGTTCGAGCCCGCGCGCGACGACCGCAACAAGCCGATGGCCGTCGACATCATCTGGGAGATGGAGTGGCCGTCCGCGTGGTGGCTGCAGACGTTCGTCGGCACGCGCAGCACCGCGGTGCCGATCGTCGACTTCCCGCCGCGGCGCCTCGATTCGCACGTGCCATGTCGCGGCTCGGGGCCGCTGCACCTCGGCTCCGTGCATCCCGTCTACAAGGACTGCTCGAAGCCCGATCTCTCGAAGATCAAAACGGAGACGTGGATCGCGCGGCCTTGACGTGCGATGCCTAGCGCGTGGGCAACCCGGTCCAGTCGATCCGCGTGGCGAGCGCGCTGCTCGGACGCTTCCCCGGACTGATGAAGCAAGCGAGCGGGACCAGCAGCGAGGTCGAGCTCGCGATCGGTGAAGCGAACCAGCTGTACCCCGAGATCTGGCGGCACCTCGACGACGCGCGCCGGGAGCTCGACGATCGCGACACCTCGATGTACGACGGCTTGCGCGCGACCGTGCTCGCCGAGCTCGGCATCACGGACATCCATACGGCGTCGACGGACTGGTACACGAAGTACGGCACGTACGCGGGCACGACGCACCAGAAGGTCGTCAGCTTCAACTACGCGGGCTATCAGCGCGCGCTCGCCGCGTGCAAGGCGCTCCAGGCGGCGATGCCCGAGGTCGACTGGAACCAGCTCGCGCGCGAGGACGTGCGCGCGATCGCGGAGGCGGGCTCGCTGCAGAGCGCGAAGTACAAGGCGTTCGGCAAGGTCGCCGCGTTCCTCGCGGGGCTCGCGCTCGTCACGTACGGCATCTACTACGTGGTCAGCGATCGATCGGACGGTGTTCCCGACGACGAGGCTGCCGAGATGCGCGCGCGTGCGGCGGAGCGCGAGGCGCAGGCGAAGAAGCTGGCGGACGAGGTCGCGGCGAAGCGCGCGCGCATCGACGAGCTCCGCGTCACCGTGAAGGCCACGTGCTCGGCCGCGGCGATCGAGGAGCTCGCGGCGCTGCTTCGCGAGGAAGGCCAGCTCACCGACGCGAAGAAGCTCGAGTCGACGCCGTGCGTGCCGAAGCGACCGACGTGCAAGCCGATCCCCGGCGCGCTGCTCGATCGCCTCGCGCAGTCGTACGAGAGCGTGCTCTCGGCGCCGGCGATCGTGAGCTGCGACGGGATCATGTCGCCCGGATCGCCGCTCGTGCCCGCGTACTCGGTGTGGTTCGTCGACAAGGGCACGCTGATCCGCGGCGTCGTCAGCGTCGACGGCACGAAGGACATCGTCCCGTTCGGGCCGGGACCGGGCGAGATCGTCGTCAACTACGGCGACCTCGACGACGATGGCACCGACGAGGCGGTGTTCGCGACCGCGGGCGAGATCTGGGTCGGCAAGATCGTCGACGGCGCGTACGTCGACGTGCGCGGGCCCCGCTCGACGAAGAAGTGCCGCGAGGAGGTCAACGTCGAGCGTGATCTGCGGCGCGACAAGAGCCAGAAGGATCGCCTGATCATCACGACGCTCGAGGGCACGCGCGGCTGCGAGGGCGAGCGCCGCTACTTCAAGCTCGTCAGCGGCGCGCTCGTCGAAGAGTGAGCGTCGGACAGCGATCGCCGAGCTCGTAGCGCGGCGTCGTCACGCTGACCTCGACCAGCTCGGGCGCGAGCACCTCGCGGACCTCGTCGAGCGTCGGAAACGAGTAGCGCGCCGGCGAGTCGCGATAGATGTCGATGTGATCGATCACCTCGCGCCGCCAGCCCGTTCGCGCGGCGAGCGCGGCGCGATCGGGGACGAGCGCATCGAACGCGTCGCGGATCGCGCTGACCTGCACCGAGCGCTCCGGCGACTGGATCGCCATCGCGATACGCCACTTGAGCGCGTCGAAGCTCCCGATCGAGGGCAGCGCCGCACGCACGTCGTCGAGCGTCTCGGGCTGGAACGCGAACAGCCGCAGCACGACGAGGCCGTCCGGCCGGAGCACGCGAGCGAGCTCGGCCGCGAAGGCGCGGTACTCGCCGGGGAACGCGAACACCGAGCAGCCACCGTCGCCGACCGCGACGTCGATCGACGCATCGGGCAGCGGCAGCGCGAGCCACTCCCCGACCAGCGCGCGGCGATCGGGAGCCGGCTCGAACAGCGCGTCGATCATCGCGGGCTCCCTGTCGACCGCGACGATCGCGCCGGGCATCGTCGCGATCAGCTCGGGCGTGACGCCGAGGACGAGCGTGTCGCGCGGGCTCGCGAGCGAGACCTCGTGCAGCGCGATCTCGATGTCGTCGGCGCACGGCCGCAGCGGCGGACCGACGAGCGACCACCCGCGCGCGTGCTTCGGCCAGTGATCGGACATCGGTCGCATCGTAACGCCGCACGGGCGTGGTACATCGACCGAGATGGCTGGGAGCGTCCACGGCATCGTGTGGCCCGCGGTGCCATCCCCCACACCCCGAGCATCGCTCGCGATCGCCGACGAGCTCGAGCGCACGCAGTGGTGGTCGCTCGACGAGCTCGCGCGTCACCAGCGCCTGCAGCTCGACGCGATGCTCGCGCACGCGCGGTCGACGGTGCCGCACTACCAGGGCATCACCGACTTCGCGAGCGTGCCCGTGATGTCGCGCGCGGAGATCACGGCCGCGGCGGGCGACCTCGTCAGCCGCGCGTATCCGTCTACGCACGGGCCCGCGCCCGAGACGGAGACCTCGCGGACGTCGGGCGCGCCGGTGCGCGTGCGCGGTACCGGTGTCATCGCCGCGCTCCACGGCGCGATCGCGCTGCGCGATCATCGCTGGCACCGGCGCGACCTCAGCGCGCACCTCGCGGCGATCCGCTACCTGCCCGGCAAGGCCGGGCCGCCCGACGGCAGCGAGACCCGCGGATGGAGCCCGGTGACCGCGCTGATCGCACCCGACGCGCGCATGTCCGCACTCTCGATCGCGAGCACGACCGACGAGCAGCTCGCCTGGGTCGTCGCGAAGAACCCGGCGTACCTGATCATCTATCCGAGCGCGCTGCACGCGTTGCTCCTGCGCATCGCGCAGACGGGCGCACGGCTGCCGGCGCTGAAGCAGATCCGAACGATCAGCGAGGTGCTCTCGCCCGGCACGCGCGGTCTCTGCACCGAGGTGCTCGACGTACCGATCGTCGACACCTACTCCGCGCAGGAGGTCGGCAACATCGCGCTGCAGTGTCCCGACCACGAGCACTATCACGTGCAGTCCGAGCGGCTGATCGTCGAGATCCTGCGCGATGACGGCACCCCGTGCGCGATCGGGGAGACCGGACGCGTCGTGGTGACCGACCTGCACAACTTCGCGACGCCGATCCTGCGCTACGACATCGGTGACTACGCGGTCGTGGGCGCGCCCTGCGCGTGCGGCCGCGGCCTGCCCGTCCTCGAGCGCATCGTCGGTCGCCGGCGCAACATGCTCGTGTATCCGGATGGCCGCACCACGTGGCCGCTGTTCAGCGTCGCGTGCCGCGAGGCGACGCGATACCAGCATCTCCAGCTCGTCCAGCTGACGCGCGACACGCTGCGCGCGCGCGTGGTGCCCGATGGCGACCTCGATCGCGAAGCGCTGATCGCGGCACTGCGCCGCACACTCGGCCACCCGTTCTCGGTCGAGGTCGAGGTCGTCGGCGAGATCGGTCGCACACCGGCGGGGAAGCTGGAGGAGTTCATTTCACTGGCGACGTGAGCGCGTGTTACCGTCGGGGACAATGCGTCGATTTGCAGCCATAGCTTCGGGGTTGTTCGCGTGCGTCGCGGGGTGTGGCGACGATGGCGGAGCGAGAAAGCTCCCGGACGCGCCGCCTCCAGAGGACGGCCCAGCGCCCGACATGCTCGCCTCGGGCACGGTGAACGTCACGACGATGGTCCGCTGCTGCGACGTCGCGGCGAACACGCCGCAAGCGAACGTGCTCGTCGTGGCTGTGAACTCCGATGGCAACGTCGCCGGCACCGCGATGACCGATGCACAAGGGAAGGCCTCGCTCTCGATTCGCGAAGGCGCGACGGTGACCGCGATCTACCCGGAGGATGTCAACCAGGAGACGATCGCGGTCTCGTACGTCGGCGTGAAGCCCGACGACGACCTCACGTTCGGCGACAACTACTACACGACGCCGACGACGATCACCGGCACTGCGGGGCAGATGACGCTCAACTGGACCGCGGCGACGAACGCGACGCAGTACCGCGTGTTCCATCCTTGCCAGTCGTACGGGCCCTACGTGAACGGGTTGACCTACTCGCTCACGCTCGAGACCTACTGCCAGACCCCCACGGCGCCGATCGCCCTCGTCGCGCTCGATGCGAACTACCAGGTCGTGTCGAGCGCATACGTGCCGGCGGCCGCGTACACGGTCGGTGCAACGGTGAATGTCGCCGCGAACCAGTGGGTCGACCAGGCGGTCGGCAACTTCATGGTGTCGATCTCGGGGCTGCCTGCCGCGGTCGACGAGGTCGACTTCGACTTCGACGCGCGTTACGCCGGGTTCAGCTACTCCGACGGCGACTACATCATTCCGAAGTCGGGTGGAGGCTCCGTCGCCCTGTCGGTTCCTTCCACCGCGATCTCGACGACGGTCGAGGCGACGCTCTACCGCAACAACTACCAGCGGCAGGAACACTACAAGACGGGGCCGGCTCCCGTCGTGTACCCGCCTCCAACGCTGCCGTGGCTGAGCGGCGTGGTCTTCAATCCAGAAGATCGCCACGCGATCTGGTTGCAGACGTCCGGCGGCGCGTACGACGCATCGATCTTCGAGACCAACTGGCGACGGTCAGACAAGAAGACGGATCACTACTTCCGCTGGCGCGTGTTCTTGCCGCCGGGCCAGACCGAGCTCGCGCTCGGCACTCCGCCCGCCGAGCTCGCTCCGTACCTGCCGGGCGCGACCGACGATGTCGGCTACGAGCTGACCCTCGTCGATCTCTCGAGCGCGGCGAGCTACGACGCCGCGCGTGCGCTGCCGGAGTGGCGGCTCGCGTCGCCAGACGGCGCCGTCGCGGCCGGTGACGAGCCGCTCGCCGGCATCACCCAGTACGGTGATGGCGGCGAAGGCTTCAGCTTCGCCCACTAGTTGTTCGCGACGACGCTGCCCTGCTGCATCGCCTTCGCGTAGCCGCGGAGCTTCGGCGACGGCAGCTTCGCCGAGCGAACGCGCACGAGCGAGCCGGGCTGCTGCTCGGAGCCGTACACGCTCGACCATCCCGGCGGCACGTCGGGCGACGACCACGCGTAGAGCAGGCGCGCGTCGCGCGGCGCGAGGTTGATGCAGCCGTGGCTGCGCGGACCGCCGAAGCCGTCGTGCCAGTACGACGTGTGGAGCGCGTAGTTGCCGTCGTAGAACATCGTCCACGGCACGTCGGCGACCGAGTAGACGTCGTCCTTGTTGCTCGTCATCGGCGTCGCCTCGTGCTTGGAGGCGAGGCGCGAGATCAAGGTCGGCGTGTAGTGGCCGTACTTGCCGGTCGACACGAGCGTCGCGTACACGGGACGCGCGCCCTCGTAGGCGACGAGGATCTGCTTGTCGAGGTCGATGTCGAACCACCGCTCGTCGTCGCGCGTGCCGGCGGGCGGTTCGGCGACCTCCGCGATACGGATGTCCTTGCTCGCGACCCACGCATCGTCGGTGACACGCACGAACTTGCCGTCATCGGAGGACTCGAGGACCGTGACCTGCGCGCGCGCCGCGATCTCGCCGCTCTTGCGTCCGCCGGGGCTCGCATAGGTGGCGACCGGCTTGTAGGGATCGCGCTTGCCGCGGATCCACGCGGGCATCTGCCCGTCGGTGATCGCGCTGCCCTTGAACTGCGATGGCCGCACCGAGTAGATGCGCTTCGCGTCGATCAGATCGCCGCTCGTCGTGATCCAGTAGCGCGTGCCGTCGATCGTCGTCGAGCCGCGAGCGCGCACGGTGTTGGATCCCTCGAGCGCGCGCCCGGTGCCGTTCGCGACGTCGTCGCGCGAGTCGTACGCGGTCGTGCCGCGGCGAACGATGCCGTAGGTCGCGCGGATCGGCGCGAGCTCGCCATCGTCTTCGAGCTGTGCGAGCGCGGACGGGGCGGCGGTCGTCGGTGGTTCCGACGTCGGCGACGTCGCGCTCGCGCAGATCCAGCCGCGCGGCGCGATCTCGAGCCAGCTCGCGCAGTCACTGCCTTCGATCTCGGCGCTGCCGACGACGGCGGCGCGCGCCTTCTTCTTGATCACGCCGAGCTTGGTCGCGTCGGTGCGCGGCTTGGCGAACACGACGGTCGATCGGTCGAGCTCGACGACATCTCCGAGCTCCGAGGCGGCGGGGGTGGCGGCGTTCGCGATCGCGACGAGGACGAGTGCGTGCATCGAGGCGCGGTTTCAGCAACCCGCATGCCCTCGCTAACTACGCGGCACGACAGACGCGTACGTCGCGCACCACGCAAGATCTTGCGCGACCGCGCAGCGATCAGCGATCGAACTTCTTCTTGATGCCGTACGTCTGGATCTTGTGAACGAGCGTCCGCAGCGGAAGACCGAGCGCCTTCGCGGCCTCGGTCTGGTTGCCGCCGTGCTTGTGCAGCGCCTTGACGATCAGGTCGGCCTCGTACTTGCGGAGGTGCTCCTTGTAGTCCGTCGGCAGCGCGCCATCGCCGGCGGCGTCGGGCGGCGTCGTCGTCGAGCCGCTGCGCGCCGAGCCGCGGATGCGATCGGTCAGATCCGCGAGCATCACCGTCTTGTTCTCGGCGAGCGCGACCGCGCGATCGATCGCGTTGCGCAGCTCGCGGACGTTGCCGGGCCAGCTGTATTGCTCGAGCGCGGCGAGGGCCTTCGGGTCGATCGAGCGCACGTCGTTGTTCGCCTGCTTGGCCGCCTCCTGGAGGAAGCGCTCGGCGAGTGGCCTGATCTCGTCGGTGCGCTCGCGCAGCGGCGGCAAGCGGATCGTCATCGTGTTGAGTCGGAACAAGAGGTCCTGCCGGAACCGGCCGGCCTCGACCATCGCGTCGAGATCGCGATGCGTCGCTGCGATGATGCGCACGTCGACATCGATCTCCTTGTCGCCGCCGACGCGCGTGACCTTCTTGGTCTCGAGCACGCGCAGGAGCGCCGCCTGCGCCGACGGGGCGAGCTCGCCGATCTCGTCGAGGAGCACGGTGCCGCCTTGCGCCTGCTCGAAGATGCCCTTGGCCTGCTTGTCGGCGCCGGTGAACGCGCCGTGCTCGTGACCGAACAGCACGCTCTCGATCAGCGTGCCGGGGATCGCGGCGCAGTTGATCGAGCGCATCGGCATCTTCTTGCGCGCGCCGCCCTCGTGGATCGCGCGCGCGAGCACCTCCTTGCCCGTGCCCGTCTCGCCGGTGATCAGCACCGCGATCGTCGACTGCGCGACCTTCTTCACGGTCGCCATCACGGCCTTCATCGCGGAGCTCTTCGCGATCACGCTGCCGCTGCTCGCGCGCTCCTCGGTGGCCGCGGCGCGCTTCGTCGATTGCACCGCGCCGATCAGCTCCTCGACGGACGCGCCGTCCTCGGGGAACGCGACGACGTTGCACGACAGCGCCGGCGTCCCGCCCGTCAGCGACAGCACGAGCGCCTGCGCGCCGGCCGCGGAGGTCTCGGGCAGCGACACGAGCACCGCGTGCGGACCGTAGATGCCGACGCGATCGACGGGCCGGAGCTGCGCGCGCAGGCGCCCGGCCCAGCGGCTGACGTGTCCACTGCCGTCCTTCGCGGTGGGCCCGCGCACCATGCACAGCGCGAGCGGCCGCGCGAACGTGCGCGCGCGCGTGAGCTCGTCCTCGAACGCGGCGACGAACCGATCGTGACCATCGAAGCCGCGCAGCTCCTCGTCGATCGACGACAGCACGTGGATCGACACCATCACGGGGCCGACCGCGATCTCGTCTCCCGGCGCGATGCGCACGCGAACGCCGGTGCCATCGAGCTTCTCGCCGTTCTTCTTCGTGCCGTTCGTGCTCCCGAGATCCTCGACCCACAGCCCCTGATCGTCCCAGCTGAACCGCGCGTGCTGGCGCGACAGGTTGAGATCGTGGATCTCCACGTTCGATGGCGCCGCGCGTCCGACGATCAGCGAGCGCCCCTTCTCGAGGTGCGCGGTGATCGCGCCGTCGCGGTGATAGAAGACGAGCGTCGTTCGCGCCATCAGCACGACCCCGCCGCCACTCGCGGTGTCCTTGAGCGTCGCGCCGGAGAACGTGTTTCGTTGCCGATCGGCCATTTGCGTGATCGAGCAAATTATTGCGTAGTCCGCCGCCGACGAACACCAGGCGCGGCAACTACTTACGTCGAACGAGGCATCGGCCCGGCGGTTGCTCGAGGGATCCCCGCTCATTCACAAGGAGAACAAATGCTCGACGGATTGATCTCGATCGCAGGCGGATTGTTGGCGGCTTCGGCCCTCATCGTGGCTCGGAAGCCCAATGCAAAGGAGCTCATCAACAAGCTGACGCCCTACACGGGGTGGATCGGCATCGTGATGTTCTTCTGGGGCGTCTACGGGGTCATCAACGTCGTTCGATTCCTGAGCGTGCTCCTCCACGCGCCGCTGTTCTTCGTCTTCGTCCTGGCGGTGACGCTCTCGGACCTTGTCGTCGGCTTCTTGCTCGGCTTTGGCCTCATCACGAAGTACACGCTCAACGGCAGCCCCGCCGCACGCGCACGCGGCGATCAACTTCGCGAGCGCCTCGTGCCGTATCAGGCGACATTCGGCCTCATCTCGATCGCGTGCGGCGTGCTCTACATCGTCTGGGTGCTGATGCACTAATCGCAACACGCGAGCGGCCTCGCCGTCGCACACGACGACGACGACACGAGGCCCGGCTTCACGGTCGTTCCGGCGAGCGCGGAGCTCGCATCGACCCAGTTCGTGCAGTTCTCGTAGATCGCTCGCCCGGTCCATCGCCCCGCGTTCGCCGAGGCCGTGCTCGTATCGAGTGCGGCCTCGTCGCGGAGCGCGAACCCCGACGCATCGATCCACGCGCCGTTCGCCGGTGGCGAGACCGTCGGCGTCGCGCGCTGATACTCGGCGGCGTGACACAGGTGCGCGCCAGGGAACTCCGCACCGCAGCGCGCGTGCATCGCAGCTCGACCACCGGCAGCGCCGTTCACCATCGCGGCAGTGAAGCCGCGGAACCGCTCTCGGTAGGGCGTCGAGCAACACGCGAGCACGCGCTGCTCGGCGCAGTCTTCGAGGAACGCGCCGCCTCGCTCGAGCGAGAGCCCGCTCGCCTGCGTCGTCGTCGTCCACGACAGGCAGTTGCTGTACGGATGCCGTCCGGCGTAGCGCCCGCTCGTCGGGCTCGCGACCGCATCGTTGGCGCCGTACGCTTCGAAGCCACCGTCGGTGCCGGCGGACGTATCGATCCACGCGCCGTTCGACGGTGGTGACGTCGCCGAGCTGGTCAGGTTGTACTCGGCGATGTGGCACAGGTGCGCGCCCGCGAACTCGGCAGCGCACTTCGCGTGCATCTGCTCGCGTCCGCCCGCGGCGCCGCTCGACATCGCGGCGGTGAAGCCCGCGAACACGGCGGCGTCTTCGCCGAAGAGCGAGCCCGCGGGACCGGCGGGACCCGCGACGCCTTGTGCGCCCGGCGCGCCGGCGGGACCGGTGGGACCGATCGGTCCGCGAAATCCCATCGGACCCGTCGCGCCCGTCGCGCCCATCGGGCCCATCGGGCCCATCGGGCCTTGGGGACCTGTCGGTCCGATCGGACCCGCGGGACCTTGCGGACCGGGCGGTCCTCCCGCAGGACCGGGTTCGCCCTGTGGACCCGGCGGACCTTGTGGACCGGGCGGTCCTCCCGCAGGACCGGGTTCGCCCTGTGGACCCGGCGGACCTTGTGGACCGGGAGGACCCGGCGGACCTGGTTCTCCCGGCGGGCCTTGCGCCGGATCGTCCGACGACGAACACGCGCCGGCGAGTAGCGCGATCCACACCGTCATCACCTTCATGCGGTGAGCGTCGACGGTGGATCGTGATCGAGCGTTGCGCGCGTGTGTCGGAAGGTGAACGCGATCGCCGGAATAAGATCGCGAGTAGCGATAAGGTCTCCGAGAGCGATGGCGAAGGCGCTGGAACTGTCGGGGCCGCAGCGGAAGAAGCTGCGCGAGCTGCTCGTGTCCGCGTTCGTCAAGTGGAGCGACCTCGCGCGGTTCACGTCCGACGAGCTCGACCTGAACCTCGCCGAGATCACCGGCGACAGTCAGGGCACCGCGACGAACGTGTACGACCTCGTGCAGTGGGCCTCGGGACAGGGGCGGCTCGCGGCGCTCGTGCTCGCGGCGCGGAACGCGCGCCCCGAGCGACTCGACCTTCAAGAGCTCGCGACGAGCGTCGGTCTCGGCGCCGTCCCGGTGATGGACACGACGGGAAGCGGAACGGCCGAGGCGGTGTCCGCGCCGGCGCTCGAGAAGCTCGTGTCCGACAACATCGTGCAGCTCGATATCGCGACGTGGCGCACGGGGCTTCTGTTCGCGGAGTGGCGCGTGTGCCGCATCGACGACGGTGACACGGGCGTCGGAACCGGCTTCCTCGTCGGACCGGATCTGATCCTCACGAACTTCCACGTCGTCCAGTCGTTGATCACGCCCGCGCTCGGCGCCGCGACGGGCTGGACCGCGCGCTTCGATCACAAGGTGTCGCCCGACGGAGCGACGCTCGCCACCGGACGCGCCGTGGACTTCGCGAAGGACTGGTGCGTCGACTACGCGCCGTTCAGCACGTTCGACACGCAGCCGGATCCCAAGGGCGGCGATCCGTCGAACGACGAGCTCGACTTCGCGCTGATCCGTCTGGCGGTCGCGATCGGCGACGAGGCGATCTCGCCGGGGAGCGAGCAGCAGCGCGGATGGGTCGCGCTCGCGGACCGCAAGCTCGCCGCGACGAAGAAGCAGATGATCTCGATCCTCCAGCACCCGAGTGGTGGGCCGATGAAGCTCGCGATGGGGATGGCGGAGAAGCTGACGTTGAACGCGTCGGGCAATCGCGTTCGCCATGGTGTCCCGACGGAGCCAGGCTCCTCGGGATCACCGCTGTTCGATCAAGACTGGAACCTGATCGCGCTGCATCACTCCGGCGATCCGAAGGACATCAAGCCCGAGTACAACGAGGCGATTCCGATCTCGCTGATCGCCACGCGCCCGAAGGTCGCTGCCGCGCTTCCCGAGTAGGATGCGCCGCATGGGGTTCAGGCAGCGCGCACGGTACAAGTTCGACAACGTGATGGCGCGCGGGGTCGGCGCGCAGGTGCTGCTGCTCGCGCTGTTCACGCTGCTGATCGTCGCGATCACCATTCTGCTCGTGCTCGCGCTCGATGTCGTACCGAAGGACGAGAGCGGCAACCGCTACTCCGCCGCGATGCTCGCGTGGAAGTCGCTGATGCACACGATGGATCCCGGCACGCTCGCCGAGGACTCGGGCAGCTGGGCCTACCTGTTCGTGTTTCTGTTCGCGACGATCGGCGGACTGTTCGTGGTGAGCGCGCTGATCGGTGTGCTGAACCAGGGCTTCGGCGCCCGGCTCGCGCAGCTGCGGCGGGGGAGGTCCGTCGTCGTCGAGAAGGAGCACACGATCATCCTCGGCTGGGGCCCGAAGGTGTTCACGTTGCTGCACGAGCTGGCGGAGGCCAACCGCAGGAAGCGCGACGCGTGCGTGGTGATCCTCGCCGATCGCGACAAGGTCGAGATGGACGACGAGATCGCCGCGGCGATGAAGGGCCAGCGGCTGCGCGTGATCACGCGCCACGGTAGCGCCATGTCGACGGAGGACCTCGAGCTCGTGAGCCTGCACACCTCGAAGGCCGTCGTGGTGCTGTCGGCGGAGCTGGACGGCGAGCGGACGCAGCACGAGTCGGATACGGTCGTTCTGCGTACCTTGCTCGCGATCAAGAAGGTCGCGGCGGATCATCCACTGCACATCGTCGCCGAGATCTTCGAGCAGCGAACCGAGCAGGTGGCGCGCCTGGTCGCGGGCGAGAACGCGGCGCTCTTGCTCGCGGCACCGCTCGTCAGCCGGTTGCTCGTACAGACGGGGAGGCAGTCGGGGCTCTCGGTCGTGTACACGGAGCTGCTCGACTTCCACGGCTGTGAGATCCACGTCACGAAGGAGCCGAAGCTCGCAGGGAGGACCTTCCGCGCCGCGGCACACGAGCTCGGCACGTCGACGCTGGTCGGCGTGCTCACCGCGGCGGGCGAGACCTTGCTGCCACCGCCGTTCGATCGCCAGCTGGCTGCCGACGACATGATCATCACGATCAGCGAAGGCGATGACAGGATCGTCCTCGATGGAGCGGGAGCAGTCGACGACGGCATGATCAACGACGCTCCGATCGCGTCATCGAGGCGGACGGAGCGCACACTCATCCTCGGTGCATCGCGCCGGTTGCCGCTCGTTCTACGCGAGCTCGGCAGCTACGTCGCGCCCGGAAGCGAGGTGATCGTGCGTGGCGACGACGCGCGCCAGCTGCTCGCCGCGGTGGATCCGGCGATGTTTCCCGACATGAGGATCTCCGTCGACGACGCGGACATCACCGACCGCGCGGTGCTCGAGGCGCTCGAGATCACGCGCTTCGATCACCTGCTCGTCTTGTCCGAGCTCGAATCGCGAACGCAGGAGATGGCCGATGCGCGCACGACCATCTCGCTGCTTCACCTTCGAGACATCGCGCGGCGCGCCGGGAAGCGCGTGCCGATCACGAGCGAGATCCTCGAGATTCGATCGCGCGATCTCGTGAGCGTGCTGGAGGCGGACGACTTCATCGTCAGCAACTCGCTCGTGTCTCTGATGATCTCGCGGCTCGCGGAGAATCCGCATCTGGTGCACGTGTTCGAGGAGCTGTTCTCGTCCAAGGGATACGAGCTGTACGTGAAGCCGATGACCGACTACGTGACCGAGGGCACCACGACGTACGCGACGGTGTTCGAGGCGGCGATGCGGCGCAACGAGGTCGCGGTCGGATATCGTCTGGCCGAGCACGCGCGCGATCCAAAGGCCGCGTACGGCGTGCGGGTGAACCCACCCAAGCGCGAGAAGCTCGCGTTCGGCGCGAACGACCATCTGATCGTCCTCGCCGAGAGCTAATCGCACGTGACGGGCGACGTGTCGACGACGACCTCGTCGACGTAGAAGTGCGCTGGGGCCTGCGCCGGTGTCGCGTAGTGCACGCCCTCGTCGACGTTCGTGTAGCCGCCCGCGACGCGCGTGTCGAAGCCCGTGCGCGAGAGCACGCGTGTGGCATCGACGAAGACCTCGAGGCTCCCGTTCGCACCGACGACGAGGTGCATCAGCAGGCATGTCCAGCGATCACGCGGAAACTCGAACGCCGCGCTCACGTTCTCGCCGTCGACGTTGGAGTGCATTCCGCCCGGCACGAGCATCACGTTCGCCGACGGGTACGGCGGGTCGGCGTTGCCGGTCACCATGATCGACAGCTGATCGGTGACCACGGTGGACGACTCGATCCAGTAGTAGCCGCGGATGTAGATGTCGCCGACCGCGACCTCGTCGAACACGTAGTTCTTGCCCCAGCGCGCCGACTTGTACGCGTCGGCGCCGGTGGTACGGATCTCGAGCGACTGCACGCCGCGATACGCGCGCGCCGTCGACAGAGCGGCGGTTCCCTCGTCGAGCACGGTGTAGTCCCACCCACCCATGTCCGGCTCCTCGAACGTGCTGCAGAACCGCGCGCCCGGATACGTCATCGTGCAGTCGAGGAGCGGGCCGCTATCGCCGGACGCCGCGTCGCCGGTCGGGCCGCCATCGCCCGTGATGTCGTCGCCGCCCGTCGGAAAGCCGATGCGCCCGCAACCAGCGAGGAACAGCGCGTACACGACCGCTCGCCGAAGCGCCACGAGCCCCATCTTAACGCTAAGCGGCGCGAGATCCGCGATACAACGGCGGCATGAAAGCAGCGCTATTCGTCGTGCTCCTCGTCGCCTGCGGCTCGAAGAAGGAAGAGAAGAGCAACGACCTCGGGGATATGAAGGAAGAGGCGTCCGTGGAGTTCGCCCGCAAGCAAATTCCCGAGCTCGACAAGATGCTCGCGAGCAAGGACCCGGGACAGGCCTCGTCGACCTGCGCGGTGATCAAGCCGGACATGCAGGCGATCGAGAAGGCGGACCCCAAGCTCGCCGCGGACCTCGTGAAGCGCTGCAACCACGACCTCGCGCTGCGGTCGCTCGCCGTGTTCGTCGAGCGCGCCGAAGAGGAGCGGGCGAAGGACCCCGACGCGAAGTTCCTCGGTGAGTGCTCGGGCTGGAACATCTACATGAAGCCCGTGATCAACGCAAAGGCCGATGGCGCCCCCGAGGTCGCCGCGCTGAAGGAGCGCTTCAGCAAGGCCTGCCCCGGAAAGCCGTAGCAGTGCGACTCGTCGGGCCCGGTGATCGTCCGGACCGACATGCAGTTCCGTCACCTGCTGTTCGTACTGGCCGCCTGCGGCTCGACCCCCGGAGGGGGAGTCGCGGGAGATGACGACCCGATCCACGACGGCGGTGGTGGTAGCGGCGACGATGGCGGCGGCACCGGCGACGATGGCGGTGGAGTGGGTGACGACGGCGGGACCGGCGGTGATGGCGGCACCTCCGATGGCGGCATGACCGACGGCAGCACGACGACCGACGGCAGCACGATGACCGACGGCGGCACGACCTCGAGCACGTCGCAGATCTGCGAGACGCACGCGTGGAACGCGGCGGTGCCGGCCGCGGGCAACGCGATCATGGCGTACGGCACGAAGGCGTACCTGTTCGCGGCCGATGGACTGTCGTGGACCGTCGTCGAGAACGGGGCGGCGACGGTCGGCGCGATTCCGTTCCCGCCGGGGATCACGGCGATGAAGGCGGTCACCGTCGAGATCGCGCCGTCGGGGCGCCCGTTCGTCACGTTCATGAACGCGGGCGCGACGCAGAACCAGAAGCACGGCGCGTTCTTCGACGGCACGGGCTTCGTCGGCACGACGCTCCTCGGCCAGGTGCAGACGGCGCACGCGGATGCGAGCGAGCGCATCTACGCGTACGGCACCAACGGGCTCACCGAGTTCGCCGCGGGCGCGCAGCCGATCATCCGCGGCGCGTTCCCGTACACGGACAACAAGGGCTGGACCGTCGCGCCCGACGGCACGGTGTATCTGCTGCGCGCGATCACGCGCCCGTCGACGATCCATCCCGGCGATACGGCGAACGAGCTCCGCGTGATCCGCCTGCGTCACGGCGTGCTGTCGTGGACCGACGAGGTCGCGATCGGCTCGAACGAAGGCTACGGGTTCTCGCAGGTCGCGTTCGCCGCTGCCCCCGACGGCTCGCTGCACGTCGCGTACACGCCGATCGGCATCTACTTCCGTTCGCAGGACGGTCAGACGTGGGCGACGGAGCAGCTGATCTCGTTCAACACGGCGGCGACGATGATCGATCCCGCGCAACCCGGCATCGACGGCGAGGCGGTGAGCCGCGTGAAGGGCGGCGTGTATCACATCGCCGCGCAGGACTACGACCACGCGACGGTGACGCTCACCTACAACGGCGGATCGTTCAGCGTTCCGAGCTACTACTTCCTCCGTCGCTGTCCGCCGTTCAATCCGACGTTCCCGGCGTGGCCGGCCGAGCGGCTCGCGATGTCGGGCACCGCGTTCGGTCCGACGCCCGTCGCGGTCAACGAGCACGGCGTCCCCGCGATCCACACGCCGTTCGGCGTACGCCAGGACGTGCATCAATGAAGGCGATCCTGCTCGCGCTGCTCCTCGTCGGCTGCGGCCGCGCGGGCAACAACACGGGCGGCGGCGGTGACGACACCGTCGATGTCGATGGCGGCGGCACCGGCGATGACGGCGGCGGCATGCTCGACGATGGCGGCACCGCGGGCGATGGCAGCACCACGACCGACGGCACCACGAGCACCGACGGTGGCAGCGATGGCGGCAGCGATGGCGGCAGCGACAGCGGCACCGACGGTGGCGGCATGGTCACGCCGGTGCCACTCGAGCCATGCGCGAGCGCGCCGATGACGTGGGGCCCGTTGCCGACGGGTGTGACGTGGCCGCAGCTCTACGATCCGGGGCCGCTGATGACGCACGGCGCGCGCGCGTTCGTGTTCCTCGAGGGCTCGGCGCTGTGGACGATCGCGCAGGCCGGCTCCGCGAGCACGGCCGCGAAGCCGAGCGAGCTCGCGAGCGCGACCAACCTCGGTGGCTTCTCGTCGCTCGCGGGCCCGCACGTGTTGACGTTCCTCGTGCAGTCCGTCCCGCACGCGCGCACGTTCGACGGCACCACGCTCGGTCCAGATCTCGCGATCCCGTGCAACTACCTCGGCAGTGACTGCGTGGTGCGCGCCGCGCCCGATGGACATGTCTGGGTTCGCAATAACGGCGTGTTCCACGAGCAGACCGGGACGACGTTCGCGAATCGCGGCGGCGGTCCGGCGGGGCCGCTGTACTGGGACATCGATCAGACCGGCGCGATCATCATGCTCGCGAACGGTGACTACCAGCTCGGCGAGAAGCTCGCGGTGTGGAAGCTCGCCGCCGGCGCGGGCGGGTGGTCGAAGGTCGGCGCGCTGCTGACGTCCGAGCTCGCGACGGTCGCGTCGACGATCGAGGGCGGGTTCCAGCTCGGTTCGTTCGGTCCCGGGACGATCGCGCGCGACGGATCGTTCCACGTGTTCTCCGACGCGCGTTGCATCGGCACCGGCCAGCGCAACAAGACGCAGGTCTACATCCGCAGCCGCGACGGCGTGCAGTGGAGCATCGAGACGTTACCGAGCGCCGAGATGCTGCACGGGACCAACGTCACGTGGAGCCACAACGCGTTCTGGGCGAGTGACTACGACAACGTTCGCCTCGTGATCACGTCCTCGGCGAAGCCGACGACCGACGGCTTCGAGTGGCACTACCCGGATCGACGCTACGATCTCATCGGGCGCTGCCTCGACGCGCAGAACAACCCGACGTTCGGTCGCCTCGCGAGCACGCGCAATCCAGGATGGACCACGCGTGGCTACGCGAGCTTCTCGTCGACGGGCGCGGCCGCGTTCCTGACGTCGGATGGGCTCGTGCAGGTCGCCGACTAGAACACCGGCTCGAGCCAGTGGATCTCGTTGCCCTGCGACATCAGGACGTACGTGCCGTTCCACCCGAGGTGATGGCCGATCGAGTCGACCGTCCACATGAAGTCGTCGTCGCGCACTCCGCTGAGCCCGCTGCCGATCACGCCGAGCTTCTTGTCGACGAGGAAGAGGCGCTCCTCGAGCGTCGACACCCACACGAGGTCGTCGGTCATCGACGCGATGCCGCGCGCGATGCCGCAGCACTCGCCGTCGTAGTCCTGACGCCACCGCTCGCCTCCGCGAGCGCTGTCGAGTCCGACGATGACATCCCAGATGACGGCGTAGCGCAGCTCGTCGCCAAACGCGTCGACGTCCGAGAGTCCGGTCTCGGAGGCGAAGCTCTTCCGCAGCTCGCCGGTCTGCACGTCGTACGCGCGCAGCATGTTCGCGTCGCGGCGATGCGAGACCCACACGACGTCGCCCGCATGCGCGAGGCCCACGACGCTCGTCCACGGTCTGTCATCGGCCAGTGGGACCTCCAGATCGACGATCGGGATCTCGCTGGTCGTCGACGCATCGGACGCGAGGTGGACGAGCGTCGACGTGTTCTCGAAGATCACCCACGCGCCATCGGCGCCGTCGCTATCCATCGCGACGACGGGGCGAGCGAGGTCCCATCGCCGGACCTCGCGAAGCTCGAACACGCCGTGCGGATCTCCGTCGGGGGGATACGGCTCGACGCAACCTGCGAGCGCGACGGCAACGAGCAGCGCCTTCACAGGTCACCTCGCGGAACGAGCCACGAGATCTGGTTCTCGGTCGCAGCGATCAACCCGCCGTCCCACGCGAGGAACACGTCGAAATCGGTCGTGTGATGTCCCTCGAACGGCGCACCGGTGAACACGCCGGCACCTTCGAAGGCAGGCGTGTACTTCTCGAGCCAGTAGCCGAGCGACATCATCCACATCGCGCCGTCGTCATCGGTCGTGAACCCGCGCGCGGTGTTCGCGGCGCCGTTCCAGGGAACGAGCCGGTTCTCCCAGCGCTGGACTCCGCTCGCACGTTCGAGGCCGACCGCGCGCCCGTCGAACAGGCCGAGGCGTAGCTCGTCGCCGAACACGTCGATGTCGATCACGTCGCGAGACTCGGGAAGCGTGCGCAGCGTCGTGCCGGTGGCCGCATCGATCTGCCGCAGCTCGAGCGTCCTGCCGGACAAGCTGCCGCCGTCACGAACGTTGATCCACAGCGAGTCACCGTCGAGCGCGAGGCCCGAGGCCCGACCCTCACCCGCGGCCCACACGTGCTCGACGAGCTTGTCGCCGTCGGGATCGAGGTGGACGATGCGCGTCTGCTCGTCGAAGTAGTACGCGAGCCACAAGCCGCCAGATCCATCACCGTCGAGACCGACGACCGGCAGCTCGCCGGCGATCGCCTTGGTCTTCACCAGATCATACGGCTCGCGCGGCGACGGTACCTCGGGCGTCTCGGTGGTCACGCAGGCCGTGCTGAACACGCACAGCGAGATCGCGATTCGCATGCGCCGCGGTTGCTGCACGCGCTGATCCACGAACTATTCGCGCGAAATCACGGCCGGACCGCGTCGGGAATCAGACACCGATGTCGCATGCCTTTCGACGCAACGACGAATCTTCGAGGTTGCCAGGATCTGCCACGAGGCAGCTCTGATACCGTGGGAATCCATGAAGGCACTCCTGGGGATGTGTGTCGTCGCGGTCGTGCTTGCTCTCGGCACGCAGACGGCTGAAGCGAAGATCTTCATCATCAACACCGGCGAGGACGTCGTCGAGGTCGGGCAGATCAAGCCCGAGCTCCTCCCGGACGTTCAGGCCGAGACCGCGTCCGACGTGAAGCTCGGCATGATGTACAGCCGCTTCGGTCTGTTCTGGCTCGACATCTGGCGCTGGGACAAGAAGTACGTCTTCTTCTCCAGCAACACGTACTGGGAGATCACCGAGGAGCAAGCAAAGGAAGCGGCCGTCGGCCTCGACGTGCCGTTCACGATGACGATACCGCCCGGCTTACTCGTGCTGCTCGGCATCACCGCGCTCGTCGTCCTCGTGAAGGTGCTCGGTCGCGGCAAGGGCCCCGACGATGCACCTGCACCCGAGCCCGATACGCCTTAGTTTCGATACAGCAGCGTCGTGCCCTTCGCGAGCACGCGATTGACCGACGTCGACATGATGAAGACCGAGAAGTTCCCCATCGCGCCGGGCTTCACCTTGAACGCCGCGCCCTCGGGGAAGCCGAGCATCGAGCGAGCTCCAGGCCCCGCGTAGATCGCGCCGGTCTTGTTGTCGCGGATCGCGATCTCCTTCTTCGCCTGCACGAGCTCGGACTTGGTCAGCTCGTAGTAGCCGTTGCCGGCCTTGTACGTGCCCTTGCCCTTGAGCTTGTCGTCGACGAACGCGCGGATGATCGCGCCGTCCTTCGTGACGTCCCACACCGAGAAGTCCTTGCTCGCGTTCTTCAGCTTGCCGCTGACCTGCGTCACGCTGACGTTGGACAGATCGGCCTGGAAGAAGCCGGTGACGGCCTTCTTGCCGCTGCGACGCGCGTTGAAGAACCCGGTCAGACCCTCGGTGAGCTTCTTGCCCGCGGCCTTCGCGCCCGTCGACGACGCGGCCCAGTCCTGAATGTTGCCCTTCGGGATGCCGAAGCTCGTGAGCCGCTTGATGCCCGACTTCGGCGTGAGGAACGCGATCGACCAGCGATCGGTCTTCTGCGCGTTCTTGATCATGCTCGGGAGCTTCTTCTTGTACTTCCTGCTCGAGAACTCCTCTCCGTCGGTGAGGACGAGCACGAGGAACGACACGTGATCGTCCTTCGCGCCCTTCACCTTGCCGAGGTCGTTCATCGCGGTACCGACAGCGTCGAGGAGCGCGGTGCCACCGGTCGTCTTGAGGGTGCTCAGGGGCTTCACGACCTGCGCCTGGCGGCGGAAGTAGAGCGGCTTGTCGACGTCGTGATTGAACGTGTAGAGCGAGATGAACGTCTCTTGATCGCCCTTGGCGGCGTCCTTCTTGATCGTCTTCAGCTGCTCGTTGAAGACGCGAACGACATCCTTGCGGATCGACGACATCGAGCCGGATCGATCGATCACGAACGCGATGTTATTGACTGGAATCTTGGTGCTGCCGGCTTTCTTGGCCACGGTGGTTCCCCCTGACCGCCGACCTTATCAGATCAACGCCAGCCGACTTCGAGTCCCAGCGAGCAACGCGCCGTCGCCTTGTCGGGCTCGTACACGCCGCCCTTGTCGAGCATGATCTGCTCCCGATCGATCGGGATCGCGAGCTCGACGTTTCCGACGAGGCGTGCGTTATCGCTCATCGGCCATTGCACGCCGAAGCCACCACCTGCAGCGAACCACTTGTGGTTGGACTCGACGCTGCCCATCACCATGCGCGGCACTCCCGCGGGCATCACGTCGTGTGGTCCTGCGACCTCGCCCGCTTCGATCAGGAGCCACGCGCGCAGCGGCATCTTCATCGAGGCCCAGCCGCCGCGCAGCGTCCACAGATCGAGCCCGAGCTCGACGCCCTGCTGCGAATCGACGACGACCTTCTCCTGCGGCCGCCACTTCGCGAGGCCGAGCTCGACGAAGCGCTCCTCCCATCGCACGTGGATCGCGAGCTCGCCGCCGACGTTGACGCCGGGCAGGGCGCCGACACCCGAGAGCCCCGTGAGGCGCACGCCGCCGCCCCACACTTCATCCGTCACGTTCGGGTTCTTCTTCTCGAGGAACGAGTGACGCGCGGGCCGCGGTGCAGGCTCCGGCGCGACGGGCTCTTGCATCCCGGGCTGTGCGAACGCTGACGACGCGAGGGCGATCACGAAACCGCCCGCACTCGCGAGCGTGAAGGAGGCGCGCATGCGTCGAGCTTACGCTCCGAGGTCGTGTTTCGCGCTAGAAATCATCGATGCGTCTCGTGCTGCTCGGTCTGTTTGCCACAGCCTGCCGTACGACCACGCACGACGTCACGCCCGACGCGTACACCGGCCCCGACGCGAAGGTCGCCACGTTCAACGTTCGTCGCATGTTCGACACGATCTGCGACACGAAGATGTGCGAGCCCGGCTCGTACGAGGAGCTCCCGTCACCCGGCGACTTCGACGCACGTGCGACGCAGATCGCCGACGCGATCCGCACGCTCGACGCGGACATCATCGCGCTGCAGGAGATCGAGACGCAGGCATGCCTCGACGCGTTGCTCGCCCGCCTCGGCGACACGATGCCGTACGGAGTCCTCGGCGAGACCGAGACCGCCGCATCGGTCGACGTCGCGGTGCTCTCGAAGACGCCACTCGACCTCGTGGTCACGCACCGCGCCGACTCGCCGCTGCGCCTGCCGAGCGGCGCGACGACGACGTTCTCGCGCGAGCTGCTCGAGGTGCACGTGCGCATCGACGCGGTGCCGGTCGTCCTGTTCGCCGCGCACTTCAAGTCGAAGTCCGGAGACGATCCGCCGCGCCGTCTCGCCGAAGCGCAGGTCTCGACCTCCATCGTCAACGAGGTCGCGATGCGAGAGCCCGACACGCTCGTGATCCTCGGCGGCGATCTCAACGACACGCCCGACTCGCCACCGCTCGACGCGATGACCAAGGACGGCGGCCTGATCCGCGTCGCCGACGATCTGTTCGTCGACGAACAAGCGACCTACGTCTTCGGCGGCCGGAAGCAGGCGATCGATCACCTGCTCGTCGCGCCGAACGCGGCCGCGTGGCGCCGCATTCCGCGCTCGGCCCAGACGTGGCGCGGGCCGCAGGGCGGCTTCGGCGGCAGCGATCACTTCGCGCTGAGCTCGAAGTTCGCGGTCGAACCGTAAGTTCTGCGCCGCGTGCGCGATGTCTCACCATGCGCGCGCACGTCCTCTCGCTGATCGTCGTGGTTCTCGCTGCTTGCGCTCCCGATCCGACGCCACCGGTGCCGATCACGCGCGACGCGCTGGTGGGCACGTGGGAGCTCGAGCGCCCGGGCGACGAGGTCTACAACCTGATGTTGTTCGACTCGGGGATCGTCGCGTTCATCCACGCGAACGAGAAGCTGCCCATCTCGCTCTCGTTCGGGCGCTGGTCGTTCGACGAGGGCACGCTGGACTTGCACATCGTCGGCACGCAGCCCGAGGAGCAGACGTTCCCGCTCGCGAATCGCATCATCGTGATGCGCGACGGAACGAAGCTCGCGTTCGATCTCGACGGCGCTCCGACGAGATGGTCGCCCAAGGATCGCTACGGCGCGGCGCGCGACGGAGCGGCCGAGCGCGCGGCGAACGACGAGCGGAGCTGGGCGTCGCAGGTCGAGGCGGCGGAGAAGTCGGCCACCGGCGAGCTCTGAGCTAGAGGTCCGGGCGCAGGCACGGCTCGAGATCGTCGTACGTCTCGGTTCCGATCTGGACGACGTCGCCCCAGCACCGCACGTGGTCGTCGAGATGTAACGCACACGTCGAGTCATCACCGGATGCGATCGGGCCGACGGCGGTCGGGGTGTCGAGGAGGACCGGTCCTGGACCCATCGCATCGGGGCCGAGCTGGCCGAGCGAGCCATCGCCCCAGCAGTACGTGAGGCCCGTCGTCGTCACCGCGCACGTGTGGAGACGACCGGCCGCGACGCTCGCGAACTCGAGCTCGGGCAACACCACCGTCGGGCGCACGTTCGCGGCCGGATCGTCGGGCGCGGACTGACCGGCGTCGTTCGCACCCCAGCACGTCACGCGTCCCGCGTCGATCACGCACGCGTGGTGGGCTCCGGTATCGAGCCAGGTGAACGATCCGCCGCTCAGCTCGGTGACGATGCCCTCCGGGCTCGTCGGTGTCTCGCCCCAGCACGCGACGCGCTCGCTGGTCGCCGCACACGTGAACACACCGCTCGCGGACAGAAGGCCGACCGTGAGTGGCTCCTGCCCGGGCTCGAGCGGGAACGGTTGAACGAGCACGGGATCCGCGGGGCCTCCACCTTGCGAAGGTCCGCGTTGGCCGTGCGAGTTGTCTCCCCAGCACTCGACGTCGGCGCCGAACGGAAAGCTGGCGCAGGTGTGCGCGATACCCGCGACGACGTTCGCGTACGGCTTGCCGACGCAGTCGGGCGGAACCTCGGTGTTGCACGAGGCCTTGAGCCACCAGCCGTTGAAGACGTTATTCGCCGTCTGGATCGGATTGCCGAGCTGATACGTGTCGTTCGCGCCGAAGCAATACGTCTGGCCGTTGTTGATGCAGTAGTGGTTGTCGCCGACCGAGGCGCTGTAGACGAACGTCACGCCGCACACGTCCGTCGTGGGGCAATCGTCGTCGCAGGTCATGCACGCCTCTGGATCCTGCGGAGGATTGGCCGCGCAGTCTGTCGGGCAGTCGAGCTTGCACTCCCAGCACATCTTCGGGCAGTCGCGGACATCGCACGCGTTGAATGCGGGAGAGGCCGGCTCGATCTGCGCGAACGAGGTGTTGCCCCAGATCGTCAGCGGCGCGTAGTGATTCATCGGATTCGCGCAGTGAGCACCGAAGAAGTTCGAGTTGGCCGACAGACTCTCGACGGTGACGCAACGATTGCCCAGGCACTCGCGGAGGTCATCACAGGCGTTCGGTCCCGGCGCGCACAGCTCGCCGCGCTTGGCAGACGGTCGGATCTCGACGCACGCGTCGGCGAGCTCGCCGGGCGCGAACCGACTGAAGCGCCGGCCCGACGAGCACGCGGTGTCGATGAAGCTGCACGCGCGCGGTGCGTCGAGCTCGCGCGCCGGCTCGCACGCGCCGCCGACGCCGCAGTCCGACCACTCGTCGCACGTGTGGATCGGTCGCTCTACCGAGCACGCACTCAGGAGTGCGATCACTCCGACCAGCCTCACTGCTCCACGCTATCAGATCGCGGCTATGCTCCGCGCGTGGTCGACGACGAAGTGGATCTGGGCGCGCTCGACGCGGCACCGGCAGAGACCGAGCTTCTCGGTGGGGCAGGGCGTCCATCGGTGCGGCGCTTCGACCTCGCGGGGGTCGACGGACCGGCGCTCGGGACGAGCTGGCAGTCTGCGGGAACGTCCTGCGCGGTGGGATCCCACGCCTCGAACGACTTCGTGATCAACGACACAGCGGTGTCGCGCTTTCACTGCGAGCTCCGCCTGGAGAAGGACCAGATCCGTCTCCACGACCTCGACTCGACGAACGGCACCACGCTCGATGGCGTGCCCGTCGCGATCGGGATCGTGCGCGACGGCAGCCTGCTGCAGATCGGCCGCTCGACGCTGCGCGTGCAGATCGGCGAGTCGATCCGCGTGCCGGTGTCACCGCGCACGGAGTTCGGGCGGCTGGTCGGTACGTCCTGGGCGATGCGCTCGCTGTTCGCGCTCCTCGAGCGCGCGGCGCAGACCGACTCGACGATCCTCGTCGAGGGCGAGAGCGGGACGGGCAAGGAGGGCGTCGCGCGATCGCTGCACGAGGCATCGCGCCGGCGCGACAAGCCGTTCGTCGTGATCGATTGCGGCGCGTTGCCGGGTGCGTTGCTCGAGTCGGAGCTGTTCGGCCACGAGCAGGGCGCGTTCACCGGCGCGCACGAGCGGCGCATCGGCGCGTTCGAGGCGGCGAACGGCGGCACCGTGCTGCTCGACGAGATCGGCGAGCTCCCGACGGAGCTGCAGCCGAAGCTGTTGCGCGTGCTCGAGGCGCGCGAGCTCCGGCGCCTCGGCGGAACGGCGACGCAGAAGATCGACGTGCGCATCATCGCCGCGACGAACCGCGATCTGCGCGCCGAGGTCAACGCGGGACGGTTTCGGCCGGACCTGTACTTTCGCCTGGCGGTCGTGAAGGTCGCGATCCCGCCGCTGCGCACGCGGCCGGATGACCTACCGGTCCTCGTCGATCGCATCGTATCGACGCTCGATCTGCCCGCGGATCGCGCCGCGCGGTTGCGCGAGCCGGTGTTCATCGCGTCGCTCGGGCGCCACGCGTGGGCGGGCAACGTTCGCGAGCTGCGAAACTACCTGGAGCGGACCGCGATCATGTTCGACGCGGGCGACGCCGAACCGGGAGAGGGCGAGCTGCAGCCGTATCAGGAGGCGCGCGACATCGTGCTCGGCGAGTTCGAGCGCCGCTACGTCGAGCAGCTCCTCGCCGCGCACAAGGGCAACGTGTCGGCGGCGGCGCGCGCGTCCGGAATCGATCGCACGTACTTCCATCGCTTGATGCGGCGACACAAGCTGACGCGCTAGAAGGCGCCGGCGACGAACAGCGCGCCCGACGGCGAGACGCCGATCGCGACGGTATCGTCGGGCGGCGAGTCGGTGAGCGCGAAGCGGATCGCACTCGCCGCGGCAAAGCCGATCCCGACGCCGAGCGTGATGCGAGAGACGAGCAGGCGATCCTCGGCGAGCTGATACAGCCGCACGACGTCGGCGTGATCCGCCGCGCGGTCCGCATCCTTCGCCGCGTCGCGCGAGGACATGTAGAAGTACGCGCTGGTGCCGCCGAGAGCGACGCCGGTGGAGAGCAGGATGATCGACAGCTTGTGCGGAAACTCCGCCTTCGGCGGTGGTGGACGCTCGGGGACCTCGAGCTTGTCGTCGGCGGTGATCGCCGGCATGACGGGCACCGGATCCGCGGGCGGCGGTTTCGTGCTGCCGCCACATGCCGCGATGCCATCGCGCGCGAGCTGCGCGAAGCTCTCGGGCGGCGACGTCTCGTCGAGGAAGCGCTGGTAGAGCTCGACGGCGGACGTGCACTCGCCGCGCTGGCGATCCGATTGCGCCCACGCGAACAGCGAGCCGGGGTAGCGCTCGGCGGCGAACGCGGCCGCGAACTCCTTGCTCGCCGTCGCGAAGTCCTTCGCCTTGTACGCGGCGAGGCCCGCGGTGTGGTGCTGCTTCGCGTTCTCGTTCGTCGGTCCCGACGGCTGCGCGTACGCGGTCGCGCTCGCGATCGCGACGAAGAGCGCCGCGCGGATCACTTCGACTCCGGTTGCGTCATGTACGGATCCGCGACGTCGTCGAGCGCGGGCTTGCGCGATCCGGAGCCCGCCGGCGGGGGCTCGGCCTGGGTTCGCTTCGTCGACTTCTTCGAGCGTGCCTTCGGTTTCTCGTCGGCGATCGGCGCGACACCCGCGTCGACGGTCGCCGGTGCCGTCGCGACCGGCACGAGGATCGGCGCGACCACCGTCGTGGGCGTCTCCGTCGGCGTCGGCGGCTCGGGCTCCGCGGCCACGATCGGCGCGTCGTTCCCCGTGCGGCCGATGACGATCGCCGCGCCCGCACCGGCTCCGGCGAGCAGCGCGATCGCCGCGAGCGCCGGCCACTTCGCGCGCCTCGGCGGCGGCAGCGGGGCGATGTCGATGTTCGCGTACGCCTCCGTCGTCGGGCCGACCGCGGCCATCTCGACGCTCTGGCGCACGAGATCCGCGAGCGAGCGGCCCTCGCGCTGCGCTGCCTCCCACTCCGCGATCTGCGAGGCGAACAGATCGCGCATCAACCCGCCCAGCGCGCGGCTCGTGGTGTCGAGCTGTGCCGCGCGCGCGTAGTCCTCGAGCGCGTGCTGGAGCTCCTGCGCGGTCTGCCAGCGATCGCGTGGCTTCATCGCGAGCGCCTTCATCACGATCGCCTCGAGCTTCGGGTCATAGCCGGCGCGCGCTTCGCTCGGCGGCGTGATCTCGCCGCTCGTGATCTTCTCGGCGATCAGGTAGTCGCTGTCGCCGCGAAACAAGGGTCGGCCGGTCGTCAGCTCGTACAGCACGACTCCGAGCGAGAACACGTCGCTGCGGTGATCGAGATCGGCGCTCGCCACGACCTGCTCGGGCGACATGTAGCAGAGCTTGCCCTTCATGCCGCCGGCGGTGGTCTGCGTCGCACGCGCGGCCGCCTTCGCGATACCGAAGTCGACGACCTTCACGTGGCCGTCGTACGAGATCAGGATGTTTCCGGGCGAGATGTCGCGATGCACGATCTTCAGCGGCGTCCCGTCGGGGCCGACCTGTTCGTGCGCGTGGTGCAGTCCCGCCGCGGCCGCGATGCACACCGCGATCGCACAGCCGATCTTGAGCCCTCGCTTCTGCGAGCGGGCGGCGGCGATCAACGCCGCGAGATCCTGCCCGTGCACGTACTCCATCACGAAGTAGTAGCGACCCTTGCCCATGCCGACGTCGTAGACGTCGATGACGTTGGGATGGCGAAGCGTCGCGGCGAGGCGGGCCTCGTCGAGGAACATCTTCACGAACATCTCGTCGCGCGCGTGCTGCGGCAGGATCCGTTTCACTACGCACAGCCGCTCGAACCCGGCGGTGCCCCGGACGCGCGCGACGTACAGCTCGGCCATCCCGCCAACCGCGAGCGGCGCGACGATCTGATACTTGTCGAGATGCGCTCCCGCGGACAAAAACATGTCAACGAGACCAGGGTACCACGCAGCGTTTGGCATCGTCCGGCGCTAGTTTTCGGGCGCTCCGTCGGTGATCCACGCGTGGATCCTCTCGAGGTCCCGCGCTGGAAGCGGTGCGCGACCGAGCGGCATGACGAGACAGTCGCCGGTGCACAGCGCCGGATCCAGGTGGATCCACAACGGGCTCGCGCTCGGATCGCCCGCGACGATCTTGGATGACAGCGACTCGTACGCGACCGACGGCGAGCGGAAGTCCACGCCGTTCGGTGCCTCGGTGTCGTGACACGTACTGCCGGCGCACTTCGCCGTGAGGATCTCCGAGTAGATCGAGGAGAACGTCGCGTCGTCGGTATTCGCGCCCGCGCTGACAGGGCACAGCCCCTGCGCTTCGCACTGTGGACCGGGCTCGGGATAGATCAGCTCGACGGCCGGGCTCGCGCGACACGCGTCGTAGTCGATCGGATCCTTCGCGTTGCTACCGTCGTCGGCGAGTCCGTCGATCCAGCACCACAGTGCGCGAACGCTCGCGCGCGTCCACGAGCAGCAGTTCGCGCGCGGCATGAGCGTGCCGACCGTCGGGTCGGTGAGCCGGCGCATCAAGTAGCTGCGCTCTGGATCGCCGGGCTTGATCAGGCGACCGCCGATGTCGTAGCCGAACGTTCGGTTGCGATTCGGATCGCCGATGTTGAAGCGATCCGGACGCGGCAGCTGCGACTCGCCGAGGAAGCCGCTGACGATGTCGAAGCCGGCGCCGCCGGGAAGCAACATCAGGATCGAGCGGCCCGTCGGATCGTCTGCATCGAGCTGATACACGTCGTGCGTCAGGCTCATCGGAACGAACGGCACCTCGACCTCGCCGCCCACTCCGTCGGGGACGCGGCGAAACGTCCTCATCTCGTCCTTGTAGCCCGCTTCCTGCGGCAAGAGCTTGGTCGGCGCGTCGCGCATCACCATGCGCCAGATCTGCGGTCCGAGCGTCGGATGCGGCTCGAAGTAGCCGACCTCGATGCGCTCGAAGCCGATCGCCTCGTTGCCGAACTGCACGAGGTCACCGCGGCGCTCGCACATGTCGTGGAACCGATCGCCCGAGCCCTGCTTCTGGTTACACGGCACGCCGATGTTGCCGATGATCGAGCCGAGCGAGTCGAGGTTCGGGAACTCGTTCCCGTTGTGGCACACACCGCCGTTGGGGCCGCACCCGCGATAGAGGCCCTGCTCGCCATCGTAGAGCGCGGCGAGATCGGGATAGCGCAGGCGCGCCTCCGCGTCGGTGTCGTCGATCACCGGTGGCGGCGCGGAGCTCGTACCGCACGCGGCGAAGAGCGCGACGAGTGCGAGCGCCCTCACGACCACAGCTCCGTGATCGGCGCGCCGCCCTCGGGAAAGCCCCACTGCTCGTCGCGATGATCGAGACCGAGCGCATCGAGCAACGTGATCAGGAGCTCCTGCGGCGCGTAGCGCTTCGGCTCCTGCATCGCGTTGTACGTGTCGGTGTTGACCGAGCCGACGAGCTTGTTCTGCGTGATGCCGGCGCCCATCACCGCGTGCGCGAGGTAGAAGCACGCGTTGTCGGCGCCGTGATCCGTGCCGAGGCCCGGGTTGTAGCCGGTGCCGGCGCCGCCCGGATCGCGACCGAAGTCGCTCATCGTGACGACGAGCGTGCGATCGAGGAGCGAGCCACCGCTCGCGGCGGGGATGCGCTGCAACAGCCACCACAGCGCCGCCCACGTGCGCGCGAAGTAGCCGTAGAGCGGAGGCGCGGCCTCTGCTTCCCCCGAGTGGAAGTCGAACGACGGTGTCTCGATCGTGACGGCCGGGCTGCCGATCTGCAGCAGCCGCACCGCGAGCGCGAGGTTGTCGGCGTACGCGTCGAACTGTCCGCCGGGTGGCTTCCCCTTGCGAAAGATCGCCTTCAGCACGGCGTTCGTCAGCGGCGTCTGCGCGCCGAGCACGACGTCACCGAGCGCGGCCTCACCCTTCATTGCATTCGCGAGCGCGAAGTCATCGTTCGCGAGGCGGCCGCCGATGTCGCGCGCTGCGCGGCGGTGGAACGACAGCGTCTCGGTCACCTGCTTTCCAACGGAGTGGCGCTCCGCGATCGCGCGCGCGTCGAGTCGGTCACGCATCTCGTCGCCGGTCGCGAAGCCGTTGCCCGTCCCGGAGCGCCACGCAGGCAACACGTTCGCGGCGCTCGGGATCGAGTGCACGTTCGCGAGCGACACCGGCACGTACTTGGTGAGACTGCCGAGCGCGGCGCCGAACTGCGCGGCGGGCGCGAGATGAAACGCGGGTGCACCCGCCGGCGTCGTCGTGGCGGCGTAGCCCGCGCCGATACGCGTGAGGATGCCGGGCGCGGCCCCGGATGCGCTTCCCGTCGGCTCCTCGATGCGCGCGCGCAGGTGATCGCCGCGCTCGCGCGCATACGTGCCGAGCACGCTCATCGATGTCGCCATCGCGCGAAAACGCGGAAGCGACACGCCGTCGAGGATCTCGGGGTGCAGGCGCGGCTGGTTCTGTGCCGGCGGATCGAAGCGATACGACGCGTCGTCGCCTTGATCGTCGAGGAGGTTGCCGAGCGCGAACGGCGTCGAGACGCCCGACATCAACTGATACGGGTTGTGCGAGATCTTGCCCGACGCGTTGAACGCGGCGCTCGAGCGCACGCCGCCCGCCATGTTGATGATCAACACGCGGTCCGCGCGCGCGGATGGACCCGGAGCCGCGCGCGAGATGCGGCGAAGGAACGGCAGGAATGCGAGGCCGAGCGCGCCGGTGCCGCACAGGCCGAGCACGTCGCGTCGGGATGGCTGTCTGGGCATATTGGCTCCTAGTAGGTAGAGAACTCGACGGAGTCGATCATCCGGGTGCACAGCCAGCGCGCGGCGGTCTGCGCGTCGGCGCATCCCGTCGTCGCGCCGGCGTCGATGCACGCCTGCATCTCGGTGACGAGCTCCGCGACCTCGCCCGCGATTGGCGCGCGGCCCCACACGCGATCGATCAGGTGCGACGCGGCTGCGGCGAGATCACCGGCCCAGCCCGGCGGCGTCATACTCGACGCGACCGCGCACAGCTCGCGGGCGATCGCCGCCTGGGAGAAGGCGAGGCCGACGTTCGAGATCTCGGGTCGCTTGCTGTCACCCGTGCAGCCTCCGAGGCGCTGGATCGATCCGACCGCGACGCCCCACTCGGACGTCGTCGCGCCCGCGTAGCGTTGCTCGATCGAGCCGTACGTCATCTCGACATCGCGAACGTCGACCCACTGCGGCTCGTAGCGATTCGATTGACCGAAGCGAAAATCGCAGGTGCCGGGCGTCTCGCCGACGGCCGCCACCGCCGACGCCCACCACGACTCGCCCGACAGCAACTTGGAGGGACCCGCCGCCCAGGGCGGCAGCGCCGACGCATCGAGGTCGGCGACGGCGCGCGGTTGCACGTAGAGCTGACTCGTGACGATCAGCTCGATGATGTCGTCGATCGACGCGCCATCCTCGAGCAGCTGCGCGAGCACGGCGCGCACCGCGGGGATGTCGGACTCGGGATGCTTGAACGTCGCCTGCCACCACCCGAGCAGCTTGCGCAGCTCGCGATCGACGGCGGCTTCCCACATGTCATCGCGAAGGGCGATCGCGTCCCCGATCTTCTGCCACTCCGCGCGCATCGCCGGCGTCATCTCGACGAACGGCTGCGTGTACGGGCCGAACGTGTACTTCGTCGGGGGCGTCGTCTGCGGATTCTCGAGGCGCGCGCGGTCGGCGCACTCGGGCCGCCGCGTCACGTTGTCGCCGCACAGGTCGTCCGTCGACGGTGTGCGCGACGAGTGACGGAAGACGTTCGCGGGCGACAACACGTTCGTCGCGTCGACGCAGATCGGCTCGAGGCGCACGGTCGAGCCGAGCACGTCGGAGATGCAGCCGACGCTGAGCAGGCTCGGCCGGCACAGGCACAGGTTCGACAACGTCTCGACGCGCTGGCCGTTGTACGAGTTGATGCGCGCCGCCTCCGTCGCGTCTTGCTCGGACCAGTGACGTCGATCGCGGAAGTACGAGTAGAAGCCCCAGAACGCGTCACCGCCGGCGAACGTCGTCTGCACCCACGGTGCAAGCAACGCGCGCGCGCCGTCGAGCTCGTCCTGCCGCGCGGGCCGGCCGATGAACACGTTGAACACGATCGAGGTCCACGAATCGCCCGGGTGCAGGCCGTACAGCGCCGGATGCACCACCGCGTGACGCACGAAGTCCGGATACGTGATCGTCTCGCGATAGAGGTCGCCGACCAGCGCGTCGAGAGCGACGAGGTCCTTGCCCCAGACCGTGATCGACTCGTACTGCAAGAGCTCCGACCAGTGACGGCGCTGCGTGCGCACGAAGTCGTCGTTCGCGATGAACGCGCGCGCCGTATCCGCGAACGTCCGCGCCTCGCACTGCGCGCGCTCCTCTGCGGTCGGCGCCCGGCCGAGCAGATCGATCGCCATGCGGCGACAGACCTCTTCCTTCGAGGCATCGCGCGGCTGCAGGCCGAGCGCGCGAAGCTTCGGCACGAGCACGCGATCGATCGGATGCGCGCAGTGCGGATCCGGCGCTTCATCACAGGACAGGCCGACCTCGTCCTTCGGTGCGCGGTCGTTCCCGCACGAAGCGAGGACGACCAACCCCACGAGCCACACGATTCGCATGGCGAGGGGGTGGTGCACGACAAGTGCCCACCGCTAACTCCTCGGAGCTAAACCCCTCGAAAAATTGAGATGTGGACGGCCGGTCCACACCTCGCGGTCACTCGTCGCGCATGTCGACCAGACGGAACCCACCTCCCGACGATCCGCCCCCCGGCGTGAGCTCGGTCGTGTACGACCGGACGGCCGGATCCGACACGTTTCCGTGCTCGTCCGGGAACGGCAGCTCCTCGACGATGTACGTGAGCACGAGCGCCTCGCCCTTCTTCTCCGCCTTCGGGGGCTCGCACGTGCTGTCGGGGATGACGTCGTTCGAGCCGGGCAGGCAGAGGATGTGCGCGGCTTCGCCTCCGAGGAACAAGTGCAGCCGGACGAGCTTCTCGGCGGGCATCGTCGTCGGGTCCCAGCTCTTGACGATCGGGATCATCGGGTTCTCGGTCGCCGATACGTCGAAGCCGACGAACATCGATCCGTCGGGCTTCCGGAGGCCGATGACGTGTCGATGTCCCGCGTCGTTCGCGAGGTAGAACACCGAGCCGGCGGGCGAGTCGAGCGACGGATACGCGTACGCCTTGCACTGGCGTCCCTTCATGTGCGCGACGCGGTCCACGGCGAGCGCGCACAGCGCCTTGTTCACGTCGTCGGGCGCCGCGACCGGCTTCGCGAACCACTCGGGTGGGCTGGTCATCGTCGGCGGAGGCGGCATGTCCTTCGGCAGCGGCGCGTCCGCCGGCAACTCGACGAGGTAGTCGCCCTCGATCGACGACAGGTCGTGATCCGTCACCTCCATCGTCTCGAACGCGATGCGGTGCGCGTCGCGACCGAGGCGCGGGTGCGCGAACGTCTCCATCGTGTACGTGAGGATCGTCTTGTCGCCCTTCTCGGTGATCGAGGGTGCTCTGCACGGCAGCGGCTTACCGTCCTTGTCGGCGAGCGTGTCGTTCGAGCCAGGCAGGCAGCGAACGATCGCGACGTCGTCGTCGAGCGCGGCAGCGAGCTTCGCGAGGAGCTCGGGCGGTGTCGCTTTCACGTCGAGATCCTTCAGCACCTCGTCGAGGACACGGCTGTTGCCGCCGCCGGAGCCTACGTACATCGAGCCGTCGGCCTTGGTGTACACGTACGCCCACTCGCCGGTCGGATCGCCCTTCTTCATGACGCGCGTGATCGTGCCGGCGGCGCTCGTGAGCTCGGGCATCGGCGTCTCGATGCACTCGGCGCCATAGCCGAAGTAATCGCGCGCTCGCTCGCACAGCTTGGACACCTTCGGCTGCTTCACCCTCGCGAAGCGATCGGTCGCAGGCTTCGGTGTGTCCTCGGCGCTACCGGGCTTCTCGCTCGACGACTCCGTCTTCTTTCCACACGCGGCCATCGCCACGACCACCAGGATCACGACTCTCATCGCGGCCACGATACGTCATTCGACGACGCGTGTCGGGCTCGTCCGATCCGTGGTGCCGTTCGAGCCGAGGCGTCCATACTCACCCTTGCCCCAGCACCACAGCGAGTCGTCGGTCTTGATCGCGCACGTGTGATCCGCGCCCGCGCTGACCTTCTCCCAGCCGGTGCCGACATACGTCGGGGTCCCTCGACGCTGCGTCGTGGTGTCACCGAGCTGACCGCGCTCGTTCGCGCCCCAGCAGTACAGCGTGCCGTCGGCGGTGATGCCGCACGCGTGGCGTCCGCCCGCGCTGACCTGCACCCAGTACAGCGAGCTGCCCGCTTGCACCGGCGTCGCCGACGACGTGTTCGCGCCGTTGCCGAGCTGCCCCCAGATCCCGTCGCCCGCGCAGTACAGCGTCCCGCCCGAGGCGAGCGCGCACCAGAACGAGTCGCCGACGTCGACCGCGGTGTACGCGTGCGCGGAGTTGCTCACCGCATCCTCGCCGAGGACGTCGCAGGTCACGCGTCCCGTCGCGGTGATCGCGCAGGACTCGTCGCCGCCCGACGAGATGTTCTGGAGGAATGATCCGGTGTAGCTCGGCGTCGCGTCGGGGAAGCCGAGCGTGACCGAGCCCGCGCACGTGCGAAGCCCGCCGCCCGATCGCAGCGCGCACGTGTGATACGCGCCCGCGGAGAGCTGCTCGTACGGATAGTCCTGCGGCTCGGTGTACTGCACCGGCGTCGCGCTGCCCGACGTCATGCCGTTGCCGAGCTGACCGCTGTCGCCGCGGCCCCAGCACCACGCGTTGCCGCCGCCGCGCAGACCGCACGAGTGCTGATGACCGACGACGATCGCGGTCCAGTCGTCCGCGGTCTGCAGCTTGATCGGACGCGCGTCGTAGCCGAACGGCGTGCCGCCCGCGCCGACTTGCGAGAAGTTGTTGCGGCCCCAGCACCAGACGGAGCCGTTGTCGCGCAGCGCGCACGTGTGCTCGCCGCCGGCGGCGACCGCGGTCCATTTCGGCGGTGGCATCGGCTGCGGGCACACACCGCAGCTCAGCGTGTTGCCGCAGCCATCGGCGGCCGTGCCGCATCCCAGGCCGAGCTGCGCGCACGTCTTCGGGACGCACATCGGCGGATCGATCGGATCCTCTGGCTCGCAATCGGAGTCGTCGAAGCCGCGGCAATCGGAGCGACACGCGAGCGATCCGGTCCCGAGCCCGAGCGAGCTGCACGTGTAGCCGTCGAGCGCGTTGCCGTCACAGCGCTCTCCCGCGTCGATGACGCCGTTCCCGCACGTCGCCGGTGGCGGCATCGTCTGTCCGCCGTCGGGCGTGTTCATCGGCATCTCGTTGCCGTCGGGCTTCGCGCATCCCGCGAGCGCCGCCGCGATCGCGATCGCCCGCAGCATCACGGCACCGCCCGCGGGCTCGTCGCGTCGGTGGTCCCGGCGCCGAGCTGACCGTACGAGTTGTCGCCCCAGCAGAACAGGCGCGACATCGTGTCGAGCGCGCAGGTGTGCGCGTAGCCGCCCGAGACGAGCGCGAACCCGCTGCCGATCAGCGCCGGCTCGTCGCGATTCGTCGTCGTGCCGTCGCCGAGCTGGCCCTCGTCGTTGAGTCCCCAGCAGTACAGGTTGCCATTCTCCTTCACGCCGCACGTGTGCATGTCGCCGAGGCCCATCTCGCGCCAGTCGGAGAAGCCGTCGACGTAGTCCGGCGTCACCGTCGCCGCGACCGGGTTGCCGAGCTGGCCGTACTGGTTGTCGCCCCAGCAGAACAGCGTGCCGACGTTCGCGAGGCCGCACGAGTGCTGCCCACCGGCGAAGATGCGATTCCACTCGCGCGTCGGCTGCACCGACGTGCGCGGGACATCCTGGTTGCCGTTGTTGACGCCGAGCTGTCCCGACGCGTTGAGGCCGCCGCACGACAGCGACGTGCTCGTCACGCCGTCGCGCTTGAAGCACGCGTGCGCACCGCCGAGGGCGATCTCGGTGTAGAAGTCGCCCGAGTACGTCGGCGTCTCGACGGGGCCGATGTCGGCCGACAGCGCGCGATAGTCGTTGTTGCCCCAACAATATTGATCGCCGTTGCGCGCGCACGACATCGCCCAGCCCGCGGTGACCGAGTCGAACGTCTCCGCACCCTGGATCAACTTCGGCGTCGCGCTGTCGGTCGTGGTGCCGTCACCGAGCTGGTTCGAGTCGTTGTTGCCCCAGCAATACAGGTGGTCGTAGTTGATGCCGCACGTGTGGAATCCGCCGGACGCGATGTCCGTCCAGCCGAACGACACGCCGACGCGCGTCGGTGCGCCGACGATGCCGCCCGTCGTGCCGAGACCGAGCTGGCCGTAGTTGTTGCGGCCCCAGCACCACAGCGTGCCGTCGTTCTTGATCGCGCACGTGTGGAAGCCGCCGTTCGAGATCTTGGTCCACGTCGCGGGCGGCGGCGAGCACTGGTTCGCCTGCCCGCCGATGCCGCACATCTCGCCACCGGTGCACGTGCCGCACTGGAGCGGATCGCCGCAGCCGTTGTCGATCGTGCCGCACTCGGCGCCGACGGACTGACACGAGTGCGGCGTGCACACGCCCGGATCGCACTTGTTGGGAGACATCGCGCCGCACGTCTCGCCGCCGGTGCACGTACCGCACGTGAGCGAGTGACCGCAGCCGTCGTCGATCACGCCGCACTCCGCGCCCTGCGCCGCGCACGTGGTCGGGATGCACGTCGGCTGTCCGCTCTGGCAGCGCCCGGCGGCGCTACAGGTCTCGCCGGAATCGCACGTGCCGCACGGCGTGCCGCAGACGGGATCGAGGCCGCACTCGCGCGATCCGCACGCGGGCTCGCACTCGGGCGGTGCGTCGACCATCGGGACGTCGCCGGCGTCGGGCGTGCCCATCGGGCCGGGTGACTGGCCGCCTTCGCAGCCCATGAACAGGACGATGAACGAGAACAACGTGTACGTGCGCATGCAAAGCTCCTCGGGTCGCAGCGCCTTGTTCACGCGATGTGCCACGCAAAACCACACGCAAGTCGTGGGTTTCCGTCGACAGCCGGGCAGGGTGCATCACCGGTCGCGCGCAACTGCAGGTGCACCCCGCGATGCACCCGAGGTGCACCCGGCCCCCGACCGAGTGCGTCCAGCCGCTCGCTTGAAACGTCCGGAATGGGTGTTCGATGATGCCCGTCATGCCCGACCCGAGCGCTCGCACCGAGACGCTCCACTCCAGCCCGCGAGCGACCGAGCCCGCGGAGCTCGGCGAGGGCCAGCGACTCGGACGCTTCGTGATCGAGCGAACGATCGGCGCGGGCGGCATGGGCACCGTGTTCGCCGCGCGCGACCCCGATCTCGATCGCCCGGTCGCGATCAAGGTGCTGCACGCGGGCACGAACGATCGCGCGCGACAGCAGCGACTGTTGCAGGAGGCTCGCGCGATCGCGCGCATCCGTCATCCGAACGTCGTCATCGTTCACGAGATCGGCGAGCACGAGGAGCGGCTGTTCGTCGTGATGGAGCTGATCGAGGGACCGTCGCTTCGCGATTGGCTCGCGATCGGTCGCCCCGTCGACGACAAGCTCGCCGTCCTCGCAGGCGCGGCGCGCGGCCTCGCTCACGCCCACGCGCACGGCATCACCCATCGCGACTTCAAGCCCGAGAACTTGATGATCGACGCCGACCGCAACGCGAAGGTCGTCGACTTCGGGATCGCCGAGTGGAGTAGCGAGCTGCGCGACGATGCGTTCGCGGAGGTCGCCGTCACGCAGAGCGGCGAGGCGATCGGCACGCCGCCCTACATGGCGCCCGAGCAGCTGCGCGGGGAGGCCGTCTCTCCCGCGTGCGACCAGTTCAGCTGGTGCATGACGCTCTACGAGGCGCTCGTCGGTGAGCGGCCGGCGCGCACGCCCGACCTCGCGGCGATCGCGGCTGGTGCCGAGCAGCAGCCGATCGCGATCCCGGCGACGCTTCCCGTTCGCGCCCGCAACGTGCTCTCGCGTGGCCTCTCCGCGTCGGCGAAGGACCGCTTCGGCTCGATGGAGGAGTTGCTCGCAGAGCTCGAACCGCCAGCGCGCCGCAGGTGGCCGCTCGCGATCGCGGGAGGCCTCGCCGTTGGTGCTGCGCTGACCGCGAGCATGTTCGCGGTGCGGGGCAGCGACGCGATCGATCCGTGCGCGGGCGCCGCGCGCATGGACACGACGTGGAACGAGCGCGTCTCGGAGCGGCTCGCGACCGGCCTCCAGGGAGTCGCGCCGCGCGTGATCGGTGCGCTCGATGATCGCGCGACGACGTGGCGCGCGAGCTACGCCGCGGTGTGCAAGGCGGATGCGAGCCCCGTGCGCACGCACCGCATGTCGTGCCTCGACGACTCCCTCGCCGGAATCCGCGCGTTCGTCGACTTCTGGACGGCCCGGCCCGACAACATCGATGCGCTGCGCGCCGTCGGTGGCGTGAGCGGGCTCGCGGATCCGCGCACGTGCGAGACCGCCCAGCCGACCGCCGGCACAGCGCCGCGCTCCGCCGCCGAGGACGCGCTGTTCGCACGACTCGAGCAAGCGAGCGTTGCACGCAGCGCGAACGCACTCGAGCGGTCGGTCGAGATCGCGCACTCCGTCGCCGACGAGGCAACGGCGATCCACTCGGATCGCGTGCTCGCGAAGGCGCGCATCATCTCGGGCGACGCCCTCGGCTTCTTGCTGAAGCTCGACGACGCCGAGCGCGAGCTGCGAGAGGCGGTCGACGCCGCCGCTCGCTCGAAGGAGGATCTTCTCGCCGCGCACGCGTGGGGCGCGCTGATCGTTCACATCGGTGTCCACGAGCAGAAGACCGCCGAAGCGCTCAGCCTCGCGACCGCGGCCCGCGCCGCCGTCACGCGCCTCGGCGGAACGAACCGCGAGGCCGAGCTGCGGCTCCACCTCGATCTCGGGCGCGTGATGTTCCAGGCAGGAGAGCTCGAAGCGGCGCGCGCCGAGCAAGAGAAGGCGGTCGCGATCGTCGACGCACCGCCGCGCCAGCTGGAGAAGCTCGTCGGCGAAGCGCACTTCGATCTCGCCGCGACCCTCATGGACCTGCGCGAGCGTGACGCTGCCATTCCTCACCTCGAACGAGCCCTCGAGGCGCAACTCCGCGTGTACGGCGAGGCTCATCCCGCCGTCGCGCAGACGCTCCAGCACCTCGGCATCAACAAGAGCGACGCCGGCGACCACGCGGGCGGTCTGCCCGTGCTCGAGCGGGCGCGCACGGCGTGCGACGCGAGCATGGGCGGCAAGCACCCGCTCTGCGCCAGCATCGTCGGAGATATCGGCACCGTGCTCGATCGACTCGGCCGGTTCGACGAGGCACTCGCGAACATGCAGTTCGAAGCGGACAGGATGGTCGCCGCGTATGGACCGACGCATCCGCTCGCGATCGCGTCGCGCGGTCGCGTTGGAACGCTGCTGCGCGAGCATGGCGTCGCCCGCGCGGTCCCCGTGCTCGAGGAGATCGTCGCGTCGGCGGATCCCGCGGACACCATCGAGATCCAGCTCGAGCTCGCGCGCGCGTATGCTGCGGCGAACCGCATGACCGACGCACGGACGACGCTCGAACGCGCGAAGAAGCTCGCCGCCGACGACGCGGACCTCGTCACCCGCCTCGACGCCGAGCTCGCGAAGCTGACGCCCCGATGAGCAACGAGACGATCACGCTCAGCTCCGGCCCGACCGCGCGCCCGCGTCGTATGGCCGATCATCTCTACATCATCTTCGACAGCGAGCGTCCGCGAGGAGAGGTCGCTCGCTTCTCGCTCGAGAATGTGTCGCGTGTCGAGATCGGTCGCGCCGCGGCCCACGACGCCTCGCGCGAGGGCACGCAGCTGCGCGTGGGTCGCAACGACGGCGCGATGTCCTCGAAGCACGCCGAGCTTCGGCTCGAGCGCGGCAGCTGGACCATCACCGATCTCGGATCGAAGAACGGCATCTGGGTCGATGGCCGCCAGGTGACGAGCGCTCCCATCGTCCCCGGCACGATCCTCCAGCTCGGCCACACGTTCGCGACGCTCGGCCCTCCCGTCGACATCACCGGCGACGACGTCGCCGACCTCGTCGTGCGCGACGACGCCTCCGTCGTCGGGACGACCACGCTGCTCCCCTCGCTGCGCGCACAGCTCGCGGATCTCGATCGGATCGCATTGTCCTCGACACCCATCGTTCTCACGGGCCCGACCGGCACCGGCAAGGAGCGCATGGCGGCTCGCGTCCACGCGGGCTCGAACCGCACCGGTCCACTCGTGTCGCTCAACTGCGGCGCGGTCCCGGCGGGCCTGATCGAGTCCGAGCTGTTCGGCGCGCGCAAGGGTGCGTTCTCGGGTGCGGGCGAAGATCGCGCCGGCCTCGTCGAGACCGCGCAGAACGGCACGCTGTTCCTCGACGAGATCGGCGATCTGCCCCTCGACGCGCAAGCAGCGCTGCTCCGCACGCTCGAGCTCGGCGAGGTCCGTCGCGTCGGCGACACCAGGACGCGCCGCCTCGACGTGCGCGTCGTCGCCGCCACCCACCGCGATCTCGAAGCGATGGCGCGCGCCGGCACGTTCCGCGAGGACCTGCTCGCCCGCCTGTCCGGCCACGTGCTGGCGCTGCCCGCGCTCGCGACCCGCCTCGTCGATCTCGGCATCCTGATCGCTGCGCTCCTTCGCGAGCTCGCGCCCGATCGCGAGCTCACGGTCTCTACGGTCGCCACGCGCGCGCTGCTCGCCTACACGTGGCCTCGCAACGTGCGCGAGCTTCGTCGCTGTCTCGAGCGCGCGGTATCGCTCGCGACCACGCGCATCGAACCGGCGCACCTCCCCGACTGGGCGAGCGAGACCGTCGACGAGGAGCCACTCGACGCCAACGACTCCGCGCGGCGCGACGAGCTGGTCCGCTTGCTCGTCGAGCACGACGGCAACATCAGCGCGGTCGCGCGCGCGATGGGCAAGGTCCGGCCGCAGGTGCAGCGCTGGCTCGCGCGCTATCGCCTCGACGCGAGCGCCTACAAGAAGAGCTAGCGCCTGCCGCAATTGGCGGCACCTCGCTTGCGTGAACCCGTCGCCAACTCGTACGACGGTTCCACGGATGGGCGACGACGCGGACCGGAAGTGGACGCCACTGAAGCCAGTCGGCTGGTTTCTGGGCCTCGAGCTCGTCAACGGTCTTCGCGGAATGGCGCTCGACGCCCTCCAGCACGACTTCAACCTCCGCGACTGGATGAACGCCGGCGATCCCGTCACCGCCTTCAAGCACCGCGAGAGCCTCTGGTTCGACTACATCGCCGATCTCGGTGACGGCGCGCTCGCGATGCAATCGCTCGCGTATCACCTGCAGCGTCCGATCGAGCTCGCTGCCGTCGACGCCGCGCGAACGGACACCTCGTTCGTGTCCAAGGGCGAGCTCGCGAACCACACCGGCATCCCGGCGAAGCTCGATCGCGGCGCGTTCCTGTTCATCGGCGGCGACTGCGCGTATCCCGCGTCGGACATGGGCACGCTTCGATCGCGTGTCTACGGGCCGTTCCGCTCGACCCATCCCGATCCCTCGACGATCGACACGATGCCGATGGAGGAGCGCGTACCGCTCTACGGCATTCCCGGCAATCACGACTACTACGACGATCTCATCGGCTTCAATCGTCTCGTTCGCGCACCGCTCGATAGCAGTCGCGCGCACGCTCCGAGCACGCTCCCCGGATATCGACAGGTGCAGCAGGCCTCGTACGTGCGCATGCTGCTGCCGCATGGCTGGGAGCTCTGGGGCGTCGACATCACCGAGAACGGCGTCGATTTCCGCCAGCGTCGTCATCTGCGTCCCGAGGGCGAGCCACGACCGAAGAAGTTGATCGTGTGCACCCAGTGGCCGCCGATCGTCCTCGACACCGACGACGCGCGCCCGATCCACAAGACCGTGCTCCACGAGCTCGGGCTCAGCAGCGACTTCACGCAGCTCGCGACGGACCCGACCAAGCCCCTCGGCGATCACCTCGAGTGCCGTCTCGATCTGTCCGGCGACATCCACCACTACGCACGCTATGGCGCCGTCGACAATCGCGACAAGCGCACCGAGATCGACCAGCATCGCTTCGCCGGTGTCGTCAGCGGCGGTGGCGGTGCGTTCCTGCACCCGACGAGCTTCGACGGGCCGATCGAGGCCCGGAAGAAGTTCCCGACGCCGAAGCAATGCCTCGACTACCTGGCATGGCGGCTCGTCTCCATCGCTAACGTGTTCGCATCGGGACACGCGTGGCTCCTCGCGGGCCTCGTCGCCCTCGCGATCGCGAGCGGCTACGCGGTGTGGGGACCCGAGGTGATCGCGCCGTGGAATGCGCGAGGCTCGATGATCCCGGGCAGGCACCTCGCGATGGGCGTCGCGATCGTCGTCGCGATCGCACTGCCGATCGTCTGGCTCTTCCGGGTGCGCCCGCTTCTCCTCGGAAAGCGCGGAATCGTCAAGACCGTTCCCGAGCCGGACGCGTCGGCGTTCGCGCAACAACACGAGCCGCCGTCGAAGAAGAAGTCGTTGCTGTCGTGGCAACGCGATCTACTCGACCGGCACCCCGTCGTCGACATCGTCTGGGTGTCGGCGAACATCGCGATCGTCTTCCTCTGCATCATCGCGCCGCCGTACCTCGTGAACCGATACTGGCCCGAGCCCGCCGCCGGCACGATGTGGGGCTCCCTCGCGGTGATCGCGATGTTGTTCTTCGCCGTCGGTGGGCTTCTGTTCGCGACGCTGTTGGGCGCGCCGACGAAGCCACGCATCCTCCCCTTCGCGATCATCGGACTCGGGCACGCGTTCATCCAGCTCGCGCTGCCGCTCGCGCTGATCCACGCGTCGTGGACGGGCATCGGCATCACGGCCGGAATCTGGATCGGCGCGGGCGTCCTCGCGGTCCTGATCGCACGCTTCACCACCAAGCGCGCGTGGGTCGCCGGCATCTTCGTGGCCCTGGTGTGGTTCGCCGCCGCGGCGCTCTCCCTGTGGGTACTCGCGCGCCATCACGAACCACATGCATTCGGCTGGGGGCTCGCGATGGTCGCGGTCCTCGTCGGCGTGCTGGTGTGCGTGCTCCAGTTCGGTTGGTACCTGCTCGTCGGATACTTGTGGGGCGGGCACAACAACGAAGCGGGCGCCGCGGTGCGCTGCCAGAACTACAAGCAGTTCATCCGATTCCACATCGGCACCGACGGCGTGCTCACGGGCTACGTCATCGGGATCGAGACCGCGTGCGATCCGACAAAGAGTCCGCCCGCGGCGACCCTGGTCGACGTGTTTCAGCTGAAGCCGGCGCCGTAGAGCGCGACGAGCGCGTGCATTTGCCAGCGCGCGTGCGTCTCGAGGATCCGCAGCGTCTCGCTCGAGAGCCCGGTGAAGCCGGTCGTGACGGCGTTCGCCGCCGCGACGCCGTCCTCCTTGTTCATCGACGCGTACAGCTTCTCGGCCTCGCCGAGGTCGGCCTTCGCGACGAGCTCCGACGGCGCGCGCTCGACGACCGTGGCCCAGTCGTTGTCGAGCTGGACGAACAACGGGAGGCGGTTCGCATCCTCCTGGTTCGGCCGGAACCGCGCGAACAAGAGCTGGCGCATCGACCGGTTCTGCTTGTCGTTCATGATCGACAGCAGCCGATCGAGCTGCTGCGCGGAGAGTCCGAAGATCGCGAGGCCCTTCAGCCATCCGACGAAGCCTGGCTTCCACATGCGATCGCGCGCGCCCGCGTCGCTGACGAGGATGTGCCGCGCGCCGAACGTACCGCTCTGGAGCAGCCGCTCGATACCGAGGTTCTCGAGGATGCCGCCATCGGTGAGGACGAGCTTGTCGAAGCCGTCGCACGGCCCCTGGATCGCGCGGCGCTTGATCACGAGCGGAGGCAAGCCGAACGGGAACGCCGCCGACGCTGCCGTCGCGAAGCCGAGGGTCAGGCCGTCGATCTTCGTGATCGGGTGACTGTCACCGTCACCGCGCGTTCCGACGCCCTTCCCCGAGTAGCCGTCGCGCGAGAAGCGGCCGGCGCTCGCGTTGTTGAGCACGGTGGTGTTGAGGACCAACCGCGGCGCCTCGGGCAGCTTGTCGAACGTCACGCCGTCGAAGAGCAAGCGATCGAAGGTGTCCGCGAGCAGCTGCGTTCGGGACTTCCAGAGCCACTTGATCACGCGCCAGTTGACGATCGTCGGCCGGATGAACCCGCGCCCGAGCGTGTCGTGAAACCACTCGAGGAACCTCTCGTCGCTCCAGCCTCGCGCACGCGCAGCCATCCAGGCCGCGGCGAACACGGAGCCGCCGGACACCGACGAGATCGACGTCACGCGATCGACGAGGCCGAGATCGAGGAGCGCGCGCAGTGTTCCACGGTGAAAGGCAGCCGCGCGCGAACCACCTCCCGAGAGAGCCAACCCCAAGTCCGCAGTCACGCCGCGACCGTAACGCGAATCGCCTGCCGCGGAGTGCTGCACCCGGGCTAACGCGGGGGCGCGTCGGAGTCTGCGAGTAGACGCTCGAGCAAGCGATACGGTTGCGGGTCCTCCGGCCCGACGCGAATCGCGCATCCCGCCGCACGCGTGTGACCTCCGCCGCCGTGCGCCGTCGCGAACGCCGCGCAGTCGAAGCCGGTGTGCGACCGGAGCGACATGCGCATGCGCAGATGGCCCTCGTCGACGACGATGTCGAACGCGATGACGAGATCGACATCGGCCTCGCCGGCGGCATCGCTCGCCGAGCCGAGCGAGTTCATCGCGAGGACGCGCAGCCCCCGCCTGGTCGTGAAGCGATAGCCCTGTCGGATCGTGTCGACCAGTCGCGCGCGCTTGCGGCTGAGGACCTGCTCGCCCATCGGCACGTACCGCGTTGCCCAGTCCGTCGCGAGCGTGGACAACGGGATCGTCAGCCAGTACCGCTGGCCGAACGTGGTCAGCACGGACTGCTGCACGCACCCCGCTTGCCACGACGGGCTCGCCGTGTGCCACGTATCGCGCGCGCCTGCCGCGGTCGCGAACGCTTCCGCGAAGCCGCGCTCGGCCGAGTCACCGCGCAACGGCAGCCACACCTCGCGAAACGCGAGCGTCGCGCCGCTCACGCCCGGATCCTTCTCCTCGTCGGCGTAGATGCCCCACTCGCCGAACCGTGCGATGACCTCGCGCGCAGAGCGATGGTGATCGAGCACGATCGCCTTCGCCGCGACGAACTCGTCGACACGCTCGGGCGGTGGAGAGAAGTCGCAGAACAACATGCCGTCGCGCGCGGGCAGTCGATCGGCGTCGCGCCCGTAGTCGGCGAAGATGACCTCGCAGTGTGGAAGCGCGTCGTGCAACAGGATCGCCGACGCTGTTCCATCCGCGCAGTTCTCGTGCGCGACGATGGTGCGGACCTGCGCGAGCGCGGCTCGATCCATGGCGCTGATGTATCGCGGTGCGCCCGCGCGAACAAGCGCGCTCAGTTGAAGTCGAAGAGCGGCACGTAGACACCCAGCGTCAGGCCGACGTTCCAGGCGCCGACCTCGTCGGTGTCCACGTCCGAGTCGAAGTCGAACGTCGGTGTGTAGCCGGCGGTGGCCCCGACGATGAACGGGAGCTCGCGCCCGTACGCGTACGCGAGTGTGATCGATGGTGACAGCGCCGCACCCAGACTCGGCTCGGCCAGCTCCGGGCCGTTCTCCCACGTCAGGTACTGTCCGAGGTCGAGAACGCTCAGCTCCAGATGGAACCCGTGCTTGGACTTCTCGCCGAGGCAGTCGAGCGAGAAGCCGAGGGGGAGCGACAGCGGAGTCCACAGCGCCTTGTCTCGCTTGCCCGCATCCTTGCTGCCGATCCGCACGCCCCCGACGAGACGCAGCGATCCGCCGAGCGCGAGGATCGTGTCGCCGGCGCGGTCCGTTCGCTGCGTCATGTCGGCAGTCAAGGACTCGAGGAGCTCCGTGCGGCGCGAGTGCGCCTTGTCGGCTGACTCGTCGGGATCGGTATACGTCGACGCGTAGGCCGTGATGGTCGCGAGCACGCGCAGGCCACGCGAGTAGTCCGTGTGGTCCGCGGGCAGCATGCGCGCGAGCGCTCGCACGAACGCAGCCGCGAACGATGCTCCGTTGCGCGTCGCGGCCGCGAGAGTCGTGTCGCGTGCGATCGCGACGGACTCCGCCGGGGTGAGGTCCTTGATCTTCTTCGTCTGGGGATCGATCGGGACGGGATCGATCTCGCAGGTGAACGGCCCGGCGGCGTTCTCGACGGCATACATGCACGCGACCTCGAACGACCCCTCGAGAGCGGAGAGGATGCGCTTCGCGTGATCGGGCTGCGCGTTCTTGATGTTCAAGTTGACCGCGGCCCAGAAGTGGCCCGCGATCGAGCGCGCCGACGAGAGCTGCTCGGGCAGCAGGCGATCGTCTACGTCGCATTCGCCGTCGATCTGTTCGACGAACTGCATGATGGAGCAAGGCGTCGAGGCCTCGCCCTTCTCGACGTGGCATGCCGCGAACGAGGCGGCGGAGAGCGCGAGGATGCGATCGCGATCCTTGTCCATCTTGCAGTAGCCGTTGGTCGCAGCGTCCTCGAGCTTGTCGAGACCTCGACTGACGAGATCGCGGATCGCGGACTCCGCGGAGTGCCCGATCAGATCGGACACCGGCCGGGAGATCGACGGCAAGATGTGCGTCTCGATCGCTCGCTGGATCGTGCAGCGAACGTCGCGAGCCTTCGATTGGTCGGCGCACGGGTCTGCGCTCCCTCCGGTGTTCGCCCCGAGCACCACACGCATGGGCGACGGTCCGCTCGACGGTGACGGTGCCACCGAGACCTTGTCGATGACCTTCTTCTTCAGGATGTCCACGTACGCGAGCGCATCCTTCGCGAGGGCCCCGCGCAGCAGATCGGGTGCCATGGCGAGATCCTGTAGCCGCAGGTTGCCAACGACCTCGCACGTCGCTTTGAAGGGAGTCTCGGCATTGCACTTGAGCCACGTCTTCACCTTCGACGAGAGCATCGCGTACGCGGCGGTCGAAGCTCGATCGACGACGATCTGACCGAGGATCTGCACTGCCTCGGTCGCGATGCTCGTCGCGCCGTTCTCGGTCAACGGCGACGCGGCCGGCGAGCGAAACGCCTTCGCGTACTGGAGCGCCGTTCGCCCGGTTCGAGTCCACGAGCGAAGGTCCTTGCAGTCCTTGTCGGGAGCCTCGAAGCGCGGCGTCGCCGAGCGCGACTGCACCCGCTTCAGATCCGCTTCGCCGCGCGCGTAATAGATCACCGGTCCCGAGCGCATCGAAGACTCGTCGCCCTTGATCACGTACTCGTTCACGCCGTCGAGATAGATCGCCGTCGCCGCTTGTGCGCGCGTCGCGCGTTCCTCGGCGAGCTTGATGCACGCCGCGCGGAGCTTCTCCTCGGTTTCCGCCTTCTCCTTGTCGCTCGCGGCCTTCTCTCTGGCCTCGCGCTGCGCCTTCTGCTCCGGCGTCTCCTTCTTCGGCTGCGCGAGCGCTGCACCGGCGAGCACGGTCATCAACGCAAACCCCAACGCGACTCTCATGGATTCCTCCAGATCTTCAGATGGAACTTCGATTCGAAAGCAGTGAGCGCGCGCGCCAGCGGTTCGAAGATCGACTTGCCGCCGTCGCTCGCCGTGCAGGAACCAACTCCATCACCGGTGTCCGCGAGCAACACGGTCCCGGAGTCGCCGGGTGAGGACACCTTCGCGAGCGTTCCGATCACGCCCTGCACGTCGAAGCCGCCGGCCCACGTGGTGGACGGGACGTGCGCGTTCACCGTCTTCGCGGCGGTCTTCGTCCACGTCGAGAACCCCGCCAGCGTCGGCTGATAGGTGCGACTGCGCAGGTTCGTCACGGCGCTCGACGCGTTCTTCAGTCGCGGACCGCCGCCCGCGAGAGCGATCGACGCACCATCGTCGGAGAGCTCGACGAGCGCGACGTCGCGTTGGATCTGCTTCTCCAGCAAGTTGCTGATGAGAGTTCCGATCACGACCTCGTCACTGTTGGGACCATCGGCAGCGATGACGTCGCTCTCTTCACCCTTCTCGAAGATGTGCCCGCACGTGAGAAGATGCGTCGGACGACTCGCGGTCGCCGATCTCGCGAGCAACGCGCAGATGCCGCCGTGATGGCGAACGCCGTCGGTGTGATCGATCGCGATCGCTGCGCCGGGATGGACGCCGGTGAACGAGATGCCACCGGTCAGGCCGAGCCCCGGCGCGACCGAGAACGGGGCCAGCGGCATGACCACGACCACGACGCGAAGCTTGACGCCGTCGATCGTCAGCCAGAACGGCGGGACCGCGACGATCGGCGGACGCGCGAACAGCTCGACCTCGACGGTGTTGTCGCGAATCGGCCCTGCCTGGAAGCGGGCATCGGGCCAACGCTCCGCGAGGCGCTTCGAGAGCGCCGGCCACCTGATCCGCTTCGACCCCACCACCGAGAAACGTAGCGATCGAGGACGAGAGGAATCTCGCATCGACCTGCCGCAATTCGTTGCACCCCTCGATCAGGTTCGCGGGTAACCCATGGCTCGCGCGACGCGCTCCGAATGCGCCGCCGTCGCGTGGGTCCACATCACGTGCTGGATGTGCGCGACGTGCTGGAGGTGCGGACCGAGACCATTCGCGAGCTTGACGTTGCCGTTGTAGATCGAGTCACCGACGCGAACGACCGGAACTCCATGGAGGCGCGTGGATGTCCGCTCGATCAGGTACGGCTGCCACACGAACGGCGCATCGATCAGGACCTCGCGATCGGTGCCGCCGGCGATCCGTGCGAGCAGCGCGTGCGTGCGCGCATCGATGTGCGAGGAGGCGAGGGCCTCGACGAGCGGCAGCGGGAACTCGTGCGCATCGCAGAGCGCTTCGTACTCGAGGCGGGTGAGGTTCACGATCGGGAGGCACTGGTTGATCTCGTCGCGGAGCGAGCCGCGCCACAGGTAGACCTTGTTGTCCTGATTGCGCGGCGCGACGAGATCGACGAGGTCCTCGTACAGCCGCGCCGGCACCTGCGTGATCTTCAGCATCGCCTGGGCAACGCGACGTCCCTGGTACAGGGGGAAGCGCACGTCGGACTCCGCCGCGGGGCGGAAGCGGTTGCCCGTCGCGTCGAAGATGACGTGCACCGGGCAGGCGCCGACGAACGAGAGGTCGGGATGCTCGGCGAACGAGAACCGCACGCCGATGCGGCGACACGACAGCAGCAGCAGCGTCTCGAGCACGTCGATCGTCACCCCGATGTGCTTCGTGCCGACGCGCGCGAAGATGTCGCGGAGCGCGGGCTCGACGGTGGTGGCGAGCCTCCGGTGATCGACCGCGGTCAACCATCGTCGCTGATAGGGCAGCTTGTGATGCGGCGAGGCGACGCGAGTCTCGAGGACGAGCACGTTCGCGTGGGCGAGGCGCAGCGCGCTGGCGAGCGCGAGGCCGATCGGTCCCGCGCCGAGGATGACGACGTTGAGGCGCGCGTCGTTCGCGAACACGGCCGACGGTTCGACACCATCGTCGCGCGTCACGGACTCGTCGATCGCGACCAGCTCCTCGAGCGACGCGTGGAGCTCTGCGACGTCGCGGATCGCGAGGAACCGCTCGAGATGCGCGGCGGCCGTGCCGGCGAGATCGTCGACGGGGCGCGGCTCGTACGCGCTCGCGGCTCGACGCCGGATCGCGCGCGGCTCGATGCTGCCGTCGATGAAGGCGGGGTCGACGCGCACCGCGTAGTCCCAGCCGGCCGGCGCGTGATGATCGGCGTAGCGGTCGGCCACGATCGCCGCCACCGTCCGCTCGAGTCGCTCGCGCTCCTGCAACCCCGACAATATACTCGCGCGATGTTCGTTCCGCGGACGCTCCGTGACTTCGGCGAGCTCGTGCTGATGTTCACCGAGCGGAAGGTGCCGGTGCGCGTCGACAGCGATCGCCAGACGATCGACGTGGGCGCGCTTCGCCTGCAATGGGACACGGCGCATCCGTTCCTGCACCTGACGCAGCCGATCCACGCGGGTGTCGCGGCAGAGCGCATCGCGTCGATCGCGCGCGCGATCGCGGAGTACAACCACGAGGCGCAGCTGCCGGTGCTCGACCTCGACGTACGCACCGGCACGATCTCGTTCCGTGTCTCGCTGCCGATCCTCGTCGACGGTGTCCGGCTCGACCTCGTGGAGGCGCTCCTGGCGGGGATCGAGGTTCGGACCGCGGAACTGCGCGCCCAGCTGGCCCCGCTCGTGAGCTAACCTCGGAGCGGTGAGGGTCGCCATGAAGCTTCTCGTGTTGCTGCTGGGAATCGTTTTCGTCGCGCCATCGCCGGTCGCGGCCGAGAACATCGAGCTTCGCATCGCCACGCTCGCCCCCGGCGGAAGCCCGTGGATGGAGATCCTCGAGCGCGCGGCCGCCGAGATCAGCGAGAAGACGCAGGGCCGCGTGAAGACCAAGTACTTCACGGGCGGACAGCAAGGCGACGAGCGCGACTACATCCGCAAGATCGGGCTCGGGCAGATCGACGGCGCCGCGATCACCGCGCTCGGTCTCTCGATGATCGAGCCGTCGATCCTCGTGCTCCAGCTGCCGATGCTGTTCGAGACCCAGGAGGAGGTCGACTACGTCGCTGGCAAGATGTGGCCCTACTTCCAGAAGAAGTTCGAAGCGAAGGGCTTCCGCCTCGCGGAGCGCGGAGAGCTCGGATGGATCCATCTCTTGTCGAAGAAGAAGGTCACGTCCCTCGCGGACCTTCGCCACTTGAAGGTCTGCAGCGTCGGCGGCGATCGACTGAACACGACCATCGTCGACAAGCTCGGCATCGATCCGATTCCGCTCAGCATCCCCGAGGTCGACCCCGCGCTGACGTCCGGCAAGATCGATGCGTGCCTCAACTCGCCGCTCGGTGCGATCGCACTCCAGTGGCACACCAAGGTGCGGTTCATGAGCGCGCGTCCGCTCGTCTTCGCGATCGGCGCGACGGTGATGTCGCTCGAGGCCGTGAAGAAGATCTCGCCCGAGGATCGCAAGGCGATCGAGCTGATCGCGAAGGGGAGCCAGAAGAAGGCGCGCACGGTGATCCGCAAGGCGAACGAGGACGCGCGCAAGACGCTCGTCCGCAAGGGCGTGGAGATCGTCGATGTCTCCGACAAGATGGTCGAGGAGCTGATGGCGGTCGGAACCAAGGTGCAGGCCGAGCTGACCGACAAGCTGTTCTCCAAGGAGGAGCTCGCGATGGTGCTGAAGCACCGCGACGAGTTCCGCGCGAGCCACCGCAAGAAGTAGGGGTCGGCGTCGACGGAAAACGCGCCCGGAGATCAGATAGGATCTCCCGTATGTACGGGGCCTACGGGTTCGGGAGCGTCGTCGTCCTCTTCCAGATCGCCTGTATCGTCCACGCCGTTCGCAACAACAACGCGGGCTGGATCTGGATCATCCTGTTCTTCCCGTTCGTCGGCTGCATCATCTATCTCGCCACCGAGGTGCGCGGCGTCGGGCGCGGTGGACGCAAGCTGGCGGGGCAGCTCGTCGATGTCGTGCAGCCGTCACGCAAGCTCGAGGCGTTGCGCGCCCAGCTCGAGCACGCGCCGACCGTGAACAATCGCCTCGCGCTCGCCAAGGAGTGCGTGCGCCAGAAGCGCTACGAGGAAGCGCTGCAGCTCTACGAGACGAGCGGCGCGCACAAGGATGATCCCGAGGTCCTCAAGCAGCGCGCGACGGTGCAGTTCGAGATGGGCAACGCGACCGCCGCGAAGGCGACGCTCGACCACCTCTTCGACGTGCACCCGCGCGAGCGGACCCCCGGAAACCGCCTGCTGTTCGCGCGCGTGATCGAGGCGCTCGGCGATACCGACGCCGCGCTCGAGGCGTACGAAGCGGCTCGCCCCGGCGCGATCGGCGACGAAGCGCGCTGCCGCCACGCCGGCGTGCTCGAGAAGGCGGGGCGCACCGAGGAGGCGCACGCGCTCTACACGCGCATCGCCAAGGAGGCCGGGCACGCCGACGCGCGCTACCGCCGCGAGAACCGCGAGTGGATCCAGATCGCGAAGACAAAGCTCGACGAGGCTGCGAAGAAGACCTGAATCGCGCTCCTGCATTTCGCTCCGCGAAAGCGTGTCGGCCCGCAGGATTTCGCTCATGCTCTAGGCATGTCGGAGGAACGACGCCAGCACGAGCGCTTCGAGCTCCTCGCGCGGGTCGAGCTCAGTCACAGCGGCCACGTCGAGACGTTCGTGACGATCAACATCTCGGCGGGCGGGCTCCTCCTGCGCAACGATCGCAACATCCAGCTCACCATCGGCGAGCGCATCCGCGTCGCGTTCGATGCACCGAACCTCGCGCCTGCCTTCGCGATCGACGCCACGATCGTGCGCGTCGTCGCGCCGACGTCGAAGCCCGGCCTGATCGCCGCGATGTGGACCTCGAGCGACGCCACCGCCGCCGCGGCGCTCGGTCAGATCCTGTGGAACCTGCGAAAGCCCGACATCTGACTCGATCTATCGGAGCAGTCCTGGCCTCGCGCGTGCTTGATTGCGCGCATGAACAAGCTTGGCTCCACCCTCGTGATCGTCTCTCTGCTCGCCGCTACATCGTGCAAGAAGGAGTCGGCCTCTGCGGCTGCGCCGCCGCCCGTCACGAAGACCGCCGAGCCAGCCGTGAAGCCCGCCGTGCAACCGGCCCCGTCACCGGAGGCTGATGCGCCGGACGAGGTGGGGGATACGGCTCGCGATCCTTCGACCGAGTGCTCGAACGTCGATGTCACCGCGGCGCTCGAGAGCGCGCCGGCGGACGCTCATGCGGCGATCCAGACCATCGCCACTGCGATCAAGAACGGCGACGCGACCGGCCTCGATGCGCTGCTCGACGATGCGGTCCGTCGCCACGGCACGCGCGAGGAGCGCGATCTCGTGTTGAACCGCATCGCTTCGCTCGGTCCGCTGGACGTGTTCCAGCTCCAGGCCAGCGACGTCCACGACGCGGCGACGGACAAGGTCCAGTGCCTCGTCGCGTTGCAAGCGCAACAGGGCAAGGCGGGCGCCATCGAGCTGTTCGTCGGCAGTGGCTATGGCGAGACGCCGATCGTTCGCCTCGCGAAGAAGGGCGGCGCGTGGAAGCTGGTCGCGATCGAGACGATGGATCTCGGCGCTCCCTGAGCAGCGTGCTCACGCCGCCTTCGGCGCTGCGATGTGGACGGTCTGCGTCGGGAAGGCGAACGAGGTGCCCTCGCGCTCGACGACATCCATGAACCCGAGCAGCACTTCTTGCCGGCAGTTGCGGAACTCGCCGTAGTCGCTCGTCTCGAACCAGACCATGATCTCGATATCGAGCGACGACGCGCCGAAGCCCGCGAACCGAACGACGACATCGTCCTGCCACGTCTTTGGATGGGCGCGAAGCACCTCCTCGAAGCCCTGGAGGACGGCGCGCAGCTGCTTCGCGCTCGTCTCGTAGACAACACCGAGCGTGACGCTGAGCCGACAGCGATCGCGAACCGCGAAGGTCTCCACCCGCATGTCCGCCAGGCGGCCGTTCGGCAACGTCACGACGGTGCGATCGAGCGTTCGAACACGGGAGGAGCGGAGCCCGACCGCCTCGACGGTCCCGAGCACGTTGTCTTCGATGCGGACGAAGTCACCCTCGCGGAACGGCTGGTCGACGCCGATCGCGATCGCGCCGAAGACGTTCTCGACGGTCTTCTGCGCGCCGAACGCGAGCGCGATGCCGCCGATCCCGAGTCCGGCGAGCAAGCTGGAGACGGGCAGGCCGAGCGTTCCGAGGATGGTGATCACGGCGATGATCAACACCACCGCCTTGCCGATCCTGCCGAGGAGCAAGATGAGCGCACGCGACGAGGGTCTCGCTCTCGCCCACGCGGCGCTCGAGATCCGGCGCACGATGACGTCGATCGCCCGTAGAGAGCTCCACACGACGGCCACCGCGAGCCCGACGAGAATCACCTGGACCGAGAAGCGATGCGCGTCCTCCGGAAGCGCGATGAACGGGAGCGAGACGCGCAGGACCGCGATCGTGAGGAACAGCCGGATCGGCCCGGCGAACGCGGTGAGGAGCTCGTCGTCGAAGGTCACTGTCGTCCGTGACGTGACGTGTCTCGCGCCCCACAGGACCACGCGCGCCGCGATCGCCCGCGATGATGAACGCGCCGGGGAGCAACAGCCCGACGGAGATCCATTGCACCCAGGACAACCCGAAAGGACCGATCGCGTAGAGCGAGTCCGGAATCCAGTCGGTCATGCGACAGAGCGCTCCCGCCGGTGCAGGCGATCGAGGAATGCGGCGGCCCACCGTTGGGGCGTGTTCTCGGACACCGTGTTGAACAACCGACGATGGCGAGAACGCCGCTCTTCGGGCTCCATGCTGAGCGCACGATGGAGATCTCGTGCGAGTCCGTCGGGATGGAACGGATTGGTCAGGATTGCGTCCGTGAGCTCGTCGGCGGCACCGGCGAACTTCGAGAGCACGAGCACTCCGGGTTGCGCCGGGTCCTGTGCGGCCACGAACTCCTTCGCGACGAGGTTCAAGCCGTCACGCAGGGGCGTCACCAGCGCGACGTCGGCGGCGCGATAGATCTGCGGCAGCACATCTCGATCGTACGAGCGATAGAGATAGCGGACCGGAACCCAGTCGGCCTCGCCGAAACTCCCGTTGATGCGACCGACGAGCGCTTCCACCTCCTGGCGAAGCTGCGCGTACTCCGGCACCTCCTCGCGCGAAGGCACCGAGATCTGCACCAAGCTCACGCGACCGCGCCACTCGCGGTGCAGCTCGAGGAGTCGCTCGAACGCGAGCAAGCGTTCGGGAATGCCCTTGGAGTAGTCGAGCCGATCGACACCGAGGATCAGCCGGCGATGGCCGAGCGCTGCCTGCAGGTTGGCGACCTCCTTCGACGCGGTCCCCGCCGAGAAGTGAGCGGGATCGACGCCGATCGGAAGAACCGCGATCTCCGGAAGCGGGCGCTGCGTGGCAAATGGCTCGGCGACCGCGCGGAAGTTCTGCGCCCACCGTTGGGTGTGGACACCGACGAGATCGAAGTCGAGCATCGCCTCGACGAGCGTCTCTCCCCACGGAATCGTCTCGAACATGTCCGGACTTGGAAACGGGATGTGGAGGAACAGCACGATGCGCCCCGCGAAGCCGCGCTGGCGCAGCGCACGCGCGACGAGCAACAGATGGTAGTCGTGCACCCACACGGTGCCGCTACTGGTCACCAGGCTGTGCGCGTGGCGTGCGAACTCCGCGTTCGCGGTCTCGTAGGTCTCCCAGTCGCGATCGATGTAGCGAACGCGGCCGGGGAATCCGTGAAACAGCGGCCACAAGGCGCGATTGCAGAAGCCGCCGTAGAAGTGCTCGCGCCATCCCGACGGGAAGTCGAACGCGGCGCGGCTCGGATCGTACAGATCGATCACCAGCGATCGATCGCCCTCCGCCTCGCGGCCGCTCCAGCCCAACCACGTCCCGCCGTGCGCTTCGAGCGCCGGCTCGAGCGCGGATACGAGGCCACCGACCTGCCGTGTACGTCCCGTCTCCGTCGGGGGAACGCGATTGGACACCACGACCAGATCCGACTTCGGATGCGGCTTGGGCACCTTCGCTGCGATCCCGACGAACGGGCGGCTCGATTCGGTCGTGCGAAGCTCGGCGACCCAGCGCAGGAGCTCGTGGACGGCGGCCGGACCCGCGACCGACAGCGCGCATCGCGCACTGTGCCGAGCACCGACACCGATGGCGATCTCGTCGTCGCGGAGAGCTGCGAACATGTCCTCGTCGGTCACGTCGTCGCCGATCGCGATGATCTTCGCGCCCGGATTCCGCTCGCGAACCCACGTGACGGCGGTGCCTTTGTTCGAGGCGCGACGCCGAACCTCGAGCATCTCGACGCCCGCGATGCGCTCGAAGTCAGGATGCATCTCGAGCCATTCGTCGCACGCGAGCTCCGCCGCGGCGATCAGCCGGCCCTTCAGCATGTCGGGACATTGGCGCCAGTGCAGGCACATCGATAGCGACTTGCGCTCGAGTCGCGCGCCATGGAGCACGACAAACGGCGACAGCAGCGTCTCGAGCTCGTCGATCTCGGCGACCGCGCTCGGGCCACACCACTCGCCGGAGTCGTCGCACCGCCAGCTGCCGTGCTCCGCGGCCCACCAGATGTCCTTGCAGCGCGACCGGAACGGCGAGAGGAGGTCACGCGGCCGACCCGAGACGATCACGACATTGATCTGCGCGCGACGCAGTCGAGCGAGGGTCTCCGCGGCGTAGTCATCGAGGACGGCTTGCTCGGCGGTCGGCGCGAACGGAATCAGCGTGCCGTCCATGTCCAGCAACAGCGTCAGGTCTTTGTGGTGGACAAGATCGAGCCAACGCTTGTCGGTGTGTAGCTGTGCCGCCGTGAGCTGCATTGCAGCATCCTCCAAGCTGGCGGCCCGACCAGCTTCTGTTCCTGCGGCCTCCGGTGACCGCACCCAATGCTTGTAATCGTTTGAGCACAAAGCTTTTCACGTGAAGACAATTGCGTCAACCCGCGAAGGCCAGCTCATTGCGTTGTTGGCGGGAGCGACGACGGTCGTCGATTCTTCGAACTGGAGCGACAGTGAAATGCGCTCACACTGGGTGACGTGACCTGGAGGACAACGGCCGCATCGCGCATCACGAACCTGATGGTCGGACTCGCGGCGCTGTGGATCTCGATCTGCATCGTCGACGTGCGCTGGGGAGCGATCACGCTGCTCCTGTCGTCGATCGCGTACATCGCGTGGACCGTCGGCCGGGGCGCCGGCGTCGCGATCGCGCTGTTCGTCGGCTTCCTCGATCTTCGCCTGGCGTTCGCGAAACCCGACATCGAGATCGAGGCGCCGCTGGTCGGTGTGCTCTGGCTGATCATCTACGTGACGGTGGCCCTCGCGGTGGCCGCGACCGAGGTCGCCACGCGTCCGACGGCGAGAAGCGTCGGCGAGGACCGAGGTTTGCATCCTCCTCGAGCATGAAGTGTCTGCTGGCCGGGAACGTCGCGCTCCTCTTGCTCACATCCTGTGCGGGATCGAAGGAGCCAGTCTCCCATCCGGAGCCGGTCCAGCGTGAGGTCGCGGCGCCGGTCGAGTCCGCACCGCGTCCCGTACCAGAATCCATGCGAGCGCTCGCGCACAGTATCGACGCGCTGACCTCGGGCCTCGAGGACGACCGGCAGAAGTCCCTGGCAGCCGCCTTGATCGCGCTTCGGGCGGCGAGCGCAGCTACGGAAATTCAGGAGACCGCGAACGACGCGCGTCTCTCCAGCTCCGACGTCATCGTCGCCCTGAAGGACGCGTTGTCGCGCGTGGGCGACGAGATCAACGCCAGTACGAACAAGAAGGCGCACGCGGCGTTCGTCCACGCGAGCTCGGCGGTCGAGCAGCTGTCGAACGACAAGAGCATCGACGACCAGCGCCCCGAGATCCTCGACGCGTTTCGCAAGGTGGCGATCGCGGTGTTCGCAGCGGGCGACTATGCCGTCGACAACTATGCCGTTCGTTACGAAGCAACGGCGCGCGAGGCACGCGCGGCGAACGACGCCCTCGCGAAGGCCGACGTCGAGGCGGCGAAGCTCGCGACCGCGACGCGCTGGACCGACGTCCGGGTGAAGGCGGCCGCCACGCTGGACTCGCTCGCCGACTACCTCGCGACCGTGCCCGCCACCGCGAAGAATGCGGACGCGCTCGAGGCCGCGGCGCGAACGGTGCGCTACAGCGCCGCGCGACTGCGCCACGCGGACGAGATCGAGTTCCGCCTCAGCGGCTGGACGCGCGATGCTCTCGTCGCGAGCGCGCAGGCTCTCGCTACATCCGCCGGCGAGCTCGAGCTATCCGCTCCGATGGTCGAGCGCGCGCGCCAATCGAGCGAGGCGATCCAGCTCCGGCGCTCGTTCGTGTTCCAGCGCGCGGCCATCCAGGATGCAATCCGCTCGGTCGTCGATACCTGCCGGACCTCGGTCATCGCCGCGCGCTGATGCCGCGGCAGACTCGAGATCCGATCGCCTGACTCGATGGAACCACGGGCATTTTTCGCCTCGTGTCGACTTCGGTTGACCAGGTGGTCAGTACGAGGTACTCAAAGACTGACCAGGTGGTCAGCGGAGACATCGTGCACGCCATCGAACTGTCGAATGTGGTCAAGACCTACGCGGGGCGTCGAGGGATCGAAGACGTATCGCTCGAGGTCGGGGAAGGCGCGTTGTTCGGCTTCATCGGTCCCAACGGGGCCGGCAAGTCGACGACGATCCGGATCCTCCTCGGGTTGATCGCGCCGACGAGCGGATCGGCGAGCCTGTTCGGAGTGCGGTGCGATCAGGCCCGCGCGCGCGTGTCGGTCGGGTACGTCGCCGGCGAGACGAACCTCGTGCCGGGCATGACGGTCGCGAGCTTCCTCGAGTACCTCGGCTCGTTTCACGCCGGCGACCATCGGCGCCGTCGCCGAGATCTCGCGGAGCGATTCGAGCTGGACCTCGGCGCGCCGACGCAGGATCTGTCGCTCGGAACCACGCGAAAGGTCGCGCTGGTCGCCGCTCTCCAGCACGCGCCTCGGTTGCTCGTCCTGGACGAACCGACGAGCAGCCTCGATCCCGTGGTTCGCTCTCGTCTGTTCGACACGCTTCGCGACGAGGTCGACGAGGGAACGACCGTCTTCTTCTCGTCGCACGTCCTCACGGAGGTCGAATCACTGTGCAGCCGCGTCGCGGTCATCGCCCACGGGCGGATCGTCACGCTGGAAGACGTGACGACGCTGCGCGAGCGCAAGATCCGGCGCGTGATCGCTTCCTTCGAGGGAGGTGGAGACAGCACGGCGCTGCACCGGTTGGCGACCCTCCTCCCCGGCGTCAGCGCGCTCGAGCGCCACGGCACGACGGTCACCTTCTCGTATCGTGGTGCGGCACCGCCGCTGCTCGATGCGCTCGCCGCCGCGTCGCCGCGCGACATCCAGATCGAGACGCCCTCGCTCGAGGACGTCTTCCTCGCCGAATTCTCCAGAGAGGAGCGAGACCATGCTTCGTGATCGAACCATCGTCGGGATCGTGCTGCGGCACGAGCTCCTCGCCGCGCGTCGCGGTGCGGTCCTCTGGCTCGTCTCGCTCGGCGCCATGCTCGCGCTCGTCAGTGCGCTCCAGCCGGCGCTCGCGGCGGGCCCGCTGGCGGCGAAGATCTCGTCGCTGCCGCAGGCGATGCGAGATGCCCTCGGGCTCTCCATCGTCGACTTCAACCGCCCGGCCGCGTACCTCGCCACCAACTTCGCGTACGTCGTTCTGGGAACGGGGGCGTTTGGAGGTCTGCTCGGCTCGCGCGTGATCGCGAAGGAGGAGCTCTCGCGAACCGGCGAGCTGCTCTACGCGCAGCCCGCCCGACGCGGCGCGATCGTCCTCGGCAAGGCGCTGGCGGCGGCCACCTACGCGGTCGCCGTTCCGCTGCTGCTCGCGATCGTCCCGCTCGCGATCCTGAGCGCGGTCACGACGCGCGAGCTCGAAGCACCCCTCGTGTTCTCGCTGTTCGTGGGCTGCGCCTGCACCGCGTTCGCCTTCGCGGGCGTCGGCATGCTGGTCGCGTCGACGTCGCGCCAGCCACGAGGCGTCGCGAACGTCACGCTGGCGATCGTCTTCGGAACGTTCGTTCTCGGCGTGTTCTCCGCGCTGACCCCGACGCTGTCCTTCGCGCGCTGGGTGTCGCCGTTCAAGCTCGTCGAGGCGCAAGCGATCGTCGCCAACGGCGGCCTCGATCCGCGCGCGGTCGCGATCCTCGTCGGCGTCGGAGGCGCGTGCATCGCGCTGGCGATCGAGGCATACGGACGACGGGACCTCCACGCATGAGCAAGCGGACCAAGAGCCCACGCGCGGCCGCCGCCGCCACCCCCACGCCCGCCGCCGAGGATGCGCGCGAGCGGATCCTGCGAGCCGCGCGCACCGAGCTCGCAGCGCGAGGCTTCACGGCCGCCTCCACGAACACGATCGCCGAGAACGCCGGCGTGGCAAAGGGCCTCCTGTTTCACCATTTCTCGTCGAAGGTCGAGCTGACGCTCGCGGTCGTGGATCGCGTCGCCGAGGAGATCGTCGACAGCTACCTGTCCGTGCGCGAGCCGTGGCCCGCCGATCTGTTCGAGCGCCTCTACGCCATCTCGATGCACAAGGTGAAGATCTTCCAGCGCGACCCGGAGAGCTACGCCGTGCTGGCGATGATGGTGGACGCGCCTCCCGAGCTTCGCGACGAGCTCTTCAAGCGCGCCGTGCTCGTGCGGCAACGCGTGTGGCCGATCCTCCTGCGCGACGTCAGCACCCGCAACCTCCGTCGAGGGATCACGCTCGAGGAGGCCCTCGAGACGATCGGCGTCCTCGGCGAGGGTCTCGAGCGACAGATCGTCGCCCGCATCCGGGACCTCCCGGACCGAGGAGCTTCGCAGACCAAGGCGATCCTGCGCTCGTCGTGGAAGCACTACGAGCGGCTGCGCGACGGGCTCTACCGAGACGCGTAATCTCCACACCGATGCAGCGCAAGCAGCCCACGACGAAGAAGCCCGCGACGAAGAAGCCGCGCATCTACACGATGAGCTTCGCCAGCGTCTACCCGCTCTACATCCAGAAGGCCGAGAAGAAGGGCCGTACGAAGGCGGAGGTGGACAAGGTCATCTTCTGGCTCACCGGCCACGACGCGAAGAGCCTGAAGAAGGTGATCGACGCGAAGACCGATATCGAGACGTTCTTCGCCGCCGCCCCTCGCATGCATCCGAACGCGGCGCTCATCAAAGGCGTCGTCTGCGGCGTCCGTATCGAGGAGCTCGAGGACGACACGATGCGCAAGATCCGCTACCTCGACAAGCTCGTCGACGAGCTCGCCCAGGGCAAGGCGATGGACAAGATCCTGCGCACTGGCGCCGCCACGCGTTGACGGTTAGCGTCACGACGATGACCGCGACCACATCGCCCACCTGCATGCCTGCCGCGTTCATCGGACACGGAAGTCCGACCAACACGCTGGAGGACAACCGCTTCACGCGATCGTGGAGAGCCTTCGCCGCCCAGGTCCCCACGCCGCGAGCCGTGCTCGTCGTCTCGGCGCACTGGTACGCCGCCGTCACGGCGGTCACGGCCATGGCGCGCCCGCGGACGATCCACGATCTGTTCGGGTTCGGCGAGCGCCTGCAGACCTTCGACTATCCCGCGCCCGGCGCACCGGACATCGCGCGCGAGATCCGCGACGTCGTGAAGCCGCGCTTCGTCGGGCTCGACCAGGACGCGTGGGGAATCGACCACGGGACGTGGAGCGTGCTCGCGCACATGTTCCCGCGCGCCGACGTACCCGTCATCCAGCTCTCGATCAACGGAACGAAGGACTTCGCGTATCACCTCGATCTCGGCGAGCGCCTCGCTCCGCTACGCGAGCGCGGGATCTTGATCATCGGCAGCGGCAACGTCGTCCACCACCTCGGACGCATCGACTGGCAGCGACGCGACGACGGCTATGACTGGGCCATTCGCTTCGACGAAGCCGCGCGCGAGATCATGACGACGCGCCCGGCCGACGTGCTCTCGCTGCAACAGCATCCGGACTTCGAACGCGCGGTGCCGACGCCCGATCACTTCATCCCGCTCCTCTACGTCGCGGGGCTCGCGAAGCACAGCGGCCGCCTGCCGCGAATTCTCGTCGAGGGCTACGCGCTCGGCTCGATCTCGATGACGTCGTATACCCTCGACAGCGACTGCCCGACCGACGAGTCCGAGCAACCGCCGATCGCGGACCCGCTGCCCGATCCCGACCTCGTGCCACCAGACCAGACGAACATGTAGTCGGGCGCTACTCGTCCTTCTTCAACGACGGGAACTGCTGGAGGAACGCTCCGGTCGAGTCGGTCATCATGTTCTGCAGATGGTTTCCGGTCATCGTGTCGAGCATGGTCACCGGCGTCGGCGTGAGCGATGACCCGAGGCCGACCATGCCGCCGTGAAGCACGCGCCCCATGGTGTTCAGGTTGTTCGGGTTCTGGATCGACGTGTTCACGCCATCGACCAGACCGCTGAGGAACGGCGTCGCCTTCGCGACCTTCGTGATCTTGCTGCCCTTCGGCCCGAGCTTGCCGATGCTGTCGCCCTGGAACGTGAAGTTCGACTTGAATGCCGAGAAGGGATCGAACGGGGTCGAGCGCGGGGCGACGCCATCCATGACGCCGGGCCCACTCGACGACGAGAAGTCGTCGGAGTCGAAGTCAAAATCCGAGCCGAACTTGCTACCGAAGCGATTGTCCATCGTGTCTCCTGTTGGTGATTAGAGTGCGGCGCTGAACGCGTCGAGCACGATCTGCGAACGAGGCACGAGCGAGCGCATCTGCCCGGCAAAGCGCAGCGCGAGCTCGGCGCTGGCCGACGTGAACCCGATCGCCGAGCAGCTGAACCGAAACACCACCTCGGCATCGCCGTCGTGGTCGTCGATCGCGAGCGCGCCGATCGCGAGGCTCGCGTTGTACGAGAACAGCGTGTGGAGGTCGAACAACGCCGCGGGGCCGATCGGGACGGTCATCGTGGCGTACGCGTGGTCACCCAGGCTCGAGACCAGGACCTCGGCCTCCGCGCCGTCGGGAAGCGGCACGCGCAACAAGCCGCGATCACCGCACTGATACGTGGTCCCGATCGCGCGCAGCGACTCTTTGACCACGTGCCACGGCAGTAGCACCGCACGCGGAGCGATCCATCGCCATCGCGTGGACGTCGCATTCGTGAGCCAGAACCCGAGCCCTCGCGCGACGGCGGCGCTGCTCTCGTTGGTCGCGTCGTGATCGATCTCGAGCGCCTCGCATGGCGTGGCGGCGAGCGCGAGCTGGCACAGCGCCATCGCGGCCTCGCTGGCGAACCCGCGCCCCGTGTGCTGCGGCAGCAGCCAGTACGATAGCGCGAGCGTCGCCCGATCGCGCCGCGCGTCGAGGCCCGCCGAGCCGATCAGCGCCCCCTCGGGCGTGCGCAACACGTAGCGGACGCACGTCGGGTCGCCGACGATCTGCGCGATCGCGGCCGCGAGCTCGTCGCGGTCACGCGGAACCGAGATGTAGCGCTCGAGCCATGCGCGGTTGGCGATCATCGCCGCCGCGAGCTCGTCGACATCCTTCGAGCCCACGCGAGCCAGCACGAGCCGGGCGGTCGCGAGCTGAGAGGGCAGGGCGGCCAGCGAGAGGGGCACCATGCAGACACTCACGCAAACCGCGCCGAAACCCTGCAGGCATCATCGCGACCAGAAAAATGTACGCACGACCATGCGGCGTTTTGCGGCAGCCCCTGCACCGGGAACGAGCGCAGGCGGAGCGATCGTGATCACAGGGAGGGCGACACCCCCGCCGTGTTCAGCAACTCGTGATCGGCGAGGAGCTCTCGCGGCGTCGCGCGAAGCGCGGCGGCAGCACCTTCGATGATGCCGAGCGAGTACATGCACTCGCGTGTGAGTGCCGACTCGGGGAGCGTGCGGACGGAAGCCGGCAACGCGCGAATGCCGATGATCTCATCCATGGTGAGGTCGGTCGCCTCGCGAAGCTGCTCCACGGCACGTGTCAACACCAGACGTAATGCGTCGTCGCTCATGCGAGAAGGTACCCCGTTCGAGGGCGTTGCGGCTCGGACTGGGGCGAACGCACGTCTCGTTTCTCGCCCTTCATAGCGGTCGGGAAGCAAGGGTAGCGGTGGCGGCCTTCGCTGTCGCCAAGATCGAGCGGGAAGGGATAGATACAGCCGTTCTTGCGCGGGATCTCGCCGGTACATGGGCGTCGGTCGAGCTGGAGGCGGAGGCGAGATTGAAACGGATATTTCAGACAGACTGGGATCCGGGAGAAGTCACGGCCTACCTGACGCTGAGCACCCGATGCCCGTACAACATCCGCCAGCGCTACTACTACTTCGTGTCAATTGGCCTGGAGAAGATGGCGCCGATCCAGGTGTCGCTCCACGAGCTGCTGCATTTCTACACGCACCAACTGATCGAGCCGCTGTTTGTGAAGGCGCGAGTGCGGGAGCGGCATAATGATTTCAAGGAGGCGCTGACGGCGCTGCTCGACCTGGAGTTCGCCGACCTTCTGGATCAGCCGGACCGCGGCTATCCACAGCACCAGCCGCTCCGAGAGGTGATTTCCACCAAATGGAAAGCGGACAAGAATGTCTATGCGATTGCACAAGAATATATTCGCGATAACCAAGGATAGTTGTCTGCCGTGATAGGCAGGTCAGGCAGGTCCGCTGGGAAACGCCCGCGCTACTGCGGAGACTGAAGCGCCGGGTACTTTTCGACCATCTTCTGATAGTCGTAGGTCCCCGAGACGGGGCGGCCCTTGTTGTCGGCAGCGGTGCCTGACGGCAGGTCCGGACCCGAGACGATGGTCTCTCCGTTCTCGTTGACCGACACGTTGCGCGTCACGAGCTTGATCTCCTGTCTGTCGGAGTCTCGCGATTGCTGACCACCATCGAAGGTCAACCACGTCTTGCCGTCCGGCGATGCCACACAGAACGTCCCCGCGTGCCCGTGGATATCCACGTGTCCGTTGCTGTCCTTGGGATTCGCGAGCTCGTACACGTCACCCGATCTCGGTGTCATCGGCTCGCCAGGCTTGGCCGGCGCAGGGATTTCGCGCTCGCCACCCTTGATGTAGCCCGGGAACGCTGGCTTTGACGGATCGTTGTCCTTCTTGAGCAGCTCGTCGACCGTCGAGCCGCACCCCGTCTGAGGAGTGCCGGTCGCGTACGCACCTCCCTTACGAGAGTTCTGCCCGTTCATGTCCTTCTGGATCTTCTCGAGCTGAGCTCGGCGCGGGTCGTCGTAGTCGAGCTGATCGATGCCGGCTTGAAGCATTGCTTGCTTCTTGTCCTGATCGGGCGGCAGCTCCTGGATCCGCTTCCACTCCTCCTCGCTGAGCTTGCCGTCGGCCTTCGCCCACCGCTTCTGCTTCTCCTCGTCCGATTGCGTCGCGTACTCCTTCATCTTCTCAGCCTTGTCGAGCTCCTTCTCCTCGGGCGTCATCTCGTGAGGCTTCTTGACCTTCGGATCTGCTGCCGGCTCGGCGCTCGGATCCACGCACTCGCCGTCGGGATCCAGTTCGGGCTCGTCTGACATCGACGGATCCACGCACTCGCCGTCGTCGTCCAAGATCGGTTCCACGTCGTCGGGGCCGTAGCTGGGAGGACCACCTTCAGCACCGTCGTTGCCGCTGGCAGGGGCACCGCCCGCACCATCGTTGGTGCTGGCGAAATAGATCGGCTCCTCGGCGTAGTGGTCGAATGCACCAGCCCCACACCCGGCCGCATCGGCCGGAGCGGCGTAGGCCAGCTCCGGGCCGGGCTGGGGGCCAACGGTCTGCTCCAGCTCGGCGGGCGTCTGCGCCGGAGGCGCGAAGTAGGACGCCTCGTCCTGGGAGCACGTCTGGTCGAAGTCTGACATCGTCTCTTCTCCCTCTCGAGCAGGCCACGAACAGCCTCCGATGCAGACCCCGGTCCCTCGATGTGTGACCGAAGAATCGCGAAGACTCGCCCGCTTCTGGCGGGGGCAGTGCGGTGCTCGCGAAAGACGACCTCACGGCAGAGTTCTGGTCTGAAAACCGAGCGTTCTCGTGCATCCATCATGTCGGCGCGTTCGCCTGCCGCAAAATGCTGCATGTACTTCGGCCGTACCTTGAGTTCCAAGTGATGGAGTGAGCGCGCACGTAGGACTGGACGCGATAGGCCACGCCGCCGACGCGCGGCGTTGGTCGTCGCTGTTGCCACCGAAGTCTGAATCCGCTGGCGACCCACTGTCGTGCGAAGATGCGGCGGCAAAAGCGGTGCGGCGTGGAGGGTAGTACGAGGTTTGCGTCCGAGCCGACGACCACGTCGTCGACCTCGTCCGGCGTCGCTTCCGGTGGCGGCGAGCTGTCGACTGCGGGCGGACACTTCGAGTACGCCGCCGAGGATCTCGGCGTCCCGGGCGTGCCGCCCGATATCAGCGTCCTCCTTCCTTGGGTGGATGTCGATCATCACGACGACGCACCCAAACCGGTGACGAAGCGCAAGCCGGCGCGTCCGCGGAAGGCGAAGCGCGCGAACAAGCCGAAGCCGCCGGCAGCGGCATCAGCGACCACGACGTCCGCGCCCACGACAAGTCCCGCGACCACGCCCGCTGCATCGACCGCGAAAGAAGCGTCCATCCCGCCCGACTTCGCCGAGAAGCTCGCGGCGATGAAAGCGTCGGCGTTCAACGCGGCGCTGATGGTCCACGGCACGAAGGGCGATCGAAACAGCCAGTACGAGATGATGCACGTGCTCGAGGGCGCCGACGACGCGCTCACGCGCAAGAAGATGAAGGAGCAGTTCGCGGCGCAGGGGAACGGCTCGCTCACCGACTATCTCGGCAAACAGAAGTGGGACAGCGCGCACGGCAAGACACAGGCGCTCGATCTCGTCAGCGACAAGCGCGACGCCACGACCGACAAGCTCGCGGCGATGAGCCCCGACAAGCGCGCGGACCTCGAAGACAAGGCTGCGGGCTGGGCCGACAAGATCTTGAACGTCACGCGCGGCTCCGACCGTGATGACTCCGAGAACGCGGACAAGATCGCGGCGATTCTGGGACCGCGCTCGCCCGAAGAGATCGAGGTCATTCGCAAACGGATTCGACTCCAGACGTCAGGGACGAAGAGCACGACCGTCTTCGAGGAACTGGATCGAACATTCACCGAGCGCGACGAGTCGATCGCGATGGCCGGCCTCGGCAGCGATCCGGTCAAGGTCGCGCAGACGCAGCTCGTCGACGCTGCCGCCGAAGGCGACCCCGAGCGCATTCACGCCATCGCGAAGCAACTCGGACCCGAGTCGATGTGGAAGCTCAACGCGAGCGATCCGCTGCTCGCGGGTCGCGTGATCGCGTCGATGCCGGAGGACCGTCGCAAAGAGTTCTCCGCGCTCATGAACGGCAAGCAAGACGTTGCCGAAGGCGCACGCATCGCGGCGATGCTCCAGCCCGTCGATATGTCCGACCTCTCGGCTGCCGATGCCATGAACGGCACCGCGGCCAAGAAGATGAAGCAGAAGGAGGCGCAGGATCCGGAGCGCCTGATCGCCGAGCTGTCCAAGTCCTCCCCCGAAGAGCTCGCGGCGGCACGCAAAGCCTGGAACGAGGGCGGCAACGGAAAGAGCTGGGATGACCTGATCGCGACCACGTTCAAGGACGCCGATCCGACCGTTCGCATGCGCATCGAAGCCGCGGCGAACGGCGACGTCGTCGGCGAGAAGGCGCTACGCCTCCGTCAGGGCATGAAGACGTTCGATCAGAACCTGATCGACGGCGCGCTCGCAAACCCTGATCTCGAGAGCGACGATCCGAAGAAGCGCGCCGCAGCAGAGGCCGAGCGTCGCGCGCTGGAACAGCGACTCCAGCTTCACGACGCGAACGAGCAACGCACGACGGCACTGCTCGAGGGCAAGTCCACGGAGAACATCCTGGGACGCAGCGTGGATGATCAGCTCTCGGCGTACTACGAGCGACGAACACACCACGACACGGGCTCGGGCGCGGACGGCCCCTTCGGCGCGGTACGCGACATCGCGGAGAAGGACGAGCGGATGGCCAAGATCCGCGAGAAGGCCGCCGTCGATCGCTACGCGGCCGAGGAGATGTGGGAGACGGGCGACGCGCGGCTGTCGACGAAGGTGCGGCGTGCCGAGCTTTCGGGCGACACGACGAAGAAGGCCGAGATCCTCGAGCAGGCGAAGAAGGGAACCATCGAGTCGCACGACGCTGATTACAAGCGCAAGTTCGGCAACGACCGCAGCATGCTCACGGGGCCCGACCTCTCCGAGGCGAAGGACGTCGCGAAGGTGTTCGCGCGCATGACGGGTGACGACCGTCCGACAGAGGAGATCGCCGCGGAGCTCGTGCGCGAGAACATGAACGTCGGCGAGCTGCGCATGCAGCACGTTCGCGAGACGGGCGCGCTCGCGGATCGCACGCGCGAGCAACGCATCTCTCAGCAGACCGAGCTTCGCGACCTCAGCGAGTCGGGCTGGCTCGCGGGCGAAGAACAGATGCGGTTCCAGCTCGGGTACGGAAACCGCGGCTCCGAGGATCTTCACGCGTCCTCGATCGCGCTGCTCCAGCAGAGCGGCGGCACGGATGTCGACGACCGCGAGTTCCAGCGTCGCGATACTTCGACGACCAAGGCTCTCGAGCTTCAACGCGAGGAGAAGCAGAAGTCTGCCGCGAGTGTCGCGCAGGCGTTGTCGATCGCCGGAAAGATCGCTGCGCTGCTCACCGCGAACCCTGCGCTGTTCGTCGCGGTCGACGCGGGATTCTCGGCGGCGCGGATCGCGGCACAGGAGCTGATCGCCAACGAAGCGTACGAAGCGACCGACGACATCAAGCACATGGCCGTCGACATGGCGGTCAACATCGCCACGGCCAAGCTCGCGAGCCTCGGCAAGGGACTCGAGGCTGGTTCGCAAGCGGCGAAGAGCGCGCAAACGATGCAGCGCATCGGCAACGCTGGCGCCGCGATGGGTGGTGCAGCTGCACACTCGATGATCGATGGCGAAGAAGACGGAGGCGGCGCGGTTCTTCGCGCGGCAATCGGTGCGATCCTTCCGGGCTACTTCCGCGGCAAGGCCGAGAACGCGATCAAGGGCACGTCGCGCGGTGCGAACATCGCGCGCGAGGGTCTCGGCACCGTCGTCGATACCGCGAGCAACGTCGTGATCGGTGGCGGCCACATCGACGCCGGCACCGCCATCGATGCAATTGGTGGAACAGTGCAGGGGCGCCTCCACGGCGGGCACAGAAAGGCGACCGCCCACGAGCACGGTGCGATGGCGACGCACCAGGTGTCGGACATCGATGTCCCTCGCCGTTCCGCGTCGAGTGACGATGCGATTCGGTACACGAACACGACAGAAGTCGATCCTCGGCGTAGTCAACGCGAGAGCATCGAGGATCACGCGCGCGACGTCGAAGCGCGGCGTCGAGCCGAGACGGCGAGTCAGACTCAGGTGCACGTTGTCGACGAGCCGTCTTTCGAGGTACCGCGACAGACCGTCACCGCCAGCAGCGCACCCGGTGCCGGAACCACACGTTCCGATACGCCGGCATCCAGTGGCGATTCACGCACGGTCAGCCCGAGGCTACCCGCGGAGAACTCCGTTGCACCGTCGGCACGTACCACACAGCCGATGGAAGCTGTGGTGCCGCCATCGGAGCGCATCACCGAACGAATGACGGCCGTGCGCGCCCCCGACGAGGGTCCGGACGCCGCGGCGCTCGCGCGCGCGTGGGAGCGAAGCACCGAACGCGAGCGCGATCGTCCTACGTCATACGGGGAAGCGATCGATCGAAGCACCGGCGTCGACAAAGGCACGGAGTACGACCAGTTCCGTCGCGACATGGCAGAGATGTACGCGAACCAAGAGATCGAGGCGCAGAACGTCACCCGAATTCAAGGCAGACCCACCGAGGCGAAGAAGGACGGAACCTACTACGTCGGCAACACTGACTACGACGTTCGCCGCTTCTCGTACGACAACGGCGATCTGACGAGCGTCACGCTCGATGCTCACCTCCGCGCAGGTGCGGGCATCACGCCCGAACATGTCGAGGCGGTCAAGCGAAGCGCGTACCAAGGCGTCGATCAGATCATGAACCGGGATGCCGAAGGAAAGCGCCACACGCTGCCTGACGGAAGCAAGCTCCAGGTCGAGCCGTTCTTCCACGACGACGCCAGTTCCGCCGCTCATGTCGTCGACGTGGTCCAGCCGTTCGACGAACGAGGAAAACGACTTCCCTCGAATCAAGCGCGATGGGCGCTCCCCGACGTGCTCAACCCCAACGGTGCGGCGCACGAACTCGTCGGCCATGGCATGGGATTACGAGATCGGTACGTGGATCCGGAGACATGGTTCCGCGATCATCCCGACGCTCCGGGCGTGACGCACGACGGGAACTTCATGGAGACCGTGGGACCGGGGGCATCGCTAAAACAACATCAGCTCGACCAACTCGGCCGTGACATCGCGACTGCCGAGCGGGCGAACGCATCGACGGCACGCGCGGTTTCCGAGGCAACGATCCAGCGCAGCGAGCCGCCTGCGATGCCGCCCAGTAATTTGTTGCGCGCTGGCGGCGCCGAGTCTCGCCAACAGCTCGAACCATCGGGGGCAGTCATCGCGCCGACGGCAATGCCGCGATCAGATGGAACGCTGAGCGAGAAGCGAGTCCGTGAATCGATCGTCAACGAGCTCGCGCTTGCCACGCCACCCGGTAGCAAAGCCGTCGACCAGAACACCGTTCGTGTTCCGGTGGGCGACCGTCACGTCCAAGTAGGAATCGAAGTGGGTCCGGTCGAAGGTGGGCAATCCTCTCTCCATCAGACGGAGGACGGCTCGTATCGGCTGCGCGTTTCGGACAACGTCGCGGATGCCGACGTTACCCGCGCCGTCGCGCACGGGACGGTCGCGATACAGCGACAGGCCGAGCCACCCGGCAGCGATGCCGGAAAGCGACCACCGGTAGAGGTTGAAGGTCGCGCCGCTGAGTTGCGCGTCGTGTTTGCTCAAGTCGATCAACGCGGAGTCCGTCACGACGAGCGTGCCGAGACGTCGCGAGGCGGCGACGTCTCGTCGTTGCTCGGCACGCTCGGCGTTGATGGGTCACCGGAAGGTAGAGCTCGGCTCCGCGAGGCTCTCGCGTTCGACCCTGCCTTGCTGCGGCGTGCGGAGCTTCATCTCGATGGATACGAGCCACGGCACGATCTGGATGCGCGCTCGGATCTTCGCGGGTTCGGGGCGCAACGTAAGGACCGCATCGCCCATCTCGAGGAGCACATCCAGGGGCCTCGCGCCGAGGCGTTGCGACAGGTGGAGGACCTGTCCCTCGGTGCGCAGCTCCGAATGGAGGAAGGGCATCGAATCTTCGATGGTGCGAACATCGCGACTGACGACCCGACAGCGAAGAAGCAACTTCGGAAGCGGCAACAGGCCATTGTGGACACGATGAACGACCCGCACCTTTCGCCCGAACAACGGCGCGCTCGGCTCAGCGCTCAGATCGACGCACTCGGCGCTGACCCGGCATTGCACGCCGTTCGCGACAAGATTGATCTTGAGGGAATGCAGAAGGCTGCGGCTGGGTACGGGATGACCGGAAGTGATCACGGAACGATGGGGCTCGATCTCCAGAGCGGCCTGGTGCGAATGCCTGGGGCAGATCCGAGCGATCCACCGACGACCATTCGAGACGTGATGCGAAAGGTCGATGCTGCGAACCAAGCCGCCGTCGAGAACGGGTTAGGGGTGAACTACGTCGTTGTGGTGCATCAACCTGTGAAGGACACAGCTGGCTCCGAGATGTCGAGCGTCGAGATCGTCGCGCGCAAGCAGCCGCGGTCGCGTCACGTCGATCAATCCGCACCCAAGGTGCCCGGAAACGACGGTCATGGAGACCTCGTCGTCGACCATGGAGTCGGGCGCGGCGGTTTCGCGATCGAATCAGCAACGGTGCCCGAGGGTGGAATGATCGTCCAGACCGATCACATCTCCAAAGCGCACGCCGGTCAGATGTCGCGGAAGAACGCGGGGATCACCGATGCAGCGCCGCTGACGGCGCCGGGCTCGGTCACGATGTTCGCCGATCTACTGATGCATCCAGAAATCCTCCGCGGCGCGGCGCACGAGCCCGACGCGGGCATTCGACAGAGTTTCGTGAACAACGTCAGCGCACACTTCACGGACGAGCAGTATCAGCAGTTCGCGCAGAAGCTCGCGGAACACATGCCGGAAGGCTCGACGGTCGAGTTCCAGTGGACAATGTCGTCAGAACGCGAGGGTGGGAAACGAGGAGACCGTGGACACGTCGATGGAGACGTCACCGCGGAAGCGCTCTCGAAGACCGGTCGAGACGTTTCCAGCATTGAAGCTGACGTCGTGAATGGTGACTACACGATCGATGCGGCGACACGTGCGGCGGCTGATCCAGATGACGTGGGGAAGTTCGTGCCACCGACGCCCGAGGAGCGGCGTGTTATCACGTTCGGACGCCGCGGCTCCAAGCGACCAGGACCGGAAGACGATCATGAGTAGTGCAGCGCTCGACGAGCACCGCCCGACGACGCTGCAGCTGCGTGTCCTCGAACTCGTTCACGAGACGCTCCCGGCTCGATGGAGCCGCTCCGCGTTGGAGGTGTCAGACGAGTTCCGGCATTGGGAAGATGAAGATCCATCCGGCGCTCACGCTTGGTTTGACGTGAGCATCCCGCCGTTCAACGTCTACGTCGGAACTCCATTCTCGTGGGAGGGCCGTTCGAATGTGATCGTGGTTCGATTCGCGACGTACGATCGCGGCGACGGAGATGCTCCCCCGTGGGCGGTTCTCGAAGACAGCACGACACGACAACGGCTGCTTGCCCTCGGATGCAAGCGTTGGGGTGGTTCGCACTCGTGGGAGATAGCCTGGACAGCAAGCGAAGTGAGTAGCAGCGACATTTCACGCGCCATCGTGACGACCGTCGAGCGCTTGGCGGAGATTCCGTTTCGCATCGTGCGTCCCGCCGACCTTGGTTCGCCCGCGAAGTGGCCACAGATGTTGGTCTTCGACTTGCTCGCAGCGGACGAGGTAGTGGCGGAACGCGTTGTCTCGAAGAATGTCGAGTGGAAGCTGCGATTCAGCTTCAACGGCGAACACCAAACGGCGCAGGTGTCGGAGGAGACGTGGAACTTCGTGCGAGAAGCCCGGCAGCGGCTGAAGGACTCGCGGTAAGGAGCAAAGAATGAAAGTCCGGTGCGAGGCACTCTTCCCAGGGCAGATCGTCGAGGCCACACTTGTCGACCAAGCGGATCAGACGTCGCGCGACACCGCGTCGGTTCGACTCGAGGTACGTAGTGGCGAAACACCGGTTCAGCTGCCTCCACCCAACGCGTTGGGCGCCGAGATCGTCGAAGCGACGCCTCATGAGTGGAGGGCGCTGATCGATGCGGGTTACGCGCTAAGACAAGCACCCTTCCACGCGCGGTACGAGTTCGGTAACCCGCATGCGCCCGTCGGGATGGGACGATACTCCGTCGAATTGTTTGCCGACGGAGGTGTCGAGTTGGTGCACGAGCGCTTCGCAACGAGACGCGCATGGCGTGGGCGAGCCGAGCCCACACTCTGGACGCAACTTGCACTCGCCATCGGACGCTCCGGTTTCCCGCAGAAGGTTGGGCCGGCGAGTGCGCCGCCTGGAACCGAATCGTTCGCGCTCTCGGTGTGGACCGCAGACGGAACCGCTTCGCGCGTGTCCGGCTTTCCCACCGCCGAATACGACGACGTCGAAATCCTGTTCAACCAGATCGTGAGTCAGATGTCGAAGGACCAGATCTTCGGCGTTCAGCTTCCCGTGTCAGTCCAATACGTGTCCAGTTCTGAGAGTGCGGAGTGATCGTGTCGAGGAGCGAGTAGCGTGCAGCAACGTGCACGCCGTCAAGGTGGGACCGGTCGAGGACGGCCGCTCCTTCAACGTCCCGATGGGCATTAACCGAGGCACCCGAAAGCCGCTCGATCTCGAGCCGGTTGAGTCCGGCGAGGACGTGGGAGCGCTACGCCAGCTGAGCGCGCAGACGCAGAACGAAACTCGCGTGCGCTCGATCGAGCTTGCGGATGCGGCCCAGAAGCTAGATCTCGCCCCTCGAGGACCTGCCGTTGGACTACGAGGCACGTCTCGTTCGCAACGGTTGGTCCGGGCGCTCGTGTCACGACGCTCGATTGCCTAACAGCGCTGCAGCCTCGGGGCTACCGGCGTCCACGAACTGCACGTCGCCCTCGGCGCGAGGGACCCGGATGACCGACGCGGGGTTGATCATCTTCCACGGTCGCGAGCGCGTTCCCACGACGACAACGATCTCGTTCCCGCGTTGCACCACACGCTCGATGGCGTGGGCTTCGGAGTACTCCCCCTCGTCCTCGATCACCGCGACCACCATCGACGTCGTGAAGTCCACGTCCGGGAGCCTCGCAGGATCACCTCCCTGCGCTTCCCACTCGGCAAGGAATGCAGCGCGGTCGCGAGCGAGGAACCGTCGTGCGCGCGGATGGTCGACGTCCCACGCCAACAGGTCGGTCATTGCCCAGAGGATGGCTCGTGCCTGCGCGACGACGGAATCACCCGAGCGGTCCAGTAGCAGATCGGTCTCGTTGTCGTCGTTCGTCGCGCGAGCAGCGAGCCACTGCTGCAATGCTGGCCACCACGTCGCGAGATACGGATAGTGCATGCGGTCCTGCGCTTCCTTCGCGAGGAACGCTGCCATCTGTTCGTCACCGCGCCGTTCGAACGCCCAGCCGAGCGCCGCGAGATCGACGCCGGTGTGGCTGTACTCGAGTGCTTGTCGCGCGCGGTCGTGAAGCTCCTCGTCGGACATCGGAGTCGCATCTGGATCGAGGAGCACGAACATCACGCGCGCGAGGTTGTCACCCAGGAGCAGACGGTCCGCTTCGGGTGGAAGCTCCACGGTCTCGAACATCAGGTGGGCTTCCTTGGTCTGGCCGGTCAACAGCAGCGCCTTGACGATGCTGAGCATCAGGAGTGCTCGTTGAAGGCCTTTGGCTCGCACGAGCGCCTCGCGCCAGAAAGCGATCGCTGCCGCGTACTCACCACGATGCGACGCGAGGTTCCCGGCGGTGAAGCAGTACGCGATCGGGCTTCGCTTGCGCGCCTTCGGGATCTCGTCGAGCCGACGCTGCGCTTCCTCGAGCTGACCCTCGCGAGCCAGAACGCCGATCGCCATGAGCGCGCCGGTTCCGCGATACCACGAGCTGATAGTGGGCCAACTGCCGGCGAGATAGAGTGCCGAGCCCCAAAGCCACGAGCCACTCACTAACAACACGGCTCCGCCGATGATCGATCCGTAGATGCCGATCCGGATCAGAGAAACGACACGATTGAACTTCGCGCGTCCGTACGGGAGACCGTGCCGATCGAGGAAGACCGCCTGACCAGGTCGGATGTCCTTGCCCGACTTGGCGAGCGTGTTGCCATACTGGCGAACGATGGCCTGGTTCGTGCGACTCGGAGCGACGAGCTGCTTGGGAGCTGTGTTCTCGGGTTCCGACATGTTCGAACGCCCGAAGCCAAACCCCCGAAGCGTGTGCTTCGACGGCTTAACACATTTACCCAGAAGCGATTTCGGCGCCTATTTTCGAACCGCTCGCGCCAGTAGCCGAGCTTCTGCTCGTGTCGTAGCTCTTCGCGCAGTGCCGCCGGTAATGCCGCCGTCGATCCGAGTGGAGCGCCGAGGTCTCCAGACCATCCGAAAGCGCCAACGGCCCAACACCTTGCGATGTTGGGCCGTTAAGTCGCGGAGCGGACGGGACTCGAACCCGCGGCCTCCGGCGTGACAGGCCGGCGTTATAACCGACTTAACTACCGCTCCAGAATCGTTCAGTTTTCAGTGACTTTCGTGGGCGAAGCAGGATTCGAACCTGCGGCCACCGCCTTGTAAGGGCGACGCTCTTCCGCTGAGCTATTCGCCCGAACGTTCGAGGTGAAGCTTTCTAGTCGGCCTCCCTCCGGGTGTCAAGGATGCGTTGACACTTCCCATGGTCGCCTTTAGTTTGGCTGACCACAAGGCACGCGTATGACGACGCTCTATTTCCAGCGCTTCGATCGTCGCGTGGCCTCCGTCGAGGAGGCGCACGCGCGCTCCACCGACTACTCCCGCCTGTCGGTCTTCCCGGGTCGTCCGTAGACCGCGGGGAGGCTGGTCGACCCGCGTGGCGCCCGTCTGGCGTCGCGGCGTGGTCCCGACCTCGCGGCGGTTCGTGTTCCCATCCGTGGGCTCGCGCGACGGCGCGGGCTGCGTTTGCATTGGATCAAGGCTCAGGTTCAGGAAGGCAGGGTCACCATGACCCGAAGGATCGATATCGACCGAATTCGCAACATTGGAATCATCGCGCATGTGGATGCAGGAAAGACCACGCTGACGGAGCGCGTCCTGTTCTACACGGGGCGCATTCACCAGGCGCACAACGAGGTGCACCTTGGAAACACGACGACGGACTCGCACCCGATCGAAGTGCGCAAGGGCATCACGATCAAGGCGGCGGCCGTGGTGTGCGATTGGAACGGGCATCGGTTCCATCTGATCGACACGCCGGGACACGTGGACTTCACGATCGAGGTGGAGAGGTCGTTGCGCGTGCTCGATGGCGCGGTGGTGGTGCTGGATGGTGTGGCGGGCGTGGAGCCGCAGACGGAGACCGTGTGGCGGCAGGCGGATCGGCATCGCGTGCCGCGGCTGGTGTTCGTCAACAAGCTGGATCGTGTGGGCGCGGACTTCGAACGCGCGCTGGGCGACGTGCGTGCGCGACTGGGTGCGAACGCGTTGGCGTTGCAGTGGCCGATCTTCGACGGCGATGTGCTCGTCGGCGTGGTCGACCTCGTCGCGAAGGAGGAAGTGCGATGGACGGTGGAGAACGAGCCGTCGACGCCGGTGCGCACGCCGGCGGTGCTCTCTGACAACCTGGTGAAAGCGCGCGAGCGGCTGATGGAGGCGTGCGCCGACGAGGATCCGTCGGTGCTGGCCGCTGTCGTCGACGGGCGCGATGTGGATGCGGCGGTGCTGTGGGCCGCGTTGCGCAAGGCGACCCTGCGTGGTGCGGTGGTGCCGGTCCTCGCTGGATCGGCGTACAAGCATCGCGGCGTGGAGACGTTGCTCGACGCGATCGTGGCGCTGCTGCCATCGCCGCGCGATCGTGGCGTGCCCGAGGTGCCGCTGGCGGCGCTCGGGTTCAAGGTGACGTTCGATGCGCATGGACAGCTCACGTTCGTGCGCGTGTATGCGGGTGCGCTCGAGAAGGGCATGACGGTGCTGGCCGCGCGTGCGGGGCGAAAGCTTCGCATCGGGCGGTTGGTGCAGCTCATGGCCGATCGGCGCGAGGAGGTCACGCGATTGGAGGCGGGCGAGATCGGTGCGGTGATCGGGTTGCCGATCTCCGGCGGCGAGACGTTGTGCTCGCCGGATGCGCCGCTCGAGCTCGAGTCGATCGTGGCGCCCGAGCCCGTCATGCGCGTGGCCGTGGAGGCGAAGGACTCCGCGGACCGCGAGCGGCTGGGCATCGCGCTCGGGCGCATGATCGCGGCGGATCCGTCGCTGCGCATCGAGAGTGACGGCGAGACGGGGCAGACGTTGCTCGCCGGCATGGGACAGCTGCATCTCGAGATCGCCGTCGAGCGACTCGCGATGGAGCACCATGTCGTCGTGCGGACGGGCAAGCCGCTCGTCGCGTATCACTCGACGCTGCGCAGGACGGTGCAGACCGAGTACCGGCACGTGAAGCAAGGTGGCGGACCTGGACAGTGGGCGCGTGTCGTCCTCGAGGTCGGGCCGACGCCGCGCGGCGCGGGCTTCGTGTTCGAGGACCGCATCAAGGGCGGCGCGATCACGCGCGAGTACATCCGCGGCGTGGAGAAGGGCGTGCGCGACGCGATGGAGAACGGCTTGCTCGGAGGCCATCGCGTGGTGGATGTCCGCGTCACGCTGCTCGACGGCGAGATGCACTCGAACGACTCCAGCGAGCTGGCGTTCCAGACCGCGGGGATGTTCGCGTTCCGTCAAGCCGCCGCGCAGGCCGACCCGATCTTGCTCGAGCCCGTCATGCTCCTCGAGGTGACGTGCCCCGAGCCGGATGTCGGTGTGGTCATCGGCGACGTCGGTCGCCGGCGCGGACAGGTGCTCGGCATCGAAGCGCGTCATGACGATCGCGTCGTGCGCGCGGAGCTGCCGCTCGCCGAGTCGTTCGGTTACGCCGACTCGCTCGGCTCGCTGACGCACGGCCGCGGGCGTTTCACGATGGAGCCGGCGCGGTACGACGCGGTGCCGGACTCGATCATGAAGGCGATCGCCAGGTAGACGTGGACGGATAGAGATGGAATGGGCCCGGTGGCGGAGAGCTACCGGGCCCGTTGTTTGTCTGGGCTCTGCAGGCGACGCGACACCGCCCACGCGAACTCGTCGGCGGTGTGCGGCTTCGGGATGAGCTCGCCGAAGCCATGCGAGCGGGAGGTCTCCAGGTCCTCGGGGCGCGCGTAACCCGACGTCAGGATCACGGGGATGTCGGGCCGGAGCTTGCGCACCTCGTCGAGGAGCGCGACGCCCGACATGCCCGGCATCGCGAGATCGCTGATCACCGCCTCGAAGCTCTGCGGTGCGGCGCGGAACTCTTCGAGCGCGCGGATCGGGTTCGCGTGGCCGGTGACGCGATAGCCGAGCTTGGTCAGGAGGCGCGTGCCGAGGAACACCATCGCGTCCTCGTCGTCGACGAGCAGGATGCGCTGGCCGTGGCCGGGCCTGGCGGCGACCGGGTCCTCGGTCATGCGCGGGAAGTAGAGGTCGAACGTCGTGCCCTCACCGCGGCGGCTGCGGACCGTGATCTCGCCGCTGTGTCCGCGCACGATCTCGTGCACGATCGAGAGGCCGAGGCCCGTGCCTTCGGTCGCGGGCTTTGTCGTGAAGAACGGATCGAAGATGCGCGCGAGCGTGGCTTCGTCCATGCCGGAGCCGGAGTCGGTGATCGACAGGCGCAGGTAGCGACCCTCGGGCAGGTCGAGGATCGGGCGTCCCGTGTGGACGTACGGCTCGAGCGTGATGTCGATGGAGTCGGCCTTCGCGTGCACGGCGTTCGTCACGAGGTTGACGATCACCTGATGCAGCTGCGTGGCGTCGAACATCGTCTGCATCGGCTCGACGGGGAAGTGCGTCCGGATCCGTACGCGCCTGCTGGTCGCGCGATCGACGAGAGCGATCGCCTCCTCGATGACGGGGCGCATGTCGCCGAGCTCCTTGCGCGCCTCCTGCTTGCGAGCGAACTGGAGGATCTGGCGGACGAGCTTGGTCGCGCGTTGCGTGGCTGCCTGGATGTCGGTGACGCACTGGTAGACCTCGTCGGGCGGTAGGTCCGCTTCGAGGACGAGCCCCGCGTTCGACGAGATCGCGGCGAGGATGTTGTTGAAGTCGTGCGCGATACCGCTCGCGAGCGTGCCGAGTGACTGGAGGCGCTGGTTCTGGTGCAGCTGCGACTCGAGCGTTCGTCGTTCCTCGTCGGAGCGGCGAAGATCCGTGATGTCGTGGACCGTGCCGACGAGCGTGCAGCGACCGGCCTCGTCGAAGATCGGCGCGACGCTGACCATGCCGTGGCGAGCGCCGGTCGGGTAGGGCGTGAGCTCCTCCCAGCAGATCTTGCTCCGGGTCGAGATCGCCTCGCGATACTTCGTGCGCACGAGCGAGTAGGACGGCTCGGGGATGACCTCCGAGGCGTCGCGGCCGACGACGTCTTCTTCGCGTAGACCCGTCGCGTGCAGGAACGCGCGGTTGACCGAGACGAACCGATACCGAGTTGCGTCCTCGCCCTCGCCGTCGCTCTCGACCGCGATCGAGAAGATCGGATCGGCGACGCTGTCGAACACCATCGCGCGCAGCGCCTCGCCGGCGCGGATCGCGTCCTGCGCTCGCCGATGCTCCGTGACGTCCACGTCCATGCAGACGATGCACGACTCGTTGGTGCCGAACGGGATCTGGAACACCGTCGAGAAGACCCAGCCCGGCGATCCGTCGACGCGCCGATACGCGAACTCGATCGGCGGTGGCGGTTTGCCGGCGGCCGCGAGCGCGCGCGACCTCGCGAAGCGCGCTTCTTCGGCCGGGCTGAAGAACCCGATCTCGAGCAGCGTCTTGCCGATCACGGCGTTCGCGTTCCACCCGAACAGCTCGAGCGAGGCGCGGTTGCAGAACGTGATGCGGCCGTCGTCGTCGTACCATTGGATCGCGACGTCGGGCGTGTGCTCGATCACCGCGCGCAGGCGCTCCTCGCTCTTGCGCAAGGCGTTCGCGACCATCGTGGCGCGCTCCTCGCGGTCACGCAGAGCCCGGAGCGTGGCGTCGTGCGCGATCGCGATCGCGGTGAGGTGCGTGGCCGATGTGACGAGCTCGCGATCGTGTGTCGAGGGTCCGCGCGGCTCGCGGTAGTACATCGCGAACGTGCCGAGCACCTTGTCGTCCGACATGATCGGCGTGGACCAGCACGCGCGAAGACCCGAGCGGAGCGCGAGCTCGCGGTAGTCGACCCAGTTCGGATCCGTGGCGATGTCCTCGACGATCACCGGCCGCTTCAAGAACGCCGCGGCCCCGCACGAGCCCGCGTGCGCACCGATCGGCTGCCCATCGAGCGCCCGCACGTACTCCTCGGGCAAGCTCGGCGCGGCGCCGTTGCGTACGCGCGTGCCCGTCTCGTCGAGCAGCAGGATCGTGCAGGCCATGTCGGCGCCGAAGCGCTCGATCAGTCGCACGATCTCGTCGAGGAGATCGGCGAGCGGCGTACCTCGGGCGACGCGCTCGAGGATCGCGCACTGGCCTCGATAGAAGTCCTCCATCTCCGTCGCCACGACTCCATCCTACGCCGGTCGCCGGGGTCGGCCATCACGGCACTGTGGGAAATCGCAGCTTCACGCGCACCGGGTTGTGATCCGAGCGCGTCTCGCCGTCGAGTACGGAGGCCTCGATCGCCTTGCCGCCGAGGACGAACACGTGGTCGATGTCCTGCGACTTCTCGCTCGGCACCTGACGCGGCCGCGTGTGCAGACCATCGAGCGGCACGCACGCGATGAAGCCCTCGCCGAGCTCGGCCGCGCACGTCGCGCGATCCGCGTTGAAGTCACCGCACACGACCGCGAGGCCCGGCGCCTGCCGCGCTTCGACGGCGAGCCGCGCGAGCTGCGCGGGGCGCTTGTCGCCGAAGCTCACGTGCGTGTTGATCGCGGTCGTCTGGTTCGCGAGCTCGACGCGCTGGAACCCTTTACCGGCGTCGGTCGGAAACACCTCCGCGCGCACCAGGCGAGCGCCGGTGTCGCGGACGATCGTCACGAGATACTCGCCCGCATCGCGCAGCGTCTCGGTGGTCGGCTTGCGAAACGACGGCACGCGCGAGTACTTCGTCGCGAACAGCTCGCCCTCCTCGACGTCGCGCAGCATCACGAGCTGGTCGCCCGACACTTCCTGCAGGCACACCACGTCCGCGTTCGTCGCCGAGATGAAGTCCGCGATCGAACCGAGGCGCGCTCGCTCGTCCGTCCACTGCGCGATCGCCGGCTCGCTCCAGTTCACCGCGTGGATGCGGTGAAGCACGTTCCAACTGACGACGATCACGTGCCGAGAATCGCACGCCCGACGGACGACGGGGATGCTCGGCGCCGGCTTCCGTCAGGCAGCGATGGGCAGCGTGATGGTGAACGTCGTGCCTTCGCCGCTTCTCGTCGCGACGTCGAGCTTGCCGTTGTGCTTGCCGACGACGATGGAGCGCACGATCGCCAGACCCTGGCCCGTGCCTTTTCCGACGGGCTTGGTCGTGAAGAACGGTTCGAAGATCTTGTCGATCACGGCGTCGGGGATACCGGGACCCGTGTCGCTTATCGCGATCTGAACGTTCTCGTTCACCGTCGCGGTCTTGATCCGGATCGTTCCGCGCGTGTGGGTGTCTGCGACCGCGTGCGCGGCGTTGATGATGATGTTCAGGAAGACCTGGTTGATCTCGGCCCCGTGGCAGTTGACGAGCGGGATGTCGTCGAGCTCGGTGATCACGTCGGCGACATCCTTGATCTCGTTGCGGCACACGACGAGCGTGTTCTCGAGCGCGGTGTTGAGGTTCGCCGGCGCCTTCTCGTCGCCGTGATGGGCGAACTCCTTCATCGCGCGCACGATCGTCGAGACGCGATCGAGGCCCTGGATCGAGCGCGCGGCCGCGTCCGAGAGGTTCTCGCGCAGATACTCGAGGTCGTGCTTCTCGATGATCGCCGCTTCGCGTTGGGCGGCGTCGGCGGGGGTGACGCGTCCCGCGACGATGTCCGCGAGGAGCGCGTGGTAATCGGCGAGCGCGGTCGAGGTCTCGGTCACGCCGTCGAGCAGGAACCGGCAGCTATCGCTGACGTACTGTACGGGCGTGTTGATCTCGTGCGCGATGCCGGATGCGAGCCGGCCGATCGCCTCGAGCTTCTGCGCCTGGCGCAGCTCGATCTCCATCTTGAGACGCTGCGCGATCTCGTCTCGAAGTTGCGCGTTCTGTTCGTGCAGCTGCTCGCGCGCCTGCATCTCGGCGGCAAAGCTTCGCTGCGCGACGCGGCCCGTGGTGAACGCGTAGACGAAGAACATGCCGTGGAGGATCACGAACTCGGGAAGCCCGTAGCCGAGGATGCCTGCGACGATGACCGGCACCAGCAACATGCTCAGCGCGACGTGCTGGATCCACGGGATCGGTGCGATCGAGAACACGCCGCCGTTCGCGATGCCGCACGCGAACATCAAGAACAGTACGGAGGGAATGCCCATGCGCGTGTGCAGCTCGACGTCGAGGACCAGGAGCCCCCACGTCGTATTGCAGCCGATGGCACCGAGCGCGATCAGCGGCACGTTGCGCCGACGCAGCGGGTGGCGCGTCGACGACCACCAGGCATAGATGCGCACCGGGATGAGCACGCTGAACGCGATCACCGCGAGCTCCACCATGAACGCTCCGCGCGCCATCACGAATGCGGCGACGAGCATCGAGATGTGGCCGGTCGTGCCTGTCTTCGAGCGCTCGCCGACCTCGCGGATCAGGACTTCGTGATGGCGACCGAAGGGCATCGGACCGACGTTGAATCGACCGAGACCGTGCCGAGCTGAGGGCTCGTGTGTGCGTTCGCGAGGCCAACGGTGTGCGGAGGTGCAGGAGCGTGTCGGACGACCTCGTTCGCGTGTCCTCAGAGGGTCGTGTCGACCTGCGCGAAGCTCTCGAGCGTGACGTCGAGGTCGATGAACTGGAGCACGATGAAGTCGCGCGGGGTCGCGAACGTCTCCGGCGAGGAAATCTCGTAGGTAGTGCCGCCGATCGCGAGCGAGCAGTGAAATCCGTCCGGGCCGTGCCCGTAGCGCATCGTGAACGGCCCGGTCGCGAGCGGCGGGATCGTCATGCCGGCGAGCGTGACGAACGTGTCGGGCGGGATGCCGCGCGTGATCTTGAACGAGGTCACGGGATCGCTGTAGACCTCGCAGTACTCGGCACCATCACCGAGCTCGAGCGCGAACTGGATCGACAGCTGCTTCGCGCCGGTGCCGACCGCGTCCAGGCGCCCGCGCATGACCGCCTCGGTGTTGGTCGGATCGTCGCTGTAGCCGACCCACGCCGAGTTTCCGACGGTCGTGCTCACGAGCGCACTCGGCGCGACCGTGAACGGAACGCCGCCGGTGCTCCACGGGAGCGGCGCGAGGAACGGCTCGAACTTCGCGAGCGTCTCCGTTGGCGTCGTCCGCGGATCGCAGATGTCGCCGACGCGATCGCCGTCGCCATCCGATTGCGGACCGGGGATGTGCGGGCACGTATCGCACGTGTCGGTCACCCCGTCGCCGTCGTCATCGTTGTCACCCGCGGGCGGGATGCACGGCGCGGCGTCGATCGCCGCATCGACGGCGTCGCCCGCGTCGAAGCCCACGCGGCCACACGCGCCGGCGAGCGCCGCGACGACAATCACCGCACTCCGCACTCGCCCAGTGTATCAGTGGGCGTCGCGTGGATCGTCGGGCGGCATCGTCTCGACGATGCGCCAATCGACGACGCTCGACGGCTCGCGCAGGAACTCGTCGGGATGCGGGTGCGCGAGCGCGTGCCGCAGCACCTCGTCCATGTGCTTCACGGGGATCACCGCGATCTCGGCGAGCACGCTCTCCGGCACGTCCTTGAGGTCCTTCTGGTTCTCCTCGGGATAGAGCACCGTCGCGACGCCCGCGCGGTGCGCCGCGAGGATCTTCTCCTTGAGGCCGCCGATCGGCAGCACGCGGCCGCGCAGCGTGACCTCGCCCGTCATCGCGACGTTCTGGCGGATCGGGATGCGCAACAGCGCGCTCGCCATCGCGGTCGCCATCGTGATGCCCGCCGACGGACCGTCCTTCGGGATCGCTCCCTCGGGGAAGTGGACGTGCACGTCGGTCTTGTTCTGGAAGTCGTTCGACAGCCCGAACGTGCCGGCGCGCGAGCGCAGGTAGCTCATCGCGGCCTGCGCGCTCTCCTGCATCACCTCGCCGAGCTTGCCGGTGAGCGTCAGCTTCCCCTTGCCGGGAACGATCGTGACCTCGGCGGTGAGCAGGTCGCCGCCGAACATCGTGACGGCGAGGCCGTTCGCCAGACCGATCTCGTCTTCCTTCTCGCGGCGACTCTCGCGGTACTTCTCCACGCCGAGCCACTTCTGGAGCTGCTCGGGCGTGACGTCGAACGTCGTCAGCTGGCGATTGCTCGCGAGGTACTCCTTCGCGATCTTGCGGCACACCGTCGCGAGCTCGCGCTCGAGGTTACGGACGCCGGCCTCCTTGGTGTAGCGATGGATGATGAAGGTGAGCGCCTCGTCGTTCCAGTTGATCGCGAGGTCCTTCACGCCGTTCGCCTCGGCTTGCTTCGGGATCAGGTACTGCTTCGCGATCGCGACCTTCTCCCACTCGGTGTAGCCGGGGAGCTCGATGATCTCGAGGCGATCCTGTAGCGGCAGCGGAATCGCGTGCTGCTGGTTCGCCGTCGTGATGAACATGACGTCGGACAGGTCGTAGTCGAGATCGAGGTAGTGATCGTTGAACGTGTTGTTCTGCTCGGGGTCGAGCACCTCGAGCAGCGCGCTCGCCGGATCGCCGCGGAAGTCCATCGACATCTTGTCGATCTCGTCGAGGAGGAACACCGGGTTCTGCGAGCCGACCTTCTTGAGCGACTGGATGATCTTGCCCGGCAGCGCTCCGATGTACGTGCGGCGGTGGCCGCGGATCTCGGCCTCGTCGCGGACGCCGCCGAGCGACTGCCGCACGAACTTGCGGCTCGTCGCGTGAGCGATCGAGCGCGCGAGCGACGTCTTGCCGACGCCGGGAGGTCCCACGAGACACAGGATCGGTCCGCGCTGACGCGGCACGAGCGCCTGCACGGCGAGGTACTCGAGGATGCGCTCCTTGACCTTCTTCAGGCCGTAGTGCTCGGCCTCGAGGATCTGCTCCGCGTTGTTGATGTCGTGGTTGTCCTCGGTCTTGTCCTCCCACGGGAGAGCGACGACCCAGTCGAGGTAGTTGCGCACCACGGTCGCCTCGGCGGACATCGGCGACATCTGCTTCAGCTTCTTCAGCTCCTTGAGGCAGCGCTCTTTGGCCTCCTTGGACATCTTCTTCTGCTTGATCTTCTGCTCGAGCTCGTTGAGCTCGTTCTTGAACTCGTCGCGCTCGCCACCCAGCTCCTTCTGGATCGCTTGCATCTGCTCGTTCAGGTAGAACTCCTTCTGCTGCTTCTCCATCTGCTTCTTCACGCGAGAGCGCAGCTTCTTCTCCACCTGGCGGATCTCGATCTCGCCTTGCATCAGCTCGCCGAGCCGCTCGAGGCGACGCGCGGGTGATGGAGTCTCGAGGAGCTCCTGCTTGTCTTTGAGCTTGAGCGCGACGTGCGCGACGATGGTGTCGGCGAGGCGACCGGGCTCTTCGATCGTGCGAACGCTGACGAGCATCTCGGGCGGGATGCGCGTGTTCAGCTTCACGTAGTCTTCGAACACGTCCTGCACCGACCGCATGAGCGCGCCGACCTCGGTCGCGTCGTCATCGGGCTCCTCGACATCCTCGACGTCGCAGACGAAGAACGGCTCGGTCTGCGCGAAGCTCTTGATGCGTGCACGCGCGCGGCCCTCGACGAGGACCTTCACCGGCCCCTTTGGAAAGCGCAGCAGCTGGATGATGTGACCGACGGTTCCGATCGCGAAGATGTCGTCGTCGTTCGGGTCGTCCGTCTTCGCACGGCGCTGCGCGGCGAGCAGTAGCTGCTTGTCGCCGGCCATCGCTTCTTCGAGCGCGGAGAGCGATTTGTCTCTCCCGACGAACAGCGGAACGACCATGTGCGGGAAGACGATGATGTCTCGCAGCGGGAGAAGGGGCAGACGATAGCCACGCTGACCTGACCCGCGGTCGTCGGATTTCATGGTCTGATACTCTAGGTCGGACGAGCACTTGGGCAAGAATTCGCGTGTCGTTCGCGCGCGTTTGTGGTCAATTTGCCACGAGTGCCGTGGCAAAGTTACCTCGCTCCCGACGGATCGGTCGAACCGAACGTGTCTAACGATCTGTCTTCGATCCCGGATCGCTTGTAAGCGGCGTTGCGTTCAGGGTGGGTGGCATTCGCGCTGCTCTAGGTGGGTGCAGCAACATGCAGCAGGGAGGGGATGCGCTGATCGAAGCGTTCCTGATCGTCGACCAACCGCGCCAGCGGCTCGGTCATTGGAGTCACGCGCTCTCGCCACTCGACGATCAGGCCGCACCTCCGCTCGCGAACGTGCGCGCGTTCTGGGATCCGTCGACCGATCAGGCGCTGATCAACCTCAGCTACGACCCGTTCGCGCTCGGGACCGATCGCCTGCACTACGTCGTCGAGATCGCGCTGCTCGCCGAGCTCGGCATGATCCAGCCCGCGGAGCTGTCGGCCGGAGATCGCCGCCGCTTCCTCGAAGAGCGACTCACGCGCTGCACGCTGCGCGTCGACAACCAGCGCAACGTCGTCGGTGCGCTCGTCGAGCTGGTCAAGATGATTCGCGAGCTGAAGTCGCCATCGGGGCGCGTGCTCGCCCAACCGCGCGGCGACACCGAGGATCCCGTGATGCTCGTCAAGGCGAAGGGAACGCGCGACAACCTGCCGCCCGCGCCGCGCGCCGACGGATCGCCACCGCCGACGCGCGTGGTGACCGGCCACGTCGTTCGCAATCACCATCGCGCACCGACGGTGCAGATGCCGCCCGAGGAGGTCGAGCGCCGCGCGAGCGAGACGGCGATGCCACTCGCTCGCTCGGCGACGAACGTCGCGACGGATCGCACGCCGACGACACCACCGCCGATCCCGCAGCGCGCGCTCGAGCGCGCCCTCGACAACACGCCGATCCCGCAGCCGAACCAACCGAGCACGATCTACGCGCGCTACCTGCGCAGCGGGCGGTGGGTGCCGATCCGCGTCGGCGCGCTGTCGCTCAAGGGCGCGGCCCTGATGGCCGGTGCGCTGCCGCGGATCAACGATCACGTCGACGTCGCGCTCTCGTTCGGAGGGCATCGCGCGCTCGTGCGCGGCAACGTCGGCAAGGTGTCGTCGCTCGAAGAAGCGACCGCGAGCGGCGCCTCGTCGTTCAACGTGAGCTTCCAGCTCGACGATGCCTCGCGCCGTCAGCTCACCGCGCTGCTCACCGCCGCGCGTGCCGCGAAGATCACGATCAAGCCCGCACCGCCGCGCACCGCGCGCCGGTTTCCCGTCGACTGGCAGTTCGCGCTGCAGACGAACAAGGGCGTCGTGCGCAGCGAAGCGCTCGACGTTTCGCGCGACGGCATGTTCGTACATCCGCAGCACGCGTTGATCCTCGGCACCACGCTGAGCTTCTCGAGCGTGCTCGACGACGGCGGCGCCCCCGTGTCGGGTCGCGCGAAGATCGTGCGCCACATCTCCGAGGCCGAAGCGCGCTCGTGTGGCCTCGCTCCCGGCTACGGCCTGTACATCTGCGAGATGGGGCATGACGATCGCACGCGCTGGCTCGCGTTCCTCGATCGCGTGGAGCGTCGCTCGGAGCGTCGCATCCTGATCGGCGCATCGCCGACGCGACTCCAGGAGATCCAGATGGACCTCGCGGCGGTCGGCTACGCGGTCACGGGCGCGACGGATCCCGGCGCCCTCGTCCAGCTCGCCGGTGGCGATGTGCGTCCCGTCGACGCCGCGCTGATCGACGCGGGGTGGCTCGCGCCGCAGACGTCGTCCGAGTGGGTCGAGTCGCTGTTCGCGGCGCGCAACGTTCCGTGCGTCCAGCTCCATGGCGATGCAAAGCGTGCGCGCGCGGTGGTCGATCAGCTCCTGATCCTCGCGTGACCGAAATCGCGCTCGCGATCATCAACCCGCGTTCACAACGTGGCTTTACAGCACATGCCACACCGTGGTCCGACCGAAAACGCCGTCGTAACTCGGTGATACTCGGTGGGGTCACGAACTCGCATGCTGGCCCCAGACTTGCGAAGATTCGCGCCACGGCGATTCGCCCAGAGGAACCATATGAAGCCTACCAAACTGCTCTTCGTTCTCGCGTTCATGCTCGTCGCTCCGGCGGTGGCTTCGGCGCAGGGGTATGGCCGCGGCGGCGGCGGGTACTACGCCAGCCAGCCCCCGACCTATCAGCTGCCCGGCGGATTCTGGAATCGCCAGGGTCGGCTGACGTTCGGCGGTAGCCTCGGCCTCGGCGGGATGAGCGATCGGTTCGGCGACATCGAGTGCGTCGACTGCGACTACAGCCCGCTGTCGGGGATGCTCGAGGGCCACATCGGCGGCTTCATCGGTCCGCGCCTCGCGCTCCTCGGTGAGGTCGGCGTCAACGGCCAGACCGTCTCGTCGGACGCGTTCAGCGGCGACACCACGACGCTGATCCAGAGCACGCTGATGGTCGCGGCCAAGTTCTGGGTCACGCCGCAGCTGTGGATCATGGGCGGCATCGGCTTCGCGAACCTTCGCCTCGAGCGCAGCTACTACGGCGACGACATCGTCGACGAGTCGTCGATCCCCGAGAACGGCATGGCCCTGATGGGCGCCGTCGGCTTCGAGCTGATGAGCGCGCGGCACTTCTCGATCGACCTCAGCGGCCGCCTCGTGAACGGCGCGTACAAGGGCATCGACAACACGGTGACCGGCGGGACGGTCGGCATCGGCATCAACTGGTACTAGCCACCAGCTTCTGCTTCTCGCGTGCGGCGCCTCCGGGCGCTGTTCGCATTTTCGGGGCTAGTGAACGCGTCCGAACACGACCTTCGTCACGACGTACCACTCGCTCCACGTGCCGCTCCACCCGTACGCGGTGACCGCGCCCGACGAGTCGGCGAGGAACGTGAGGATGCTGAAGCCAAGGCCGCCCTCGCCGTCGCCGCCGGAGCGCGTGTCGTTCTGATGGATGCCGCGCGTGGAGTCGGCGACCGGCACGGCCCACGCGCCGGGGATCTCGGGCACCGCGACGGGCTTTCCGACGATGAAGCCGACGTGGCCGGTGTTCTTGCTCGGCATCCCGCGTGGGCGGCGCCACGCGAACACGTCGCCCGGAAGCACGTCGGCGATGTTCGCGATGCGCTGCCAGCCGGCCTTTGCACGCTTGGTCGGCGCGCGCTCGATCGCGGCGGCGAAGTCACGCGCGACGGGCCGCTCGCTCGCGAGCGCGCGCTGCGCGGTCGGTGCGGCGCGGCGCAGGATCCACGAGGCCATCCCCGAGCAGTCCCAGTGGTAGATGCCGCGCTTCACGTCGACATTCGTCGAGGCCTGGTACTTGTCGTCGGTGGTCGTCGCGCGGATGTTGTCGAGCACCGCGAGCACCTTCTTGCCCGCGCGTGTCGCCGGCTCGGCAGGCGGCGACGTGGGCGCATCGGGCAACACATCGTCGGTCGGCGCGTTGATCAGCGGCCACGGCACGCCCTCGTAGATGCCGACCTCGAGCACGCGTTGCGTTCGCGGCACGGGATCCGCGGCCGCGAGCGACGCGGCGACGAGACACCCGAAAACGACGACGCCGGAGCGCATCATCATCTGGATGATGACACTCCGGCGCCCCAGCGGTTGCAGGATCTAGATCACTGGAACAGGTCGGGGCAGGCGTCGAACGCCTTGCCGCTCGCCGGGTCCTTGGGCAGGTCGATCTCCTCGGTCGACGCGTCGATCGAGAGCAGGAACGCGACGAGGTCGTCGACCTTGCCCGCGCCGCCGAGGACCACACCGAAGTTGGCGTTACCCGCGGTGGTGTGGAACTGCCAGCGCGGGTCGGTGAGCAGGTCCTCGAGCGTCGAGGCCTGGCCGTGGTGCAGGTACGGAGCGCCGAGCGCGAGGCCGTACAGCGACGGCACGTTGTAGCCCGTGCGGCCCTGCGCGCGCGACGCGGCTCCGGGACGGATCTCGAGGGCGTCGGTGCGCGCGGTGTCCATCGGCACGCCGAACGTGCCCACGTTGCGCGTCGCGCACGCGACCTGCGGCACGCCGACCGCGATGTCGGCGGCGCCGGTGTCGTCGGCGACCATGACGGGCGGCTGGCCCGAGACGAACGTGCGATCGATCGCCGGGTTCGGGCTCTGATCGACCTTGTACATCCACGTCGACGGGAAGAAGCCCGGGATCGGGAACTGCGTCGCGGCGAGCGACGTCTGCGTCGCGGCGATCGGCGTGAAGAACCGGCGCGACACCGTCCAGCCGGCGCCACCGTGGCACTTCGCGCAGCCACCGTCGACGAACAGCTGGCGACCGCGCGCGACCGCGTCGGCGGGCGTGGCCTTGCGCGCTTTCGTCGGTGCGATCGTCTTCACGAACGCGTCGATGTCGTCCCAGTCCTTGTGACCGCAGAGCGCGGTGTCCTGAAGCTCCTTGAGCGGCTTCGCGAGACCACCGATGCCGGTGAGCGGGACCTGCGTCTCCTTGTCGAGCTTGTTGCAGTCGGCCAGCGTCGGAGCCTCGGTGATCGCGCCGAGGCCGCCCGACGTGTCACGCGTGTTGCGCTCGAAGTCGTGGTGCTCGTCGAAGATGCCGGTCCAGTTGAAGATGCGCTGCTTCTGCGGGCCAGGGCCGTGCGAGAAGCTTCCGTCCTGCGACGTCGTCTGGCGCGGGCCCGCGCCGAAGATCCACGTCACGTTGTCGGTGTATCCGTCGGGGTGACACGAGCTACACGCGGACCATCCCTCGCCACCGGCGGCGCCGTTCGCCTGCGCGGCGGACCAGCGCCCGCGGCCGGTGAAGTAGAAGCGCTTGCCGCGCTGGATGCTCGCCTCGGTCGCGTTCGCGGGCGCGGGCGACGCCTCGAACGTGTTCGTCAGCGACTGCGAGTCGAGCGCGACGACACCGAGGCGGCGGCTGATCCAGCAGTTGACGTACGCCTTCTGATTGACCGAGTCGACGACGAGGCCCGTCGGGTTCTGGCACTTGCCGATCGTGTCGTTGCCGGCGAGATCGATCTGCTTGTTCTGCGACGAGCCGATCGTCACGGGATCGCCGAACGTGATGCGCGTCATCACGTCGCCCGTGAGACCGACCACGTACGCGACGTTCGACCCGTCGACGAACGAGATGTCGGCGAGCTGGCCGGGAATGAACCGCGGCGACGTCGGCGACGGGTTGGGAATCGCGTCGTAGATCTTTCGCGCGACGTTCGTGGAGCCGCCCGCGCCGGTGACCTCGGTTGCCGACTCGAGATCACCGACGTGGACGACGGGGAACACGTTGTTGTCGAAGCGCACGGGGAGCTCGGGCGATGCCGCGGTGCTCGTGATGAACGCGCGGCCATTCGCGACCGCGACGGCGCTCAGCTGGTTCGGGAACGCGAGCACCGTGGGGTTGCCGGCGACGCCACCGGCGGGGAAGCCGCTGTCGATCGGTGCGAGGACGAGCGAGCGATACGTCGACAGGTCCGCGAGCGAGTAGAGGCGGACCTTGCCGGTGCGGCCATCGTTCTTCGCCTCGCCGTCCGGGGTGGCGACGCCGAAGAACTGCGTGACGATCAGCGTCTCGTCATCGTCGTTGGTGTCGAGGTTGTTGGTGATGGTGAGCGCGCGCGGGCGATCGACGTCGATCGACTCGAGCACCTCCATCGTCTTCGTGTCGATGATGCTGACGCGGCTCTCCGCCATCTCGGCGACGAACAGCTTCTTGCCGCTCGGCGACAGCGCGAGGCCGACGGGCTCGGCGCCGACATCGACGGTCGCGTCGATCGACGGCGTGCCGCCATCGATGCCGATCACGCGGACCACGGTGCCGTCCGCGCGATTCGACACGAACGCGGTCGTGTTGTTCGACGCGATCACGACGCTCGACGGGTTGCCGCCGGTCGCGATCTTCGCGGTCCGCGAGTTGTCCGACGTCTGGAACACGCTGAGCGATCCGTCCTCCGGGTTGACCATCGCGACGCGCGCGCGATCATCGGACAGCGCGATCGTGCTCGACTTCGACGCGTGTGCGAGCGGGATCACTTCTTCTTCGTCAGGCGGCGTCGCGTCGTCGCCGCAGCCGGCGATGGCAACGAGGCCGACCATTACTAGTCTCTTGAAATCGTCCGTCATCAGTCCTCCTCCTCGGGACAGAGGAGGGGTAGACCGCGAAGTCGCACGCGCCGCGTAAGTGGTCGTCTAGAACGGCAATCCGAGGCGCTGGACGGGGCGGTAGGCGTTGACTGTGGTGGCGTCGATCACCCACTCGGCGTTGTCGCCCCAGCAGTAGACATCGTGGCCCGAGCGGGCGCACGTGTTGCTGCATTCCGTCTCGATCTCGTCGATCGGCTGCCCGTTGAAGAACGGGACCTGCAGTGGCGTCGTCGACAGGCTCAGCGCCATGTTGTCGATGCCGAGCTGTCCACGCGTGTTATCGCCCCAGCAGAACACGTCGTCGATCGCGTTCGCACCGCAGCTCGTCGTGTAGCCGGTGCGAACCATCGACATGTTCGACACCACCGAGACTCGAGACGGCTCGAGGCGTGCGGTCGCCGCGCCGTCGCCGAGGACGCCGGCGACGTTGTCGCCCCAGCACCACGCGTCGCCCGCCGGGTCGATCCCGCACATCGACATGTGGCATCCACCCGCGACATCGATCGCGACGGGGAGACCGATCGGCGCGACCGGTGCGAGGCGAACGTTCTCGCAGACGCTCCCCGCGGTCACGTACGCGCCGCCCATGCACTTCAGGTTGTTCGCCGTGTCGGTGAAGCACGTCTGCGAGTCGTTCACCGTCACGGCGTCGACGCCGCTGATGCCCGGCACCTTGCGCGGCGAGGGACTTGCGACCATGTCGCCGGTGCCGAGCTGCCCGCACGCGTTGTCGCCCCAGCAGTAGAGCTCGCCGGCGCCTGCCGTGACGGCGCACGTGTGGTACTGCCCGCCCGCGACGGTGACCACCGGCTCGGGCACGGGGATCGCCAGCGGAGAGGGGCTGTCTCCACCTGCCGTGCCGAGGCCCAGCTGTCCGAACTCGTTGTCGCCCCATGCCCACAGCGTGCCGTCCCGATCGATCGCGAAGCCCGTGTACTCGCCCGTCGCGATCGTGACGATGTTGTTCACCGCGACGATGTGCGGCGTCGCTTCGGCGAACGTGCGTGTCCCGTTGCCGATCTGCCCTCGGTCGTTCCTGCCCCAGCACGCGACGCGTCCGTCGCCGGTGCGCACGCACACCGCACTGCCGCGCAGCGACAGCTGGACGATGCCCGGATCGATCACAGCGTCGTCCTGGTCGCGCGCGTCGGGACGCTCCTCGAAGCCATGCCGGCCACAACCGACCAGCAACAGGACGACGAGCGCGACACGCACGCTCCAATCGTACCGCAGCGCGACCTAGGCCGTTGTCTCTGCCTGCTTGCCGTCCTTGGAATACGAGACCAGCGCCGCGCCATGCTTCTCGATCACGTCCTCGTTGATCATGACCTCGCTCACGGACTGACCGGGCGTGTCGTACATGATGTCGAGCAACGCACTCTCGAGGATCGCGCGCAGGCCACGCGCACCGGACTTCTGCTCGGCGGCCATCGACGCGACCTTGGTCAGCGCGCCCTTGCCGAACTTCAGCTTCACGCCGTCCATCTCGAACAGCTTCTGGTACTGCTTCACGAGCGCGTTCTTCGGCTGCGTGAGGATCTGGACGAGCGCTTCTTCCGACAGCTCGTGGAGCGGCGCGATGACCGGGAGGCGGCCGATGAACTCGGGGATCATGCCGTACTTCAGCAGGTCCTCCGGCTCCACCTCCTGGATCAGCTCCCACTGGCTGCGCTCGACCTTCTTGTTCATGCCCGCGCCAAAGCCGATCATCTTCTGACCGATGCGGTTCTCGATGATGTCCTCGAGACCGGTGAACGCACCGCCGCAGATGAACAGGATGTTCGTCGTGTCGACCTGCAGGAACTCCTGCTGCGGGTGCTTGCGACCGCCCTTGGGCGGGACGCTCGCGGTGGTGCCCTCGATGATCTTCAGCAGCGCTTGCTGGACGCCCTCGCCCGACACGTCGCGCGTGATCGACGGGTTGTCGCTCTTGCGCGCGATCTTGTCGATCTCGTCGATGTACACGATGCCGCGCTGCGCGCGCTCGATGTCGTGATCGGCGTTCTGCAGCAGCGAGACGATGATGTTCTCGACGTCCTCGCCGACGTAGCCCGCCTCGGTGAGGTTGGTCGCGTCCGCGATCGCGAACGGCACGTTGAGGATGCGCGCGAGGGTCTGCGCGAGCAGCGTCTTGCCCGAGCCCGTCGGACCGAGCAGCAGGATGTTCGACTTCTGCAGCTCGACCTCTTCCTCGGGCTGCCCACCGGCCTGCTTGTGATCGATGCGCTTGTAGTGGTTGTGAACGGCGACGGCGAGGATCTTCTTCGCCCGGTCCTGCCCGATCACGTACTCGTCGAGCACCTTCTTGATCTGCGCTGGCTTGGGGATCGTGGACGACCCGTAGGACTGGTCCTCCTTCTCGATCTCCTCGGCGATGATGTCGTTGCACAGCCCGATACACTCGTCACAGATGTAGACGGTGGGGCCGGCGATCAGCTTCTTGACCTCTTTCTGCGCTTTTCCGCAGAAGGAGCAGGTCAGAGACGCACCGTCTCGTTTCTCGATGGGCATCGAACCGCAAGCGTACCGTGGACGCCTGTTGCCGACCAGTCGAGGGTGGTTCAACCGCCACCCCCGAACAGGGAGGGTCGGCCCGCTAGTGGCCCTTCTCCTCGTCCCAGACCCGCGAGAGGTTGAGCATTCCGCCGAGCATGAACGCGGCGAGGAGGAAGAACGCGGCGCCGGCGAGCCAGCTCACGCCATGCTCGCCGCCGACGACACCGAACATGAAGCCAATCGAAGCGATCAACGGAATCATCACGAGGCACAGAACGGCAGCCATGTGCGCCCGGAGTGCGTCCGGCGTGCCACGCGGAAACTCGCTACAGAGCGCCGGCGAAGACGCTCGCGGTCGTCGAAATGACAACGCCCGGCTCGAAATGAGCTCACGCGCGATCGAGGCGAAGCCGCGTCGCCAGCCGATGCAAGTTGCCGCGTTGCAGCCCCAGGCGGCGCGCGGCCTCGGCCCAGTTGCCGTCGCACTGGGTCACCGTCGAGTGGATCAAACCTCGCGTGAATTCGTCGACGGCTTCGCGCAGCGGCACGCTCGCGGCCATCGCCGTGGGCGCCGCGGTCGCGCGATCGAGGCCGAGGTGGGGCACATCGATGACGATCGTGCCGTGATGGTCGTGCGACGCGCGCAACGCTCCGCGCATCAACGTGTGCTCGAGCTCGCGAACATTGCCGGGCCAATCGTATTCACGCAGCTTCTTGCGCGCCGCCACGGAGAGCCGCAGCGGGCCGACGTTCAGACGCTCGCGGGCGACATCGAGGAAGTGTCCACTGAGTACCGGGATGTCGTCGCGATGCTCGCGCAGCGGTGGCACGTGCAGCGGGAACACACCGAGTCGATACAACAGGTCCGCGCGGAAGCGCCCCGCGCGCACTTCTTCCCACAGGTCGCGGTTCGTCGCGGCGATCACGCGAACGTCGACGCGCAGCTGGCGATCGGAGCCGATGCGCTGCACCTCGCCCGACTGCAATGCGCGCAAGAGCTTCGGCTGGATCGACAGCGGCAGCTCGCCGATCTCGTCGAGGAACAGCGTGCCACCATCGGCGATCTCGAACTTGCCAGCGCGGTGATCGATCGCGCCCGTGAACGAGCCGCGCACGTGTCCGAACAGCTCGCTCTCCGCGAGAGGCTCCGGCAACGCGGCGCAGTTCACGTGGACGATCGGCTTGGCCGAACGCGGTGACTTCGCGTGAATCGCGTGGACGACGAGCTCCTTGCCGACACCGGTCTCACCGGTGATCAACGCGCTGAGCTCCGAGCGGCCGAGCAGGTCGATCTCCTGGCGCAGGCGGACGATCGCCGGGCTCGTGCCGAGGATCTCCCCGCCCATCCGATCGAGCGCTTCGCGAACGAGCTGGCGCGTCGGGCGTTGCGCCTGCACCTGCACCGCAGACGCGAGTGCCTCCGTGCGGATCGCGGCGCCTGCCATCGCGGCGAGCGTGGCGATGGTCGACTCGTCGACGGCATCGAACGCATGCGGCGCGACCGCATCGAACGTCATCACGCCGACCACCTCTCCCTCGACGATCAGCGGACAGCCCATGCACGCGTGTGCATGTGACAACGCGTCACCTGCATCGGCGAACAAGCCGTCGAACGGATCGGGTATGTCGCTGTCGTCAAAACGAACCGGCGAGCCCGAGGCCGCGATCTTCGCGAGCCGGGGGTGCTCCGCCGGCGGAAAGCGCCGAGCGACCGCTTCCGCGCGCAGTCCGTCGACCGCGAGCGGGACCAGCGCACCGTCGTCGAAGCGAAGCAACGCGGCGGCATCACACGGGACGAGGCTTCGCGCGATCGAGAGGATCCGACGATAGCGCTCCGATGCATCGAGGTCGGCCGCGAGGTCCGACGCGAACGCGAGCAACGGTTCGAGCATGGCGTTATCGAATCGATACCATCCGCGCTCGCCGACGACGCCGTGGCCAGTTGTCGCGCCGTTGGCGGCGCATGGTCCTTGCAGCTCCTCGCTGCATGTACGACGAGCATCAACAACTCGACGACGAGCTCGCCGGTTTGGCGCGCTCGCTTCGCACCGGAGAGCACATGCTGGCGCTGCTACAGCTCGCCGGGTTCGCCCTCAAGCTCGATCACTCGATTCGCCGGGAGGAGCGCGTGCTGGCGCTCGCATACCCGGCCCACACAACGCTGCTCGCGAAGCTGCGCGCCGAGCATGCGAGCCTGCGTCGGCTCGTCGGCTTGGTCGTCGCGGCGATCGATCGGTCCGACGAGCGCCGCGCGCTGGAGGTCATCCAGAAGCTGCGCAGCGTGTTGCTGCTGCATCTCGTGAAAGAAGAACGTCTCGATCAGCTGCAGGCGTGAGCGCTACTTGTCCTTCTTGTCGTCGGCCTTCTTCTTCGCGGTGACCAGCACCTCGTCGATGAGGCCGTACTCTTTGGCGTTCGCGGCGGACATGAAGTTGTCGCGATCGGTGTCGTTCTTGATCTTCTCGACGGGCTGACCCGTGTGCTTCGAGTACAGCTCGTTGAGCGTGTCGCGCGTCTTCAAGATCTCCTTGGTGTGGATCTCGATGTCCGTCGCCTGACCCTGGAAGCCCGCGAGCGGCTGGTGGATCATCACGCGCGAGTGGGGCAGGGCGTAGCGCTTGCCCTTGGTGCCCGCGGCGAGCAGGAAGCTGCCCATCGACGCCGCCTGGCCCATGCAGATCGTCGCGACATCGCAGTGCAGGTATTGCATCGTGTCGTAGATCGCGAGGCCCGCGGAGACGTGACCGCCGGGCGAGTTGATGTAGAGCATGATGTCCTTCTCCGGCTCTTCGGAGTCGAGGAACAGCAGCTGCGCGATCACGACGTTCGCGACGTCATCGTTGATCGCGGTCCCGAGGAAGATGATCCGATCCTTCAGGAGTCGAGAGAAGATGTCCCATCCACGCTCACCACGGTGCGTCTGCTCGATGACCGTCGGGACCAAGTAGTTCATCGCCGGAATCTTCATTACGACGACTGTACGAGCCCCTCTCGACGCATGCAATGCATCGAGGCGTGAGCTGCCCTCTCGGGCAGGCTAGCGACGAGCGCCGCCCTTACCAGAAGGGAGATAGACCGAAATCAACTTCGCGTTCACTTCGTTCGTGGTGCCGTGGTGCGCGTAGTGGAATCGCGAGATTCCCGTGCCCGGCTCGATCTCGAACGTCTGCTCGTCGGGGCCGGTGTAGAACGAGAGCGCATATCCGGTCTCGACGGCCTTCACGCGCCAGCAGTAGACCATCTCGGCGCTGGGGCAGATCTTCTGGCCGTCGATCACGGGCCACGAGAACCAGCCCTCGGCGCCATCGAGCACGGGCTCGGCGGTCGCGCCGAACAGGAAGTTGTTTCCGGAGCGCAGCACCGTCATCTCGCTCGCGACGGGCGCGGCGTCGCTCGACTCGAACGAGGCGAGATCGGTTGGCCAGCCCTTGATGCGATACGCGACGACGCCGTTCGCTTCCTTGACGTCGATGACCTCGGTCGACCACTCGAGCGTCCTGGTCGTCTCCTTGTCCGCGTCCGCGTCGAACTTCTTGACCGTGACCTCGTACGTCCACTTCGCGCCGCGCGCGAGCGGCAACGGATCCGCCGCGATCATCTCCTGTCGCGTCATCGGTCCGCGCTTGCCGTTCCCACTGCATCCCGCCGCGACGAGCGCAGCGACGAAGATCGAGCCCCGGATCATCACCTTGGAAGCCATCCTACTCTCATCGACTCTACTCTCCACGTGAGCGGATGCACGAAATCAGCGACGGGATCCGGAGCCTTGGTGATAGGGTCCGCCCGATGGCGATCGCCGACCGTTTGAGAAGTCTTTCGAAGCGCGACCTGGGTGGCGGGCGGAACATCATCCGCGACGCGTGGAACGTGCTGTCGGCCCTGCCGGGCGGCAAAGCGCTCTTCTCGAGGCTCGTCGGGCGTGCGGCTCCTTACACCTCCACGATCGGGGCGTCGGTCACGGTCCTTCGCCCCGGCTACGCCGAGGTCCAGATGACCGACCGCCGCACCGTGAGGAACCACCTCGACTGCGTCCACGCCATCGCGCTCGCGAACCTCGCCGAGCTCGCCGGCAACGTGGCGCTCGCCTACTCGCTGCCCGACGACGCGCGCTTCATCGTCAGCGGTATGCAGATCGACTACGTCAAGAAGGCCCGCGGGACGATCACCGCCATCGGGGAACCCCCGATCCCCCGGACGAGCGCACGCGCCCAGTACGACGTCCCCGTGACGCTCCGCGACGCGAGCGGCGAGGAGGTCGCAAAAGTGATCCTCCACTCCCTCGTCGGTCCGAAGCCGGGGTCGGCGAGCGACCGCGGCGACGTGAATTAGCTGGGAATTGGACCCGTCGGATCGGTCCTTGTACAGAGGAGGAGGGTCCATGAAGCTCGCTGTCAGCACACTGTTCGTCGCCATGCTCGCGACGACGGCGCGTGCGCAAACCGAAGGTGCTCAGGACTTCATCGCCGAGGCGAAGGTCTTCTATCGCGTGGTCGCGTGTGGCGGCACCGATCCGCTGCCCGCCGAGGTCGAGGCCGCGGTCGTCGACAAGCACTGCGAGGTGATGACCAAGCGGTACGAGTCGTTCCGCACGAAGTACGTCGAACCGGCGCGGGCATTCTTCGCCGGCGTGCAGCCCGCGGGACTCCCGACGACGGTCGTGTATCCGTTCGGCGGCGGCGACCTCGTCGGCGCGCTGGTCACGTACCCGAACGCGACGGAGATCACGACGATCTCGCTCGAGCACGGCGGTGATCCGACGCGCCTCGCGACGCTGTCGAAGCGGCAGCTGCGGGCGGGGCTCGCGGCGTTCCGCAACTCGGTGGCCGGTCTGCTCTCGCTCAACGACTCGACGAGCGAGAACATGCGCAAGCTCGAGAAGGGCGGCATCCCCGGCCAGCTCTCGTTCCACATCACGGGCCTGGTCGCGCTCGGCTTCGAGCCCGTGTCGCTGAAGTACTTCTCGCTGAACGACGACGGCACGATCCACTACTTCACGCAGACGGAGATCGACGCGGTCGCGAAGAAGCTCGCGAAGAAGAAGAAGGGCGGCTGGATCGACACCGACTTCTCCGAGGCGTTCACGAACATGGAGCTGACGTTCCGCAAGGCCGGCGACGCGAAGGCGCCACTGATCGTCCACCGCCACTTCGCGGCAAACCTCGCGAACAAGGCGTTCGACGGGAGCGCGCTGCAGAAGCACCTCGAGGCGAAGGGCAAGATCGTCGCGATGACCAAGGCGGCGAGCTTTCTGATCTGGCTCGGCGGGTTCTCCAAGATCCGCGACTACCTGCTCGCGAACATGGTGTGGATGGCCTCCGACGCGACGGGCATCGCGCCGCGCTTCGCCAAGAAGGCCGGCTTCAAGCAGACGACCTACGGGGCGTTCGTCGGCCCGTTCCTCCCCGAGGCCGAGGCAACCACCGCCGCGGAGATGGTCAAAATGTGGGCCGCGCAGCCCCGCCGGAAGCTGCCGTTCAGGTATGGCTATCCGGACTCCGAGAAGCACGTCCACCTGATGATCACGGAGCCCAAGAAATGAAGCACTCGCTCGCCATCGCTGTCTTGTTGGCCGTATCGATCGCACACGCGGACGATCTGCCGACCAGTAGCGATGACGGGCGTGTCGATGACTCGATGCTCGACGAGAACCTCGACGTCGGCGATGCGCCGCTCGACGAGCCGGGCGAGCCGGGCGAGAACGCGACGCCGAAACCGAAGACGACCGCCGAGGCGCCCAAGGCGCACGGCCGGCTCTCGACGCCGACGCCGCGCACGCCGCGCCCGCGGATCAAGGACGACGGTCGGTCGCGCCTCGAGAAGACCGAGGACGAGGTCGCCGGCGGCCGTCACTGGCGGATCAAGACGGCGCACGGCGCGGTGCACGTGTGGGTGCCGCCGAACTACGACCGCGCGACCGCGGGCACCGTGGTGTACGTGCACGGCTACTGGACCGACGCCGACGGCGCGTGGCGCGATCACTCGCTCGCTCGCCAGTTCCGCGCGAGCCGCCAGAACGCGATCTTCATCGTGCCCGACGCGCCGTCGAACAACGACGAGCGCGTGCAGTGGCCGGCGCTCACCGATCTGCGCCGCGCCGTCACGCGTGGAAACATCAAGCTGCCGGACGGGCCGATCATCGTGATGGGCCACTCGGGCGCGTTTCGCACCGTCATGCAGTGGGTCGACCACCGCCATGTCGATCAGATCATCCTGCTCGACGCGATGTACGCCGGCGAGCACGCGTTCGACGACTTCATTCGCGGCGGCAAGCGCGCCGCGGATCACAAGCTGATCGTCGTCGCGGCGGGCACGGCGACCGAGTCGAAGTCGTTCGCGAACAAGTACAAGTTCGCCGTCGCGCGCGAGAAGGTCCCCGACTCGATCGCCGGCTTCACCAAGCGCGAGAAGGGCGCGCGGTTGCTCTACATCCGCTCGCAGTACGATCACATGGGCATCGTGACCGGCAAGAAGGTCATCCCCGTGCTGCTGCGCCTGACGCCCCTCAAGGCGCTCTAGCGGGCGTGCATTGCGCTGGCTAGCGTTGGCTCTGCTGCTGGTCGCACGCGCGGCGATCGCCGAGCCTGCGATCGTGCTCGTCGAGACGCGCGGTGCGCCGGCCTTGCCGACGCTCGCCGCGCAGGTCGAGCTGCAGATCAGCGAGCTGTCCGTCGAGACGCGCCGCGAGCCGGAGGCCGATCCGTGGACCTATGCCGAGCGGGCGTCGGCGCTGATCGCGGATGGCAGCGCGTCGATCGTCGTGTGGGTCGCGCCCGTCGACGGTGGCTACGTCGTGTTCGCGTCGGCGCCGCAGCCGGGCCGCGCGCTGATCGAGCTCGTGCGCGTGGATGCTGCGCTGCCGCCGGCGGAGCTGGAGCGCACGATCGCGCTGAAGATCGCCGGGCTGTTCGATGCGCTGCGCGCGCCCACGACGGCGCCGACCGTGATTCGCGAGCCGATCGCCCACGCATGGTGGATCGAGGCGGGCGGCGCGATCGCGTACGAGCGGCACGACCGGCGCTTCGACGGACGCAGCGGCATCGCGATCGGGCGCGCGTGGATCCGCGACGCGTGGCGCGTGTCGCCGGCGATCGGCGCGTACTGGCAACCGAGCGGCATCGCGGTCGCGTCGCGGGGGCGCGCGTCGGTGACGGAGCTCGACACGATGATCGGCATCGAGGGCGCGGTGGCGATCGATCGCCTCGAGCTGTTCGCGCGGCCGCGGTTCACGCTCGCGACGCTGTTCGCGAGCGGCGACGCGACGGACGGGCGGCACGGGTCGGCGACCGTGTACTCCGCGTACGGCGGCCTCGAGGTCGGAGCGCGGGTCGCGCTATCCCACACCGCGTGGGTCGGGCTCGCGCTCGGTGGCGATAGCGCGTTCGTGCGGCATCGGCTCCGCGTCGACGGCGAAAGCGTCATCGATCTCGGCAGGTTCCGCGCCGGCGCCGGGCTCGTGCTGCGGGTCGTGCTGTGAGCGCGAAAAAGGCTGCATCAGTTTGGCGACCTCGCGCCACCAAGTAGAGGAATGAGGGCGACCGCGTTCGAGCTGATCGTGCTGTCCTCGGTCCCCGAGGAGCGCGGCGCGAAGGTGCGCGCGAGCGTGCCCGCGGATCAGCTCGAGGCGTGCCGGCGTGGCGATCGGTCGGCGCTCGAGGCGGTGTTCCGCGCGCACGCGCCGGGGCTCGCGCGCTTGCTGCGGCGCATGGTCGGTCCGGCGGCGGACGTCGAGGATCTGCTCCAGGACACGTTCGCGAACGCGATCCCCGCGTTCAAGACGTTCCGCGGCGAGGCGTCGATCAAGACGTGGCTGCATCGCATCGCGATCCACGTCGCGCACAACCACCTGCGCCGCCCGCGGCATCGTCGCGAGGTCGAGCTGCCCGACGCCGATGCACTCGCGCGCGAGGCGCCGACATCGCCCGAGCAGCGCGAGGTGACCGAGCGGCTCTACGCGCACCTCGACGAGATCGACGCGACGAAGCGCATCGCGCTGCTGCTCTATGCCGTCGAGGAGCACACGATCGACGAGATCGCCGCGCTCATGGGCGCGAGCAAGACGGCGACCCGCTCGCGCATCTTCTGGGCGCGGCGCGCGTTGATGAAGCGCATGCGCAAGGACGACGCGTTCTCCGGAGGTGCGCGATGAGCTGTCGCCAGGAGCATCGCGGCACGACGTTCGCGGGAGGTGCGCGATGAGCTGTCGCCACGTGCGCGACTGGTTGCATCGCGAGGCGTCGTCGCTCGACGAAGCGCAGCGCCTGCAGCTCGACGATCACCTCGCGAGCTGCGCGCAGTGCCGCGGCGATCGCGAGCGGATGCAGACGCTGCACCGCGCCGGCACCTCGCTCGACGCGCCCGCGGCGGATGCGCGTCTGTACGATCGCGCGATCGCGCGTGCGCTGCTCGAAGGGCCGCGCGTCGCGGAGCCCGTGCGCGCGCGCTGGTTGGTCCCGGTCGTGCTCGCTGCACTGGCCGCGACCGCGCTCGCGGCGGTCATCGCGGTGCGCGGCGGCTCGAACAAGGCTGCAACGCCGACATCCGCGGCTCCGCACATCGAGACGTCCGCGTCGCCCGGCGAAGCGGCGGCACCGACGAGCGACGAGGCACGTCGGCCGGGACCGGCGAGCGACGAGGCATCGATAGGCGCCGGGGCACCGACGACCGACGAGACACGGGCAAGTGACGGGGCACCGATGAGCGTCGAGGCACGTCAGCCGGATCCGACGAGCGACGGGGCACCGATGAGCAACGAGACGCTCGAGATGCCGATCGATCGCGTCGGCGCGCCGAAGAAGCCTGGTCGCATCACGCCGAAGCTCGAGACCGTCGAGGAGTCGATCGCGGACGTGCTCGCCCGCGCGCGCACGCTGCTCGCGGCCCACGACTACGCGAGCGCAGAGCGGACGGCGGCGAGCGTGTTCCCGCGCGCGCGGGGCGCCGACGAGGCCGAGGCGCGCACGATCCTCGCCGACATCGCGCAAGCGTCCGGTCAGCTCGACCTCGCGAACACGCGCTACGTCGAGGTCGCGACGAAGTTCGCATCGCTGTCGGCGGGCGAGTCGGCGCTCTACGCGGCCGCGCGGCTCGCGCTGCGCCGCGGTCACGACGCGCGTCCGCTGCTCGAGCAGTATCTCGCGCGCTATCCGCGCGGTCGCTTCGTCGTCGATGCACGACGCTTGCTGGGCTCGTCACCGAAGGAGCAACGATGAACGCTCGCCTGTGGCTCGTAGTGCTCGCTCTCGCGTCTTGCGGCGACAAGGACACCGAGCTCGTACCGGACGGCGCGTGCACGGTGTCGACGTGCGGCAACGGCGATGGCGGCGTCGGTCCCGGCCCGATCGAGTTCGGGGCGCGAAGCCTGATCATCCCGATGGACCTCTCGTATCAGACGATGGGCATCTTCCAGGCGTACGGGCTCGTGTATCAGCTCGTGCGTCAGGGAGTGCATGTCTACTGGGTGATCGATCCGCACAAGACGTGGCACGCGGCACCGTGCAACACGCCCGGCGACGAGTGCGCGTGGGACTGCGAGATCGAGGGCTCGGGCACCAAGTGCGGATATCCGACGGCGAGCCCCGACTTCTTCGCGACGACAAAGGTCATCTGGGACGACACGGGCCGCGCGGCCCGCGACTCGACGCTCGGCCGCCACGGGTATCGCGGCGGACCGTTCGTGATCGACTCGGCGGATCACGATCGCGCGCTCGAGATCATCGACGCGTGGAACACGCAGAGCCTGTGGGCGGCGAACCCGTGGGCGATGCGCTCGGTGTTTCACGCGGTGACCGTGCACGAGACGACCGACGCGTTCATCGGTGATGTCGGCAAGGCGATCGTCAACGCGCCGACGATCGCGGTGTTCGCCGACGGCAACGAGCCGATCGCGACCGGCTACCTGCGCGCCGCGGGCATCCCGCAATCGAACGGCAGCGAGTTCCCGTCGGCGAAGTGCGGCATGGACGACTGCGGTCCGAACACCGCGAACCCCGACATGCTCACCGAGGAGGCGATCATGGGCGACCTCGGCACGTGCGACGCGCCCAACCTCGACCATCGCAACGGCGCGCTGTTCGACTCGACGGGCAACCCGCGCTTCTGCCAGATCATGTCGATGCACTGGGGCGTCGAGGAGCGTGAGAAGGTGCAATGCGACGGCGGCAACTGCCCCGCGATGCAGAGCCAGTGCAACGGCCAGCGCTTCACCTACAACGGCCACGAGGTCGTCGCCGAGGTCCGCGAGTTCCTGAAGCACGGCACTCACTTCTTCGCGGAGTGCCAGGCGGTGAACGCGTACGAGAACACGGTGCCGAATCCCGCGTGGCCATTCCTCGACGACGCGGGCCGCGATGGTCACTTCCTCACGACGACGGGAACGCCGCCCGCGTGCACGGGGACGTGCACCAACCCGGACTACGAGTGCGTCGAGAACCTGTGCGTGCCGAAGCCAAAGACGTGGCAGAACCTGCCGGGCTACGAGGTCGCCCAGCAACCGGCGACGGCGGACGTTCGCGTCCTTCGCCCCGACGTTCCGTATAACCAGCTCGACGGCGCGTTCGGAACCACCGGTGGCAGCGAGCCGGCGTACAACCTGAGCACGTACCTCGGTACGATGTACAAGAACAACCGCCAGGTCACGCTCCTCACGGGAGCCAACGGTCCGGGCGATCAGGATCTGTGGATGAGCGGATACCTCGACGGTTGCAACGACATCATCCTCAAGGGCGGCGCTCCACGCGCATCGTGCGGCGGAAAGATCAGCTACCTCGGCGGCCACCAGTACCAGACGTCGGTCCCGCTCGCGTCCGGATCGCAGAGCCAGGGCACGCGGCTGTTCCTGAACGCTCTCTTCGAGGCAGATTGCGTCACCGCGCCGTGAATCGCGCCGCGTGCTCCGTCGTCGTGACGACGTTCGTCGCGTGCGGGTTCAGCATGAACCTGTCGCCACCGGCGGACGCACCGGAGGTCATTCCCGACGCGGGCCCGTGCACCGAGGTGTCCGCCAGCTGCGTGACGCTGACGATGTTGCGCACGTGCGCGGGTGCCGGCGCGACGGCCGTCGACACGCCGTGCAACTGGGGTTGCGACGACCAGGGTAGCGCGCGGTGCCTGGAGCTCGTGCCCGCGGGTGGCGCGGTCATGACCGCCGACCTCCAGCCCGCTGCGCTGGCCGACGTGAACATCACCGCATCGACGGTGATCGACACCAAGAGCGGCGAGATCTCGGGAGGCTTCACGCGCGCGATGGGCACCGGCGTGAAGGACGGCGTCGAGCTGATCGACCGCGGCGGGGTGCGCGTGTTCCGGGTGAACAGCCTGCACATCAGCGCCGAGGTCGCGCTCAGGGGCGATCATGCGATCGCGATCGTCGCGAGCGGGCCGATCGTGATCGGCGGCATCGTCGATGGTCGCGGTGCGCCGCCGTGCATGGGCATGATGGGACGCGCGGCCGGGCCTGGCGGCTTCGACGGTGGCGAGAAGGAAGCGACCGCGATGGGCTCCGGCGGAGGTGCCGGTTCGAACACGAACAACCACGGCGGCGGCGGTGGCGGAGCCGGCGGGGTCGGCGGCGCCTCGGGTGCGCTCGTCGCCGGCGGCGCGATGTTCGGCGACCCGGAGATCACGGTGCTCGTCGGTGGCGGCGGTGGTGGCGGTGGAGGAGGTGGTGGTGGCGCGGCACCCGGTGCCGGTGGCGGCGCCGCGATCCAGCTGACGTCGAACACGTCGATCGAGATCGCGGCCGCGGGCGGCATCAACGCCGGTGGCTGTGGCGGACCCGCGGGTGGTGGTGGCGGTGCCGATGCGGGCGGCGGCGGCGGCGCGGGCGGCACGATCCTCCTCGAGGCGCCGACGATCACGATCGCGGGCGCGCTCGCCGTGAACGGCGGCGGTGGCGGAACGCGGTTGGGCTCGGGTGCTCACGCGACGCTCGACACGATGCCGGCCGCGGGTGGCGTCCCGGTCAACGCCGCCGAGGGAACGGGCGGTGTCGGCGCGGCGGGTCGAGACGTCGACGGTGGCAGCGGCGCGGGCGGCACGTGGGCCGCCGGCGGTGGTGCGATCGGGCGCATTCGACTCGTGACGCGCAAGGGCGAACCGACGATCGCGACGTCCGCCGTCATGAGCCCGGCGATCGAGGACGCGACGACCGCGACGTCGGTGCCGGCGCCGGTGCAGTAGCGTCAGCGCGTCACGTCAGCCGCGAGCGGACCGCGTCGGCGATCTGCGGAGCGACGCAGATCTCGTTCGTCGCGTGCGGGATCGTGTCGCACGTGATGATGCCGCGCGCACCCGCCGCGACGAGCTCGTCGTTGACCGCGTCCGCGAACACCGCGTGGATCGCGATGCACGTCGGCGGCGCGCTTCCGGACGCCCGCAGCTGGCGCGTCGCCTCGACCATCGTCTTCCCCGTCGACACGATGTCGTCGATCAGCACCGGCGTGTGGCCATTCCATGGCCGCTCCGGCGAGGAGATCGAGACATCGCGATCGCCGCGCCGCGTCTTCTCGAGGATCACGAACGGAGCACCGCACGCGTCGGCGACCGCGGACACCCATTGCACGCTCTCGGCGTCGGGCCCGACGAGCACGGGCTTGTCGATGTTCGTCGCGACATACGCCCCGATCGCCGGCGCGGCGCGCGCGATCGTCGTCGGGATCGAGTAGACGTGGTCGAGCGAGTCGAGCCGATGCAGGTGTGGATCGACGGTGACGAGCCAGTCGACCACCGTCGACATCAGCTTCGCGAAGTACGACGCCGTGATCCCTTCGCCCGGGCGAAACCGGCTGTCCTGGCGCATGTACGCGAGGTACGGCGCGACGAGGCCGACCGCCTTCGCGCCGAGGTCGCGCGCGGTGCCGGCGAGGAACGCGATCAGCAGGAACTTGTCGCCCGGCTCGTGCAGGCTGCCGACGAGGACGACGTCATGGCCCGCGACGTCGCCGTCGATGCGGACGTAGACCTCGCCGTCGGGGAAGCGCCGCACCTCCGGCACGAGCAGACGCGCGCCGAGGCTCGTGGCGAGCCGCTCGGCATGAGCGACGTTGCCGGGGACAGCGAGAACAACGGTCACGCGTCGATGCTACCGCGGACGACGCATCACGGGGCCTTCGTGACCGTGCAGCCTTCGAGCTCGGGCTTGCCGAACGCCTCGCCGACGGTGCCCTTCGCGATCACCTTGTCGTACTGCACGAGGCCCTCGGGCCCTTTGGTCTTGCCGAGGTCGCAGTAGATCGAGAGGTCGGACGCGTCCTTGCTGTCGATCAGCACCATGCTGTAGGTCGTCTCTCCGTTGCTCGTCGAGGAGTTGTCTCCGTTGTACTGCGCGGTGATCTCGACCGCCTTGCCCTTCAGCGACGGGTCGCTCGCGAACGTCGCGATCAGGTTCAACACCGTGTCGGTCTTGCCGGCGACGCCGCCCTTGGCCTTCGCTTGCTCGCCCGGATCGTTCGCCTTCAGCTTCGCGGTGACCTGCGCCTTCGCGTCGGCGAAGTCCTTCGCTTTCACGTAGTCCTTGATCGACTCGCGGAACTGATCGCTCGCGAGCACGTCGCCCTGCGCCTTGACGACCGTCTTCCAGTCGCCCGTGCCGATCGTCAGCACGTCCGCGCCGTCCTTCTGCTCCCACGCGCACGTGTCGGTCTTCTTCTCCCACTCGCGGAACTTCTTGTCCCACGTCACGCAGCCACCCTTGTCGTCGACGATCGTCACGCCGCCGTTCATGCCTTCACTGCAGACGAGCGCCGTCTTGCCCCTGCGGTAACCGGCGGCGCCCGAGCCGACGAGGAGCTTGCCGTTCTCGACGACGAACATCAGGTTGTGATGCGCGATGCCGCCCTTCATCGAGCCCTCGGTGATCGGCTCGTCGAGCAATGCGCCGCACGGCGTCTCGATCGCGAACGACAGCTCCTGCTCCTTGTCGCCGCCGAACGCGGTCACCTTCGCGCCCTTGATGTCGAGTGCGACCGGCTCACCGGCCATCGACGTGTACGTCTTCTTGTCGCTCTGGAGGTGCATGCGCACGAGCCACGCGCCTTCGAACAGCGTCGCGGCATCCTTCGGCGTCCACGCGGCAAACTCCGACGGACCGCTCGCGGCGCCTCCACCACCATCGCTGCCCTTCTTCTTGCAACCGGTCCCGAACGCGACCAGGGTCAGTCCCACAGCGAGCCAAGGCTTCATCCTCATCCGGACGGAGAGTCGCACGGAGAAGTCGCACCGATCACGTACAGCAGCTGCTCGATGGTCACTGGCTTGAGGAGGTGGAAGTCGAAGCCGGAGAGCCGGGCGCTCTCGCGATCCGCGGCCGTGCCGTACCCGGTCACCGCGATCAAGCGGACGCCCTTCGCCGCCGAGCTCTCGCGAATGCGCCGCGCGACCTCGAACCCGTTCACGTCGGGGAGGCCGATGTCGATCAGCGCGACGTCGATCGCGCCGGCCGTCACGAGCTCGATCGCTTCGCTCCCATCGGCCGCTTCGGTCACCTCGAAGCCGTAGGATCGCAACATCTCGGCGAGCAGGTAGCGCGCATCGTCCGCGTCTTCGCAGACGAGCACCCGTCGAACCGAAATCGCTGTCGCGTCCATCCCCGAGCAACTATGTGGGGGACGCGCGGTGGATCGTCACCAACTTTCGACTGAGAGAATCTCCGCTTCGTGTTCGCGTTCACAAGAATCCACGTGAGAGACGCATTGCGATACGTTTCGCCTACGCCTCCGCATGCGGATCCTCTTTGTCGATGACGATCCGTACGTGCTCGCGGCGCTGTCGCTGGCGCTCAAGCCCGAGGAGTCGCCGTGGGAGATGGTGTTCGCGCTCGGAGGTGAAGCGGGCCTCGCGCACCTCGAGACCGACACGTATGACGTGCTCGTGACCGAGCTGCGCATGGCTCGCGTCGACGGGGTCGCGCTGTTTCACTTCGCGCGTGCCCACTCGCCCGGCACGGTTCGCGTCGCACTCAGCGCGTGGATCTATCCCGGCCTCGAGGCACACATCGCGCTGTCCAAGCCGTGCAAGCTGTCCGATCTGCGCGACGCCCTCGAGGACATCGCCACCTACGTGCGCCCTTCGAGCTAGGCCGCGGCCGCGACCGCTACCGGGCGGATCGTCGTCTCGACCACGACGGGGACGCTGAGCGAGTTGATGATCAGGCAGTAGCGCTTCGCATCCTCGAGCGTCTGCTCGACGCGGTCGATGTTGCCGCCGATCTCCATGTCGAGCGAGAGCACGATCGACGAGAAGATCAGCCCCTGGGCCGAGCGCTCGACGGTGCCGTCGAGGCTCGCATTCCACGCGACGAGCTCGATGCCATCACGCGCACAGAACGCCTCGAACGTCGTCAGCATGCACAGGCCCAGCGACGAGAGAAGTAGATGCTCCGGCGACCACGCGGTCGCGTCTCCGTTCATCTCGGAGGAAGGTCCGCCCTCGAGCGCAGCGCGCGGCGGCGCTTCGACGCGGGCTCGCGACGCGAACGTGCGGCTGATCGTAGCGCTGTAGTGGTGGGGGAAGGGGACCGGCATGCGGAGGAGAGGAGCAGGAAGCACGCCAGCGACGAAGTAGGTGTTCGTGCTCCCGTGCCACGGCGCACGGTCGATCGCACTGCGCGCGATCCTGGAGAAACGCGCAAAACAAGGCGCTTTCGACGAAGAAGGAGAGCGCACCGCGTGTGCGCCGCGCGCCATCGCACGGGTAGCGGTGGCATGTTGACTGCAACTTCGTCTCCGTATGGACACGCGATCTCGTTCGACGGACGCGGGCTGGCTACGACGTGCGTCGTGGAAGGTGGGCTCGGCGTTCGGTGCGATCGCGAAGCGCCTCGCCGCGCCGAGCATTCCCATCAGTGCGGTGATCCTCGCACGCTCGTCGCCCACCGCCGTGAGCCCGGAGCAGCCACTCGAAGACGTGGCGCAGCTGTTCGTGGCATCGCGCGCGAGCGAGATGCCCGTGATCCAGCGCGGCGTGGCGCTCGGCGTCCTGACGCGCAACGCGATCGGCGAGACGCTGGAGCACGAGGGGCCGCACACGCCCGTGGGGCTCGTCGCGCTCTCGGATGTCGTGGTCGTCGATCCGATGGCTCCGCTCGACGACGTGCTCGAGCAGCTCGACCATCATCCGGGCGCCATCGCGCTCGTTCTCGATCACGGGGCGGCTCTCGGCATGGTCACGCGCGACGAGCTCGACGCGTACCTCGAGTCGCGACCTACGTAGCTTCGGTGGGCGGCGGGACGCGCGAAGGGTGGCGCGCCGCGGGCGGGTTCACCGACGCTATTCCTTCGGGGCAGGGCCCCAGTCGACACCGGTCGCGGAGCCAGACCACACCTTGATCGCCTTGCCGGTGCCGTCGGCGTTGGCGATGAACACGCCCTGACCCGAGCGAGCGAACGCGATCGCACGGCCGTTCGGCGAGAACGAGGGCTCCTCGTTGTTGCCTTCGCCTTGCGTGATGCGAACCATCGCCTTGGTGTCGAGGTCGAGCGTGACGATGTCGTAGCGACCGCCGTCGCGCGTGGTGTACGCGATCACGCGCTTGCCCTTCGCAGGCGACCACGTCGGCGTCGTGTTGTACGTGCCGTTGAACGAGACCTGCTTCGCGCCACCACCGGACGCGGACGCGACGAAGATCTGCGGGCCGCCGTTGCGATCCGAGACGAACGCGATCGAGCCGCCGTCGGGCGACCACGCGGGCGACGTGTCGATCGCCTTGTCGTTGGTCAGGCGCGACAGGATGGAGCCGTTGCTCGCGTTGATGATGTAGATGTCCGGGCTGCCGTCCTTGGACAGCGTCAACGCGATCTTGCTGCCATCCGGCGACCACGATGCGCCCGTGTTCATCCCGCGATGCTTGCTGATCTGCTTGGGCCGGCCGCCACCGGCGTTGCCGATGTACAGGTCCGGGTTGTTGCGCATGAAGCTCGTGTACGCGATCTGTCCGCCCGACGGAGAGAACGCCGGGAGGATGTTCGTCGAGCTGTTGTTCGACACCGAGTACGCACCGTGGCCGTCGAAGTCCATCGCGTAGATCGCCGACGACTTCTTGCCCTTCACGGTGAACGCGATCTTCGAGCCGAAGAAGCCGGGCTCGCCCGTGTAGTACTTCACGACCTCGTTGGCCCAGCGGTGAACGATCTGCCGCGTGTTCGAGCCCGCGCGCTTGTACGTCTTGGTCAGCACCGGCGTCGCGCCCTTGCTGACCTCGTACAGGCGGAACTCGATCTCGCTCGCGCTGACGCCGTACTTGATCACGCCGAGCGCGCCGACGTCTTTCCACTTCTGCGGATCGATCTGCAGGCCCGGTGTCTGGTCGAGGAAGCTCGCCGGATCGAGCACCTTGAACACGCCGGCGACGGACATGTCGAAGCTCTGGACCTGCGCGACTTCGCGCGAGACGGCGTCGGTGCCGCCGACCGCGAGGGCGAGCGGGTACTTGCCCTTCTGCTGCGCATTGACGTCGATGACGACTCCCTGCTGTGCGCTCACCACAGAGACGTCGGCGACGAGCGCGCCCGCGAGGAGCGAGAGAATCAATGCTGTGCGGTGAACTTGAAGCATACCCACTTGGTCGTTAGCGCCCGGAGGAGGTGCGTGGGCACTTCCTCGGGGGTCTCGTTGCGCTTCTTCTTGAGCTCTTTGAGCGCGTTCTCGGCGAGCGGTTGAAGATCGCCGTCGCCCTCTTTCTTGAACGTGGTCTGCGGAATCTTGCCTTCCTTCGTGAGCTGGATGCAACCGACCGGTGGCTCCGCGCCCGCCTTCGCGAGCTCGGGAGCGCTCCATTGCAGATCGGCCACCAGGCGCTGGAAGTACGGATCGCCCTTCGTCACCTCGCCCATTCCGAACTGGCTTCCGTCAAACGCGCCAACGGCCTCGTTCTCCTTGCCGACGTCGGTGTCGGGATCCTGATCACGGCGGTACTTCGCCAGCGGATCGACGACCTCGTCGGGCTTCTTCTTCTCTTCTTTCTTCTCTTCCTTCTTCTCTTCGACCTTCTTGTTCTCGTCGCGCGACACGCCCTCCGGCTTCACTTCCGGGTTCGGAGCCTGCTTCACCTTCTGGGGCTGCTTCGGCGCGTTGGGCTTCTTGTACGCGAGTGAGGCCTCAATCGACTCCATGTCGTCGAGCGCGGGCCCGCTCTGCGCGCGCGAGTCGGTGAGGAACACCGTCGGGACGCAAAGCGCCGCCGTCAGGAGCAGTGCTCCGAAGGTGGCCATTGCGTGCATTTCAGCGTTGCGCATATCTGGTTAAACGTTTGGTGGTCCCGCTCGCCCTATTTCAGGGCGTTACTTCTTGCCGTCGAGCTGGCCGAGCTTTGTCGCCAGGTTAGCGTCTTCGGTCGCCTCGGTGAGCATCATCACCTTGGTGACCCCGGCGTTCTTCGCGACAGCCATTGCCGTGATGACGATGCCGTACGGCAGGGATTCATCGGCTTCGATGTAGAGCTCGCTCTCCTTCTTCACACGCTCGTTTGCCTTGAGCTTTGTCTCGAGATCCTGCCACGTGATCAGAGTCCCGCCGAGGTGGATCTTCTGCGCCTTGTCGATCGAGAGGACCAGCTTGCCTTCCGGATCCTCGATGTTCTTCGCGGTGACCTGCGGGAGATCGAGATCGACGCCGGTGTTCATCATCGGCGCGGTGATCATGAAGATGATCAGGAGCACCAACATGACGTCGACGAGCGGCGTCACGTTGATCTCGGAGTTCAATTCGCCATCGCCGCCTGCGCTCATTCCCATGGGGTCACCTCAGGAAGTGCCGCTTGATGATGTTCAGGTAGTCGTGCTCGAACGTCTCCATCTCGGAGCGCTGCACTTTGATCCGCCGCATGAAGTAGTTGTAGGCCATCACGGCGGGGATCGCGGCGACGAGACCGATCGCGGTGGCGAACAGCGCCTCTGCGATGTGCGGACCGACGACCTTGAGCGTCGCCGCGCCGCTCGACTCGGAGATGTCGACGAACGCGAACAGGATGCCGACGACGGTGCCGAACAGTCCGATGAACGGCGCTGCGGAGCCGGTGGTGGCGAGGAACGGGACCATCGACTCGAGCTTCGTCAGCTCGACCGTCTGGGCGCGGCGCAGCGCGCGCTCGATGCTCGCGAGGCTGCCTTCGCGATCGCCCTTGAGCGTGTCGTCGCTCGAGAGCTTCGCGAGCTCGGTGTACCCCGCAACAAACATCTGCGAGACGGGGCTGTTGCGAAGATTTTGCGCGTGTTTGTAGATCTGCTCGATGTCGCGCGACTTCCAGAACGACTCGGTGAAGCGCGCCGTCTCGTTCGCGGCGCGGTTCAGATAGAGGGTCTTGTAGATGATGATGTACAGGCCGATCACGAACATGATGGCGAGCAGCACCATCACGACCTGTACGATCCAGTGCGCGTGCTTGAACAACTGGACGATGTCCAGGGTCGCGCCCAGAACCACCGGCGTCGATGTTGCGGAAAGTCCTGGCATAACGAGTTTTTCGTCGATAGCACGCGTGCGCAGCACGGGTCAAATCGCGCATCATCTATGACGTGCGCTCCCTCGTCTTGCTCACGGCCCTCGCAGGGGCGTGCGTGCCGGTCGATGGCGGGGCGGTCGAGCTGTCGTGGAAGTTGCGACCCGCGTCGAGCGATTTGCCCGACAAGTTCGTCGACTGTGCGTCTGGGCTCGACGGCACCAACCCCGTGACGCGCATTCGACTCTTCTGGGACGTCGACGGCGAGCTGGGATCGGCATCGTGGCGTTGCGACGACAACCACGGTGTAACCGGATTTGATCTACCCGAGGGAGCAGCCCTGCTCTCGATCGCTCCCGAATGTGCCGAAGGCCCCGCGTCGCCTTCCACCTACACCGCACCCGCACCCGAGAAGCGCCGCGTGATCTCGGGCGATACCGTGAGCTTGGGCGCCGTCGAGCTGATCTTGCGGGTGTCTTACTGTACCCAACAGCCCTGCATCTGTGAGTGATTTGCGCTCGATCACACCTTCCGGCACGATGCTGGCGCAGCGATTGCCTCAACCTCGCAAGTGAAGCAACCTGTGGCCGCACCGTCCATATGCGGCCAGTACACTTACTGTCCGAGGGGAGAACCAATGAAGAAACTTGTCCTAGTAGCGCTCACGGCAATGGTCGCCATGGCGGCCAGCGGCTGCATCATTACCAGCGGCGATGATGACCCGATCGACGAATTCGCGGCGATCACCGCCAAGTGGTCGATCAAGAACCTCGCGACCAACGACAACACGTTGCCGTGTCCTCCGGGGATCAACACCACGGCGCTCTACAACCAAGTGATCGATGACAACGGCAACGCCATCGGCTCGCCGATCATCGACCTCTTCGATTGCCGCGCTTTCCAGGGTACTGCCACCGATCTCGACCCAGACATCTATCAGACGTGGATCGAGCTCACCACACAGGAGGGGGGCACCGTCTATGCCACGTCGCTTTCGGCAATCGTCGATGTCATCGACACCGACAAGACGTTCGAGACCACCATCCTCGAGGACGGTGGCTACTTCGAGCTCAGCTGGACGCTGCGCGCGGCCAACGGTGGTGGCGAGCTGACGTGTGCACAGGCCGCCGCAACCGGCGTGAGCATCTTGGCGACGCTCACGACCGGTGGAAGCGATACGGATGACATCCTCGATTGCGCGCCTGGCTATGGTGTGACGGCTGGCCTGCCGATGGGGACCTACGTCGTGTCGATCGACGCGATCAACTCGGCGAACGAGCCTCTCGGGCCGGATCCTGTTCTCAAGAACAACGTTGTCATCGGTGATCAGAACGCGGTCACCGACCTTGGCCACGTCGACCTTCCGATCGAGTAATCGTCGCACTTGGTCGAAACGAGAAACGCCCGCGACAAGCGGGCGTTTTTCGTTCCGGAGCCGACGAGTCAGCGCACGCCCGCGGTTCCTGTCGTGCGATCCCCGCGAAGCACGGAGGTTCCCCCGGTCATCACTGCACCGTCGCGCGTGTTGATACGGATGCGACCGAGGCCGCCTCCTCCGCCGCCAGCTCCGCCTTGCGTTGCGTTCGAGTTTCCGCCGATGGCGCCGCTCGCAGTAGTCGCCCCGCCTCCACCGTTCGCTGCAGGTCGTGCAGCAGCGCAACTACCACCACCGGCCGTGCCGCTCGGCGTTGCATCGGCACCGTTGGGTGCCGGAGTGCAGGCCCCATAACCGCCACCGCCACCACCTCCCGCAAGCAAGCCAGCCCCATCATCGATTACGACAACCGCGGCCTCCAGCAGCACCGCCCCGCCCGATCCGCCACCCGCTGCGCTGAACACGGGATCGGTGGAGTTGAGATCCTCGCGGCCGAGTGCTCCCGCTTTACCGCCTCCGCCCCCGACATCGATCACGCCACGATTGCCGCCGGCGCTTACGAGGTGGATGCGTTCGTTCGCGACCAGCTGCACGGCGCCACCTCCGGCACCTCGATTCGCCACGACATCGGAGTATCCGGCGCAGCCTCCCCTGAGTGGGACGAGCGTTGGTTCACCGTTCGCTGCGCCACCTGCCCCGACGTTGAATGATGAGGTGACCTGGCCGCCATTTCCGCCGGCCGTGCCGAAGCCGCCACCACCTCCTCCGTTGATCGTCCACAAGTAGTGAGGATAGCCGCCGGTATTGTTGGCAGGAATCGTCGAGAAGAAGCCCGAGCCGGGTGCACCACCGTTGCCGGCCGCGCAGGTTCCTGCTCCGGCACCAGCGCTCGATCCGTCGGCGGACACGTCGAGCACACCTTGGACTTTGATCTCGTTGCTGGCCACGAGCGCCAGAGGCAACGTGCCCGTGACTCGCACGTTGCCAAGCGTGAACGATTTTGCGATCAAGACTCGAAGCGTTGCTCCGCCCGATTGCGCGACGGTCGTCGTCGCTACAGCAATGGTCCCAGCTACCGAGGATACCGTTCCTGTATCCGTGTTGATCTGACTTCCGTCCGGGAGCGTTACCTCGCCTTGTTGAGCGGCCTGATCGACACTCGTCGAGAGACCGTTCGAGGCAACGATCGCATTGCAGCGCGTACCATCGGCAAAACAACCGAGTCCACACTGTTGCGTGCTCTCGACCATTCCACCGCTGCCGCAGACCTCGAGCGTGCCGTTGGTGCACGTCGTCTCCGTGCATGCAGCGGGCGGAGCATCGATCTCCATATCGACACCCGCATCCGCGTTCGATCCGCTGTCCTGTCCCACGCCGCCATCCTCTTTGTTCTCGTTGACCGAGCCACAACCGACAAGCAGCAACCCCGTATAGAGCAGTGATCTGACCTTCATCAGTCCTCCGCCGGACACCTTCGCACGAAGCGTTTTCGAGAGTCACCACCGACGTCGCTCGCTATTTCACGACGTGGAAGTCAATGCCGCAAATTGCGGCAGGCGAGTGGAAAACGCCCTGCAATCGGAACGTTGCGAGGGAGTCTACAGCCGCTCACGTCGTAAGGTGATCGCTGCAAGGAGATGGCGGCGGCGTGAGCGAGTTGGAAGCACAGAGCGCGAATGCGACGCGTGAGGCGTCGCCTTCGAAGTCATCCGTGGCGACGTCTACGCTGACCTCCGTGTTCGCCGGCGGCGGGGCCGCGCATGCCGAGGAAGACCTGCGCGTTCCAGGCGTGGCGCGCGATGCGAGCGTGCTCCTCCCGTACATCGGCGCGGACGATCGCCCAGCGCCGAAGCCGGCGATGACACCGGATCTCGCGGACAAGATCGCGGCGATGAAGGCAGCGGCGTTCAACCTCGAGCTCACGACGCTGCGCTACAGCAAGGACCCACACGCGAAGTACAAGGTCGGCGACGTCCTCGAGCGCGCGGACGATTCGCTCACGCGCCGCAAGATGAAGGAGCAGCACGCGGCGGCGAACGACGGCCAGACGCTCGATGACATGATCACGAGCTTCGACGGGCTCGACGATCACGCGAAGCGAAACGCCCACTCGTTGATCAGCGACAAGCGCGATCTCGCGACCGACAAGCTGGCCGCGATGGACCCGAAGGCCCGCGCCGAGCTCGAGGACAAAGCGGCAACGTGGGCCGACCAGGTCATGGACGTCACGCAGTCCGCCGATCGCGACGACTCCGAGCACGCGGACAAGATCGCCAGCATCCTCGGGCCGCGCTCCCCCGAGGAGATCGAGCTCATCCGCGCACGGATCAGGTTGCAGTCCTCGGGTGTCGACGAGAAGAAGCGGACCACGCTGCACGAGCAGCTCGATCGAACCTTCACCGGCAACGACAAGGACATCGCGCTCGCGGGGCTGTCGGGCAACCACGTCAACGTCGCCGCGAGACAGCTCGTGGATGCGGCGGCCGAGGGCGATCCAGAGCGTGTCCATCGGATCGTGAAGTCGCTCGACGAGACCAAGCTCGCCGAGCTACGCGCGACGAACCCCGTGCTGCTCGCACAGATCGCGAGCAACATGCCCGCCGATCAGCGGGGCCACGTCGAGGCTGCACTCGGGGGGCGGCGCGGAGAGGCGGAGGGCGGGCGCATCGAGTCGCTGCTCCAGCCCGTGGAGCTGTCCACGTCCGACGGTTTGGACGTGAGCAAGGCGAAGCGAAAGATGGCGCAGAAGGAGGCGCAGGATCCCGAGCGACTGATCGAGGAGCTGCAGCGGATGGCGCCCGCCGATCTCGCGGAGGCTCGCAAGACGCACGGCGAGCGATGGGACCAGCTGATCGCCGAGCGCTACGAGGGTATCGACTCGACGCTTCGCCTTCGCATCGAAGCCGCGGCGCGTGGTGACAGGAACGGCGAGCGTGCGCTCCGGTTGCGTCAGGGAATGCGCACGTACGACCAGCGCCTGATCGATCAGGCGCTCGCGAACCCCGACCTGCAGAGCGAGGATCCCGAGAAGAAGGCGGCGGCCGAGGCCGAGCGCCGCGATCTCGAAGACCGCATGCGCGCGTACGACGCGACCGATCAACGAACGCAGGCGCTCGCCGATGGCAATGCCGCGCCGGCGGATGTCATCGGGCGCGACACGCAGACGCAGCTCGACGCGTACTACGCGCGCGCGAAGGACCACGACACAGAGGCGTCGGGGCTCGCCGTGGCCCACGTGGCGACGAAGCACGAGCGGATGGAACGGATCCGCGAGAAGGCGCACGTCGATAGCTACGCCGCCGGCGAGATGCTGAGCGAAGGCGATGCGCGCGCGTCGACCAAGGTGCGTCGCGCAGAGCTGGCAGGCAACATCGAGCAGAAGGCCGAGATCCTCGAGAACCTCGACAAGAAGGATTCGGCGGGGTCGACGAGGACGCTCGCCGCACAGGCGGCCGAGTACAGCGAGAAGTTCGATCGCGACATGCTCGCGAAGCCGGATGTGTCGAGCGCCGAGAGAATGGTGACGCTCGCCGGTGGGCTCATCGACGACGACCGCTCGGCGCACGAGATCGCCGAACAGCTCGCGCGCGAGGACATGAGCGACGGCGAGCTTCGCATGGCGCACGTGCGCGAGACGGGTGTCCTCGCGGATCGCACGCGCCGTCAGCGCGCCGCGCAGATGAGGGAGCGCGCGGACAACTCTCACTCGGGATGGCTCGCGGGCTCCGAGATGCTGAACCACATGCGTGGCGGCAACCGCGGCTCCGAAGATCGCCTCGAGTCCGCGGTCAACCTCATGGAGCGCGGCAATGTCGAGGGTGTCGACGATCGCGAGCAAGCGCGGCGCGACAAATCGGCCACGAGTGCGCTCGCGCTCCAGCGCGAAGAGAAGCAGCGCGAGGCCGCGAAGATCGCGCAGGTCATCTCCATCGCAGCGAAGATCGCCGCGATCCTGACCGCGAACCCGGCGCTGTTCGTGGCGGTCGACGCGGGCTTCTCCGCGCTACGCATCGCCGCGCAGGAGATGATCGCGAACGAAGCGTTCGAGATCGCGCCCGAGCTGGAGCACATGGCGGTCGACGTCGTCGTGAACATGGCGACCGCGCGATTTGCCGGCATGGGCAAGGGAGTGCAGGCGGGAACGCAAGCCGCCAAAGGCGTGCAGATCGTTCAACGGATCGGCATGGGCGCTGCGGCGGTCGGTGGTGCTGCCGCGCACTCGGCGCTCGACGGCGAAGGTGGCGGCGCAGCGATCTTCCAAACGGTCCTTGGAGTGACGGGCCTCGGCAACTACGCGCGCAGCAAGCTGGAAGGGCTGTTCAAGGGCAGCGGCCGTCTCTCGCGCCTGGGACGCGCGGTGGGGGGAACGTTCGGTGAAGCGGGCGTGAACATCGGGGTCAGCGGCGGCCACGTCGACATGAACACGTTGCTCGATGCCGGCGGCAACACCGTGCAGGATCGCATGCACGGGCACGCGCCGCGGAAGGCGACGCATGACGACTACGAACGAGTCACCCGTTCATCGCACATTGACTACGATGCGCCGCGGCGCTCGGACGAGGACTCGCTGCGCCGCACGCCGATGAAGAGCGCTGATCTGCGACTTCACGATGTCGACGCCCATGCTCGGGAGGTCGAGCAGAGGCGCGCGCAAGCAGCAATGGAAGCGCACGGCCACTTCACGGAGACCGATGGTCCTTCGTATGCACACGGTGCGACACTGCACGCCGGCTCCGATGACGCGCGCGATACCAGCGAGCGACCAAGCCGGGAGGTTGCGCATCCCAGTGACGCCTCCAGTGCGAACGTCGGATCTGACAAGACGAACCACCATCCAGCCCGTGCGAAGACGCCGCGCGAGTGGGCAATGCAGCGGCAGGCCGAAGCGAATGCATTGCGCGACGCTAAGACCGATCCTGAGTGGGAGGCGATCAAGAAGCTCAAAGAGACCGCGGAGACACCCGAGCACTTCGACTACATCCGCGGGTTAGAGGAAGAGTACAAGGTTCGTGTTTCTCAGCGTACGGGCGCTGCTGAAGGCCATCCGAATCCAAAGGCGATCGAAGAGCACGAAGCGACGCTACTCGCGTTGCAACGCGAGACGGAGGTAGCGATTCGCGAACAGCTCGACGCGCCGGCGCGCGCACGGGTAGATGATCAGCTTGCAAAGCATGACGGCGTTGGCGTGCCAGAGGTTCGTCTGGCAACGAAAGTGAGTGTCGGAATGGGTGGTGCGGGCAGCTCGGCAGCCGTCGCGGATCCGACGGATCGCGTCGGAGTCGAAAACAAGAACAAGCGGGAGCTGTGGAGGGGGCAAGGACACAAACCTGCCGGACAATCGCCATACGACATCTCCGGCTACGGGGTGGATGGCGTACGTCCCTTCGACGTGGCGATGCACCCGCATGCCGAGTTCACGCGCTCGAGCGAGCTCGCACTGCACGTCGCAGCACAACGACTCAGCTCTGGCGTAGGAACGATCGAAACGGACGGCCCCGTACGAAGCCTCGAGTTCCGTCCGGTGCTCGACGAGGCTGGCAACATCGTTCGTTACGACATGGGCCTACCGATGAACCTCGACGGCAAAGAGGTTCTAGGACGCACTGATCGCGTCGACATCACGACGGGCCTCGGCCCAGCTCGCGAGCTGCAGACAACGGACACACCTTCTCGAAGAGCGCAGCTAACACCCGAGCAGCTCGCAAAGATGAAAGAGAAAGGATCCTACATAGGTGGCGAAGAGGCTCTGACGAAGGATCCGACGACCTTCGCGGGCCAGGAAGTGCTGGGAATCGGTGGTGGTCCCATCTCGGTGTGGGCGATGGAGCACGCGAAGCAAGGCAAAGCGAAGAGCGTTGAAGTCGCTGGTCAGATGCCCACCATCACCGATCCTGCTCTCGCCGAGCGACTCAGGGCCGTTCGAGAGACGATCGCCGCGAACCTGGATGCATCGCCCGATGTGATGGCACCCCTGACCGAGGAGTACCGTCGCGTATACGACGAGCACATCAAGCTTCAACTTAAGGAGCGCGAGCACCTCAAGGTGATTGCGGGCGACCAGACCAGTTCAGCCCGCGAGAGAGAAAAAGCCCAGCAACAGATCGAAGCGATCAACAACGACCTCGATCCGTTTCTCGGAGCCCGCGTGGATCGCAATGACGGCCTTCTGAACGACCCCGGCATCAACTACGTTCACGCCGACGTGCTCAAGGTAGAACCAAAGCTGGATCCCGCTACGAACACAGAGCGTGTCGAGGTGACCTATGCAGATGGGACAAAGCGGTTCGTGGACAAGGTCGTGCCCTCGATCGGCGCTGATCCGAACGAGGCGGGCGGAATCGGTGACCTCTTGCGAAAGATGCCGGACGAGCTCGAGCTCTTGCCCGTCATTGTCGACGGACGCGTCGTCGGGCTAGAGAGTGACCCGAGGGGAATCACGATCTCCGGTGCAGTATTGACGGGAACGCTCGGGCACAACATGCCGCGGAACCTGTTGAACAAGATTCCACCAGAGTACCGGGACGCGGTGCTGGGCGACTTCGTCGATCATTCCCTTCGCCGGGGAGTGAGCGCGGACACGAGGGGAATCGTTCCTGGAATCGAGAACGTCGGCGATGCACCTGCGTTGATGCAGCAAGCCCTTCAGCGCGACGAGTTGGCGAAACAGGATCCAGACTTCGACGGCCTCTCACAAGAGGCTCAGCGCGAAGAGTTCTTGCAAGAGTATCGTCGGAAGCGCGAATCATTCGGGGGGGAGCGACGGTTCTCGGACAAGACGCTCATGCTCGACCAACGGCCCGCAGCGGGGCGAACGTAATGCCCGGTTACAAGGCCATCTCCAATAGGCTCGGTTCCCTCGATGCCTTCCGCCTTGGATACTATTCCGGGATCGCGCTTGCTCCAGAGTTCACGCGCGCAGCGATCGAGGCTGCAATAGCGGCGGACCCTCACGATGCCGATGTCAAGCGCGGCGTCGGGGCAGCTCAAGCTCCGCTCGAGCGTGTCAACGAGGCATCAATCGGCCCACGGGGGTTCGCAGAACTGGCTGCCGCGAACGGAATCCCGGTGTCGCCATTCGAAGCGACTGAGGAATGGAAGTCCATCGCTCGCGCTCATGTGGACGCGGCAATCGGTTCCAAACAGATGCGTCCCGCATTCGAGCTGGGATGCATCGCCGGTGACACCAGTCTGCTGATCTTCATGCTGCGCTCTCTTTCTTCATTGCGAGTCGCGTCGCCAGACAGCAAGTCGCTGCGTGACCAAGTGGGGGGCCTGGTTTCGGCCATCGATCGCGCAACCGAACATCTACTCGAGTCCGATTTTCCGGCCACCGAGATGGCGCTGGAAACGCTGCTTGGACGTCCGGACTTTCAAGGAAGGATCGGGGCTAGACATGACAAATGGATCGCGGACGCGTTCAAGGCGTTGGGCCAGCTGGCTCAGAACTTCGAGAACGAGTTGCCAATAGCGACAGCTCCTCCGGGCGAACGAGAGCGCGAGCTTCGCGAACAGATCTTGCGCGAACCCGCGCGAGACGATCTCCGCGAGCAGTACGCGGTTGTTGCGCGGCTACGCAACGATCCACGCGCAACGTTGATCGATCTACAACTCACGGCACGTGACCTTCGGCGCCGCGGCATCCCACCGGGATACGGGGACCGTCGGCGCGAGGCATCGCGTCTGATCGAGGCCAACCCGCAGTGGACAGATGCTGTCGTCGCCATGGGAGTTGGCGCCGTGATGCACCGTGGCTTCGTCGAGGAGATCCACTGCGACGTTTCGACGTTCCTTTCGCGAATTGAAGCACTCATGGCCATCGAGCCGATCCTCCACGTCGTCTTCACCGGTGCCGCCGGCCGTGTCGCCGAGATCGCGGCATGCCCGTCGGTGACGAACTTGCAGTCGATGTCGTTCGCGCGCAATGGCATCAGCGACGCCGACATCACGGCCTTGGCGAGCTCCCCGTTCGTCGGAAACCTGCGGTGGCTGGATCTCGGGTGGAACAAGATCACCGACGCGGGCGTGGATGCACTCGCCGCGGGTCGAGCGAAGGCGCTCGTGTGCGTGGACCTCGGCAGCAACCCCTGCACGAATCCGATCGACGAACAGTTGTATTTCGATGACACTCGCTTCGACTGGCTTCCCTCGAAGCGCGGTCGTGCGCTCGAGGCCGCGTACGGTCCCCTGGCCTGGTTGCATCCGACGTCGGACCCATGGCCGCCCCCCATGGGGATCGTGTGAACATGTCCGTGATGGAACCGGAAGCCGGTCGTATGTTCGTCGAGCTGACCGTCGAGGACACGCTGGCGTTCTATCGACCGGAGTTGGAGACCTATGTCGTCAACCCGAGAATAGCGACGCAGACCAACACGTGGGTCTACGACGTCCCTGCCGAGCTCGTGGTCGAGGGCGCGCTCTCTCCAGCGGGTCTCGAACGGATCTTTGCGCAGCTGTATGGACCGAATTGGCGGAGCGGGAATAGCGATGGGAGCCGGTACACTGTCATCAACGTGACCTCTCGAATCGTTTCCAGCACCGACAAGAAGGTCCGGCGCCTGTTGTGAGTGATCGTTCACGAACGTCGTCACCATCTCTGCTCGCGCCCACGTGGGCGCAGGCATAGGGGTCACGAGCACGGACACGCTTAGCGGCGATCGACGATGCTGGCGAGCATCGTCGTGCACTCTTCGACCACTTTCTTGTCCGACGTGGCCCACATGCAAGTGAGCGCGAGCGAGTCGCCGGCTCGCCCCGGTGCGAGCACCATCTCCGCAGACTGATCCTGCATGGTCATCGTGAAGGAACAACGGCCGTGCTCCAGCTTGGAGGATGTCAGCCTGCCGCCATCCGCAGCGACTGTTGATGCTCGATCGCGACAGTCAGCTGCGCTCGTGATGTTCGCTGCACCGTCGATGATCGAGACCGTGAGGACGCCGAATCCCTTTTCTCGCATCGCCGTGAACACCACCTCGGGGACCTCGGGTCGAAGGGACCAACCTGAAAGGAGGATGGCTTCGATGCCCTTCGCGCTCACACGCAAACGGCCATCCGCCATCCTCTCGGTGTTCGCGGACGGCGTCTCTGCCGGTGCTGGCGTCGCGGTCGCGTCCCATTGCAGCGAGGCGACCATCGCACGGCATTCGGGCTCCCACGACGCTCGATCACCCTCGCCACCACACATCGCGAAGATCGGGCGATCCTCGACGTTGCGGATCAAGGCCAGCATCGTTCGTCCGAGCAGGGAGACCTCGCGCTCACAGCTGGTGTTCTTTGTCGGCGTGAGCTCCATCTGCATCTCGCGTCCGAGCGAGCGGAAGACGTCTTCGCACGCGCGTGCGTCGCGGGTGGCGGCGAGATAATTGGCGCGTGTCGGGTCCTTCACCGGCGCCGAAATCTGAATCGTGATCGTCGGTCCGCGATTTGCGCCGAACATGTTGGGGGCTTGGGTTCTCGGTTCCCAGCCAGGTGACAGCGCGACCGTGAACCCCGGCCCGTTCGCGCGTCGCTCGTTCACTACGGCAGGTTTCGGCGCAGCTTGCACTGGCTCTCTCGATGCTGCGGCCTTCGCGACCGTGGGCGACGGATCGTTCGTGGCTTCGCGTGTTGATCTGGCCTCCTTCTGTTCGCAGCCCCCGACGAGAAGCGCGAGGACGACAATCGTTCTCGACAGGCTCATTAGCTCTCCAGTTCCGCCCCCGTTTGAATGCATCCTTCGATTTCAACCGATGCGTGCCGGAGATCCGATGCCGCATATTGCTGCACCACCAGCGATCCCGCGTAGTTTCCGAGATCGTCAGCTTCCTCGCCGTCGAGGACACCGACGAAAGGCGTCGCGAACCAGCTCCGCCAGCTCGCTGCTCGCGCCCACGTGGGCACAGGCTTCGTCGACCGCGGCCACTGCAACGCCGCGAGGGTGTTGATGGCAGCTTGATCCCGTCGAGTTCTGACGGGTGCGTCGGCTGATCGGCG
>CAZUAR010000014.1:204445-234675 GCA_964617845.1 uncultured Kofleriaceae bacterium | reverse complement strand
GCGCCGGCGTCGTCACGAAGATCCTCGAAGAGGTCAAAGAAGAGAAGAAGAAGTAATCGGTCCCGAGAAGGCAACGACCCCGATCAGGGAACCGAGAACAGAGAGCTCATATGACGACCCCACGCATTCGCATCCGCCTCAAGGCGTACGACCACAAGCTCCTCGATCAATCCGCCGGTGAGATCGTCGAGACGGCCAAGCGCACGGGCGCCAAGATCGCGGGCCCGATCCCGCTGCCCACCAAGATCAACAAGTACTGCGTGCTGCGGTCGCCGCACACCGACAAGAAGTCGCGCGAGCAGTTCGAGATCCGGACGCACAAGCGCCTCCTCGACATCCTCGAGCCGACGCAGCAGACGCTCGACGCGCTGATGAAGCTCGACCTCTCCGCGGGTGTCGACGTCGAGATCAAGACCTAACACCGGCCCCTGAAGAACGAGAACTGTCATGGCCAAAGCAGACGTCAAGAATCTCTCCGGTAAGAGCGTCGGGTCGATCGACCTCGACGACTCCGTCTTCGGAGCCGAGATCCACGAGCACCTCCTGTGGGAGGTCGTGAAGTGGCAGCGCGCGAAGCGTCGCGCGGGCACCGCGTCGACCAAGCGCCTCGGTGAAGTCCGTGGCTCGTCGAAGAAGGTGTGGAAGCAGAAGGGCACCGGCCAGGCGCGCCAGGGCTCGCGTCAGGCGCCGCACTGGGTCGGCGGCTCGAGCGTGTTCGGCCCCAAGCCGCGCAGCTACGAGTACAACATGCCGCGCAAGGCGAAGAAGCTCGCCCTCCGCAGCGTGCTCTCGCTCCGCGCCAAGGAGAACAAGCTCGTGGTCGTCGAGGACTTCTCGATCGACGGCAAGACCAAGTCGGTCGCGACGGCGCTCAAGGCGCTCGACACCGGCGCGAAGGCGCTGATCGTCGACGGCAAGGACAACACGAACCTCGTGCGCGGCGCGAAGAACCTCGCGACGTCGCAGTGGATCGCCCCCGAGGGCGTCAACGTCTACGACGTGCTCCGCCACGAAACGCTCGTGATGACGAAGTCGGCGGTCGATGCGATCACCGCCGCGCTCAAGACTGAACCGGGAGAAGGTGAGTAGTCATGCGTGACGCTCAAGCAATCATCAAGCGCCCCCTCCTCACGGAGAAGTCGGCTCGCCTGCGCGAGACCGGCGGCGGCGCGTCGGCGCCCGCGGAAGGCGATGCCTACTCGCAGCAGGTCGTGTTCGAGGTCGCTCGCGACGCGAACAAGATCGAGATCAAGGGTGCGATCCAGAAGCTGTTCAACGTCACGGTGACCGATGTCCGCACGCTCGTCGTGCGCGGCAAGGAGAAGCGCGTCGGTCGCTTCTCGGGTCGGCGTCCGAGCTGGAAGAAGGCGTTCGTGACGCTGAAGGCCGGCGACAACATCGAGTTCTTCGAGGGAGTCTGAGATGGCGATGAAGAAGTACAAGCCGACCTCCCCCGGTCGGCGCGGAATGTCCTCGCAGGACTTCGGTGAGATCACGAAGGGCGAGCCCGAGAAGTCGCTCCTCGCGCACAAGACGGCGACGGCCGGTCGCAACAACCTCGGTCGCGTGACCTCGCGCTTCCGCGGTGGTGGCCACAAGCAGCGCTATCGCGTCGTCGACTTCAAGCGCCAGAAGACCGGCGTCCCCGCCGTCGTCGTGGCGATCGAGTACGACCCGAACCGCTCGGCGCGCCTCGCGCTCCTCCAGTACAAGGACGGCGAGAAGGCGTACATCCTGGCGCCGTCGAAGCTCGCGGTCGGTGACGAGGTCATCAGCGCGAACAGCGCCGACATCAAGCCCGGCAACTCGCTGCCGCTCAAGTACATCCCGGTCGGTACCGAGATCCACGCCGTCGAGCTCAAGCAGGGCCGCGGCGCGCAGATCGGTCGCTCGGCCGGCACCAAGGTCACGCTGATGGCGAAGGAAGGCCTGTGGGCCACCCTCCGCATGCCGTCGGGCGAGATGCGTCGCGTGCACATCGATTGCCGCGCGACCGTCGGCACGATCGGCAACAGCGAGCACGCGAACATCCAGTGGGGCAAGGCCGGCCGCATGCGGTGGAAGGGCATTCGCCCCCACAACCGCGGCGTGTCGATGAACCCCGTCGATCACCCGATGGGCGGCGGCGAAGGCCGCAGCTCCGGTGGTCGCCATCCGTGCACCCCGTGGGGCCAGAAGACCAAGGGCCTCAAGACCCGCCACAACAAGCGGACCGAGCAGTTCATCATCCGCCGCCGGCCCAGCAAGTAGAGAAGGAACTAGACGATGCCTCGTTCACTCAAGAAGGGTCCGTTCGTCGAGAAGTATCTCGCGAAGAAGATCGCGGCCGCGCAAAAGGAGACCAATCCGAACAAGCGCGTGATCACGACCTACTCGCGCCGCTCGATGGTCATCCCGGACATGGTCGGCCTCACGATGGCCGTCCACAACGGTCGCAAGTTCATCCCCGTGTTCGTCACCGAGCAGATGGTCGGCCACAAGCTCGGCGAGTTCTCGCTCACCCGCACGTTCCACGGTCACACCGGCGAGCGGAAGAAGTAAGCGCCATGCAAGCACGTGCACTCGTTCGTGGAATCTCGATGTCGCCGCGCAAGATGCGCGTCGTCGCGAACCTCGTCCGCGGCAAGACGGTGGAGCAGGCCGTGGGCCTCCTCGACCTGATGCCCAAGAAGGCGGCGGGCATCATCTCCAAGGCGATCAAGTCAGCGGCGGCGAACGCCGAGGACAAGAGCGGTGGCGAGGCGTCGGTCGAGGACCTGCGCATCCACACCATCGCCGTCGACGGCGGGACCATCGCGAAGCGCTGGATGCCGCGCTCGATGGGCCGCGCGAACCGCATCAATCACAAGTCCAGCCACCTCACGGTGGTCGTCACCGACGACAAGGCGTAGGCACAATGGGTCAGAAAACACATCCGACTGGTTTCCGCCTCGGCATCATCAAGACGTGGTCGTCTCGCTGGTACGAGGAGAAGAACTACGCCAAGTGGCTTCACGAGGATCTGAAGCTCAAGGGCTTCATCAAGAAGAAGCTCAACCACGCGGGCGTCTCGTTCATCGAGATCGAGCGCGCGGCGAACAAGGCGAAGATCAACATCCACACCGCGCGCCCGGGCATCGTCATCGGTAAGCGCGGCGCGGGCGTCGAGACCCTGAAGAAGGAAGTCCAGGCGCTCACGGAGAACGAGGTCTTCCTCAACATCATCGAGGTCCGCAAGGCCGAGACCAACGCGCAGCTCGTCGCCGAGAACATCGCGACGCAGCTCGAGCGCCGCATCGCGTTCCGCCGCGCCATGAAGAAGGCGACGCAGACCGCGATGAAGTTCGGCGCGAAGGGCATCAAGGTCGCGTCCTCGGGTCGCCTCGGCGGCGCCGAGATGTGCCGCCGCGAGTGGTACAAGGAAGGTCGCGTTCCGCTGCACACGCTCCGCGCCGACATCGAGTACGGCTTCACGGAGGCGCACACCACCTACGGCAGCATCGGCGTCAAGGCGTGGGTCTTCCACGGCGAGGTGCTTCCTGCTCCGCGCAAAGACCCCAACGCCGGCCGCACTCCGCCGCGCGCGGGTTGATCCCCGAGGTAACGAGGTTTTCCCATGTCGATGCTTTCACCAAAGCGCACCAAGTTCCGCAAGTCGCACAAGGGCCACACGGCCGGCAAGGCGAAGGGCGGTAACGAGGTCTCGTTCGGCGACTACGGCCTGCAGGTCACGTCGCCCGGCTGGCTGACCGCTCGCCAGATCGAAGCGGCCCGCGTCGCGATCTCTCGCCACGTGAAGAAAGAGGGCAAGCTCTACGTCCGCGTCTTCCCCGACCACCCGTTCACGAAGAAGCCCGCCGAGACCCGCATGGGTACCGGTAAGGGCGGCGTCGAGGGTTGGGTCGCGGTCGTGAAGCCGGGCAAGGTAATCTTCGAGGTCGAAGGTGTCTCGTACGAGGTCGCGAAGACCGCGTTCGAGCGTGCCCACCACAAGCTGACGGTCAAGACCCAGCTCGTCTCTCGGGAGCCTGTCCTATGAGCAAGATGTCCAAGAACCTCGAGACGCTGCGCGACCAGCCCGACGACGAGCTCCGCCAGGCGCTCGCCGACAAGCGGGACGAGCTGTTCCGCCTGCACCTCGGTCAGCACACCAACCAGGTCACGTCCTCTGCTCTGCTGAAGACCAAGCGCCGCGAGATCGCCCAGATCCTCACGGTGCTCAACGGTCGCAAGGCAGGCATCGAGGTCCAAGCCCAAAAATCCGCGACGAGCGCGAGCAAATAAGCCATGCCCGAGACCACCACTGAAACCAAGCAAGACGCGCGTGGCAGCCGCCGCGTGATCGTCGGCACCATCTCGTCCGCCAACATGGACAAGACGGTCGTCGTCACGGTCATCCGTCGCGTTCGCGACCGCCGCTTCCACAAGTTCCTGACCCGCCGCGTGAAGTACCACGTGCACGACGAGAAGAACGCCGGCAAGGTCGGCGACATCGTCGAGATCGTGGAGTCGCGCCCGATGTCGAAGACCAAGCGCTGGCGCTTGCTGCGCATCACCACCAAGGCCGTGGAGGGTGCGTCGTGATCCAGATGACCTCGGTCCTCGACGTTGCCGACAACAGCGGCGCGAAGAAGGTGTACTGCATCAAGGTGCTCGGCGGCTCTCGCCGTCGCTACGCCGGCATCGGTGACGTGATCATCGTGTCGATCCGCGAAGCGATTCCCGGCGCCAAGGTGAAGAAGGGCGAGGTCGCTCGCGCGGTCATCGTTCGCACCCGCAAGGAGCTCGCGCGCAACGACGGCTCGTCCATCAAGTTCGACGGCAACTCGGCCGTCCTCATCAACAAAGAGAACGAGCCGATCGGCACGCGCATCTTTGGACCGGTCGCTCGCGAGCTGCGCGCGAAGCGGTTCATGAAGATCATCTCGCTTGCACCAGAGGTTCTGTAGTCATGGCGCAGCCAGCACACGTCCGTAAGGGCGACCTCGTCATCGTCATCGCCGGTTCGCACAAGGGCAAGAAGGGCAAGATCCTTCGCGTCGACGGCGACCGCGTGGTGGTCGAGAAGGTCGCGATGATCAAGCGCCACACCAAGGCGACGCAGAAGAATCCGCAGGGCGGAATCGTCGACAAGGAAGGCACCATCCACATCTCCAACGTGCAGCTGTTCGACGAGTCGTCGGGCAGGGGCACGCGCACCAAGATTTCCCAGGACGGCGACAACAAGGTTCGCGTCGGTGTGAAGTCGGGGACCAAGTTCCCGACCGCCGGCATGACCTAGTCGCTCAATAGAGGAAGACGAGAACGACCATGGCGAACGACGAAGACAAAGCCGGAGCCGACGAAGCTGCCGCCGCGAAGAAGAAAGAGCGCGCGGAGAAGGCCAAGGCGAAGGGCGAAGCTGGCGCGAAGAAGAAGGGTCCGGCCGAGACGGGCCCCGCGCCGAAGTACAAGCGCGAGAAGGCGCCGACGCTGAAGCGCCGGTACGACGAGCAGATCAAGGCCGCGATGATGAAGGAGTTCAGCTACTCCACCGTCATGCAGGTCCCGCGCATCGTGAAGGTCTCGGTCAACATGGGCCTCGGCAAAGCCAAGGACGAGCCCAAGATGATCGACTTCGCGATCGACGAGCTCAAGGCGATCACGGGGCAGTCCCCGGTCGTCTCTCGCGCGAAGAAGGACATCGCGGTCTTCAAGCTCCGCAAGGGCCAGAAGATCGGCGTCATGGTCACCCTGCGCCGCGAGCGCATGTGGGAGTTCCTCGACCGCCTCATCAACATCGCGCTCCCGCGCGTTCGCGACTTCCGCGGCGTCTCCGCTCGCGGGTTCGATGGTCGCGGCAACTTCACGATGGGCGTGAAGGAGCAAATCATCTTCCCCGAGATCGAGTACGACAAGATCGACTCGATCAAGGGCATGAACATCTCGATCGTGACCACGGCGACCACGGACGCCGAGGGTCGCGCGCTGCTCTCTCACTTCGGGATGCCGTTCCGTTCCACTTCTCCAACGGGCGCCGCCGTAATGATGGGCGTCACGGGAGCCTCGTAAGTCATGGCCAAGTTGATCGATACGCTTCCCAAGAAGCAAAAGTTCAAGGTGCGGATCAAGTCGCGCTGCAAGCGCTGCGGCCGTCCGCGCGCCTACCTCCGGAAGTTCGAGATGTGCCGGTGCTGCTTTCGCGAGCTGGCACTGCGCGGCGATATCCCCGGCGTCATCAAGTCGAGCTGGTGAACCATGTCGATGACCGATCCAATCGCTGATTTCCTCGCGCGCATCCGAAACGGTATCCGCGCTCGCAAGACCACCGTCGAGTGCCCGCGCTCGAACCTCAAGCTGCGCATCGCGGAGATCCTCCGCGATGAGGGCTTCGTGCAGAGCGTGTCCTCGCAGGAGGACAACAAGCAGGGCATGTTGAAGCTCGCGCTTCGTTACGACGGGCGTGCGACGCCGTCCGGCAACGCGATCACCGGCATGCGCCGTGTGTCGCGCCCCGGCCAGCGCGCGTACGTTCCCGCCAAGCAGGTGCCTCGGGTCCGCAACGGCCTCGGCATCGCCATCCTTTCCACGTCGCAGGGCGTGATGACCGACAAAGAAGCCCGGACCAAGGGCGTTGGCGGCGAAGTCCTCTGCGAGGTCTGGTGAGTCATGTCGCGTATCGGACGTAAACCAGTCGAGATCCCGAAAGGGGTCACTGTCTCGATCACCAAGGACGTCGTGTCGGCGAAGGGCCCCAAGGGCACGCTGTCGCTCAAGCGCCACAAGGACGTCGAGATCAAGCAGGACAAGGACGAAGGCAAGGACGTCATCGTCTTCGAGCGCAAGAGCAACGATGGTCCGTCTCGTGCGGCCCACGGCCTCATGCGCGCGCTCGTCAACAACATCCTCACCGGTGTGACGAACGGCTTCACGCGCACGCTCGAGATCAACGGTGTCGGCTACAAGGCGGAGCTCAAGGGCAAGACGGACCTCGTCCTCTCGCTCGGCTTCTCCCACCCGATCAACTACAAGCTCCCCGAGGGGATCGAGGCCAAGGTCGACAAGAACCTCCTCATCCTGTCGGGCATCGACAAGCAGGCGCTCGGCGCCGCGGCGTCGAAGATCCGTAGCTTCCGTCCCCCCGAGCCGTACAAGGGCAAGGGCGTGAAGTACATCGAGGAGCACATCACTCGTAAAGCCGGCAAGACCGCAGGCAAGTGAGCTAAGGAAGAAGCGTCATGGCTGGCCACGTCAAAGTTGCAAACGAGAAGACCCGCAAGCGGCTGCGCCGCAAGGTTCACATTCGCCTCCGCGTCAGCGGTACCGCGGAGCGTCCGCGCCTGAGCGTGTTCCGCTCGGCGCGCTACGCGTACGCGCAGGCGATCGACGACACCACGGGCCGCGTGCTCGCGGCGTCGTCGGAGCTCGAGGAGGGCCTCAAGGCCGCCCTCGCAGGCAAGCCGAAGAAGGAGCGCGCTCGCGCTGTCGGCAAGGCGATCGGCGACAAGCTGAAGGCCGCCGGCGTTCAGTCGGTCGTGTTCGACCGCAACGGTTTCATCTTCCATGGTCGCGTCAAGGAGATCGCCGACGGCGCTCGTGACGCGGGCCTTTCGTTCTAAAGGGTACCCATGCTGATCAATCCAGAAGAAGTCGGCGAGCTCGTCGACCGCGTCGTCCACATCAACCGCGTCGCGAAGGTCGTCAAGGGCGGCCGGCGGTTCTCGTTCTCGGCGCTCGTCGTCGTCGGCGACCAGCACGGCTTCGTCGGCGCGGGTCTCGGCAAGGCGAACGAAGTCCCCGAGGCGATCCGCAAGGGCACCGACCGCGCGAAGCGGAACCTGTTCCGCATCCCGCTGGTCAAGGGCACCATCCCGCACGAGATCGAGGGCTTCTTCGGCGCCGCGCAGGTGCTGCTCAAGCCGGCCTCGCCCGGTACCGGTGTCATCGCCGGCGGTGGCGTTCGCCCGGTGCTCGAAGTCGCGGGCATCACCGACATCCTGACGAAGTCGATCGGCACGTCGAACAAGCACAACGTCATCCACGCGACCATCGTCGCGCTCAAGGCGCTCCGCTCGATCGAGCAGATCGCGAAGACGCGCGGCAAGACGGTCTCGGAGATTCGCCCGTCGACCAAGACGGTCCGCCCGGAGTAGTCCCATGGCCCTCAAGCTCAAAGTCACTCAGGTTCGCAGCGGCGTCGGCAAGTCGGCCACCCAGAACAAGACCCTCCAGGGTCTCGGTCTGCGCGGTCCTCGCAAGTCCGTCGTGCTCCAGGACACGCCGTCGATCCGCGGAATGATCCGCAAGGTCAGCCACCTCGTCACCGTTGAGGCCGCTGACTGATCTCGGCCTGGCAACACTGCCAGGTAGCGATTTACTCAGTTGATTCTCACTAGATTCCGCGCCAGATTGCACGGCGCTCCGGGAACCTCCCATGTCTCACGACGCACACGACAAGCTCTCGCTCCACAACCTTCACCCGAACCCCGGCGCGACCCGCGACAAGAAGCGGCTCGGCCGCGGTCGAGGATCGGGCAAGGGCAAGACGTCCGGTAAGGGCGTGAAGGGCCAGAAGGCTCGTCCGGGTCACCACGGCGCGCGCTTCGCGTTCGAGGGTGGTCAGATGCCGATGCCACGTCGCGTCCCCAAGCGCGGCTTCAAGAACATGAATCGCGTGGAGGCGTTCCCGATCAACGTGTCGCTGCTCGAGTCGATCTTCGACAGCGGCGCGACCGTCGACATCGACGTGCTCCGCACGAAGGGCATCCTCCCGAAGCACGCTGACACGATCAAGATCCTCGGCGAGGGCGAGCTGACCAAGAAGCTCACCATCACCGCTCACCGCGCATCGGCGACGGCGAAGGAGAAGATCGAGAAGGCCGGCGGGTCGATCACGATCCTCGCGGACGCTCCTCCGGCATCGGCGGCGTAAGGACCCACCCGAGTGGCAGGTTCGATCTCGAATATCTTCAAGGTGCCGGAGCTCCGGCGCCGGATCATGTTCACGCTGGCGATGCTGGCGGTGTACCGCATCGGCGTCTTCATCACGATCCCCGGCGTCAACCGGGTCGAGATGCAGCATGTCGTGACCAAGGGCGGCAAGGGCTCGTTCCTGGGCATGTTCGACATGTTCTCGGGCGGCGCGCTCCAGCAGTTCTCGATCTTCACGCTCGGCATCATGCCGTACGTGACGTCGTCGATCGTGATGCAGCTGCTCACGGTCGTGGTGCCCAAGCTCGACCAGCTCAACAAAGAAGGCGAGCAGGGCCGCAAGAAGATCAACCAGTACACCCGCTACGGCACGATCCTCATCGCTGCCGTCCAGGCGTGGTTTGCCGCCACCTACGTCGAGAGCCTCTCGCGTGGTGGAGCCGAGGTCGTCGCGGATCCCGGTCTGTCCTTCCACCTCTTGACCGTGCTCACGATGACGACGGGCACCGCCGTCATCATGTGGATGGGCGAGCTCATCACCGACAAGGGAATCGGCAACGGTTCGTCGATGATCATCTTCGCCGGCATCGTCGCGGCGATGCCCGACGCGATCACGCAGTTCCTCGCCGGCGGCTCGAGCGGCAGCGTCGGCGGCCTCACCGTGCTGTTCATGGTGTTCCTCGTCGTCCTCACCATCGGGGCGATCTGCTACTTCGAGCGCGCGCAGCGACGCATCCCCGTCCAGTACACCAAGCGACAGGTCGGGCGAAAAATGTACTCGGGCGCGCAGAGCTTCCTGCCGCTCAAGGTCAACGTCTCGGGCGTCATCCCGCCGATCTTCGCGTCGTCGATCCTGATGTTCCCCGGCCAGATCGCGAACATGTCCGGCTCCGGCTGGATGCAGGAGTTCGCGTCGGTGTTCCACCAGGCGGACTGGCGCTACAACGCCGTGTTCACGCTGCTCAACGTGTTCTTCGCGTTCTTCTACACGTCGGTCGTGTTCAACCCCGTCGACGTCGCGGACAACTTGAAGAAGTCGGGCGGCTTCATTCCGGGCATCCGTCCCGGTAAGAACACCGCACAGTACATCGAACGCGTGCTCTCGCGCATCACGTTCGCGGGCGCGCTGTACCTGTCGGTCGTCTGCATGATCCCGGCGCTGCTCCACAAGTACCTGAACGTGCCGTTCCAGTTCGGCGGCACGGGCCTCCTGATCGTCGTCGGTGTCGCGCTCGATACCGTGCAACAGATCGAGTCGCACCTCATCACGCGCAACTACGAAGGCTTCGCCGGACCGAAGGGTCCGCGCGTGCGAGGCCGCGTCGCTCAGCGCCAGTAGTGGTGCTGTGAGGATCCAGTACAAGACGGATCAGGAGATCGAGCTGCAGCGCGCAGCCGGTCTTTGTGCGGCCGAGATCCTCCAGGCGATGTGCGACGCCGCGAAGATCGGCACGTCGACGTGGGAGCTCGATCAGATCGCGCGCGCGGGGATCGCGAAGCACGCGAAGGCCGTCGACGTCGAGGTCATGGAGACGGCGCGGGCGATCCGCAAGCTCGTCGAGAGCCAGAGCGTCGACAAGGCGGAGCTCGATCGCCTCACGCGCACGTACTCGCAGCTGCGCGCGATCACCAAGCCGAACATGTCGGGCGGGGAGATCGAGCGCGTGATCCAAGAGACCGCGCGCTACCACCGCGTGACCTCGGCGTTCCTCGGATACGCCCAGCCCCCGTACCCCGCGGTCGTGTGCACCTCGATCAACGAGGAGGTCGTCCACGGCATCCCGAACAAGACTCATGTCCTCAAGGACGGGGACATCATCGGGATCGACTTCGGGATCTACAAGCACGGCTTCTGCGCGGACACCGCGCGAACCGTCTTGGTCGGCAACGTCTCGGAGGCGAATCGGAAGCTCGTGGCGGCGGCCAAGGACGCCCTGGACAAGGGCATCGCGCAGATCCGTGTCGGCAACCGGCTGGGCGACGTCGGCTACGCGATCCAGAGCCATGCGGAATCACAGGGCTACTCGGTCGTGCGCCAGTTTGTCGGACACGGCACGGGCCGGCAGATGCACGAGGACCCGCAGGTGCCGAACTACGGCAAGCCAGGTACCGAGAAACGCATCAAAACCGGTCTTGTCATCGCCGTCGAGCCCATGGTAAACGCCGGGGCCCCTGAACTAGAGGTTCTCGACGACGGTTGGACGGCAGTGACCAAAGATCGAAAGATGTCCGCGCACTTCGAGCACACGATCGCAGTGACGGACAACGGTCCTTGGATTCTCACCGACCCGGCGTCGAAGCGACCTTGATCACCTCCACGAGTAAGCCAAGCAAGCCATGAAGGTTCGAGCGTCAGTCAAACCCATTTGTTCGAAGTGCAAGACGATCAAGCGTAAGGGCGTCGTGCGCATCATCTGCGTCAACCCCAAGCACAAGCAGCGTCAGGGCTGAGAAGCAAGGCGTAAGGAAACACCATGGCTCGCATTGCAGGCGTCGACCTCCCGCGCAACAAGCGCATCGAGATCGCACTCACGTATATCTACGGCATCGGTCGTCACGCGGCGCACGTCATCCTCTCGGATGCCGGCATCTCGCCCGACAAGAAGAGCGATGACCTCGACGAAGCAGACGTTCGCAAGATCCGCGATGCGATCGAAGCGAAGTACCGCGTCGAAGGCGATCTTCGTCGCGACGTGCAGCTCTCGATCAAGCGTCTGATCGATCTCAACTCGTATCGCGGTAGCCGTCATCGTCGGAATCTCCCGGCTCGCGGTCAGCGCACCCACACGAACGCCCGTACCCGCAAGGGACCTCGCCGCATGGCGGTGAAGAAGATGGGCGCAGTGACGAAGAAGTAGTCGGGAAAGAAATCGATCATGAGCACCGTCAAGGGCAAGCAGAAGAAGAAGGTCCGGAAGAACATCCAGACCGGCGTCGCTCACATCAGCGCGACGTTCAACAACACGATCGTTTCGATCACCGACGTCTCGGGCAACGTCGTCGCGTGGTCGTCCGCCGGCACGTGCGGCTTCAAGGGCTCGCGCAAGTCGACGCCGTTCGCCGCGCAGCTCGCCGCCGAGGACGCCGCGAAGAAGGCGATGGAGCACGGTGTCCGCAACGTCACCGTCTACGTCAATGGCCCGGGCTCGGGTCGCGAGTCCGCGCTCCGCGCGCTCAACGCCGCCGGGTTCAAGATCAACCTGATCCGCGACGTCACGCCCGTTCCCCACAATGGATGCCGGCCGCGCAAGCGCCGTCGTGTCTGATCACCTCGTCAGAGAGAATTAGGTAAAGCAATGGCTCGCTACACGGGTGCAGTTTGTCGGCTCTGCCGGCGTGAAGACATGAAGCTCTTCCTCAAGGGAGAGCGTTGCTACACGGACAAGTGCGGCTACGAGCGCCGCGCCTACCCGCCGGGTCAGCACGGACAGAACCGCCGCAAGAAGCGCTCGGACTACGGCGAGCAGCTGCGCGAGAAGCAGAAGGTCAAGCGCATCTACGGCATCGCCGAGCGCCAGTTCCGCGGCTACTACCACAAGGCCGTCCAGGGCAAGGGCGTCTCGGGTCACACGCTGATCCAGCTGCTCGAGCGCCGCCTCGACAACGTCGCCTACCGCATGGGCTTCGCCTCGGATCACGCCGAAGCGCGCCAGCTGGTTCGCCACGGCCACTTCACCGTCAACGGCAAGAAGGTCAACATCCCGTCGTACCTCGTCCGCGTGGGCGACGTGATCCAGGTCCGCGAGTCGTCGCAGAAGATCGCGAAGATCAACGAGGCGCTCGCCGCCGTCGATCGCCGCGGTGTTCCGCAGTGGATCGCGCTCGACAAGGAAGCCTTCAAGGGCCAGATCTCGCAGCTCCCGACGCGCGAGGACGTGACCCTGCCGATCCGCGAGCAGCTCATCATCGAGCTCTACTCGAAGTAACCGATCACTCGCGCTCGTCGAGATTCTCTCGTCGGCGCAACTGGGAGCGGGCCTCGAAAACCCGCACACACATCGAGCGTGATGAAAGCGCTCGACCTAGGAGATTGAAGCAATGGAACCGACCCCCGAGCAGACTGCGTTCATGGCCAAGAACTGGCGCGATCTCATCCGTCCCCGGACGCTGGAGATCGAGGAGCGCAGCGACACCTACGGTAAGTTTTCCTGCGAGCCGCTCGAGCGTGGCTTCGGCACGACGCTCGGCGTCGCGCTGCGCCGCATCTTGCTCTCCTCGCTGCAGGGCGCGGCGATCACGCACATCGCGATCGAAGGCGCGCTGCACGAGTTCACCTCGCTGCCCGGCGTCGTCGAGGATGTCACCGACATCATCCTCAACCTCAAAGAGACGCTGTTCAAAGTCGAGCACGACAAGACGTACACGATCCGTCTCGACAAGCAGGGCGAGGGCGTCGTCACCGCGGGCGACCTCCAGCTCGTCGACGGCGTGACCTGCCTGAACCCGCAGCACCGCATCTGCACGCTGTCCAAGGACGGCAAGGTCGCGATGGAGCTCACCATCGCCACGGGCCGTGGCTACGCGCCCGCCGACCGCCACTCGTCCGAGCTGCCCGTCGGCACCATCGCGATCGACGCGCTGTTCTCGCCGATCCGCAAGGTGAACTTCACCGTCACCAACGCGCGCGTCGGTCAGCAGACGGACTACGACAAGCTCACGCTCGAGTGCTGGACCAACGGCAGCGTCCGCCCGGACGACGCCGTCGCCTACGCCGCGAAGATCCTCAAGGAGCAGCTGAACCTGTTCATCAACTTCGAGGAGATGGCGGAGCCGGTCGAGGCCCCGCGCGACGAAGCGGCCGAGAAGCTCAACGAGAACCTCTGGCGCACCGTCGACGAGCTGGAGCTGTCCGTCCGCTCGGCGAACTGCCTCCAGAACGCCAACATCAAGTACATCGGCGAGCTCGTCCAGAAGACCGAGTCCGAGATGCTCAAGACCAAGAACTTCGGCCGCAAGTCGCTGAAGGAGATCAAAGAGCTCCTCGCCGAGATGGGCCTCCAGCTGGGCATGAAGCTCGACAACTGGCCCGGCCCCAACCCGCTCAAGAAGCCCTGATTCTCGACGCCGTTTATCGTCGAGACTGACCACCTAGAAGAGAGATCGTCATGCGTCACCGCCTATCAGGCCGCCAGCTCGGCCGCAAATCGTCCCACCGCACCGCCATGTGGAACAACATGGTCACCTCGCTGCTGACCTACGGTCGCATCGAGACCACCGAGGCGAAGGCCAAGGACCTCCGCATGTGGGCCGAGCAGACGATCACGTGGGGCGTCGATGTCGCCGACCTCATCGCCAAGGGCGACAAGGCGACCGCCGCCGAGAAGGCCAAGGTCCTTCACGCTCGCCGCCAGGCTCGCCTGACGGTGAAGACCCGCGACGCGCTCGAGCGCCTGTTCTCGGAGATCGGCCCGCACTTCGCGGCCAACCACTCCAAGGGCAAGGGCGGCTACACGCGCATCCTCAAGACGCGCGTCCGCAAGGGCGACGCGGCTCCGATGGCGCTGATCGAGCTGATCGGCCTCAACGGCCAGCCGACCGCGTAGCAGCGATTCGTAGCGCGATCACTGCGACGATTTCTCGTCGCTGTTCGGTGATCGCACTGCTGTGATCGCGCCTCGAACATTTCACGATCTGTTGTGACGCCCGCCGCATAGGCGGGCTTTGTTTTTGGCTATACAGCACGCGCAACTCGCGTCATAAAGCGCGCGTTCCGCCATCCCGTATTCGCCTGGAGACCACATGACTCGCATCGCATTCCTCGCTGTATCGCTCTCTGTCGCTCTACTCGGTTGTCGCGGTGGTGACGACAGTGGTGACGATCAGCCGGGGATGGATGGCAGCGGCTCGAACGCCGGCGACGTGACGATCCAGGAAGTGCAGAACGACGCGATGGCGCCCGGAACGGCGATCGAGCTCCGCGGCGTTGTCGTCGTCGCGATCGACACGTACGGCTCCCGCACGGGCGAGCTGTTCGTCGCCGAGCCCGAGGGTGGTCCGTTCTCCGGCGTGAAGGTCTACGGCGCGTCGCTGTCCGACGTCGCGATGCTGCAGGTCGGCGACCTGATCGACATCACGGGCGCCGAGAAGCACGAGGCGTGCACGGAAGCCGCTCCGTGCGGCACCGTCGTGTTCGAAAATGGCGCCGGGCTGACGGAAGTGCAGGGCGACACGCAAGGCTCGCTCGTGATCACGAAGCGCGGCACCGGCACGGTCCCCACGCCCTCCGTCGTCGACGCGAAAGCGATCTCGGAGATGCCGGAAGCGGAACGTCTCGCCGAGTGGGAGAAGTGGGAAGGCGTGCTCATCACGGTCCAGAACGCGCGCCAGCTGGGCGCGTACGCAGCGTTCGACGACGGTGACGATCAGAAGCAGTTCACCGCGACGAGCAACATCAAGATCCAGTCGAGCCTCGCGGATCTCGGAGCGCCTGTCGTCGGTACCTGTTACGAGAGCATCACGGGAATGGGCGACTTCTTCTTCGACTATCTCGTGCTTCCGCGCTCGTCGGCGGATCTCGTCGGTGGCGGCACCGGATGCTCCGTGCTCACGACGAGCACCATTGCCGACGTTCAAGCAGGCACCGCCACGGGCGCCGTCCAGATCAACGACGTTTACGTCGTCGCGGTGGGGAACCGCAACGGCAGCACCAGCATGAAGCGGCAGGTGTGGGTCTCGCACAGCCTGACGGCAGCTCCCAACGAGGGACTCTACATTCGTACGAGCACGGATCCTGAGGTCGACGTCGTGCCCGGTGCGAAGGTGAACGTGTTTGGTACCGCGGTGGAGTTCAACAACAACGATATGGGCGGCGGCATGACGGGCTCAACGCTGACCCAGCTCACGAGCGGGACCGTGACGGTCACGGCGGCGCCGACGGCGCAGGTGACGCCCGTGACGGGACAGACGGTCGCGTCGTTGCTCGCAGACGCCACGGGCGAGCCGTACGAGTCCGTGCTTGTGACACTCACGAACGTGAAGGTGACAGCCGCGTCCACCGGACCGACCGGGCCGACAAGTACGCCTCCGGGTAACTTCGGAATCAGCGATCTCGCGCAGTACCCGGGCAACGACGCGTTCAAGGCCGACGACGATATGGTCATCATCCCGATGGCTGACATGGACAAGTGTTACGCGAGCATCACCGGCATCTGGACCTACCAGGTGTTCGAGAACCGGTACCAGTTCCTTCCGATCGCGCTCGGAACCGGAACGGGAACCTGCAACTGACTTCTGCTTGGAAGAGCCACGGGCGCGATGAAGTCGCGCGCCCGTTCACCGAGTCGAGAGCGGACCGCTCGTCACGTCTCCCACCACAGTCGAAGTGCTCGCAGTCGAGTATGTCGTCGTCGGCGTGTTGATTCGAATGCGGCCGAGTCCGCCACCGCCACCGCCCGAACCGATGTAGTCCGCTGCGGTTACGAAGGGAATGCTAGTGCCCGGCGTCGCCGGAGTCGTGTTTGTCGCGCCGTCTCCTCCGGCACCGCAATAAGCCGACACACTGCACGTACCTCCAAGCGGAGGATCTCCGGTCTCGGAGTAGCCGCCGTTCCGCTCGGGAGACGCGCCGGCGCCGCCGGTTCCGAGTAGCTTGCCGCTACCGGTGAGTTCAACGCTCGATGCCTCGAGAAGAATTCCTCCACCCGCACCACCGCCCGCTACGGATCCCTGTTCCGCCTGACCGGAACTGCCCATCGCATCAATCATACCGGAGACGACGAGCTTTCCTCGTGCACTGAGTTGGATCGCTCCTCCGCCCGTCGCGTTCCCACCGGACGAGCAGCCACCACGCAGTGGGATCAATGTGGCCGTTCCATTCGCGCTGCCCGCATCTGGAGCCGAGGAGAAGCCGCTCAGTGCTCCACCTGGTGCACCCGCCGTCGCGTGGCCGCCACCACCGGATCCCGTTAGTCGATAGGGTTGTGAGCTTGCAGCGATCCCGACCTCTCCGTCGCACGCTGCATTTGAAACACTTCCGACACCATTCAGCCGGAATGCGCCTTCGATCGAGATGTTCCCCGTCGCGACAATCGCTAGCGCAGGCTGGTTGTTCAGTGCAGTCGATTGATTCGCATAGACCCCAACATCGCCGATGCGTGCGTTGCGGACGACAAACAGGCGGATGGGCACTCCACCTGCGGGACGGTTCACGAGGACGCTCGACGCGATAACGGGATCGAGCCCCACCATCACCGCTCCGGTATCGACATTAATAGTGCCGCCAGCCGACAGGTCGAGATCCGGAGGCTGCGGAATCGCGTCCGCATACTGAGCGAGGCCATTCGAGGGCTCGATGTTTCGGCAACGCGGCTCCGACTCGAAGCAGCCGAGCGCGCACGCTTCGCTCGATGTCACGCTTCCCGAGGCATCGCATGTCTGAACCGCGCCATTCGCGCAGACGGTTTGGTTCGGCTCACACGACCGGCAACCGAGGTTGTCCTGGCAGCCGAGCGGACAATCGAGCAGGTCGTAATCGTTGCCCGTCGCGTTGCACGTGATCGCGACGTCGTCGCGACACTGCGCGAACGTCATCGGCTCGCACGTCACCGCGATGCACGTCTCGGGCTCCTCGCCGAAGGTGCCGTTGACGTCGCAGAACGGGAACTCCTCGGTCGTGCAGGTGCCGTCGAGACACGAGCGAGGGTTTGCGGTCGATCCGCATCCGGACAACACGATGAACGCCACGTACGCACGCCACATGAACCGATGATGTTTCAGCATGGGCGCGCCTGTCGACGGCGCAGCGTTCTGGGTTGCGGTTGAAATGGCTGGGGTGCCGCAATTTGCGGCATGGACATCTCAGCGCGCCGGTGTGGGCGCAGACCAGAGCGCCGAGAGATCGAGCTCGATCGCGTCGAACGGAGCGACACGAACGCGGCGGTCACCTTCGATGATCTGGACCTCGTGCCACAGGCGGTTCTCGTCGAGCGCGTAGACCTCGAGCAACTTGTCGGTCGGGTCGACGAGCCAGACGTGCTTGATGCCGTGTCGCGCGTAGATCGGCAGCTTCTTGTGACGATCGATGGTCTCGGTCGATCGCGAGAGCACCTCGCACGCCCAGTCCGGTGCGAGCTCGAAGTGCGAGGTGTTCGGCAGAGCCGGCATGCGGTCGACGCGCCAGCCCGCGATGTCCGGCGACAGCGGCTCCTTCGGAACGAACTGGATCTCGGGCTCGTCGATGATCCACCAGCCCCCGGGCCCGCCACGACCTCGCTGGAACGCGCCGTTCAGCTCGCTACCGAGGACAGAGGTTGCATTCGCGTGTCGTGGCGCGGGCCGCGACATGACGTAGAGCGTTCCGTCGATGATTTCGCCTCGCTGATACTCGGGAAGGGCGAGATATCGATCGTAGAGCGCCTGTCGGCGGTCGCTCGTCATGGACATCAACGTACCATTCCAGGAGAGGGTGTCCGGCAGCATTGTTCGCCGCACGAGCAAGGTCTCGGCCAACGCGCGATACGAGCGATCGCGGCACGTTGTTGCGACGGTTGTCCGCGGGCTGGACGCGGTGTCCGAGAATTGGTCGGACACCGGACAGCGCGCCGATGTGGAACGCGCGGTCCGTGGGATCGAGATCGTGCCGGCGTGCAAGGGGACGGGGCTCGCGATTGCGGCGTGGGTATCGAGGACCACTCCCGCGTGTGGTCGGCTCCGTAGTCAGACCCCGTTGATAAGACCCGTGCCATGCCCGGGAATGGAGCGGCGGCGAGTTACGGTGACCTGCTGATCACGTCGCTCGTGGTGCTCGCGGGCGTGTGCATCGCGGCGTTTGTCGTCGTGAAGGTCGTCGGGCGCTTCCTCGCCACGGGGCGGATGCGCGGTGCGCACCTGCTCGACGTGGTGGCGCGGTTGCCGCTCGAACCGCGGCGCTCGCTCTACGTCGTGGAGGTGGCCGGCAAGACGCTGCTGGTCGGCACGAGCGAGATGGGTTTGTCCGTGCTGTCGGAGCTCGACGGCGAGGAGGTGAAGGCGAGGGCGGTGCCGACGCAGAGCTTCGGCGAGCTCGTGCGATCGGCGTGGATGAAACGTCGATCGCCGGCGAGCACCACGTCGGACGCCGTCGGAGATCGAGAACGCGTTTCCGCGGAAACGTCTCCGACCCGCGGGGGCGCGCCGCACGCGCGCGAATCGAAGGGCGCGATCGGGACGTCGGACGCCGTCGCGTTCTCTGGCGGAGATCAGGAACGCGTTTCCGCGGAAACGTCTTCGACCCGCGGGGGCGTGCCGCACTCGCGTGAATCGAAGGGCGCGATCGGGACGTCGGACGCCGTCGCGTTCTCTGGCGGAGATCAGGAACGCGTTTCCGCGGAAACGTCTCCGACCCGCGTGGACGCACCGCACGCGCGCGAATCGAAGGGCGCGCGGATCGGGACGTCGGCCGCGTCGGAGGTCGCGGATGCGTCGACGGACGCGTCGCTCGCATCGCCCGCGTCGCCCGCGTCGTCCGCGTCGTTTGCGTCGTCCGCGTCGTCCGCGTCGTCCGCGTCGTTCGCGTCGTCCGCAAAGGCCGCGACGAGCGCCCACGTGGGCGCTAACGACCGCGAGGAGTCGTGACCGACAACGTCGGCAATGTCGCGCTGATCGCGCTCGTCGCGATCGTGCCGCTCGTCGTGCTGATGCTGACGAGCTTCGTGAAGGTGTCGGTCGTGTTGTCGCTCTTGCGTAATGCGATCGGCGCGACGGATGCGCCGTCGGGCGTGGTCGTGATGGGCCTCTCGCTGATCTTGACGTTCTTCGTGATGGCGCCGGTCGCCGTGCAGATGGTGACCGCGGCGGCGAGGCCGGGTACGGCGCCCGCGCCCGGAACCGAACCTGCGCCCGCACCCGGAACCGCGCCCGCACCCGGAACCGCGCCCGCACCCGGAACCGCTCCCGAAACAGCACCGGCGACCGGAACGGCGCCCGCGACTGGAACGGCGCCCGCGCCCGCGACCGGAACCGCGACGGCCACCGACCCCGACGGCAGTGCGCGCCCCATCGACCTGCTCGCATCGCTGCGCGCGGTCGTGCCGGCGGAGCATCGCGACGAGGTCGACGCGATGGCGCGTGCGCTCGATCCGCTGAAGGCGTTCCTCGCGAAGCACGCCACGGAGCGCGACAAGGCGACGTTCATCGAGCTCGGCACGAAGCTCGGACAAGCGCGCACGAAGGACGAGCTCGCGGTGCTGGCGCCGGCGTTCGTGACGACCGAGCTGCGCGAAGCGTTCGCGATCGCGGTGCTGATCTTCGTGCCGTTCCTCGTGATCGACTTGCTGGTCGGGCTGGGATTGGCCGCGCTCGGGTTGCAGACGACCTCACCGCAGACGGTCGCGTTGCCGATCAAGCTGCTGCTGTTCGTGGCCGTCGATGGGTGGCGGCTGTTGATCGACAGCCTCCTGCGAGGGTACGCGTGACCGCGAGCGTGGTCGCCGTGTTGCGCGAGGGCGTGTTGCTCGCGCTGCTCCTGGCGGCGCCGCTGCTGGTGGCCGCGTTGATCGCGGGCGTGGTGACGGGGCTCGTCGGCGTGTTCACGCAGATGCAGGATCCGGCGATCGGGGTGGTGCCGCGCGTGGCCGCGATCGGGGTGGCGATCGTGTTGTTCGCGGGGCCGATCGCGCGGCAGCTCGAGGCGTTCGCGATGCGGCTATGGCCCCTGATCACGGCGGTGGGTAGCGGAGGGACGTGAGAGCGTGAACGCCGCGACGTGGGTGATCGCGCTGCGCGGGGCCGCGGCTGTGCTGGTGCTCGCGACGCTGGTCGGCGGGCTGCCGCGGGTGGTGCAGATCGGATTGGCGGCGGGGCTCGGCGTGTGGTCCGCGGTCGTCGTGGGAGGGAGCGCGGACGTGCAGGGGGCGCTGTGGTTGATCGCGGCGCGCGAGGTGGTGATCGGCGCGACGATGGGCGTGATCGCGGCGGTGCCGCTCGTGGCGGCGGCGACGGCGGGGCGGCTCGTGGATCTGACGGGGGCGAGGAGCGGGCCGTACGCGACGATGTTCGGCGTGCTCGCTGCGGCGGTGTTCGTCGGGATCGACGGGCATGTCATGGTCGTGCGCGCGGTGGTGGAGAGCTTCGCGAGCGTGCCCGCGGTCGCGAGCGTGCAGCCGCGCGTGCTGGATGCACTCGGCGCGTTGCTACCGGCGGCGGTGACGCTGGCGATTCCGTGGCTCGTGACCGCCGCGGTGGTCGAGCTGGCGATTGGGGTGGGGACGCGGCTGGCGGCGCGGGCGGGGACGCACGCGCCGGCCACGGTGGCGGTGCCGGCGGCGCTCGTGATGATGACGGCGACGCTGGTGTCGACGCTCGCGGTGGCGATCGCGGCACTCGTGCGCGCGGTCGCATAGCCCGTCGCGCCAACCGCCAGCAGCGGGCATCGCGCAGGATGCGGCCAACAATGTGCCTCGCTACGAGCACCAGGCCGTCGGCCTTGGCTTGCCGCGCTTCCCGGCGATACGCTGATGTGCGATCGCCGAGAACACGTTCGTCGAGACGGCATCACACTGGGGCGCGCAGCGCTGGTTGCGCGGCGAACGTCTGCCGTTGCCTTGACGGCGCTCGGGTGGGCGGGCGAGAGCAAGAGCCGATGAATCGCCAGCTCACGTGGTCCATGAAGCTCGACGGCAAGCGCCTACAGCTCGACTACACGGTCACGAACCACACGAAGACATCGATCCAGCTGGTCGACCGTCTGCTCTGGCAGCGAGAGGCGAACCCGGACGTCATCATCGTGCGCGACGACATGTCGCCACACACGATCGCGTTCACCCGCGCGTTCGTCGAGACCGACGAGAAGATGCTGGAGACCCCGTACCCGACGGTGCGCGTCCTCGACCCCGGTGCCTCGGTCGAAGGCCGCGCGTTCGCGCCGAGGCCGCCCACCGCGTGGCACAACTTCTCGCGCGTCGAAGCGCTGAAGCCAGGCGCCACCCACGCAGTGCTCGAGATCGGCTACATCGACGCGCCGGGCTCGAAGCTCGAGCCGATCCAGCTACCGAGCGGTGTCGTCTACACGGCGTCGGGGTTCGATCAGCAAAAGCTCCTGCGCGGCGATCCGAAGCCGCTGCCGAAATGAGCTGACTCACCGCCGGCGAACGGCCGCCACGATCTCGGCGAGCCGCGGCCAGTGCCTCTCGGGAACGGGCCCGTCGCCCGTGGCCAGCAGCGTCGCGAGCTCCGCGTCGCGGTGCACCGCGATCGAGTGCCGGCGCGCGAGGCCGACGAGCTGCGTCGCGCGCGCCGCGCGTCCGCTCGCCGTCCTCGTCGGCACCGGCCGCCGCACCGGATCCCACGCGACCGCCACCGCGACGCCATCGCCGAGCACGAGCACCGACGCGCCGGCCACGGCATCGCGCGGGCTGTCACCGCGCGCGAGCTTCTCGCGTCGGGCACGCCATCGCGGATCCGCGCCGGCGAGCCTCGCGTCCTCGCGCTGCTCCTCGGGCGTCATTCGCAACGATCGCGTATGGCCCGCGTAGCGAACGAGCGCATCGATGGCCCCGAGCCCGACCCACGCGATCGCGAGCGCCGCGAGGAAGCTGACCACGAGGAGGGCGCCGGCGCCGGTCGCGTCCCTCGTGCTCGCGGTCGTGACGAGCGCGGACAGCCGGGGAGCCATCGCGAACAGCCAGCCGACCGTGACGAGCGCGATGGCGATCGCGTTCGCGATGCCGAGCGCGCCGCGCGTGCCGCGCTGCGGATCTTCGGCCGGTGCATTCGGCAGCCTCCGGCGCGGGATCCACACCGCGCGGGTCTGCGCGATGTGCGCGATGATCGCGGCGATCGCGATCGCGCCGAGCACGGGCAGCGCGAGGGCGAGGGTCGCGTTCACGACGCCGCCTGCATCGATCGCGGGACCCGCGCCGGCGGTCGCCGCATCGCCGATCGCGTGAGCGCCGGATGCGGCACGCGCAGGCATCACGTCGAGAGCGGATCCATCCGCCGCTTCCATCGCGCCGCGCACCGATGCGCCGAGCCGCTCGAACATCACGCGTCCGACCGCTGCGAGTGCCGTCGCGGCGGCCGCGCATGCGAGCGCGCCGACGAGCAGCGGGCTCGCGGGCGAGAGCCCCGCTGCGCGCGCGAGCGCGAGCCTGCGCGCCGACGGTGGGAACGGGCGATCGGAGGCCATGTCCGACGCAGATGGTAAGGTCCGCCGGTCGTGGCGGTGCACGTCTTCGTGCGAATTGCGGCGATCCCGCCTCGGCCGGATCGATCGGGAGGTCGCGCGTGCTGAGCGCGTCGACCGGCACGGCGCACGCGACCGATCTCGTCGAGGTCGCGGTCGTCGGCGCGGCGCCCGGGCTCTACACGTACAAGACGCCGCCGCACCTCGCGAGCCGCGTGCGGATCGGCACGCGCGTGCTCGTGAAGTTCGGTGGCAAGAAGCAGACAGGCGTCGTGATCCGCGCGATCGCGAGCGCACCGCCGGAGGTGGTGCCGCTCGCGATCACGGAGGTGCTCGACGCGAACGAGCCCGCGCTGACGCCCGACCTCGTCGAGCTCGCGATGTGGATCGCGGACTACTACGAAGCGCCTCCGGGCGAAGCGATCCGGGCGGCGTTGCCGGCGGGCACCAGCATCTCGGCGCGCGCGATCTATGCACTGACCGACGCGGGGCGCGCGGCGTCGTCGGGGAGCGGCGGTGCGTTGCCGTCGAAGCAGCGCGTGATCGTCGCGAGGCTCGCGCAGGAGGAGCTGCCCGCGGCCGAGGCGACCGCCGCCACGAAGCGGATCCTCGAGCAGCTGACGGCGATGGGCCTCGTCGAGCTGCGCGATCTGCGGAGCGCCGGGACGCGGCTGAGGCGCGAGCGCGTCGTGCGCGTGATCGGTGACATCGCGCAGCACCACGCGGGTGCGCAGCGCGCTCCTCGACGACGATCGGTGATCGAGGGTCTCGCGGACGCGTTCGGTCTCTCCGTCGATGGTGAGGAGGAGCGTGCCCCCGCGCCCGCAGCCGATACCGCGCTCGCAGCCGATACCGCGCCCGCAGCCGATACCGCGCCCGCAGCCGATACCGCGCCCGCAGCCGATGCCGAGGTCGTCGACGGTGCGCATCGAGCACACGATGCGGACGACGGGGACGACGCGGACCGCGCGCTCGACGATGGCGACGAGCCGCGCGAGTGGATCCCGCTCGCGGAGCTGGAGCGCCGCATTCCGCACTCGGCGCCGGTGCTGCGCGAGCTCGCGAAGATGGGGCTCCTCGAGATCAGCGAGCGCGAGGCGGAGCTCGAGGCGATCGCGATCGGCGAGGCGATGCACGCGGGGCCACCGCCGGTGCTGACCGGCGAGCAGGCGCTCGCGGTGTCGGCGATCAGCGAGGCGGAGAAGGCGGGCGCGTTCAAGGCGTTCCTGCTGTTCGGCGTGACCGGATCGGGCAAGACCGAGGTGTACCTGCGCGTGATCGCCGAGACGCTCGCGGCGGGGAAGACCGCGCTCGTGCTGGTGCCCGAGATCTCGCTGACGCCGCAGCTGGCGGCGCGGTTTCGCGCGCGGTTCGGCGACCTGGTCGCGATCCTTCACAGCGGGCTCGGCGAGCAGGCGAGGCTTGGCGAGTGGAGTCGGCTGCGGCGCGGCGAGGCGAGGATCGCGGTCGGTGCGCGATCGGCCGTGTTCGCGCCGCTCGACAGGCTCGGCGTGATCGTCGTCGACGAGGAGCACGATGGCTCGTTCAAGCAGGACGAGGGCGTGAAGTATCACGCGCGCGATGTCGCGCTGGTGCGAGCGCAGCGCGCCGGTGCGGTGTGCGTGCTCGGGTCGGGCACGCCGAGCCTGGAGAGCAACGCGCAGGCAGAGCGGGGCGCGTACGGCAAGCTGGTGCTGACGCAGCGACCGATGGCGCGACCGATGCCCGCGGTCGAGATCATCGATCTGCGCATGTGGCAGCCGGACGCGGACGCGATGCTATCGGCGCCGCTGCGCGCGGCGATCGGCGAGACGCTGGCCGCGGGCGACCAGATCATCCTGTTCTTGAACCGGCGCGGGTTCTCGACGTTCGTGCTGTGCGCGGCGTGCGGGCACGCGTTTCGGTGTCCGAACTGCAGCGTGTCGCTGACGTATCACCGCTCGCTCGATCGGATGACGTGTCACTACTGCAGCTGGGGCGAGCGCGTGCCCGACGCGTGTCCGAAGTGCCAGACGCAGGCGATCGAACGAAAGGGGCTCGGGACGGAGAAGATCGCGGAGGCGGTGGCGGAGGCGTTCCCGCAGGCGCGGGTCGCGCGGCTCGATCGCGATGTCGCGAGCGGCGCGCGGGTGGAGGCGGTGCTGTCGCGGGTCGCACGGCGCGAGGTCGACATCCTCGTCGGTACGCAGATGGTGACGAAGGGCCACGACTTCCCGGGCGTGACGCTCGTCGGCGTGCTGTGCGCGGACGTCGGGTTGAACCTGCCGGACTTCCGCGCGAGCGAGCGCACGTTCCAGCTGCTCGCGCAGGTGGCGGGGCGGGCAGGGCGCGGCGATCGGCCGGGGCGCGTGCTGATCCAGACGTACCGGCCGGGAGCGGCGGCAGTGACGGCGGCGGCGGCGCACGACTACGAGAAGTTCTACGCGGCCGAGGTCGAGGAGCGAAAGGAGCGGAGCTATCCGCCGCACGGGCGGTTGATCGTGGTGCGCGTCGATGGCCCCGACGAGCATCAGGTCGCCGAGGTCGCGGGGCGCGTCGCGCAGCTGTGCGAGCGCGCGCGAGAGCATATCGGCGCGGTCGACACGCTCGAGATCCTCGGGCCCACGGCGGCGCCGCTGTCGCGGTTGCGCGGGCGGTCGCGCTGGCAGATCTGGCTGCGCGGACCGGACCGCGCCGCGCTGCGCAGGGTCGCGCGACAAGCGATGACCGTCGAGAGAGAGTCCAAGGTCCGGGTCACGCTGGACGTGGATCCGAACTCCGCTCTCTGACCCGGCGTGTCAGCGGCGGAGGCGGTATGCTCTCGACGATTCGTGTCGGAGATGGGCCCTCCTTGCGTGTTGATCGTCGCGGATGCGGCGCGGCTCGACGAGCTCGTCGAGAGTCTGGCCGAGCCGCTCGCGGCGGGACCGATCCGCGTGTTCGCCTCGACCGGCGGTGACGACGCGGTGGACCTGTTCGCGGCGAACCAGCCGCACGTGGTCGTGGTGACCGCGTCGCTCGAGACCGGGGACAGCGCCGCGCTGATCGAGGCGCTGCGCGGGATGGTGCCGCAGCGATCGGACGTCGGCGTCGTGCTGGTCGGCGATGCGAGCGGCCCGGTCCGCACGGTCCTCGACGCGGGCGACATCGCGCCGGATCGCTTCGTGTCGAGCCCCGTCGTCGAGAGTGCGCTCCGGTTCGCGGTGAACGCGGTGCTCGAGGCGGTGCTGCTGATCCGCAGCAGCGCGCCGTCGGGGCAGGTCGAAGGCGACGCGACCGCCGCGAACAACGCGCGGGCCGCGCGGCTCGCGCGGTGGGAGGCGATCGCCGACTCGATGATCGACCTGGGCCAGGAGGAGGAAGAAGAAGCGCGCCGCGAGCCCGCGCCGCTCCCGCCGCCGCTCGTGATCCGGCCGCGCCGCCATACGGAGTCGCCCGCGGTCGCGGAGGCGGCCTGGAAGCCGGGCAACACCGCCGAGCTCGACAAGAGCGGGCGCGCGTCGTGGTCCGCGATGGAAGCGCCGACGCGCGAGCCGACGATGATCATCCGCGACCCCGAGCCCGGCGAGGTGCCGGCCCCGATCCCGCCGCTCGCGCCGGTCACGATGCAGACGACGCCGCCGCAGCCCGCGCCTCCGACAGACTACGCGCCACCGCCGGCGTCGGACTACGCGCCGATGCCGCTCGCCGAGCTCTTGGACGCGCGCCGCCTCGGCACGGGGACCAAGCCCGTGCGCGACGACGTGCTCGACGACATCGACGACGATCTCGGCGACCTCGACGGAGGCCCGACCGACGAGCGCCCCGCGTTCCGCGGCCCGCCGCCCGCGGTCGCGGCGCCCGCTACCGATGCGAAGGAGCCCGCGCCGCCGAGCGCCGAGGAGCCGCCGGTGCGCCCGTCGAGCGACGCGCTCGCGCAGGACGGCCGCGACTTCGCGCGCCAGCTGCGCGCCAAGATGTCGATGATGGCGCAGCGCCTGTTCCAGGGCAGCGTCTCCGCCGCGCCGCCGAGCGTCGACCTCAAGCCGAAGCACGATCACCACACCGAGATCGATCTCGCCGCGCTCGGCGAGGAGCAGCCGCTCGATCGCGGCGTGACCGAGATCGAGGGACGCGCGCAGCGCATGCTCGACGCGCGCGAGCTGACCACGTCGCCCGGCACGTGGGACACCGCGATCCGCGAGCGCGGGTTGCCCGATCAGGGCGAGCTCGTGCGCGGGCTCTCCGACGCCGCGATGCTCCTCGCGAAGATGTTCGCGCAAGCGTCGACGGGACACATCAAGTTCCGCCGCGACGACATCGAGAAGATCGTGTACTTCGACCAGGGTCGCCCCGTGTTCGCGTCGTCGAGCGAGCCGCGCGATCGCATGGGCGAGCTGCTCGTGCGCGAGGGCAAGATCACCGCGTCGCAGTACGAGCGCTGCCAGGCGGTCGTCGCCGAGAGCGGGCGGCGCATGGGCGAGATCCTCGTCGACTTCGGCTACCTCAAGCGCCGCGAGCTATTGCCCGCCGTGCGCCGCCACGTCGAAGACATCGTGTACTCGCTGTTCGGTTGGGACCGCGGCACGTATCACGTCGTCATCGACGAGACGCCGTCGGCCGAGCGCATCCGCCTCTCCCGTCACCCGGCCGCGCTGATCCTCGAGGGGATTCGCCGCAAGCTCGATCGCAGCTCGCTCGAGCGGCTGATCGGCGCGCCGTCGACGGTGATCGAGGTCCCCGATCGCGAGCGCCTCGGCGGCATCATCAACCTCGGTGACCTCGCCCCCGAGGAGCGCGGCGCCCTCGCGGCGTTCGACGCGCAGTCCGACCTCGCGACGGTCGCTCGCGCCGCGGGCGTCGACGTCGCCGACGTGCTGCCGCTCGCGTGGGGTCTGTGCGTGCTCGGGCTCGCGACCGCGCGCCGCACGGACACCGAGGTCCCCGACGAGGGGAGCGCGCTCGTCGGCGAGACGGACCTCGCGATCGATCGCGAGCGCGTCCGCGCGCGCTGGCAGCTCGTCAGCGAAGCGGACTACTTCGCGCTGCTCGGCGTCCGCCGCGACGCTACCGCGTTCGAGATCCGCCGCGCGTATCAAGCCGCGCGCCGCGACTTCGCGCAGGACTCGTTCCCGAACGATCTGCGCCGCGAGCTCGCGCAGGAGCTCGACGACATCGCGCATGTCCTCGACGAAGCGTTCCGCGTCCTGCGCGACGATCGACTGCGCCTGACCTACCTGTCGAACCTCGTCGAGTAGCGCCTTCCGCCCGCCCGACGACACCAGGGCGACATGGCGTGGTAGATAGGCCGCGATGCGCGTCGTCTTCATGGGCTCCCCGGAGTTCGCGGTGCCCTGCCTGCGCGCGCTCGCGACCAGGCACGAGGTCGCGCTCGTCGTCAGCCAGCCCGACAAGCCCGCAGGGCGCGGCTCGCAGCTCACGGCGCCCGCGGTCAAGGTCGCCGCCGTCGAGCTCGGCCTCCCCATCGCGCAGCCCAGGTCGGCGCGCACCGGCGAGCTGCGCGACGCGCTCGTCGCGACCAGGGCGGAGCTCGCGGTCGTCGTCGCCTACGGCAAGATCCTGCCGCCCGACGTCCTCGCCGCGCTGCCTCGCGGCTGCATCAACGTGCACGGCTCGTTGCTCCCCAAGTACCGAGGCGCCGCGCCCGTCCAGTGGGCCGTCATCAACGGCGACGCCGAGACGGGCGTCTCGATCATGCAGCTCGACGAGGGCATGGACACCGGCCCCGTCTACCTCGAGCGGCGCACGCCCATCGATCCCGACGAGACCTCGGGCGAGCTGATGGCGCGCCTCGCACCGATCGGCGCCGCGGCGCTCCTCGACGCGATCGAGGGCCTCGCCGCCAACACGCTGACCGCGACCGCGCAGGACCACGCCGGCGCCACGCACGCGCGCATGCTCGACAAGTCGGACGGCTTCATCGACTTCGCGCGACCCGCGCACCTGGTGGCCGCGCGCATCCGCGGCGTCGATCCGTGGCCCGGCGCGCAAGCCACGCTCCGCGACCAGGTCGTGAAGCTGTTCCGCGCGCGCGACGAGAAGCCGCCGGCCGGCGCCGCCTCGTCGGTGTCCACGCCGCCCGGCACCGTGCTCGCGATCGACGACGCCGGCGCGCACATCGCGACCGCGGACCATCCGATCGTCGTCCGCGAGATCCAGGCTCCCGGACGCAAGCGCCTCGCGATGCACCAGTTCGCGGCGGGTCGTGGCATCGCGGTCGGCGACATCCTCGCGAGACCGACGGTGCCGACGTGATCGACGTGATCGACGTGATCGACGACGGCGATCCTCGCGCGTCCGGCGGCGCGCGGGCGACCTTCTCTCCACCCTCGAGCTCCACGTGACGGACGAGCTCTCACCGAGGCCGGTGACATCGCGCGAGGTAGCGCGACGCGTGCTCGATCGCATCGCGACCGACGCGGCGTGGGCAACACCGGCGCTCGACGGCGAGCTCGCGCGCGCGGGGCTCGACGATCGCGATCGCCGGCTCGCGAGCGAGCTCGTGTACGGCGTGCTGCGCCATCGCGCGCGCATCGACCGCGCGCTCTCCTCGCACGCCGAGCTCGACCGGACGCCTCCGAAGGTCGTCACGATCTTGCGCGTGGCCGCCTATCAAGTCCTGTTCCTCGATCGCGTGCCCGGCTACGCCGCCGTCGACGACGCGGTCGATGCCGCCAACGTCGTGGGCGCCAAGCTCGGCGGCTTCGTCAACGCGGTGCTCCGCAAGCTGACTGCGAATGGCGAGCCCGCGCTCCCGGCGCCGTCCAACGACTCGATGGACGCGCACCTCGCGCGCATGGAGATCGAGCACTCGACCCCGCGCTGGATCCTCGACGAGCTCGCAGCAGCCACGCGCGACGAGGTGCGCGCGGCGCTCGCATCGAACGCATCGAACGCATCGAACGCATCGAACGCATCGAACGAAGCGTTCATGGCCGCGCGCATCGTGCGGATTGGCGAGCTCGCCCGAGCGTTCGCGCAGCCCGCGCCGATCGTCGCGCGGGTCAACGCGCGCCGCGCGACCCGCGACGAGGTCCTCGCCGAGCTCGCGTCGAGCGGGGTGACCGCGACGCCGATCGAGAGCGCGCCGATGGCGCTGCGGCTCGAAGGCCTTGGCGATCCATCGCGCGACAAGGGATTCCTGGCAGGTCGATGGACCGTGCAAGACGCGGGCGCCCAGCGCGTCGGCCTCGTCGCGATCGAGGCGCTCGCATCCGATACCGCGTCCGCATCCGATACCGCGTCCGCATCCGATACCGCGTCC
>CAZUAR010000014.1:127597-204345 GCA_964617845.1 uncultured Kofleriaceae bacterium | reverse complement strand
CCGCGTCCGCATCCGATACCGCGTCCGCATCCGATACCGCGTCCGCATCCGATACCGCGTCCGCATCCGATACCGCGTCCGCATCCGATACTTCGTCCGCATCCGATACTTCGTCCGCATCCGATACCGCGTCCGCATCCGATACCGCGTCCGCATCCGATACCGCGCGCGCGACGAAATGGCGCGTCCTCGACGCGTGCGCCGGTGTCGGCGGCAAGTCGACGCACCTCGCGGAGCTGACGGATGACCACGCGTGGATCGACGCAGCCGACCTCTCGTCGACCAAGCTCGCGCTCGGACGCGAGACCGCCGCGCGCCTCGGGCTCGCGAGCATCCACGCGCACGCGTGCGACCTGCTCGATCCCGCTGCGCCGCTCGGGCGCGACTATGACCTCATCATCCTCGACGCGCCGTGCACCGGGCTGGGCGTGCTGCGCCGGCACCCCGACGCGAAGTGGCGCCTGAAGCAGAGCGACGTCAAGCGGCTCGCCGAGCTTCAGCGCATGCTGCTCGATGCGGTCGTCCCGCGGCTGCGGGCGGGCGGAACGCTGGTCTACTCGGTGTGCACGTTCACGCGTGCGGAGGGACCGGAGCAGATCGCATCGCTCGTGAAGCGCACCGGGCTCGAGCTCGTCGCGCAGGAGCGCACGTGGCCACCGGATGCCGACGCGTTCTACATCGCGCGGCTCAGATCGCGCCGGTGATCCGGAAGCGCAGGTAGAGCAGGTAGACCGCGCCCGCGACGATCAGCGTCCACGTGATCGCGGTACCGCCGAAGCGGAAGGGGTTGGGCGCCTTGCGCGGCAGGCCGATCCAGTGCGAGACGCGCGCGGCGAACAACAGGCCGCCGTAGACGTGCAGCACGGCGCGATCGGCGCCGCACATCTCGAGGAGGAGCATGACGATGATGGCGAGCGGGACGAACTCCGCGTTGTTGCCGTGCGCGCGGATCGCGACGAGCATGGCTGGGTCGGATCCCTCGCCGAGGCCGACCTTCGACACGCGTCGCTTCGTCGAGACGTTGTTCGCGAGGAAGATGTTGAAGAGGGCGTTGAGGGCACCGTAGAGCGCCGTGATCACCGGTGGCATGGCGCGACGATACGCGGTTGCGCGAAGGTGCACACTCGCGCCCGGGACAACTCGGACGCGGCCCTGCGAACCGGGCTCGCCTGCGGCTTGGGCTCGACGTCGCCGGGCGTCTCGCCCATCTCGAACGTCTTGCAGGCTAGTTGCAGTTGCAGGTCGAGAAGCCGGCGATGCTATAGGTGAGCGGCAGCACCGCCTCGCTCTGCGCGTTCCTCGCGGTGCAGATGTTCGTGCCGAGCGCGCGGATGCGCAGGAGCTCCGGCGCCGTGATCGCGCAATCCTGATCGAGGACCTGCACCTCGATCACGGTCGGTGTCGTCTCGCCCGCCGGGAGCATCAGCGTCGGCGGATGTCCGGCGAACCGGAAGTGCGGCGTGTTCAGGCCCCACTCGAGGATCGAGATCGCCTGGTTGCCCGTGTTGTGAATGCCGATGATGCGATCGCCGGGGCACATCATGTTCGTGTTGAACGCCATCGAGGTGATCGGCGTCCCGACGGGATACTCGAAGTCGATGTTCGCTCCGTTGATGTCCGCGACGAGATCGATCGTGCGCTGCGGCGCCCCGATCTCGTTCGTGCGAACCGTCAGCGTACCGGTGCGCGACGTACCTCCGCGATCGACCCCGATGACCGCGGCCGCCGCACGTACCTGTACCTGCGAGGTGTCGCCCGCAGCGATCGTCAATGGCAGCGTCGAGAGGAGCGTGAACCCCGCGGTCACCGACGGCGATGTGAGGGTCAGCGGCACGTCGCCCGTGTTGCGGATCGGGATCGAGATCGTCGGACTCACGCCGCCGCCGCACTGCAGCGACATCGTGTCGACGCGTCCGAGCTGCATCACGGGGGCCTGCGCGGTCGCGGTCAAGCTCAGCGAGCCGGGGGCCGCCGTCTGACAGCGGTTCGTCGAGGTCGACAGCGTGAACGTGCCTGCGTGCGTGCCGCGGGCGATCACGTCCTGCGTGATCGATCCGGCCTGCGCGACTCCGTTCGCCGGGATCGATCCGTTGCCGGGCGCGCTCGCCGAGAAGCCCGAGCCGGTGGCCGCGACGGTCACGCTCGCGGCAACGTTGCCGGTGTTCGTGACGGTATAGCTCTGCGATTCCGGCGAGCCCGCCACCACGGTACCGAACGCGACGGTCGACCCGGTCGCCGGCGCGAGCGTGAGCACCGCGCCGCTCGCGGCTTGATCGAGCGAGATCGTCGCGGGCGCGTGTCCCGGCGCGCTCGTGGTCACGCGCACGCTGCCGTCGAGGGTGTTCGCGGCGAGGCTCGCCGGCGCGCGCGGCACGGCACTCGCGGTCACGGGGACCATCACGCTGCTGTTCGCCGGGATCGATCCGCTCTGGTTCGCCGCCGCGATCGCATACGGACCCGACATCACCGTCGCGGTGTACGTGATCGCGACGCCGTAGTTGTTCGTGATCGTCACGTCGCGCGTCGACGCGGTGCTGCCGCACGGCGTGGTGCCGAACGGAATCGAGCCCGGCGTCACGCCGACCTGCGCGAACGTGCCTTCGCCCGAGAGCGCGACGTTCGCGACATCGCCCGCGCACATCGGGCCGGTCGCGAGGATCGCGACGCTGTCGGCGCGCGCGCCGTCGGTCGCCGGCGTGAACCCGGTCATCGCCCCGGCGAGCTCCTCTTGGGGCGCGATCGTCGCGGCGTTCGGCGCACCGGCCCATGTCGCCGAGAACTCCGACGTGGTCGTCGACCCGAGCGCGACCTGGATCGCGCGGTCGCCCTGGTTGCGGATCACGAGCGGCGTCGCGCCGGCAGGGACGCTGACCTGGATCTGACCGAACGCGACCGACGGCGTCTCGACGAGGAGCGAGCCGCCGTGTACCTGCATCGACAGCGGCACCACGAACGGCTCGGCGCGCGCGTTCGTCTGGATCACGAGCATCGCTTCGATCACCTCGCCGACGCTCGCCGTCGAGGGAACCGCGCCTGGCTGCACGCTCACCGTCGCGGTCGCCTCCGGCTCCGCCGAGCCGCTCGTCGCGCCAACGATCGAGAAGCCGGCGCCGTCGATCGTCGCGCTCCACTCGAGGGGCCCGGCGCCCGTGTTCACGAAGCTGATCGCGCGCGGCGCGGGCTGCGCGCCGCACTCGCCATCAGCGATGACGATCGCGTCGATCGCGATCTCCGTCGCCGGGGCGCCGGCGTCGGGCAGGTGGCGGGCATCCTTCACCTCGCCGCACGCGACGAGCGTGGCGAGAACGAGCAGGTTCGCTTTCATGCCCGATGCTACGGACCCACCCGCGCGCCCGAACCCGCCTGAATCCACATCGGCGCCCACGCGAACCACGTTGGCGCGCGAGAGAACATCGCCGCGCGTTCGGAGTGCAAGCCAGCCCACGCGGCCGGATCGCCGGCGCGTCGGCGCGTGCTCTCGCGTACAGGTCGCCGGCGACTACGTCCGGGCGGCCTCGCCGCGCCGGCGCATCTCGACGATCGTCGCCGCGTAGTCGCTCGTGCCGTACACGCCCGAGCCGCTGACGATCACGTTCGCACCCGCGGCGCAGACCTCGGCGACGTTGTCGAGCTTGATGCCGCCGTCGACCTCGATGTCCACGTCGAGCCCTCGCTCGTCGATCATCTTCCTGAGCGCGCGGATCTTGTCGAGCTGGCTCGGGATGAAGCTCTGTCCGCCGAAGCCCGGGTTCACCGACATGATCAGCACCTGCGCGACATCGCCGAGCACGTACTCGATCGTCGAGAGGGGCGAGTGAGGATTCAGCACCACGCACGGCTTCTTCCCGAGCGCCTTGATCTGCTGCAGCGTGCGGTGCAAGTGCGGGCACGCCTCGACGTGGACGCCGATGATGTCGGCGCCGGCCTTCGCGTACGCGCCGACCCATCGCTCCGCATCCTCGATCATGAGGTGCACGTCGAGCGGCAGCGTGGTCGCCTTCTTCACCGCTTCGATCACGATCGGTCCGATCGTCATGTTCGGCACGAAGTGGCCGTCCATCACATCGACATGCACGTAGTCCGCGGGGCTGATCGCCTTGATCTCGTCGGCGAGCCGACCGAAATCCGCGGAGAGGATCGAGGGCGCGATCTTGACCGGCATCGCGCGGAACCTAGCACGCCGGATTCGCCGCCTCTGATAGGCTGACACCACTACGCGCGAGCTCCTGCACTACCGGATCGTCGAGCGGCTCGGGGAAGGCGCGATGGGAGAGGTGTTCCGCGCGGTCGATCAGCGACTCGGCCGCGAGGTGGCGCTCAAGATGCTGCCCAAGGACGTCGCCTCCGACACCACGCTGCACGCGCGGCTCGTGCGCGAGGCGAGGGCGGCGAGCGCGCTCAACCATCCCGGGATCGTCACGCTGCACGACATCGAGGTGGAGGGCGGCGAGTCGTTCATCGTGATGGAGCTCGTGCAGGGCGAGCGGTTCTCGGATCTCGCACAGAAGGGCCTCACCTGGCGTCGCGCGCTCGAGCTCGTGGCGAGCGTCGGCGATGCGCTCGCGTACGCGCACCAGCGGGAGATCCTCCATCGCGACATCAAGGCCGACAACCTGATGGTCACGCCCGGTGGACAGACGAAGGTCCTCGACTTCGGGCTCGCGAAGCTCGTCGCGGCCGCCGACGCGATCGAGCCGGCACGCGTGCCCGCGGCGAACGAACGCAGACCCGCCGCCGTCGCCGCCGCGCGCACCTCGGAGCCAGCGCTCGACGCGACCCAGCCCGCATCGATCGAGCGCAGCGATCTGACGCAGGCGGGCCAGCTCATCGGAACGCCGGCGTACATGGCCCCCGAGTGCTTCGACGGCGGCGGTGACGCGCGCAGTGACGTGTTCGCGCTCGGTGTCGTGCTGTACGAGCTGCTCACGGGGAAGCGACCGTTCGATCGCGAGAGCCTGACCGCGACGATGATCGCGATCCAGCTCGACGAGGCGCCGCCTCCGTCGCGCGTCGCACCGGAGCGCGGCATTCCCCCGAGCGTCGATGCGATCGTGGCGCGCGCGATCGCGAAGGTGCCGGGCGAGCGCTTCCGTGACATGGCAGCGATGGTCGCGGACGCGCGCGCCGCGTTGCTCGTGCGCTCGAAGCGGTGGCCGTGGATCGCCGCCGCGGTCGCGGGCATCGCCGCCGCGAGTGGCATCACGTACGCGGTGACGCGCGAGGCGGAGTCGCCGTCGGAGGAGCCCGTCGAGATCACGATCGGCGCGACCCGGCGGATCACCTACGACCCCGGCTGCGAGGAGTACCCGCGCCTGCATCCCGACGGCAAGCGCATCGTCTACGACGGAGTCGTCGACGGTGACTACGAGATCCAGATCCGCGATCTCGACGGCGCGAACCATCGGCGCCTGACGAGCTCGCCGGGCTGGGACTACGCCGCCGCGGTCTCGCCCGATGGCCGATGGATCGCGTTCGTCCACGAGCACCCGCTCAACCGGCGCCTGATCGTCATCGGCATCGATGGCGGCGAGCCTCGCGATCTCGGCGCGATCGTCGGCTACCCGGCGTGGAGTCGCGACGGCAAGCTCCTCGTCGGGGACATGCAGGGGCAGATCGTGAAGCGTGCCCTCGACGGCGGCGAGACGATCGTGCTCGGGCGATTGCCGGCCGGGGCGCGCCTCTATCACCTCGTCGAGGTCGCGGGCGCGGGCGTGGCTCTGTTGTGGTGGACCTCGAGCGAGGCCGACGCGACCGCGCTCGGCGAGCTCGGTCTCGACGGGACGTTGCGCGTCGTCGAGGAGACCTCGGTGGACTACGAGGGCGGGCTCGCGGCGTCCTGGCAGGGGCGCGGGTACTACGCGACACGGCGCGCGATGACGGAGGGCAACCAGCTCCTGTTCCGCCGCTGGGGGACGTCGAAGCCGACCGTCGTCGGCAGCGGGCTGTCACCGGGCGCCGGCATCGACGTCGCGGCCGACGGCAAGCGGCTCGTATTCTCGACGTGCTTCGAGCGCCAGTACGTCGCGCGCATCGTCGGCGGCACGAGGCGCGAGGTCATCTCGCAGGGCAAGTGGCAGGACACGAACCCGCGCGTCCTCGACAACGACCGAACCCTCGTGACCTCGGATCGCACCGGCACGATGCAGGGCTGGATGATCACGCGCGGCGGCGATGCGCGTCCCGTCACGCCGCCGCGCTCGCTCGGAGCGACGCCGTCGCCGGATGGCAGGTCGATCGTCTACGCAGCCGACGGCGGGCGCGGTGGGCTCGCGATCGTCCCCACCGCCGGTGGCGAGCCGCGCGCGATCACGACCGATGCCTCCGACACCGCGCCCGCGTTCACGCGCGACGGCGCGAGCATCGTCTTCGAGCGAACGAACGACGCGGGAGAGACCGCGGTCTACGTCATTCCGGTGGCCGGCGGCGTGGCGCGCCGGCTCGTCGCGGGTGGACAACCCGCCGCGTCCCCGACCGACGACACGATCGTGTTCCTCACGCCACCGGATGCCGCGGGAACGCGGCGCGTGATGCGAATGGATCTCGAGGCGTCGACGCCGAGCTCCGTCTCCAGCCTCGAGCCCGCCGCGTGGCAGCGCCCCCGCTTCTCGCCGGACGGGCAACGCCTCGTGCTGGTGCGCGGCTATCAGGAGATCGTCACCGCCGGGTTCGATGGGCCGTCGCGCATCGAATGGACGACGAAGACAGGCGGCGTGAGCACCGCGGACTTCGCTCGCGACGGGAGCATCGTCGCCGCGCTGGCCGACTACGATGGCGATCTCTGGCTCGCCGACGGCAGCTTCTTGTAATGATCGCGCCGTGCCGGTCGATCACGCGCGGCTGACGGAGCTCTTCGGCGAGGCGATGGACAAGTCGCGCGAGGAGCAGGCGCGGATGATCGCCGAGGTGTGCGCCGAAGACCCCGCGCTCGCCGCCGAGCTCGTCTCGCTGCTCTCGGCCGACAGCGACATCGTGACCGCGCTGCGCACGGCCGGTCTCAAGCCCGACGACGCGTCCGGCGCGCTTCGCGAGCCGACGATCCCCTCGTACGACCTCGCCATCCCGAACTACCGCGTGACCGGCACGCTCGGAAAGGGCGGCATGGGCGTCGTGTACGCCGCCGCGAGCCTGCGGCCGCCGATGCCGGTCGCGATCAAGGTGCTCCACGTGATGGCGCCCGACGCGATCGCGCGCTTCCAGTCCGAGTTCGCGATCATGAAGCGCCTCGTGCATCCCGCGATCGCACGCGTCTACGAGACCGGCGAGACCAACGGTCGTCCGTACATCGTCATGGAGCACGTCGTCGGCGTGACGCTCGATGTCTACGTCAAGCGCACCTCGCCACCGCTCGCGGAGCGACTCGCGCTGTTCGCGCAGCTCTGCGATGGCGTTCACTTCGCGCACGAGAACGGCGTCGTGCACCGCGATATCAAGCCCGCGAACATCATGGTGCGCGCGACCGGCGGGATCGCGCTCCTCGACTTCGGCGTCGCTCGCCCCGCGGGCTCGACGCGCTCGCATGCCGGCGACGTGATCGGCACGTTGATGTACATGTCGCCCGAGCAAGCGGCAGGCCGCGTGAGCGCGATCGACCCGCGCACCGACGTCTACGCGCTCGGTGTCGTCTTGTTCGAGCTCGTCTCCGGCACGCTGCCGCACGATCTCGGCGGCTCTCACTTCGCTCCAGCGGTCCGCAAGATCATGACGGAACCTGCGCGTCCGCTCGCGAGCGGGATCCGCGAGCTCGACGCGATCTGCCAGGCCGCGCTCGCGAAGAAGAACGAGGACCGCCCGCACAGCGCTGCCGAGCTCGCCCGTCGAGCTCGCTCGATCCAGCTTCGGTGACGCTGCCTACTCGAACGTCAGCTGCGCGCGCGTGATCGCGATCGGAAGGGGCGGCATCGCGCGAGCGAGATCGGAGAACCGCGTACCGGCCGGTGTCCGCCCGCGGTCGATCGCGTCGACGACCGAGGGAGATAACGACTGATACATCAGCTCCACCTCGACGATCGACCCTGCGGGGACGGCGCCCAGCTCGTAGGTCACGGTGTCGCTCCCCGCGACGAAGTCGTCGTCCCCGTCGACGCCGACCGGCTGCGTGCGCGCGCGATCCGCGGCGCTCGGCGCGAACCCGGCGGGCAGGATGCGGTCGTCCTTGCCGTAGCGCGCGGCGTCGAGGGCGCGGTGCGTCGGAGCGCCCTCCTTGTCGACGAGCACCGCTTGCCACACCTGCACCTGGCTCGCGGACGAGATGCGATCGCGATGCGGTGTGATCGCGTCGTCGTCGGCGAGCGCACCGGCATCGTGACCTCCGGACTCGAAGATCACGCGATCCGCGGCTCGCACGGTCACGTGCAGCCACAACCGCCGCGAAGGATAGCCCGTCGGGAGCTTGTGACCGGTCTGATTGACCACGCGCACGGCGAGCACGCGCGCGCCCGCGCTTCCAGCGGGCACGAGCTCGAGGGTCGCCGCGGTCGCGAGGTGGGCCTCCGCGTCGACAGCCGCGGCGTCGAGGGCGACCGCGGGCACGCCGGTGTTCGCCCACGCCTCCGCGCTCGCGATCAGGCGGAGCATGTACGCGTTGCCGCCGGCGAAGCGATGGCGACCGAGCGGCGCGCGCGGTGACAGGTTCGGCGGGAACTTCGCGATCGGGCCCGTGATGCGGACTCCATCGGCGTCATCCGTCGGAACGTGGCAGGTCTGGCACTGCGCGGTGATCGCGACCGACGAGCTGCGCCACTCGAGGTACGTCGCCTGCTCGACGATGTCGTCGACGACCACCGTGTGGCAGGTCCCGCACAGCTCCGATGTCGCGACGTGGTCGCTGTACGCCGGCGTGAAGTCGACGAACATCTGCATCGGCGTGACGTGCGGATTCTGGTGCGGGCCGTAGATCTCGCGCCCGTAGCCGATCACGAAGCCTCCGCTGAACGAGGTCTCCCGCCCGAGGTTGGCGGGATCGATCTGGTGACACAGCGTGCACGTCACGCCATCGCGACCGAGCTGGGCCGCGGTGTCGGTCCCCGCGACCAGTGCGTCGAAGCCGAGCGTGCGATTCGACTCCTCGTGGCCGGCGCCTGCATGGCAGCGCGTGCACACGGCCTCGATCGCCGATGCACCGTCGGGGTCGCGCGCGAGCTCTTCCTGGAACACCGCCAGATAGAACGGGTCGCGCGCGGCGAGCGACATCATCGATGTCTGCCACAGCGCGTACGGAGAGATGTCTCGCCCGCTCGCGTCGCGCAGCGCGGTGTCGCTCGCGGTGTGGCACTGCGCGCACGCCACCGACTCGCGAAATCGATCGCTCTCGATCGCCGCGCCACCGGTGGGCAACGCCGCGAGCGGCTCGGGACGCGGCGGCAGCGGCGCCGGCGCTTCCTCCGCGCAGCCGATCAGGAGCGCGATCGCGCAGAGGCTGCGGGACAGCGCTCCACCGCGCGCAACTCGTGCGCGAATTGCGATGGGGCAGAGCATCACGCGAGACACTACTGCATGCGGTGTGCTCGCCCGGACGAGCGTCGCCTGGACAGCGCCAGAGCGAGATCGCGAGCGCGGCTCCTAGTAGCCGCCGAAGAGATCCGTGAGCCGCACGTCGAGCGCGGTCGCGACCTTGAACAGCGACGACACGCTCGCGCTCGACTCCGCGCGCTCGATCTGCGAGAGCAGCGAGACGCTCAGGTTCGTGCGCCGCGCCATCTGCTTCAGCGTCAGCCCGCGCGCCTTGCGCAGGTCGCGGATCTGGCGACCGATCGCGGCGTGCAGCTCGTCCTCGCGGCGGAGCACGAGGCCCTTCTTCTTCGCGATGCGCGCGATCACCTCGCGGAACTCGGCGGGCGTGAACGGCTTGTTGATGTACGCGCTGACCTCGTGCTGGATCGACGCGCTCGCGGTCTCGAGGGTCGGATAGCCGGTCAGGATGATGACCGCGATGTCATCGTCGACGGAGCGGATCTGCGCGAGCACGTCGAGCCCGGAGATCTTGGGCATCATCAGGTCGAGGACGACGAGGTGGAAGACCTCGTCGCGAATGCGTTCGACCGCGAGCGTCGGGTCCGCCAGCGTCGTGACCTCGTAGCCTTCGGCGAGCAGGAAGTCCTGGAGGTACTCCCGGATGTCCTGATCATCATCGACGACCAACACCGAGAGCTTCGAAGCGGTTCGAACGGCCCCTGCCACCATCGTCGCGGACCATACAACCGGCTGCCGAGCAAGGGAACACCGACGACAACGAGGTGGCCTCGCGACGAACCGGAAACGTCGCTCGCGGTTCAGAATTGAACGCGGACAAAAATGAACCGCGGAGGCTGATGCCTCCGCGGTAGTCGGGGCGACAGGATTTGAACCTGCGACTCCTTGGTCCCGAACCAAGTGCGCTACCAGGCTGCGCTACGCCCCGGAAAGGGAAGGGTTAGGTAGCTTGCCGAGCATGGCCTGTCAATGGGCCGCGGCAGCGTCGACGCGGCGATTGGTCCCCGGGGGGCGGTCAGCGACGGATCGCGGGGAGCGCGATGTGGAGACCGACCTCCGCGAAACCACCGAGCTCCTCGACGAAGCCGACGCGCGCGAACGGCGTGACGCCCAGAAAGACCCACGCGCCGACGGAGCCGCCGACGTGGGGGTGGCGTTCGTCGGACAGCTCGAGGATCGGCCCGGCGGACACACCGATCATCTTTCCGAGGCGCGTTCCAGCGATCGCGTCGAGCCAGAGCCGGCCGCCGCCCCGCGCGGTCCACATGCTCGCGCCGAAGGACGCGCCGATCGCGCCGAGCGAGCGACGTTCGCGAACGTGGATGATCGAGACCTGGCCCCCGACGGTGGAGTCCCAATCCCCGTCGGTGTAGCTCGCAGCGCCGAGCGGTCCGATCCAGAGATAGGTGCCGTCGAGGTCCCAGCTCGGACGAAAATGGGCGGCGGGAACGGCCGGCTCGACGGTGCGCGGCGGCGGATCGGGCCTCGTCGCGGTGGTGGGATCGGCCAGCGCGGACGTTACACCGAGGAAACACGCATAGATGGCCGGTGTGAGGCGTGAGACCGCTGACCCCAGGCCTTTGGACCGTAGAGCCTTACTGTTTGCACGCATCCGTGTAGAATCAGACACGTAAAGCGCATGCGGGGCGGGCTCGTCGCTTGCTTTAGTGACGTCCTCGGCTGTCGTGAGGATCGAACCGCGCACGGAGAGTACGGGGACGCCCGGGGTTGAAGGCACGCAACTGATCACCGAGATGTCGAACGTGGCCATTCAGCGCAGCGCCTTTGGACCCAGCGGCGGGGCGATGCTTCCGCCGGGCATGGACCCCGAGTATGCGCTGGTCCGCCAGCTTCCGCTGTTCGAGGGCGTCGGAAACGAAGACCTCATGGCCGGCCTCAAGAACGGGGCGATCGGGATCCGCCGGCTCGAGCGCGACATGTTCGTCCTCGATCCGATCGGTCTGTCCTCGGGGCAGGCCGCGCCGGTCGTCTATGTCGCCGAGGGGCAGGTCTCCGCGGCGGTGTTCATGGAGAACGATCTCTCCGATCGCCGTGCGCAGCAGGTCGCGCACGAGCTCGCGACCAAGGAAGAGCGAGAGGCCGAGTCGCTGATCAAGCCGCCGCCGCTCGCGCGCGTGGCGCTCAAGAACATCGCGCTGTTCATGGAGAACGATCTGTTCAACTCGGGCGCGCTCAGCGCGGCGCGCGGGCAACCGATCGCGTTCTACACCACCGCGCCATCGGTGCTGATCAGCGTCGATCATCGCTATATCGCCGAGGTCGCCGCGCGCTATCCGGTGTTCGAGGCGCGCTTGCGCCGCGCGATCGGCATCTCGCGCGAGCGGCTCGCGTGGGTCAGCGGCGTGAAGCAGGAGCTGCTCGACTTCTTCGTCCGCCAGGGCATCAGCGTCTCGGGCGAGATGGTGCGCGTGCGCCAGCTCGGGCTCTGCATCGACTGCAAGCTCTGCGAGGAGGCGTGCGAGGAGCGCTACGGCGCGAAGCGATTGACGCTCGGTGGATACCACCTCGGCATGCTCGACTTCATCTATACGTGCCGCACGTGCACCGATCAGCGGTGCATCGATCCGTGCGCGTACGACTCGATCAAGTTCGACACGGACAAGATGGAGGTCGTGATCAACGAGTCGACGTGCACCGGCTGCACCGCGTGCGCGCAGGCGTGCCCGTACGGCGCGATCGACATGATCGAGATCGAGTCCGACGCCCCGACGTTCAAGAAGGACTTCAAGGCGCGCCTGGAGAAGAAGGGCGCGCTGCAGTTCGGCCCGGGAACGCCGCGTGTCGCGCGCGCGCGCCGTATCGCGAACAAGTGCGACCACTGCATGGCGTACGGCGATCAAGCGTGCGTGTCGGCGTGCCCGACCGGCTCGCTGATCGAGATCAACGCGTACGACCTGTTCCGCGAGCGCTCGCCGAAGATGGCCCAGCTCGCGAAGTCGAACTACGACCAGGACCTCCAGAAGAAGGACCGCAAGGAGGTCCTGCCCGTGATGCCGTTCACCGAGGGCGTCGCGGTGCGCTCGGGTGGCCTCGCGAAGGTCAAGCGCGGCCGCTACGCGCCGCTCGCGATGTGGTTGTTCGGCATCTTCGCGTTCCTCGTCGCGCTCGCCGAGGCGCTGCTTCGCGAGTACGCGCCGACGATGTCGTACCTGTTCAGCCAGATCGCCGCGCAGGACGACTACAAGGATGCGCCCGTCGAGCTGATCCTCGAGAAGGTCGACTTCAACCCCGGCGATCAGCTGTCGACGTACTGCGGCCTCATCGGCACCGGCTTGATGGTGATCGCCGCGATCTATCCGATCTTCCGCCGCATCAAGATCTTCCGCTGGATGGCGTCGAACACGATGTGGTTCGACTTCCACCTGATGGCCGGCACCGTCGGCCCGATGTTCATCGCGCTGCACTCGGTGATCCGCCTCGACACGTGGGTCAGCTCCGCGTTCTGGAGCATGGTGATCGTCGTCGCGAGTGGCTTCCTCGGCCGCTACCTCTATACGCAGGTGCCCGAGCTCGCGAGTGGCGTCGAGCTCGAGGAGCTCGATCACGAGCGCTTCTTCCAGATGCACCGCCCGCGGCTCACCGTGCCGATGGCCGAGATCGATCGCGAGCTCGCCGAGCAGCGCATGAAGGCGCAGCGCGTGGCGCAATCGCCGAGCATGCTGCGCGCGCTGTGGTGGCTGCTGTTCCAGGACATCGGCCGCATCCCGCGCACGTGGGCTCGTCGATCGCGGCTCGCGCAGCTCGGCGTCGATCGCCGTACGCGGCGCGATCTCGCGCGGCGCGCGGCGCGCATGATCGTGATCGCGCGTCGCCAGGTCGTCGCGCCGAAGGCGCAGCTGTTGTTACACTCGTGGAAGAAGGTCCACGTACCGTTCACGGTGTTGTTGACCGTGCTCGCCGTGGCTCACATCTATACGTCATGGGATCATGCGACCTGGTAAGTGGATCGCGATCGCACTTTGCTTCGGGGTAGCGCTGCTGCTCGCGACGCATCGCCGCGCGCTCGCACAGGACTTCTTCTCGAGCTCGCCGGGGCCGCTCTCGCAGAGTCACGCCGCGAGCGACGACCCGGGCAAGTGCAACGACTGCCACATCAACGGCACCAACGCGATCGACGACGGCAAGTGCCTCGACTGCCACGACCACAAGGACCTGCGCTCGCGCATCAACGCGGGCAAGGGCTTCCACGCGTCGCCCGCGGTGAAGGGCAAGGCCTGCAAGACCTGCCACACCGAGCACAAGAAGCGCGGCTACGACATCATGGGATGGAAGTCGCAGGCGGGCGGCAAGGCCGGCTTCAACCACGACCTCACCGGGTGGAAGCTCAACGGCAAGCACGCCGCGATCGACTGCAACGACTGCCACAAGGCGAAGAACAAGCAGGGCCTCCAGGTGTTCATGGGCACCGACACGCTGTGCGGCTCGTCGGGCTGCCATCGCGACGATCAGCCCCACAAGTTCGAGCGCAAGGAGCTGCTGCGCTGCGACCGCTGCCACACCGAGTCCGTGTGGAAGCCGCAGAAGCGCTCGATGCAGTTCGATCACAACGATCGCAAGGACGCCGGCATGCCGCAGCTCGGCAGCCACGCCGACGTGTCGTGCGGCAAGTGCCACCCCAAGGCGGTGTTCAACCTGCCGAACGCCAAGCCCGACAACTGCGGAAACAGCGGCTGCCACACGTCGATCCACGACGGACACCTGTTCGGCAAGCGCGACTGCGAGTGGTGCCACTCGCCGACGTTCAAGTCGTTCAAGATCCAGACGGTCGCGGAGAGGCGCTTCTTCGATCACAGCGAGCGCACGCGCTTCGATCTCGGCGCCCACGCCAAGCTCAAGTGCTACGACTGCCACACCAAGGCGCTCGGCGAGGCCAAGCCGGTCGGCGCGTGCAATCAGTGCCACGCGAAGGACAACAAGCACGGGCAGCGCTTCAAGGCGTTCGGCGGCGATCCGCCCGCGTGTCAGACGTGTCACCCGACGACGAAGTGGAAGCCGACCGCGTTCAACCACGGCGCGCGCACGAACTTCCCGCTCGTCGCGAAGCACCTCCAGGCGACCTGTCGCGCGTGTCACCGCGGCAGCGGCCCGGCGGACTTCGAGAACCTCCAGGGGCTCGTCAAGAGCAAGAACAACATCGACTGCATGGGCTGTCACCAGCACAAGAACGCGCACAACCGCCAGTACGACAACGGTCAGTGCTACGGCGGCGGCAACTGCCACATCGAGCCGGGTAACCCGAAGGTCAACGAGAAGAAGCTCGTCGCGGTGTTCCACGGGCCGCAGTCGCAGTTCCCGCTCGTGAAGGGCCACAAGGACGTCCCGTGCGCCGAGTGCCACACCGGCCGCAAGAAGAAGGGCGTCACGACGTTCGACAAGATCCCGGCGAGCTGCAGCGCGAACAAGAAGTGCCACGAGGACTCGCTGCACAGGGGCTCGCTCTCGGACAAGTGCGAGGCGTGTCACTCGCCCGGCGTGTGGGCCGCGCTCCGCTTCGATCACGACGAGGAGTTCCCGAAGCCCCACGAGGGGCAGGTCGATTCGTTCCCGCTCAAGGGCGCGCACAAGGACAACAAGTGCGAGGCGTGCCACCCGCAGCGCGACTTCGCCGCGGCGAACACCAAGTGCTCCGACGCCGGGTGCCACGCCGACGACGACGCGCACAAGGGCCGCCTCGGAACCGCGTGCGAGAAGTGCCACGTCGAGACGGGCGACAACATCTTCAACCACAACAAGCAGTCGAAGTTCCGCATCGACGGTGGACACCTGCAGGTGCGCTGCGCCGACTGCCACCCGTCGATCACGTTCAAGCCGCGCCCGACGAACTGCTTCGGCTGCCACCCCGAGCCCGCGGTGCACAAGGGGCAGTACGGCACGACGTGCGAGCAGTGCCACACGACGAAGACGTGGGAGGACGTCAAGCCTCTGCACGACGTCGGCGACTTCGCGCTCAAGGGCGGCCACAACAACATCGCGTGCGAGCGCTGCCACCGCGATAACCGCCCGCTCGCGGGCAGCGGCAACCTGTGCATCAACTGCCACCGGCAGGACGACATCCACTCGAACGGCCTCTCGCCTCGCTGCGGCGAGTGCCACACGCAATGGTCGTTCGCGCCCGCGCGCTTCGATCACAGCCGGGTCGGTTGCAACCTGACGGGCGTGCACCGGTCACTGGCGTGCTTCGACTGCCACCGCAACGGCAACTTCAGCGTGATCGCGCCGCAGTGCGTGAACTGCCATCGCGATGACGCCGTGATCACGGGCGTCAAGAGCAACACGATCTACGTCAACATCGACCACAACGCGCAGGTGCAATGCGCGCAATGCCACAACCCGAACACGTGGAAGCCGGCGGAGATCGGCTTCGGACGGGAGTCGGTGTGTCGCTGAACAAGTGGCTGGCCATCGCGATCGGGCTCGTGCTCGTCACCCCGGATCTCGCCGACGCGCGCAAGAAGAAGGCGGATGACGAGGAGGAGGCCGCCGACGAGGAATCGAGCGACGAGGCCGAGGAAGCCTCGAGCGACGAGGAGGACGAGGACTCCGGCGACGGCGGCAGCACCACGAGCGAGGACGAGGACGACGAGGGCTCGAACAAGAAGGACGAGTCGGACGAGGAGCCGAAGGAGTTCGTCAAGCAGAACCTCTCGGGGCACGACCTCGGGACGTCCAAGCGCGAGAACGAGTTCGAGAAGGATCGCTTCTTCGTCGACAAGGTCGACACCGAGAAGACCGAGAAGGGCACGTTGATCCAGGGCAGCCTGACGTCGAGCTCGTTCTTGTGGACGGAGAGCGGCGGCAAGTACAACGAGATGGCGCAGGGCGAGAACTCCGCGCGGTACTCGCGGCTGTTCACCGAGCTGCGCCTGCAGACCGACTTTCGCCACATCAGCGCGGGCCGGTGGGATGCGCGCATCGATGCGCGCGCGCGCGTGGTCAACACCCCGCCGGAGACGAGCGCGACGTCGGCCGATCGCGCGCACGTGCAGTCGGGGTTCAACGGCACCAACGAGTACGACCTGCGCGAGCTGTGGCTGTTCCGCAGCGGCAAGCGCACCGACATCTTCTTCGGACGACAGTTCGTGCCCGATCTCGGCGGCGTGAAGTTCGACGGTCTGCGCTTCGACTACGCGAAGTCCGCGAAGATGACGCTGATCGGCTTCGGCGGGCTCTATCCGCTGCGCGGCTCGCGCTCGATCACGACCGACTACACCGAGCTGAAGAAGCAGGAGGTCGATGGCTCGTACTCGTCCGCCGGTCGCTTCGTCGGCGCCGGTGGCTTCGGCGGCGCGTATCGCACGTCGAACATGTACGGCGCGTTCGGCGGCGTGGTGCTCTACCCGGTGAACGGCGAGCAGCCGCGCGTGTTCGCGACGTCGACGGGCTACTACCGCAGCGGCTCGACGCTCGACCTGTACCACTTCGCGCTGGTCGATCTGTACGGATCGCAGGTCGACACGATCGGCTTCACGAACATCTCCGCCGGCGCGAACTACAAGCCGAGCCAGCGGCTCCGCATCACCGGCGCGGTCAATCGCGTCGATGTCGACACGCTCGCGGTGCAAGCGAACGCGTTCCTCAACGATCGCTCGGTCGGCGGCACCAACGTCGAGAACGAGACCTACTTCAAGCGCCTCGCGACGAACACCGGACGCGTCGGCGTATCGGCGGGCCTCGGCGAGTTCCAGCGGTTCGAGATCTCGCTGAACGCGACGTACCGCGCGCGCAAGCGCATCACGATCCCCAAGGCCGACGGCACCGAGCTGCCGCTCCAGGGCACCAAGGGCGTCGAGGTCGGCGGCTCGATCGTCGACCGCCGCTCGATCAAGGATCTTCGCCTCGGGCTCGATGTCATGCGCACGATCGGCATCGGCGGCGACACCGCGATCGCGTTCATGCGCTCCAACATCTTCGCGGTGCGCGTCTCGGCGGCGCGCGAGCTGAAGAGCGGCCACGGCGAGTGGGAGGCCGAGGTCGCGTACACCACGACGCAGGACTCCGCGGCGGGCACCGAGTGCGCGCCGGGCGCGATGGCCGTCGTGTTCTGCTATGGCTCGTCGCAGGGCTCGATCCTGTCCGCCGGCGGCAACCTCTACTACCGCATCAACCGCGACTGGATGGCGCTCGGCACCTTGTTCGTCACGCGCCAGCACCTCACGTACTACGGCAACAACGCGATGGCGATGGGCGGCGCGAAGGAAGACCCCGCGGTGCTCGGCCTGTCCGGCTTCGGTCGTATCTCCTACCGGTTCTGATGGCGGCGAGTCGAACAGCGCAGTACGTCGCGCTCTATCGCGCGCTCGAGACCAACGAGCCGTCGCGACCGCCGCTGTTCCGCGATCCCTTCGCGCGGCAGTTCCTCTCGCGCTCGCTCGACTTCGCGATCACGGCATCGCGCCTGCCGCTCGTTCGCAGCGCGCTGGTGCGCTACGCGGATCGGCGCGCCCCCGGCGCTCGCACGTCCGCGATCGCGCGCACCGCGTTCCTCGACGACGCGGTGCGCACCGCCGTCGCGGGCGGCGTCGCGCAGATCGTGATCCTCGGCGCCGGCTTCGATTGTCGCGCCCACCGCATGCCCGAGCTCGCCGGCGCCACCGTCTACGAGGTCGACCGCGCCGACACGCAGGCGGTGAAGCGCGCGCGCGTCGCGGCCGCGCCGAACGTGCGCTACGTCGCCGTCGACTTCCTGCGCGATGTCGTCGACACCCAGCTGCGCGCGGCCGGCTGGGATGCCGCGAAGCCGACGTTCGTCCTGTGGGAAGGCGTGACGAACTACCTGACCGAGGCCGCGGTCGCGTCGGTGCTCGCGTGGGTTGGCTCGTTGCCGGCACCGTCGGCGATCGCGTTCACGTACATCCATCGCGGCGTCCTCGACGGCACCGGCCGCTTCCAGGGCGCGCAGAAGATGGTCGATAACGTGAAGCGCATGGGCGAGCCGTGGACGTTCGGCATCGAGCCGTCCGAGCTCGGCGCGTTCGTCGGCAGGGCAGGGCTCGTCGTGCGCGAGGACCTCGGCGCCGACGAGTACCGCGCGCGGTACCTGCCCGGCGACCACGCGGGCTACGCGTTCTATCGCATCTGCGTCGCGACGACCCGGCCGAGCTAGACGGCGCCTACTTCGACGTGGCGATCCACACGCCCGTCCACTCCGGCGGCGGTGGCTTCGCGGCGAACGCGAGCGCGCGATCGCGCATCACCGTCGCCGCCTGATCCCCGGTGCGCAGGTCGAGGATCGTGCTCCACGTGGCGGCCGCCTCGTCGAAGCGGCGATCGAGGTACGCGTCGAGCGCGGTCTTCGACAGCTCCGCGATGCGCTCCGCCGTCGCGTCCTTGTCCTCGCGCAGCGCGAGCAGCTCGTACACCGGCACGCCCTGCTTCTTGCCCTTCACCGCGACGACATCGAGCGGCCGGGCCACGACCGCGTGCTTGGCGAGGTCGTACGTCGCCTCGCTGATCATGAGGAACGTGCCGTACTGCTTGTTCAGGCCCTCGATGCGCGACGCGAGGTTCGCGACGTCGCCCATCACCGTGTAGTTCATGCGCTCGTACGAGCCGACGTTGCCGACGAGCACGACGCCGGTCGCCAACCCGATGCGCGTCGCGAGGTGCGTGCCCTGCCTCGCGAGCTCCTCGACGCGACGCTGGCACTTGATCGATGCGACGCACGCGCGCACCGCGTGATCCTCGACCTTCGACGGCGCGCCCCAGAACGCCATGATGCCGTCGCCCATGTACTTGTCGATCGTTCCCTGCTCGGACGAAATGATCTTGCTGATGTCGTCGAAGTACTTGCCCAGAAACTTCACGAGCTCGTCGGGCGCCTTGGTCTCGGACAGCCCCGTGAACCCCTCGAGGTCCGAGAAGAAGATCGTCAGCGTGCGCAGCTCGCCGGTCAGCTCCGCGTCGAGCCCGGACGCGACCAGCGTGCGCACGAGGTCGCGCGGCACGTACCGCGCGAACGAGCGCAGGCCACCCTTCATCTTGACCAGCGCGGTGTTCATCATGTCGATCTCTTTGAACGCCGAGCTGTGATCGGTGTTGTCGTCGAGGTGCAGCTTTCCGACCTCCTCCATCTCCTTCGACAGCCCGATCAGCGGCCGCGCCACGCGCCGCGCGAGGATCCACGCGACACCGACCGCGATCACGACCGCCACCAGCGAGATCAACAGCGAGGTGATCACGCGACCGCGCAACCCGGCCGTGAAGTCCGCCTCGGGTGCATACGCGAGCACCTGCCACGCGGGCCCGCCGGGCATCTCGATCGCGTGCGTGCGCGCCAGGTACGTCTCGCCGCCGAGCTCGAACTGCGTCGCACCGGCACCCGCCGCGCGCAGCGCCTTCACCGCCGGATCGTCGAGCGTGTCGAGCCGTACGAGCTCCGTGCCGCGCACCACCGGCGCCGTGGGATGCGCCAGCACCACGCCATCCTCGGACACGAGCACCACGCGACCGTTCGCGGAGAACTGCAGCTCGCGCGTCAGCTCGGAGAGCCGCGCGAGATCGAAGTCGATCGTGTACACACCGGCGAGCGACTCGTTCCGAAGCAACGGATGCGCGTACGAGATGCCGGGCACGTTCTGCCCCTCGAACACGTACGGCGGCGTCCACACCGGCTTCTTCGCCGCCGCCGCGAGCGTGTAGAACGGCCGCTGCCGCGGATCGTACTTCGTATCCTCGGTGACCTTTCGCTCGCCCCACTCTCCGTTCGCCCCGACGACGTGCTCGACGCGCGTCGTCGTCCCACCCTGTACGGCCCCGTCGATCGTGCTGATGTTCACGCCGAGCGTTCCGTCCGCGTTGCGCACCACGCCGACGAACGTGCCGGTGTTCGTTCCCTCGCTGACCCACGTGAACGATGGGTTCGCGCGCAGCACGGCGAGGAATCGCGCCGCCCGCTGCTCGGTCGTCGATGCGTCGCCGTCGTCGAGTCGCGCCAGCGTCTCGGCCGCGGGTGGCGCGCGCATCAAGAACGAGGTCGTCTCTCCCGCTGCCTCGCGCGAGATCTGATCGAACAGCGCCGCCGCAAGCGATCGCACGTTGTCGACGCCGCTCCGATAGTTCCACCACGCGATCCAGCCACCCGTGGCCGCGATCAACGTCGCCACCACCACGGCGAGGCTGATCGGATAGCTGAAGCGACGGCGCGCCATCTCCCCGATGGCGACTGTATCACCTACGGCTTTGCACAACGCCCGTACGAGAACGGCGTCTTCCTGCCGCCGCGCACCTCGATGCACCGATCCTTGCCCAGCACCCACGACGACGGCGACTCGCCGAGCTCGCTCTTGTCATCGGGCGTGCAGCGCCACGCCGCGACCTTCGCCGGCTTCTTCGCGCCCGTCTCCACCTCGATCGTCTCGGTCGTGCATTCGAGCACCGCGCGCTTCGTGGCCGCACGACACGACTGGTTGGACTTCGTCCCTCCCTCGTCGCGCACCGCGCTGCACGCATCCTTCACGAGCGAGAGGTCCAGCGCGAGCACGCCCTTGGTGACCCTCCACGTGCCTAGCCACGTCGTGGTCCACGTCGCCTTCTCATCGACGCTATAGCTCGCGCCGTTCATCACGTACATGTCGTGCTGGCCGCGCGTTCCCTTCGACACGACCTCGACGCGGCCCTTCGCGCCCAGGTCCACGCTGATCGTCACGTCATCGCTGGTGTGAATCGCGCCCCGGTTGTTCGCGAGGTGCAGGTTCGTCGAGTCGAGCTGCCGCATCGTCAACACGTCCGCCCGCGCCGTGGTCCCCACGAGTGCGATCACCACGAGCGCGCGCATCCCTCGACGCTAGCACCTGCCCACGCGCCGCGCCGGTCTCGACGAACGCCGCCGCGTGTCAGCGCGGGACAAAGGCGACACCCGCGAGCTCGCTACCTCGGATCGCCTTCTTGGCCGCCCGCTTCGCCGCGTCGAGCTCCGCCCCCAGCGTCGAAGGCGCGCCATCCTTCGTCCAGAACGCGCCTTGCGCGACGTACGCAACGCTGTTCGTCGTGCCCGCCTCGAACAGCTGACCGCCGTCCGCGCAGTACAGCCACAGCTGATATCGGACGCCCCGCGCATCCTCGACGTCCCACCACTCGAGCGGGACCTCCGCCACCCCATTCGCCTTCGCGAACGTCCGGAACGATCCGGTCATGATGCGCTGCTCGTCCAGTGACGGATCGAGCAAGCGGATCACGTGGATGAGCTGCGCGCGCTCGTCGGGCGCGAGCGAGAGATGCGCGAGCCACGGTGTGGGATCGTCGTAGTCCTCGACGCCGTCGACGCGGCGCTTGCGGACGAACGCGAGCGCTGCATCGGAGGCTTTCGCCGCAGACCGCACGGGCTTCGTCGATGTTGCCCTCGCGGGCTTCGACGCCTTCCCGCCCTTCTTCATGCGTGACCCAGCGCGAACACGCGGCGAGGATACGGCAACGAGAGGCGAGCCGTACGGCCTACCGGATGCGACGTGCGATCGATGTGTCGTGACTACGGGCGGCAGACCTGGCCGGGCCCGTCGGCGATCGTGATGCACTTCGTGCCGGCGGGACACGGCGCGTTGTCCTTGCACGTGATCTCGCACGAGGTGAGCTCGGGGCCGCTCGGTCCTGCGATGCCGAAGTAGTGCACGCAGGTCTGGCCCGTGCCGCACGCGTCGCTCTCGCCGCACTTGTCGCCGAGGCCTTCGAGGCTGGGCGATGCGCTCGTGTCGGAGCCGGTATTGGAGCCCGTATCGCTGCCGGTATCGCTTCCCGTCGGCGGCGGGGTGGGCGCGATCGGGGTGGGGGCGGGCGACGAGCAGGCGACGAGGAGAGCGCACGCGATGACACGAAGCATGCGCGAACCGTACTCCGTGGCGCTCGCACGTGGGGGTGATGGTGACAACTCCTCGAATCAAGGATCGCGGTGGTCGATCGAGTGGCCGTCGCACATGGTCGACAGGTCACGCCTAACTCGCGTCGAGCGCGTGCCCGCCGTTGATGCCCGCGTGAGACAGTGGGTCGACCGCGGGCGGTACGGCGCGTGAATGAGCGGACGGCATGCAGATCATCGACGCTCATGACCTCGTGCTCGTCACGGGCGGGACCCAGGCACCGCCGCAACAGGCGGGGACAGCACCGCAGCAAGGGGCGCCCGCGGGCGGTGGCTTCCTCACGGGCCTGCAGCAGTTCTTCGGCTTCCTGCAGTCGCCCGCGTTCCAGCAGATCATCGGCGGCTTCCAGCAGATCATCAGCTCGCTCGGGCAGGGCGCGGCGCCGCCTGGTGGAGCGCAGCTGTCGGCGGGCGCGGCTCCGGCGGGGCAGGCACCGCGAGCCTAGCGACTACTCGAACTTGATCGTGCGGTACCCGAAGAGGCGCACGCGCTTCGCGTAGAGATCGAGGAGGAACAGCGCGATCACGCCGATCAGCACGAACGGCCACAGGTCCTGCGTGTACTTCACGCTCTCGTTGTTCGTCGCCCAGATCTCGGCGGGCTTGGCCTGGTCGTGGCCGCCGGAGACCTGCGCGGCGTGGCGCAGTGGCTCGAGGTCGGGCGTCGTGCGGAGGTACTCGAGCGGGTAGGAGAGGGCGACCGCGCCGAGCGACTCGGCGACCGTCTTGCCGTCGCGCTTGTGGACCGCCTTGAGGAGGTAGCTGCCGTACTTCTGGATGCGGAAGTCGGCGGTGTAGCGGCCGGCCGCGGTTTGATCCATCGGCAGCTCCTGGCTGACCTTGTTGGTGGCGGGGTCGATCACCTGGAGCTTGGTCTCGAGCTCGTTGACGAACTTGTCGCCGGAGTCGATCGCGTCGACGGTGACCTGCGCGCGGCCATCGGCGACCTTGGCGAACAGGTCGTACGAGTCGTAGACCTTGCGCCGCATCGACGAGCGAATGACCTGCGCGAAGAACTTCGGATAGCCGCCCCAGCGGATCCAGTTCACCGCCCATCGGTTCTTCACGTCGGACGTCCACGCGACGGAGGTGCCCGCGCCGTGGCGCCAGCGCGCGAGGATCGGCTCGCCGAGGTCGGAGATGAGGATCGTCTCGGCGGTCGGCTTGGGCTTGGTCGTCACGTAGCCCTTGAGCGGCGGCGCGGCCTCGACGCCCGTGCCTTCGATCGCCTCGACGCGCTTGGCGACGCGGACGCGGATGTCGTCCTCGACGAGCTGCGACTTCTGCGCTTCCTGCGTCTCCTTCATGAAGATGCGCGGGAGCGCGCCGATGTCCTCGACCATGTAGAGGCGGCCGTCGCCCTGGTCGGCGATCATCGAGAGGAGGTTCTTGTCGGCACCCTGGACGCCGACGGCGGAGACGGTGATCCGAGCACCGCGCATCTCCTGCACGAGCTCGGCGATGCCGTCGCTCGGCGCCTCGCCGTCGGAGAGGAGGATGACGTGCTTCACCTTCGCGTTGATGTTCACGAGGATCTCCGAGGCCTCCTTGAGACCCGGGTAGATGTTGGTGCCGCCGCCCGAGGTCAGGCGGGAGATCTCGGTCGAGATGCGCATCTTGTTGGCCGCGCGCTGCGGGCGCACGAAGACCTGCGCCTCGGAGTCGAACGCGACGACGGAGATGAAGTCGTCGGGCGCGAGCACCTCGGTCGTGGCGCGCGCGGACTCTTTGGCGGCCTCGAGCTTGGGCCCCTGCATCGAGCCCGAGCGGTCGATGACGAGCACGATGCCGATGTCGGGCTGCTCCTTCACCTTCTCCGCGTCGAAGCGCACCGGCATGATCTGCTCGATGCGCGTCGACTGGTAACCGCCCGAGCCGAACGAATCCTCGCCGCCCGCCATCAACAGGCCGCCGCCCATTCCGGAGACGTACGAGTCGAGCGCGGCCATCTGGCCGGCGCCCATCAGGTGCGCGGGCACGTCGGAGACGAGGACGAGGTCGTACTTCTCGAGCTCCTTGGCCGTCGAGGGCAGGCCGGCGGGGCCACGCACGGTGACGTCCATCTGCTCGTGCTCGAGCGCCTTCTGGAGGTAGCTCGCGCTGCCGGGCTCGCGGAGGATGCCGCCCTCGACGTAGAGGATCGACGGCTTGCCCTTGACCGGTGCGGTCATCACCGCCTGGTTGTTCGCCTTCTCGGTGTCGTGCGCGAACTTCGTGAGGCGGAGCTTGTACGTGGTGGCGCCCGCCTTCTTCGCGTCGGATTTGAACTTGATGAGGTTCTTGCCCTCGCGCAGCTCGACGGTCTTCGACGGCTCGAGCGGGTTCGGGAACTCGTCCTGCTGGAGCGAGAGCGTCGCGGTCTGCGGCTCGGTCGACCAGACCTCCGCGGTGACCTCGAACGGCTGGCCGACCTTGATGTCGTCGGGGACGAGCACGCCGACGACGCGGATCTCGCTCGTCTTGTCCTGATCGAACGTGCGCCACGAGACTTTGACGCCGAGCTCCTTCGCGCGATAGGCCTCGGTCGCGACGTCACCCTGCGTCTGGTTGCCGTCGGAGACGATCACCATGCGCGGGAGATAGCCGTCGGGGTAGAGGCCGTACGCGAGCTGCATCGCGGCCTGCGTGTCGGTGCCCGCGCCCGCGCCGACGTGGCGCTTGATCGCACTGGACAGCGTGCCGTCGGTGTCCTCGTCCGGGCGGACGACCTTCGGCTTCTCGGCGAACGTGATCAGCTGGAAGTTGCCCTCGTCGCCGGCCGAAGCGGCGAGCTCGTCGACGTACTTCTTCGCCGCGTCGAGCTGCTTCTCGCTCACCGAGTCCGAGACGTCGACGAGGACCACCGTCGAGATCTTGCTCTGCTCGGTGATCCACGACGGGCGCGCGAGCGCGATCGCGACGCCGGCGATCACCAGCGACCGCAGCGTGGCCTGGAACACCTGCTGCGTGAGCGAGAGGTCGGTCAGCGACAGCACGCGCAGCAGGTAGATCGTCGGGATGATGCAGCACAGGAACAGCCACGCCGGCGAGAGGAGCGTGACCGGGTGCTCGGCGCCGAAGTACGGCAGCCAGTCGAGGTGCAGCGACGTGCGGCCGTCGATGATCCAGCGGTCGACGATGAAGTAGACCGCGATCGTGAGCGCCACCGTCGCGAGGATGCGCACGATGTTCGCCGTCGTGAGGAGCGATTTGAGGACGTTGTTCGCCATCAGACGGTGATCCGGCGGTGATAGGTGATCCACTCGACGAAGATGAGACCCATCGCGAACAGCACGAGATAGATCCACAGCTTCTGACTGCGACTGATGGCGAATGGCTCGGGCGCCTCGAGCTTCTTGCCGCCGAGCGTCAGCTCGGACGACGGCGCGATGTCACTCTCGATCGGCGAGGACAGGTTCGCCGCCAGCTCGATCTGGGCGATCGTTTGGCCGGTCGGGCTCTTCGCCGCGAGGTCGTAGTAGCCGACGCGCGACGCGTAGAACGTCGCGAGACCGTCGATGACCGGTGTCTTCGTCTTCACGCCGACACCCGGCTGCGGGACGCCCGTGTCGTCGCCGAGGTAGGTCACCTCGGCCTCGGTCGCGCCGACCACGCCGTCGAGCGGGACGCGCTGGCGCTGACCGGTCGAGTACGTCGTCAACAGATCCGTGGTGTCGCCCGCGAACCAGTCGAGCGTGTTGACGAGCAGCATCGGGAACGCGACGCGCATCGGCAGGTCGGTCGCGCCGTCACGTCCGAGCGACGGCAGCGAGAAGCCGAACGCGAGCATCTTGCGCTTGCCGTCGCGCTTCGCGGCGATGATCGGATCGCGCACGTAGTAGGCGAGGGCGGACTCGCCCTTCTTCGCGTCGATCGCGAACACGTTGCTCTTGTCCATGAACACGTCGGACATCGTCACCCAGCGCATCACCGGGTGGTCTTCATCGATCTCCGTGATGTGCGGGTTCGCGGTCTCGCCCCGCATCGCGAACGGGCTGTTCTCGCCCGTGGGATGGAAGAACAACAGATTTGTCGGCGGCATCGGCAGCACGGCCGGCGTGTGCTCGTCGAAGATCACGGCGTCCATGCCATCGGCGACGGACGGCTTCGCGTCGTACTCCGCGGGCGTGACCTTCATCGGGTCGACGTTGTCGTAGACGAGCAGCGCGCCTTCGAGGAACAGGTTGTCCTCGGTGACCATCAGCACCTTCTGCTTCTTCTGCGCGGGGAGCAGCGCGAACGCCTCGTCGTCGAGCGGGAACGGGTCCGAGCCGCCGGCGCCGTCCATCGGCGCGAGCTGCACGCGCAGCTTGTTGTCGACGTTCGCCGGCAGCTTCGCGTAGATGCGATGGATGCGCTCGCCCGGCGCGAGATCGATCACCTTCGCGTCGACGACCGTCGTGCCGTTGTACAGCCGCAGCTTGCGGTGCGCGGGCTCGCTGCCGAAGTTCTGGATCTCGACGTACACCTCGTACGCCGCCTTGTTCGCGATGTAGCGGCGCACGTTGAACGCGATGATGCCGACGTTGTCGCTGCGCTTGCCGACCGGCAGGAAGCGCACGTCGATCTTCGACAGGTCGATCGAGGCGAGGTTCTTCTCCGCCTTCGGATCGGCGTCCTGCGTCCAGTGGACGAGCCCGAGCTGCTGCTCGGGGAACGCGCCGTCGGAGATGATCACGATCAGCGGGTTGTTGCGATCGCGTAGCGCGTCCGCCGCCGCCCCGAGCGCGCGCGTGAGATCCGCCGGCGTGTCGCTCGGCTCCATCTGGTCGATGACCTTGCGCAGCATCGGCGCGTCGGTCGTGAACCGAGACATCGGCGTCGCCTGGCCGTCGACCTTCATGATCAGCGCGAGGTCGCCGCCGCCCATCGAGTCGACGAGCTCCTTGGCCTTGGTCTTCGCCGCCTGCATGCGCGTGGTCTTCTTGTCGGCGTCGTCGGTGCCGCCGTCGTTGGCCTTCATCGACGCGGACGCATCGATCAGCACCACGACGTTGCGCGCCTCGCGTGATGTTCCACCGAGCGTCGGATCGAGCGCGGCAAACAGCACGAGCCCGAGGATGAACAGGATCAGCAGCAGCGAGATCAGCCGCTTGAGCTGCTTCCACAGCGCGTTCGCGTCCTTCTGCTCGAGGACGCGCTTCCACAGCCGGGCAAACGGGACCTCGAAGCGGCGGCGCCGCATCTTGATGATGTAGGCGCTGATCGCGAGCAGCGCGGCGCTGCCGGCGATGATCGCCCACGTCGAGAGTGCGAACGGCCCGAGTAAGCTCACCGGAGGAAGCCTCCCGAGCGGAAGATCTTCAGGACGAGCTCGTCGAACGGGATCGACGTGTGCGTGCGGAAGAACGGCATCGCGTACTTCGTGCAGTACGCCTCGAGCTCCTTGCAGTACGCCTCGTGCTCGCGCGTGTACGCCTCGAGCAGCGACTTGGAGATCGTGACCTCCTTGGTGTCGCCGGTCTCGCAATCGACGAGCGCGAGGTCACCGTGCAGGTGCGGCTCGGCCTCGCGCTTGTCGTAGACCTGGAGCACGAACGGCTCGAACTTGTTGTAGCGGAGCGTGTTGAGCCCCTGCTCGAAGCCCTCGGGGTCATAGAAGTCGCTGATCAGCACGGCGAGCCCGCGGCGCTTGTTCTGCGTCACGAACGTCTTCATGCACTCGGCGAGGTCCGTCTGGCCGCCGATGTTGCACTTCCGGAGGAAGTCGAACACGCGGAAGATGCGGTTCTTGCCGCGCGAGGGCGGCATGCGATCGATCAGCTTGCCCGCGAACGGGATGATCGCGACGCGATCGAGGTTCGCGAGACCGACGTAGGTCAGCGCGGCGCCGACCTGCATCGCGTAGTGCAGCTTGGGCAGCGGCGTGCCGATCGACATCGAGTCCGAGACGTCGACGAGGATGTAGATCGAGAGGTCCTCTTCCTCCTCGAACAAGCGCAGCAGCAGCTTGTCGAGGCGACCGTAGAGGTTCCAGTCGATGTAGCGGAAGTCGTCGCCGCGCGAGTACGTGCGGTGATCCGCGAACTCGATGCCGGAGCCGACCTTGCGCGTGCGGCGCTCGGCGCGCAGGTTCCCGGAGAAGACCTTGCGCGACACCATGTGCAGGTGCTCGAGCGTCTTCAGGAACTTCTCGTCGAACAGCTCGCTGCGATCGGCGGCGCGGTTGTGCTTCTGTGCAGCCGCCGGCTTGCGAGGATCGACGGCCTTGAAGGCGCCGCTGACGGAGGTCAGGATGCCCACTAAGCTTCCTTGGTCGCCTTGAGGATCTCGGCGACGATCGCGTCGGGCTCGATGCCTTCGGCCTCGCCTTCGAAGTTCATGATCAAGCGGTGGCGCAGCGCGGGCGGCGCGACCTGGCGGATGTCGTCGATCGACACGGCGTAGCGTCCCTCGAGCAGCGCGCGGATCTTCGCGGCGAGGATCACCGCCTGGAGACCGCGCGGCGACGCGCCGTAGCGCAGGAACTGCTTGCTCATCGCGGTCGCTTCCGGGTTCTCCGGGTGCGTCGCGAGAACGACGCGCACCGCGTAGTCCTGGATCTGGCGCGCGAGCGGCACTTTGCGGACGAGCTCGCGCATCTCCATGATCCGAGCCTTGTGGATCACGGCCTGCGGCTGCGGCACCTCGTCGGAGGTGGTGCGGTCGAGGATCGTGTGCAGCGACTGCTTGTCCGGATACTCGACGATCAGCTTGAAGAAGAAGCGATCGAGCTGCGCTTCGGGCAAGGGATACGTGCCGTCCATCTCGAGCGGGTTCTGCGTCGCGAGCACGAAGAACGGCTTCTCGAGCTGGTAGGTCTGCTTCGCGACGGTGACCGAGCCTTCGCTCATCGCCTCGAGCAGTGCGGACTGCGTCTTCGGCGTCGCGCGGTTGATCTCGTCGGCGAGCACGATGTTGGCGAAGATCGGTCCCTTCTGGAACTCGAACACCTTCTGCCCGTTCTGCTCGGTGATGACGTTCGTGCCGACGATGTCCGCTGGCATGAGGTCGGGCGTGAACTGGATGCGCGAGAAGGTCGCGTGGATCGTCTCGGCGAGCGTGCGCACGAGCATCGTCTTGCCGAGGCCGGGCACGCCTTCGAGCAGCGCGTGACCGCCGCCGAGGAGGCACATCAGCACACCCTCGATGATCTCCTTCTGGCCGACCATCATCGTCCCGATCTCTTGCCGGAGGCGCTGCAGATCGGTGGTGAACTGGGTGACGGTGCCTTCGACGTCTCGAGTCATTGCTTCGGTCATTGCTTGTCCATCTACCTTCGCGACGCGTGCGCGCCGCTACGCGGCCGATCCTAGTCGGCCTTGTTTGCTTGCGGTGCCGTCGGCGCCGTGTCTGCGTTGCCGGTGTTCGGGTGAATCTTCGCGAAGTAGCGCTTCACGTAATACTTGTAGCTGGAGGGCAGCTTCTCGTTCCGCATGACCTCCTCGACGATCTTCTGGTAGTCGGCGTAGACCTTCTGGTAGCTCGTCGACGCGAACCCCTTCTGTGCCGCTGACAGGATCGTTTCGCGGCGCGAGCTGCCCTTTCCAGAGACGCCCTGGAGGTCCTCGTCTTTCGTGTTGCCGCTCTTGTTCGTCGGATCGCCCGCGAGGTCGGGCCCGGTGCCCGTGCCCCACTGCTTGCCGCCGGGCTGGTTGCCCTGGCCGCCGGGCTGTCCCTGGCCGGGCTGTCCCTTTCCTTGGCCCGGCTTCCACGCCTGGCCCGAGCCCTTCTGTCCGCGCGCGCGCGCCTGAAAATCCTTGTTCTTGTTTCCCTTGCCGAACGGGTCCTGCGGGCCCTTGTTGCCCTTCTGCTTCGCGCGGCGCATCGCCTCGCGCAGGTCGTCCATCTGCGACGACATCTTCTTCTGCGCGGCCTGCTTGCGCTGATCCTGATCGACGCGACCGGTCTCGCGCGCCGCGTCCTTCAGGTTGCGTGATGCCTGGCGATCGCGCTCCTTCTCTTCCTCGTCGCGCTCGTCCTTGCTCTTGTTCGGGTCGGGCTTCTTCTCGAGCTGCTCCGCCGCCTTCTCCATGTCCTTCTGGAGACGCTTGAGCGCCTCGCGCTGCGCGGAGTCCTTCTTGTCCTGCTCGTCCTTCTTGAGCTTCTGGAGCTCGTCCTTCTTCTTCTGCAGCTCGCGCTCGGCGTCGAGCTTCTCCTTCTCGGTCTTCGCTTCGTCCTTCTTCTTCTGGAGCTCGCGGATCTGCTTCTCGAGCTTCTGCTGCTGCTGCTGCATCTGCTGCTGCTGCTTCTGATCCTTCTGCTCCATCTGCTTCGCGACCTGCTCGAGCTTCTCCTGGAGCTTCTGCTTCTCCTGCTCGGTCATCGGCTTCTGGTTCTTCAGCGCTTCCATCTTCTTCTGCAGCTCTTCCTTCTGCTGCGGCGTGAGCTGCTTGTTCTCCATCTGCTTCTGGAGCTCTTTCATCTGCTCCTTGAGCTGGTCCTTCTGCTGCTGCGTGAGGTCCTTGTTCTCGAGCTGCTGCTCGAGCTGCTCCATCTTCTTCTGGAGCTCCTGCTTCTGCTGCTCCGTCAGCTTCGGATCCTGCATCTGCTTCTTCAGCTCTTCGATCTGCTTCTGGAGCTCTTCCTTCTGCTTGTCGGTGAGCTTGGGATCTTCGAGCTGCTTCTTCAGGTCGTCGATCTTCTTCTGGAGGTCCTTCTTCTCCTGCTCCGTCAGCTCGGAGCTCTCGAGCTGCTTCTTCAGCTCCTCGAGCTCCTTCTTCGCCTCCTCGGGATCGAGGCGGTTCGCGAGCTTCTCGAGCTCTTCCTTCGCCTTCTGGAGATCGTTCTTCTCGAGCGCCTTGCCGAGCTCCTTGGTGACGTTCTCCTTCGAGAGCTCCTTGCCCATCTCCTGCATGGCCTTGTTGATCTCGGCCTGGTTGGGCTCGGCCTTCGCGCTGAGCGCTTCCTCGGCCTTCTGCAGCGCCTCGAGCAGCTGCTCCTTCGTGATCTTGCCTTCCTCGGCATCCTTCAGCATCTGCTCGAGCTTGGTCGCGAACTCCTCGAGCTCGGGGACGTTGTCGCGCTTCGCCACATCCTTGAGCTGGCGCAGGATGCTCTCGATGTACGCGCGCTCCTCGGGATCGATGAGGACGGCGCCTTCCTTCTTGTACTTGTCGTCCTTGAGGTCGACGACGGTGAGCTCGAGCGGGCCGATCGCCTTCTTGCCGATGTAGACCGTGATGTGCGTGTCGCCGGGCTCCGCGTTGTCCGGAACGCGGACGGTGATCATCGTCTTGGTCCAGTCGAGCACCTGGATCGGCCGCGCGTCGACGCCAGCGCCGAGGTAGACCGAGCCATCCGTCGGCGCCCAGCCGCCGGTGTACGGCTTGTTCTGGAGCAGCGCCTCGTCGACGGAGAGGCCACGCTCTGCCTCCGACGGACCCGATGACGCCAGGCCGAGCGTGAGGTTCTTTCCGACGAGCTTCAGCGTCTCGCCGGGACGCGCGTGATCCGGATCGACGCGGTAGAGCGCGGGCAGGCGATCGGGACGCGGGATCGCGAGGCCGGCGATCAGCGCGGCGAGCACGAGGAAGCCACCGGCGGCCTTGAGGTCGCGCGGTGCCGTGAACGGCGTGGCGGCGGCGACGTTCGCGCGAGGAACCGCGCGGAGGCCGTCCTTGATCGCGGCGACCATCAGGTCTTCCGTCTCGGCGGCGTCGGGATCCGCGGCGTGCTGGCCGGTCGCGAGCGTGCGCTGGAACGCGATCGCGGTCGAGAGTCGATCCGAGAGCCCGCTCGCGCGATCGATCTTGCGCGCGAGCACCTCGTCGTCGATGTGGCGAAGCGCGCTGATGAGCGCGCCGCCGATCACGAACAGCGCGGATGCAACGAGCAACAGGACGCCCGTCGTCATCGACACGCGCTCGACGCGCATGAGCCAGATGGCGATCAGCGCGTTCGCGGTGCCGAGGATGAAACCGGAGGTCGCTCCTTCGAGCGCCCATTGCATGCGGATGCGACTTCGCGCCTGGCCGATCAGGCGCTGAATCGCCGACGTATCAGTAGCTTGCACTGGGGGCTCCTACGTGACGGGGCCGCGGGCCCACATCCGAGTGGTAACGATCGAGGATAGCACCAACATTCCACGCGCCAGCCCGGCATCAGGTCTATCCGGCTGCGACCAATGGGACACCGCGTCGGCGAATCCGTTGCCCGCCGCACGGTCACGATGACGTAAGACCTGCCCGATCGTTTCGTCCTCGATGAGCGAGGGAACCTACACGTAGGCGTGGACGCGGTTCAGACCGTCAACCGACGTACGCCGCGGACGGAGATCGTGACGAGGATCGTCGAGATCGCGGCGAGTGCGAGCAGGCTCGGCAGCATCTCCCACGGCCCGGCGGAGCGAAGGACCGCGCCGCGCATCACGTCGATCATGTGCGTCGCGGGCAGCGCGCGCCCGATCCAGTAGAGAACTTTTGGGAGACCGGCGACGGGGAAGATGTAGCCCGAGAGGAAGATCGACGGCAGCAGCAGCATCTGCGCCATCTGCGTGGCCTGCATCTGCGTCTGCGCGCGCATCGAGATCGTGAGCCCGAGCGCGAGGAGCGCGAACAGGTAGACGACCGCGGTCGCGAACAAGAACAGCAGCGAGCCGTTGATCGGCACCGCGAAGCCCCAGCGCATGATCAGGAGGATCATCGCCATCTCGACGATACCGATGACGAGGTAGGGCGCGAGCTTGCCGAGCACGAGGCCGATCGGATCGATCGGCGTGACGAGCAGCTGCTCCATCGTGCCTTGCTCGCGCTCGCGGACGATCGCGATCGCGGCCAGCATCATCGCGGCGATCTGCAAGAGGATCGCGACGAGGCCCGGGATGATGTAGTTCGCCGTGCGGCCGCCCGGATTGAACAGCACGATCGGCTGCGCGCTCAGCTCCGGCTTCGCGCCCACGCGCTGGGCGACGGCGAGGTTCTGCGCCGCGACCATGCCGTTGATCGCTGCGAGCGCCTGCGCGCTGACGTTCGAGTCCGAGCCGTCGATCAGCACGAGGAACTGCGCGTTCTGGTGGCGCGCGCGCTTGTCGTGATAGTCCGGCGGGATCATCACGCCGACGCGCACGTCGCCTCGCGCGATCATCGCGCGCGCCTGGTCCGGACTGTTCGTGATCTCGGTGATCGCGAACGACTTCGTCGCGCGCAGCTCGTCCATCAGCTCGCGGCTCTCGCGCGAGTTGTCCTGGTCGACCACGACCGTCGGTAGATCGCGGACGTTCTGATCGAGGAAGCCGAACAGCGACAGCTGGATCACCGGCAGCATGAAGAACATCACCAGCGTCCCGCGGTCGCGCAGGATGTGCTTGAACTCCTTCTGCATCACCGCGACGAACGAGCCCCACTTGTTCCCCAGTACCCCCATCAGGCCACCACCTTCTCGAGCACGCGCTCGCGCGCTGCTTGCTCGGTGAGTGCGACGAACACGTCCTCGAGCGACGGCGCGATCTCGCGAACCGTCGCGGGGAAGCCTCCGGCGGCCAGCCGCGCGCGCAGCTCGTCGTCGGAGATCCGCGCGTCGATCTCGGCGTGCACCGCGGAGCCGAACACGGTCGCGCCCTTGACGAAGCCCTGCGTGCGCAGCCAGGTCAGCGCGCGCGTCGAGCCGGGCGTCTCGATCTCGAGCCGGCGCACGCCGGGCGCGTTGACCGCCGGCAGCATCTTGAGATCGTCCGGCGTGCCGTTGACGAGGAGCTTCGACAGATAGAGGTAGCCGACCTCGGCGCAGCGCTCGGCTTCGTCCATGTAGTGCGTGGTGACGAGCAGCGTGATGCCGCGCGCCGAGAGCGCGAACAAGAGATCCCACAGCTCGCGGCGCGCGACCGGATCGATCCCGGCGGTCGGCTCGTCGAGGAACACGACCTTGGGGTCGTGCATCAGCGCGGCGCCGAGCGCGAGGCGCTGCTTCCAGCCGCCGGACAGAAGGCCCGCGCGGCGGCTCGCGTACGGCGTGATGTGCGTGAGCTCCATCGCGCCGGCGATGCCGTCCTTGAGGCGCTTGCCCGAGAGCCCGTACACGCGCGCGTAGAACTCGAGGTTCTCGAGCACCGTGAGATCGGGGTAGAGCGCGAACTTCTGGCTCATGTAGCCGATCGAGCGGCGGATCTCGGCGCTGTCCGCGACCGAGTCGAGGCCGAGCACGCTCGCGTGGCCCTTCGTCGGCGCGATCAGCCCGCACAGGATCCGGATCAGCGTCGACTTGCCCGAGCCGTTCGGACCGAGGAGGCCGTAGATCATGCCGGCCGGCACGGTCAGGCTCACGTCGGAGAGCGCGGTGAACTCGCCGAACATGCGCGTGACGTGGTCGACGATGAGCGCCGACCTCGGAAGGTCGCCATCGGTTCCGGCCGGGCCGTCGGGTGACTCGCTCTCGCTCGCCGCGCTCACTTCGCGACCTCGATCGTCGCGGCCATGCCCGCGCGTAGCTTGTCGAAGCCCTCGACGAGCGCGATCCGCGTGGCGAACACCTGGTCGGCGCGCTCGTCGGCGGTCTGGAGGTTTCGCGGCGAGTACTCGCCTTGCTTCGCGATGAACTCGACCTTGCCCTTGAACGTGCGATCGAAGCTGTCGACGGAGATCGGGACCTCCTGGCCGATCGCGATGTGGCCGATCTGCGTCTCGGGCACGTAGATGCGCACGTAGAGCTGGCCGTCTTCGAGCAGCGTCGCGGCGGTCGCGTTCGGACCGACGATGTCGCCGGGGCGCAGCTGCAGCGACTCGACGCGCGCGGCGACCGGCGCGCGGATCGCCATCTCGGCGATCGTGACGTCGAGCTGCGCGACCCGCGCCCTCGCGGCGTCGACCGCTGCCTGCGCCGCGCGCAGATCCTCGACGCGCGCGCCGGCGGCGACGAGCTTCGCGGCGGCCTGCGCTTCGGCGACGCGCGAGGCGGCCTGCGCCTTCTCCTCGGGGCGCGCGCCCGCGCGGAGCTGCTCGAGGACCTTCGCCTGCGCGTCGCGCTGCGCGGTCGCCGTCTTGAGCGACGTGTCCGCGGAGTCGCCTTGCGAGGCGGGCAGGGCGCCGCTGGCGACGAGGCGCCTCGTGCGATCCGCTTCGAGCTTCGCGTTGTCGACGAGCGCCTGCGCCTGCGCGAGCCGCGCCTCGGCGGCGGCGATCTCCTCGCGCCGGCTCCCGCTGCGCGTCTCGGCGAGCGCCGCGGCGGCCTGCGCCGCGCGGGCCTGCGCTTGCGCGATCTCCTCGGGGCGCGCGCCGGCCTTCAGCTTGTCGAGCGTGGCCTCGGCCTGCGCGAGCGCGGCTTCGGCTCCCGCGCGCTGCGCGTCGAAGTCGCCATGCTCGAGCTCGACGAGCACCTGGCCCGCCGTGACCTGCGCGCCCTCGTCGACGAGGACCTTCGCCACGCGACCGCCGACCCGCGAGCCGACGTTGATCGCCCGCGCTTCCACGGTGCCCGCCCACTCGAAGGGTCGGCGTGCCTGGTACTTGCGATAGGCGATGTAGCCGCCCGTGATCGCCAGGAGGAGCAGCAAGGGCACGAAGCGCTTCATGGGGGCGATGGGAGCAATGGACATGCCCCTCTGTCACGCCCGATCTGCGGGCGAACGTGGCGATTTCACAGGGCCGCCGCCTGCCTGGGGTTTCGGCAGGTGTCGGCCCTCCACACAGTTATCAATGAAGGCGCAACGATCTGATATGGCTCCCGTCCGAACCCTTAGCTATGCGCTCGCTCGTCGTCCTCGTCCTGCTCGCTGCATGCGCCACCACCAAGGGCCGCGCTGACGACCTCTACGATCAGGGCCGCTTCCTCGAAGCCGCCGAGCTCTACGATCAGCTGGCGCGCGAGAACCCCAACGACGTCGAGGCCAAGATCCGCCGCACGCGCGCTCGCAACGGTGCGCTGCGCGTGCAGCTCGCGTACGTGACGAAGGTGCGCCTCGCCGGGCATCGCGAGGTCGCAGCACAGCAGCTGCAGAAGCTGTTCGCGTTGCGCGACGGCTGGCGCATGAACACCGAGCCCGCGATCGCGAAGCTGCTCGAGACCGAGGTCGTCGAGGTCGGCAAGTGGCTCGATGGCGTGGTCGCGAATCGCGTGCGCACCGCCGGCCCGCTCGTCGGCGAAGCGATCGCGCTGCAGTTCGCGGAGCTGTTCGCGCACCCGGAGCTCGATCAGTGGCGCGCGTCGATCGGCGCGGCGATCCACGCCGCCGGGCGCGACGTGTGCTCGCGCATCGCGCCGACCACGACGACGCCGTACTGGTCGTGGATCGCGAACCGCTACTGCACGCACTTCAACATCCGCGCGGTCGAGCCGATGCGCCTGCCGAACCTGCGCGCCGGGCTCGCGGTCATGGGGACCGTGCAAGGCACCGCGTCCGGCGAGACGGAGCGTATGCGCATCGCGCTCGCGAACGCGTTCAAGTCGAGCGTGTGGTTCGCCCCCGACGGCGCCGCGCCGGTGCGCGCGACGCTGACCGGCTCGATCGCCGCGCAGTTCGACTCGCGCAGCGTCACGCGGACCGCCGACTACACCGAGCAGGTTCCGTACACGGACTACGAGACGGTGCAGGAGTCGTACGAGGAGCCGTACACCGATACCGAGTACTACACGGAGCAGGTCCCGCACACCGAGTACCGATCCGAGTCGTACTCGTGCGGCGACTCGACCTGCTCGCGCACGGTGCCCGAGACCGTCTACCGCTCCGAGTCGCGCACGCGCACCGTCACGAAGTACCGCACACAGTGGCGGCCGGTCACGCGGCCGGTCACGCGCTATCGCACCGAGAACCGCACGTACACGTACTCGGGCATCGAGCACTACGGTCGCTATCAGAGCAACCTGCGGCTCGTCCTCGGCGCGGACTTCGACGGGCTGGTCGCGCAGGTCCAGCAGAACACGAGCGAGGAGGGCTTCGAGACCGACGCGAGCTTCGCGGCCGCGGGCGTGTATCCGCAGACGGCGAACCTCACGAGCGCCGAGGGCTTCGTCGCGAACGAGGAGCGCCGCCTCGTCGGCGAGCTGGTCACGCGCCTCGGTGCGCTGTACGCGGCGCGCTACTGCCGGACCGCCCAGTTCTCGCTCGAAGAGGCGTCGCGCTGCGCGTACCTCGATCTGCAGTCGGCGCCGGAGGCCGTGCGGCAGGTGATGCGCGAGCAGTTCGGCGAGGACGAGCAGCTGCTGCCGCGCCTCCTCGCGCGACCGTAGCGTCGCTCGCGCGAACGCGATCAGCCGGGGCCGATCGCGCGGCCCGACCTGCCCGAGACGCTGCAGATCGGCATGTCGCTCAACTTCGGCGGCGCCCCGACGGTCTCGACGTGGCGTTCGACGCGATCACGATGTCCGCGACGCCTCCCGCGAGCGTGGCGGATTGCACGCTCGATTGAGTCGGTCGACTGATGCGCGAGTGACACAGAACCGTTGCAGCAGCACGGCTTGACGATCGTGCGCGCGGCGGGTCTGCTCTCGCCGCATGAAGCTCTACCACAACCCGATGTCGCCCAATGTTCGCCGCGTCCGCCTGACCGCGGCGGTGCTCGGTCTCCAGCTCGACGAGCACGTCGTCGACTTCGCGAAGGGCGAGCACAAGAGTGCCGCGTATCTCGCGCTCAACCCCAACGGCGCGGTACCGACGCTCGTCGACGGTGACTTCGTGCTGACCGAGTCGCGCGCGATCATGCAGTACCTCGCGGCGCAGAAGCCCGAGTCGAACCTGTTGCCGCGCGACGAGAAGCAACGCGCCGACGTGACGCGCTGGCAGTTCTGGGACTCGTCGCACTACTCGCCGACGCTGGCGGGCATCGCGTTCGAGAAGCTCTTGAAGAGCATGTTCGGGATGGGCGAGCCCGACCAGGCGAAGATCGAGGAGGGCATCAAGAACTTCCGGCGCTGGGGCGCGGTGCTGAACGCACGGCTCGAGGGTCGCACGTACGTCGTCGGCGATGCGCTGACCCTCGCGGACCTGACGCTCGCGGCGTCGATGGCGAACGCGCATCGCTCCGGCGTTCCCGTCGCGGAGTTTGGCAACATCGAGGCGTGGTTCGGACGGATCAGCTCGCTCGACGCGTGGAAGAAGTCGGCGCCCTGATCACAGCCAGAACGCGGCGAGCGAGAACTTGTTGCTCGTCGTGTCGAGCACCTCGAACGAATCGCGGCCGCGTGGCGTCGGCAGGAGCGAGCGAGCGCTCATGATGCGCCCGGCCTCGGTCACGATGAAGTAGCGGCGCCCGAGCGGCGCGCGCGTTCGGTCGTTCAGGTACTTGTTGAACTCGACGTTGTCGACCTTGTTGAACTGCGTCTTCTGCTCCGGGAGGATCGCCCAGATCTCGCCACCCGACCAGAAGTTCTCGCCGCGCCAGTAGAGCTGCCAGCCGATCAGGCGATCGGCGTCGACGGTGCGCAGCGGCGGTCGCGCGCGCTTGCTGCCCTTCTTGCCTCGCTCGACGAGCGGTTGCAGCTTCGCGCGCTCGCCCGGATTGAGCGTGACGGTGACCGTGTGATCGCCGATCGCGGTCGCCTTGCCGACGAGGACGAGCTCCTGCTCGGTGACGCGCTCGTCCTCGGCCTTGTTGAGGACGATGGTGATCGTCATCGGCTGACCCTCGTGCATCGTGTCGGGGATTGTGGTGTCGAACGTCCACGTGTCCTTCACGTCGTGCCAGTCCTTGTAGAGCTGACCGGCGCCGTAATAGACGAGCTTCTGTCCGTAGACCGTGCGCATCTTGTAGTACTTCGCGAGCGCGTCGCGCATGCCCCAGTGCGTGCCGGCGATCGGCATGTAGACCTGGAGCGCGAAGATGCACGCGGCGAGTGCGACGAGCCCGTAGGCGGCGACCGCGATGCGCGAGAACCGCGTGGCGAGCAGGGGCAGGGCGATCGCGGCGGCGACGCCGAGGAGCAAGAAGCCGTCGGACGTGTCGACCGACCACGGATCCTGCGTCGGCCACGGACGGTCGTAGCGGAACACGAACATCTCGATCCACCGCTCGGGCTCGAACATCAGATCGCGCGTCATCAGCAGCACGATGCCGACGCCGAACACGACCCACAGCGGGTGGAGGCGCTCGCGCTTGGCCGCGATGTCGTCGAGGAGGAACGCGATCAACAGGCCGAGCGGAGGCAGCGCCGGCAGGATGTAGTGGTGGAACTTGGTCTGCACGAGGCAGAACACGGACACCGCGCAGATCGACCACAGGCCGACCATGAACCGAACGCGGCCCTCGCGCGTCTCGGTGCGCGCGCGCCAGAGCGTCGCCGCGAGCGCGGGTGGCAACAGCGCCGCCCACAGCCACATGCCGTGCCCGATCTGGGAGGTGTAGTACTCGAACGTGCCGGGCGAGCTGTCGACGCCGACGGCCGCGCGATTGAGGATGTGCTGGATCAGGTACTCGTCGAGGAAGCGCAGGCCGTCGCGCAGGTACATCGCGACGTGCCACGGGATCGCGACGACGAACATCAGCACGAGGCCGCGCTTGATCTCGAAGTCTCCGTCGGCGAGCGCACGCCAGCGACCGAGCAGCAGCACGTGCAGCGCACCGACGGCGCCCACGACCATGAGGCCGGGCGGACCCTTCGCGAGGATGCTGACGCCGAGGAGGAAGTAGCAGCCGAGCAGGTACACCTGCCGCATCTGCGTGATCGGACGCATGACGAACACGCGGTCGGCCCAGGCCTGCGTCGTCTTCCACGTGCCACCCGCGAGCCACGCGAACGGGAACATCAGGCCGCGCGCGATGTACCGATCCGCCGCGTGCTTCTCCCACGGGCCGAGGATGTCGTCGAACACGTGGCGCCAGCGCGTCTGTCCGGGGGACCGGACGGGCATCGGCTCGTTCACGATCGCCGCGACGATTCCGCCGATCAGGACGAACGGCAAGCGCAGCAGCAGGAAGATGTCGCGGTGCTGCGCGGCGAGGAGCAGCAGCATCAGCGCCGGTAGCCACAGCGCCGGGTTGGGGATGCGCCCGCGGATGCCGAGCGGCGGCTGCTGCGCGAAGTGCACCGCGTAGTAGATCGCCTGCGCGATCACGAAGCCGCCCGCGAGCGCGAGTACGACGTGGCGCGCGTCGATCGGGATGCGTCGCCTCGTGAAGTGGAACAGCGGATGGATCGGCCGCGCGCCGTCCTCCACGGCCATCGTGAACAGCGCGAGCGCGCCCATCGTGCACGCGACGAGGGGCATGTCGGGGATCGCGTTGCGCGCGATCATCGAGAACATCGGCAGCGTGCCGACGACGAGCAGCGCGAGCCACGCGAGCCTCCGACTCACGAGCCGCGCGAGCATCCACCACACGAGCGTGAGCCCGGCGATCGCGCACAGGATGAACGGCATGCGGATCGCCACCATGATCAGGCGCGTGTCCGTCATCTCGCCCGAGTAGCCGCCGTTCTCGGCGAGGCCGAACGTGCGCATGCTCGCGGCCATCAGCCAGAACGACAGTACGGGCTTGGAGCGAAACCCTTCGTTGTCGTTCGGGTTGCCGTCCATGGTGCCGCGCCACTCGGTGTGCACCCAGTCGTTGTTCTGGAGCATCTCGCGCGCGACTTCGCCGTAGTGCGTCTCCCACGGATCGACGAGCGAGTAGCGCCAGATGCCCGGCACGAGCACGCACAGCGACACCAGGACCACGAACACCAGCTCGAACGCGAGCGGACGCCGTCTCGGGGACACCACGTCCGCGGGGGCGAGCTCGGTCGACATCCCGCCGAACCTATCACGCCGCATCGTCGTGTTCGGGGCCCGAGAAGCACGTCCAGCGCCGGCGATCACGGCCAGTGATAAGGTGCACGTCGTGGCGCGCTTCCCCGATGTCTCGACCGCCGGAGCCGCGGTGCCGGCCTCGATCTTCGCGCGCCTCCGCGAGCACCTCGCGCGGTTCCCCGGCGACGTCATCCCGCTCCAGATCGGCGACACGCACCTCCCGCCACCGGCTCGCCTCGACGAGCTCGTGTGGACCGAGCTGTCCCCGACCGACCTCTACGCGTACGGAAGCCCGAACGGCTGGACGCCGCTCGTCGACGCACTCGTCGCCAAGGCGCACGCCCGCAACCGCCTGACGCTGACCCCGGCGAACATCCAGATCGCGGTCGGCGCGACCCACGCCCTGTCCGCTGCTGTCCAGGCGACGTGCGACCCGGGCGACGAGCTGATCCTCCTCACGCCGCACTGGCCGCTGATCCGCGGCATCGCGCTCGGCTACAACGTGGTCCCCGTCGAGGTCCCGTACGAGACCGCGTGGTCACCGGCGGAGCTCGCGGATCGCATCGCCGCCGCGATCACGCCGCGCACCGCCGCGCTGTACATCGCGACCCCGAACAACCCCGACGGCGCGATGCTCTCTCGCGAGCAGCTCGCCTCGCTCGCCGACCTCGCCGCCGCACGCGGGCTGTGGATCCTCTCCGACGAGGTCTACGAGGACTACGGCTACGACGCGCCGCACACCTCGATCGCGGCGCTGCCCGGCGCGACCGAGCGCACCGTCACCGTGTTCTCGTTCGCGAAGTCGTACGCGCAAGCCGGCCTCCGCGTCGGCTACGCGCTCGGGCCCGAGCCGCTGATCGCGACGATGAAGAAGCTCGTGAACCACTCGGTCTACAACGTGCCCGTCGCGATGCAGCGCGCCGCGCTCGCTGCGATCACCTCGGGCCGCTCGTTCCTCGCCGACGCCCGCGAGCGCTACCGCGCCGCACGCGATCGTGCGCGCGCTCGCCTTCGCGCGCCCGCCGCCTCTCCCGCCGGCGGCGCGTACCTGTGGGTCGACTTCCGCGCATTCACGGGGGATGACTGCATGCCGATCCTCGAGCGGTGCGCGGCGTCGGGCGTGCTGCTCGCGCCGGGCTCGGCGTTCGGCGCGACGTGCGGCGGCTTCGCGCGGCTGTGCTTCACGGGCGTGCCCGCCGATCGGCTCGACGAGGGCATCGATCGCGTGAACGCGGCGCTCGGATGAACTGCGCTCGTCGAACTGGTCAAATCCACCACTTTCGGCAGCGAGTGGGGTCCGACCCCGTTAGGCGTCCCTTTGGTCAAATCCACCACTGCGCTGAGTCCGAATCTCGGACAGTGGTCTGGCCCTTGGTGGTCTCGTGAGTGTTGATCGCGAGGGGTTGATCGCCGTGTTTCACGCGGCTGTCGCGGAGTGCGATCCGGCGAGGCGTATCGAGGAGGGATTGCGCGACGAGCAGGTCGCGCCGCTGCTCGAAGGGCGCCGTCGCTTCGGGGTCGCGGTCGGCAAGGCAGCGCTCGCCATGGCGCGAGGGGCAGGGCCGGTCGAGCGCGGCATCGTGATCGTCCCCGCGCGCGGCGAGCTCGTCAGGTCCGATGTCAGGTCCGGCGGTCACCTCGATGCGGGCTTCGATGGACGCTCCGATATGGTCCTTGCCGGGTGGCGCGTCATCGAGTCGGCGCATCCATTTGTCGACGAGCGAAGCGTGCAGGCGGCGCGAGAGGCGCGCGCGGTGGTCGAGGCGGCGGGCGAGGGCGATGTGGTGCTCGCATTGCTCTCGGGCGGCGCCTCGGCGCTGATCGAAGAGCCGATCGAAGGGTTGTCCCTCGAGAAGCTCGGGGCCGCGACGCGCGCGGCGATGGAGTCCGGCGTGTCGATCGCGGAGCTCAACGACCTGCGGTCGACCCTGTCGCGGGTCAAGCGCGGTGGGCTCGTCGCGGCGTGCAAGGCGCCCGTGGTGACGCTCGCGGTGAGCGACGTGATCGGAGACGGCCTGGCGATCATCGGATCGGGTCCGACGATCGGCAGCTGGTTCGTCGACGACGAGGACGTGCGACGCGAACGAGCACGCCGGATCGTCGAGAAGATCGCGCCGATCGCGGGAGGTCTCGAGCTTCCACGTTTGACCGAGGGCAGCTCTCGTGATCGACCCATGCGCGATCTCGATCAGGCGATCCTCGTCGCACCGATGGGGGCGTTCGGCGAGGCCGCGGTCCGTGCGCTGGGGCATCAGATGTGGCTCGAGCACGTTCGCGACCCGCTCGTCGGCGATGTGGCCGAGTGCGCGACGCAGATCGTCGAGCGCATCGGCGTGAGCGACGCCGAGGTGCACGGCACCTACGTCTGGTGGGGCGAGCCGACGCTGCGCGTTCCCGCGGATCACGGCGAGGGAGGTCGCGCGCAGCAGCTCGCGCTGCTCCTCGCGAAGGCGCTGCGCGGGACGAAGCTCGTCGCGATGGCGATCGGCAGCGATGGGATCGACGGGCCACCGCCGGCGACGCGACCGGCGCCGGCGGGCGCCATCGTCGACGGGACGACGTGGGACGCGATCATCGCGGCGGGGCATGACCCCGAGCGAGCGATCGCGCGGTGCGATGCGGGGACCGTGCTCGACGCGGTGGGGGCGCTCGTCGTGACCGGGCCGACCGGCATCAACCACGGCGACCTCGTCGTCGTCGGGGACATGCGCGCGTGAGCGAGAGGTCGTGCGGAGGGCGATGCGGCAGTACCTGGCAAGCGCTGCAATCGGTCGACTTCTGATCGCGAACCGGCCTACGATCGCCGGATGCATCTCGACAGGTGGGTCGTCTGCGGACTCTTGCTCTCATCGATCGCATCGATCGCGTCCGCGTCCGCGCAGGATGTCGGCGAGGAGGGAGCTCCGGTCCCGCCTCCGCCGCCGGCCGAGCTGCCTCCGCCGCCGATGGCCACCGCGCCCGTCGCACCGGCGAATCCGACTCCGCCCGGATCGACAGTGGATCGCGGCATCGTCGAGGACGCGAATGCGGGCCGGAGCTGGGTGATGCCGACGGCACTGACCGAGCCGGCCGGCACGTGGTCGTTCAGCGACTACGAGCTGTTCCTCGTCGGCCTGGCGTACTCGCCGACCGATCAGCTCTCGATCAGCGCGACGACGTTGCTGCCGATCACCGAAGACGTCCCGCTCGTCCTGCTCGTGAACGGGAAGTTGCAGGTGATTCGCTCCGGGCGCGTGCGCGGCGCGGTCCAGGCCGCGATCACGACCGTGCGCGAGGACGGCGACGGCGCGACCGCCGCGGTGCTCGGCGGCGTGCTCACGCTGTGCATCGACGCCGACTGTCACTCGCACTTCTCGGGCTACCTCGCCGCGGGCTTCGCGCACGAGGACCAGTCCGCGGTGCCGTTCCTCGTCGCGGGCTCGCTCGCGTACCGGCTCGGCAAGTACGTGAAGGTCGTGCTCGAGGCGGATAGCGGGTTCATCGCGGGCGAGATCGACGTGGCCGCCGACGGCTTCCTCGGGTGGTACGGCGTTCGGTTCACGTCGTCGATCATCGGCGTCGACCTCGGCTTCGCGAAGCCGATCTGCGAGGACTGCGACATCGGGCTGCCGATGGGCTTCCCGTTCGTCAGCTTCACGTACCGCTCGCTGCCCTGAGCCGCCTGCGAGCAAACCGCGCATCGGTGGGCCGCGCGATCATCGAGGATGCTATAGAGCCGCCGTGGGCACGTGGACCACACTCTCGGTCTTGGACTGGACGACCCAGCGCTTCGTCGACGCTGGCATCACGTCCGCGCGCCTGGAGGCGCAGCTCTTGCTGTCGCACGTGCTCCAGTGCTCGCGCACGCAGCTGTACATGAACTTCGACAAACCCCTCGCCGAGGCGGAGCTGGCCGGCTATCGCGGACTGATCCAGCGACGGCTGCGCGGTGAGCCGGTCGCGTACCTGATCGGCGAGCACGAGTTCTGGGGCCTGCCGCTGTTCGTGGACGCGAACGTGCTCGTGCCGCGTCCGGACACGGAGACGGTGATCGAGGTCGCGGTCAAGGCGCGCGTCGACAAGGCGGCGCCGTGTCGCGTGCTGGATCTGTGCACGGGCTCGGGCGCGATCGCGCTGGCGCTCGCGAAGGAGCTGCCCGCGGCGACGGTGATCGCGACGGACGTGTCGGCGGAGGCGGTCGCGATCGCGACGAAGAACGTCGAGCGCAACAAGATGGGCGAGCGAGTCGAGGTGCGGCGCGGCGATCTGTTCGCGCCGGTGGCAGGGGAGGTGTTCGACGTGATCGCGTCGAATCCGCCGTACATCGCGACGGCGGTGATCGCGACGCTATCGGCCGAGGTCAAGCGGGAGCCCGTGATCGCGCTCGACGGCGGCGCCGACGGGATGGCGTTCTACGATCGCATCTGCGCGGAGGCGATGGCGCACCTCGCGCCCGGCGGCGTGCTCGTCGTCGAGCACGGCTACGATCAGGCCGACGCGGTGCGCTCGCGGTTCGAGCGCGCGGGGTTCGGTGACGTCGCGCTCGTGCACGACCTCGCCAAGAACCCGCGCGTCACGTGGGGCCGGCGGAACGCGAGCTGATCACATCGATCGCGCGACGCCGAGCGCGCCGACGATCTGCGTGCCGCCGTCGTGGTCCGGCGCGAACGCGTGGTTCGAGTCCTGGAGCAGGTCGTACGTCGCGCTCGGGCCCGTCGCGAGGACGACGACGCCGCCCGTGATCGACCAGCGGCCCGCGATCGGAAACGAGCCGAGCGCGGACAGCTCGAGTGCGGGTGTCGTGATGCCGACGCGCTGGATCATCACGGTGCCGACGCCCGGCTGGATCGTGACGTCGGAGAGCTGCGCGTACGAGACGCCGGCGCCCATCGCGAGCCGAATGCGATCGCGCGCGATCGAGCGGCCGATGTATGCGACGATCGACGCGCGTGGTTCGTACGCTTGCGCGACGCGCCAGCCCGTCGAGGCGTCGTAGATGTTGATCTTTTCGTCGGAGATCATGCCGGCGACGCCGACGCGCCACGCCTCGTGCGTCGTGAGGTCGAGCGACGCGCGGATGCCGGTGCGCGCGTAGACATCTTCGCCGCCGCCCGGGTTCGCGATCGCCGCGACCGCGATCTCTCGCGCGGGCGCCGCGACCGGCGCGCTGCTCGCGATCGCCGGCTGCTCTTGCGGGACGACCTGCCGCACGTGCGTGCGCAGCGTGATGTGCGAGCGCGGCGCGGGATCGGCGGCGGGCAGCGTGTCGTCGCCGGCCCAGCTCACGACGAGGAGCGCGGCGGTCTTCGCATCGGCGACCCAGCGCGTGAACGTGCGCCCGTCCTCGGCGCGCGCCCACAGCGAGTAGCCCTCGCCGGTCGGCGTGATGCGCACGTCGAGGGCGTGACAGATCTTCTCGCCCGACGCCCACCCGACCAGCGCGTCGCGCACGTCCGCGGGTGCTTCGAGCACGCGCAGCGAGCACACCGCGTCTGCGCGCGCCGTCGGTGCCGCGAGGGAGAGGAGCAGCGCGACCGGGAGATAGGCCCTCATCACCGTGTCGGTACCCGCACCGGCGGTTTTCATCGCCCGCGACGGCGGTTTCTGCGCGCGAGCAGGACGAGCACCAGGGCGAGCGCTCCCGCGTCGCCGCCCGCGACCTCGCCCGCGCAGCCGCACCCCTTCGCACGCATTGGCGCGGGCACGGGCGCCTCGACCTTGCCGAGCGTGCACCCGTCGTCAACGCCCGCCGCGCACGCGCGCTCGAAGTACACGCGCGCGCGCTCGGCATCGTCGGGCTTGCGGGTCGCGCGCAGGGCCTTGCCGGCCGCGATGCAGCCGAGCGGGTCGAAGCCATCGCACGACTTCTTCAGCCACTCGAGGGCGGCCGCGGGATCCTTCACCGTCGCGATGCCGTCCGTGTAGAAGGTCGCGAGCACGTACATGAAGTACGGGTTGTCGACGGCGAGCTCCTTCGCGCGCGCGAAGGCCATCGTCCGGATGCGCGCGATCTCGCCCGCCGTGCCCTTGCCGTCGCGCTCGAGGAGCTCGGCGAGCTCGCGGCACGCATCGGGCAACAGGTACGCCTCGGACGTGCACGCCGCGCGCAGCGCCCGCTCGGCGCGCTCGCGATCGACGGCGATGTTGCCCTCGCCGGTCGCGACGTAGTGACCGACGCCCGCGCAGCCGGCGGGGTCGGCGGGTGTGCACGCCTTCTCGTAGTAGCCGAACGCCTTCGCGTGATCGACGGCGACGCCCACGCCCCAGCGATAGAGGTCCGCCGAGTTCGCACACCCGATGTTCGACTCGAGCTCGCAGCCCTTGATGAAGTACTTCGCCGCGGACGCGACGTCCCAGCGCGTTCCGCGCGCGGCGTAGTACATGAAGCCGACGAAGCTGCACGCGTTGCCCGAGCCGCCGTCGCACGCCCGCGTCAGGATCCGCAGCGCCTCGTCGTGCTTCTTGTTCTCGAAGTACATGCGGCCCATGCCGAAGCACGCGGCCGGCGAGCCCGCGTCGCATCGCGAGCGATAGAGCTGCTCGGCCTTCGCGGTGTCCTTCGTGATGCCGAATCCACCGGCGAGCAGGTCCGCCTGGCGCACGCACGCGTCCTCGTTCTTGCGCCCGCACGCGGCGACGAACGTCTCGTACGCCTTGCGATCATCGCCCGTGGTCGCGAGCATGTTGCCGTACGCGAGGCACGCGTGCTCGTGGCCGGCGGCGCACGCCTTCTCGACGACGGGCAGCTCGTCGCTCGCGGTGCCGCCGTTCTCGACGGCGACCGAGGCGAGCCAGTCGCACGTGCGCTCGCCGTAGGTGCACGCGCGGCGAAACGCGGCGAGCGCGACCTTGGTGTCCTTCGTGCCGGTCTCGCCGAAGTACGCCATCACGCCCCACGTCGTGCACGCGGCGGCGAACAGCTCGTTGTCGCGTCCCGTGCACGCTTCCTCGGCCTTCGCGAGCGCCTTCGCGGGATCCTTCGTCGTGCCCGCGCCCGCGCGATACGCGTCCGCTTGCGCGCCGCACGCGGCGAGCGATCCGAGCGTGCAGCCCTTGTCGTACAGCGCGAACGCGCGCTCGGCCGAGGCGAGGCCACCCGCGCGTCCGTTCGCGGTGAGCCACCCCGCGAGGTAGCAGTTGACCCCGCGCTTGTAGTCGCAGCCCATCGACGCGAGCGTGAACGCGCGCGCGTCGTCGGCCTTCGTCTTGATCAAGATGTTGGTCGCGATCTGACACGAGCGAGGATCGCCGCCCCTGCATCCGCGCTCGAGCGCCGCGAGCGCGACCGTGTCGTCGGCCTTCATGCCCACGCCGTCGTGTGCGCGCTGGCCGAACGTGTCGCACCAGTTGCCGCCCGCCTCGCACGCGCTCTTGTACAGGCGCGTCGCCTCGACGGGATCCGCGGTCACGCCGAAGCCGACGCGGTACAGCTCGCCCAGCGTCCCGCAGTGCGCGGTGTCGAGCGTGCAGCCGCGCTTGGCGAGCGTGAACGCGCGATCGAGCTGCTTCTTCGCGATCGCGAGCCGCTCGGCGACCTTGCGGCACGCGTCGCCGTTGTCGTAGCGATTGCACGCCTTCTCGAGCGCGTCGTTCGCTCCGTCGGTGTCCTTCGCCTCGTCGAGGAGCCCCGCGAGCCGCGTGCACGCATCGCCGCTGCCGCCCGCGCAGCCGTTCTTGTAGGCATCGAGCGCCTTCTTGCCGTCCTTCGCGACACCGCGCCCTGCTTCGAACAGATAGCCGAGCACGTAGCAGCCGCTGCCATCGCCGGGACACGTCGGTGCGAGCAGCTGGTGTGCGCGCTCGAACATGCGCGTGCTCGTCGCGACGTCCTTGTCACCGCCGACGCCGCGCTCGAACAGATCGCCTCCGCGTGCACACGCGAGCCCCGAACCGAGCTCGCACGCGCGCTGGTACGCGATGCGCGCGGCGGGATACTCGGCGAGCTGATTGGCGACGTTGCCGATGTGGTAGCAGCCCTCGATGTCATTCAGCGAGCACGCCTTGACGAAGTACTCCATCGACTTCGTCGCGTTCGCCGCGATGCCGGCACGACCTCGCGCGTGAAGAAAGCCGAGCAGCGTGCACGAGGGACCGTGGCCGCCGGTGCAGTTCTCCTCGAGCATCGCGACGCCGCGCGCCGGATTCGCGCCGCGTCCGCGTCCCTCGAGGTGCTCGTTCGCGCGGTCGAACTTCTCCTGCGCGGAGAGCTTCGGCGCGGGCTTCTTCTTCACGCACGTGCCGAGCGAGATGCTCCACACCTGGCCCTTGGGACAGTTGCGATCGATCGCGTGCGCCGGCACCGCGAACACCGCGACGAGCGCGACCGCGATCACGATCCGGATCATCGGGCCGCCCCCGCGAGCGCGATGCCCTTCGCGCGACAGAAGCTCACGAGCTGACGCTCTCGACGCTCCGGCACGCCCGGGAAGTACTTCTGCGCGATCGAGCCTTTGCCGAGGTTGCACGCGGCCAGCACGATCGCCACGCGGACCTGGGGGAGGTTCGGGGCGTCCTTGCACGAGACAGCCTTCATCGCCGCCTCGAGGGCCTCGGCATGGAGGCCGCGCCGGTTCGCATCCTTTGCCTGGTCGAGGAGCTCGCGGCTGTTACAGGGCACCTGCGGCTTCGCCGGCGCCGGCGGCTTCGGCGGCGCGCTCGCGATCGCCTCGCCCTTCACGCAACGAAAGCCGAGCTCGGCGTCGGCGGTCTTCGCCGGCACCGCCGTGCGCGCGTGGATCGTCGCGAGCCACCCGGCGTCCGGTGACACCGCGTACGAGGCACCGCGCACGACCTTGTATCCACGCTTGCCGCGCCAGTCGTCCGCGGTCCACTCGAGGACGCTGCCGAGCATGTCGCACGGACCGCCGGGCAGGCACTCGGTCCGGGGCGACGGCCCGAGCTTCGGCGTGCCGTGCAAGAGCGTCGCGGTCGCCGGATCGATCGGCGCGAGCCGCGCCGCGATCTCCCACTCGGCCTCCGACGGCAACCGCTTGCCGAGCGCCGCGCACGCATCGGCCGCCTGCTGCCACGTGACGTTGCGCCGCGGCATGCCATCGGCCTCGGTCGCCTCCATGCGATCGACGACGAGGTCGTTGATCGTCACCTTCGCGATCGGGAGCGCGTCGGGGTGCGTCTTCGTCGCCTCGCCGATCTCGTACTCGCCCGCGGCGATCGCGATGTCGCCGCTCTCGACGGGCGCGGCGGCATCGCTCGTGACGGCGACCGCGGCATCGATCGCGACGGCCGCATCGGCGATGCTCGCGTCGCTCGACGTCGCGATCACCGCGGCGTCGTGCGTGGTCGTCCCCGACTCGCCGGCGAGCGCCTTGTACGCGACGAACCCGCCGAGCCCCAGCGCGAGCACGCCGCCCGCGACGAGCGGGATCGCGCTGCGCTTCGCCGGTGCGTTCGTCGGCGGCTGCGAGGGCGCGGTCGCGACGAACGGATTGGCGCGCTCGCGCGAGCCGGGCGTCGGGTTCTCCGTCGCGAGCAAGCCGACCTGGCTCGCCGATGGCGGCCTGATCTTGTTCGCCGGCGGCACCGTGGTGCCGAGCGGCACGAGCCTGGCCGCGTTGAACGCCGCGCGCATCTGCTCGGCGTCCTGCGGCCGGTGCGCTGCCTCGAGTGACATGCACGTCTCGACGAGCTGGTAGATCGCGGGCGGCAGGCCGGGCCGGATCGTCGCGAGCGGCACGTGCTCCGCGCGCAGCACGCGACCGAGCACCTCGGTCAGCGTCGAGCCGCCGAACGCGGGAACGCCGGCGAGCATCTCGTACAGGATCGTGCCCATCGCGTACACGTCGCTCCACGGGCCCATCTCGCCCGAGCCCGCCGCGACCTGCTCGACGGCCATGTACGCCGCCGTGCCCATCATGCTGCCGGTGCGCGTGAGGTCGCTGTCCTTGGTGCGCACGCGCGCGATGCCGAAATCGAGGAGCTTGGGCACCTCGCCGTCGTCGGTCTCCGCGACGAACACGTTCTCGGGCTTGAGGTCGCGATGCACGATGCCGGCCTTGTGCGCGGCCGCGAGCCCCTTGAGCGCACCGTCCATCACCATCTGCACGCGCGCGAGGTCCATGAAGTCGGGACCCGGCGCGATCTCGTCGCGCAGCGGATGTCCGTCGAGCAGCTCCATCACGAGGTAGAGCGTGCCGTCGGCCTCCGTGCCGAAGTCGTAGACCTTCACCACGTGCGCGGTCCGCAGCGCGGCCACCGACGCGGCCTCGCGCTGGAACCGCTGGCGCGCGGACTCGGCGCTCGCCACCGACGGGTTCATCAGCTTGATCGCGACGCGGCCCTTCGTGTCCGGGTTGGTCGCGCGATACACGGCGCCCATCCCGCCGGTCCCGAGGAGCCCTTCGATCGTGTACTTGCCGACCTGCGGTGTCGCGAGGAGGTTCGTCGCGTCCTTCGGGCAGACCTTCCAGTCGGCTGGATAGTCCGATCGACAGACCGGGCAGAACACGCGGCCATCTTATCGGATACGATGCGAGTCGTGCGCGTGATCCCGTTCGCTTGCGTGTTGCTCGCGAGCGCGCGCATCGCGATGGCGCAAGCACCGCCCGATCCGCCCGCCCCGGATCCGACGCCCGAGCCCGTCGCCCCGACACCGGTGCCGGAGCCATCGCCACCCGAGACGCCGCCGGTCGTTCCCACGCCCCCACCACCGAAGAAGGTGACCGCGGCCGAGAAGCGCGCCGACGACAAGGAGGCCCGCGCGCGCGCGGAGGCGGCGTGTGCATCGCGATCGCCGGACTGCGACTGGATCGCGACGCTGTCGAGCCTGGAGCGCCTCAGCATGCGCCGCGCGATCGAAGCGCGCGGGTACGTCGTCGAGCCGTCACCGTGGAACAAGGTGATCGGCAAGATCCACATCTACAACGAAGACGTCTTCGCCGAGAAGAACCGCTGGCTCCAGTTCCTGAACCACTTCCACTACACGACACGCGAGCGGACGATTCGCGTCGACCTCGTCGCGGAAGAGGGCCAGCCGTACACGCAGGAGATCGTCGAGGAGACGGCGCGCCGCCTGCGCGATCCGCTGTTCTCGTCGGTGATCGCCATCATCCCCGTCACGTCGCGCGAGGAGGGCAAGGTCGATCTGCTCGTCGTCACGCGCGACATCTGGAGCCTGCGCCTCAACACGCAGTACACGTTCCAGCAGGGAACGCTGACGAACCTCGCGACGTCGCTGTCCGAGAACAACTTCCTCGGCAGCCGCACGGTGCTCGCGGCCGCGCTGACGATGGATCAGGGCGCGATCCTCGCGGGGCCGCTGTTCATCGACAAGAACCTCATCGGCAAGCACCTCGAGCTGCGCGCGCGCGTGAACACGATCGTCAATCGCGATCGCTTCTTCGACGGTGACTGGGACAACGAGGGCTCGTCGAGCGAGATCCGCCTGTCGAAGGTGCTGTGGCGCCTGTCGTCGGAGTGGGGTGGGGCGGCGACGTTCTCGCACCGCTACGCGATCGAGCGCTCGTTCCTCGGGCTCGATCTGCGCCCGGTCTATTGCCCGGACGATCTCACGGCGACGCGCTGCCAGTTCGTCTCGCGATCGGCGGCGGAGATGCTGCCGGCGACGGACATCCTGCCGCTGACGTACCGGCAGAAGAAGTGGTCGGTCACCGCCGCGGCGACGCGACAGTGGGGCACGTCGCTCAAGTATCAGGTGTCGTTCGGCTACGTTCTCGACGTCGTGCGGCCGACGCTGCTCGACGGCTTCCCCGGCTCGCAGTTCCAGCAGGCGCTGTTCACGGACACCGTGCTGCCGAAGTCGGAGGTCGACTCCGCCCCGTACGTCTCGTACTCGTTCTTCCAGCCGCGCTACAAGACGCGGCGCAACGTGCAGACCTACGACCTCGCCGAGGATCTCCGCCTTGGCGTCGACGCCGAGGTGTCATTTGGTGTCGGCCTGAAGGCGCTCGGCTCGGACGCGAACTTCACGCGCGCGGGCGCGGGCGTCGGTTACACGCTGCCGTGGGGCAAGGACGGCTCGGCGCGCGCCGCGACGAACTACTCGTACCGCCACCAGGACGGCGAGTTTCGCGACAACGCGTTCTCGATCAACACGCGGTTCGTGTCGCCGTCGATCGATGGCTACGCGCGCGTCGTCGCCGAGCTCTCCCTCGCGACGCGCTGGAACGAGCGCGTGCCGCGCTTCTATTCGATCGGCTCGGACAACGGCCTGCGCGGCTTCGACATCAACGAGTTCTTCGGCAAGCGGCTCGCGTCGTCGCAGATCGAGCTGCGCAGCTCGCCGGTGCCGCTGTGGGTGCTGCGCATCGGTGGCGTGCTGTTCTACGACGCGGGCGGTGCGGCCGATACGTTTCGCACGCTGGAGATCCACCACGACGTCGGCATCGGCCTGCGCTCGCTGTTGCCGCAGACGTCGCGCGAGCTGTTCCGGTTCGACTTCGCGTTTCCTCTCGACGGCCCGGAGCGCTTCCATCCGCGGTTCATCGCCGGCTTCCAGTCCGAGTTCTGAGCCGGCTATCCGCGCGTCCCCGCCACGAACCGCGCGAGGAGGTAGGCGGCGGTGACGGTCAGGCCCGCCGAGAGTCCCCACCACAACCCGGGCGCGCCCATGCCCGCCCCGAACCCGAGCGCGAGCGAGATGCCGAGCCCGATGCCGTAGTGCCCGATGATGTTGCCGACGAGCGTGGCGCGCGTGTCGCCGAGTCCGCGCAGCGCGCCCGCGCCGATCGCCTGCGTGCCGTCGGACAGCTGGAACAGCGCCGCGATCATCAGCAGCGGGATCGCGGCTTCGATCACCTCGGGCGAGTCGGTGAGCAGCGCCGCGATCGGGCCGGGGATCGCGACGAGCAGGATCGCGCACGCACCCATGACCGCGAGCCCGATGCCGACGCCGATCAGGCCGCGACGGCGCGCGAGCGCGAGATCCTTCGCGCCGACCGCGTGGCCGACGCGCACCGACGTCGCGGCGCCGATGCCCACCGACGCCGAGAACGTGAACGAGCACAGCGTGAGCGCGACGGTGTGCGCGGCCGCGGGCAGCTTGCCCATGTGCGCGGCGACCACCGTCGCGACGCCGAAGATGCCGACCTCGGCGAACAGCTGGCCGCCGACGGGAGCGCCGTAGCGAACGATGTCGGCGAGGTCGGCGCGCGTCGACCGCTCGGCGCTGCGGCCCGGTCCATCGAGCGAGCGCACGGCCGCCACGTAGACGAACACGATGCCGAGCTGCACCGCCACGGTCGCGATCGCCGCGCCGATGACGCCCATCGCGGGGATGCCGAGCGATGGCACGCCGAAGATCAGCGCCCAGTCGAGGAAGTAGTTGGCGGCGTTGCCGAGGACGACCGCGAGGACGAGCGGGCGCGTGACGTCGCGCGCGGCGAGGTAGCTGCGCAGCGAGACCGAGAGCAGGAACGGCACGATGCCGATCGAGCGCAGGTAGATGTACGGACGCGCGTCGCGCGCGACATCGGCGTCGACGTCCGCGATCGAGAGGATCACCGGTGACGCGATCACGAGGAGCGTCGCGGCGAGCCCGACGAGGACCGACAGCCGCAGGCCGCCGTGCAGCGCGCGCCGCGCATCCGCGTGGCGACCACCGCCGAGCGCTTGCGGGATCACGGTGTCGAGGCCCATCACGATGCCCATGCCGATCGACGTGATCGCGAAGAGCAGGTTGTTGCCGACGCCCGCGGCGGCGAGCGCGGAGTCGTCGTAGCGGCCGAGCCAGGCCGCGTCGACGGTGCCCATCAGCTGGAAGCCGAGCTGTTGCAGCGCGAGCGGCACTGCGAGCGCGACGAGCGAGCGCGCCTCCGAGCGATCTGGTGCCGCGGTCACTTGAACGGACGCGGCGTCATCGGCGCATTCGCGAACGTCAGGTTCTTCGCGATCAGCTGCGCGAGCGCGAGGCGGCGCTCTTTGTCGGGGCCCACGATGCGGACGTAGCAAGGCGCGTCGTCATCGATGAACAGCAGGCCCTGCCCGTGGTGGTCGAGGCCCTTCGCTCCGACCTGCACCGCCGATGCTTCCTCGGGCGGACGCTGCGGCGCATCGATGCCCGCATCCATGTCCTTCTTCGGCTCCTTCTTCTTCGGCGTCGGATCCGGAATCGGGGCCGCGTCGCTCGCGGTGTTGAACTGCTCGACGAGCTCGGAGCTCGTGCGCGTGTACTGCTCGAACAGCGCGTCCGCGGTGCGCTTGTAGCCATCGCGGCAATCGAAGTCGAACGTCCAGTACTCCGGCTGCGGCTGGCGCTGCACCTCGTACGTGCACGGATGCGGCACGCCACGCGGGATCGACGACGGCGAGTCGAGCGTGCGCACCGGCGCCGCGAACACCGCCGAGAGCGCTTCTTCTGTCGCGATGCTGTCGCAGCGGAAGTTCTCCGGATAGATGCCGGCGAGCTTGCGCGGCTCCTCGGTCTTCTTCTGCGGCTCTCCCGAGCTCGACGAGTTGCACGCGGCACACGCCAACAGGATCACAGCGGAACAGCGCATGAGCCGGGCGACGTTATCACTAGTCCGACGCTGCGGCGCGCGTCGTGGCGTCGTACTCGTAGCGGAGCTCGGTCACTTCCGAGATCGCTTTGGCCAGCTCGATCAGCGGCGCGGGACGGCGCGCTTCGTCGAGGTGGATCCTCGCGCCTACACGCCGCTCGACGTACGCGATGTACATCCCGTGGCGCGCCGCGACAACGACCGCCCGCAGGTGGAACAGCGGAATCGCGGCGCGGCGGCGAATGCCGAGGATGCGCTGCTCGCTCCGGAGGAGCCCGTCCTCGCGATCGAACACCAGCGTTCGCCGCAGCGTGCCGAGGAGGATGCCGATGCCGAGGCCGACGACGCCGAGCAGTGTCGCCCACAACGGCCCGAGCTGGACGAGCCAGGCACCGCCGGCGGCGAGGGCCCAGCCGGTCCACGCGGTCGCACGCGTCAGGTCGAGCTCGACGCGTGCGTCGGTCCGCTTGCGGATCTGCACGGAGCCGAGCCAGTCGAGCACGATGCGATCGTAGCAGACTCGGGGCTAGCCGTTATCGCCGTCGCTGATCGCGCCACCGCCACCGCCACCGCCATCGCCGCCACCACCGCCACCACCGGACTCGCCGCCGCCGCCCTCGCCATTGCCGCCTTCGCCACGCCACTCGCGCTGGCGTCCACCGCGACCGCGGCGTCGCCGGCGACGGCGCTTGCGCAGCGGCTGGCCATCGGGGCCGAGCATCGGCGCCTGGGGGCCTTGGTTCTGCGGGCCGCGCACCTCGAACACCGAGATCGGCGTGTCTTGGTCGAGGCCCGGTCCGAGCATCGGCGCGCCGTTCGGCGCTCCTTGTCCCATGCCGCCACCACGACGGCGACGGCGTCGGCGCCGGCGACGACCTTCACCGGGCGCGCCGGGCTGACCGTTGCCATTGGCGCCGGGCGGGCCCTGGAGCTGCGGTGCGCCGTTGCGCGGGCCATCGGGACGCGGCCCGCGGCGATCGTCGAAGCGCGGGCGATCGAAGCCGCCACCACCACCGCGATCCCACCGGCGCTGCTTCTTGCCGCGGCGACGACCGACGCCTGCGTCGTTGGGGTTCGCCGAGGCCACCGGTGCGGTCGCGATCCGCATCGGGCCGCGCACGTACTCGATCACCGGACCACCACCACCACCGCCCGGGCGTCGCGGCTGCGCTTCCGGAATCGGCGCAGCGGTCGACAGGATCGGCGTCGTGAACGCGCTCTTCGGCGGCAGCATCGCGCGCCTCTTGCGGCGCCGCCGTCGTCGCCGGCGTCGCGCCTCGGCCGCGGCCGCCGACGGTGACGTGTCGACCGTTCGCTGGGGGCGCTGCTTGGGCTGCTTGGGCTGCTTCTTGCGCGCGAGGACCGTGATCTCGCCCGGACCCTCGATGCCTTCTTCGGCGAGCTCCGCGGCGGTCTTGTCGATCACCTCGTAGTCGTCGTCATCGTCCTCGTCGTCGTCATCATCATCGTCGTCGAGGTCGTCGTCATCATCGTCGTCGAGGTCGTCATCGTCGTCCTCGTCGTCGAAGTCGTCATCATCCTCGTCGACGAGCTCGCCGTCCTCGCCCGCGTCGCCGTCCTCGTCATCATCCTCGAGCTCGTCGTCGTCGAGCTCGTCATCATCCTCGAGCTCGTCTTCTTTCTCGGTCGGCTTCTCGGTCGGCTTCTGGGCGGGCTTCGCCTCGACCTTCGGCGCCGGTGGAGCAGGGGCGGGCGCCGGTGCGGGAGCCGCCGCGGTCGCGGGCGTCGCGTGACTCCGGCGCAACACCGTCGCGGGCTTGGGCGGTGCGACGGGCGCGGTGATCGGCGCGACCTCCGCCGTCGTCGCCGCGCTCGCGCCGTTCGTCGCGGATGGCAGCGTCGGCGGCGGCGCATCGATGCGAACCACGCGCGCCTTGATCTCGCGGCGCGGCTTGATCTCCGTCGCCGGCTGCTCCTCGTCGAGAACGCGGGTCAGCGATGCGCCGAGGCGCGTCGCCTGCGTCGATGCGGCGAGCGCGTCCTCGCGCGAGCGCAGACAGTTGTCGCAGCGCCCGCATCGCGGCGGCTCGGGCTCGCCGAGGTACTGCAGGATCACCTGATTGCGACAGCCCGGCGCCTTCACGTACGCGAGCAACGCGTCGAGGCGCTGGCGGTCGGCGATGCGGCGCGCTTCGTACTGCTTCGCGCGCTCCATCAGCTCGTTCATGTCGGGCGGCGGATCGGCGATGAAGAAGATGCCGCCCTCCTGCTCGGTGACGAAGCCTTCGTCCTTGAGCAGACCGAGCACGGTGCGCGTGCGCTGCTGGCCGACGCCCGACGACAGCGCGACGTTGACCACGTTCGGCGGTGTCTCCGATGCCAGACGATTGCCCTGGCGATGCAGCTCTGTGAACGCGCCGAGGGCGTCGAACACCATCTTGACCTGGCGCTTCGTCGGATACGTGCCGCTGAGGAAGTACTCCTGGATCGCGACGTCGTCGGGCGAGAACAGGAGCACGCAGCGCGCGGGCTTGCCGTCGCGACCGCCGCGTCCCGCTTCCTGCGCGTACGCCTCGAGCGATCCGGGCACGTGGTAGTGCAGCACGTTGCGAACGTTCGGCTTGTCGACGCCGAGACCGAACGCGTTCGTCGCGACCATGATGATGTCGGACGCGGGATCCATGAACGCGTTCTGCGAGTCGTCGCGCTCCTTCTTGTTCATCCGGCCGTGGTACTTGCCGACCTTGATGCCCCAGCGCGTGAGGGCCTCGTACAGCTCCTCGACCTTCTTGACGGTCGCGCAGTACACGATGCCCGGTCGCGGCAGCTTCTTCAGCAGCGTGACCAGCGTCCTCATCTTCTCGTCGTCGTCGGAGAAGACGATGACTTCGTAGTGCAGGTTCGGGCGATCGAACGTCGTCGTGACGGTGGTCGCGCCCTCGATGCCGAGCTGGAACAGGATGTCGTCGCGAACGTGCGGTGGCGCGGTCGCGGTGGTGGCGAGCACCGGCGGGTGCCCGACGTCCTCGAGCGCCTTGCGCAGCGACAGATACGCCGGACGGAAGTCGTGTCCCCACTGCGAGACGCAGTGCGCTTCGTCGACGACGAACCGCGACACACCGACGCCGCCGCACGCTTCCTTCAGGTACTCGCGGAACTCCGGCACCGCCATGCGCTCGGGCGTGGTGAGGAGCAGCTTGCCGCCGGGCTCCTTCATCATCGCGTCGACTTCGCGGCGCTGCTTCACCGTCAGCGTCGAATCGATCTTCGCTGCGGCGATGCCCTTGCTCGTCATCTTGTCGAGCTGATCCTTGATCAGCGCGATCAGCGGGCTCACCACCACGGTGACGCCGGGGACAACGAGCGAGGTCAGCTGGTACAGCAGCGACTTGCCGCTGCCGGTCGGCATGACGGCAAGCAAGTCCTCGTTCGCGAGCAGGTGCTCGAACGCCTCGGCCTGGCCGGGCCGGAACGACTTGATGCCGAGGGCCTTTTGCCCGACACCGAGCAGGGCTCCGACCTTCTTCGGGAGGTGAGCTCCTTCGGGCGGGATGGGCCCGTCGAGGTTCCATGCCGGTGGGGGAGGAGGCGGCGGGGCTGCCTCGACTACCTTCTTGCTGCGCGACGACTTCTTCGGGGCGGCGACCTTCACGTCCTCGGGCGCCTGCGCTTCTTCGATCTCGGTCTCGATCTCTTCGTCTCTTTCGGTTCTGTCGGTTCTGTCTGTTCGCCCTCGTTCGGCGGCCTTTGCCGCCTTGCTGGCCTTCTCGGGCTTCGCCGGCTTCTCGGCCTTCTCGGGCTTCTTCTTGGACGCGGCCTTCACCTTGGGCGCAGGCGGGTCCGTTGCAGCGCCCCGCTTCGGCTTCGCGGGAGCTGCTTCTTTAGATTTGGTACTGCGACGCTTGGTCGTTGCCATGGTGCCGGACCGCTTCCGGCAGAATGAGCGCTGGTCTCCACAGAGGAAACGCGCGCCTGCTCAATGAAGACCACGGCGCGCTGTGGAGAGCAAGCGGGATCGCCCCGATTTGCGTAATGTAGGGAAGTCATGGGAAGCGACCGCCCCGTACGGGAGGCAGAAAACCGGCTGGAGAGGTTCAATGCGGATCGCGAGAAGCTGCTCGCGGAGGTCGAGCGCCGCGTCGTCGCCCATCGGGTGGCGACGGCAAAGGCGGGCGGTGATCTGTCGCTCGAGTACGTGTTGAACGACGTCGCGTACAACGAGATCAAGCGGCTCGAGGGCAAGGGCAACGGCGCCGCCGATCGCTGGAAGGACCTGTCGCGCCGGTTGCTCGGCATGAACGAGGAAGAGAAGACGGCCGAGCTCAGGAGCCTCGTCCACTACTACGGCAAGGACGTCGTCGGAAACTTCGACCCGCGCGTCTACAAGTTCGCGACCGGCATCGGGCCGTCGATCCTCGGCTTCGTGTTCAACCCGGTCACCTCGCTGCGCGAGGGCATGAACACGCTGCGCAACCTCGACGCTCGGATCAGCGCCGATGGCGAAGTCGATGTCGTCCGCGCGTGCGCCGAGCGCGGGACGATCGTCGTCACGCCCACGCACACCTCGAACATGGACTCGCCCGCGATCGGCTTTGGCCTGTTGCGCGCGGGGCTGCCGCCGGTGACCTACGGCGCCGGCAAGAATCTATTCTCGAACCCGTTCATCTCGTTCTTCATGCGCAACCTCGGCGCGTATCGCGTCGATCGCCGGCTGCGCTTCGAGCTCTACAAGGACGTGCTCAAGGAGTACTCCACCGTCCTCCTCGAGCACGGCTACCACTCGCTGTTCTTCCCGGGCGGCACGCGCAATCGCTCCAACATCCTCGAGAAGCACCTGAAGCTCGGGCTCCTCGGCACGACGGTCACCGCGTTCAAGAACAACGTCCGCGAGGGCGCGCCGAACAAGCGCATCTACATCGTGCCCGTCACGATCAACTACCGCCTCGTCCTCGAAGCGGAGACGCTGATCGCGGACTACCTCGCCGAGGCCGGCAAGAGCCGGTTCATCATCACCGACGACGAGTTCTCGCGCGTCGGTCGCATCGTCGAGTTCTTCCGCAAGATCCTCGTGCACGAGGGCTCGGTCGTCGTTCGCTTCGGGCGACCGCTCGACGTGTTCGGCAACGACATCACCGACGACGGCGAGTCGATCGACCGCGCGGGCCGCGCCGTCGATCCCGCGAGCTTCGTGCGCGGCGCCGACGGCGAAGTCACCGACGACGATCAGCGCGACGCCGAGTACACGCGCGCGCTCGGTCGCCGCCTCGCGGCTGCGTACCCGAGGCTGACGGTGTTCCACTCGACGAACCTCGTCGCGCGCGTGCTCTACGATCTGATCGCGAAGTCCGCCGGCACGCGCGACATCTATCGCCTGCTCCGCGCACCGAGCGCGCAGCTCGGCGTGCCGCGCGCCGAGGCGATCGCCGAGCTCGGCCGCCTGCGCAAACGCATCGCGCACGACTCGAGCTACGGCAGCGAGCATCCCCAGTACGCGGATCAGGCCGACGAGGCGAAGCTCGACGACGCCGTGAAGGGCCTCGGCACGTACCACACGCGCCCCGCCGTGATTCGCCAGGGCGATATCCTGCAGGTCGACGACGTGAAGCTCCTGTTCTACTACCAGAACCGCACCGCGCACATCCCGCCCGACTCCAGCGGTGGTGCCGCGTGAGCGCCGTCGACCGAGGCTCCACGATCGGCATCGTCGGCGCGGGCACGTTCGGCACCGCGCTCGGCTCCGTGCTCGCGCGCGCGGGCAAGCGCGTGGTCCTGTGGTCGCGCGACACCGCGGTCGTCGATCAGATCCAGAAGTCGCGGCGCTGCTCGCGCCTGCCGGAGGCGCCGCTCCCCGAGCCGCTCGAGGCGACCGCCGATCCGAAGCGCCTCGCGACCAGCGCGCGCTTCCTCGTGCTCGCGGTCTCCTCGACCGACGTGCGCGATCGCTCGCGCGAGCTCGGCGATGTCCTCGACGGATCGCACATCGTCGTCCACGCGATCGGCGCGCTCGCGGCACCGAGCACCTCGGGCAGCTCCGAGCGCGTCTCCGAGGTGATGGCGCTCGGCTTGCCGACGCTCAAGATCGGCTGCATCGCCGGCCCGGCGCTCCCCGAGGACCTCGTCTCGGGTGCGTTCTCGTCGATGGTGTGCGCCTCCGCGTTTGACGAGGTCGTCGCGGAAGCGCGCCGCCTCCTCAACGCGCCGCCCGCGCTCCGGGTCTACGGCTCGCGTGACCTCCCGGGGGTCGAGCTCGCCTCCGCGCTCGCGGGCGCGTACACGATCGCGCTCGGGGTCGCCGACGGCTTGAAGATGGGCCCGGGCCCGCGCGCCGTGCTCATCACGCGCGCGATCGCGGAGTCCTCGCGCCTCGGCACCGCGATCGGCGCCGACGTGAAGACGTTCTCGGGGCTCGCGGGCCTGGGCAACCTGCTCGTGCGCTCGGCGTCGAGCAAGAGCGCCGACTACCTGCTCGGCAAGCGCATCGCCGACGGCGTGATCAGCGCCGACGTCTCGCGCACCGAGGGCGCGCGCGCCTGCGCCGCGGGCGACGCACTCGCGCGCAAGCACCGCATCCGCATGCCGCTGCTCTCGGGCATCGCCGCGGTCCTCGCGGGCAAGATCGATCCGAAGGACGCCGCGAAGATCGCCGGCGAAGCCGTCGCGTCCGAGGAGTGAATGTCACGCTGAAGAGCGTCGCGCACGAGCGACAGCGCGCGTACACGCCGACGATGGACGAGTGCCGCGCGTGCCGGCAGTGTATCGACGCGTGTCCGGAGAAGGCGCTGACGCTCGTGTCGGCGCCGTGACTAGCGCACGAGCCAGCGCGTCCCGTCGGGCGACGCCAGCGCGAGGCGCTCGATCTCGCCGACGCGCGGCGTGGTGACGAGGCGAAGGCCGGGCGCCGCGAAGTCATGGAGGTGCGTGCGGAACGCTCCGTTCGCGTCGAGCTCGCCGATGATCGCGAGATCGGTGCGGACGAGCTCGGCCGGCGCGGGATACGCGGGCGCCTGGAACACCGCGAGCGACAGGCGCACGGTCTGGATGCCGAGGTCGGGCCACGCCTTCGAGAGCTCGGTGTAGATCGCGGCGAGGTTCGCGCGTACGCGCGCGGGATCGCGATCGCGGAACATCCAGCGATAGCCGCTGTGCGAGTCGACCCACGAGATCTCGTCGGCGCGCATCGGCCGCGCGCCGATCAGCTCGATGTGACCGCCGAGGAACTCATAGCTCTGGTGCTCCGAGTACGGCTGCTTCGCGCGGACCTCGGAGAACATCGGGAACGACGTGAGCGGGAACAGGCGCGTGCGCTGGTTGAGCCAGAACAGGTGCAGCGCGTGGACGACGAGGAACGCGGTCGCGAAGGCGAGGTGCGCGCGCGCGCCGCGCGAGCGTGCGAGGGGCTCGGGCTCGACGAGCCGCGGGCGTCCGGTGCGGCGGCGCCACCACGCGACGAGCGCGTCCCAGTCGACGAACACCGCGGCGAGCGGGATCCAGTGGAGGTCCCACAGGTCCATGACGAGCGCGAGGCCGAGGACCTCGAGGACGAACAGCACCGCGAAGCACGCGCGCAGGCGCGGATGGCGATGTAGGAACACGGCGGCGATCGGCGTGATCTGCGAGATCAGGTTCAGCGTCGCGACGGTGCGATAGCGCCAGCTCTCGGCGACGATCCAGTCCGCGAGCGGCGTGCGCGGGATGCCGATCCAGTCGAAGCGGACGAGGATCTGGTGGCGCAGGTTGTCCGAGGTCGCCCACCCGACGCCGAAGCCGCCGTCCGCGCGCAGCTTCCAGTAGCCGGCGATGAAGAACACGCTGACCACCGTGACGAGGACGAGGCGCGCGCTCGTCTGGCGGACGGCGGGGATGGGCTCGCCGCGACGGCGCCGGCGCCACGCATCGATCGACAGCGCCGCGCCGCCCGGGGCGCCGAGGAAGGCGAGGCTCGCGAGGAGCGGCGGCACGTCGATGTGCGACCACGTCGCGCGCTCGGACACGCCGTGCGCCGCGATCAGCGTGCACGCGACGAGGCTCGTGACGTGCGCGACGCGGCTCCACGCACCGGCGAGCATCGCGAGCGTCGAGGCCCACGCGACGACGGTGATCGCGGCGAGGAGCGTCTCGCCGGGGCGCCCCGGGTAGAGGAGCCACGGGCCGAGCTTGTAATAGCGAGACGACTCGTGGTGCCAGTCGGTCGCGTAGCGCCACAGCATCCACAACAGCGAGAGCGAGATCGCGATGCGGATCGCGGCGGTCGCGTAGCGTCCCCCCGGGGCGAGCCAGTAGGCCGACCAGGCGCGCGCGATTCGCCCAAGCACGCGCCGACCCTACGCTATGATCGCCGGCGCGTGGACGGTTCCATTTGTCGATTCGCGCTCGCTGTCGTGGCACTGGCTGCGTGCCGCACGCCGCCGCCCGCCGAGATCAGCGCGACGCCGAGCGCGGGCATCTCGATCGCGCTCTACCAGCTCGGTGATCAGGCCTACTCCGTCGTCGACGATCGCCGACGGGTCGAGGTGGCGAACGGCGTGCTCGTCCTCGACGATCTCGATCCCGGCGCGACGTTGGCGACGCTCCTGATCGAGCCGCTGGCCGGCAGCACGATCGTCGTCGGTGCGTGCTCGCGGGACATCGCGGACGTGCCGCCGGCGGCGCCGGCCACGCCTCCCGCGGCGAAGCCCGTCGTCGTCACGTCGGCGGTTCGCTGCGCGGTGAAGGGGCCGGCCGGCAAGCACCTCGTCCGCGTGCTGTACGTCTCGAACACGCTGTCGTATCGCGCGCAGCACGACATCACGATGACCGCGGCCGAGCACGTCATGCTGACGACGCGCTACGCGATCGAGACTCCGGCGTGGGGCGGCACGGCGAGCGTCACGCTGTTCGATGGCATGCCGGGACGCGAGCAAGCGCCGGTGGAGATCGCGCGCGGCCAGATCGTCCTCGACGGAGCGACGGCGATCCTCACCACGCCGGCGCGTGCGGTCGACGGACGACTGCGCCGCGTGTACAGCGGAGAGATGTCGAACGGGGCGGGCGACGACGATGCCGTCACCGACTCGATCAACGCGGTGTGGGTGTGGCTCGAGCTGCAGCTGCCGCGGCTCGCGCCGGGGCCGGTGCACGCCAACGTCCGTCTCGTCGACGAGGACGAGCACGATGTCGACGTGCCCGCCGCTGGACGCGAGCAGGGCACGCGATCGCTGCGGCTTCCGCTGTGGATCGATCCCACGCTGCGCGGCTCCAAGGTCCGCCGCCGCGTCGGTCGCGAAGGCGCGGACCTCGCGGAGTGGTACGCGATCGCGGTGACCAACACCGGGACGCAGCCCCGCGAGGTGTGGATCGAGCAGCGCACGCAGGACGGCGCGCGCCGGCGGCTCGTCACGTACGGTCAGCCGTCGAAGCCGACGCTCGGCAAGACGCGCGCGCGCACCAAGGTCATCGTCCCGCCGCAGGAGAGCGCGCGCGTCGCGTTCACGATCACGTACACGTTCTGATCACATCGGCGTGATCGTCAGCTCGATCGTGTACGGATTCGTCGCCATCGCGGAGCCCGGCAGCACCTGGAAGATGTAGTCGCCCTCGGCGAGCGCGGCGCACGCCGGCGACATCGCGGGGCACGTGATCGACTCGGTATCGAGGAAGCCGCGCGACTGCGCGAGCATCGTACCCGTCGCGTCGAGGAGCTTGAGATCGAGGTCACCCTTGGGCGACGTCATGAACGAGATCTTGACCTGCACGCTCGCCGTGTTCGCGGGGACGGTGAACTTGTAGAAGTCCGTGTCCTCGGGATCCGTCGGCATCGCCGGCGCGCAGATCGCCGCGGGACCCATCTCGCTCGGATCGATCATCGCCGCGGTCTCGACGGTGTCGTTCGGCTCCTTGTACATGCACTGTTCCATCGTGTACGGCGCGTCGGGCGGCGCATCGATGGGAATCTGGCTGTCCGAGAAGTCGAGGACGAGCGAGCAGCCCGTGGACAGCGCACTCGTCGCGACCAGGCATAGAGGAAGCCAGCACTCCCGAACCATGCCCTGACGGTATGCGCCACGTACCAAGAACGTCAAGAGATCTGAAGCACTTAGCTCGTGTCCCTCGCTTGACCATCGAGGATGGCGACGGTAGGGTGCCCCGCGCACCGCATGTACCTGCAAGACCTCATCTTCACGTTGCAGAAGTTCTGGGCCGATCACGGCTGTGTGGTCGAGCAGCCGGTCGACGTTTCGGTCGGCGCGGGCACCTTCCATCCAGCCACGTTTCTGCGCGTGCTCGGCCCCGAGCCGTGGAACGCGGCGTTCGCGCAGTTCTGCCGTCGTCCGTCCGACGGTCGCTACGGCGAGAACCCCAATCGCGCGGGCGCGTACTACCAGTTCCAGGTCGGCCTCAAGCCGAGCCCGCTGCACGTGCAGGATCTGTATCTCGACTCGCTGCGCGCGATCGGCATGGATCCGTCGGCGCACGACATCCGCTTCGTCGAGGACGACTGGGAGTCGCCGACGCTCGGCGCGTGGGGACTCGGGTGGGAAGTCTGGTGCGACGGCATGGAGGTCACGCAGTTCACGTACTTCCAGCAAGCGGGCGGCATCGATCTGCTGCCCGTCACCGCCGAGCTCACGTACGGCGTCGAGCGGCTCGCGATGTACCTGCAGAACCGCGACAACATGTACGACCTCCAGTGGGACAAGAACGTCACCTACGGGCAGCTGCGCCATCCGTGGGAGGTCGAGTACGCGACGTTCCACTTCGAGGAGCTCCGCCCCGAGCTCGAGTTCGCGAACTTCGACACGTTCGAGGCCGAGTGCAAGCGCCTGCTCGCGCGCGAAAAGGATGGCGCGCCCGCGCCGCTCGTGTTGCCGGCCTACGAGTTCTGCATGAAGGCATCGCACGCGTTCAACTCGCTCGACGCGCGCGGCGCGATCAGCGTGACCGAGCGCCAGCGGTTCATCGGTCGCGTGCGCGGGATGGCGAAGGCGTGCGCGGAGACGTACGTCGCGTCGCGCGCGGCGCTCGGCTTCCCGCTGTTGCCGAAGCACCTGCAGGCGCAGGCCGTCGAGGCGTACCGCGCGGCGTCGGAGAGCGGCGTCAACGCGGGCGCGCTCGCCGCGGCGCGCAGCGTCGCTCCGCACGCCGAGGAGATCGTCCATGTCGCCTGATCGCGGGAACGACCTGCTGTTCGAGATCGGGTGCGAAGAGATTCCCGCGAAGATGCTCGCGCAAAAGCTCGAGGAGCTGCCGAAGCTCGTCGAGCAGCGGCTGTCGGCCGCGAGGCTCGAGCACCGAGGCATCCGCGTGCTCGGCACGCCGCGCCGCCTCGCGATCATCGTGAAGGGCCTCGCCGATCGGCAGCCCGACCTGAACGAAGAGGTCGTCGGCCCGCCGGTAGGCGCTGCGTTTGCCGCCGACGGCACGTTGACCAGGGCAGGGCAGGGCTTCGCCTCGAAGAACGGCGTGGCGCCCGAGAGCCTCCAGAAGAAGGAGGTCGCCGGCAAGAAGGGGCAGTACGTCGTCGCGGTCCGCAACGTCGTCGGCCAGGACACGCGCGCTCTCTTGCCCGGGCTCCTCGCCGAGATCGCGAGCGCGATCGCGTGGCCCAAGTCGCAGCGCTGGGGCTGGACGGAGACCACGTTCGTGCGTCCCGTGCAGTGGCTCGTCGCGCTCTACGGCGGCGAGGTCGTGCCGCTCGTGTGGGCCGCGCTGACCGCGGGCCGCCAGTCGCGCGGCCATCGCTTCCTCGCGAACACCAACGTCGAGATCGCGAACGCCGATGCGTACGTCGAGGCGCTCCGCGCCGCGTACGTGGTCGTCGATCCCGACGCGCGCAAGGACCTCGTCCGCGCGGAGCTGTCGCGCCTCGAGAAGGAGACGGGCCTGAGCGTCCGTCCCGACGACGCGCTGCTCGGCGAGGTGATCCACCTCGGCGAGTATCCCGTCGGAGTCTCGGGCGAGTTCGATCCGAGCTACCTCGAGATCCCCGAGGAGATCGTGGTCACCTCGATGCGCACGCACCAGCGCTACTTCGCGATGGAGAACCCGGCGACGCACCGCCTCGCGAATCGCTTCGCGACGATGATGGCGACGATCGTGAAGGACCCCAAGGTCGTCCAGGAGGGCAACCAGAAGGTCATCGCGTCGCGCCTGTCCGACGGCAAGTTCTTCGTCAGCGAGGATCGCAAGAAGAAGTCGTTCGACGCGTGGAACGCAAAGCTCGACGCGGTCGTGTTCCAGGCAAAGCTCGGCAACGACGCGAAGACGATCGGCCACAAGGTCCGCCGCCTCGAGACGATCGTCGCGGCGCTCGCGACGTTCGCGCACGAGTCCGAGGTCGGGACCGAGGTCGGCACCGATGTCGAGCTCGCCAAGCAGGCCGCCCGCGTGTGCAAGGCCGACCTCGCATCGCTCGCGGTCGGCGAGTTCCCCGAGCTCCAGGGCGTGATGGGCCGCCACTACGCGATGGACTTCGGTCTGCCCGCGTCCGTCGCGGTCGCGATCGACGAGCACTGGTGGCCCAAGGGCCAGGGCGCGGCGCTGCCGACGACCCCGACCGGCGCGCTCCTCGCGCTCGCCGATCGCATGGACACGATCGTCGGGTGCTTCGCCGTCGGCCTCGAGCCGTCGGGCTCCGCGGATCCGTTCGGTCTGCGCCGCGCCGCGATCGGCATCTGGCAGATCCTGCTCTCGCGGCCGGAGTGGTCGTCGCTGTGGACGCCGCTGTTCGCCTCGGCGGCGACCGCGCTGCAGGCGCAGGGCGTCAAGGTCGTTCCGGCGCCGTGGCTCGTCGAGGGTCGCTCGCGCACGCGCGACGAGAACGCGAAGGACGCGGACAAGCCCGACGAACGTCGGGCGCGTAGCACTCCCGAAGGGAGTGCGAAGGCGATCGAGGACTTCTTCCGCGGCCGCCTGCGCGGCATCCTGATCGACGGTGGCCTGCCGGCGCAGGACGTCGACGCGGCGCTCGCGCAGGACTTCCGCGATCCGACGGACGCCCGCGCGCGCGCGCTCGCGTGCGCGAAGATCAGCAAGGAAGCGCGCGAGGTGTTCAAGCGCGTCGCGAACATCCTCGACGACGCGCGACAGAAGAACATCGACATCGGCGCAGCGCCGCAGCCGTCGCTGTTCGTCGCCGACGTCGAGCGCAACCTCCACGCGGCCGTCGCGGACGCGCAGGCGCGCGAGAAGCCGCTCCGCGAGGCGCGCGACTACCCGGCGGTGTTCGAGTCGCTCGAGAAGCTCCGCCCGATCGTCGCGCAGTTCTTCGACAAGGGCGGTGTCATGGTCATGGATCCCGATCACAAGCTCCGCGACAACCGGCTCGCGCTGCTCAACTGGTTCATCGATCCGTATCTCCGGATCGCTGATTTCCGTCTGCTGGCGGGTGCGTCGTGACCTTCTCCGCGTCGAACGATCTGGCGTGCCGACTGATCGAGGTCCGTTCGCGAGCCCATGCGGATGCTAGGAGCCAGGGAGCATGAAGTACGTCAAGCAATTCGGCGGCGGCAGCGCCGAAGGCCGCGCCAAGGACAAGGCGCTCCTCGGTGGCAAGGGCGCCAACCTCGCGGAGATGGCGTCTCTCGGGCTCCCGGTCCCGCCGGGCTTCACGATCACGACCGAGGTGTGTCGCCACGTGATGGCGAACGGCGCCGGCAACTATCCCGCCGAGCTCGCGGGCGAGGTCGAGCAAGCGCTCGCGAAGGTCGAGGAGCTGACCAAGGCCAGGTTCGGCGACGGAACCCAGCCGCTGCTCGTCAGCGTGCGCAGCGGTGCGCCGGCGAGCATGCCGGGCATGATGGACACGATCCTGAACCTCGGCCTCAACGACACCACCGTCGAGGCGGTCGCGAAGGAGAGCGGCAACGCGCGCTTCGCGTGGGACTGCTATCGCCGGTTCGTCGCGATGTACGGCGAGGTTGTCCTCGGCGTGACCACGTCAAACGAGCACGACCCCGAGCCGTTCGACACGATCCTCGACGACATCAAGCGCAAGCACAAGGCGAACCGCGATCAGGACCTCAAGGAAGACGCGCTGCGCGAGACCGTCGCGCTGTTCAAGGCCGAGGTGCTGAAGCGCACGGGCGCGCCGTTCCCCGACGACGTCGGCACGCAGCTGTGGGGCGCGATCGGCGCCGTGTTCCGCTCGTGGGACAACGCGCGCGCGGACGCGTACCGCAAGATGTACGGGATCCCCGCGAGCATGGGCACCGCCGTGAACGTGCAGGCGATGGTGTTCGGCAACCTCGGCGATGACTGCGCGACCGGCGTCGCGTTCACGCGCAACCCGGCGACGGGAACGCCCGAGCTGTACGGCGAGTTCCTCACCAACGCGCAAGGCGAAGACGTCGTCGCGGGCATCCGCACGCCCGAGCCGATCGCGGAGCTCGCGAAGCGCTTGCCGGCGGCGCACGCCGAGCTCGTGCGCGTCGCCAAGCTCCTCGAGGATCACTTCCGCGACATGCAGGACCTCGAGTTCACCGTGCAGAAGGGGCAGCTGTTCATGCTCCAGACGCGCAACGGCAAGCGCACCGGCAAGGCGATGGTGAAGGTCGCGGTCGACCTCGTCGCCGAGGGCAAGCTGACGCAGAACGAGGCGGTGCTGCGCATCGATCCCGCGAAGCTCGACGAGGTGCTGCACCCGACGATCGATCCGAAGGCGCGGCCACCGAGCGTGGGCAAGGGACTCCCCGCGTCGCCCGGCGCCGCGATCGGGCGCGTCGTGTTCACCGCGAGCGCGGCGGAGGAGTGGGCGCAGAAGGGCGAGCGCGTGATCCTCGTGCGGACGGACACGTCGCCCGAGGACATCCACGGCATGAAGGCCGCGGTCGGCATCCTCACGGCGCGCGGCGGCATGACCTCGCACAGCGCGGTGGTCGCTCGCGGCATGGGCAAGTGCTGCGTGACGGCGTGCACCTCGCTGCGCGTCGACGCACCGAAGAAGTCCGCGCTGTTCGTCGCGTCGGCGACGCAGAAGGAGATCCGGCTCAAGGAGGGTGACACGCTGACCCTCGACGGCTCGACGGGCGAGGTGTTCCTCGGCTCGGCGCCGCTCGTCCCGGCGCAGCTCGGCAACGAGCTCGGAACGCTGATGGGCTGGGTCGATGCGGTGCGCACGCTCAAGGTGCGGACCAACGCGGACACGCCGACGGACGCGCGCACGGCGCGCAGCTTCGGCGCCGAGGGCATCGGCCTGTGCCGCACCGAGCACATGTTCTTCCAGCCCGAGCGCATCCTCGCGGTGCGCGAGATGATCCTGTCCGCCGACGAGGCGGGACGGCGTGACGCGCTCGCGAAGATCCTCCCGATGCAGAAGTCGGACTTCGCCGAGCTGTTCCGCGTGATGGACGGCTTGCCCGTCACGATCCGCCTGCTCGATCCGCCGCTGCACGAGTTCTTGCCGCACACGCAGAAGGACATCGACGAGGTCGCCGCGGAGATGAACGTGTCCGCGCAGGCGATCGCCGCGAAGACGGCGGAGCTGACCGAGGCCAACCCGATGCTCGGACATCGCGGGTGCCGGCTCGGCATCACGTTCCCCGAGATCTACGAGACCCAGGTGCGGGCGATCGGCGAGGCCGCGCGCGAGGTCGCGGCGACCGGCGTGAAGGTCTCTCCCGAGATCATGATCCCGCTGGTCATGGTCGCCGAGGAGCTGCGGCGCTTGCGCGAGCTCGTCGCCACCACGTTCGACAAGGCGATCGCCGGCGCCGACATCCCGTACACGATCGGCACGATGATCGAGCTGCCGCGCGCGTGCGTGGTGGCGGACCGGATCGCGGAGCACGCCGACTTCTTCTCGTTCGGCACGAACGACCTGACGCAGACGACGTTCGGCCTCTCGCGCGACGACGCGGGCCGCTTCCTGCCGGCGTACATCGATGCGGGCGTGTTGCCAGTCGATCCGTTCGTCGCGCTCGACCAGGACGGCGTCGGTGCGCTGATCGAGCTCGGCGTTCGCGGCGGCCGTGCGACCCGACCGGCGCTCAAGGTCGGCATCTGCGGCGAGCACGGCGGCGAGCCGAGCTCGGTCGAGTTCTGTCATCGCGCGGGCTTTGACTACGTATCGTGCTCGCCGTTCCGAGTGCCGATCGCGCGCGTCGCGGCGGCTCGCGCGGCTCTACAGGGGACTCACAAGTGACGCATCACACAGGCATGCAGGCAACCCGAGAGCTCCCCAAAAGGTCGAAGCGAACACCCTCGACTATGAAGATGAGTTTCGCGATGTTGGGCGTGGGGCTGCTGATCGGCGCCTGCACGGCGGATCCCGACGAGGTCGCCTATCGCGAGGACGAGCTGTACTTCCCGACCGGCATCGCGATCTCGCCCGACGATCGGTTCGCGTTCGTGGTCAACGCGAACTCCGAGCTGCGCTGGGACTCGGGGGCGATCATGGTGATGAACCTCGACGAGGTCGACCGGATCGTCGCGGACTGGACGACGTCGCGCAGCTACCCCGACACCGACGAGGACGGGGACGGCAACGGCAAGGAAGGCGACAGCGTCCCGGCCCGCGAGAAGAAGGGGCCCGATCGCCACGCCAACGGCGAGACGCAGGACTGCATCCCCGATCCGGATCACACCGAGACGCTCGAGTGCGACGAGGCGCGGTTCTTCGAGCAGGACAAGGACATCCAGATCGGAAACTTCGCGACCGATATCTCGATCCAGGATCTCGGCGGCGGCCGCTACCGGCTGTTCGTTCCGACGCGTGGCAACCCGGCGATCACCTGGACCGACTGGGTCGACGACAAGCTGACGTGCGTGACGTGCGACACCGACAAGACGAAGTACCCGCACGAGCTCGCGTTCGTCCTCAATCAGGATGATCTCGCCGGCATCCCCGAGGAGCCGTACAACGTGTACGCGGACAGCGTCGGCGAGTTCGCGATGGTCACGCACCTGACCACGGGCGCGGTGACGCTGATCGACTCGCCGAAGGACTCCGACGCGGTGATCGTCACCGACGTCCTGCAGGGCATCTTCGCGGGCGGCCAGAGCGGGATCCCGGGCGCGACCGGAGTCGTCGGCAGCCCGACGGGCAGCGGCGTCGTCTACGTCGGCAGCCGCACCGAGGATCGGATCCAGACGTTCACCGTCGGCCGGCCACCGAATGGCGCGTATCCGTACCTGCTCCCGGGCAAGTGGTTCTTCCTGAACGCGGTCGGTGGGTTCGCGGGCGGCTCGAGCGACACGCGCGGCATGACGTTCTCGCAGGACGGCAACCGCCTCTACCTCGTCAACCGCAACCCGGCCTCGCTGCAGGTCATCGACACCTCGATCTCGCCGACCGGCGTTCCCAAGGACGAGCCGCTCGGCGCGACGGACATCTGCCGCCAGGGCTCGACGGTCGCCGTGTCCGGCACCGGCGCCGACGAGCGCGCGTACGTCTCGTGCTTCCAGGACGGCCAGGTCTACGTCGTCGATCCGTCGTCCGGCGTGTACGTCGAGGACATCGTCCTGTCGGGCCGCGGTCCGTACTCCGTCGCGGTGGCACGAAGCCGCGACAAGGTCTACGTGACGAACTTCCTCGAGGACACGATCTCGGTGATCGACATCGCGCCGTCCTCGCCGACTCGCAACCGTGTCGTGCTTCGCATCGGCATCCCGAGGTCTCTGTGAATATCCGCGTCGCAACCACGCTGCTCGCGAGCGCGTTCGCCGTGTCGTGCGGCGAGACGAGCCAGGAGCCGGCGAGTCAGCTCAACCTCGATCGACCGATCGATGTCTCGTTCGGCTGCTACGGCGGCATGCGCGTGACGGAAGGTCAGCCCGCGACCGTCGATCAAGACGTCATCGTGAGCGCGCAGCCGCTGTCGGCGTGCGAGACACGCTCGGGCGCGCGCGGCAGCGAGGCGGATCCGATTCCCGTCCCGACGGGGCAGGAGCCGCTGACGATGCAGGGCGGCATCCCGATCCCGAACGTCGCCTGGTACGGCTTCATCCTGCAGTCGAGCACCGGCACCGTCGCGATCACGCAGTGGCAGACGAAGCCGTCGTCGCTGTTCGGCGGCGAGGACGTGTCGATCCTCGACGCGGACGCGCTCACCCCGGGCATCAACGGCATCAGCGTCGGCGAGGATCCCGTCGCGATCACCCCCGACAGGATCGGCTGCTACCAGGTCATCGCCAACGGTGGCTCGTGCGATCTGACGATCCTCGACATCGCGAGTGCGGTCGACGTTCAGGACCCGGACGTGCGCGTGGAGCGCATGACGATCAAGAACGCGAGCGGCGCGGACATGCTCGCGCGCCCGGCCGCCATGGTCGGTGACGCCCCGAGCGGTGATGTCGGGTTCCGCTGCCCGATGCAGGCGACCGGTATCGCGTACATCGCGTACCCCGCATGTCACCTCGTCGCCGCCGTCGACACGTCGACCGGCACGATCGTCGCGGGCATCGACTTCTCGTCGGGAACGCCGACGATCACCGACGGCAACGTGTCGTGTCCCGCCGAGTGCGGCGACGCGCGCGGCACGTTCACCGCCGGCGTGCGGCCGACCGCGCTCGACCTCGAGTACGACGAGCGCAACCTGGGAACGCGCCTCTTGATCGGCGCGGAGAACTCGTCGCAGCTCACGCTGGTCAACATCGATCCGACGACGCGGCTGCCGGCGTCGCTCCAGCCGGTCGCCCTCGAGGACACGACGGGTGGCACGATGGGAGTGACGGCGGTGGCGATCGGTCCGCAGATCGGCGTCGGCGGCAACGACGGCGCGCTCAACGATGACATCGCACCGGGCGGGCAGTTCCAGTTCATCTACGCGATCGCGACCGATGACTCGGTGCGCGTCGCAGACGTCCTCGGCGCGAACCCGGTCGAGTGCGACACGAACGTCGATCCGCGGTTGATCGACGGCGAGAACAGCGTGCGCACGCTGTCGTGCTTCCCCGTCGGCGACGCGGCGACCCCCGCGAGGCGCGCGAACGCGCGCGGTCCCGGCATTCGCCTCCCGGGGACGTACCACGACGTGGTGCCGACCTCGCTCGACATCGTTCGTTCGTCCGGTGCGCCGGGGACCGAGATCGTGCGCGGACCGTCGCGGCTCGTCGGCTACTTCACGATCGTGTCCGCCTCGAACGGCTCGGTCTACATCATCGATATCGACGACGACGATCGTAATGACTTCAAGGACCAGGGGGCGCCGCTCGTCGAACAGCTCCCGCTCGCGATCGCGCACCACCTGCGCGACGCCATCCCGGACAGGTCGCTGACCGCCACGATCGATCCGGACGACGGGCCTCCGAGCGTGTACTGCGACAACAGCGCCGGCGTCGGCGAGCCCGATCCGGACTCGCAGAACGGCAACCGCGGCGGCGTGCGCTCGGTCGGATCTCCGACGAGGAACGTGCCGGCGGGCTTCGTCGCGGCCGAGAAGGTCGGCGAGCTGCCGTCGATTCACCAGGTGCAGTGCACCGGCACCAACCAAGGTGCGGAGACCTCGCGGCCCGTGTCCGAGCTGTCGTTCTACGCGCCCGCGGACGTCCGCGACATCGTCTATCAGGACCTGATCTCGCTCCGCAACGAGAGCTGGACGATGACGTATGAAGGCACGCTCTCCGTCGACTCGCCCGACGTCGATGTCGACGGACCGCCGGTCCGCGTCAGCCAGATCGTCGTCGACTCGACCGGCATGCGCCTGGTCGACGCGGCGAAGCCGTACTGCGACGCGGGTGTCGAGGACTGGGACATCGTGCAGATGCGCGGCTGCGATCCGCAGCTCGGCGACGGCGAGTGCCCGATCGGCTACACGTGCTTCGTCCATCCCGAGAGCGACATCACGGGGTTCGGCGCGTGCATGCTCGTCGACGAGGCGGATCGTCTCGCCGACGCGTGCAAGGACTACCTGACCTCCTCGCGTCGCTACACCGTCGGGCGCTCGTCGAGCGGCGAGCTGAAGCTCCTCCCGCGCAAGCGCGAGCTCCGGCAGACCCCGCTCGGTGGCTGCACCGACACCGCGCAGTGCACCGCGCTCGCGGACTACGCGAAGCAGCTCGCCAGCTCGGCGCATCCGGCCGATGACATGACGGATCCGAGCACGCGACGCTACGAGTGCCGCGCGGATCCCGATCGCCCGCCGCTCGACGGCATGGGCGAGACCGGCAAGCGCTGCATCGAGGTGTGCGACACGTCGAGCGACTGCTCGACGGGCGCTGTCTGCCGCGAAGGCGTGTGCATGGAGGGCGTCATCCCGCCGCAGTCGTGCGTGAACGCGCCGCAGCGCTACGAGATGCGCGCGCACGATGCCTTCGTGTTGATCGGCTCGCGCTCGGGCTACGTCCACTCGACCATCCGCGACCCGGCGACCGACCGCTGCGTTCGCGATCCCGCGGCGCATCCGTTCGACATCGGGCGCGTGCCGCTCGAGGCGCCGGCGTGCGATCCGACCGCGGACCTGCGCACGGGGCGCCTCCCCGACGGGACGTTCGAGCCGAACCCGTGCATGACGACGATCGAGCAGGTCGAGAACGTGCCGAACTACACGCCGGGCACCTGCACGCTGGCGAGTCCGACCACGGTGACGATCACGCGCGAGGCGCCCGCGATCCGGTTCCGCAACCGCGGCTTCATGATCCACCTCGTCGATCCGACGTACCCGGGTGACCAGACGTGCATCAAGGACGGGCTCGGGATGCTGGAGGGCGTGCCGACCGTGTTCCCGAACTACCAGCTGGCGTGGCGGCAGACGGCCGGCCTCACGCCGTTGACCGTGAACGCGGGCTCGCAGTTCATGAAGCCGGCGTACCCGATCAAGGTGGTGCGCGGTCCGACCGAGAGCATCTGGGTGATCGACGCGGGCGACTACATCTCGAACACGATCACCGAGGACTCGACGCGCGGCAAGGTGTTCCGCATCGAGGCGCAGTTCCTGTCCAAGATCACGCGCATCGAGTAGCGGCCAAAAACTGGCCCGCCGGCGCGCCTCGCGAAAGGCTCGGGGTATGCCCAGCCGCGAGTCCGAGCTGTACAAGGACAAGGTCGAGGTCAGCCTCGACGGTCGTCAGATCTTCTATTTGTTCTTCGGTGGCGCCGTCATCATCGGCATCGTGTTCGTGCTCGGCGTGCTGGTGGGCCGGCGCGTCGAAGCGCGCGGTCACGTCGATCGCGCACGTACGACCGCGGCGGCCGATCCGCTCGCCGCACTCGATCGCCTCGAGGACAGCGGCGGGATGGCGTTCCGCGGCGCGCTGACGGGCAAGGAAGCGACCGCGCCCGTCGAGAAGAAGATCGATCAGATCGCCGCCGACAAGAAGAAGGCGGACCCATCGGCAAAGAAGGACGACGCGAAGAAGGAAGAAGCGAAGAAGGAAGAAGCGAAGAAGGACGAAGCGAAGAAGGACGAGCCGAAGAAGGAAGAAGCGAAGAAGGACGAGCCGAAGAAGGAAGAAGCGAAGAAGGACGAGCCGAAGA
>CAZUAR010000014.1:96069-127497 GCA_964617845.1 uncultured Kofleriaceae bacterium | reverse complement strand
AGGACGAGAAGAAAACTGAGAAGACCGAGAAGACCGAGCAGGCGAGCGCCGGCGACAAGCCCATCGAGAAGCCGTCGGAGACGAAGCGTGAGCCCGCGCCGGAGCCCAAGGAAGACAAGACTCGCTACACGCTGCAGCTCTCGTCGTTCCAGGACAAGGCCGAGGCCGAGGCCTACCTCGCGAAGGTGAAGGAGCAGGGCTACGCCGCGCAGATCACGCAGGCGGAGGTCGAGGGCAGGGGGACGTTCTATCGCGTGCGCATGGGCTCGTACCGCTCGCTCGACGCGGCGACCACGGCGAAGACCGACTTCGAGAAGGCCTCGAACAAGTCGGCCTCGATCATGAAGCTCTGAACGAAGCGCTGATCGAAGCGCTTATCGAACCGGCGGCTTGCCGACCGAGACGCGCCACGGGGCGTCGCCGTCCTCTCCGATGCCGATCAGCGAGACGTCGTCGGGGGTGGCGCCCGGGACCAGCGCGAGATCCGAGCCCGGTGTCCACGGGCACTCGATCAACGACAGCGTGTGGGCCTGGCAGTGCAAGCGGACCGGGCCGCGCGGTGTGACCAGGACGATCACCGGCGAGCCGGGATGGCTGATCACCTCGTTGATCGCCGCGCCGGCCGCGTGGCGGAACGGGCGCCCGTCGGAGAGACGGTAGACGAAGATGTCGGGGGTGCTCGCGTGCGTGGCCCACGCGTGGAGGTGGGCGTTGCCGAGCGTGCGCGGCGGTGGAGGCAGCGGCAGGTTCGGCTTGCCGATCGAGCGCGAGGACACCGCGTCGAAGAGCTGCATCGCGTCCTTGCGCAGCACGAACAACAGCTGGTTCGGCGCGACGCCGATGACGTGCTCGACGGGCACGCCGTTGACATCGATCGGCTGCGCGCCGAGGCCGGTGCCGGCGGTGCGCACGACGACGACCTTGGTCAGCGCGCCCTGGACGTCGGGGCCGACGAGCGCGAGCCGCGGGCCGGTCACCGCGGCGAACGCGAGCTTCGCGTCGAGGTCGAGCTTCGCGACGGGCACGAGGTCCATCGAGATCAGCTCGACGCGCGTCGGCACGGGGGCGTGCATGTTCGACACACGCGCGAGGACCGTGGGCGGCCCGACCCAGACGAGCGCGTCGCTCTCGTCGGCGAGCGTCATCTTCTTCTTCGGCGGTCCGAGCGTGCCGAGGGCGTAGAGCGCGACGTCGCGCCCGCGACGGCGGATCGCCCACTGACCGTCGAGGGAGACCGCGAGCACTACTTCTTGAATCCGCGGATGATCTTCACGATCTCCGCGAGGACTTCGGGTTTGTCCTTGAGCTGCGGCTGGCCCGGCATCATCCCGCTCTTGCCGACGGCCTGACCGCCCTCGACGATGATCTTCTTGATCTCGTCGTCGGTGGTCGCGCTCTGCCACGCGGCGTCGGTGTAGTTGCGCGGCTTGGGATTGAGGCTCTCGGAGGCGGGACCGTTGCCGGTGCCGTCGAGGCCGTGGCAGGTCGAGCACACGTTGTCGAACAGCAGCTTTGCCTGCTGTGCGGGCGTCGGGCCGTTCTCGCCGATCGTGTTCGGATCGGTGGGCCCGGTCTCCGGCTTCGCGTTCGGTGATCCGGACGTCGGCTCGGGTGGCTTGTCACCCTTGCCGCATGCGCTCATCAACAAAACTGCCACGAGCAGGCTTCGCATTTGCCTAGCCTACTCGGACGGATCCTTGCGCGTCCAGGTGCGGACGAGCTTGGTGCCGACGATGGTCAACTTGACTTCGTACAGGGACTTCTTCTCGTCGCAGTCGAGATCACCGATGGCCCGGAGCACCGCGAACGTCCCGCTCGGGTCGGGGGCGTACTCGTAGGTGTACCGGAACGGATCGTCGACGGAGAACCCGAGCTCGCGCCAGCCGGCCCCAGCCCACAGTGTGGGGTCGGCGCTGCACTCGCCGCCGCCCTGTTCGCAGCAGCCCGGCGTCGGGGTCGGGGGCGCCGCCGTCGGGGGAAGCTTGCCGGTGGCCGCGAAGGTCTGGGCGACGCGCTCGGCGAGGTAGTCGAGCAGCTCGTCCGCTTCCTTGGCCCGCGTGTTCGCCGTGCACGCGCGCTTCGCCGACGGACACGTGGCGATCGCGCACAGCGAGACGAGGAGCAGGACGTAGCGGAGGCGGCGCCACCACATGCAGGGGCTATAGCATCACGGCGCCGTGACGGGGGCGGGCTTTCCGTGCTCCTCGAGGAGCTTCGGCCAGTTCTGGTCGGCGGCTGCCTTGTGCTTCGCGGGGTCGGCGTCGAACAGCTTCTTGAACTCGGGGTTCGTGAACAGGAGAAGCTGGCCCTCGTAGATCTCGAACACTTCGGGCTGCACCGGCGAGAGCCGGCCCTGGGCCATCGCGTAGGCGCAGTAGCCGCCGTACTGGGGCGCGTACTTCGCGGGCTCGGCGGAGAACGTGGCCTTGTGCTCCGGGTTCGCGAACCAGAAGTTCCCGCCGCCGTGCGCGACGGCGTGGTCGCCGGAGCCGGGCGTGACCTTGTTGTCGGTGTGATAGGCGACGCTGTCGAAGCCGAGGATGGCGGTGCCTTCCTCGTCGACGTTGACCAGGACCTTCTGCGCGACGGGCGCCGGATCCGCCGGAGGCGTCGTGGTCGGCGGCGGCGCTTTGCTACCGCACGCGGCGAGGGCGAGCGTGAGTGCGAGGGAGAGACGAATCATCGCGCAAGCCTAACGCGACGCCGCTGTTCGCGCTCGACGCGCTCGGCGAATCGCTCGATGATCTTCGCGGTCGCGCGAGGTGCCTCGAGCTGCGGGCCGTGGCCGACGCCGCGCATGACGACCAGCTCGGCGCGCGGCAGTCCGGCGACGAGGTCGAGCGCGACGGCCTTGTCGATGATGCGGTCCTGCTCGCCGTGGATGACGAGCGCGGGCTTGTCGATGCCACCGATCGCGCGCGGCACGCCGTCCTCGTCGCTGTTCGCGAGGATGAACCCGCGGAACAACCGGTGCAGCTGATCGGCGCGGCGCACGCGCTGCATGATCACGTGGCGGATCACCGCGCGTCCGACGGGCGGGGGGCGCTCCATCACGATCTCCATGAACTTGTCGACGTCCTGCTCGCGCGGGATCAGCGGGTTGTCGCCGTCGATCCAGCCGCGCGCGCCGCCATCGTGGACATCGCGTCCGATCGACGCGACGAGCACCATCCCCGCGACGCGATCCGGATAGCTCGCGGCGAGCCGCAGCGCGACGCCACCTCCCATCGAGTTGCCGCACACGATCGCGCGATCGATGCCGGCGCGGTCGAGCACGCGCAACACCGCCTCGGCGTGATGGCGGATCGACGCCTGCGCCTCGGGCACATCCATGCTCGCGCCGTGCCCGGGCAGATCGATCATCGCGATGCCGCGCGCGCGCGACATCAGCGCCGACATCAACAGCCACGTCTCCTTGTCGCCGCCGAAGCCGTGCACGCACGCGAGCGGCAGCCCGCGCTTGCCGGGCCGCACGTAGTACGCGACGCCGTCGTCCGTCGCCTGCGCCTTCACGCCCGCGGCGATCGCGATCGCCTTCTCCATCGCCCGCAGCTGCACGCCGCCGACGGCAACTTCGAGCTCGGTTCGCCAGGGCCTGGTGGACATCGTCGTGTGCAGCATGTCAGGGCAGGGCCGGCGGCGCCGGTGCCGGTGCATTCTCCGTCAGCGCCTCGACGAACGCACCCAGGTTCGCGCGCTCCTCCGCGGTCAGCGTCACCTTCACGAGCGCCGGATCCACGAGCGACCGATCCGCGCCCTGACCGACGCCGCCCGCGAGGTGCCAATCGATCGCCGCCGCCAGCGACGGCGCGCTCGCGTCGTGAAAGAAGCCCTTCCGCTTCGCAGCGCCGCGCAGCCCGGGTGTCCGGAATGCACCGAGCTTGGTCTTGTCGCCCGTGCGCCCGCGGCCCTCGTCGTGCGTCGCGATCAGTCCGAGCCGGTGATACGCGTGGTCGGTGTACAGCGGCGGCGGGTGACAGGTCGCGCACTGCGCCTTGCCCGTGAACAGCAGGTACCCCGCCTTCAGCCCGGCGGGCAGCGCCGGATCCTTCTCGAGCATGTCCCACGGCGCGCCGCCGCTGTAGCGCGTGAGCACGAACGCCTCGAGCGCCTGCCTCGCCGTCACCACCGCGTCGGCGCTCGCCGTCACCGTCCGCGCGAAGTGCGCGCGGTACAGCGGTAGCTCCGCGACGCGCGCGATGCTCGTCGGCAGGTCATCGCCCATCTGCCCGCGCACGTGCGGCCCGAGGAACACCTCCATCGACGACGAGCGTCCATCCCATCCGAGCTCGCTCTCCCACGCGAGGTTCACGAGGGTCGGCGCCCGCCGAAGGTTCGCTTTCCCCGCCGCGGTGTCCTGCCTCGTCGCGCCCGCGTACCCCTCGGCCGGCACGTGGCACGAGGCGCACGCCACCTTGCCGCTGATCGAGAGCCGCGCGTCGTGAAACAGCAGCTCGCCCAGCGCGACGAGCTCGGGCGTCGCCGTCATCGCGGGGACGGGCGGCAACCCGGCCGGCACGTCGGGTAGTGGTGGCGCGGGCGGCAGCTGCAGCGCTTGCGCATCCTCGAGTGGCGGCGGGATCGCCGTCGCGTCCTTGCGCCCGGGCGGCTCCGTTGGTGTCTTCTCGCTGCCCTTGGGGCAGCCGCTCAGGCCAACGAGAACGAGCGCGCAGGCCAGCGGGATCGAACGCACGAAGGCGCAGCCTATCACCGTCACCGCGCGAGCGACGCGATGTACTCGGTGAGCGCTTCGATCTCGATGTCGGTCAGCTGCCCCTCGAACGCCGGCATCGACGGCGGAAAGCCCGGCCGCGCGAACGCGGTCGGCGTGAGGATCGACTGCCGCACGTACTCCGCGTCCACCACGCGCGTCGATCCATCGGCGAGCGTGACCTTCGTGCCCCAGATCCCCGACCATGACGGCCCGACCCTCGCCGCACCGTCGACGGTGTGACACGCGACGCAGCCCTTCCTCTCGCGCAGCTTCGCGCCGAGCGCGATCTTGCCCTCACGCGTCGTCGGCCGCGCCGCCTCGCGAACTGCGACGAGGTGCGCCTGATAGTCGTTCTCCGACACCGCGCGCAGCGTCTTCGACAACACCTCGCCATCTCGTCCCGTCGTCGGGCATTGCCACGTCGCCTCGCCCGGCGCATCCATACGCAGCTCGATCGTCGCCGACTCTGCGTGTCCCAGCGAGCGGGTCTCCGCGCTCTTGACGGCCGGCGGATTCACGCGAACCTCGAGTGGCGTGTCCGGGTTCGTGAACACGAGGCGCACGGTGCGGCCCGTGGGCACCACGAGCTTCTCCTCGACGAAGCCGACGCCATTCGTGATGTGGCAGTCCCACCGAAACACCCCGATCTTGATCTCGAGCGGTTCCACTGGCGCCGGTGAAGGTACGGATGCGGGCGCGGTGCTCGTCGATCCGCCGCACGCCGCGAGTAGTACCAACGCGAAGAGCCTCATCGCGCGAGACTACACTCGGAGTAGCGGTGCTCGCATCGTCGTGGCCGCTTCATCGGGGAGCGAACAGGATGCGTAGCCACCGTCTGTCGAGGTCGATGTTGCGCTACCGCCGAAAGCGACCGAGGAGCGTCTCGTCTTCCAGGTGCTGCGCGATCGCGACCGCGCGCGACTGCGCGTCCGAATCGCTCGCGATGCGCGCGTAGAGGCGCAGCGCCATCGCCCGCCCGCGAAGATGCCCACCGTCACCGGCGTACTCGATCGCCGCTCGCGCGAACTCGTGCGCGTCGGCCTCGCCGCGCTTCCATCGCGCGTAGCCGATACCGTTCGCCCGGCGGGTGCGCGCGAACGTGGGGCCCTCGTCGGGGAGCGCGCGATACACGGCTTCCGCCGCCTCGTGCTCGCCGCGCTGGTTGAGCTCGTACGCGCGGTGATCCGCGAGGCGCGCGAGGAGGCACGCGCGATCGTGCGCGTTGTCGACGGCGTCGATCAGCGGCGTCGCCTCGTCGAGGTAGCTCGGTACCGCGTAGATGTTGGTGCGGCTCGCCACATACGCGCGGATCAGGATCGCTTCGATCCGCGCAGCGAGTGGAGTCGCGACCACGCCGATCGCGCCTGGCGACGATGCGCCTGGCGACGATGCGCTCGACGACGGTGCGCCCGACGACGATGCGCCTACGAGGTCTGCGCGTCCGCGATCGAGGATCGCGATCGCCTCGTCGAGCCTCGCGAGGCGCACCTGGATCGATGCGCGCGCGAGCGCGATCCAGGCGCGGCCGGCGCGGGTCTCGGTGATCGGCGGCTTGTCCCAGACGCGAACGAGGTCCTCGCACATCGAGACCGGCAGCTCGGCGAGGCGCGAGTGGTATTGCCCGAGCTGGCGCACGCGCTCGTCGATCGCGGTTGGCAAACCGAACAGCGCGATCGCGCGCGTGCCCCACGTGCCGCCGGCGTGGGTGCCGCGCGTGCGCAGGCGGCGAAGGGCGCGCTCGATCGAGCCGACGTCCTCCTTGTAGCCGCGCGCGGCGCACAGCCGGTCGGCGACCGCAGCGAGGGAACCTGTCGAGGACGTTAGCCAATCGACGTAGTCGGCCCAGTCGAACCCGGCCTGTCCGGAATCGTGTCCTGGTCCGCGCACCACGAGGTCACTATCGTGGATCGCAGAGAGCGTGTCATGCGTACCCTGATCATTGGAGACATTCACGGCTGCTTCGTCGAGCTCATGGAGCTGTTCGATGCGGCCGCGCTGGCGACGGACGATGTCGTCGTATCGGTCGGCGACCTCGTCGATCGCGGCCCCGCGCCCGCGGAGGTCGTGCGCTGGTTCCGCCAGCGTGCGGGCTCGGTCGTGCTCATGGGCAACCACGAGCGCAAGCACGTGCGTGACGTCCTGTCGTATTCGCAGGAGGTCACGCGGTGCCAGATGGCGGACGACTACGCCGCGGGCGTCGCGTGGATGCGCGGCCTGCCGTACTTCTGGGAGACGCCCGAGGTGCGCGTCGTGCACGCGGCGATGATCCCCGGCGTGCCGCTGGCGACGCAGCCCGAGGAGATCCTCGCGGGGACGACGAGCGGCGAGGCGAAGCTGAAGAAGATCCTTCCCGGCCGCTGGTGGCACGAGGCCTACGACGATGACGTGCCGGTGGCGTTCGGCCACCACGTCGTCGGACCGGAGCCGCTCGTGCGCGAGGGCAAGGTGTACGGCCTCGACACCGGTGCGTGTCACGGCCAGCGCTTGACCGCGCTGTCGTTGCCCGACGGCACGATCTACTCGGTGCCTTCGCGCGCGAACTACTGGCACGAGGTCGGTCGCAAGTTCCAGGTGCCCGTGTTGCGCGGCAAGCCGTGGGCGACGATGGCGTGGAAGAAGCTCGACGAGACGGTCGCGGATCTCGAGCATCGCCCCGCGCCGGAGACCGCGGCGTTCCTGACGAGCATCACGCGGTGGGCGAACGAGCTGCGTGCGCTCGCGAGGACGTTCCCGGCGCGCGTCGAGGCGATCGCGGCCGAGCTCCGCGAAGCGCACGGTAGCGCCGGCTTCGACGCGGCGATCCGCGAGCATCCGGCGAAGCCGCTGCTCTACAAGGTCGGGCGCGGCCGGCTGACCGAGAAGGACATCTGGGAGCGCTGCACGTCGGCGCAGGCGACGCTCGCGCTCGCGCACAAGCTCGGGGTCGATACGTCGGCGATCGTGTCGCCGGTGTAGCGAGTGTCGCGCTAGATGCGCGGCATGCGATCGCGCGCGACCTCGAGCACCGCGAGCGCGCTGTCGACGCGATTGAACGGCGGCATCACGTAGACGCCCTGCACGCGGTGCTTCACCGCGGCGAGAGCTTCTTGCGCGATCTTGATGCCCTCGATGCGCGCGGGCGGACCGCCGCCGACCTTGGCCATGCGCTCGCGATACTCGGCGGGGATCGACATCCCCGGCACCTCGTTGTGCAGGAACTCCGCGTTGCGGTGCGACGCGAGTGGCAGCACGCCGACCATGACGGGCAAGCCGAGCGGCTTCGCGTCGTCGAGGAACCGCTCGAGCGTGCGCGGATCGTAGACGGGCTGGGTCATCACGACCTCGGCGCCCGCGAGCTTCTTCTCCTCGAGGCGGCGGAGCTCGCGATCGCGATCGTGCGCGGCGGGCTCGGCGCCGGTCGCGAGGACGAACGATGTCGGCTCGCACTCCTTGCCCGCCGGATCGACGCCCGCGTTGAGACCCGCCGCGATGCGGAGCAGGCCGATCGAGTCGACGTCGTAGACCGGCGTCGAGAACGGGTAGTCACCCATCTTCGGCGGATCGCCCGTGATGATGACGAGGTTGCGCAGGCCGAGCCCCTGCGCGCCGAGCAGGTGCGCGACGAGGCCGAGGAAGCTGCGATCGCGCGCGCACACGTGGAGGATCGGCTCGACCTTGGTCTCCGCGGCGAGGCGCGCGCACACGGCGACGTTGGCCATGCGCGCCGACGCGCGCGGGCCGTCGGCGATGTTGACCACGTCGACCCCGCCCGCGAGGAGGTCGCTCACCTGCTGCTTGGTCTTCGCGAGGTCGGAGCCCGACGGCGCGGTCAGCTCGACGGAGACGACCCACTCGCCGCGCGCGAGCCGCCCGCCCATGCGGCTGCGATCCGCGAGCGCGATCTTGGCCGGCGCGACCGGCTGCGGCGCGCGGACTTCGATCGGCGCGACCTTGCGATCTGCCTTGTCGTCGACGTGCGCCTCGCCGCGCAGCATGCGCACGGCGCCGAGCATGGCGCGCGTGTGCGCGGGCGTGGTCCCGCAGCAACCTCCGATGAGCCGCACGCCGCTCTTCAGCATGCGCCGCGCGAACACGCCGAAGTGCTCCGGGTTCGCGACGTAGAGCGTGCGCCCCTCGACCGACGCGGGCATGCCGGCGTTCGGCTGCGCGATCACCGGCTTGCCGCGCCCGACCATGCCGATCGCGACCTGATAGAGCTCGGCGGGTCCGATGCCGCAGTTGCCGCCGATCACGTCGGCGCCCGCGGCGATCAGGCGATCCGCGATCTCGCCGGGGCCGAGGCCACCGTCCGACTTCGCGTGCTCGTCGAACACCATCATCGCGATCACCGGCACGCGCGGCCCGCGCTGCTTCGCGACCTCGATCGCCGTCTCGAGCTCGAGGATCGACGTGAACGTCTCGAGCATGATCGCGTCGACCCCCGCGAGCACGAGGGTGTCGATCTGCTCGGCGAGCGCGAACCGCGCGAGCTTTCGCTCCGACGCGCTCGCGACCCCGAACCGCACGCCCGTCGGGCCGACGGCACCGGCGACGTACGCGCGATCACCCGCCGCGCTGCGCGCGAGCTCGACGGCCGCCTTGTTGATGGCGACGGTCTGCTCCGCGAGCCCGTGTCGCGCGAGCGCCATCCGATTGCTGCCGAACGTGTTCGTCTCGATCAGCTCGGCGCCCGCGTTCACGTAGTCCTCGTGGATCGCGCGGATCAGCTGCGGCTGCGACAGGTTTAGCTCGTCGTAGCTGCGCGTGTGCAGAACGCCGCGCTCGTAGAGCAGCGAGCCCATCGCGCCGTCGAGGAGGAGCGGTCCGGCCGCGATCGCCTCCGCGAGGGTCGGGCGCGCATCGCCCGGCGCCGTGCTCGGTCGAACGCTCACAGCCGCATCTCGCGTCCCGCGAACCCGAGCGCCGCGAGCTTGCGCCGCACGTCGCGCAGCGCATCGCCGCGTCCGACCTGCGCGAGGTGACCGCCGTCGAACCACGCGATGTCCACGCCCCAGTGCGCCGCGAGCGCCTCCGCTTGCTCCGGCGGCGTGATGCGATCACCGCGCCCCGCGATCACCGCGAGCCTCTCGCGCGGCACGCGCGACGCGCGCGTCGTCGGCGCGTGCACCGCGAACGCATCGACGAGCAAGTCCTCGGTGATGCCGGCCTTCGCCGCGCGCACACGCGCCGGGCTGTTCTCGCCGTGCCGCCACATCAGCTTCGCCATCGACACCGCGGGGATCATCGCGACCGCGAAGTCGATGCCGCCGACGTCGTCGGGCCCGGCCACGCTCGCCCAGAGGCTCGTCGTGTACCCGCCGAGCGACATGCCCATCGCGCCGACGGCCGACGCGCCCCGCGCGCGCAAGAACTGCGAGAGCACGCGCAGGTCGAAGATCGCCTGCCCGAAGCCCTCGTTGGTCCGCAGCGGATTCGGCGACGGAAACAATGCGCCGCTCGCGCCGAGGCCCGCGCCAGGTGCGCGCGGCCCGTGATACGGCAGCACGAACGCGGCGACGTCGAAGCCGTGGCGTAACCAGTAGGGCACGAGAAACGCGCGCGCGGTCACCCAGTGGTTGCCACCGCCCCAGCCGTGGAGCAGCACGATCGTCGGCCGGCCCCCGGATGTCGATCGACCGCTCGTCCACCATCGCGCGTGCGCGGTGAGGTTCTCGGTCGCGCGCCGGTGCATCTCGCGCGCGGGCTGCGCGAACGGCTCGTACTCCGAGGCCCACGACACGTCGACCACGTGGGTTCCGAGCGGTCCATCGCTCGCGGGGCCGACATCGATGCGCGGCATCGGCGGGGCAGGGAAGAACGGGCTCGGCGTCCCGAGCGTGCCGGCGTTGTAGAGCGCGGCCATCTCGAGCAGCCTCGTGCGCGCCTCGCTCGCATCGAGCTTCGGCGTGCGGGGCGCCATCCGGCGCTCCATGAAGCGCACGACGCCGCGGTCGATCGCTGCACTCGCTCGCGTGAACAGATTGGCCAAGCTGGGCTCCTCGGCCAACCCTACCGCGAAAGCGGGATCGCGTCAGCGCGCGAACCTGCGGTCAAATTCACCGGCTCGGCACGCACCTGGCGCCCGGCAAACGCGCAGGCACGTGAATGCGATCCGCGCTATCACGTCTCCATGAGCATGCGCTGGAGCCTGGTCGCCGCCGTCACCGCCGCGCTGGTCGCACCTGCCGCCGCGGACACGTTCGGCGGCTTCTCGGGCGTCGAGCGGCACTACCTCGTCAACCAGGACAAGATCTGCACGCCGCTGCCCGCGACGGCGACGAGCGGAAGCCCGACGTGCGAGAAGGCGGGCGCCGATGTCGTCGCGAAGCTCTCGATCAAGACGCCGCTGCCGCAGAAGGACAAGGGCGACAAGGCCGCCTATTCCGCGACCGCGTCGGGACGCACGCTGACGATCACGCGCAACGGCGCGACCGTCGTCGAGTGGACGAGCAACGACCCGATCTCGAGGATCGTCGAGGTCTACTCGAGCGAGTACAACGATCGCGTCGCGGTCGCGTACACCGCGCGGCGCATGGGCAAGGACGTCACCGACGTCATCGCGTTCACGATCAGCAAGGGCGCGGGGACGTCGATGAACGACCCGAAGACGCCGGCCAACCCGACGAACCCGACCACGAACCCGACGACGCCGACCACGCCCGCGCAGCCGACCGTCGTCGCGGATCCGCGCGTGACCAAGGCGGTCGCCAAGGCGCGCAAGGCGAGCAAGGCGAAGGCGATCGCGGCGTGGCAGGCCGTGCTCGCGATCGATGCGGATCACTCCGAGGCGCACTACCAGATCGCGTCGTTCCAGGCCGCGGCGAAGAAGAAGGACGACGCGCTCGCCGAGCTCGGTGCGCTCGCGTCGTCGACGCGGCCCGATGCGATCGAGTGGCTGATCGAGGCGCGCTACGCCGCGGCGTTCGCATCGCTGCGCGCGGACCCGGGCTTCCGCCAGAAGACGGGTCTCGATCGGAAGGCGGGCACCCCGGTGTCGGCGTACGAGCGCCTCATGGGCTTCGGTGGTCAGTGGGAGCAGACCGGCACGAGCTGCGACAAGCCCGAGGTGAAGTTCACCGCGACGCGCGATCGCGTCGTCCGGATCCGCGTGAAGACCAAGTGCGGCGGCGAGGGCTACGACTTGCCGTTCAAGGGCACGTGGCGCCTCGACCAGGATCGCGTGGTGCTGACGTTCGCGACCCGCGGCAAGGCGGTCACGGCCGAGGACGAGGCCGCGTGCAAGTTCGAGCCGGTCGGCGACGAGGACGGGCTGCGCTGCGTGCTCGGTCGCGACATCGACTTCCTCGTGCTGCCGACGCGTCGATGACGAGCAGGACCGCTCGTCGGCCTCGCTAGCGCGAGAGCCATCGCTGTCGAATTCTCGACAGTGATCCGTGCGCCGTTTGCCGCACGTTTGCGTGCGCGCGAGGAGAGCCGCGCCGCGAGTTTCGATACGCTCGGGGTTCGTGCGGTGGCTCCTCGTACTCGCGCTCGTCGCGATCGGCGCAGGCAACGCGCGTGGCGACGAACCGGCACCGGCGCCACTGCCGGCGATCACGACCGATTCGACGGTGCCGATCGAGATCAACTACTCGATGGGCAGGCCACCGCCGCCGTACACCCCCGGCGTTCACTGCGTGAAGTGCCGCCCGCACGCGGAGCGCTGGCAGCGCATCGTCGGGACCGTGCTCGCCGCATCGCCGGGCGGCTTTCTGCTCCGCGGGATCGGCAGCTGGTACGTCAACGACTGGAACACCGGCAAGCGGCTCGCGAAGATCGCGGGGCTCGGCCTCGGGCTGATGCTCGCGGGCGGCATCCCGACCGGCGTGAGCGGCGGCAATCCGTACCTGCTGGTCCCCTTCGTTCCGATGCTCGTCGCGGGCACCGGCCTGTTCGTGCAGTCGTGGTTCGCCGACATCGCGAACGCCGCGGGCGTGGACTCGCTCGGTCAGCCCCGCGCGCGCGTCCCGTGGTCGATCGAAGGCGGACTCGTGTGGACGCACGATGCGTATCGCGATCGCGCGCTGTTCCGCGGCGCCGCGCGGGTCGCGGCCGGACGCCTCGAGCTCGGGGCCACGGCGTACGTGCACGACACCGAGCGCACGTACCTCGCGGGTGACCTCTCGATCGGCGTGCGCATCCTCGGCGCGGAGCCGCATGGATGGTGGATCGACGATGGCAGCTTCTTGATGGTCCGCGGGACCGCGCGCGTACGCGACGACGCCGCGGATCACGTGCAGGTCACCACCGGCGAGATCGAGCTCCTCGGCCGCCTGGACCTGTTTCGTGTCTCGAAGGTGCTCGACGGCAGCTTCGCGGAGATGTCGACCGGTGGTGGCATGGAGCGCGCCGCGTTCGACGGAGCGAGCGAGAAGGGCGGCCTGTTGCTCGGGCGCTTCGCGTACGGCATGTACCTCGGGCGGCGCGGCGAAGCGAAGCTCTACTACGACCATCGCCGCGATGGCTTCGCGGGCGGCATCGCGGCGTATCGCGCGGCGGGGTTTGTCGGCTCCGTCGGCGCGATGGTCGATCTGCGCATCGCCGGACGCTGGGGGATGCACGCCGAGCTCGAGATCGGCAGCACGTGGGTCACCTCGCTCGGACTGCGCTACCTCGGAGGACGCCCGTGAAGCTCGCGCTCGCACTGCTCGTCGCCACCGCGTGCACGCGCCCCAGCGAGGACCGCGCGTACATGGAGCTCGAGGTCGGTATCGCGAAGATCACGGACGCGTCCGTCGTCGTCGCGGGCGGGCTCGCGGTCGTTCGCGACCTGACCGACCACAAGCTCGAGCTGTGGGCGAACGCGCCCGACATCCGCGCGGAGCTCGTGCTCGGCGACACCGCGGCGGGCGAGTGGACCGTCATCGTTCGCAACTCGATGTCCGACGCGGTGCTGCGCGAACAGGTCGGCGACAGCTACGTGCAGACGTCGCGCACCGGAGATGACGGCCCGACGGTGGCGACGTTCCAGCTCCAGCTCGCGGCCGGCACGCACCTGCTTCGCATCGGCCCGCTCGACGCCGACATCCCGGGGCCGTTCCAGGTCGCGGCGATGGCCGACATCCAGAAGGCGCTGCCGCAGGTCGACGACGTGTTCAACGCGATCAACGCGGTGCCCGAGCCGCGCTTCGTCGTCGGCATGGGCGACATCACCGAGCGCTCCGAGGACTCCGAGTACGAGACGTTCGATCGCCAGCTCGCGTACCTGCGGATCCCGTTCTACACGACGCTCGGAAATCACGAGCTGTGGGACTCGCCGCAGAAGTTCTTCGATCGATACGGTCGCGCGAGCTTCCAGTTCGAGTTCAAGGGCGTGACGTTCACGTTCGCCGACTCCGGCGACGCCGCGATCGATCCGCTCGTCGACGAACAGCTCGTCGATTGGCTGCGCGACGCGCGCGGGAAGACGTCGGTGTTCCTCACGCACATGCCGCCGATCGATCCGGTCGGCGTCCGCTACGGCTCGTTTCGCAGCACGCGCGATGGACAGCGGCTGCTCGGCGAGCTCGTCGACGGCCAGGTCGACCTGACCCTCTACGGTCACATCCACACGTTCGTCGAGTACGAGAACGCGGGCATCCCGGCGTTCATCTCGGGCGGCGGTGGCGCTCAGCCCATGAAGGGGGACGGCATCGATCGTCACTTCCTCGTCGTCCACTTCGACGCGACCGAGACCGGCGCCGCGCGGCTGACCTCCCAGGTGTCCGGAGTCCCGGGTGGGGTCCGCCGGGTCGATCTGCATCGGGTCGACGATTAATGGTGGGGTAGCGCACGCTTGGGCGTGAACGTCGAGGGAGGCACCGGCCACTAACGAAGTCGCACGTTATGCTGCTTCGGGTGAAGCGCGATACGGGGCCCACGCCCGCCTTAGGTCCGGTCGACGAGGCCGACCTGATCGCGCGCTGTCGCGCCCACGAGCGCGCGGCTCACGACGAGCTGTATCACCGCTTCCGCCGCCAGGTCGCCGCGAACCTCTACCGCGTCCTCGGTGATCGCACGGACCTCGACGACCTCGTGCAGGAGGTCTTCGTGATCGCGTTCCGCGGGCTGGAGCGCTTTCGCGGCGACGCGCGTCTCTCGACGTGGATCTATCGCATCTGCGTCAACGTCGCGCTCGGACGCATCCGCACGCGCAAGCGCAAGCCGCCCGCGATCGGCGTGGCGGACCTCGACGCCGCGGCGATCGATCCGAGCATGACCGAGCGTCCCGAGACGCCGGAGCGCTCGCTCGAGCGACAGCAGGATCAAGCGCGCGTCTATCGCGCGCTCGAGACGCTCGCGCCCAAGAAGCGCATCGTGCTCTACCTGCACGAGATCGAGGGGCTCGACCTCAAGGAGATCGCCTACCTGGTCGATTCGAATCCGGTGACCGTCCGGACGCGCCTGTTCTACGCACGCCGCGAGTTCTATCGCGTGATCGCCGGGGACGCAGCGCTCGATCCCGCTGCCGCGCCCGCGAGCGAGGAGGGCGACGAATGAGCGCGAGCGGGCACATCAAGCCCACGCGCTGGGCCGACATGTTCGCGGGCCGCGTCGACGACACCGAGCGCGCGCAGATGGAAGCGCACGCGAAGCAATGCAAGGCGTGCAAGCGCGCGCGCGATCGCGTCGGCCGCGCGAGCGACTCGTTCACCGCGATCCGCGAGCAACCCGCGCCGGAGCTGCCGTGGGATGGCGTTCGCGCGCGCGTGCACTGGTCCGTGTCCAAGGAGCGCCGCGATCAGGAAGCCGCGAAGCAGGCGCCTCCGCGCGGCCGCCTCCTCGCGTGGATCGCTGCCGCGTTCGTCGCGGCCGTCGCGATCGGCGCGGGTGTGTACGCGATGCTCCCCGAGGAGGAACCGGCCAACGCGCCGATCGCCGCCACCACGCCGCCACCGGCGCACCCGATCGCGCAGCACGCGCCCGCCGCCAAGCCGGCACCGCTCGCGGGTCTCGTCTCGCGCATCGCGGGGCAGACCAGCGACGTCCTCATCGACGGCGTGCGTCCGACCGATCTGTTCGCGCGCCGCCTCGTCGCGGGGACCGTGATCGCGACGGGCGACGGGCGCATCGACGTGCAGTTCGGCGATGCGAGCGCGTTCGCCCTCGGTCCGCGCTCGACGCTCGAGCTCCGCCGCTTCGACGCCGAGATGATCGAGCTCCGCGTCGACGGCACCCTCGATGTCGAGGTCGCGCTGCGCACCTCGGACCAGCGCTTCGTCGTCGTCGCGGGTGCGCACACCGTCGAGGTTCGCGGCACGCAGTTCCAGGTCCGCCGCGACGACGCGCACACCCAGGTCGCGTGCCGTCACGGCCTCGTCGCCGTTCGCGACGCGACCGCGCAGGTCGAGGTCGGCGCCGCGCGCCAGATCGCGATCCCGAGCGGCGAGACGGTCAGCGCCGATCGCGTCGTCCCGCTCACCGTCGAGGAGCTCGCGCAGCTCGCCGACGCCACGCCGCTGCGCGTGCCGGCGTGGACCGATGTCGACACGCTCCTGCCGTCGTCCGCGCCGCTCGAGATCGCGACCGTCGGCCGCCGCGAGGTCCGCGTCGACGGCATCGAGCTCGGCACCGGCCCGATGATCGTCCGCGTGATGCCGGGGCGCCATACGGTCGAGGCCACCGACCACGCGGGTCGCTATCGCCGCGCCGGCTGGGTCGACGTCGCCGCGCCCAAGGCGAACAGCAAGCCCGCGCGCCTCGAGGTCGCCGTCGCCGAGCCCGCGCCGAGCACGAGCGGTGTCGCGCAGCGCCGCCGCCAGCTCGCGGCCGGCATCGATCAGCGCAAGCTGTCGCGCTGCACGCGCTCGATCGCGAAGGCCGGCCTGACCGACACGTTCGTGCAGGTCGAGATCGCCGTGGACGCGACCGGCGCGATCGGCTTTCTGAACGTCATCGACACGGACCTGCCGACCACGACTGCCGCCTGCGTGCGCGAGGTCCTCGCCGAGGTCTCGTTCGGCAAGGGTCCGAGCGCCACCTGGCGCGAGCGCATCGACCTCTGATCGCGGGTGTACGAAGTCTTCACGTATCTCTGAGACATCTCTCAGAATCCTGATGTGCCCCGACGGCGTTTCGCGCGGTTACCGCGCGGCACGACGCGTGCTGATTGTCGTCGCATGCGCCTCGCCCTGGCCCTCGCTGTCACGCTCGTCCCCGCCTCGGTCGCGTTCGCTCGCCCGATCACCGCCGGCGTCAACCTCGGTGTCGATCAAAGCAAGGAGTCCGGCCTCGCCGGCGAGGATCCGAGCAGCCAGCTCGGCCTGTTCGGTCGCCTCGGCCTGACGCCCCGGCTGTCCGCGCAGCTCGAGGTCTCGAAGATCAAGCTCGAGAACTCGTCCACCGAGATCCGCCAGGTCACGGGCCTGCTCGTCGTCGACCTGTCGTCGAACCCGCGCTGGGTGCCCGTGCTCCTCGTCGGCTTCGGTGCGGACTGGGCCGAGGACACCGCGCACTACGACTGCTTCGACTGCTACGGCTCGTCGTCGTCGCAGAGCGCGACGCACATCGAAGGCGGCTTCGGCCTCGAGTACCGCGCGCCCGGCGGCTTCACGATCGGCGCGGACGTTCGCATGGGCGGTCGCTCGATCGACAACGAGGACGTCGCGGTGCCGGTCGACTACGGCGTGCGCGAGCCGACGACGGCGCTGTACTACCCGACCGGGATGCAGGAAGGCGAGTACCGCAGCGCGCGCCTCCGCCTCGGCATCCGCTTCTGAGCTACGGACACGCGCCGGGCATCGCGGCGATCCACTCGCGCATCAGCGCGACGCCCTCGGCGTCGACGAGGTTGCGCCCGAGCTCGGGCATCTTCACGTCGGCCTCCGTCGACTCGAGGCGGAACATCAGGATCGACTCGTCCGGCTTGCCCGGCACGATGCCGAACAGGCGGCCGCCCGAGCCACGCCCCGCCGCGACCGGCGGCTTGCACACGCCGAAGTCGACGGGATCGGTCTGCGCGAGATCGAGGTAGAGGCCGCTCGTGCGCGCGGCGCCGCGCGGGTTGTGGCAGTGCGCGCAGTTGATGTCGAGCCACGCGCGCGCGCGTTCGTCGAGCGTGCCGGCCTGCGCGTCGAACGCGTCCGGCGCTCGGGGCCACATCGCCGGATCGGGCGCGCCCGCGAGCACGCCGCGGGCGACGAGGTCTTCGAGCTGACCGTCGCGGTTGATGTGCCGCGCCTTGGGGCCGAGCAGATCGATCGTGTCGTCGTGATCCGCGTGGCAGTTCTTGCACTGGTTCTTGTTCGGGACGACGTAGTCGTTCGTGCGCTCGGCGCCGTCGTCGTGGATCCACGACGCGGCGAGCGTATCGCCCGCGACCGCGAGCTCGGCGTCGTCGGTGGCGTCGCCGTAGATGTACGAGGCGCCGGTCCAGCCGCTCTCTTGCTTGACGAGCAAGCGAGTCTCGAGCAGGCGCCTGTCGCCCGCGGGCGCGCGGCGATCGGCGAGGTAGCTGAACGTCTTGATGACGATCGTGCCGGTCGGCACCGCGAACGCGCCGGGGTCGGCCCACGTCATCGCCTCGCCGTCGGGCACCGCGAAGAAGCGCTGCTTCGTCGTGTAGTCGCTGAACAGCGGCGTGTTGAGGTCGTACGGGATCACGCCCTCGGCCGGCGTCTGCGTCGCGATGTCGTCGAACAGGCCGTAGTCCGAGAGCCGCGCGCACATCTTGCCGTCGCGCACGGTCGTGCGATCGCACATCTCGCTGCTGCCGCCGTCATCGCCGCAGGCAACGAGCGCGAGGACTGCCAGGAGCGCGAGCTTCACAGATCGACCGGAGGGAGCGCCGGCAGCGAGCAGTTCAAGCCGCTCATGTCGCGCGACGGGAGCTCGCCTTCGCCCAGCGGCCACGCGAGGTTCAAGAAGTCCGCGTCGCCGTTGTCGTGGATGCAGATGCGATCCTCGTCGGCGAGCGGCACGCGCGCGGGATCGAGCACGCCATCCCACGCGATGTCGGGGACGATGTACGGCGGCGAGCTGACGATCTCGCCGAGGCCGAGGATCAGCGCGGCGCCGAGCTCGCCCGTCGGCTTGTCGGACACGCCGGACAGGCGGTTATCGTGGATGTGGATGCCGGTCGGGTACTGGTCGTAGTTCGGGTCGTCGGGGGTGCCGACCGGCACGTAGCTGATCATGCCGATGTTGATCGACTTGTGATCGCGGATGTCGTTGTCGAAGATATCGACGTCGTGCGCCGCGAGGATCACGATGCCCGTCCCCGTCGGCACCTTGCCGACGATGTTGCCGACCGGTGCGAAGTTCACCGTGTTGTTCTCGAACACCTCGTTGGCGAACACGCGCGTGCCCGCGCCGTTGGCGACGTCGAGGCCGGGCAGGTTGAACACGAGGATGCCGCCGGTGTTGTTCGTCGCGACGTTCTCGGTGACGTCGGCGTGCGTCGAGTTCTCGATCTCGATGCCGGCGACGTTGAGCTCCGCGCGATTGCGGCGGACCATGATGTTGTTGCTCTGCCCGACGTAGATGCCGGCGTCGGACGCGCCCTTCACGACGGAGTCCTCGATCAGCACGTTCGTGCACTGCACGGGGTAGAGACCGTACGCACCGTTGGTCTCGGCGGGGCCGTTCGTCCATTCGACGCGCGTCTTGTAGATGTGCACGTTCTGGGTGCCGAGGATCTTCAGCGCGTCGCCGGGCGAGTCCTCGAGGCCGATGTCGTGGATGACGAAGTCGTTGCCGGTGACGAGGATGCCCTGCGCGCCCGTCACCTGCTTCTTGAACGAGAGGATCGTCGAGTCCATGCCGGCGCCCTTGATCGTCACGCCGTCGACATCGAGCGAGAGGTCGGTCGCGAACGAGAACGTTCCTTCCCCGAACGCGATCGTCCCGCCGGGCTCGATCTCGATGAACGCGGTCTGCACCTCCATGGCGCTCGCGCCTTCGGTGAGCGCGATGCAGGTCCCGGTCACGCCTTCGCACGGGTCGTCTTCACCACATGCAGCCAGGCCCGTGGCTCCGATCGACAGCAGTGCAATTCCATGAGCGAGTCGCATGGACACAAACTTCCCCGGCCGGTCTTACCAGTCAAGATGAAACGTGTTTCGGCCGAGCGATCAGATCGCTGGACCGGGCTTCAGTAATCCCAGCCAGTGCGATCTGCCTCACGCGAGCGCGTGCGCGATCTTCTCGGCCGCGCGCGTCGCGAGCGCCATGATCGTCACCTGCGGGTTCACGCCGAGCGACGTCGGGACCGCGGCACCGTCGACGACATAGAGCTTCTCGACGTCGTGCATCTCGTGGTCGGGGCCGACGACGCTCGTGCTCGGATCGCGTCCCATCCGCGCGGTCCCGAGCGGGTGGTACGCGGACATGTCGAGGTCCCACGCCTTGAGGTTCGTGCGCCGGAGTCGCTCGAGATCGTCGGGGGAGGAGAGCGCGTCGAACCCGTGGAACGACGTGAGCACGCGCTTGGCGCCGCCCGCGAAGTAGATCTGACACAGCACGTCCATCGCGCGCTTCACGTGCGCCACGTCCTGCTCGGTCAGGTTGTACGTGATCACGGGCTGCCCCATCACCTCGCGGACGCGACCGCGCGAGGTGTCCTCGATCATGAAGCCGAAGCTCGAGATGCGATCGTAGGACTCGGCGATGCGCACGATCTCGGGCCCGATGATCTGCGTCATGCCCATCGTCATCTCGAGCGGGACGTTCGCGCCCTCGTAGAGGATGCCCTCCTCGTGGAGGTCCTCGATCGAGTAGCCCTGCGGGATGCCGTCCCACGGGCGGATCTGCTCCTCGAACTCGGCGAGCGCCCCGGTCGCGGGATGGATCGAGAGGTTCTGGCCGAGCTGACCCGAGCGCGCGCCGAGGCCCTGTCGCGCGAGCAGCATCGGCGTCGTGAGCGCGCCGCACGCGACCACCACGGCGCGCGCGCGGACCGTGAGCGTGCGGCCGCCGCGCGTCGTCGCGGTGATGCCCGTCGCGCGGCCGCTCTCGACGATGATGCGGTTCATGCGGAAGCCGGCGAACAGCTCGGCGCCCGCCTTGAGCGCGAGCGGCATGTAGCTGACGTTGGTCGATCGCTTCGCGTCCGTCGGACAGCCGAACACGCACACGCCCTGGCCATCGCACGCGGGCGCGTTGCGCTTGAGCGGACCGTGGCGCTTGAAGCCGAGCGCGTTGCAGCCGCGCTCGATCACGCGGCCGTTGCCGCCCATCAGCGACTTCTTCGCCGGCTCGACGCCGAGCACGGCTTCGACGCGCGCGAAGTACTTGTCGAGCGACTCGGGGCCGAGCTCGTCGAGGCCGAGCTGCTGTTGCCACTCGCGCAGCACGCGATCCGGTGTGCGGTAGCACGTGCCGCTGTTGACCGTCGTCGAGCCGCCGACCGTCTGGCCGACGGGGATCGGGATGCCGGTGTTGCCGACGGAGAACGTCGCGCCGCCGCGCCGGTACAGCATCTGCTGCATCTCGAACGCGCGGCCGGTGAACTCGTGCCGCTCGAAGTACTTGCCCTCCTCGACGAACACGACGGCGAGCCCCGCCTCGGCGAGCTCGCGACCGACGACCGCGCCGCCCGCGCCGGTGCCGATCACGACGACGTCGGCCTCGACCGCGAGGTCGGTGTCGAGCGAGCCATGCACGCGATCGCGCATGTATGCCGGTTTGGCCTCGGGACGGACCTTCTCGGGCGAGTACACGCAGCCGAGCTTCTTGTAGAGCGACGCGTCGTCGAAGTGCGCCATCTTGAGCGGCGTGATCACCGCGCGAAGCATCAGCCGCCGGATCGGATCCGCGTGCCGCCACTTCTCGAGGATCGCGAGGCGCTTCTCGGGCGAGAGCCGCGGAAACGATCGCCGCTCGCCGAGCCACGCGCTCGCGTCGAGCCCCGCGAGCAGACCTCCGAGCCCCTTGGTCATCGCCGACGGCTGGGTGTGGAGGAACTGGTCGATCCGATCGACGGTCGCGGCGCCCGCTGCGGGGAGGAACGCGCCGGCGGGCAGCGCCGCTTCCGCGATCGCGATCATCATCGCGCGCTGCTTCGTCGAGAGGGCCATCCGATATTGACCCTATCTCAACAATGGTCCGACCACTAGGGCCAATGTGGCTACAGGCCGCTCGCGGCGAACGAACCGTCGAGGAGCCCGTAGGTCGCGGTCAGCGTCCCGCCGATGAACAGCTCTCCGGAGTCCTGCGCGACGTTGCCCGCGAGGCGGATGCCCGATGCCTGGTTCATGAACAACGTGAACCCGACCTCGCCCGCGATGCGCAGGCCGCGCGTCGCCTCGCAGTCCATCCCGGTGCAGCCGTCGCTCGACGCGATCACCGTGCCCGACAGATCGAGCACGCCGAACGCGTCGCCGTGCTCGCCGTACGCGAACCGCCGCAGGCGCCCGGTCGCCCCGAACGCCCACGGTGCGGGCTGCGCGATCGCGCCGTCGGGGTTCTCGCTGTCGGCGAACAGCCGCATGCGTCCGAACGCGGTGCCGCTGACCTCGGCCTTGTCGTCCGCGATCTGCTTGCCGTAGCCCGCGGAGATCAGCAGCGACTCGACGCGACCGTGCTGGTTCACGTTCGGCGTCTGCGGATCCATGTCGTTGATCTCGGGGCGCAGCAGGTACCCCTCGCCGAACGCGACCTGCACGTCGAGGCCGCTCGGCCGCAGCGAGAGCTGGTTGTCGCGCAGCACCGTGAGGATCTCGTAGGTGAGGCCCGCGTCGGGCTCGCCGAGGAGGATGCCGGCCTCGCGCAGGATCGCGACGGTCGCGACGAGCGCGCGGTACATCGAGCGTTCGCCGCGCAGCCCCCACCACGCCATCTGCAGCCTGCGCGCGGTCGCCGCGTCGATCTGCTTGCCGAGCGCGCGGTTCGCGTCGAGCATGCGCGCGAGCTGGCGCACGCGGATCCCGCTGCCGACGTCGACGACGCGTCCGTACCCGACGCCGAGCGCGATCTGCAGATCGGCGTACGTGCGCGTGTCCTTGATCGTCTCGTCCGGATCGTCGTTCTTGATCGAGATGTAGTTCAGCTGTAGCCCGACGGCCGCCTTGCCGACGCCATAGAACTGGTTCTTGTAGAACCGCGCTTCACCGCCGCCGTCGACGTTGATCTGCAGGCCGCGGTTCTGCGGCGACAGCTCGGGGTTCACGAAGCCGCCGACGACATGCGCGCCGAGGTCGAAGCCCCACGCCATCGACTCGCGCTCGATGCGCTTCTCGTAGCGACCGGCGACGTCCGCGTCGAACGCGGGCCGCTTGCGGATCGTGTCGTACGACAGCGCCGCGGTCCCGGCCGCGAACGTCAGGCGATCCGTGGCCGCGAGCAGGTCCTCGGGCAGATCGGGTCCGGTCGGAATCTCGTCGGTCTTGGGCGACGCGCCGCCGCCGAAGATCGCGCCGCCACCGGCCGGCTCGCTACCGCCGACGGTCGATCCGCCGATCGCGCCGCCGTCGGGCTCGGTCCCTCCACCGTCGGGCTCGGTGCCGCCACCGGCGGGCGGCGTCCCGTCCTGGCTGCCGCCACCGGTCGGCGGTGTTCCGCCACCCGCGGGCGGCGTGCTGCCTCCCGACGGCAGCTTCGCGAGCGCCTTCTTCGCGATCTCGCGCGTCGCCTTGTCGCGCGTCGCGTCGTTGGAGATCTTCGTCAGCACCGGCACCGCCGACGGATCGCCGAGGTTACCGAGGCCCTCGATCGCGATGTCGCCGATGATGTCGAACGTCTCGGTCTCGGCGAGCTTGATCAGGATCGGGACCGCGCGCTTGTCCTTGCTCTGGCCGAGCTTGCGCGCGGCTTCGCGGCGCTTCTCCTTCCACGCCGAGCGATCCTCGCCGGCGGGCTGGTTCTCGATCAGCTTCTGCAGCGCGGGGACATCGACGGGCTGCGCGTGCGCGGGCGCTGCGCCCGCTGCGAGCGCCACCGCGATCGCGAGCGACTTCCATAGATGCGCGCGCACTAGAAGTCCCGTCCGAGTCCGATGCAGTACATCTGGTTCGTGTTCGGGTTCGTCGGCGATCCGTCGACGCGGAGCGAGTCGCACGTCGACGCCGCGATGCAGTTCACGACGAGGCGGCGCCGATCCGCCGGCATGTCCTCGAGCCGATCCATGCACGTGCCCCAGTCGAGCGAGTAGTCTTCGGACCCGTCGATCGCGATCGCGCCGCAGTCGACGAGTCGCCAGCACACACCCTCGACGGTGCGCTCCGTATCGGGGCAATCGGTCAGCTCTCCGCCTTGCGCACAGTTCGCGCGAGCACCGGGGCTCGCATCGTCACTCGCGCAGGCGACGAACGAGAGGAGCGCGAGCGCCAGCGCGCCCGCGAAACAGAATCCCTTCATCGACCACCATGATACCCCGCCCGGCGAGGCGACTCTCGCTATCGAGGCGCTTCGTTAAGCGCTTAGGTGGCCGGCTGCCTGTTCTTCTTGCGCAGCAGGCGATCCACGGGAACATCGGGGATCGACGCGGCGACGAGCTCCGCGACATCGAGCACCGCGACCTTGTCCTCGACGTTCCGCGTCTTCATGCCGTCGGTCAGCATGATGTTGCAGAACGGGCACGCGACGATCGCCGCGTTGACATCCGCCGCGAGGATCTCGTCGGTGCGGTTGTCGTTCACGCGCGTGCCCTCGTGCTCCTCCATGAACATGCGGCCGCCGCCCGCGCCGCAGCAGAAGCCGTGGCGCTTGCTGCGCGCGAGCTCCTTGTAGCCCGCGACGCCGACGGACTCGATCACCGCGCGCGGCGCGTCGAACTCCTTGTTCCAGCGGCCGAGGTAACAGCTGTCGTGATACGTGACCGTCCCCACGGACGAGCCCGTGCTCTTCAGCTTGCCGGACTCGAACAGGTGATCGAGGAGCTGCGTGTGATGCACGACCTCGAACTCGCCGCCGAACTGCGGGTAGTCGTGCCGCAGCGTGTGCAGGCAGTGCGGGCAGCTCGTGACGACCTTCTTCGCGCCGGCGGACTTGAGCGTCTCGACGTTCTGCTCGGCGAGCATCTGGAACATCATCTCGTTGCCGGTGCGGCGCGCCGGATCACCGGTGCACGCCTCCTGGTGACCGAGCACCGCGTAGTCGACGCCGGCGGTGTTGAGCACCTTCACCATCGCGCGCGTCTGCTTGATGATGCGCGCGTCGAACGCGCCCGCGCAGCCGACCCACAGGATGTACTCGGGATCCGGGTTCTCCTCGATCGTGGGGACGTCGAGGTCCTTCGCCCAGTCCATGCGCTGGTCGTTGGCGATGCCCCACGGGTTGCTCTGGCGCTCGATGTTGCGATACGTGCGCTGCAGCTCGCCCGGCGCCTTCTCCTGCTCGAGCACGAGGTTCTGGCGCATCTGGATGATCTTGAGCGGGTGCTCGATGAACACCGGGCACACCTCCTGACACGCGCCGCAGGTGGTGCACGCCCACAGCGTGTCCTCCTGGATGCGGCCGCCCGTCATCTTCGGCATGCCCTCGAGCTCGGCCTTCGTCGCGGCGAGCTGCTCGCGGCCGTAGACGACGTCGGGGTGCGGGTGCGCGTCGTCAAAGCCGTGCTCGGTCGCGTACTGCTCGAGGCTCGCGAGCGACTTCTCCTGCTCCTTGATCTTCTCGCGCAGCGAGTAGCGATCGAGCATCTCGTAGCGGATGTCGTGCACGAGCTGCATCGGCGACAGGTTCTTGCCGGTGTTGTACGCGGGGCAGTAGTTCGAGCAGCGCGCGCACTCGGTGCACGCGTACGTGTCGATCAGGCTCTTCCACGAGAACTGCTCGAACTTCGAGACGCCCCACTGGTTCTCGTCCTCGAGGTCGAGCTTCGGCAGATCGAGCGTGCGCTCGCTGCGGTTGCGGAGCAGGATGTTCGGCAGCGCGCCGAGCAAGTGGATGTGCTTGGAGTAGGGCAGGTAGTTCAAAAACGTCAGCACCACCGCGATGTGCAGCCAGTAGCCGAGGAACACGCCGCGGTGGATGCTGTCGGCCGGCAGCGGTGCGAGCGCCTTGCCGATCAGGTTCGAGAACGGCATGTACGCGCGGCCGCCCTCGCTCGCGGTGATCGAGCCCGCGATCTCGTAGCCGTGGAACACGAAGTGCGTGATGAGCACGGCGGCGATCGCGCCGAGGATCAACCCCGCGTCGAGGTTCATCGGGATCAGGCGCGGCTTCACGAGGATGCGGCGGATGAACGACCAGCAGATGACGAGCAGCACGAGCCCGTACATCACGTCGATCAATAGATAGAGCGGCTGGTAGACGACCGCGGGCAGCGAGTGGAGCGAGATGCCGAAGAAGCCCCACGCGAGCATGTCGAGGAACGCGACCTGGATGATGAAGAAGCCCGCGAAGATGAACAGGTGGTGCTTGCTGGTCCGGTGCATCGGACCTTCCTCGGCGACCTTCTTCTGGCCGAAGAAGTAGATGCCGACGTCCACGAGGCGACCGGCGATGTCGTCGAGGCGAGGCCGGGGCTCGGGAGCACCCTGCGCCGCGGCGCGGCCGAACAGGACGACGGTTCGCGTGAAGAATGCGAATGATGCCGCCATCAAGAGGAGCAGGACGACCTGTTGCACGGATGCTGGGATATCACGCACTTCGCACCAAGTGTTGCGACGGACCCTTGCGAAAGGCGCAACGATCGCCGCCCTCGGCGCGGCACCTCGTCGCACCGAGCGGCGACGCACGTCGGGTCGTCACGAGATCATCGTAGATGCCGGTCGCTGCACGCCGCCGACGCCAACGTCGCGAGCACACGAACTGCATGAAGGTCGCTCGTGGCGTCGAACATCCTGGTCGTGAGCGATCTCCACTTCGGAGAGGAGCTGCTCCCGGGTGCGTCCGTGGACCGCCGTCGCGCCGTCGAGCTGGGCTCATCGGCGTTCCGCCAGTTCCTTCGCTATCACACCGCGCGGCGTCGCGATGGCCGGCCGTGGCGACTCGTGATCGCGGGGGACCTGTTCGACTTCATGTCCGTCCACGTCGCGAGCGTGCCCGGTCGCCCCGCGAAGACCCGCGACGAGCGCATGTTCGGCCTCCGCCGCGGCGTCGTCCCGGGCGTCGCGCGGCTTCGCCAGATCTGCGAGGCGCACCAGCCGATGCTCGCCGACCTCGCGCGGTTCGCCGCCGCGGGTCACTCGATCGACATCATCGCCGGCAACCACGACGTCGAGCTCCTGCTCCCCGAGGTCGCCGCCGAGCTGCTCGCGCAGATCGCCGCCGCTGCGCCGGCGGCCGACGACAAGGTGCTCGCGCGCATCCGCGTCGTCCCGTGGTTCGTCTACGTGCCGGGCGTCGCGTGGATCGAGCACGGCCATGTCTACGACGAGGGCTGCTCCTTCGAGTTCAACCTCGCGCCGATGGATCCCAAGGATGGCTGGCTGATCCACAACGCCGACACCGCCGCCGTTCGCTACCTCGGCTCCGCCGCGCCCGAGCTCGATCCGCACGGCACCGAGTCGTGGTCGTTCTGGGGCTACCTGCGCTACGCGATGAGCCACGGCCAGTCGCGGTCCGCGATCTGGCTCGGCTACGCGCGGTTCGTGAAGTCGCTGTTCGTCGCGCGCGCACTCCACCGCTCGCGCAAGCGCCGCGAGCGCCGCCGCCGCGAGCACCGCGCGCGCGTCGCCGCGGTCGCCGCGGACAACGGGATGCCCGTCGACACGCTGCGCGCGATCGATCGCCTCGCGCGCTCGCCGCTGACCCTGAGCGCGCGGCGCGTCTCGCGCATGCTGATGCTCGATCGCTTCGGCATCGGCCTCGGCCTCGCGGTGCTCGCGATCGCGATGTTCGCGTTGCTGCCCGTCCTGTGGGCGCTCGCCGGCCTTCTCGCCGCGGGCGGCGCCGCCGTCGCGCTCTCGCGCTGGCTCGGCGCGCACCTCGTGACCTCGCAGCTGCCGATGCGCTCGATCCCCGCGCGGCTGCGCAAGCTCGTCGACGCGCCGGTCGTCGTCTTCGGCCACACGCACGATCCGCGCTGGCAGCGCCTGCACTCCGGTGGCATCTACGCGAACACGGGCACGTGGCTACCCGCGACGCGGCCGGGCGTGCGCCGCAGCTTCACGCACGTCTTCATCTCGCCGGCGTTCGGCAGCGGCCCGCCGATCTGCGAGCTGCGCCAGTGGCGCGAGGGCACGAGCGTTCCGTTCGACGCCGGCGCCAACCTCGGTGCGGGCGTGCACACGCTGCCGGGCGTCGCCGTCGAGATCTAGGGGCGCGCTCGCTCTCTCTCTCTCGACTAGAAGCGGGCACTCGCTGCGGCTCGCGTCGCGTGGACTGCCCACGTGGGCACTCGCTCCGCTCCGCGGTCCTTTCTCTCGTTGGACGCACACGCTGCCGGCGAGCCAGATCTGGCGCGCGACGATCGACGCGGATACTCGCTGCGTCTCGCGTCGACTGCACCCGTGGGCATCGCGGCTGCACCTGCGTCATGTGACCGTCGCCGAGCGGACTGCCCACGTGGGCACTGGCGCACCTCGCGCGAGTCGTTCTGTCGGCAGGTTTGGGTTCCCATCCCCGGGCGATCGAGTGTCATGGAGGCATGCGGTGGACCATTCCATTCCTGTTGGCGGCGGGTTGCGTGAACACGCTCGAAGAGCACGAGAGTCGCGTTGGTGAGCTCGAACGCGACTGCGTGATCCCGATCCCCGAGGGCGTCGCAGCGCTCGGCGCGCCCGTCTCGATCGAGTTCGACGACGCGTCGATCTGGATCTGGGAGTCGCTGTCACTCTCGGACGGTTCGACAGTCGCCAATGCCGCCGCCCGCATCACGCGAGATGCGTGCGCGCGGCCGCCCGACCTCGCACGCGACGTCGCCGGCATTCGATCCGTTCTCGCACTGTCGATCGAAGAGCTCGCGAGCAACGCGACCCGCACCGACGGCAAGCGCCTGGCGGTCGTACCGAGCGGTGGCTTCGCGCACGATGGGCTCGGCTACCTCTTCTACGACCACGTGCTCTACGGCCCCGGCTTCTTCGACGCGGAGACGCTCGGCACCGGCCTGTGCGTGCTGGACCCGAAGAGCGCGAATCCCTGCGAACGCATCGGTGACGACACGATCCTGTGGCGACCGGATCGCCGGGTGCTGAATCGCGGCGGTGTTGTCGTCGACGATCGCGCATTGATCGCGGGCTGTCGCAAGGTCGCCTCGTTCGACGAACCGTGCATCGTCAATGGTGTCCCGATCGCGGATGTGCGCGAACCCGACGCGTATCAGGTGTGGGACGCCTTTCACGGCTGGGTCGATCCGATGACCGATGCGAGCGAGCTGACCAACACGATCGGCTCGCTCACGATCGCGCCGTTCGACGGTGGGTTCATCGCGACGCAGCTCGAGCTCTTCGACAACCGCGTCGTGGTGCAGCTCTCCGATCGTGCCGAGCAGGACTACGGACATCGCATCACGGCGTTCGACGTGTTGCCTCCGACGCAGTGGTTTGTCAGCGGAGGTCGCGAGCACGCGAGCCTGCGGACGGATCCGCGATCGATCGCCGTCACCTACGCGACGGACAACCCCGCGGCGCCGGGACTGCACCTCGTCGAGTTTCGCTTCTTCGAGGGCATCGAATGAAGGCCGCCGTCATCGCACTCCTCGCGCTCGTCGCGCTGCCGGTGCCAGCCGCGCACGCCGAGCGCGACGCCAGCGCTCGCGCCACCGGCACCGAGTGGCTCGGCCTCCCGCGCCGCATCTCGCGAACGTGGTCCGCGTCGCGCGACACGCCGTCGATGAACCTGCTCGTGCTCCCCCGCGACGTACGCACTCTCGGCGGCGAGCTCGCGCTGTTCACGTGGCGCGGCTCCTCGACGAGCGTGCGCACGGGGTTCGCGGGACTCCTCGAGCTCGAGAGCGACGGCGAGACCACCGGCCTGGGCAATCTGTTCCCCAAGGCCACCGGCGGCATCCTTTGGCGCGGCTCGTACGCGTACTACGTCGCGCTCTCGCTCGACGACGCCGGCGAGCGCCTGTGCGAAGGCTGCGCCGTCGAGCTGGGCGTCCAGTACCGGCACGAGAGCCAGCACTACACCGGTTCGAACCACGGCGGCCCGGGCATGGACGTCACCGACGAGCCGTACATGGGCGACGACTTCATCGTCGACGGTGCCGTCTCGCTCGTCCACGGCGACTGGCTCCTCGCGGCCCGCGCGCTCGCCTTCATCTATCTGCCCGGGCGCTCGAGCTACGCGGGCGGCCCCGCGATCGACGTGCACGTGCGCTGGCGCGGCGCGCGGGTCCATCCGTTCATCAGCGGATACGCGGAGCAGCTGTTCGGCACGGAGCTGATGGGGAGGCGCTTCGACAACGCGTACCTCGTGCGCGCGCTTGCGGGTGTCGCGCTCCCGTCGAAGCTCGGCGATGTGATGATCTACCTCTCCGCCGATGCTGGACACCGCAAGGGCATCCGCGGCAACACCGAGGAGGCCACGCTCGGTCTCGGCATTCGCCTCGCGCTCACCGCGAGCGCGCGCTGAGCCGCCTCGCGCCGTCGCCGCGAATCGATCAGACCTCTGCGCATCGCGTGCAACAGCCAGCAAAAATGTCGATCGCCGTCGACACCGGTGTTGATCGCGATCGCGAGCGGATGCATCGTACGCGGCAAGAGGGGGCCTCGATGCGCGAGCTGCTTGCTGCAACGCTGTTGCTGATCGGATGCGGAACGGATGGAGCGGGAACAGGCGAGCCGTTGATCGATGGATTCGATCCTCCGGCGCCGAAAGCCGACGAGCTGCAGATCGTCGGACCTGCGGTCTACGGCATCGAGCCGGGCGCTGACATCACGCTTTGCTCGTACATCGACAAGCGGATCGTCGACGAGACGGACATCGTCGACTACCAGGGCTTTCAGAGCAGCATCGGTGGACATCATGCGCTCCTGTACGCGGTGCAACAGCAGCAGGAAGCCAACACGCACGAGTGCACCGAGGACGACATGGTGAATGTGCGGTACCTCGCGGGTGGCGGCGCCGAGTCGCCACCCGCGGATCTGCCCGACGGCGTCGTGTTCCGGATGCCGGCCAACACGCAGCTCCTCGTGCAGACCCACTGGATCAACGCGACGGAAGCGCCGATCGACGGTCAGGCAGCGTTCAACCTGAAGATCACGAAGCCCAGCGCAGACCATCAGGTCGCGCAGCTGTTCACGATCGGGAACACGATGTTCACGTTGCCGATGGGGCTCGGCTCGACCTCGGCCGAGTGCATCATTCAACAAGAGATGAACGTGTTCACGCTCGGTGGACACATGCACTACTACGGCACTCACGCAAAGGTGACGCACACGCCGATGGGCGCCGCGGATGCCGCCGTGCTGTGGGAGCACGACTGGAGTCCGCAGTACGAGTCGAACCCGCCCCGCACGCAGTTCACCACGGCCAACCCGATGGTGTATCGCCCAGGGGACAAGCTCGCGGTCGAGTGCGACTACGACAACACCTCGGGGCACCCGCTCCCGTTCCCGAGCGAGATGTGCATCGCGTTCTCCTACGCGTACCCGATGACGAACCAGATCGACTGCATGGACGGCAACTGGCCCCGCGACTGAGCAAGTCAGCGCGAGCCACGCGAGCGTCCGTTCGCCTTCTTGGCTTCGGGGAGGATCTGCAAGCGCAGGGAAACAGAGATGATCGTTCGTCACACGAACGCGTTCCGACGAATGTTCGCGCCGAGGATCCGGTGAGGAGCATCGTCATCGAGCGGCGAGGATCGCAACTCGGGAAATTGACCGGAGGTGGAAGGTCGGAGGTGAAGGGTGGGAGGTGAGGGGTCGGAGGTGAAGGGTCGGAGGTGAAGGGTCGGAGGTGAAGGGTCGGAGGTGAAGGGTCGGAGGTGA
>CAZUAR010000014.1:51300-95969 GCA_964617845.1 uncultured Kofleriaceae bacterium | reverse complement strand
AGGGTGGGAGGTCGGAGGTCGGAGGTGGGACTTGAAAACGCCGATATAAGCGAGGTTCAAGCCGGCGGAGCAGCCATGATTTCCTGAGAGGGGGGCAGTCCACCTCCGTGCCGGATCATGGCGCGCGCTCGGGCGAACACGTTCGTTCGCACACCGCCCACGCGAGCGTTCGGGAACGAACTTCTGTTCGCACGCCGTCCAAGCGAGCTTCACGCGAACGCTCGGGCGAATCGGATCGCCCGCACTCCGCCCACGCGAGCTTCGCGCGGGCGGTCGGGAGAACGCGCGCGCTCCCCTCGGGGGCGTGCGGCGGGGGCGCCCTTACCCGTCCACTGCGCACCGACCGTGCCGAACGCATGTGCGTCGTGCTGAACCGAACTACCGCCGCGAAGATGCGCGGTGCGATCGAACGCGTGCGCGTTAATCAACGGGCGTTCGTCACTGGTCGTGCGCGTGGCCGTGTGCGGGCTGAGCCCCCGCCGCCCGGCCCCCTCGGCCCGGAGGGCGTTTCAATCATCGGTGAAAGGACTCAGTCGATGTTCCACGCGTACACCAATGCACTCGATCTCATTCGCGCGCTCGTCCCGGTCGTCGAGCAACTCAAGACCTATGACTCCAACCTCGCGGATCAGGTCACGCGCGCTGCGACCAGTATCTCGCTGAACGTGAGCGAGGGGTCCAAGCGCACCGGCAAGGACCGGCGTCGCTTCTACGTGATGGCGCAGGGCAGTGCGGCCGAGGTGCAGGGCGCACTCGACACCGCGGATGCGTGGGGTTGGCGCGTGGACTCGGAGCGTGCACGTGCGCTCGTGCGGCGCGAGCTCGCGTTGCTTTGGGGCTTGTGCAATGGACCCAAGCGTTCGATGTGACCTCTTGCGCGACCTCGACGTCAGGCATCGGGCGCGACCTCGCGGCGCAGAGTGGACCCACCGACCTTCCACTCCGACCTTCCATCTTCGTCCACCAGCTGGGGATCGGTCCCCGCGAGCCGTGTCGATGGGTGCGGCGCGGTGCGGTGTCGGACCCCCGTGATACGGCTCCAGCGTATGGGTCGGAGTCCGTCCGAAACGCCGCTGATGCGGCAGTACCTCGACATCAAGGATGGGTATCCCGACGCGCTCGTGATGTTTCGCTGCGGCGACTTCTACGAGATGTTCTTCGAAGACGCGGTCGTCGCATCGCGCCTGCTCGATCTCACGCTCACGTCTCGCGACAAGGGCAAGGAAGACGCCGTGCCGATGTGCGGCGTCCCGTGGCACGCCGGCCGCGGCTACATCGCGAAGCTCACCGAGCTCGGCCGCAAGGTCGTGATCGCCGAGCAGGTCGAGGACCCGAAGCTCGCGAAGGGCCTGGTCAAGCGCGAGGTCGTCCGCGTCGTCACGCCGGGCATCGTCCTCGACGACGAGGTGCTCGAGCCCAAGTGCGCGCGCTACGTGTGCGCGCTCGTGCCATCCAAGGAGGTCGTCGCGCTGGCCTACCTCGATGCGACCACCGGCGAGCTCGCCGCGACGCAGCTCTCGCCGACGGCGGTCGTCGACGAGCTCGCACGCGTCGCGCCGCGCGAGGTGCTCGTCGCGCCCGAGCTGCTCGGCGACAGCGTCAAGGCACAGGTCGTCGCGCAGTGGCGCGAGCGCTACAAGGTCGCGTGGAATCCGGCCCCGATCCCGAACGAGACCGCGGCGCGCACCGAGCTCGGATCCATCGTCGTCATCGAGCCCACCGGACGGTCGGGGCTCTCGGGATCGTCGGCGCCGTCGGGCGCGCTGCCGGGGTCGCCGAGCACCTCGGGCACCTCGGGCACCTCTGGCTCTCTGGCTGCGTCGGGCTCGAAGGGCGCAGCGCACGTGATCGATCGCGATCTCGTCCTGCGCGCCGCGGCGGCCGTGGTCGGCTATGCACGCGCGACACAGCCGACGGGCACGATCCCCATTACCTCGCTGCGCATCTACTGGCCCGAGGACTCGGTCGTCCTCGACGAGACGGCGATCGCGAACCTCGAGCTGGTCGAGACGCTGATCGGCAAGCACAAGCAAGGCTCGCTGCTCGAGGTGATCGACGAGACGGTGACCGCGCCGGGTGGGCGGCTGCTCCGCCGATGGCTCCTCTATCCGCTCGTCGACATCGCGCAGATCCGCCGCCGGCAGGACGCGGTCGAGTGGCTCGTCGAGCGGCCCGCGCTCGCGGAGCAGATCCGCACCTCGCTCGCACAGATCGCGGATCTCGAGCGGCTCGCGGGGAAGGCCGCGCTGGGCGTCGCCACACCACGTGACCTCGGCCGGCTGCGCGACGCGCTCGGCAAGCTGCCCGAGCTGGTGAAGCTCGTCGCGAGCGGGCGCACGAAGATGGCGCCGATCCCCGAGCTCATCGATCCGGGCACCGCGAAGAGCCGCGCCGCCGAGGCAAAGGCCGACGCGAACGCGAAGATCGACGCCGCCGCGAGCGGGCGCGTGGGGCTGGCGGCGTGCGTGCACGAGGCGCTGCCCGCGATGTGCGAGCGGCTGGCCAGGGCGATCGTCGACGAGCCTCCGCCGATGCTCGATCCCAAGCACGGCGGCGTGATCCGCACGGGCTACGACGCCGAGGTCGACGAGTGCCGGCGGCTCGCCGATGGCGGCAAGGACGAGATCCTCGCGATCGAGGAGCGCGAGCAGAAGGACAGCGGCATCGCGAACCTGAAGGTCCGCTACAACCGCGTGTTCGGCTACTACATCGAGATCACCAAGACGCACCTCGCGAAGGTGCCGGCGCGCTACATCCGCAAGCAGACGATCGCGACCGGCGAGCGCTACGTGACGCCGGAGCTCGCCGAGCTCGAGAAGAAGGTGCTGACCGCCGAGGAGACGCTCGTCGCGCGCGAGGCCGAGCTGTTCAAGCTCGAGGTGCAGGCGGTCGCGCAGGTCGCGCGGGAGATCAGCGCGGCGGGCGCGGCGCTCGCGGTGCTCGATGCGTGCAGCTCGCTCGCCTCGGTTGCCGCGCATCGGAACTACGTCCGGCCGACGGTCGACGAGAGCCACGTGATCGACATCGTCGACGGGCGCCACCCGGTGATCGAGCGCATGCTGCCCGCGCAGACGTTCGTGCCCAATGACGTGCGGCTCGACGTGAACGCCGAGCAGCTCGTGCTCATCACGGGGCCCAACATGGCGGGCAAGTCGACGTACATGCGGCAGGTCGCGCAGATCGTGCTGCTCGCGCAGATCGGCAGCTTCGTGCCGGCGAAGTCGGCGACGATCGGCCTCTGCGATCGCGTGTTCACGCGCGTCGGTGCCGCGGACAACCTGTCGCGCGGCGACTCGACGTTCATGGTCGAGATGCGCGAGACGGCGGCGATCCTGGCGAAGGCGACCGAGCGGTCGCTGGTGATCCTCGACGAGGTAGGGCGGGGCACCTCCACGTTCGACGGCGTGTCGATCGCGTGGGCGGTGGCGGAGCATCTCCACGACAAGATCCGCGCGCGCACGCTGTTCGCGACGCACTACCACGAGCTCGTCGCGCTCGCGGACTCGCACGCCCGCGTGCGCAACGTGTCGGTCGCGGTGCGCGAGCACAAGGGCGAGATCGTGTTCCTCCGGCGCGTCGTGCCCGGCGGCGCCAACAAGAGCTACGGCATCGACGTCGCGCGGCTCGCGGGGCTGCCCAAGCACGTCATCGCGCGATCGCGTCAGATCATGAGCCAGCTCGAGGGCGGCGCCTCGCTCGGCAGCTCCGCGCAGCTCTCGCTTTTGCCCGCCGCCACGGTGACATCACCCGTGCTCGCCAAGCTCGCATCGATCGATGTCGATCGAACGACGCCGCTCGACGCACTCCAGCTCCTCGCCGAGCTGAAGTCGCAGATCTGATCGAGCCGGGCGACGATCTAAGTGCGTGTAGGCGCACGTCGTTTCCCGTTTCGGCGATTTGGGGGGCCCAAGCCACACCCCTCGCGCGATAGGGGGCGGCAGCCCTTCGAGCACCGCAACGGAGTGCCTGTCATTCCTCGTCGTTACGCGTGGCCCGGTCCTTGTACTAGGTCCCGTCACTCGTCATTAGGAGGATGCTGTGAAGAGCTCATTCAAGACCCTCGCACTTGGCACCGCGCTGGTATCGGCGGCCGGCGGTGTTGGCTGCGGGGATGACCCAACCACGATCGGCGACGGCGTCGACACGCTCATCATCTTGCAGCGCCCCGCGCGCAACGATATGGGCGACATCTTCCAGTACACCTCGTACGTCCCCAAAACGGCGTCGGGGAAGAACGCGCGGCTCGTGCAGCTGTCGCCGCCCACGGCGGACGGCGAGCAGACGACGATCTGCTGCGACAAGGCGGGCCCCGAGTACGCGAACATCGACATCTCGGGCTACGACATCTCGTTCGACGCGCGGCACATTGTCTTCTCGGGCAAGCTCGCGGCGAACCAGGCGTACGGCCTGTTCATCCTCGACCTCGAGGACGGCGCTGTTCGTCAGCTGCCGACCGACCCGGGTCGCGACTACGTGTCGCCGATCTTCCTCCCCGGCGAGAAGATCATGTTCACCTCGAGCGCCGTCGTCGAGGAAGGTGCGCCGCAGCACCGTGACGAGTACGAGCGCGGCACCACCCTGCAGATCGGCCGCATCAACCAGGACGGCACGGGCGAGGAGCTCGGACCGCGCAACCTCTCGCACCGCACGTTCCCGACGCTCATGAGCGACGGCCACGTGATGCTGACGCAGTGGGACCACCTCGGCCCGATGAACGCCGGCCACCTCGTGTTCATGAACCAGGACATGACGCAGCTGCGCGAAGCCTTCGGCAAGGAAGGCACGGGCGCTTCGAACTCGACGCTCAAGGCGCGCGAGATCAGCCCGGGCCGCTTCGTCGCGATCGCGACGTCGCGTAACCGCACCATCCAGGCAGGCGCGCTCATCGACGTTCGCCTCGGCGATGTCGCGGTGGACAGCAAGGGCAACGTCTCGGCGGACGTGAACAAGTCCGAAGCGAACGCGACCTACAAGGATCTCACGCCGGACGTTCCGCACGACATGACGCCGTCGGCGGAGACGATCGGTCGCTACTACGACGCGTTCCCGTTGAACGCGAAGGACAAGCCGGACCTGCTCGTCTCGTGGGCCGATGGCCCGGTCGAGTCGAGCGTGCTCGGCAGCGCCGGCCTGTCGGCGAACTTCGGTGTCTACCTCTACGACACCGAGCGCCAGACGCGCCGCCCGATCATCGACGACCCCGAGATGTGGGACGTGTTCCCGCGCGCGCTGCAAACGCGCTCGGCTCCGCCGGTCGTCGCCTCGTCGCTCGACGAGAACATGACGGGCGTTGGCCAGACGATCATCGGCTCGATGAACGTCTATGACTCGACGCAGTTCTCGTTCGCGCCGGACAGCATCTACGGCGTCCGCGTGTCGGAAGGCTTCTCGTCGGAAGAAGGCTTCCCCGAGATGTTCGGCTCGACGATGTTCGAAGGTATGGCGACGCTCGGTGTCGCTCGCGTCCGCGCCGACAAGTCGTGGGCCGCGTACGTCCCGGCGAACGTCCCCCTCCGCCTCCAGGCGATCGACAACTGGGGTATGTCGGTTGGCTCCGAGCCCGTGTGGTTCTCGGGCCGCCCCGGCGAGAACCGCTTCTGCGGTGGCTGCCACGAGTCGCGCACCGCAACCACGACGATCGACCCCGGTCTGACCGACGCCATCGCGGCGGGTCCGACGGTGTTCACCAAGACCGCCGCGCCGCGCGCCGATCGCATGTCGACCGACTTCTCGCGCGACAACATCGTCGGCGTCGCGTGGGACCGCGCGATCCAGCCGATGCTGACGAACAAGTGCGTCAGCTGCCACGACGGTACGCCCGGCCCGGCGAACCCGAGCTACACGCTCACCGACGGCATGACGACGCTGACCTGGACGTTCGACCTCCGTGGCGACGTGCTGCCGGCCGAGTGGGTCGAGCTCGGTGGCGACTCGCACTTCACGCGCAGCTACCTCTCGATGGCCGGCCCCGACATGGAAGCGCTCGAGGAAGGTGGCTTCATGCTGGTGTCCGGTACCGTCAAGCAGTACCTGCTGCCCGAAGACGCGCGTAACTCGGAAGCCATCAAGCTGCTGAACCCGACGAAGCAGTTCCCGACGCAGACCTCGGAGCGCGCGTTCAACACCACCCCGCACATGCAGGGCAAGGGTACGGACCTCACGCCCGACGAGTTCTACGCACTCATCCTCGCAGCGGATAACGGCGTGAGCTTCTTCAGCCGCGAGAACAACCCGGGCGACAACACCTACTAACCCCAACCGCGGAAACCAGGAGAACGTCCATGAAGAACATCGGTACCAAGATCGCCGCGGTCGCCTTCGTCCTCATCGCCGCTACACCGGCGATGGCAGGCAAGGGCGGAAGCGCTGAACGCATTCGCGACGCAGTGAGCTCCACGTCCGTCGACGCCATCACGGCGGAGATCGAGCGCGCGGAGAGCCTCATGTGCCCCGACTGCATCCCGGTCGTCACCAACCTGCTCGAGGATGATCGCTACGCGGTACGTGAAGTCGCCGCGTGGTGGTTCGCGAAGCGCCCGCAGCTCAAGGACATGATGGTCCCGGGCTTCCTCGAGGATCTGAAGAACGGCAACACCATCGCCGTTCGCAACGCCGCCGACTTCCTCGGCCGTACGATGACGTACACGTCGCTGCCCGCGCTGCGGGAAGCGATCAAGCGCGACGTCGGCGCCGAAGGCAAGCTCGCGATGGTGCGCGCCGTGAAGTACATGGGGCACCAGAGCGGTAACCCGGTGCTGATCCACGCGATGACCGACCAGAGCGCGGACGTTCGCGCCGCGGCGGTCGCCGCCTACCGCGACATCCGTGGTCAGAAGGACGCGACGCCGATCGTCGGCATGCTCGCGGACTCGTCGGGGGCGGTGCGCGCGGAAGCGGCGACGGTCGCCGGTGCGATGCGCGCCGCCGGTGCAGTTGCTGCGCTCGAGAACATCGTGGTCAACGACGCGGATCCCGTCGCCCGCCGTAACGCGGCGTGGGCGCTCGGCCGCATCGGCAGCCCGACCTCGCGCGACGCCCTGACGAAGGCGACGCTCGACAAGAGCAGCATCGTGCACGGGGTCGCAAAAGCTGCGCTCGCCACGTTGCGCTAGGAGTTGTTCGTTAGCCGCACGCATGTAGCGGCGATCACCCACGAGGCTGCATCGAAAGATGCAGCCTCTTTTCATTTTCTCGTCGGAGAAACGGCGTAAACTGCTTCTCATGGAGATGCGCTGGGCGACCCTCCTGGTGGCAGGTCTATGCGCGACGAGCGCATGCAGTGATCCGCCGCCAGGACGCACGTACTTCGAACGCAACATTCTTCCGATCCTCGAGCAGAAGTGCGTCGGCAACACATCGGGTTGTCACAGCACGAACGTCGGCGATCCGTTCAACTTCGCGGCGGGCAACCTCGACGTCACGAGCTTCGAGAACATCCAGAAGCGACGCGACGTGCTCGCGCCGTTCGGCGCGTATCCGTATCCGTTGCTGCTGATCAAGGCGGTCGGTCCCGGCAAGCTGAAGTTCCAGTACGGCAACGTGCCGGGCATGAACCCGCCGACGCCGCGCTTTTTGTCGATCGACGTACAGCACGTCGGCGGCGCGATCCTCGACACGGGATCCGATGCGTACTTCACGCTGCAGACGTGGCTCGAGAACGGCGCGACGGAGAACGGCCTCAAGCCGCCGACGCCGGCGCAGGAAGGAGCGGGCAGCTGCACCGACGCGTTGCCCGCCGGCTTCACCGACACGTTCACGGCGATGAAGCCCGCCGAGTTCGACGCGTTCAAGCGCGAGATCCAGCCGATCCTCACCGATCACGGCTGCGCCGCCGGAAGCTGCCACGGAGCTCCGCAGTCGGACTTCTACATCACGTGCGGCTCGTCCGACGAGCAGCTCGCGTTCAACTTCTCGCAGGCGTGGTCGTTCGTGAACGACCCCGTGGACGACTCGCAGCTCCTGCGCGTCCCGCTCGCCGTCGCGGCCGGCGGTCGCGGTCATACCGGCGGCGATCAATTCGACGGCATCGACGACGGCGACTACGTTCGCATCAAGGCGTGGGCCGCGAGCGTCGGCAAGCTGCCGTTCGCGAACGGCAACGCGGTGAAGCAGTTCTTCGAGGACAACGTGCAGCCCGTGCTCCTGCAGCGCGGCTGCGCGTTCCAGGCGTGCCATAGCCCGCAGGCGAGCAACGACTTCAAGATGCGCTCGGGATCGATCGGGTTCTTCTCGTCGGTCGCGCTCCAGAAGAACTACGACCTGCTCCGCGAGGAGTTCATGGCGCTCGAGTTCCCGGACGCGCGCCGCAGCCGCGCCGTTGCCAAGACGATCCTCGAGCAGGATCAGCGCACCGACATGGCCACGAACGATCCGGTCGGCGGCATCGCGCATCGCGGTGGTCCCGTGCTGGAGACGGCCGGCGCCGACGTCGCCGCGGATCCCGCGATGTGCCCCCCGACGTACAACCCGAGCTCGATGCCGCCGCCGACGGCGTTCTGCACGATCCAGGAGTGGGTCCGCCTCGAGCGCGCGGCGCTCGGCGCCGAGGTGACGAACATGGCCGCGGGCCAGACGGCGCAGGTCGTCTACGTCCAGCGCACGAGCCCCGCCACCGCAGGTCGCCTCGAGTTCGACACGTTCCAGGGCGGCGCGGACCTCCGCATCTCCGACGCGACGTACGCCGCGAACGGCAGCATCAGCGGCGCCGACGCCGGCACGTCGCTGATCGGCGGCTGCGGCCTCGGTGGCAGCCCCGACGTGCAGGCGCCCGACGTCGCCAACGACGGCAACCGCATCGCATTCGCCGCGCGCGCGAGCGCCGCCGAACCGCTCGGCATCTACGTCGTCGACGTCAACGGCGGCAACTGCAACCGCATCACGCCCGCCGTCGGCATGTCGAACGGCATCGCCGTGCACGACTTCGATCCCGCGTGGTCGCCCGACGGTCGCTACATCGTGTTCGCCTCGACGCGGGGCAAGAACGGCGCGACGAAGTCACGCAAGCGCTTCCTGCCGCAGTCGGACATCTGGCGCGTCGAGGTCAACGGGTTCGCCGCCGTCGGCACGCCCGAGCAGGTCACGGTGCTATCGAACTCCGAGATCAGCCCGCAGTTCATGCGCGAAGGCCGCATGACGATGACGACGGAGAAGGCGAGCGACGGCTTCTATCAGCTCTCCGGTCGCCGCATCAACTGGGACCTCACCGACTACCACCCGCTGCTCGGACAGCGCAAAGACTCGCCGTACGCCGATCCGGCGGACCCGACAGCGACGCGTCCGTCGATCGGCTACTCGTCGGTCACCGACATCCGCGAGGGCAGCGACGGAAACTTCCTGATGATCCTGTCCAACGTCGCCGACTCCGGCGCGCCGATGACGATGGGCGGCGCCGGCGCTCTCGGCATCTTCAATCGCAGCATCGGTCCGTTCGAGGCCGATCGCACCGACCTCGGCTACCTGCCGTCGGTGCGCGTGCTCGATCGCACCGAGGTCTACCGCGGTCCGGTCTCGCTGCCCGACGGGCGCATCCTGGTGTCCAAGGCGACGAGCCCGACCTCCGGTCAGTTCGACATCGTGATGTACAACCCGCGCGACAACTCGAGCGAGCCGCTGTTCGGCAACGGTGCGATCCGCGTCGATGCGCAGCTCGTCTACAAGTTCCCGGCGCGCGAGCTGTACGACAATCGCCGCCAGCTCGTGTTCGGCGGGAACGCGCATGGCGGTGACGCGACCACGGCAACGGTGCACATGCCCGACGCGCCGATGCTGTTCACGCTGCTGACGGGCAACCTGCGCCGCGGGCGCCCGGTGGAGGCGTTCCGTAGCGCGCGCTATCTCGCGGTCTATCGCGAAGGTATGTGCGGCATGAACTGCAGCGCGAACGTCAACGGAATCTACGAGCAGCGCGAGCCACTCGGCCGCGTGCCGCTCGAGGACGATGGCTCGACGAAGGTCACGCTGCCCGCGCGCGAGGGCATCGTGTTCGAGCTGCAGGACGGCAGCGGCAACCCGGTGGTCACCATGACCGAGGAGCACCAGCTCGGACCCGGCGAGACGATCTCGATGGGCGTGTCGGAGGAGCTGTTCGACGCGGTCTGCGGCGGCTGCCACGGCTCCGTCTCCGGCAGCGAGCTCGACGTGGAGGTCAGGCCGGATGCCCTCACGAATGCGTCTCGGTCGGCGTCGGCCGGCAGCGCGCCCCTGAACCCGTCGAACTGACTGCGAAGCCTCCCGAAGTCAGCGCCGAATCGACGCTGAATAGACGGAGCGTTTGCACGTCTTCCTTGTGGCGATCATGCTCGCCTGGGTAGGATGCGCTCGCTCCACGGAGGACTCATGTCTCGTATCGTTCGCGCAGCTTTTATCGGTTTCTTGACGGTCGGCCTCGTCGGCCCTGCAGTCGCGGGTGGCAAGAAGCCTGCGGCCAAGAAGGCGTCGAAGAAGGAGAAGGCACCGGCGCCCAAGAAGAAGGCGCCGCCGCCCTCGGCCGGTAACCAGAAGAAGCTCGAAGAGAAGATGGGCGGCTTCAAGTGGGGCATGTCCAAGGACGAGATCATCGCCGGCCTCGAGAAGCAGATCGCCGATCGCTACGACGAGAAGCTCAAGGCGACCACGGACGTCGCGCAGCAGGACCGCATCCGGAAGGAGAAGAAGACGGAGCTCGCGCGCGTGAAGGCGACGTACGTCGCGTTTGAGGAGAAGAAGCCTTCGCCGTGGGATGTCTCGATCGTCGAGGGCGAGTTCGCCCACGGCACCGAGGAGGCGATGATGGAGCGCTGGGAGAACGACGGCGGCAAGAACAACCGCCGCTTCTTCTTCTTCTACCAGGGCAAGCTCTGGAAGATGTTCATCTCGCTCGACGTCTCGATCCTCCCCGAGGACAAGAAGAACTTCGACACGCTCCAGCAGGTCATGACCGCGCAGTACGGTCCCGGCGACGTCGAGCCCGGCACGATCACCTGGACGATGCCGAAGCTCGAGGTCCGCGCGGTCGACAAGCTCCGCACCTACGACGCGATCGGCCTCGTCCTCGAGGATCCCTCGGTGAGGAAGGACCTGTACGCGCTGCGCGAGGCGAAGGCACCGCCGAAGCGCGAGACGTCCGCGACGATCAAGGCGGTCATCGATCCCGAGAACAAGGACAAGCCCGACGTGAAGCAGAACAGCAACGCCGTCGACGCTGTCATCAAGGCGCAGGGCGGCAAGTAAGCCTCCTCGACGCTGTCCAACGACAAAGGCCGCCCTCGCAGGCGGCCTTTCTTCGTTCGTGCTCGAACGACGCGGGCTACATGAAGAAGCTGAACTTCTTGCCCTTGCTCGACTCGGTCTGGAGCAGCGTCTCGAGCTTGTTGCCGTCGTTGAGGAGGCCGTTGCCCTTGTCGCCGACGCCGTGGATGCGCTCGTAGATCGTGCGCAGGCGGCGCTGGTAGTACGCCTCGGACGCGACGCCTTCGGCACCCTTGACGAGCGAGTCGCGTACGCCGCCCGGCAGGATCATCACGATCTGCTTGGTCGGCACGGCCTCGGAGCCGCTGGTGGCGAGCCTGCCCTCGGTCCACGTGGCACCGGGCTCGGTGCGGTACGTGAAGCTCGACGGCGCTTCGCCATCGGAGCACTTGCCGCTCGGCGCGATCTTGCCGCCGCAGTACGGCGGGCCGAGCTCGACGAGCTTCGCGCCGAAGTCCGAGTTGTCACCCTCGGTCGGAGCGGACATGACCATCGCGTAGCGGAACTGATTGTTGAGGTAGGCGTTCTCACCCTCCTTCAACTGGCCGGCGTCGGCCTTCTCCTTGGCGCGACGGAACGCTTGCTCGTCGCTCTTCGCGCTCTTCAGGTGGAGGTCGATCATCGCCTTCACCTCGGCGACGCCGCCGTAGAACTGCACGAGCTTGGCGGTGACCTCGGGATCGAGCGTGTTGGTCTTCGCCTTGAAGACCTCGGTCCTGACGTCGAGGGCCTTGGAGATCGCTTCGAGCTCCTTGTCCATCGCACCGTCGACGCGGAAGTTGTTCTTGGTCTTCCACTCGTCGAGCTTGCTGTCGAGCGCGGAGATTTGCTGCTTGAGGTGCGCGACGCTCGACGGCGTGTTCCGATCGCCGAGGATCTGCTTCACGTCGGACAGACCGGTGTTGTAGGCGCCGTTCGTCGCGCCGATCTTTCCGACCGCCACGCCGAGAATGATGCCGGCGAGGGCGGGGATCGCGATCTTCGCGATCGTGGCGCCCTTGCTCTGCGATCCGACGTTCTCGACGGGCTTGCCGTCGTTGACGATCACGATCTCGGGAGCGCGTTGCACGGTGCCGACGGCGGCCATCGCGTTCATCGCGCCGAACGGATCGGACGCCGCATCCGGAATCGCGGGCGCTGCAGGCTGTGGTGGCTGCACGCCGGGCGGAGCCGGCAAATTCAGTCCGGGAGGCGCCACCACGCCACCGGACGCACCGTTGGAGCGCGTCTGTGCGGTGGTGGGAGCCGCGGCGCCTTTCTTGAGGCCGAGCCGGGCCTTCAGGTCGCTGATGTCACGGCTGCCGCCGGGCTTTTTAGAGTCACTCAAAGAAGGACCTCCGTTTCCGGGGAGAGACTTTATGGACCCAACGTCTCGAGTGTCAAGGATGCCTGTCGGTTGGCGGGGTTGCGAGACATTCTCGGGCGCAGCGCGACAAGTGCTGTCGCGGCACCACCACACCCCGCTCTCGCGGACGGTAGGGTCGTGAAATTGCGGTTACACCCGCGAAGAAAACCGATCTCCGCGACACCCGTAAGCAGGAGTAATTGCCAGCGTTTCATGTTCGAACGACGCGCGATCAGCCCATGGCTGAGCTGGCAAGTTTGCTGCAGACTAAACCGACCGGCGCGCTCGCGCGTCTTGGTCTCGACCATCCGAAAGGCTCACCCCGTGAACCGCTCCCTCTTCGTTCTCGTCGGCGCACTCGCACTTGTCCCTACGCTTCAGACCGAGGAAGCCGAAGCCGGTCGCTGGTCGCGCGGCGGCGTTCGCGTCCATGCACGCGGTGGCTTCTCGGTTCACTGGTCGCGTCCGCATCGCACGTGGGTTCGCCCGCGCTCGACGTGGTCGGTCGGCGGCAGCATCTACGTCGGCGGCGGCTACTACCCGCGCTATCGCTACTACCGTCCGTACTACGCCGAGACGTACGTCCCGTCGTACTACGGCACCACGTACTACCCGGTCGCGCCCGCGCCCGCGACGACCGCGGCCGTCGTGGTCGCGCCGCGCCCCGAGCTGCCGAAGTTCGGCATCGGTCTCTTCGCCGGTGGCGTCGCCGTCGAGGACACGGATGACTCGAGCGACCTCGGCGTGCTCGGCCGCATTCGCCTCGGCAACGGCGGCTTCCTCATCGAGGGCGAGCTCGGCAAGACCGAGTACACGAACGACCTCCGCGTCGACCGCCGCCTCGGCGCGTCGCTCGTCTACGAGCTCGGCGCCTACAACCGCCTCGCGCCGTACGTGCTCGCCGGCCTCGGCGTGCAGCAGGCGGATGTCGCCGGCGAGTTCGTCACCAACCAGAACTTCGCCGAGATCGGCATCGGTCTTCGCTACGCGCTCACCCCGAAGTTCCACCTGACCGTCGACGTTCGCGCGGGCTCGCGCAACTCGATGTCGAGCGATGATCCGCAGCCCCTCGACGGCACGATCGCCCGCACCGTCGCGCCGCCCTCGAGCGACAGCGACGAGAGCGAGGAGTACACGCGGGCTCGCCTGAGCGCGCTGCTCTACTTCTGATCGGGTTCGGTTTCGTTCCCCGAGGGCCGCTCCGCGCGGCCCTTCGCATTTTCGGATACGATCTCTGCAATGGAGGTCCAGCAGCGCCACATCACGGCGCTCGACGGCACCCGCATCGGCTATCAGGTGCGAGGCGAGGGACCCTGTGTGGTGCTCGCGAACGGCCTCGGCGGCACGCACATCGCGTTTCGCCACCTCTACGCGCCGCTCGAGGACTACAAGGTCATCTGCTGGGACTACCGCGGCCTGTACACGTCGGGGGCGCCGGCGGATCCGACGGCGAACACGATCGCGCACCAGGTCGCGGACCTCGTCGAGATCCTCGCGGCGGAGGACGTCGGCGACTTCGCGATCGCCGGCTGGTCGATGGGCGTCCAGGTCGCGTTCGAGACCGTCAAGCGCCACGCGGACCGCGTGAAGGGCGTGTTCGCGATCAACGGCACCTACGGCCGCGCGTTCCGCACCGTGATGGGCAGCCGCCTCGTCGGCCGCACGATCCCGATGCTGCTCCGCCTCGTCCGCGCGCAGGCCGCGCTCGCCGGTCGCGCGTCGAAGATCGTCGCGGGCTCGGACGCGCTGATCAGCGCGATGAAGCGGCTCGGTCTCGTCGGGCAGACGATCGACATCGACATCTTTCGCCAGGTCGCCGCCGGCTTCCAGACGATCGACTGGGTCATCTATAGCGACCTGCTCGCGCGCCTCGACGAGCACGACGCCGAGGACGTCCTCGCGAAGATCCGGATCCCGACGACGATCGTGACCGGCGACAAGGACCTCATGACGCCGCCGTCGACCGCGGAGCACATCCATCGCACGATCCCCGGCTCGCGCCTGGTCGTGATCAAGGGCGGCACGCACTACACGCCGGTCGAGTACCCCGTGATCCTCGTCGACGAGCTGGGGCGCTGGCTCGACAGGATTCCCGGCTGGGAGCGCGGCGCGCGAGCCGCCGCGAACGAGGCGGGGGCCTAGCCGTGCAGTGTCCGAGCTGCCAGAAGGAGGTGCTCGACATCGACGTGCGCTGCACGCATTGCGGCACGCCGCTCGGCGCGACCGGCGCGCATCGCATGCTCGGCACCGTGGTCCTCGGGCAGTACGAGCTCGTCGACGTGCTGGGGCAGGGCGGCATGAGCGTGGTGTTCAAGGGCCGGCACAAGATGACGGACCAGGAGGTCGCGCTGAAGATCCTCCCGCCGGAGCTCGCCGCGCACAGCCAGGTGAAGTCGCGGTTCCTCGAGGAGGCCAAGGCGCTCGCCGCGCTCGATCACCCGAACATCGTCCACCTCTACAACTTCGGCCAGGAGAACGGCTTCTTCGTCCTCGCGATGCAGTTCGTGCAGGGGCGCACCTGGGAGCGCATCATCCTCGAGAACAAGCGCATGGAGTGGACGGCGAGCGTGCGCGTCTGCATCGACGTGCTGCGCGCGCTCGAGTACGCGCACGGCCGCGGCGTCATTCATCGCGACATGAAGCCGTCGAACGTGCTCGTGCGCGCCCACGATGCGACCGCGACCGTCATGGACTTCGGTATCGCGAAGATGACGACCTCGACGAAGCTGACCGCGACCGGCCAGACGATGGGCACGGTCCGCTACATGTCGCCCGAGCAGGTGCGGGGGCAGGAGGTCGATCTCCGCACGGACATCTATTCGCTCGGCGCGACGCTCTACGAGTCGCTGACCGGCGAGACCCCGTTCGACGGCTCGACCCACTTCGAGATCATGACGAAGCATCTGTCCGAAGCGCCGAAGCCGCCGTCGGCGCGGGGGATCGAGGTGCCGCAGCTCGTCGAGGACGCGCTCATGAAGAGCCTGTCGAAGAAGACGAGCGATCGCTTCGAGAACGCGCGCGAGATGCGCAAGGTGCTCGAGGCCTCGCTGCGCGAGGGTGACGTCGGCCTCGTCGAGACGCAGAAGCTCAACCGCGAGGTGCTCGGCGAGCTGCGCTCGACGCAGCCCGAGAACCCGAAGTCGCGCACGCCGCCCGCGCGCGTCGCGACCGCCACGCCGACGAACCTCGCCGACGAGCTCGAGCCCGGCGCGACCGGACCCGCGCTGAAGCGGAAGGCGGGTCGCACGAGCCTGTGGCTCGCGATCGGCGGGTTGCTCGTCGCCGGTGGCGCGGTCGCGACCGTGCTCGTGCTGCGCGGCGACAGCGAGCCCAAGGGCTGGTCGCCGAAGCACAAGAACATCCGCGGCGCGATGCCGATCGCCGGCGGGACGTTCGACGGCGTGCTCGTGGAGACCACCGGGATCTTGAAGCCCGAGCAGGTCGCGACGGCGTACAAGGCATCGCTCGCCAAGCTGCGCGCGCGCGCCAAGGACGCGGGCCTCACGTTCGCGGACCCGATCGACGAGATCGTGACGATCGATCAGAACGTGTTCTGCGACGACTCCGCGTACCCGGACAAGATCGTCGTCGACAAGTGCGCCTCGGCGTCGTCCGCGACGACGATCATGACCGACGGCAAGCGCCGCATGCTGGTCCTCGACGACGGCGCGCGGCTCGAACGCACGCTCGACCTCGGCGTCGCGGAGGCGCTGTGCCTCCTCGACGGCGAGGAGAAGCTGTGCGCGTTCGCGGAGGACTTCCGCAAGAGCTACGACGCGCCGCCGCCGCCCTCGGAGGTGATCGACCCGCCGACGAAGGATCCCCCGGCAGCGCCGAAGCCAGCGCCGAAGCCCGAGAAGAAGCCCCCGAAGAAGTAGACCGATCTACGACGCTGCGTGCGTTGACAACTCCGCGTTCCCCCACGATTATTCTGCGCGGAGGGAGCATGTCCCGCACCGTTATTGCCGCGGTCGTAGCCGCCGTGATCGCCGCATTGGCAGCGATCGCGTACTTCGTCACGTCGAAGAGCTTCGACGAGCGTGCTAAGAAGGACGCCGACGCGCAGCTCAATCGCGCGCACGGGGTCATCGGTCAGGTCAACCAGCTCGAGGGCATCGACGTCGCGAACAAGGCCGAGTGGCTCGCGTCGTTCCCCGAGTTCCTGAGCGCGATCAAGTCGGAGAACGTTCGTGCCTCCCAGGCGCGCATCGGGTTCCAGAAGTTCACCGCCGACGAGAAGAAGAGCCCGATCAAGCCGGACATCATCGCCCTCGTCGACAAGACCGGCAACGTCCTCGCGATGAGCGACGTGCCCAGCGTCGTCGCGAAGCAGTGGAAGAACGACAAGGGCGAGTCGATCCTGCCCGCGATCAACGTCGTCCTGAAGCGGAAGATCATCATCAGCGACATCTGGATCAAGGACGAGAAGTCGATGATGAAGGTCGGCGTCGCGCCGATCATCGATCCCGAGGCGATCGTCCCGCCCGAGGACACCGAAGGCAGCGCTGCCATCGTCGGTGCGATCGTCGTCGCTTACACGCAGACGGCGAAGGAGACGCAGAAGGACAAGGCGCTGCTCGGCACCGACCTCGCGTACTACAACCTCAGCAGCAAGGACGGCAAACCGCAGTACGACATCATCGCGTCGAGCTTCACGCGCGCGAACGCCGAGGAGGACACGGCGAAGGCGCAGCAGCTCGCGGCGCAGCTCGGCAAGCTGTCGGCGGACGGCAAGCCGGTCAAGGCCGTGATCACCGTCGGCGGCACCGACTACATCGCCGCCACCGATCCGCTGCCGCGCATCGCGACCAAGGCATGGCCCAGCGACTATCCGCCCGTGACCGCGGGCGTGGTCGTGCTGTCGCCGATCGGCGGCGACGAGACCGCGGCGATCGCGGGTACCGTCAAGCTGTTCATCCTGCTGCTCGGCATCGGCGCGCTCGCGATCGCGATGCTCGGCCTCTACCTCTCGCACCGCCGCTTGATCGCGCAGGTCGATCAGGTCGAGCTCGGCATCAACGAGATCATCAACGGCAACCTCGATCGCACGTTCCGCCCCGTCGGCCCCGAGCTCGACGGTCTGTCGAACGGCCTCAACGTCATGCTCGCGCGCCTCCTCGGCCGCCCCGAGCCCGGCGAGGAGGAGTTCGACGAGGAAGGCAATCCGATCGTCCCCGGCCGCGTCGACTTCGAGGAGGGCGAGGACAAGCCCGCCGTCGATCCCGACATCGCGGCGCTCGCGCAGGAAGCCGAGCCCGACTACTACAAGCGCGTCTACACCGAGTACGCGGCGGCGCGTAAGGCGAGCGGGAATCCCGACGACGTCTCGTTCGAGAACTTCATCGCGAAGCTCAAGGTCAACGAGGGCAAGCTGAAGGCGCAGTACCAGTGCCGCGCGGTCCGCTTCCGCGTCGTGACCAAGGACGGCAAGGTCTCGCTGAAGCCGGTCCCGATCTTCGGGTAAGCGGAGCTCCGTGGCGGTCCAGACCGGTCTCGCGCGCCTGGCAGCGGAAGGCAGCCCGCTGCTCGACGGCAAGCGCATCGGGCTCCTCGTGAACCCGACCGCGGTCGACACGCAGCTCGTCCACGCGATCGATCTGTTGCACGCGTCGAAGGACTTCAAGGTCACGGCGTTGTTCGGGCCCGAGCACGGCGTGCGCGGCGATGCGCAGGACATGATCGAGGTCGACAACGCGCGCGACGCGCGGACCGCGCTGCCCGTGCACTCGCTCTACGGCGCGAGCGAGGACACGCTGTCGCCGACGCCCGCGATGCTCGACGAGATCGACGTCATGGTCTACGACGTCCAGGACATCGGCAGTCGCTACTACACGTTCGTGTGGACGATGGTGCTCGCGATGCGCGCGTGCGCGAAGGCCGGCAAGGCGTTCGTGGTGCTCGATCGCCCGAATCCGATCGGCGGCACGCTGATCGAGGGTCCGACGATCGCCGAGGGGTTCCACTCGTTCGTCGGCCTCGTGTCGTGTCCGATCCGTCATGGCCTGACCGCCGGCGAGATCGCGCGATGGCGCCACGCCGTCGAGAAGCTCGACCTCGAGCTCGCGGTGATCGCGATGCGCGGATGGCAGCGAGACATGCACTTCGATCACACGGGGCTGCCGTGGGTGATGCCGTCGCCGAACATGCCGACGGTCGACACCGCGCTCGTCTATCCCGGCATGTGCCTCGTCGAGGGCACCGAGCTGTCCGAGGGCCGCGGGACAACGCGTCCCTTCGAGCTCGCGGGCGCGCCGCACATCGATGGCCATCGCCTCGCCGCCGACCTCACCGCGATGGAGCTGCCGGGCGTGCGGTTCCGGCCCGTCGTGATCACGCCGCAGTTCCAGAAGCACGCGAAGCAGGCGTGCGGTGGCGTGCAGCTGCACGTGACGGATCCGCGCGCGTTCCGTCCGTATCGCACGGGCGTCGCGTTCCTCAAGGCCTGCTACGACCAGAGCCCCGCATCGTTCAAGTGGCGCGCGAAGGCGTACGAGTTCGTCGACGCGATCCCCGCGATCGATCTGCTCGCGGGCTCGGCCTCGCTGCGCGAAGGCATCGAGGCGGGCAAGAGCCTCGACGATCTCGCCGAGCGCTGGCCGCGCGATGAAGGCGCGTGGGCCGAGGAGCGCGCCGAATACTTGTTGTACGAGGGCGAGTGACCCGTATCGCGCTGTTCGGCGGCAGCTTCAACCCGCCGCACGTCGCGCATCAGATGGTGGCGCTGTGGGCGCTCGAGACGCAGCCGATCGACGAGGTCTGGTTCGTGCCCGTGTTCAAGCACGCCTTCAACAAGGACCTCGAGCCGTTCGAGCACCGCGTGGAGATGACGCGACTCGCGGCGGAGCGGTTCGGATCGGCCGCGCGCGTCATCGACGCCGAGAAGAACAACGCGTCGGGCCGCACCTACGACTTGCTCCGAGAGCTGACCAAGGACCCCGGGCGCTCGTTTCGCTTGCTCGTCGGCACCGACATCCTCGCGGAGTCGCACAAGTGGCATCGCTGGGACGACGTCATCGCGATGGCGCCGCTGATGGTGATCGCGAGGGCAGGGCACCTGCCGGTCGGCCAGGAGACGACGTTCGCCGCGCCGAGCATCTCGTCGACGCACATCCGGGCGCTGCTCGCGCAGGGCACGGAGGCACGGGACGAGGTCGCGTCGCTGTTGCCGCGGTCGGTGTTGGGGTATATCGACGCCAACTCTCTCTACCGGCTCTAGCGATGACTGCTCGCAACCCCACCACGTTCATCGTCGGCGCAGGCCCCGTCGCCACCGCGCTCGCCGGCGCGTTGCGTCTCGGCGGCGTCCCCGTGCTCGGATTGTGGGCGCGCAAGCCCGCCGCGGCCCGCGCCGCCGGAGCCACGGCCGGCGTCGCCGCGTTCTCCTCGGCGCCGCCCGACATCCTCCTCGAAGCCGAGGTGCTGATCCTCGCGGTGCGCGATGCGGTGATCACCGAGGTCGCGCAGATGCTGCTCGGCACGGGCCTCGTCGGAAAGCGCCACGTGCTGCTGCACTGCGCGGGCGCGGTGTCGGCGCACGATGCGCTCGGCGAGCTGGCGCCGCAGGTCGCGGGCGTCGGCACGATGCACCCGCTGTCCGCGATCGCCGATGGAAAGTCCGCGATGCGCCACATGAGGGGCACCGTGTTCGGCGTCGAGGGCGACGAGGTCGGCCGCGCGACGGCGAGCAAGATGGTCGGCCTCCTCGGAGGCGCCGTGATGAACCTCGACGGCACGCAGATGGCCAGCTATCACGCGGCCGCGGCGATCGCGTCGAACTACATTGTCGCCGCGATCGATGCAGCGGCCGCGGTGCTCGCGAGCACCGGCGTCGCGCCGCAGCAAGCTGCGGCCGCACTCGTCCCGCTCGCGCGCGGCGCACTCGACAACATCGAGGCGCGCGGCACGACGGATGGACTGACTGGACCTATAAGACGGGGCGACGCGAAAACTGTTCAACGTCATCTCGAGGCACTTCGGGGAAAGCCTGACCTTGCCGAGGTGTATCGAGCGCTTGCGCGCCGCGCGGTCGAGATCGCCGCGCGGCTCGACGGGCCGCGAAGAGATGCCCCGGATCGCGCAGGCCTCGACGCGATCCGTGCACTCCTGTCGTGAACCGTGTGTGCGTGAGTTAGGGCTCGGTCGCCGACGCAACTCGACGCTCGATCGCGCGCGAGGGGTCATGTAGCATCGTCGGCGATGCGCGCTCCCCTCATCATTCTCGCCGTTCTGATCGCGTTCACCTCCGTCGCAGGAGCGAACCCCAACAAGGTGTTCGCGGGACGGATCATGATGAGCGACAAACGGTTCCCGCTGCAGGCCAAGAGCGCCGCCGCGTACACCGCGAAGATCCGTAGCCAGAGCAAGAGCAACTTCTACGAGAACAAGGAGACCAAGAGCTGGAAGATCCACTTCATCGGGTTCTTGAAGGCGCCGCTCAACGACGTCGAGTACCTCGTGAAGATCTACGACGTCAGCACGCGTCCGCAGATGCTCTTGTCGACGTTCGAGCAGTTCACCGACTCGCGCGGCCAGAAGACGCTGACGTCGAGCGTGGTGCTCGAGCGCAAGCAGTTCGGCGTGAACAAGCAGCTGCTTGTCACGATGGAGTCCAAGGGCAGGGTGCTCGCCTCGGGTCGCTTGAAGATCCTCGGCGAGGGCGACAAGTACACCGGCAAGGTCGACTTCTCCGAGGAAGAAGCCGGCGGCGGCAAGAAGGAAGAAGAGTAGCTACGGTCGGGCTTCGACGTCGAGATCGACGGTGAAGACCGAGTGAGCCTCCGGCGGAAACACGCGGAGGACGTAGTGGCCGGGCGTGGCGAAGATGTGGTGGAAGGCGAACTTCCCCTTCGTACGCTTGGACGGCTTGGCGGACACGCCGGTGGCCTTGCCGTCCGGGCCTTCGATCGTGACGACGAGGTTCGTCGCTTCGATCGGGGCGCCGATCGCGTTCCATAGCTCGAAGCTCGTCCGCACGCGGGTGCCCGCGACGATCGGGTCGTAGAGCGTCGTGCGCTGGGTCATCTCGCCGTCGTCGGAGATCACCGTGCGGCGCCCCGTGAACGCGCTCGGCTCGGTCGCATCGGTCGGCTCGGTGTCGACGTCGCCCGCGTCGGCGCCACCGGCGAGCGCGGCGTGCGAGCCCGTGAGGCGATACACGGCGAAGCCCGCGGTTCCGACGAGCAGCATCGCGAGCGCGCCGATCGCGACGAACCGCGCGCGCTTCGGCGGCGCCGCGGGTGGAGCGCCGAGCTCGACGGCCTCGGACGCATCGACGGGATCGATGTCCTCGAGCGTCGGCTGCTGCGTCTTGCGCTTCGCCCGCAGCGTCTTCGCGAGCGAGAAGCCACCGCTCTTCTTCGAGAGATCCGCGAGCGCCTCGTCGATCAGCGAGACGACCTCGTCGGCGGTCTGCGGGCGATTGTCGGCGCGCTTCTGCATCAGGCGACGGACGAGCTGGTCGATCTCGCCGGGGAGCTCCGCGCGGCGATCGCTCGGCGTCGGGATCGGGCGCCCCATGTGCGCGAGCAGCACCTCGAAGCCCGAGCCGTCGAACGGCGTCTCGCCGGTGACGAGCTCGAACAGGATGCAGCCGAGCGCGTAGATGTCGCTGCGTTGATCGGCCTGCTCGCCCTGCGCTTGCTCGGGCGACATGTAGTGCGGCGTGCCGATGAGGCCGTTCGTCGTCAGGCGCGTCGCGTCCGCGTTGCCGGGCTTGGCCACCGCGATGCCGAAGTCGACGATCGTGATGCGATCGTCGCCGTGGCGATCCTGACGCCACATGATGTTCGACGGCTTGAGATCGCGATGCACGACGCCGGCGACGTGCGTCTCCGACAGCGCCGACGCGATGTCGCGCGCGATCTTGAGTGCGCGCAGCGCCGGCACCGGGCCCGTCGCGAGGATCTTGTCGAGCGGCTGGCCCTCGATCAGCTGCATCGCGAGATAGGGCCGTCCGTCGGGGAGCTCGCCGACCGCGTAGATCGCGACGACACCGGGATGCGTGATCTTCGCCGCCGATCGCGCCTCGCGCGCGAAGCGCTTGGCCATGGTCTCGTCGGCGAGGATCTCGTAGCTCGGCACCTTGATCGCGACGGGGCGATCGAGGCCGAGCTGGCGACCGCGATACACGGTGCCGAACGCGCCGCCGCCGATGATCGCTTCGATCGCGAAGCCGTCGACGACCTTGCCGATCAGCGACTGCGCGGGATTGGTGACCTCGGCCGTCTCGCCCGAGCCGGTGACCGCGGCGCGATCCGCCGTGCCCGTCGCGGCGAGCGCTTCGGTCTGTGCACTGCGCGCGTACGACATGCCGCACGCCGGGCAGAACTGCCCGCCGTCGTCGGTCGTCGTCGCGCACTCTCTACAGGTCGGCACCTTCGCCGATCGTAGCAGTCTGGTGCGCGGTAGCGGACTCCTAGAAGGCGTAGCCAACCGACAACTCGCCCTCGGCGCCGATCGGCAGGAACGCGAGGATGTCGTTCATCAGCTCTTCGGCCTCCTTCGCATCCGGCGTGTTCTCCTTGGCGGTCGCGACGTGGTGGCCCCAGCCAAGACCGAGGCGCGCGGTGATGTTGATCGCGTCGGTGAGCATCCAGCGCTTGCCGATGTTGGCGGTCAGCATCGTCGAGCGAACGCTCATGTCGTGGGTCATCTCGGCGCCGGTCGACGAGGTCTCGGTGACCGAGCCGGAGCCCACCGTCTGCGTGAACGTCACGCCGAGGAAGCCGCTGTTCTGGCGACCGCGCCAGTGCCAGCGATAGCCGACGCTGCCGCCGAACTGCATCTGGTCACCGTCGTCGTTCGACGAGCGATTCATCACGCCCTCGACGATCACGCCATGCATGCCGCCGAAGAGGTGCTCGTAGGTCAGCGCGATGTTGCCGGCGACGAGGCCGAGCGGCGAGACGTTGATCGAGTTCGTCGGCTCCGCCTTGGCCTCGACGGCGAGCGGCTCGGGCGCGGGCATCGGCGCGGAGGGCGCTTGTGCGAAGGCAACAGTAGGAACGGAGGCAACCAGGGCAGCGAGGATGATTTTCATGGCGCCGCGCAGTGCAGCGCGCGGGCCACGCGACATCACACCCCGAAACGACGCAAGGAACGGCGAACCGTGCCCGTCGTCCGCGTGTCCTATCGGGTCCTGTCGTGATCCGCCGCGCGTTTCCACACGGCGCGTGAACGGCGCGCTACATGCGGAGCGTGCCGATCGGACTCAAATGGCATTCGACGACGGCGTCGAAGCCGGCTCTGTTCAGGCGACCGCGTTGAGGCGGCTGGCCGAGTCGCGCGTCGCGAGCGGCGGGGTGAGCGCGCTCTCGATCAGGCCGAGCGCGCGGTCCGTGCGGACCGAGAGCGCCTCGGCGGCCAGGCCGAGGTTCGACGTCATCTCGGCGGCGTCGAGGCTGCCGAGCAGCACCGACCACGCGAGGTCCGCGATCTCGCGGGCGTTGACCTGGCGGTAGATGCCGGCGTGGATGCCGTCGGCGATGCACGCGCCGATGTGGTCCTGGATCCGGCCGATGCCGGCGGAGACCGTCGCGACGACCTCGTCGGACAGCTGCGGACGAACCGCCGGCTGCGCGAGGAGGCGGAGGATCCGCGGACCCTCGGCGTCCTTCTCGGCCCACCGGACCAAGATGCTCCACGTCTCGCGAAGGCGACGGCCGACCTCGGCCTGCTCGCGAACCTGCGCCATCTCGACATCGAACACCGTCAGGGTGTCCTCGATGAGGGAGACGTACAGGTCCTCCTTCGAACGGAAGTAGAGGTAGATGGCTCCGACGGAGAGCTGCGCCGCACGAGCGATGAGCTCGATCGATGCGCCGGCATATCCGCGCTCCGAGAAGACCGTGCGAGCCGCTTCCTGGATGCGACGACGACGGGCCTGCCGCTCCTGGGCTTTGCGTTCTTGAGCGTTCGTCATGGCGGCGGTTTAATCTTTATGACGCAGTTGGTCAAGCGGCGTTTTGTAGCAGCCGATTACCGAGTAGAGTCGTGGAGTTAACGTATCCGTGGGGTCTCGCGTAGTTGGGCGAGATCGTTGGGAGATCAAACCTGACTCATGTTTCAGCTCTAACTGGGTTCACATTTTACGGATCCGGATCGGCCTCCAGACGTCTCAGCTTCAATGCCTAGCCACGCGCTGCACCCGACCGCTGCGTCTCGTGTCCGGACCTCCATCGTTCTGGGCGCCGCGAGCGCCACCGTCATCGCCGCACTGCTCCTGACCCAGGGGACGCCGGCACCCCGACCCGAGGGCTTCGCCAGCACGGCAGACGACGGCATGACCCTCATCGCGGAGCTGACGACCGGCAAGATCCTGCGCGGCGCGCACGACGAGAACGTCGCCATCACGATCACCGCGCCCAAGGGGCAGGCCGCCTTCCGGCCGCCGCTGTCGCTCGCGGTCGTGATCGATCGCTCCGGGTCGATGTCGGGCGAGCCGATGGAGAACGCGAAGCGCGCGGCCTCGCGGCTCATCGGCCAGCTCGACGCCAACGACGCGTTCACCGTGATCGCGTACTCGTCGGGCGATCAGGTCGTGATGCCGATGTCGCGCGCGTCGGATGCGAACAAGAGCGCCGCTCGCGCCGCGATCGAGCGCATCTACGACGACGGCGGCACGTGCATCTCGTGCGGCCTCACCCGCGGCGCGGCCGAGCTCGAGAGGACCCCGATCGGCGACGGCGTGCGCCGCATCGTCCTCATCTCCGACGGGCAAGCGAACGAGGGCATCTGGGACCGCGACGAGCTCGCGACCCTCGCGGCGAACACCGCCGCGCGCGGCACGTCGATCTCCGCGGTCGGCGTCGGCCTCGACTTCGACGAGGTCACGATGCAGCGCATCGCCACCGTCGGCCGCGGCAACTACTACTTCGTCGAGGACACGCAGAACCTGTCCGCGATGTTCGCGAAGGAGCTCGGCGGCCTCGCCGCGACCGTCGCATCGGACGTGCGCCTCGTCGTCGACGCTGGCGACGGCGTGACGGTGGAGGAAGCGTACGGCTATCAGCTCACGCGCACCGGCGCCTCCGTGATCATCCCGATCGCCGACCTCCGCGCCGGCGAGACGCGCAAGGTCGTCCTCCGCGTTCGCGTCGCGTCCGCGCAGGTCGTCGCGTCGAAGGTCATCACCTCGGTACACATGGGCTGGCGCCGCGTCTCCGACGGTTCGCAGCGCAACGCGAAGACCGCGGCGATCGCCGAGGTCGTCGACGACGCGTACGCGGTGCAGGCGAGCGTGATCGCGCGCGCGGCGCAGGCCGTCGAGGAAGCGCTGTCGGCGCGCGCGCTCGAGGAAGCCGCGGTCGTGTACGAGACGCAGGGCTACGAGGCCGCGAAGCAGGTGCTCGACGTGCGCATGGAGCAGGTCAACAAGAACGCGAACCTGACCCCGACGACGCGCGCTCGCATCGAGAGCAGCTCGACGCGCGCGATCGAGAACTTCAAGTCCGCGCCCAAGGGCAAGGCGATGAAGATGTCACGCGAGGACGCGTACAACCTCTCGCGCTAGTCGCTCTAGTTCGGGAACGTCAGCTCGACCGACGAGTAGCCGCGCGTCGGAGGGAGCGTCGTCGCCGGCGTCGTCTTCACGACGGTGTTCCCCGACACGCGCCGATTTTTCTCGTGTCACGAATCGCGCGAGATGGCACGTGCGCGCGGAGGACGCGCGAGCTCCTCGGGGGTCCTCGGAAACACCTTGCGAAGGATCATCGTCACGACGAGCGGCGGCACCAGGCACACGAGCAGCGTGAGCAACCCCGCGAGCTGCGGGTGATACGTCGCGCCGCCGAACACGCGGACCTCGAGCAGCGCGAAGTAGCGATAGGGCCCCGTGAACGTGAACACCGCGTACGCCGCGTAGACGAAGGCGGGGACGATGATCGCGATGCGCAGCCACACCGGGATGCGACGCGCGGCGAGCTGCTGGTCGCGAAGCGCGGCGGGCAACAAGCGCTCGTCCATCGCCTCGCGCTCGTGCTTGTCCGGCAGCCAGCCCATGTGGGTCCGGACGAGCCTACACCCGTGCCGTCGCAGGGCGTCGACGATCAGGGCGCCAGGTCGGCGAAGCTCAGCTGGAGCTCGCGACTGATCATGACCACGCGCTGCGGAGGTACGTCCTCGAAGCCGTCCTTGGGATCGCCGTCGCCGCCGGACACGAGCAAGAGACCGCGGAACGACGGATCCTTCTCGCCGCGATCGTTGTTCACGGTGAGGCGGCGCACGCGCAGCGGCTCCGAGAGGTGCGTGAGGATCATCGAGCGACCGTTGGTGAGCGCGACGTTGCCGAGCGCCATCGCGGTGTCGACGGGCGTTTCGGTCGCCTTCGCGACCTTCTCGAGCTCGTTCGCGACGAGCTTGATCGTGGCGGCGAGCGCGCGCCGCTGCGCCGCGGTCGACAGGTTCGGATCGTCGATGTTGCCTTCGTCGTGCAGCATCGCGAGGAACACGTGGAACACGAGCTCGGCGGACGTGCGGCCGCGCATGTTGCGGCGCAGGTACTCGGGCACGTGCTGGAGCAGCGACGGTGCGATCGCGTCGATCTGCGACGGTGTCTGCGCGAACAGCCAGCGCCGGAAGCGGAACGGTGGCGTGTTGTCCGTGCCCGTCGGTGCATCGCCGTTGTCGCGCAGCGCCTGACCGATCGCGCAATCGGTGCGAATTTCTGCGAGCGGGGAGGCGAGGTCGATCGGCGCGCTGCTTCCCTTGGGCGTGCGGACGAGGAGGACGTCGCCACCCTGGATGTAGCCGAGACCCCACCGGCTGATCGGCGGTTGCGCGACGAGCACCGAGCGCACGGGCTCGAGTGCGGCCGCGAGCCGCTGGGGTTGATTACACATGCACGCGAAGAACTTCATAGGAGTCGCTTCCGGGACGGTCGGAGGCTGTGCCTTCGCCGGATGCCACGGTCATCGTTCGTCAAGGAACCCCACTGCGCCGACCCGCCACGAACGTCCTTAGTATAGGCCGCTCGTCTGATCGCGCCAATCTAAGAGTCGGGTAGGCGTCGAGGGCGATCGGCTAGGCCGCTGGAAGCGCACGCAGGAGCTCGTCAAATACCTTGCCCCGCTCGAGCTCGTTGAACACCTCGTGCTTCATGCCAACGAGGTCGTGATAGGTCGCACCCTTGACCTTGTTCGCGACGGAGCGCGACGCCGCGGGGTCGGTGAGCGGATCCGCACCACCGACGAGCCAGGTCGTCGGAACATTGATCCGGTTCGCGTGCTCGGCCACGTAGCGCTGAGCCGCGCTCGATTCGACGAACCAGCGCGGCGTCGCCGTGCCGAACACGAGCTTGTCGGCGGCGTGCTCCGCCTGCTTCGCGGGATCACTCGTCAGCTGCGAAGAGACGATGTTGTTCGGCTGCTTCAGCTTCGGGGCGATCCGCGAGGCCACGCGCGCGAGCGCCTTCTGCCAGCCGGGGACCGAGTGCTTGGGATTGATCGCGAGGAAGGGCGACGACACGATCGCGTTCGTCACCGCGGGCGGACGATCGCTCGTCAACGCGCGGAGCACGATCAGCGATCCGTGCGAGTGACCGAGCAGCACGAACGGCGCGTTCGGCGCGAGTGCGCGGGCGGCCGTGATCATCTGCGAGAGGTCATCGAGGTAGGTATCGAAGCGATCGATGAAGCCGCGGTCTCCGGGCGACTGACCGTGACCGCGCACGTCGTACGTCATCACCGCCCAGCCCGCGTCGACGAGGACGTGCGCGACCTCGCGATAGCGGCCGCAGTGCTCCGCGTAGCCGTGCGTGATCAAGATGGCGCCCTTGGGCGTGCCGGGCGGCAGGAACGTCTCCGCATAGAGACCGCTGATCGTCTGCGTCTTGGTCGGCTCGAGAGGTCCGGGTGGCTGCACGGCTTCATCTATACACCGTCGGTCGGGGATCTCCTGGTGGCGCACGAAGCGTTGACGGTTCGCGAAGGCGCGCGGTAGGGTCCGCGTCGTGCGAGGTAACGCGTTCGGATCGCTCGCGTTTCTTGCGTTGATCGCGGCGCTCGGCGCGTGCGCGAGCTGCGCGAAGACCGAGGCCGACATCGAGAAGAGCCAGAAGTGGCTCGATGTCGCCAAGGATTCGCTCGCGAAGCGCCACCTCGAAGCCGCCGAGACCGAGGTCAACAAGGCGATCGCGTTCAACAACGCGAACGACGAGGCCTACAACGTTCGCGGGTTGATCTCGATGGTCCGCGCATACGAGACCACGCGCACCCTCGAGATCGACGCGTGCCTCACCGGCGTCGACGCCGAGGCGACGCGCGCCGACCTCGACAAGCAGCTCAAGAAGGCGGACGACGACTTCGTCACCGCGATCAAGACCACTCCGGACTACGGCGAGGCCTGGTCGAACCGAGGCGTCGTCCACCTCCTCCTCGAGGACTACGGGGCTGCCGCCGAGTACCTGACCAAGGCGCTCGAGTACCCGATCCGCCTGATCGACCCGGCGGTCACGCGCGCCGGACTCGGGTGGGCGCTGTTCCACCAGCAGAAGTACGTGGAGGCGGCGAAGGAGCTGCGGTCGGTGATGCAGTTCAAGCCCAAGTGGTGCATCGCCACTTATCGGCTTGGACGGGTTTACTTCGCTCGTGAAGAGTGGGAAAAAGCTGCGGAAAGTTTCGAGACGGCGTCTGACGACCCGTCTTGCGGGTCACAGGAAGCCAGCCTCTACCTGATGAAGACGCGAATGCAGCAAGGGCTTGTCGACGACGCACGGCGCGCACGTGACGCGTGCCTCAAGATGTCGCCGCAGAGTTGCATCGCTGCTCAATGCCGCGCCGACGGTGGCGCGCTCGGGAGCACTCCGTAGTGGATCGTAGAAGCACCTCTCCACGATCGGGAACGGTCGTCGACGCGAAGATGAGCCTCGCACTCTGGCTCCGCGCTGGTCGTGCGCAAAAAGGTCTCTCGCTCGAGGACGTCGCGAAGATCACCAAGATCCAGGCTCGCATTCTCGAGCGCCTCGAAACCGGCAAGCTCGACGGACTTCCCGCCGAGGTCTTCGTTCGCGGCTTCATCCGCTCGGTCGCGAAGTGCGTCGGCCTCGACGAGTCCGAAGCGCTGAGCCGCTACAGCGCCGCGCAAGGATCGCCGACGAGCGTGCCGACCGCGACTCCGTCCGCCGTCGCGTTCGTCGAGTCGATGTCGGATCTCGCGCCGTCGACGTCGAGCTTGCTCGCGCCCGTCGTGCTCGTCTCGCCGCCGACGTTCGCCGCCGCGAGCCACCAAGGGCTGCCGCAGATCGCGGAGCCGAGCGATCACATCGACGACGTCGAGATCCACATCGACATCGATACGGCTGTCACCCCGGCGCCTGTCGCGGCTGCGTCCGCGCCCGTCACGCCCGTCACGCCCGTCGTGCGCGCACCCGTCGCGCCTGTACCGGTCGAGGCTGCGCCGGTCGACGCGCCGGCGACGAGCGACGTCGTCGAGGCGCCGGTCGTCGAGGCAGCACCTGCGCCGGCGACGAACGGCAAGAAGAAGCGCCAGCGCAAGCCGCGCGGGACGACCGCCCCGAAGGGCAAGCGCAAGGCGATGGCGACGGGGACGCCGTCGAGCGCGATGCCGATCGTCGCGGCCGCTGTCGAGGCGCCGACATCCGTCGTCGATGCCGCTCCCGATGCCGCGCTCGTCGTCGATGCCGCGCGCGACGCTGCGCCCGTCGTCGATGCCACGCCCGTCGTCGATGCGCCCGTCGTCGATGCCACGCCAGTCGTCGCTGCTGCGTCCACCGATGTGCCCGTCGTCGATGCGGCGCGCGTTATCGTCGATGCCGCGTGCGACGCTGCGCCCGTCGTCGATGCCGCGCCGGTCGTCGATGCTGCGCCGGTCGTCGCTACTGCGTCCACCGATGCGCCCGTCGTCGATGCGGCGCGTGTTGCCGCGCCGGTCGTCGATGCCGCGCGCGACGATGCGCCCGTCACCAGCGCTGCGTCCGTTGTCGACGCTGCCACCGTCGGGGCGTCGGCGATCGAGACCACCGCCGCCGACGATCTGTTCGGCGCCGCGACCGCGACCTCCGTCGATCCCGGCGAGCTCGTCAGCGAGACGACCGACGAGACCGCGACGAGCGGTACGTGGAAGCCATCGATGCCCGTGGTCACGTCGAGCGTTCCGTGGCGGCGTCCCGCGCTCGGCATCTATGGCCGGTCGTCGTCGTCGGCGCCCGTCGTTCCGACGCTCGTGATCGACGATGCCGATCCGGAGAGCGCCGCGAGCGAGCAAGAGGATCGCGCGCAGGCAAACGTGCCGCGCCGATCGTTCTTGCCGCCGATCCTCGCGGAGCGTGCGAAGCAGGGCGCGAGCGGGCAGGGCACGCTGACCCTGGCGGTGATCATTCTGCTCATCGCGGCGACGCTGACGCTGTCGTACTTGATGCGCCGCCCGAGCTCGAGCGGCGACGGCGTGACGCGCGTGGATGGCAGCGTCGAGCTCGTCGGCTAAGCTGGCGCGATGGCAGATGGCTCCCTCGGTGTAGTCCTGAAGACAACGCCGCTGCGCGAATCCGATCTGCTCGTCTCGCTCTACACCGACACGCACGGTCGCGTGAGCGCGGTCGCGCGCGGCGCGCGCCGTTCGAAGGTGCGGTTCGCGGGGACGCTCAGCTTGCTCGTGCTCGCGCGCTATCAGCTCGGGCGGCCGCCGCGCGGAGAGCTGTGGAGCCTCGAGGGCGGCGAGATGGTGCGCGAGTGGGTCCACCTCGCGAGCGACGTCGTCGCCGTCGCGCACGCGAGCTATGTCGCGGAGCTCCTCGGCGCGATCATGCCGCCCGAGACACCGGAGCCCGAGGCGCTCGAGGTGATCCTCGCGGTGTGGGACTGCCTGGCCGAGGGCGGGCCGTCACCGGGCGCGCTGCGTGCGGCGGAGATGACGCTGCTCGAGCTCGCGGGGCATGCGCCCGCGATCGATCGCTGTGCGGCATGCGGCTCGACGGAGCTCGACGGTGGCGCGGTGTTCGATGCGACGCGCGGCGGCGCGATCTGCCGGGGATGTGCGGGCGGCTCGCGGAGCGCCGGCGTGCGGCCGTTCGAGCCGGAGACCCGCGCGTACCTGTCGGCGATCGGGACGCTCGGGACGCCGGGGGCGGCGAGGGCGGTGGATGGCGACGCGCGGTTCTCGCCGGCGGACCGGGCGGCGGGGCGCGACGCGATGCTGTCGATGATCAGCTCGCTCGTCGACAAACCGCTCCGATCGCTCGAGTACATCGCGAAACTCGGGGCGGCGGCGGCGCGGCGCCCGACGTAGTAGTATCGGCGGTCATGAGGGGCCGTTTGCTTGTCTGCGCACTCGCGCTCGCCGCGCTTCCGATCAGCAGCGCGTTCGCGCAGGGCGCCGAGGACATCGAGATGGATGGCGATGCGCCCGCCGATCCACCCGCGGATCCGCCTGCGGACCCGCCCGCCGATCCGCCTGCCGACCCGTCCGCGGATCCGCCCGCCGACGAGCCGCCTGCCGTGGTGAAAGATCCGAAGGTCGCGAAGAAGTGGCACGACGCGGGGAAGAAGCTCGTCCAGAAGGGCGACTACAACACGCGCAAGAACAAGCTCGAGGATGCGAAGGCGCAGTACGAGAATGCGGTCACCGCGTTCACCAAGGCGCTCGAGACCGGCGACGATCTCGGCGTCCATTACGACCTCGGGATCGTGAACGAGAAGCTCGGCAAGCTCGATGTCGCGGCGAAGCACTTCCGTCTCGTCGTGAACACGCCGACGGGCATCAAGCCGGACATCATGAAGAAGGCGACGGCGAAGTGGGACGACATCTCGACGAAGATCGGCCTGCTGACGCTGACGATCACCACCGACGAGACGACGGTGTCGCTCGCCGGCGTCGAGATCGGAAAGTCGCCGCTGCCCGAGCCGATCATCCTGATGCCGGGCTCGTACACGTTCTCGTTCGCGGCGGATGGCTATCAGCCCAAGGACGTCGAGCTGAAGATCGAGGCGGGCTCGGAGAGCGAGCGGACGATCGAGCTCGAGCCGATCAAGATCGTCGTCGAGCCGCCGAAGGTCGACCCCGGACCGCCCGTCGAGGTCGTGAAGCCGGTGCCGCCGAGCAAGCTTCCGCTCTACATCGGCGGTGGCGTCACGGCGGCCGCACTCGTGACGACGGTGATCACGGGCATCATCGCGACGTCGAAGCACTCGACGTTCACCGCGCCCGACTCGACGTTCGACGAGCGTGAAGACGCGCGCGTCGCCGGCGAGAACGCCGCCGTGGTGTCCGATGTGTTTCTCGTGACCACCATCGCCGCGGCGGGGTTCACTGGGTACTGGTACTGGTTCAAGTACCGGCCCGCCATGAAGAAGTTCAACGGCGAGGAGGAGACGCCCCCGGCGGGCGGCCGTCCCGGTGCGCCCAACCCCGACGAGGCGTCGGTACGTCGACGATCGCCGCCCGTGGCTGCCAAGGTCCACCTCGTGCCTTGGGTCAAAACCGACGCTGGCGGGCTGACGTTCGCTGGATCATTCTAGGAGACTCATGGCGAATCCCGGTTATCCACCTGGCCAACCTCCGATGGGCGGACCTCCGATGATGGGAGGTCCACCGATGGGCGGCCCACCGATGGGCGGTCCTCCGATGGGCGGTCCTCCGCAGATGCAGCCACCGCGCGCGCAGGTCGTACGCAAGGGCACGTCGAAGATGGTCCCGATCGTCGTGAGCGCGGGGCTCGCGATCGGAACGTTCTGCGGCCTGTTGTTCGGACTCGGCACCGGCGCTGACGAGGCGATCGCGGAGCCGTCGAAGGGCGACAACGTCAAGAAGGACGAGAAGGACAAGGACATGACCATGGAGGGATCCAAGGTCACCGATCCTGGAACGCCGAAGATCGACAAGCCGAAGCCGACGCAGGTGGCGAGCACCGGATCCGCGGCAGCGCCGGCCTCCGGCTCGGCGGCGACCGGATCGGGCGCGGCTCCCGCGGCTGGATCGGGCGCGGCACCGGCGGCTGGTTCTGGCGCGGCTCCCGCGGCGGGTTCCGGCGCGGCCCCGGCGGCTGGATCGGGCGCAGCACCCGCCGCCGGATCGGCGGCCCCCGCCGTGAAGATGGCGAAGTTGACGATCGAGGTCACGCCCGAAGGCGCGGCCAAGGACGTGACGATCACGATCGACAAGAAAGAGATCACCGGCATGACGAGCGACATCGAGCTCGGCAAGGACGGCAAGAAGAGCGTCGTCCTGACGGTGAAGTCGAGCGGCTATCACAGCGTCAGCAATCAGAAGGTCGAGGTCGACGGCGACATGACCGTGAAGATCGAGATGAAGAAGAAGGCCTCGTCGCCTTCGCTCGGACCGCGTCCCGGCGGCAAGAAGGACGGCAAGTCGTCCAAGAAGACCGGCGGCGGGTTGATCGACATCTAGGCGATCAGCGCCTAGCCCTTCACGGCGCCGGCGGTGAGACCGCCGACCAGATACTTCTGCAGCACGTAGAACGCGATCATCACGGGCACGCTCGTGATGACCGCGCCGGCTGCGAACAGCCCCCAGTCCGCGCTGAACTCGGTGACGGACTGCTGGATCAGGACGGGCAGCGTGTACTTGCGCTCGTCGGTCATGAACGTCGACGCCATGATGAACTCGTTCCACGCGGTCATGAACGAGAACAGCGCGGTGACGGCGATCGCGGGGCGCGACAGCGGCAGGATGATGCGGCGGAAGATCATCCACGGGGAGGCGCCGTCGATGCGCGCGGCTTCCTCGAGCTCGCGTGGCAGCGAGTCGAAGTAGCCCTTGAGCGTCCACACGCAGAACGGGATCGCGGTGGTCGAGTAGACGAGCACCAGGCCGAGGATCGAGTTGAGCAGGCCGAGCTTGTCGAGGATGACGTAGAGCGGGAGCAGGAGCAGCGTCGCGGGGAACATCTGCACGACGAGGAACATCGACAGCCCCATCTTGCGGCCGGGGAACCGGAAGCGCGAGAGCGCGTACGCGGCGGTGCACGACAGGACGACGCCGACGACGGTGGTCGCGACCGCGGTGATGATCGAGTTGAGCGCGTGCCGCAAGAACAGGAGCTCGCCGTTCGCGCCGCGCTTGGTGAACAGCTCGCTGAAGTGGTCGCCGGTGACCTCGCTCGGGATCGGCGAGATCGAGAGCGAGAACTGGCGGCCGGGCTCGATCGCCTTCTTCAGGATCAAGAGGACCGGATACAGGATGACGGTGCACAGCGCGATCAACGCGACGTACGTCAGGATCGTGAGCACGAGGCTCGGGCGGCGAGACATGCTCATGCCTCGTCGTCCTTGCGCTTCACGATGCGCGCGCCGAACACGGTCCAGAGCAACAGGATCAGGAAGATCACCGTCGCGTACGCGGCCGCCATGCCGTAGCGCTCGCCGCGCTCGAACGCCCAGCGATACGCGTCGGTGACGAGGATGTTCGTCGCGCCGCCGGGCTGTCCGCCCGAGACGAGGTGGATGACGTTGAACATGTTGAACGTCCAGATCGAGCCGAGCGCGACGGCGGGCCCGAGGGCAGGGCGCAGGTGAGGAAGCGTGATGTGGCGGAAGCGCTGCCACGGCGACGCGCCGTCGACGGCGGCGGCCTCGTACAGCTCCTTCGGGATGTTCTCGAGGGCGCCGATCGCCACGACCATCATGAACGGGAAGCCGAGCCACGTGTTCGTGATGACGTTCGCGGAAAACGACGTGAAGAACGAACCGATCCACGACACGCCTTCGAGACCGGCGGCGTTCAGCATCTGGTTGATGCCGCCGTACTCGGTGTTGAACATGCCCTTCCAGATCAGCGCGGTGATGTAGTTCGGGATCGCCCACGGCAGGATCAGCAGCATGCGGAAGATGCCCTTGCCGCGCAGCCAGCCGCGCGAGAGCACGAGCGCGAGCGCGACGCCGATCGTCACGTGGAAGAAGACGTTGGTGACGGTCCACAGGACCGTGACGCCGAAGATGAACCAGAAGTTGAGCGGATCATCGAGCGGGCGCCCGCCTCCCGAGAGGATCTCGCCGAAGTTGTCGAGGCCGACGTAGGTCCACGTGCCGTGGTGGTGATCGTAGAAGCCGATGATGAGGCCGATCACGAACGGCGTCGCGACGAGGACGAGCATCGACACCGCGGCCGGCGCGAGGAAGCCGAGCGCGATGCGATGCGCGCGCAAGCCCGCCGCGAGGCGATCCGTGAGGCGAGCGTGCTGCGCGAGCGCGACGCCGATACCGACGAGCACGATCGCGGTGGTCGCGATCCACGCGTGCCAGAGCATGCACGGGATCGCGAGCGCGGCGATGCCGACCGCCATCCCCGCACGCGCTGCCTTGCCGCCGACGAGGGCGCCGGCACCCGCGAGCGCCGCGCCGAGGCCCAGCACGCCGAGCATCGCGAGCCACGGATACGGCGCGGGTCGCGCGGGCGCGGTGATCGCGACGGCGATGCCGGTGACCGCCGCGCCGGTGCCGGTCTCGTCGCGCACGCCCTGGACGAGCGTCACGGGTTGCACGGCGATCGCGCGGCCGGTCCCGTCGGGGAGTAGCTCCGCGCGGGGGACGCCGGTCATCGCGAAGCGGTTCGCGGCGTCGTAGAACAGCTTGTCGTCGGCGCCGTAGGTCGCCGCGAGCGGGCGCCAGGCGCCGTGGTCGAGCACCTGCCGCGTGCGCAGGTACGGGCGCTTCGGGTTGGGCTTCGCCTCCCCGACGACGACCGCGTGCACCTCGGGGAGCTGCTTGCCGTCGACGAGCGCGGCGACCGCGCGCGTCGCGAGCTCCTTCTGGCGCGACGCGAGCTCGGTGTTGCGCACGACGACGAACGCGACCGTCGCGACGAGGATCGCGAGGCAGGCGGCGATCGCGAAGTCGCGCAGCTGGCGGACCACGGTCATTTGCGCGCACCCGCGAGGTAGCCCGCGACCTCGCGCTCGACGGCGAGGAGCTGCGGGCCTGGCTGCGCGCGGCCGGAGACGACCTCGCCGAGCGCGGTCTTGTACGGCGTCCACACCATGCGCATCGCGGGGTGGATCGGCATCGGCACCGTGTTCGACAGCTGCGCGCGAAACGCGGCGAGCACCGGATCGCCGCCGACGTCGGGGTCGTCGTACGCGTGGACGTTCGGCACGACCTGCTTCGCGATCTTCGCGCGCTCGATCGCCGAGACATCCGAGGTCAGCGCGTCCATCACCGCGAACGCGGCGTCCTTGTCCTTCGCGCGCGCGGACATGAGCAGGCCCTCGGCGCCCAGGAACGGCGCAGCCGGCTTGCCCGTCGCGCTCACCGTCGGGAGGACGGCGATCTTGTACGGCACGCCGGCCGCGATGTCCTGGAGGAACCACGGGCCGCTGATCGCCGTGGCGGCGCGACCCTCGTTGAACAGCGTCGCGACGAGCGGGCCTTCCGCGCCCTTGGGCGCCGCGCCGCTCGCGACGAGCTTCTGCGCGAACGCCATCGCCGCCGCGGCCTCGGGCGTCGCGATCGCGAGCGCGTCACCGTCGAGGATCTTGCCGCCGTAGCCGAACAGCCACGGCGCGTGGCCGTAGAGATCGAAGTTCGCGTACGCGATCGCGTAACCATCGCGCTTGCGCATCGCGGGCGCGAGCGCGAGCAGCTCGTCGGTCGTCGCGGGCGGCGCGTCGACGAGGTCCGAGCGATAGAACATCGCGAGCGACTTGGTCGCCATCGGCAGGCCCCACAGCGAGCCCTTGTAGGCCATCGCGGCGAGCGCCGAGTCGCTGAACCGATCCGCGCGCGCATCGTCGACCCAGAACTCGAGCGGCTCGATGATCTGCGCCTCCGCCCAGTCGCCGATGCGATCCTGCGGATAGATGAACAGGTCGGGGCCGTTGCCGCCGGGGATCGCCGAGGTCAGCTTGTCGCCGAACGAGTTGTACGGAACACCGACGAGCTCGACGGGCGTCTCGGGATGCGCCGCGTTCCACCGCGCGACCGACGCCGACAGCGCCTGCGCTTCCGCGCCCTGATACGCGTGCCACAGCACGACGCCGTGCGAGCGATCGCATCCGCTCGCGAGCATCGCGAGCGCGAGAACCGCGAGGCGGAGGTTCACAGCCGGAGCTCCGTCGCACCGTCGAAGAGATGCACGCCCTTCGGATCGAGCCACACCTGCACCGTGTCACCGGGGCGCGGCGCACTTCCGGCGTCCGTGCGCACCGTCAGCGGCCCGGCCGCGGACTCCAGGTGCAGCACGACCTCGGCGCCGAGCACCTCGCGCATCGCGACCTCGCCCGACAGCGCGACACTGTCCGGTCCACCGGACAGCGAGAGTCGCTCGGGTCGAATGCCGACCACCACGCGATCCACGGCTTCCTTCGCCGGACGCAACAGTGCGCGCTGCGCGACGAGCGGGATCTCGAAGCCCGTGCCGCGCGCGCTCTGGCGCTCGCCGGTCGCGGCGAGGTCCGCGCTGAGAAAGTTCATCGACGGCGTGCCGAAGAAGCCCGCGACGAAGCGGTTCGCGGGGCGCTCGTAGATGTCGACCGGCGACCCGATCTGCTGCACGACGCCGTCCTTGAGCACGACGATCATGTCGGCGAGCGTCATCGCTTCGATCTGGTCGTGCGTGACGTACATCGACGTCGTCTTCGACTCCTGGTGAATGCGCGCGATCTCGCGGCGCATATCGCTGCGCAGCTTCGCGTCGAGGTTCGACAGCGGCTCGTCGAACAGGAACACCTTGGGCGCGCGCACGACGGCGCGACCGATCGCGACGCGCTGGCGCTGACCACCCGACAGCGCCTTGGGGCGGCGCTCGAGGTACGGCCGCAGCCCGAGCGAGTCAGCCGCCGCGAACACGCGCTTCTGGATCTCGCTCTCGGGAAGGTGCTTGATGCGCAGCCCGAACGCCATGTTCTCGAACACGGTCATGTGCGGGTAGAGCGCGTAGCTCTGGAACACCATCGCGATGTCGCGATCGGCCGGTGGTACGTTCGTGACGTCGCGGCCCGCGATCTTGATCGTGCCGGCCGTCGGCTCCTCGAGGCCCGCGACCATGCGCAGCGTCGTCGACTTGCCGCAGCCGGACGGCCCGACGAGCACGGCCATCTGGCCCGACGGGACGTGGAGCGCGAGGTCCGGGATCACCGGGCGAGCGACACCCTCGTACTGCTTCTTGATGCCGACCAGCTCGAGCTCGCTCACGCGCCGTCGTAGAGCAAGCCTCACGCCATTTCAAGTCCGCGAGGTTGCACGCCTTCGAGAGGTGGCGTTGTCGAACTCAACGCGCGTGCCGTCGACGATCGAGACGACTCGTAGACGAAGGCGCCCGGAAGGGCCGCGCTGTCGTGTCGATCGTCTACACGCCGGTGGGAACGCGGGCGATGGTGACGAAATGCGACAGCGAAACAAGGCGTCCCGAGCGATGTAACGCCGCGTCATTGCCGGATCATCCGGATGATTGACCCGTCCGTCCAGGCGCGGTACCCGTATGCAGTTCAAATGGCCCGCCGTACCCCTCGTCGCCGACCTTTGTTTGCCGGCAATCGGAAGGCGCGCCGTGTGAAGCATCAGATGCTTCCGGTCGGGCTGCCCGTTCCGCTCGCCACCGCGTCGAGCCAGGCCGACGGCGCGAAGCTGCGCGTGCTCGGCTCGGGCGATCACGCGTTCCAGCAGATCTGCGAGCGCGTGCGTAACGCGCAGCGCTCGATCGAGATCCGCGCGTTTCTGTGGCGCGACGACGAGGCCGGCAACCAGATGGGCGAGGCCGTGCTCGCGGCCGCCGATCGCGGCGTGAAGGTCACGATCCACAAGGACAAGATCGCGGCCGTCTACGAGTACACGGGCGGCAACAAGCAGAGCTTCTTCCACAAGCGCGTCGAGCCGATCCGCGCGTTCCAGGCCTGGTTCCTCGGCGCGGTGTATCGCGCGCCCGGCTCGTTCAAGCAGCGGCCCAACGCGCTCTCGCAGCGCATCGTCGAGCACCCGAACGTCGACGTTCGCCACCACGCGAAGCGGTTCGATCACAGCAAGGTCTACATCATCGACGATCGCTACCTGATCCTCGGGTCGATGGGCGTCGGCGACAACCATCGCCACGAGTGGGTCGACGTGATGGTCGAAGCGGAAGGGGCCGAGCACGTCGCCCGCCTGCGCGAGCGCATGGCCGGCAACGACGAGTTCGATCCGTCGCGCGGCGTCGACTTCCTCGTGCACAGCCGCGAGGCGCACCGCAAGAAGAGCTGCCCGATGATGAGCCACCGGCTCGCGCTGATCGATAGCGCGAAGCAGTCGCTCGTCGTCGAGATGGCGTACTTCAACGACCGCCGCTTCACCGCCGCCCTCGCGCGCGCCGTGCAGCGCGGCATCGACGTCACGCTCGTCACGGCCGACCAGGCGGACGTGCTCGCGAACATCAACCGCGCGACGTGCGACACGCTCATGCGCCTGACCGGCGCGCCGGACAACCTGACGATCGTGCTGTTGCCGCGCATGGTGCACAGCAAGGTCGTCGTGATCGACCATCGCTTCAGCGACGTCGGCAGCGCGAACTTCACGTCGCTCTCGCACGGCGTCTACGACGAGATCAACCTGTACGCGGACTCCGAGCCGTTCGCGCGCGCCCTCGAGGAAGAGATCGAGCGCCACGCAGCCGACGGCGGACGCATCGTCACCGACTCGCGCCTGACGTACCGCAAGATGTACTCGGGCATCGAGGCCGCGATCATCGCGTATCAATCGCGGCGGGGCGGCTGATGGTCTCCGTCGATACTGGAGAGCGTGCGAAGCAGGAGCGCCGGCGGCAGATCCTCGGCGCGGCCAAGGTCGTGTTCGCCGAGGCCGGCTATCACGGCGCGTCGATCCACGCGATCATCGAGCGCGCACAGATCGCGCGCGGCACGTTCTACTTGTACTTCGCGTCGAAGGCCGCGGTGTTCGACTCGATCCTCGACCAGGCGCTCGCGGATCTGCGCGGCCTCATCCATCGCATCGAGGTCGAGGATGCGAACGCGCCGCCGCCGCAGGTGCAGCTGCGCTCGCAGGTGATCGCGACGCTCGAGTACATCGTCAAGGATCGTCCGCTCGCCACGATGCTGCTCTCGGCGGGGCAGACGCCCGATGTCGAAGCGGCGGAGCGCATCGATTCGTTCTACGCGGAGATGCGCGATCTGTTGAAGCGTGCGCTCGAGAGCGGTCTCGAGATCGGGCTGCTCCGCAAGTGCCATCCGCAGCTGGTCTCCGCCGCGATGCTCGGCCTGATCCGCGGCGTGATCGAGCAGCTCGTGCTGCGCGACAACGAGCTCACCGTCGAGCAGGTCGTCGACGAGCTGCTGATGGTCGCGCTGCGCGGCGTGCTCAAGTAGTCACTCCGGTCGCCACATCAGGACGTCCCCGGTGCGCTCGACGCGACCGAGCCCGGGGAACGGGAAGTGCACCGCGTAGACGCGCGTGCGATCGTCAGCGAGCTTCGCGAGCGTCTGTTGCCGCCGGGCCTCGGCGGTGGGGCGGTCCATGTCGAACTCGATCGACCACTGCGGTCGCTGCACCGAGAGGATCGAGTGGTGCGCGACGTCGCCGAGGTAGAACAGCGACTCGGCGCCCGATCCGATCACGTACGAGCTGTGGCCGGGCGTATGGCCACGCGTATCGACCGCGGTGACCTCCGGCAGGATCGCGGTCCCGGGCTCGAACGCGGCCACCTTGGGCGCGATGACGGCGACGAGCGCCTTGTCTTCCTCGCTGGCCTGCAAGAACGCCCACTCGAGCGTCGAGATGTGGATCGTCGCCGACGGGAACGCGAGCGCGTCGCCGGCGACAAGCCCGAGCACGTGATCGCCGTGGGCGTGGGAGACGAAGATGTCCGTCACCTGCGCCGGTGTCACGCGCGTCGCTGCGAGCGCGCGCAGGAGCTTGCCGCCCTTCGCCCACGGCGCGTCCCCGGCGCCCGTATCGAACAGCAACACGCGCGTGTCGGTGATCACGAGCAGCGGATGGATGTCGAGGTGGATCATGTCGCGCGGAGCACCACCGGCGGCGAGCACACCGGCGACCTCGTCGGGCGTATGGCCCAGACCAAACGTCTTGCCGTCGTTCGGAAGCTCGATCGCGCCGTCGTCGAGCGCGTACGCCGTCCACGCGCCGATCGCGAAGCGTTGCGCGCGTACGTCGCCGGAAGCGATCGGCTCCACAGGCGAGGGAGGTGACGAGCATGCGACGAGCGCCATCGCGAACGGGGCGAGCTTCATGCACGCGACGATCGCATCTTCACTTGCACGTCTGCCAGCGCACCGAGTGCAGATGCACGTCGCGTCCCGGCGTGTAGCGACCGCCGCCGGCGTACTGCTCCGAGTAGGTCCACATGCGGAGCTGGCAGAACGGATCGCCCTTGACCTGCACGAGCGCGAAGCCATAGCGCTCGCGATACGTCGGCACGCCGAATTCGTTCGTCAGGATCTTCCAGCCCGGTGCGGTGTGCTGGAAGCGCTTGATCGTCGAGCCGCGGTACCACTGTCCGACGAACTTCTTCGCCTGCGCGCAACCGGGGCCGCTGCACGGCGCGCCCGGCAGCTCCCACGTGGGCGCGGCCTCGCGCGCCTTGTCCTCGAGCTGCTTGTACTCGGCGCCCAGCGCGGACATCAACGCGTCGCCATCGGCGGGTGACATGTTCGCCTGCGCGAGCAGCGGCGCGATCTGCTTGGTGAGGATCTGCTTCAGCGCGGCGCCGGAGAAGTACGCGGCCCACGTCGTGACGCCGTCGACGTCGAGGTAGCCCTTGAATCGATCGAAGTCCTTGATGATGTTCGACGGTCCCGTGTGCTTCGTCTGGTGCATGATGAGGTTCATCACGCCGGCCTTCATGAGGTCGATGCCCTTCGCGGCGGTCTCGCAGTAGCGCGAGTCGAGCGGCGCGACGTTCGACGCGCGCTTGCACGACGCGCCCGCGGTCGGCAGTCGCTTGCACAGCGCCGAGGTGCGCTCGATCGCGCCCTTGAACTTCGCGCCTTCCTCGACGGACTGCCAGAACACCGGGTGGCCGTCGACGAGGTTCGTGAGCAGGGCCATCTTCTCGTAGTCCTCGCTGTTCTTGCGCAGCTCGTCGCGGAACTCGCGGCACACGTTCGTCGCGACCTCGAGCGAGCGCTGGTCGTCGGCCCGCTGCTTTCGCTGCGCGTTGTCGGCGTCGTCCCGCGCGCGGGAGAGGGCAGGGCCGAACGCGTTGTAGTAACGCACGAGGTCGTCGTAGCGCGCTCGCAGCCTCTGCGCGTCGGGGCGCGATGCACCCTTGGCCGTCAGCTCGTTGAACGAGCTCGTCGCGGCCTTGAGGTTGATCGAGAGCTGGTCGTAGTACGCCTGGACCGCCTGGAGATCGGCGCCGGCGGGGATGGCGCGGCCATCGAACAGCGCCGGCACCTTGTCGATCTTCGCGAGGCTGCGGTCGATCACGCCGATCGCGTCGTTGTCCTTCTTCTCGAGGTACGACTGCGCGCGCGCATCGACCGAAGCCACCAGTAGTGCAAACAGGATCAAGATCCGCATCGTCGCCCCCTCGTGCAAAGCCGCGCCCACCGTGCGCGCCCGGCAAATTGCCTGGTTAGCCGACCGCCATGGTAGCGCGCCGAATCGGCGTGCCGCCGCTGCGTGGACCGCATCCGGCGTTTGCGTTTGCGGCGGCCCGAGTGAAGATATCCGGCGGTGGTAGACGCGCGTGGGATCATCGGGAACTACGTCGTGGAGCGCGAGCTCGGGCGGGGTGGGATGGGCGTGGTCTACGCCGCCAAGCACCGCGTGCTCGGGCGCCCGGCCGCCATCAAGCTCTTGCTCGCCAACACCTCCGATGATCGCGGCCGGGTCGAGCGCTTCTTCAACGAAGCCCGCGCCGCGATGGCGATCGATCATCCGGGCGTCGTGAAGATCTACGACGTCGGCATCGCCGCCGACGATCGACCGTACATCGCGATGGAGCTCCTCGACGGCACCGCGCTGGCGCAGCACATCGCGCCTGCCGGGCTGCCGATCCGGCAAGCCGTCGATTACGCGTGTCAGGTCGCGTCCGCGCTCGCCGCCGCGCACGACGCCGGCGTGATCCATCGCGACCTCAAGCCCGAGAACATCATCATCTCGCGCGATCGCAGCCGCGCGATCGTCGTCGATTTCGGGATCGCCAAGCTCGCGCACCAGGCGACGGTGCGCACGGCGACCGGCGCGCTCGTCGGCACGCCGCTGTACATGTCGCCCGAGCAGTGCGAGGGCCTGCGCGACCTCGACGCGCGCAGCGATCTGTACGCGTTCGGCTGCGTGATCTTCGCGATGGTCACGGGGCGGCCGCCGTTCTTCGAGGGCGGCACCGGCGGCTTGATCGGCATGCACCTCCACGTGGCGCCGCCGCCGCTGCGATCGCGGTGCGCGAACGCGTCCGAGGCGCTCGAGCGTGTCGTGAGCGTCCTGCTCGCGAAGTCTCCCGACGCGCGGTTTCGCACCGCGCGCGCGGTCCTGGCGGCGCTGCAGGCACCCGAGGTTCGCGGGCTCGCGGCGACACCGGGTGTTCCCGCGACCGCCGAGGCGCCCGGCATGCGAAGCGTCCAGCCATGGGCCGCGACGCCGGCGATCGCGCCGGTCGCGCGCGACGCGCAGACGATGGGCACGGGCATCGGCGCGCCACCGTCGAGCGCACCCTCGGCGATGGGCACGGGCATCGGCGCGCCGCCGTCGAGCGCGCCCTCGGCGATGGGCACGGGCGGTGCGCCACCGTCGAGCGCGCCCTCGGCGATGGGCACGGGCGTCGGCGCGCCGCCGTCGAGCGCACCCTCGGCGATCACACCGGCGACCGCGTTCGGGGTGCCCGCGTCGCGCGATGCGTGGACGCAGGTCACCGGTGTCGATCTTCGCGATCCGCGAACCGCGCACGTTCCAGCGGTCGGAACGCCGAACCCGTCGTCGTCGGCGATCGGCGCACCATCGTCGTCGTCGTCGTCGATCGGCGCGCACTCGTCGCCAGTCGGTTCTCCATCGTCGCCGGCGATCGGCGCACCATCATCGTCGTCGTCGATCGGCGCGCACTCGTCGCCGGCGATCGGTTCCTTCGCCGGATCGAATATCGCCCACGCGTCGGGCCACAGCCCGATGCCGGGACACAGCCCGATGCTGGGACACGGCCCGATGCCGGGACACAGCCCGATGCTGGGACACGGCCCGATGCCGGGACACAG
>CAZUAR010000014.1:0-51200 GCA_964617845.1 uncultured Kofleriaceae bacterium | reverse complement strand
CCCGATGCTGGGACACGGCCGGATGCCGGAACACGGTCCCGGTCCTGGCTCGCACGCGACGTCACCTCCCGCGCATTCGTCACGACGCACGCTCATCACCGCCATCGTCGCGAGCAGCGCGCTCACCCTCGTCATCGCCATCGTCGCGACGCGTGGATGTGGCGGCGGCGGAGCTCCGGTCGATGCCGGTGTCGCGTCCGGATCCGGAGGTGACGGGGTGGCGATCGCGGCGGGCGGATCGGGTGCCGGCATCGGTGCGGGCTCGAACATCGGAGCGCTGATCGGCGCGCGTGTCGACGCCGGTGTGGCCCTCGACGCCGCCGTGATCACGACGAACGAGCCGAACGGCACCACGCAGCCGAAGGGAACGACACTGCCGGACGGCACGACGCAGCCGAACGGAACGACATCGCCGAAGGGAACGACCTCGCCGAGGGGAACGACGCAGCCGAAGGGAACGACGCAGCCGAAGGGAACGACACAGAAGGGAACGACGCCCAAGGGCACGGCGCAGCCCACGGGCACGACGCAGCCCACAAGCACGACGCAGCCGAGGACGACCGGTACCGTGCAGATCGATCCGAACGGTCCGCCGCTCGGACAGCGCGAGCGCAATGAAGTGCCGGGGGCCGGCGCCGCGAACGATCCGCCCGAAGACCAGCCCGACCGGTGGCATCCGGACCAGGAGGTCGTTCGCAAGGAGATCCACGAGTCCTTCCTGTTCGCGAAGGGCGACCATCAAGCGACGCTCGGACAACGCGTGCTCGATCGGGTGGCCGCCAACCACAAGCTCGATCCGAAGCGGCGGATCATCATCACGGGGCACGCCGAGCAGGACGAGCCGGGCGTGCTCGAGACCCTGGCCGCTGCTCGCGCGAACACGGCGTTCACGCACCTCCTCAGCCGAGGGGTCTCGCGCAGCGTGCTCGTGATGAGCTCGACGCGGTTCATCGACCCCGCGACTCCCAACGGTGCCAACCGCCGCGTCAACATCGACTTCGAGTGACGAACGTCGAGAAAACGCCGTGTGGTACGGATCGAGTGATGTTCCAGGTACGATGGCGCACATGAGTTCACCGGGCCCTGGGTGGGTCTCGAACACGGCCGACGCCTCGTCGACCGGCGGCGGTAGCAGCGACGCCGACTCGCTCTTGTGCATTCGCGACGACCGCTCGTTTCGCGTGAAGCTGCCGGCGAGCGGCGAGCTGGTGATCGGGCGCGGCCCGGACGCCGGCTGCTCGATCGATGACGCGCTGGTGTCGCGCGCGCACGCGCAGATCCTCGTGGGCCCCGAGGGGCTGCGGATCTCGGACCTCGGATCGAGGCACGGCACGCTCGTCAACGGCGACCGGATCACCGAGCCGCGCACGCTTCGCGGCGGTGACGTCATCACGATCGGCAACACGGTGTTCGTGGTCCGCAAGGCGTCGACGGCGCGCGCGAAGCAGATGCTCGAGACCTCGGCGTTCGTGACCCGCCTCACGGAGGAGCTCGCGCGTTGCACCGAGTTCGAGCGCGAGATGTCGCTCTTGTGCGTGCGTGCGGTCGACGGGGAGCTGTCGGCGCTGGTGCCCGCGCTCGTGCAGAAGCTGCGCTCGATGGACACGCTCGCGACGATCGGGCGGCGGCACCTCGGGGTGCTATTGCCCGAGCTCGACGCGGACGAGGCCGTCGCGATGGCGCTGCGGCTGATCGATGCGGCCCCCGGCGAGATCATGATCGGCGTCGCGACCGCGCCGTACGACGGCATCGACCCGGACGCGCTGATGGCGACCACGCGAGCGGCATGCGAAGTGAAAGCGCACCAGTCCATCGTGCGTGCCTCCGAAGCAGCGAAGGTGTTGATCGCGGGCTCTCACCGGATCGTGATCGGCGATCCGGCGATGGCCAACCTCTACGAGCTGGCCAAGCGGATCGCGCGCTCGTCGATTCCCGTCCTCGTGCGCGGCGAGACCGGCGTCGGCAAGGAGCTCGCGGCGGCGATGGTCCACGCGGCATCGCCTCGAGCGAACAAGCCGTTCATCAGCGTCAACTGCGCCGCGATTCCGGACACGCTGGCGGAGAGCGAGCTGTTCGGTCACGTGAAGGGCTCGTTCTCGGGCGCGGTCGCCAACAAGGTCGGCTACATCGAGGCGTCCGATGGGGGAACGCTGTTCCTCGACGAGATCGGCGAGCTGTCGCTGCCACTGCAGGCGAAGCTCCTGCGCGTGCTCGAGACCGGCGAGGTCGCGCGCGTCGGCGAGGTCACGCCGCGCAAGCTGGATCTGCGCATCGTCGCGGCGACCAATCGCGATCTGCAGCGCGAGATCGAGGACGGCAAGTTCCGCAGCGACCTCTACTTCCGCCTCGGCGCGGCGCGGCTCGAGATCCCGCCGCTCTCGGAGCGCCCCGGCGACCTCGCGCTGCTCGCGAGCTCGTTCGTGCACGACGCGTGCGCCAAGCTCGGGCGTCCCGCGCTCGAGCTGTCGACCGCCGCGGCGATCGCGCTGTTCCGCCACACGTGGCCGGGCAACATCCGCGAGCTGCGTCACGTCGTCGAGTACGCGGCGGCGGCGGTCCCCGACGGCGGCTCGACGATCGAGCTGTGGCACTTGCCCGAAGCACTGGCGGCCGCCGCGCGGCGCGAGCGCGATCACGATCACCAGATCTCGCCGACGACGTCGGCACCGCACCTCGTGCAGCCTCCGCCGATGACGGTTCCCGCCGGCGCGTTCCGCCCGATCGCCGACGAGGTTCGCGAGCTCGAGCGCTCTCGCATGATCGCCGCGCTGCGCGTATCGCAAGGCGTCCAGAACCGCGCCGCGGAGCTGATCGAGATGCCGCTGCGGACGTTCGTGACCAAGCTCAAGCGCTACGGCATCACACCCGCGGACTGGCAGTAGTCACTGCACGAGGGGTGGCCTGGGTCCGTTCACGTCGGGATCGCAAGCATCGAGGATGATGTCGACCGCATCCTTGCAGATGCCACCGAGGCCGTACTCGCCGAAGTCGTACAGGCCCGGCGTCATCATCTCCTCGACGCAGCCGACGTCGACGTTGGCGTGCTCGGGGAACATCGCCTCCATCGGAACGCAGGACACACCGTCGCTCTCGCTGTCCTCGAACTGATCGACCATCGTCGTATCGAGCGGGTCGGACGTCAGCGGCTGGGCGCCGAGACCGGCCTCGACCGCGCCCTCCTTGAGCCACCAGTGCTCGATGTTTGTCATCTCGCCGAGCGTCTCGCCGATGCCGAACGCACCGCGCGAGCAGACCTCGAGGCCGGTGTCGCCGAGCGGCTCGTCGGCGAGCTCGTCGGGAAACTCGCGGAAGTCGCTCTCGTTGAAGAACAGCGATCCGAGAACGCCCATCGCGCCGCCACCGAGCACCGCGCCGCCGATGCCGCCGACACCGGCGCCGACGAGCCCGCCGTCGAGCGCACCGATGCCCGCACCAACGACGCCACCGTTGAGCGCGCCGACACCGGCACCGATCGCGCCGCCGACGAGTGCGCCGGGCACGCCGCCCATCGCGCCGCCGATGACCGCGCCGGCGAGACCGCCGCCCACCGCACCGGTTCCCGCCCCGAGAACGCCGCCGCCGATCGCACCGACGCCGGCGCCGAGGAGGCCGCCGCCGGCAGCGCCGGCGAGCCCACCTCCGAGCACGCCGGCGCCAGCACCGAGGCCCGCGCCGAAGAATGGATCACCGATCGTGGTCTCGTACTCGCTCATGGTTCGCACTCTCCGGTGTCGGGCGCTGGAGTGCCCATCAGCCAGTCCGCGATGTGACCGAACGCTTCGGTCTTGATGCCTCCGTCGATCCCGATGCCGAGCTCGCCGCCGAGGGAGAACCCGTACTCGCGATAGCCGTCGCCGTCGTCGTCGCTCCACGACAGTCCGGCGTTCCCGCCAACGCCGTCGATGCCGCCACCGACGCTGATCTCCGTCCCACCGAACCAGTCGTACTCCGCACCGCCGAACTTCACCGAGCCGCCGGCGAGCTCGGCACCCGCGCTCGCCGTGATGCCGTCGGTACCCGCGGAGATCTCGCCGGCGGCGCGCGGCCCGTGCACTTCGCCCTCGAAGAAGTTCGAGAACCCGCCCTGATCCCCCTCCATCGTGTCGGCGTAGCCGAGCGTGACGAGCTCCATCAGATCGCCGAGCGACGCTTTCGCGCCGATGCTCTGCGCTTCGCCGCGGAAGCCGAACTGCGAGCCGGTGCCGCCGTCGGGGTTCCACACGCCGGCTTCGACGGAGCCATCCCACAGATCGAAGTTCTCGCCCTTGTAGAAGCCGGCGCCGGCCTCGAACTTGTTCTCGCGTTCGTTGGCGGTGACGCCGCCGTACGCGTACATCGCTGCGTCGAGCGCACTACCGGTCGGGTGCTTGCCACCGGAGACGATCGGGTCTTCAGGAAAGAACGAGCTCATCTGCTTCTCCTATCGATTAGAGGGCGAACGCGAACGCACCGAGGTCGGTGCGAGGAGGCGTGGAGGCGCTTCGCACGCGCAGCGCCGCACGCGCGACCGATTGCAGCGTCGTCTCGACGTTGTCGTTCGCGACCGGTACGCGCACGCACACGCTGTCGCCGATCATCGTGATCGGGACGCCGAGCGACGACGCAGCACGGAGCATCGCGACGATCTGACTCGCGCTGCCACGAGCGATCTGCGCGACGATCACGGCTGCGTTTGCATGCTCGCGAACCACGAGCGAGACACGCGCTCCATCGTTGTAGCCGAGCACGAGCCGCACCTCCGTCTCGTCGTGTTCGACGGCGTGCCGATGGCGCTCGAGGATCCCCGCTTTGATCTGTTTCCAGCTCATCGCGAGGACAGAGCAGCAAGGCCCAGACCACGCTCGGTCATCGTGTTCTCGCGGATCTAACCGGCACGCGCCGGCGGCACGCCGAATCAGCGCGCTTGCCGTGCGGTCGAGACAACTCGGCGAAACGAGTGCACGCGATATCGGCGCGACCGGTGCACGAGTCGACGCGCATGAGCTTCTATCTCGATCCGATCGAACGACAGAATGGTGGTTCTCTTCCCGCGACCGGCGGCGGCTTTCAGCTCGATCCGATCGAGCGAGGGAGTGGTGGCTCGTTGCCTCCCACGACCGGCGGGTTCCACGGAAGCCCGATCGAGCAGCGCAGCGGTGGCTCGCTCCCGGCCACCTCGCCGTCCGGCTACGCGAACATCTTCGACATGTTCTTCGGCAGCTGATCGCAGGACCCGTCACCGCGGTTGCGCAGTGACCCTCACGTACGCGTTGGAGTCGCGCGCCGAATTGGTCGGATCACGCGCACACTCTTACGCGGCGCGCGACGTCAAACGTTGTCGCCATTACATATCGGTGCGAAGCGGGCTACACGGCGAAGAGATCATTCCCTACGAGCACTTAAAGCTAGACTGACACGTCAGTCGTTCCTAGAATGACGCGTCAGTCTAGTCCTGTTCCTGGCTCGTAGGAGACGTAGATGCAAAACACGCCCGAGAACGTCGTCATCGGTATCGATGTGGGTTCCACGACCGTCAAGATGACGGTCGTCGATCCTTCGACGAAAGACATTTTGTGGTCGAAGTATCTGCGTCACGAGACGCGGCAACCCGAGATGACGCGCGAGATGCTGCGCGAGATCCACGCCGCGTTTCCGACGCTGAAGAACGAGAACATTCGTTGCTTCATCACCGGCTCGGGCGGCTCGCCGCTCGCGCCACAGCTCGGCGCGAAGTTCGTGCAAGAGGTCAACGCGGTGACGATGGCGGTGGAGCAGCTCCACCCCGACGTCGGCAGCGTGATCGAGCTCGGTGGTCAGGACGCGAAGATCATCATGTTCAAGAAGAACGAGGAGACGGGCGACAAGACCGCTCAGACCTCGATGAACGACAAGTGCGCGTCGGGCACCGGCGCCACGATCGACAAGTGCGTGCTGAAGGTCGGCATGCCGCGCGAGGAGGTCCCGGGCCTCGTGTTCGATCCGACGAAGCTGCACCACGTCGCCGCGAAGTGCGGCGTGTTCGCCGAGACCGACATCGTGAACCTCGTGAAGAGCGGCATCCCGCGCAACGAGATCATGAACTCGCTCGCCGACGCGATCGTCAGCCAGAACCTCGCGGTGCTCACGCGCGGTAACACGCTCAAGAGCAAGGTCCTCCTCCTCGGCGGACCGAACACGTACCTGCCGTTCCTCCAGCAGTGCTGGCGCCTGCGTATCCCCGAGGCGTGGGCGGAGCGCGGCTACGAGTACGACAAGACGGTTCCGATCGAGGAGCTGATCTTCGTCCCGAAGAACTCCGACCTCTACGCCGCGTACGGCGCGGTGCTGTTCGGTCTCTACGAGCCGGCGCACGTCGGCAAGTACCGCGGCCTCGATCCGCTCGAGGAGTTCATCAACCACGGCCGCAAGGCCAAGCTCGGCGAGTCGGCCGGCCCGGGTCTCGTCGAGACGCCCGACCAGCGCGATCAGTTCGTCGAGAAGTACAAGACGCCGGACTACGACGACGCGAAGCTCGAGAGCGGCAAGACGTATCGCGGCGTGATCGGCCTCGACGGTGGATCGACGTCCTCGAAGTGCGTCTTCATCGACGAGAACGAGAACATCCTGAAGAAGGTGTACACGCTCTCCAAGGGCAACCCGATCCAGGACATGAAGGACATGTTCACGGAGATGCGCCAGTGGGCCACCGACCAGGGCGCGACGCTCGAGGTGACCGGCTTCGGCGTGACGGGCTACGCGGGCGACGTGCTCGAGAAGTCGCTCGGCGCCGACGCGAACATCGTCGAGACCGTCGCGCACATGATGAGCGCGAAGCGCTGGTTCCCGAGCGTCGACGTCATCTGCGACATCGGCGGGCAGGACATCAAGGTGATGTTCATGCAGAACGGCGACGTGAAGAACTTCCGCCTGTCGAACTCGTGCAGCGCCGGTAACGGCATGCTGCTGCAGGCGATGGCGGATCAGTTCGGTCTGCCGGTGAAGAAGTACGCCGAGGTCGCGTTCGAAGCGCGCCTCGCGCCGAAGTTCTCCTACGGCTGCGCCGTGTTCCTCGACTCCGATCGCGTGAACTTCCAGAAGGAGGGCTACTCGAAGGAGGAGCTGCTCGCCGGCCTCGCGCTCGTGCTGCCGAAGAACGTGTGGCAGTACGTCGTCCAGATCCCGCGCATGAGCGAGCTCGGCCGCGTGTTCGTCCTCCAGGGCGGCACGCAGAAGAACGTCGCCGCGCTCAAGGCGCAGGTCGACTACATCGAGAAGCGCGTCCCGAACGCCGAGGTCTACCTGCACCCGCACTGCGGTGAAGCAGGTGCGATCGGCGCCGCGTTCGAGGCGCTTCGCGTGACGCGCCGCCGCGGCACGACGACGTTCGTCGGCCTCGGTCAGGCGATCGACATCGAGTACGTCTCGACGAACAACGAAGAGACGCGCTGCAACTTCTGCCCGAACAACTGTTCGCGCACGTTCATCGACACCAAGACGCTCGACGGCAAGACCGCTCGCTACATCTCCGGCTTCTCCTGCGAGAAGGGCACCGTCGAGAACATGGACGCGCTGAAGAAGCTCAACAAAGAGCGCCAGTCGCGCATGAAGAAGTACCCGAACCTCGTCGACTACGAGGCGAAGCTCGCGTTCAAGTCGTTCTACGAGCCCAAGAAGATGCCGGAGCACGGCACGCCCGTCGACGACGTCGTCGTGAAGCGCACGCTGCTCGGCGCGATCCGCCACAAGCCGGTCAAGCGCGACTTCCAGCGCGCGAGCGCCGAGGTGTGGGCGAAGCGCCGCGATGTTCGCATCGGCATCCCGCGCGTCCTCAACATCTACTCGACGGGACCGTTCTGGCGCGCCTACTTCGAGACCGTCGGCATCGACAGCCGCAACGTCGTGTTCTCCGACGAGACCACGGAAGAGCTGTGGCAGGCCGGCTGCAAGTACGGCTCGGTCGACCCGTGCTACCCGAGCAAGGTCTGCCAGGCGCACATCCACAACCTTCTCTTCAAGCACCACGAGAAGAAGCCGCTCAACTACATCTTCTTCCCGTCGATCACGCACATCCCGACGTTCATCGTGAACCAGATGGACACGGCGAGCTGCCCGGTCGTCTCGGGCACGCCCAAGGTGATCCGCGCGGCGTTCACGAAGGAGACCGACTTCTTCGCCGAGCGTGGCATCAGCTACCTCGACACCGCCGTGACCATGAACGAGCGGCTGATGTGCAAGCAGCAGATGTTCAACGAGTGGGGACCGCTGCTCGGCCTCACGCAGGACGAGTCCGACTTCGCGATCGATCAGGCGTTCGCCGCCGTCGACGCGTTCGAGGCCGAGATGCAGCGCAAGGGCAAGGAGATCCTCGGCGAGGTCGAGCGCGAGAACCGCGTCGCTCTCGTGATGCTCGGCCGCCCGTACCACAACGACCCGGGCCTCAACCACTCGGTGCTCGAGGAGTTCCAGGCGCTCGGCTATCCGATCCTCTCGCAGCGCTCGCTGCCGCGTGACAAGCCGACGATCGATCGCTTGTTCGCCGAGGACATCGCGAAGGGCATCATCGACGACGGCCTCGACGTCTCCGACGTGTGGCCCGAGAACTACTCGACGAACAGCGTGCAGAAGGTGTGGGCGGCGAAGTACGCCGCGCGCCACCCGAACCTCGCGTGCCTCGACCTGTCGAGCTTCAAGTGCGGCCACGACGCGCCGACGTACGGCCTGATCGATTCGGTCATCGCGAGCGCCGGCAAGGCGTACTCCGCGCTGCACGACATCGACGCGAACAAGCCGAGCGGCTCGATCAAGATCCGCGTGAAGACCTACGCGCACACCCTGATGCTCCTCCGCGAGAAGCTCGAGGATCAGGCGACCAAGAAGGTCGAGCTCGACAAGAGCGTGACCGTCAAGAAGCTCGAGCTGATGAAGGTCCTGCAGACCAAGCTCGCCGGCGTCGGTCGCACCGACGACAAGCTCGACGCCGAGGTCAAGATGCTCGAGGAGCAGGTCGCCGCATGGCGCGCTGCCGACGAAGCGTCTCGCCCGAAGGCCAAGCGCGCCCAGGCGCTCAAGGTCATCGACAAGGCAGACGACCGTCTGCCGCGTAGCAGCGCCGCAGGCGCTGCGAAGGTCAACGATGCAGCATCCATCCCCACGCCGTCGACCGGCGCGGGTTCCAGTCAATCCGTTCCGTCCTCGGCCGCAAAGTCGGGCCCGGCGAAGTAGTCACCTCTTCCAACTAGACGACACCGAGAAAACACATGAGCACGACCAACAACAAGTCCGGTTCCGACCTCGACCCGATGTCCCTCGAAGCGATCGAGCAACAGCTCAAAGACTTCGAGATCGAAGAGCGCAAGCGCCTCGGCCTCCCCGTCGAGAACGCGAAGCAGTGGTTCGACGAGGTTCCCCGCGAGTTCACGCGCGACCAGCGCGAGCACACCACGATCCTCGTCTCGGGCCTGACGATGGCGCACGACCTGTTCATCCAGGCGGCGCTGCGCGGCATCGGCTACAAGGTGATGGCGCTCGACGTGCCGGATAACGACGCGCTCCAGTTCGGGCGCGAGTACGGCAACCGCGGCCAGTGCAACCCGACGTACTTCACCGTCGGAAACCTCGTGAAGTACCTCGACGGCCTGCGCGACCGCGGCATGTCGAAGGAAGAGATCGTCAAGAACCACGTGTTCATCACGGCCGGCGCGTGCGGTCCGTGCCGCTTCGGCACGTACGTCACCGAGTACCGCAAGGCGCTCCGCGACTCCGGCTTCGACGGCTTCCGCGTCCTCCTGTTCCAGCAGACGGGCGGTCTCAAGCAGGCGACCGGTGACGGCGTCGGCCTCGAGATGAACCCCACGTTCTTCTGGGGCGTCGTCCGCGGCATCCTGATCGGCGACTGCCTGAACGCGCTCGGCTACCGCATCCGTCCGTACGAGGTCGAGGCGGGCGCGACGGATCGCGCGATCGAGCAGAGCAAGCACATCATCTCGCAGGCGTTCGAGACCAACACCTCGCTGCCTCTCGCGCTCTACAAGGTGCGCAAGATCATGGGCGCCGTGAAGGTCGATCGTACGCGTCCCAAGCCGCGCGTCGGCATCATCGGCGAGTTCTGGGCGATGACGACGGAAGGCGACGGCAACTACGGCCTGCAGCGCTTCCTCGAGGCCGAGGGAGCCGAGCCGGACATCCAGATCGTCACGTCGTGGCTGCTCTACATGATCTGGCAGGGTCGCTTCGACACCGAGCAGCGCTCCAAGCTGCGCGGCGTCGACGCGGCGAAGGAAGAGCAGGGCGGATCGAAGTTCAGCCTCAAGGGCGTCGACGTCCGCAAGCGCAAGGCGTCGCTGTGGGCCGGCGAGCAGGTGCTACGCGGTCTGTTCCAGACGTTCGCGCACGGGATGGGTCTGTACGACTACCACCTGCCGGACATGGACGCGATCGCCGAGATCAGCCACGCGTTCTACGACAACAACCTCCGCGGCGGCGAAGGCCACATGGAGGTCGGCAAGCTGATCCAGAACGTCGCGTACTCGAAGGTCAACATGACCCTCAGCGTGAAGCCGTTCGGATGCATGCCGAGCTCGTCGGTGTCGGACGGCATCCAGTCGTTCATCACCGAGCTCTATCCGCAGGGCATCTTCCTGCCGATCGAGACCAACGGTGACGGCGCGGTCAACGTCTACTCGCGCGTGCAGATGCAGCTGTTCAAGGCCAAGCAGCTCGCGCAGAAGGAAGTCGACAAGGCCCTCGCCGACGTCGGCATGACAATGGACGAGGTTCGCGCGTATCTGAAGAAGCACCCGTCGATGACGAGCGCGTTCCACCGCTCGCCGCACATGGCGGGTTGCACGGCCGCTGATCTCGTCTACGAGGTCGGCGCGAAGAAGAACCGCCTGACGTACCTGAAGAACAAGGTCGTCAACATGGTGACCAACAAGGCGTCGAAGGAGCACGAGGAGGCGCACGTCCGCCTGCTCGAGATCGCGAAGAAGGCCGCGGCGAAGACGAACAAGAAGAAGAGCGTCGTCTCCGTCGCGCCCGAGGTCGATCCCGAGGATCAGGCGGCGCCGCCGATTCCGGCCGGCCGCAAGAGCCTCCGCGTCGTCAACTAACCTAGCGTTCGCCGTCGAACGGAAGCTTCGACACCGAGAGCGCGAGGCACAGCGAGTGCGAGTCGTTCACCACGACGCCCTTACCGGCGATGAGGGCGAGCGACACCGTCGGCGTGATCCACACGCCGGCGCGCGCGCGTGTCTCGACCAGCGGGACGTAGCCGTCGACCGTCGGCCCGCCGTCGAACGCCTCGAGCGACATGCGGCGCCATCCGATGAGGCCCTCGACGCCGACGAGCACGGGCCCGAGGCGGCCCTGCACGCCGATCGGCGCGGCGAGCGTGACGCTCGTGCCGGTCGACTCGCCGAGCGAGCTCGGGGGCATGGTGCTCTTGTAGAGGGGGCCCTGGAACAGCGAGCCGCGACCGTCGCGCAGCGCGGGGGCGCTCGTGACCTCGGAGACTCCGAGCTCGAGGCCGAGGTACACGCGGGACATGCCGAGCAGCACGCGTCCCTCGATACCGCGCGAGTGCGCATCGCCGTCGTTCATGAGGACCGCATCGCCGTAGGAGTTCCACAGCCAGGCGCTCGACACGTTCGTGACGGCCGACTCGGCGGCGAGCTCGAACCGAACCAGCGTCGATTCACGAGCCGGCGGGGCGCCGAGCCCGATGACCGCGATGTTTGCCAGCAGCAGCGGGATGGGCATTCGACGAGGGTAGCGCGACGCGCATTTCCCACGCACGAAGTTCTTGGTATGAGGAGGCGCCCATGACGACCTTCACCGACCGACTGCGCGCTCGCGCACACGCCGCGATGGACAAGCTCCCGGGCAAGGCGGGCGAGCTTGCACGCAAGGCCAACGAGGCGCTCGGCCGCCCGCTCGCCGACGAGAACGAGCTCGAGGATCGCCGCGCGTTCGCGACCAAGGTCGGGAGCGCAACGGTCACCACGGGTTCGAAGGTCGTCGTGCCTGCGACCAACGCGGACGTCGCACCCGTCATCGTCTATCACATGGACAAGACGCGACGAGACGCGACGAAGCTGACCGACATGCTCGATGCGGAGAAGATTCCGTACAAGGTGTCCAACATCCAGGAAGACCCCGCCGCACAGATGGCGGTGCGTCGCGACAGCAAGGGCTATCGATTGCCGGTGGTGTTCATCGCCGGCGAGGTGGTCGGTGGTCGCGCAGAGCTCTCGAACTTGATCTCCACCGGCGAGCTGAAGAAGAAGGTGTTCGGATGACCGAAGAAAGTGCAGCGAAGAGACTGACCAAGCAGGCGACGGCGAAGCTGTTCGCCGCGCTCAACCGCGCCGACGAGATCGGCGGCGAGATCCGCGACTTCTTGCAGGACAAGGTCGCCACGGATCCGCGCTATGTCGCCGCGCGCAAGCGCATCGCCACGCTCATGGGCAAGAGCTTCGAGTCCAAGGCCGAAGGCGACGCGAAGGCCAAGGCGCACGCCGAGAACGTCGCGAAGGCCGCCGCGGTCGGCACGCAGATCAAGAAGGACGCGACCAAGGGCTTCGGCGACGCGAGCATCAAGGCGCAGATCTTCGGCAAGAAGAGCTGCCCGTGGTCCGGCCGCGCGATCACGCTGCTCGAGCGGCACAAGGTCGATTACGACTTCGTCGATCTCGAGGAACCGGAGCACGAGTCGAAGGCGCTCGGGCTCTCGCTCGAGACCAAGCAGAGCACGGTGCCGTACATCTACCTGCGCGGTCAGTTCGTCGGCGGCTTCAACGCGCTGTCGGAGATCGAGCGCCTGGGGCAACTCGAGGTCGCGATGATGACCGCCGAGGAGCGTGCGAACGCACCGGCGCACCTGCGCAGCGTCGAGATCGTGCCGCGCCCGAACACCGACGAGGTCGCGCCCGCGGACACCGACGCGTCCGCCGAGTGATCACGGGATCGTCTCGACCACCACGAAGTAGTCGAGACGCACGTCGATGTTGTCGTTGGTCCCGATGTGGATGAACGTCGACGCGACGAGCGGCGGCGTCGTGGTGGCACCCTCGAGCAAGGGGAAGTCCGTGCTGCCGTGCTGCGTGTCGAACGCGATGGTCTGGCTCGCGACCGACGCGTCCATCGCCCAGGTGAACGGACCCGATGGCAGCGAGCCGGGATGCGCGACGCCCTCGACCACCTGGTACATGTCCTCGTCGCGGCGCGTGATCTTCATGTAGCCCGTCGTGCCGTCGCCGTAGAACTCGCCGTAGTAGTAGTGCGAGGACATCTGGTGCGCGATCTCGATCACGAGCTGTTGCGCGACGCCGGGCGTGACGACGAGCGAACCGCCGAACTGCACGCGGAAGTCGCTGATCGCGATGCTGTAGCGGATGAAGCCATCGTCGAGCGTCATCGAGTCCGCGCCGAACGTGGCAGCGTTGGACATCGACCAGGCGGCGGCGCGTGAGGTGAGCGGATCGAACACGCGCCACCGCTGCCTGCCCACCGCGGGCTCCGGGTCGCACGCGTCACCGACACCATCGGCGTCCTGATCGGCGGCCGCGCCGAGCGCGACGTGCGGGCACGGATCGCAGGCGTCGCCGAGCGCGTCCGCATCTTCGTCGTGCTGGTCGGCGTTCGTCACGGCGCTGCAGTTGTCGGCGCCGTCGAGCACGCCGTCCCCATCCGTGTCGACATCGGGTGCGCCATCGATCATCGCATCGGCGTCCGTCATCGCGTCGCCGACGTAGCCCGGATCGCGGCACACGCCGTCGATGCAGACCTGCTCGCCGGGGCACGCGTCCACGCACGCCACACCGGGCGTCACCGTCGGCGAGTAACAGCCGGCGAGCACGACGACCAAGGCAGCAGCGCGAGGCACCGGCGCCGATCATACGCCCGGGCGATGCCCGCGCGACGCGCGAAGTTAGCCGCCGGTGAGCGCCCCGGTTCGGGTTGCCCTCCCCGCGAGACACGGCCACGATGGACGCATGGCCCGGCTCACACGCGATGCGCCGATCGGCAGCACCGTGAAGACGGACATCCCACCGCGCCTCGACGCGCTCGGATGGTCGCGCTGGCACCAGCGCGTGATCATCGCCCTCGGCATCACGTGGATCCTCGATGGCCTGGAGGCGAGCCTCGTCGCGAACCTCGCGCCGACGCTTCGCGATCCGCGCGCCCTCGATCTGTCCGCGGGCGAGATCGGCTTCGCGAACACCGTCTACCTCGTGGGCCAGGTCGTCGGCGCGCTGGTGTTCGGTCACCTCACGGATCGGCTCGGTCGCAAGCGGCTCTTCCTCATCACCATCGCGCTCTACCTCGTCGCGACCGCCGCGAGCGGCCTCGCGCCCAACTACACGGTGTTCCTCGTGCTCCGCTTCTTCGCGGGCGCGGGCATCGGCGGCGAGTACTCCGCGATCAACTCGGCGATCGACGAGCTCGTCCCCGCGCGCATCCGCGGTCAGGTCGATCTCGCCATCAACGGCAGCTACTGGATCGGCGTCGGCCTCGGCGCGGGCCTCACCATGGTGCTGCTCGATCCGGACCTGTTCTCCATCGGCGTCGGCTGGCGCGTCGCCTTCGGGTTCGGCGCGATCCTCGGCATCGCGATCCTCGCGATCCGGCGCGACATGCCCGAGAGCCCGCGCTGGCTCCTGATGCACGGCCACGTGAAGGAAGCGCAGGCCACGATGGTTCACATCGAGACGCGCGTCGGCGCGCCGGCGGGAGCGTTCGAGCCGGTCGCGATCACGGTGTTCGGCCCTGTCGGAGCACGGCACCTCCTGCGCACGCTGTTCGTGCGCTATCGCCGCCGCACGATCCTCGGCGTGTCGCTGATGCTCGCGCAGGCGTTCCTCTACAACTCGATCTTCTTCAGCTACGGCCTGATCCTCGAGAAGTTCCACGACGTCGACGCCGAGAGCGTGGGCATGTACATCATCCCGTTCGCGATCGGGAACTTCCTCGGGCCGCTGCTCCTCGGCCGGCACTTCGATCACTGGGGGCGTCGCGTGATGATCCCGCTGACCTACGCGGCGTCGGGCGTGCTGCTCCTGATCACGGGGCTGCTGTTCGTCGGCGGCTACCTCGACGCGCTCACGCAGACGATCGCGTGGTCCGTCGTGTTCTTCGTGGCATCCGCGGCGGCGAGCTCGGCCTACCTGACGGTCAGCGAGCTGTTCCCCGTCGAGCTCCGCGGGATGGCGATCGCGGTGTTCTACGCGTTCGGCACGCTCGTCGGCGCGGGGGCGCCGCTGCTCTTCGGCATCATCGTCGACACGGGCGAGCCGATGAACCTGCTCGCCGGGTACGCGCTGTCAGCGGGCCTCATGATCGGCGCCGCGATCGTCGCGCGCATCCTGTGCGTCCCCGCCGAACGGCGACCGCTCGAGCAGCTGTGCGACTAGGGTATCGTCCGCGACGTGCGGAAGCGGGTCGTCGTCGTCGTTGTCATCGTCGCGATCGTGCTCGCGATCGTCGGGCTCACGGTCTGGCGACGGGGAGGCGGCGGCGCGACGTCGGAGTCACCGGCGGCGCTCGCTACGTCGGCCGGATCGGCGCGCTCGTCCATCGGTTCGGCTCGTGCCGCGGATGGCGTGACTCGCGTCGACAAGATGCCGGGCGTGTTCGCGGATCGCAGCGGGCGCGATCGGCGGATCGCGGGGCGCGTCGTGTTCGAAGGCAAGGCGTTCGCGGGGGCTGTGGTGCGACTCAGCGCGTGGGGCGGAGCGATCGTCGCGCCCGACGGGGAGCGCACGACGGGACCGGACGGCACGTTTGACTTCGGACCGCGGGTCTCCGGCCCCTACGAGGTCGTCGCCACGGCGCCCCAGAAGCTGGCCGCGATCGTGCGCGTCTCGCTCGCCGATCCGCGTGCAAAGCCCTCGCCCGAGGCGCTCGAGCTCGTGCTGCGCACCTGCGAAACGTGGATCGTCGGCACCGTCCGGGACGCGTCGAACGTCCCGCTCGCGGGTGCACACGTCCGCCGTGAGGGGCTCGCGGGCGTCGAGACGGATGCCGGGCGATGCGCGCGAGGTCGAGGTTCGCGCGGGGGAAACCACATCGCTCGATCTCGCCGCGAAGAGGCGCGGATCGATCGACGTCGCGATCACCGACTTCGAGACGAAGGCTCCGGTACCGAACATCTCGTGCCGCGCCGTGATGGCGGTGAACGGGATGCAGGGGCTCATGAACTGGGATCTCGCCGTGCTGCCGAAAACCGACGCCACCGGTCGACTGCGCCTCGATCCGGCTCCGGCGGGAAAAGTGATCGTCGCGTGCGCGTCTCCCGAAGGACGTCGCTCGGGTCCGTCCGGCGAGCTGGTCGTGGCACCAGGTGCGAATGCGCGGATCGCGCTGGAGTCCGTGCGCACGACCAACGAGACGTGGGGCTCTGCCGGCCTCGGCTTCGACTGGCGCGTCGTGGCGCCGCGAATCGTCACGATCGAGCCGAAGGGCGCTGCTGCCGCCGCGGGGCTCACGCGCGGGGATGTGGTGATCTCCGTCGACGATCGGCCGGTCGGAACGCTCGACGGTGCTGGTGTCTCGTACTTGATCCAGGACCATCCGATCGGTGCGACGTTCCCGATCACCGTGCGTCGCGGCGCACAGACGTTGCGGGTGACGCTCGAGATGCGCCCGGGAAACTAGAAGCGAATCATGCCGCCGAGCTCGAGCGATGGCTCGAGGCGGAACGTCGTCTTCTGGTGCTCCATCATGTCCGCCATGTTCGTGCCGACCACCGACGCGAAGCCGAGCGTCGCGGTGAGCCCGATCTGCTTGCCCGAGCGCATCGGCCAGCTCGAATGGAACGATACGCGCGGGCGAATCGCAGGGCCGTAGTAGACGAGGTCGCTCTCGCGCGGCGTCGCGTACGGCATGATCATCGTGACGCCGAGATCGAGCGCGTAGTCGAGGCGCAGCGTCGGGCCGCAATGGAGCTGCGTGCTCGGGCCGCGCAGGCAGACACCATCGCGAAGCACGTGACGGACGCCGCCGCTGATCGAGGTCTCGCCCTGGCTCTGTACGCCCGGCACACCCATGGCGATCACGGCCCCCATGAACCAGCGGCCGGTCGTGTGCTCGATCCGCGTGACGAGGGAGGACGCGTAGACGGCGGGGACATCCTTGTCGCCGGCCGCCCGGATCGATGCCGTGCCGCGATACGTGACGTCGACCGACCACGGTTGCGGGTTGGCCGATGCCGTGGCGCAGAGCAGAGCCAGAGCGACGAGCGCACGCATCTAGAAGCCGATCACGCCGGCGATGTCGAGCTCCGGTTCGAGGCGGACACCCGTCCCGGTCGCCGTGCTCGTGTAGCGCGCCGAGACGGTGGCGACGCCGGCGCCGATGGTGAAGCCGAGCTGCTTGCCCGTGGGCATCGGCCACATCGCGCGGAGGGCGACGCGAGCGCGCGCGAGCGGGCCCCAGTAGAGGACGGCGTTCGAGCTCGACGACAGCTCGGGTGGTGCGTCGTAGTGGAGGATCCCGACCCCGGCGTCGATCCCGCCGAGGAGCTCGATGCTCGCGTCGCACTCGGGGTCGGCGTCGACATCGCGGGCGAAATCGACGCGCACGCAGCGACCGCTCCGGAGCTCGTGGGCGACACCGACCGAGAGCGAGGCCTCGTGCTGGCCGACGTAGACGCGGAAGCCGGCCGCGAGGTTCGCTCCGATGAACGCCGCGCCGAGGCTGCGCTGCGCGCGAATCGTCATCGATGGCACCGCGCCGCTGCGCTGCATCGGATCGTCACCGACGGCGATCGAGCCCGCACCGCGAACGCCGACGTCGACGGTCCACGGTAGTTCTGCGCTCGCGACGCGCGTCGATGCGAGGAGGGCGATGGCGACGAGCACGCGCATCCGGTGACCGTAGCGAGTTGTCGTCGAAGGGCCGGTCGTAGGACGCGGCAACGAGCGGCAGCTACTGGAGCGCCGCGATGATCACGCCCATCACCGTGTACGAGACGGCGAGGTAGCCGCCGTCGATCACCATGAGCGTCACGGAGCGGCGCTCGAACAGGAACACGGTGACGAGCGACGCCGCGGCCCAGCCGACGCCCGCGAGCGCTCCGGCGCCGGCGCCCCAGCCGAGGGTCGCGCTCGTGCCGAGGAAGAAGGCGAGGTTGAGCGCGATGATGAACGACATGATGAACGCGCCGGCGAAGGTCTGCGCGACCTTGCCGCGCAGCTGCTCCTCGGTGAGCCCGGCTTCGCGCATCCACGCGCGCGCGAAGAGGACCGGGCTGTACCAGAGGCCGCCGATGAGAAAACTAGAGACGGCGGCCGCGAGCACCGCTATGTAATTGACCTTCGAGAGATCCATGAGCGCACCAGTACCCGACGAGGAAACCGCGAGCCGAGCAGTTCCGGCTGGAGCGGCGGTGGCGCGGCGTGAAGCGGCGGAATCGGGGCGCGAAGCGGCAGCGATCAACGACGGGCTCGTACGCGCGGTCGGGATCCCGGCGTTCGGTCTCGCGATCCCGCATCTGACCGGGCTGTTCGCGGGCGTCGCGGTGGGGACCGCCGCGTTCTGGGTGGGGACCGCGTGGTTCGTCGTCCTGTCGGCGGCGATCTGGCACGGGAATCGGTGGCTGCTGCTCGAGCAGCGACGGCACTGGGACTGGTTCGAGCATCCGGTGCGCAAGATCGTGATGCTGATGGCCGCGATCGTGCTGTTCACGGCGCCGCTGACGGTCTCGATGCTCGCCGGGTGGTACGCGTGGCGCGGCGCGGAGGTCGCGTGGCCGGTCGTGCAGACGGTGGTGCTCGTCAACGTGATCTGCGTCGTGTTCGTGACGCACGTCTACGAGACGGTGTTCTTGATCAAGGAGCGCGAGGACGATCGCGTGCGTGCGGCGGAGCTGGATCGAGCGCGCACGCGCGCGGAGCTCGACGCGTTCCTCGCGCAGGTCGATCCGCACTTCCTGTTCAACTCGCTCAACACGCTCGGGCACCTGATCGACTCCGCGCCCGCTCGCGCGGCGGAGTTCAACGCGCACCTCGCACAGCTGATGCGCTACGTGCTCGGCAAGCGCGGGCACGCGCTCGTCCCGCTGGCCGAGGAGCTGGCGTTCGTCGACGAGTTCGTCGCGCTGATGCGTATCCGGTTCGGCGGCGCGATCGCCGTCGAGATCCGCGGTGAGGCGGCGAGCGAGGCGCGCGTTCCGCCCACGGCGATCCAGGCGCTGGTCGACAACGCGATCAAGCACAACGAAGCATCGGAGGACCGGCCTCTCGCGATCGTGATCGAGATCGGAAACGGCGAGGTCCGCGTCGACAACGAGCGGCGACCGCGACGGTCGTTGCGCGCGTCCGCGGGCGTGGGGCTGCAGAACCTCGACGAACGCGTGCGGCTGACGTCGGGCCGGCGCATCGCGATCGACGAGGGCGAGGGCCGCTTCGCGGTGACGGTGCCGCTCGCATGACGACCGTGGCGATCCTCGAGGACGAAGCGCCGGCGCGCGAGCGACTGGAGGCGACGCTGCGTCGCGTGGAGCCGGGCGTGGTGATCGCGCCGCCGATCGCGAGCGTGGCGCACGCGGTGGAGTGGCTGTCCGCCAACACCGTCGACGTCGTGCTCGCCGACATCCAGCTCGCGGACGGGCTGTCGTTCGAGGTGTTCGAGCGCGTCGCGCTGACGTGCCCGGTCGTGTTCGTGACGGCCTACGACGAGTACGCGATGGAGGCGATGTCGTCCGGCGGCATCGACTACCTGCTCAAGCCGATCACGGACGCCGATCTCGCGCGTGCGCTCGCGCGCTATCGCCGGCTCGAAGCGCACTTCGCGGAGCGGGTGCGTGCGGTCGCGGCGAAGATGGCACGCCCGCGCCGCTTACTCGCGCGCTCGCGCGATGGGTTCGTGACGGTCTCGATCGACGAGGTCGCCTACTTCTTCGTCGACGACAAGGACGTCGAGGTGTTCACGCGCGATGGCCGGCGCGCCGGCGTCGATCGACCGCTCGCGGAGCTCGAGGCCGAGCTGGCGGCGTGCGAGCTGTTTCGCGTGAACCGGCAGTACCTCGTCGCGGCCTCGGCCGTTCGCGGCTTCAAGCCGTTCGTGAAGGGCAAGCTGCTCGTCGAGCTCGCGCCCGCCGCGCCGTCGGAGGTCGTGGTGAGCGCGGACAACGCCGCGCGCTTCAAGGCGTGGCTCGGCGGCTAGGTGCGCTTGGTATCGAGCTTGTGCTCGAGCGCTTCCATGCGCTTTCGCAGCTCGTCGAGCGAGCGCTGCATGTCGCGATCGAACATGCCGGGGCCGAACATCTTGTCCATGTCGAACGGCATCATCTTGCCGCCGCTCTTGTCGAAGCGACCGAACGCGCGGACGTTGACGCCCGCATCGTCGTCGAGGGTCGCGTTCAGCGTGACCCGCTGATTGCCGCGCTGGACGTCGATGACGACCTTGTCGCCCTTCTTGCGATCGCCGAGCGCGTCGAGGATCGACATCGCGGACTCGGCGCTCGCGCCGTCGACGGACAGCACGATGTCGCCGACCTTCACGCCGGCTTTCGCGGCCGGGCTGTCGGGGCGAACGCTGTCGACGAGGACGCCGCGGTCGGACGGCGCGCCGAGGTGCAGTCGTAGCTCGGGGCTGATCTGGATCGCGGCGAAGCCGAGGCGACCGCGGCCCGCGCTCCAGGTGAAGCTCAGGTCGCTGTCATCGGAGGGTTTCGTAGTGTCGGGAGCCGCCGCTGCGACGGACGCAGTGGCAGCGATCAATGCGATGAGAATGGTGCGCATGACGTACTCCTTTCGGTAAGGCGCACCAATGCGACCGATGGTTGCCTGCTCTGTATTCCCGATCACTGGGGGCGCGGGAACGCGCTCGCATCCGAGATCCCGAAGTGTTCGAGCAACAGCCCGTTCTCGAAGCGATCGATATGCACCACGGGAATCTCCACGCGTTGATTCGTCGCAGGGACCCCGCGGAATGCCCCGGTATGGGTGCCGACGTAGCGAGCGCGCGTCACCACGCGATCGCCGGCGACGAGGATCTCGTCGAGCTCGTGGTGTCCATCGGGGAACGCCGCATGGAAGCCACCGATCGCCTCCCGCCACGCGCTCGCATCCAACGGTGGGTTCGCGCCGTGCCGGATCGTGAAGGCCGGGGCGAGCAGCGGAGCGATCTGGGCCCAATCGCGCGAGTCGAGGACCGCGTAGAGCGCACGGACCTTCTCGGTCATGCGCGCCGTGTCGGCGAGCAACTGGCTCGCGCCGCTCGCGTAGTCTCTCAGCGAGCGAATCAGCCCGGCGCCGTCGAGCTCGTAGACGTGCACGTAGGGCAGGCGAGGAGCGCCCGGCGCCGTCTCGATCGTGAGCTCGACGACCGTCGTGGGACCCGCGACGTGGCCGCGCACGTCGAAGGGACCCACGAGGCGGCGGCCCGCCGCCCGCGAGCGAGCGAGGTTCGCGCCGACCTGGGCCGCGATCGCGGCGCGGCCCGTGACCCGCCGCGGAAACTCGCCCCAGGCGAACGGCCACTCGATCACGCCGTCCTCGGCGAAGCACGCGGCGTAGGCCTCCGCGTCGTGCGCCACCAGCGCGGCGAGAGCACGTTCGAAGGCAGCGAGAGCGGTCATTGGCGGTCCTCCTCGGTGGCGCGTAGAATCGGAGTCGTGACTCCACTTATATACGGAGTGGTGACTCCGGTTGTCAATCGGGGTCGTTCGTGACCCGTCGCGACGCCGTGGAGAACCGCGAGCGCGTGCTCGAAGCGGCGGTCGCCGTCGTCGGCGAGCACGGCCCGAGCGCATCGACAGAGCTGATCGCCGAGAGGGCAGGGGTCGGAGTCGGCACGGTGTTCCGTCACTTCCCGACCAAGCAGGATCTATTGGCCGCGGTGTTCGAGCAGCTACTGACGCGCATCGGCGATCACGCGCGGGAACGCAGCGGCGAGAAGGACGCGGGCGCGGCGTTCTTCGCGACGCTCGAGTATGCGGTCGAGCAGTCCGCGACGAAGAAGGTGGTGTTCGAGGCGCTCGTCGCCGGCGGCATGGATCTGCGCAAGCGCGCGTGGGCCGGGGGAATGCGCGAAGCGCTGACGGCGGCGCTCGAGCGCGCGCAGGCAGCGGGTGCGGTGCGCCGCGACGTCGGCATCGACGAGGTGATGGCTGTCCTCGCCGCCACGACGCGCGCGGTGGAGTTCGCCGCGCCGAGCGTGCGGGCAAAGACCATCGAGGTGCTGCTCGACGGGCTCCGGCCTAGCGGGGGACGGTCAGGTCCGCGGGCGGCGCGAAGTCGGCGAGGGTGATGCGTCGCGCGGTGTCGCGGATCTCGTAGCGCGGCACGTTGCCGATGAAGGCGCTCCAGCGGTTGAACGTGCTGCAGGGTCCGAGCACGTAGTCGCAGCCGGCGAGCGCGTAGAGATCCTCGATCGCGGAGCCGGGCCCAGGCTCCCACGACAGATCGCCGAATGCGCCGCGCGGATGCGATACGTCCGAGCACACGACGAAGTGCACGGTCGCGGGCGCGAGCAACGCGCGCACCTGCGTCATGAGCTTCGCGTACTCGGGGAGTCCGAAGTAGTGCTCGCCATCGCGATACGTCGCGTAGTCGCCATGGCGGATGTGCACGCCGACGATTCGCTCCCCACGCGTTCGCGCGCGCGTCACGAACTGCGCGACGCGTCCCGCGTGCGGAGAAGCGAGCTGGAAGTAGCGACGGATCGTCGACGCGTGCTTGCGTAGCAGCTCGGGCGCGTAGAAGTAGTAGCCGCGCAGCACGAGGTTCGGTGTCCTCGCGATGCGCGCGATCGTGGCCGGCTCCTCGAGCATGCGACCCGGGTAACGCTTCGCCGACAAGCCGGGCAACACGCGCGATGCGAGCGCGAGCCACCACCGCGCGAACCGCGTGCGCCACGAGGGCCGTTGCGCCGGCAGACGACACAGCGCGTCCTCGCGCGATCCCGCGAACAGCGAGCGATATCCACCGAGGCAGAGCAGCGAGGCAGTCTGGCCGGCCTCGAGCGCGACGGCAGCGACATACGCGGAGAGCTGCAAGCGGTTGCCGAGGCGGCCCGAGCGGCTCGCGGCGATCAACACGGACGAGTGCCTTCCATGTCGACGCAGGACGGCGACGCTGGCCGATGCGTCACACCGCGATCGATCACCCGAGCGGGTAGTACCCGTCGGGTACTGCTGCCGGCAAACTGGCGACGGTACCCGTTCGGGGACTGCCGCGATGCAACGCGTGCCGCCAGTGTGGCGCGCATGCCTGGAATCGTCGGGGTGTGTGGTGACGCGGCGATCGTTCTCGACGATGCGATCGCGGCGATGGTGCAGTTTCACTGGCACGTCGCCTCGCACGTGACGGCGAGTGGTGAAGCGCGCGGTGCATGCGTCGCGCTGACGTCGCCGATCATGACGGCACGCGTGGTCGAACACGCGGGGATCACCGCGTGGATCCACGGCGAGCTCTACGGAACGAGCGACGCGGAGCTCGCACGCGACCTGTTCGCCGCCGACGCCGCGGCGCGACTCGCGCGCATCGATGGCAACTACAGCGTCGTGGCGTGGCATCGCGGACGGAGGCACCTGCGGATCGCGACGGATCGGCTCGGCCTGCGTCACCTCTATCGAGCGCGCACCGATCGCGGCCTCGTCTGGGCCTCGGAAGCGAAGGCGTGCGCGATCGCGATCGGGGCGCCCACGCGCGTCGAGGCGGCGACCGAGCTGTTCGAGAAGGGACACCTCGATGGCGCGTCGACGTGGTTTTGCGGCGTCGAGCTCGTACCGGCGGCGACGCTCCTCGTCTACGAGCCTGCTGGCCAGAGCCTCGTCGAGACGACGTACTGGCGGTGGCCCGACTCACCGCTGGTCGTCACCGGCGCCGAGGCGGCGCACCTGCGCGAACGCATCGTCGAGCGCTGGCACGAGGTGCACGAGGAGCATCGCTCGCGCGCGGGGGCGCCCGTGCTCACGCTGAGCGGCGGCCAGGACTCGCGCGCGATCTTTGCCGCCTTGCAGGCAACGGGACAGCGTCCGCACTGCGTGACGTTCGGTCGGCCTCGCTGTCTCGATGTCACGATCGCGCGTGACGTCGCCGCGCGGGCAGGCGTTCAACACGATGTGTGCGAGCTCACCGAGGACAACTGGTTCGACGATCGCGAGCTCTCGACGTGGATCACCGATGGGCAGTTCGACTTGCTGCACATGCACGTACTGCGGTGCCTGCGCCGCTGCGTCGAGGTCGGCGATGTCGTCTACAACGGGTTCCTCGGGGATGCGTTGCTCGGCGGGCTGTATCTGTCGACGCGATGGTCGTCCGAGGAGCGCTATCGCAGTCGCGGTCGTCGGTTCATCTCCGAGGGCACGCGAATGGGCGAGGCGTTCCTCCTCCATCGGCTGCCGTTCTGCGATCGCGAGCTGGTCGAGCTCTCGCTTGCCGTGCCCGAGGCGCTGCGCCGCAACGGATGGTTCTACGGGCGGCTCCTGCGCGAGACGTATCCGACGCTGTTCGGGCCGATCGCTCAGACACCGCACGGCGCCCGTCCGAGCGCCGGACCGATCCGCCGCGTGCTCTCCGCGGCGCGCTACTGGTGGACCGATCGCTACCACTACCACGCGTATCCGCGCTGGTTGACGACGCCGCGGAGCGCCGAGCGGCTCGCGCATGCATTCTCGCCGCTCGCCACGGTCCTCGACGAGCGCGTGTGGCGTGGGCCGGTCGAGCGCTGGCAGCGCGCCGTCGCGCGCGGTCGACCGCTCGGCGAGATGGACACGGTTCGCGTGATGCGACTCGCCGGCATGGGCATCTGGCTCGATCAAGTGCAGTCGCGCATCGCTGCACCCGCGCGGCAACGGCTCCATCGTGACGTTGCCTGACGACGATCGCCTCGCGTCGGACGGGCGCCGCTTGCGGCGGTCGGTGTGGATCAACGTCGGCGGCACCCTCGGCAAGGCGCTATGGCCGCTGTTCATTGCGATCGCCGCGCGCAGGCACGGCGCGACCGTGCTCGGGACATTCCTCGTCATCCAGGCGGCCGTCGACATCACGCAGAGCCTGGTGTCGTCGGGCTACGTCGCCGCGATCCATCGGTTCACGGCGCGCCGCCCGGGCGATCCGCTGCCGGCGGGGTTCCACGCGCTCCTGCGCTCGTGCCTCGTCTCGGTGATCGCCATCGAGGTCGCGGTCGGTGCGATCGGCTGGAGCGTTGCCTTCGCGGTGGGAATCTCCGACGACGCGCTGATCACGCTGGCGGTGATGACCGGCTCGCTCGTGCTCCAGAGCGTGGCCGCGATGCTCGTCGCGCCGTTCACCGCGATGCTGCGCAACGAGATCGAGGTGGTGCTCCTGCAGTTCCTCGCGCCCGCGCTCGCCAACGTGCTCGCGCTGTTGTTGCCGCCGACGCTCGCCGGTCTCGGGCTGTCCTTCATGTTCGCGTACGCGATCGCCGCGATCGTCGCGTTGGGAGCCCTCCATCGCTCGGTCGGCCTGCGTGGTCTGGTCACGGACCGCACGCCACCACCCGCCCACCGCCGCTACGCGATCCTGCAGGGCCTCAACGCGGGCCTGTGGATCAGCGTCTACTCGCTCGACACGCTCCTCCTCGGCGCGTTCGTCTCGCCGGCGCTCGTCGTCCTGTATCGCGCGGGAAGCGAGATCACGCGGGCGCTGTACCTCGTGCGCGTGCAGTTCGTCGGTGCGTTCGCGCCGCTCGCCGCGCGCTATCTCGCCGACGGCGAGACCCGACCGCTGGCGCGGATCCTCGCCGACCTGTCGACGACGATGACGTGGATCGGCGCGGCCGTCGTCGGCGCGATCGCCCTGTGGCGCGAGCCGCTGCTGCACGCCGCGCTCGGTGCGCCGCCGCGCGAGGCGGGCTTCGTCGTCGTGCTGCTCGCGGGCCAGCTCTACCTCTGCATGACGGCGCTGACCGGCAGCGTGCTCGCGATGGGCGGCTGGGCGGCGCTGCTCCTGAAGAACGGCATCGCGATGACCGTCGCCAACGTCGTGCTCAACGTCATCCTCGATCCGTGGCTCGGGCTCGTCGGGGCCGCGATCTCCACGCTGTGCGCGATGGCGGTGTCGCAGACGCTGCAGCTGTTCGAGCTGCCTCGCGTCGTCGGGATCCGCCACCGCCTCGCCGGTCCGCTGCGCGCCTTCGCGGTCGCCGCCGTCGCGTTCGCGGTCGCGTGGCCGTGCGGGCTCGCGCTCGCGGATACGCCCGCGCGGATCGTGCGCACCGCCGTGTTCGCCGCGCTCCTCGCCGCGGGCTACGCGGTGTCCCGTCGCGCGGTCACTCGAAGCGCATGATCGTGTTGCGGCCGCGACGCGAGATGCCGAGCGGGACGTCCTCGCGCGGAGGCGAGCTCGCGAAGCGCGCGGCGAGCTCGGCGCGATTGACGACGCCGAGGCGGTCGAAGATGTCCTTCAGGTGCTTCTTCACGGTGTTCTCGGACATCTCCAGCGCAGCGCTGATATCGGCGTTCGTGTGCCCGCGCGCGGCGAGCTCGGCGACTTGAAACTGCCGGTGGGTGAGCTCGTCGGGGATCGTTCGCCCCGACAACGAGCGCACACCGAGCTGCGCGAGGCGCACGGACATGTGATGTCCGATCACGGTCAGCGCGCGAAGGAGGTCCTCCGTGAACGGAAGCGGCCGACCGCACACGATCCAGCCGAACAGGCCCGACGGCTCGAACAGCGGAATGACCAGCGAGTAGGGCGAATCGCCGCGGTACCCGGCGGCGCGCGCGAGCTCCAGGCCGAGGGTCGACGGCACGCGCTCGTCGCCGATGGGAAGCGGCGTCTCGCGGAGCATCGGCACGTACGTCTGGAACAGCGTGGCCCACGAGTCGCGAAAGAACTGCAATCGACTGACGTTCGACGCGATCTCGACGTTGTCCACGGACAGGAGCGGTCGCCCGCTCACGGGTTCGAACAGCGTCACCGCGGACTCGATGCCGAAGTGCTCGCGCAGGTGGTCGCACACGATCGTTCCCGCGGCGATGAAGTCGCGCGCGCCTTTCAGAGCGGCGGCAAACTCCATCGATCGCGACTCACCCATGCTCCACCAAGACGACGCCATCGCGGCGTTCGTCACGCTATGGAACCGGGCTCCGCGGGGCCAGTACCCGTTCGGGTACTGCGGGTGGCAACGTCAGGTGCGACCCGACCTGCGACCTACCAGCGAACCTGGGCCTGCAGCTTGATCACGTTGCGGTCGGGCATCGTCTCGAGCGGGACCTGTCCCGGGCGCAGCGTGATCTTGTCGCCGTACCAGTAGTGCGAGTACATCACGAACAGCTCGCCCCACGTGTCGAGCGGGAACGTGATGCGCGGCGAGAGCACGCGGAAGCTGTTCTCCGAGTCGTACATGTCGAGGACGACGCGATCGAAGCGCGCGGACACGCGCAGCCGTGGGTGCAGCGCGTAGCTCGGCTCGACGCCCCACTTGAGGTACAGGCGGCGGTCGCGATTGATCGAGGGATCCATCTCGTCGACCTGCGGCGAGCGGACCCAGGTCGCCATGCCGAACGCGCGCGCGCCGATCTTGTCGGTGATCGCGATCGGCGCATCGACGGCGAGCGTGTACATGCGACCGCTGCCGTCCTCTGACGCGTCGGTGCCGAGGAAGTTCTCGGTCAGTCCGCGCCCACCGGTGGAGTGCATGACCTCGAGCGCGGGCGCGAGGTAGAGCACCTTGTCCATGTCCATGAAGCTGAACGCACCGTAGACATGGCCGCGCCCACCGGGCAGCTCGTACTTCGCGTCGGTGCCGGCGACGTACATCGTGCCGTCCTGGATCGGCGAGAGCTGGCGGCGATCGCGCGTCCACGTCCGCAGGACGTACGCGCCGAGCTTGAGCTCGGGGATCACGGGATAGCTCGCCGCGAGGTGCGCGACGGGCGTGAGCCCGAGGTTCTGCTGGAGCTCGGCCTGATGGATGCCGATGCCGGTCTGCACCGTGCCGCCGCCGGGCAAGGCGTACGCGACCTTCACGCCGCCCTGATGCGTGCGGCCGTAGATGTACGTGTCGTACGGCTCGATGTAGCCGAAGCGATCCCAGAACACGCCGAGCTGCACGCTCAGTGCGTCGACGTCGAGGAACTTCTCGGCGGTGACCGATGCCTGCGCGATGCCGAGCTGGTTCTCGAGGCGCGCGGACGCGTAGTCCGAGTACAGCGACGCGAACAGACCGAACTCGGCCTTGTAGTTGCCGCGGCGCGCGCTGAAGAACAGCTCGCTCCAGTCGGGCTCGTAGAGCCGCGTGTACGCGAACCCCGAGAGGTAGTAGTCGTTGTCGACGAGGAACGGCTCGCGCGGCGTGCCCTGCGTCGCGAGCGGCATGCGCGCGTAGCCGTGCAGCTCGAAGCGCACGTCGCCGACGTCGAGGCCGGTCTTGGGCGCGTTCGGATCCGTCTTCGAGACGCTGACCGAGTCGTCCGACGAGATCGGCGTGATCGCGGCGGCCTGCTTCGGCTTGTCCTCGTGCTCCTTTGTCTCGGGCTGCTTCTCGACGGGAACATCCTCGGCGAACGCGATCGCCGGGACGAGGAGGAGGGCGAGCGCGCTCACCCCAAGGGTACTTGCTCGCCTGACAGCTCGCTGGCGCATCACTTCGCCTGCGCGATCTTGCTCGCGCATCCCGGCAGCTCGCTCGCGGCGAGGAAGCCAGAATCCACGAGCAGTGACTTCACGTTGTCGGGCGTGACGACCTCGACGCGGACCGCCGCGACGGGAACGGGGCGCCCGCCCATCTCGATCGTCGCCGAGCCCTTCGCCGCGTCGCCGGTGAGCAGCTGCTTCGCGACCTCCGCGGCGGTCTTCGCGAGCGGCGCGATGTCCTTGAGCACCTCGATCGTCTGCTTGCCCTGACACACGAAGTTGACGTTCGCCGCGTCCGCGTCCGCGCCCGCGATGAACACCTTGGACAGCCCGGCCGCCTGCACCGCCTGCACCGCGCCGCGCGCCATGCCGGAGTTGTTCGCGAGGATCGCGTCGATCTTGCCGCCGCTCCGGGTGAGTGCGTCCTCGACGGTGCGCAGCGCCTGCTCGGGCGACCACGCGCTGTGGTTCTGCTTCATCACGATCTCGACGTCGCCGCGCGCGACGTATGGCGCGAGCGTGTGCTCGTAGCCGCGCGTGATCTCGCTCGCGACCGAGTGGCCCGCCTGCCCCGCGAGCAGCACGTACTTGCCTTTGCCACCGGTCGCCGCCAGCGCCGCCTCGGCCTGGAGCACGCCGACGCGATAGCTGTCGTGCGAGACGTAGTAGTCCAGATCGGGCGAGACGATCGCGCGGTCGTACGCGATGACCTTTGCGCCCTTCTCGTGCGCGAGCCGGACGTACGCGCTCGCCGCTTGCGAATCCGTCGGCTGGATCACCAGCACCTTCGCTCCCTGCGCGAGCACGTCCTCGACCTGCGCGATCTGCTTCGCGTTGTCGTTGTCCGCCGCCAACGCCACCGTCGCGATGCCGAGCTCCTTCGCGCGCTCCTCGAAGTACTTCAGGTCCTTCTGGTAGCGCTCCTCCTGCAACGTCGAGAGCAGAAACGCGACCTGCGGACCTTCCTTGGCCTTGCAGCCTGCAGCAGCGAGGAACGAAGCGAGAACGAGGGTCGAGGTCCGGATCACGAGCGCCTGCCTTTCGAGAGAACATCGATCAGCACGGCGACCAACAAGATCGCGCCCGTGCAGATCAGCTGCCAGTTGGAGTCGATTCGCAAATGGTTCATGCCGTTCGCGAGCGTCGCGAACACGAGGGTGCCGAGCACCGTCCCGACGACGCTGCCGCGTCCACCCGCGAGCGACGTGCCGCCGATGACCACGGCGGTCACCGCGTCGAGCTCGAGCAGCGTGCCCTGGCTGCCCGGGGTCACGCCGTTCACGCGCGCGGCGAGGAGGACGCCCGCGATCGCGGTCAGCACGCCGACGATCACGTAGACGCCCATCGTCGTCTTCTTCACGTCGATGCCGCTGAGCCGCGCGGCCTCGGGGTTGCCGCCGATCGCGTACAGATGGCGTCCGAACCGCGTGCGCCGGGTGACGAACACGCCCCACAGCGCGACGGCCGCGGCGACGAGCACGCTGACCGGGATGCCGCGGCTGCCGAACACCGCGAGCAAGAGGCTCGCGAGCAGCACCTGACCCGCGACGCGCGTCGCGATGATCTTCGTCGAGACCTCGCCCACGCCCATCGCGTTGCGCCGCTGCGCATCGCGCACGGTCATCGCGACGCCCATCGCCAGCGTGCCGATCACGAGCACCCACGTCGCCACCTGGGGCACGTGGCTCGCGAGCAGCTGGAAGTCCTCGTGCATCGGCGCGAGGCCCTTCGCGTCGCTCATCACCAGCGCGCCGCCGCGGTAGGCCTTGAAGCCCGCGAGCGTCACGACGAAGGCGGGGACGCCGAGCCAACCGACCCAGAAGCCGTGGAACGCGCCGATGGCCGCACCGGCGGCAATGGCCATCGCGATCGCGACGGGCGCCGGCAAGCCGAGCTTGATCTGCGCGAGCGCCGCGATGACGCCGGTCAGCGCCACGCCCGCGCCGACCGACAGGTCGATGCCGCGGATCAGGATGACCATCGTCATGCCCACGCTGACCACGAGCAGCACCGCGCTCTGCGTGAGCAGCGTCGAGATGTTGCCCTGCGTGAGGAAGACGTTCCGCGTCGCCGGCAAGATCGCGAGTACGGCCCACATGGCGAGGAGGACGCCGGCCATCGCCCACGCGTTGCGATCGGTGCGCTTCGGCGGCGCCTTCGTCGCCGAGGATTTCGGAAGGATGCTCTCGAGGGTCACGGTGTCACTCCACGGCGGTTGTCCGAAGGCAGGACAGGAAGAGGCGTCTCGTCGAGCCGGCTGGCACAGGGCGCGCTGCGTTGCGCGATGACGTGGATCGGAGTCGCGGCCGAGCCTTCGACGCGCGTCGTGTCGGATGCGGTGCGCGCATCGGATGCGGTGCGGGCATCGGATGCGGTGCGGGCATCGGACGGCACGGCGTCCACGCGCGGGCCGAGGTGATGCGGCTCGATGCAACGCGCCGACTCGCGTGTCGCGATCTGCGCGGCTTCGACGATCGCGCCGGCGACATGCTCGGGCTCCGCGTCCGAGATCGCGATCGGCGCGGGTTTGATCTCGCCGACATCGTTCGCACTCGATTCGGCGGGGACGCGCGTCGTGTCCGCGGAGCCGACCGCGAGCTGCATGATCGCGAGCTGGGTGACCTCGTCGCCGGCGAGCTCGCCGGCGAGACGGCCTTCGCGCAGCACGAGGACGCGATCGGCGAGGCGCAGCACTTCGGGCAGATCGGACGATGCGATCACGACCGCGTGGCCCTTCGCCACCAGAGCTTCGATCAGGCGATAGATCTCGGCCTTCGCTCCGACGTCGACACCGCGCGTGGGCTCGTCCAGCAACAAGACGCGCGGCGCGCGCTCGAGCCACTTGCCGATGACGATCTTCTGCTGGTTGCCGCCCGAGAGCGTGGAGACCTCGGCGTCGAGCGACGGGACCTTGATGGCCATGGCCGCCACGCGCGCGCGGGCGCGTTGTTCGGCGCGTGGGCCGTCGACGAGACCGAACGACGAGATCGAGTCGAGCGACGCGAGCGCGAGGTTGTCCGCGACGGACGCGTCGAGCACGAGGCCACAGCCCTTGCGATCCTCGGGCACGTACGCGATGCCCGCGCCGATCGCGTCGCGCGGTGACGTGATGCGAACGTCGCGACCGTCGACGAGAATGGTGCCGGCGACCGCGGAGCGCGCGACGCCGAACAGCGCCGAGAGCGTCGCGGTGCGACCCGCGCCCATCGCGCCCGCGAGCGCCACGACCTCGCCCGCGCTCACGCTGAACGACAGGTTGTCGACCACGCGGCGATCTCGCAAGGCGGGATGCGCGACCGACAGACCGCGCACGCGGAGGACGGGCGCACCCTCTACTCGATCGTGCGTGCCGTCGCGAGCCGCGACTCGATCGGCGCTCTCGAGATCGCTCGAGGAAAGGCGCGCACTCGCGGGCGCATTCGCATCAGAGGCCGCGCTCGATTCCCGCGAGCGACGCGCGTGAACATCGCCGAGCTCTTTGCCGGTCATCATCGTGACGATGTCGTCGGTCGGCGCGGAGCCCGCGACCACGCCGACGAGCTCGCCATCGCGCAGGACGGCGACGCGATCGCAGAGCGCCGCGATCTCGCCGAGGCGGTGCGAGATGTAGACGAACGACGTGCCCGCGGCGCGGCGGGCGCGGACGAGGCCGAACAGGCGCTCGATCTCCGAGTCGGTGAGCGCGGCCGTCGGCTCGTCGAGGACGATCACGCGGGCGTTGTCGGCGAGTGCGCGCGCGATCTCGAGGATCTGCTGCACGCCGACGCCGAGGTGCGAGATGGGCGCGTCGAGGTCGATCGCCGACGCGTCGGCGCCGAGGACCTCGCGCAGCATCGACGTCGCCATCGCGCGTGCGCGTGCGTGATCGTAGAGGCCGAAGCGCGTGGGCTCGCGGCCGAGCACGAGGTTGTCGACGACCGACATCTCGGGGACTAGCGCGAGCTCCTGGTGGACGACCGCGATGCCCGCCGCGCGCGCGTCGCGCGTCGACCGGAACGTCACCGCGCGATCGGCGACGACGACGGAGCCGGTGTACGTCGCGTACACGCCGCCGAGGATCTTGATCAGCGTGGACTTGCCGGCGCCGTTCTCGCCGACGAGGCCGAGCACCTCGCCACGGGCGATCGACAGCGACACGTCGTGCAGCGCGCGAACGCCGGGGAACGTCTTGCCGATCGCACGGAGCTCGACGAGGGTCATCGCGCCCTCCGCCGGCGCAGCATGAACAGACCGGCGAGCGCGAGCACCAGACCGTTGCCCGTCGAACCGGGACCACCGGAGCACGCGCACGCGACGCCGGTGCGCAGGTCGGCGTCATCGTCGCCGCCGCCGGGGCCCGTGCCGCCGTCGGGGTACTCGCCGGGATCGAACTCGCCGCAGTCCGCGTGCTCGTAGTTGCCGGCGCGGTCGATCAACGTCATGAGGTACGCGCCCGCGCCGTAACCGACCATCGGGATCGAGCCGCTGTACGCGCCGATCGCGCCGGAGGACGTGCGCGTGTTGTAGAGCTCGGGCAGGAGGTTGTAGTTCGCGGCGGCCTGACCGGTGACCCAGCCGAGGAGCTGGTCGGCCTTGTCGGCCTGGTCGGCGCGGCGGAACGCGGACGACGCGCGGAGGTCGATCAGGATCCACTCGTCGGTGTCGTACTGATCGTTCGAGCCCTCGACGCGCTTGTAGCCGCCTGCCGGCGTCGCGAGGTACGAGAAGTCACCGAGCGTGGCGCGCGCGATCGGATCGTCGGCGGCGACGAGCTGCCAGGTGATGACCTCGACCGACGAGCCGTCGCGGTAGTTCTGCCCCTGCTGCAGCTTCTCGAGCGTGCCCGCGAGGACCTTGCGCGAGTCGATGAACAGCGACGTGATCGCGAGGCGCGCCTTCTCCGCGAGCATCCGGTAGCGCTCGACGTCGTCGTCGCGGCCGGCGCGGCGGGCGAGCGTCGCCATGTCGCAGAAGCCGCGCGCGAACGCCGCGGTCGTGTAGAGGAAGTGCTGGCGGTTGCCGTGGTGGACCTCCCAGATCGAGGAGTCGGCCATCGCCATGCCGGCGGTCTCCATGTTCTGCGCCATCGGCTCGGCGACCCCGTCGCGGATCGCGTCGTAGACCGTGTCGCCCTTCTTCGTCGTCGCGGAGAGCCACGCGATGTCGCTGGACGCGTCGACGTACGTGCGCGCGCCCCACAGGAACAGGCCCCAGCCATCGGTCTCGATGTTGCGCGTCGGCTGGCCGGAGAAGTCAGCTTCCTCCTGGCCGTCGCCGAAGTAGCGCACGGTGGAGATGCGATAACCGGTCGCGTTGTTGACGAACTGCGGATAGCGACCCGCGTCGGCGTCGAGATAGAAGTCGAGGCCCTTCTTCGCCATGTCGACGTGACCGGCGCGCGCCATCGCGACGAGCGCGTAGACTCCGTCGCGCACCCAGCCCGTGTGCCAGCCGCCCGGCGGCAGCGACGCGAGCACCATGCCGTGGTTCTTGCGGCGCGGCGACTCGCTGTACGGCTCGAGGATCATCGACATGCGCAGCACGGCCTCGGACTGCCGCCAGATCGCGGTCTCCTCCGGCGACAGTCCGCCGATCGCCGGCTTGCGCCACGCCTCGAACTCGGCGAGCACGTCGGTGTAGATCGTCTCGGCGCTGCGACCCGCGGCGAACGCGGTCCACGCGTCCTTCGCGGTCGCGGCGCTCGTGTCGTCGAACAGCACGGCGACGCCCCACCACGCGGACGCGCCCGGCGCGAGCGAGCCGAGGTCTTTCTGCAGCGCGCTCTTCTTGTCGGTGCCGGTGCACGACGGCGTCGCGGTGAGGCCCGAGCCCGCGGCGACCGTCGAGTACGCGGTGTCCGCGCAGCTCGCGATGTCCGCGCCGCCGATCGGCACGTACACCATCGAGCCGCCACCCGGGCCGGTCTCGGTCGCGACCGAGCCGTCCCAGTTGATCGACTCGCCGTTCGCGCCGGGCTCGTCGGGGTTTGGCGCCGAGCCGAGCTTGAAGTTGTTCATCGCGTACGCGGTGACGTTCTGCGCCGAGCCGCTCGTGTTCGTGACCTTCAGCAGCATCACGAGCGCGTTGCCCTGGTAGCCGAACGGCGACACGAAGAACGTCTCGGTGGTGACCCCCGCGAACGGGACCGCCGAGCGGATCATGTTCGACTCCTGGACGTAGCCGGTCTCCGACGGCGGACGGCCGCCGAGCCACCCCGCGCCCTGGCCGGTCTTGATCCCGAAGTACGTGTCGAAGACGAGGTTGCGCCGGACGATGCCTTCGCCGTCGGGGTTTGCCCCCGATCGCAGGTAGCGATACGGACGCTCGAGGTAGTGCTTCACCGCGTTCGCGGCGACGTCGAAGACCTGGAAGCCGAAGCCGTTGCCGGTGACCAGGTAGCGAAACGAGGTCGCCGGCTCGACGGCGCCCGCGGGTGCAGCCGCGAGAGCGACGATCGCGAGGGCAGGGATCACGCGGCGAAGCTGGGTCACGCCCCCGCGGTTTCCACGATCCGTGCCTCCTGCTGAGCTCGCGATCGACCGCGATCTCGCGTACCTGGCTGCCCCGAGGTTGCAAAAGGAAACGCGGGCGGCGCCGGGCCGCGCTGCCAATCGCGACGCGACGTCGACGATGACGACGCGCGCGAGCACTTAGCACGGCATGCGGTTTGTAAATGACGACTCGCGATGCGCCACCTCGTCACCGTGCTGCTGGTTCTGGCAGCGTGCCGTCCGCCCGGTTGGGGTCGAGGGGACGGTGACGACGTGGGCATCGATGCGAATAGCAACACCGACGACGCGGCGGTCACCACCGACGGCGGCGGCACCGATTCGATGGCCGCGATGACGTGCACCAAGGCGTTCCACCTCGACGGGTACTCGACCGCGACGAGCGTGTGGCTCACGGGCACGTTCAGCCAGTGGGCGCCCAACCCGCCCGGCGCGATCGAGCTCGTCCAGTCGGGCGGGGGCGGATGGGACGCGAGCCACGAGTTTCCCGCCGGCCAGCACGCCTACAAGTTCATCGTGAACGGCACCACCTGGATCCTCGATCCGACGAACCCGAGCACGATGGACGACGGGATGGGCAACACGAACAGCGTCTTCACCTGCGCGCCCTAGTACAGTCCTCGCGATGAAGACTCTCGCGGAGGCAGAGGCCGCACTCGCCCGCTACGGCTACGATCCATCGCTGCAGAAGCAGTTCGTCGCGCGCGCGGGCGACAGATCCAGCAACGCCGTCACCGGTGCGCTCGCGCCGCTGCCCGCGGGCGACATCCCGGCGCTGCCACCGCTCGGCTCCGACGAGCGACGGCGGCTCCGCGCGAAGGGCCTCGAGATGATCATGGCGCGCCAGGTCGGCGCCATCGTCCTCGCGGGCGGCATGGCGACGCGCTTCGGCGGGGTGGTCAAGGCCGTCGTCCCGGCCGACGGCGATCGCAGCTTCTTCCAGTGCAAGCACGACGACGTGCGCGCTCTCTCGGTCGCCGTGGGTGCACCCGTGCCGATGCTCGTGATGTCGAGCTTCGCGACGCACGACACGCTCCTCGAGCACATCGGCGGTGCGAGCAGCGTGACGGTGTTTCCGCAGTTCGCGGCGCTGCGGCTGCAGCCGAGCGGCGAGCTGTTCGTCGGTGACGACGGCGAGCTCTCGCCGTACGCGACCGGACACGGCGATCTGACGTTCGCGCTGCGCTCGAGCGGCGCGCTCGCGAAGTTCCGCGACGCGGGCGGCACGACGCTGCTGATGTCCAACGTCGACAACCTCGGCGCGACGCTCGATCCCGCGATCATCGGCATGCACGCCGAGCTCGGGGGCGCGATCACCGCCGAGGTTGTGCGCAAGGTCAAGGGCGACAAGGGCGGCGCTCCTGCGCTCCTCGACGGCGTGCCCCAGATCATCGAAGGCTTTCGCTTCCCCCCGGCGTTCGACCAGGACTCGATCGAGGTGTTCAACACGAACACGTTCGTGCTCGACGCCGCCGCGATCGATCGCGACTTCGCGCTGCCGTACTACCGCGTCGAGAAGCAGGTCGACGGCCGAGCAGCGATCCAGTTCGAGCGGCTCGTCGGGGAGCTGACGGCGACGTTGCCGACGCGCTTCGTCGAGGTCGCGCGGGCGGGCGAGGACGCGCGGTTCTTGCCGGTCAAGGATCCCGAGGAGCTCGACCGCTCGCGGGCCGCGATCGCGGACGTGCTCAGCTCGCAGCGCTCGCTGCACGGCTAGAGGAGACGCATGTCCGTCGAAGCACTTCGCTCCTACACCGTCGATCTCGTCGAGCGCGCGCGGACCGGCAAGCTCGATCCCGTCATCGGTCGCGACGCCGAGATCCGGCGCACGCTGCAGATCCTCGGGCGCCGCACGAAGAACAACCCGGTGCTGATCGGCCTGCCGGGCGTCGGCAAGACGGCGATCGTCGAGGGGCTCGCGCTGCGCATCGCGATGGGCGATGTCCCCGATAGCATGCGCGCGCGCCGCATCCTCGCGCTCGATCTCGCGCACCTGATCGGCGGCACGCGGTTTCGCGGCGACTTCGAGGAGCGTCTGAAGAACGTGATCGCCGGCGTGCTCGCGCAGCCCGAGGTGATCCTGTTCATCGACGAGCTTCACACGATCATCGGCTCCGGCGCGGGCGAGGGCGGGATGGGCGCGGGCGACATCTTGAAGCCGGTGCTCGCGCGGCGCGAGTTCTCGTGCATCGGCGCGACGACGACCGCCGAGTACGACAAGCACGTCGCGAAGGACAAGGCCCTGCAGCGTCGCTTCCAGCCCGTGCGCGTCGACGAGCCGTCGATCGAGGACGCGCTCGTGATTCTCCGCGGCATCAAGGATCGCTACGAGGCGCACCACCGCATCCGCATCTCCGACGCCGCGGTCGTCGCCGCCGTCGAGATCGCCGCGAAGCACATCAAGGATCGCTACCTCCCCGACAAGGCGATCGACCTCGTCGACGAGGCGGCGAGTCAGCTCAAGCTCGAGGCCGAGAGCGTCCCGGCCGACGTCGCCGCGATCGAGTCGAACCTCGTGAAGCTCGAGATCGAGTACCGCGCGCTCCACGCCGAGGAGGGACCGGGCGCGCAGCATCGTCGCGACTGGCTCGGCGCGGAGCTCGCCACGCAGCGCGCGCAGGCCGAGACGCTGCGCGGGCAGTGGACGGCACAGAAGCAGATGGTGCACGCGATCCGCGAGTGGATCGCGCGCGAGGAGTCGCTGCGCACGGAGGAGGAGCACGCGCGCCGCACCGGCCAGCTCCAGCGCGCCGCGGAGATCGCGTACCGCGAGCTGCCGGAGTGCAGCCGGCAGGTCGAGGCGCTCGAGGCGCAGCTCCGCGCGACGCAGACGCCGGGCCTGATGCTGCGCGACACCGTCACGGCGGCCGACATCATCGCGATCGCGGCGAGCTGGACGGGCCTCGCGCCCACCGATCTCACGTGAGCAGCAGCGGCCTGCCGCTCGCGTAGCGCGCCACGGCGAACGTCGCGCGATACGCGATGAACAGCGAATCCTCGACGACGTAGAGGCCCATCGCCGTCTGCGTCGCCACCGAGTACGCCTCGTGCTCGACGAGGAACACGCCGCGCACGGCGTTCCACGGCGCGAGCACGCCCGGCTCGTAGGGGCGAGCGCGCGTCGTGTCGATCATGTGCACGAGGTCACCCCACGGGTGGCGCTCGTTCTTCGGCAGGAACGCCGCCGTCGCCTTCTCGCGCAGCTCGGGCTTCACGAAGCGGTCGATGAACGGAACGATCGCCATCTCGAGCGCAGCCTCGGTGGCGATCGTCGGACTCGGATCGAAGCGCTTGTGAAGACTCATGCCACCCACGTCGTCACCGGCATCATCGGGTTCGACGATACCTCAGTATTCGTCGTGATCGACAACCGTCAGCTTGCCGGCGTTCGCATCGGCGAGCGCACCTTTTGCGGCGTCGGCCGTCGTGACGGCGACCGTGACCACGTCATCGGGGCGCATGTGGCGCTTGCACGCCGCGCGCACGTCGGCGGCGGTGAGCGCGCCGAGCGCTTCGGGCAGCCGCGCGGTGAAGCCGTCGGGCAGATCGAACACCGCGTCGCGCACCGCGAGCTGCATGCGCTGTCGGGCGGTCGCGACGTGGAACGGCATCGCGCCGACGAGGTAGCTCTTCGCGAAGTCGACCTCGTCGTCGGTGGGGCCCCTCGCCGCGTAGTCCGCGAACAGATCGAGCGTGAGCGCGACGGCGGGGCCCGCGACGTCGATGCCGGCGGCCATCCAGATCTCGAACCAGTGCGGCAATCTCGACCGGCGCAACGCGCAGCCCGCGCCGTAGCTCCAGCCGCGCTTGACGCGGATCTCCTGCATGAGCCGCGAGCTGAACATCCCGCCGAACACGGCCTCGGCGACCGCGAGCGCGGCGGTGTCGGGATCGCCGTAGCGAACGCTCAAGTGGCCGATGCGCAGCTGCGCCTGCGTGCGATCCGGTTTGTCGACGAGGATCGTGCGGCGACCGCGCCCCGAGCTCGACATCTCGGGGACGGTGAACACCGCGGCGGGGCGCGGCACGGCGGGCAGCCGCTCGGTCAGCCGCGTGACGACGCGCGCCGCGGCGGCCTCGTCGATGTCGCCCGCCAGGCCGACGACCAGGTTGTCCGCGACGACCTGGCGCTTCCACAGCTCCGAGGCGGTCGCGCGATCGATCCGCTGCAACGACGTCTCCGTTCCGAGCGAGCTGCGGCCGTACGAGTGACCCGGGCAGCACAGCCAGTCGAACCAGCGCGTGGCGAGCGCGCTGTCGTCGTCGCGGATCTCGTCGAGCACCTGCGGCGTCTCGCGGAGCAGGCGCGCGTGCTCGTCCTCGGCGAACCGCGGATCCGCGAGCACGTCGGCCGCGAGATCGACGACGGCGTCGAGGTGCCGCGAGAGCGCGAGGCCCGACACGCTGATCGCGTCGCGCGACACGCCGACGTCGAGCGCGGCGCCGAGTCCGTCGAGGACCTCGTCGAGCTCGGCGCGATCGCGACGGCCGGCACCACGCCGCGCGAGCAGCGCCGTGTGGCGATGGAGGCCTTCGACGCCCTTTGGATCCGCGCCCGCGCCTCCGCGGATCGCGACCTCGAACCACACCAGCGGCGTGTCGTGGGACGCCTCGTGGATGACCTTCACGCCGCGTCCTCTTCCTCGTCGTCCTCGTCCTCCTCGGCGACCCCATCCACTTCCGGTTCGGCGATCACGATCGTGCGGCGCTCCGGCCGCAGGTACGTGCGCACCACGCGCGCGACGTCGTCGGCGCTGACCTGCGCGAGCCGCTCCGCGAGCGTGTTCACCTTGCGGAAGTCCCCGAGCGCGATCTCGTAGTGGCCGAGCGCTTCGGCCTTGCCGTCGACGTCGACGAGCGACGTCCAGAAGTCGGTCTCGGCGATCGCCTTGGCCTTCTCCACCTCCGCCTTCGATGGCGGCGTCTGCGCCATCGACGCGAGCTCCTTGTCGATGATCGCGAGGATCTCGTCGGCCGAGTGGCCGCGCGCCGCGGTCACCGCGAGCCGCAGCAGCGATGGATCGCGGAACGGCGTCAGCTGTGCATCGACGCTCGACGCTGCCTCGTGCTCGATCACGAGCCGGCGATACAGCCGCGCCGACGGGCAGCCCGCGAGGAGCGTCGCCACGATCTCGAGCACCGCCCAGTCCGGCTCGTCCTGGCCGGGCGCCTTGTAGCCGACGAGCAGGCGATCGGTCGCGATCGGCTTGGGCGCACGCACCACGCGCTCGTGCGTCTGCTCGGGCTCGACGACGACCGGCACGTCGGGCAGCTGCGCCGGCGGAATCGCGCCGTAGTGGCTCGCGATGAGATCGAGCAGCGAGCCCTCGTCGAAGTCGCCGACGCAGATGATCGTCGCGTTGTTCGGCGCGTACCACGTCCGGTAGAACGCGCGGATGTCGGGCAGCGACAGCGCGCGGATGTCTTCCATCCAGCCGATCGTCGGCCAGCGATACGGATGGACCGTGAAGGCGTGCGACATCAGCTGCTCGTCGAGCCAGCCGTCGACGTCGTCCTCGACGCGCTCGCGCCGCTCGTTCGTGACGACATCGCGCTCGCTCTCGACGGGCGCGGACTCGAGCACGAGGTGCTGCATGCGCTCCGCCTCGAGCCGCACGCCGAGCGGCAGATCGCGCGCGGGCAGGGACAGCCGGTAGTACGTCCAGTCGACCCACGTCGCGGCGTTCGACTCGCCGCCCGTGCGCTCGACGAGGCGATCGAACTCGCCCGGTGGCAGCGCATCGGTCTGCCCGAACATCAGGTGCTCGAACAGATGCGCCATGCCGGTCGCGCCCGGACGCTCGTGACGCGAGCCCACGCGGAACCAGGTCTGCAGCGCGACGATCGGCGCTCGGCGATCGAGCACCGTGATCACCGAGAGTCCATTGCCGAAGCGATAGCGCTTCGCGGTGGTTCCTCGGCCGGCCGGGGCTTCCGCCTCGAGCTGCCAGCTGATCGTGCCCGCGTACATCGATCCGTTGATACCACGCTTGTCATGTGTGCATACCGACGACGAGCGGCACGCGGCGTGCGCGTCATCGTCGTCGATCAACGCGCTTGACTACGACGCGGAGCTGGTTCCGAAACTCGGTTCGAACACGAGCTCTGCGTGCGTCGCGATCTCGCGCAGCGCCTGCGGTGCGCGGAACAGCTCCGCCGGTGTTCGCATTCCACTCGGACCCGACACGCGCGTCGCGAGCGCTTGCGCGCACCACGCGACGATCGCGGCGGTCGTCGTGTAGAGATCGCGGCCGCGAACGACGATCTGCGCCGCGGAGAATCCCCGACGCACTTGCGCGATGACGGCGAGCCGCGTGCGCTCGTAGTCCGCGTCGGGATCCGCGTACGGCGCGAGCAGCTCGCTCGCGGCCTTGGGCACGAAGGGCAGGGCGCGTGCGAGCAGGCCGAGCGCGCGCGTCGCACCGGCGCTGCGCGTCGTCGACGCGTAGCTCGCGACGAAGTCGACGGCAACGTGGCGCGGGATCGCGAGGACCTCGGAGCCCGCGTAGCTGACAGCCGCGCGCTCGCCGCCGAGCTCGGGGCCCGCGTTGACGTGCCGCCGCTCGCCCGCGCGTCCCGGCTCCCAGCGATCGCGACGCCACACGAGCGGACGCTGCGCCGACGCCGCGAACAGCGCGCGCTGGCTCCCCGCCGAGAGCACGAGGTCGTCGAACACGTAGCTCGTGATCACCTCCTCGAGCGGCTGGTCCTCGGCGAGGCGGCGGGCGGGCTCCGCTCGCACCGCGGGCCCGTCGTCGGTCGCACCGACGAGGTGCTGCGCGGCCCACGTCGCGGCGAGATCCGCGAGCACCGCGTCGACACCCGCGCCCGGCAGCGCGACGAGCCCCGCGTGACGCGCGGTCGACTCGTGCCGCTCGTACAGCGCGTGCAGCGCCGCCTGCTCGCCGCCGACGTCGACGTAGTGCGCGCCCGCGGTGAGCGCTGCTTCGAGCACCGGCTCCGCGGTCTGCGCGAGCGGCGCGGCCGCGTTGACGATGACGCGCGCACCCGCGAACGCGCGCGCGAGCGACGCGGGATCCGTCGCGTCGGCGATGTGCGTGTGAGCGACGCGCGTCGTCGCGGCGAGCGCGGCGAGCTTGGCTTCGCTGCGGCCGGCGATCTCGAACGCGATGTCGCGCTTTGCGAGCTGCGCGCAGATGCGCCGTCCGACGAGGCCGTTCGCGCCGAACACGACGATCGCTGCTTCGTCGACGTCAATGGTCATAGCGCAACCCGAGGCGCAGCGCGTGCTCGAGCTTGCCGTACTCGCCGTTCGCGCTCGGCAAGGCGTAGCCGTTCCGCGTCGCGGCGCACGCGGCCGTCGAGTAGTCGAAGCCGCTGTCGATGCAATCGATGCGGTGCTGCGGATCGTAGGCGCTGTCGGTCACGGTCGCCGTGGGGAAGTACGCGATGCCGTACGCCACCTGCAAGACCCACGCGGCGCCCTTGTACACGCGGAGCTGCATTCCCGCGTCGACCGTCAGCGAGAGCGGCGAGATCTGCGCCGGCGACGTGCGCGCGAGGTCGTGCGCGCTGGTCTCGAAGCCGAGGCGTCCGCCGAACCGCGCGACCTCGCCGCTGTCGATCTGCTCGATGCCGCCCCACATCGCGAACGAGTCCTGGAGACCGCGCGCTCGCTGGGTCCACTCGGGAAGGCCGGCCTGCACGAGCTTCGAGCCGGTGCCGCGCACGTCGTACGCCTGGAACCGCGAGAGGTCCTCCCAGCGCCCGCCGACGCGCGCGATCAGATCGGCGGGCAAGCGCGCACGCACCTCGCCGTCGACGCTCGCGGGATACGAGATCGAGACGTTCGCGGCGCCGCGGATCACGTCGCCGCCGTCGCGGGGCGCGCGCGTGATCGCGAGCGATCCGTCGAGCGTCGTCTGGATGCTGCCGCCCGGCGGCGTGTGATAGGCAACGCCGATCCAGACGTCGCTCGCGACGCGGACGAGGAGGCCAATGTTCGCCTTCAAGTTGCCCGCGGCGAGGTACGGCGAGCGCACGTCGACGGCCCACACCTCGCTCGCGAGCGGATTGCCGATACCGCACGGCGCGCCGCCGCAGTCGCTGTCGATGCCGTTCGCGCCCCGGCCATTCGCGAGCGCGGAGTCGCGCGCGTAGCGCAGCTTCAAGAAGATGTTCTCGTGCGTCAGGCTCGCGCCGACGTAGATGCGCCCCGTCACGCGCACGCCGACGCCGACGGTCGCCGCGTATCGCCGATCGGCGATCCCGAGCGAGTGATAGCGAAGCTCGTCGTATCCCTCGAGCCCCTCCTCGGGCGGCGGGAGGCGCGCCTCGAAGCCGACGCGCAGGCGATCGCTCGTGCGCCACAGGTACGAGACGACGCCGCCGGGCGACGCGGTCGTATCACTGATGTCGGCACCCGGGCTCTGGATCGATGTCTGCGAGAGCGTCGACGTCAGCGCGAGGTACAGCTCGTTGCCCGTGGCGAGCGCGAGCGCGGCGGGCGACAGCGTGATCGAAGACGCGTGCTCGGCCGTCGCGCCGGTGAACACGGCGCGGCCGCTCGTCGGATCCGTGCGCGGTGATGCCACCGCATGAGAGATCAGTGAGCCCCAAGCTGTAATGACGGCCAGCGTCAGGATGCGCCGTGCGGCCATCGCGCCGAAGTTATCACCACGTTAAGCTCGCGCCATGATCCCGCGTGCGTTGCTGATCATCTCGTTGCTGCTCGGCGTCGGCTGCGAGAAGACGAATCACGAGAACATCGATAAATGGACGCGGACCGAGAAGGGCCCCGGCAAGCTCGAGAAGGCGCTCAAGGATGAAGGGCTCGACGCGGACCTCTCGGCGCACGCGGCCGCGAACATGATCCGCATGGGGAACGATCCCGCGGTGCGCGCGGCGTTCGACTCGATGTCCGAGGCGCGCCGGATCGCGGTGCTGCAGAAGCTCGCCCCGCGCCTGTGGGACCTCGCGCGCATCGACAAGGAGGACGCGCTTCCCGCGAGCCAGCAGATCGTCGCGAAGGACTCGCTGATCAACCTGCGCAAGCACGGCGACGCCGCGCTCAAGCAGCAGATCGACAACTACCTCATCGATTGGTACGCGGTGATGTCCTACGAAGGTCGTGCGAAGGTCGGCTCGACGCTCGGCGCCGCCGCGCTCCGCCTGATCGGCCCGGCCGCGGGTAAGAAGATGATCAGCGTGCTCAACGGTGTCGTTGCCGCGCCGGGGCAGGAGACGACGAAGATCCGCATCGGCGACGAGCTGCTCCTCGGCCTCGCGGCGACGAGCGATCCCGACGCCGTGAAGTACGTGATCGACGTCGCCGGCATGGATCGCGGCGACCCGACGCTGGCGAAGCGCGCGATGAACGCACTGCGCACCGCGTATGTCGATCCGGGCGGGCGCTTCGATGTCGCGGACCCCGCCGGCCTCCGGCCCAACCTCGACGCCCTCGTGAAGGTCGCGAAGGACGAGCGCATGATGGGGCAGCCGGGCAACGACGCGATGGAGCTGATCCGCGCCGTCGGTGCGCCGGCCTGTCAGGAGCCGCTGATCTCGCTAATCGCGCTGCCGCATCCCGAGAAGAACTTCCGCTACGCGGCGGCCTACAACGCGATCGGTTGCGGCGGGGTCTCCGCGGTGGTCCCGGCGGTCCGCGCGCTCCCCGAGGCCCCCTATGGCCAGAAAGAGCTGGACGGTGCCGTGATCTCGGAGATCGTCAAATTGACCCCGCGGGACAAGGTCCTCGCCGCCCTGCGCGAGCTTCTCGCGGACAAGAGCTGGGTGTCCAGGTGGGTCGCGATCGAGGCCCTCGCGAAGATGAAGTCCGTCGAGGATGCGCCAAAAATCGCGGCACTATCCGGCTCGAAGGACAAGCTCGTCGGGTACTGGGGCGACCAGAGCGCCGTCGAGCCGAAGGACCGCAAGACCGACCCGACCCTCGGGCAGCGCGCCAAGGAGCTGGCCGATGGGTTAGCTGCGGCACCCAAATAGTTGGGGTTAGTCGCGAACCAGAAGCAGATGTAGTATCGTCCACATAGCCGGGAGAGAGGGAGACGGGTTCGTCCGCACGGAACCCGCGGTGCTGTACGCAGGAGACGTTTCGCGCAATGGATCAAAGCAAGAAGACGATGCGCCATTTCTACTGCCGGGACGTCCTATGGGAGACGTTCGAGCAGATGGCGAACGACTTCGATTGTTCCATCGACTACCTCGTGAACGAGGCGATGAGGTACTACGCGCGATCGAAGAACTATCAGTCTCCCGGTGCGCCGGCGATGACCTCCGGACAGCCCAACGTGGGCGGTGCCTCGAACAACAGCGGCCCGACGTCGTATCCCGGCAAGGGCCCGCCCGTGGGCGGTCGCCCGCAACCCGGAACGCAGCCCCCGCCCCAACCACAGATGGGCATGGGCGGTGGACCCGGCGCGTCCGCGCGTCGCCCCGCGCCCCCGACGCCCGGCTACGCGCCGACCACCACGAACAACAGCCGCGGCGCCAACGGCGGCATGCACGCGCCATCGCCGCAGCCGTCGTCCGCGCCACCGCCGAGCATGGGCTCGGGCGGACCGACGCTCTTCCTCATCTATAACGGCCAGCGCTACCCGGTGACGAAGGACCAGTTCATCATCGGCCGCGGCAGCAAGACGTCGGACTTGCCGATCAAGGACGGCAACATCTCGCGCAAGCACGCCGCGGTGATCCGTCGCAACGGGACCTTCTACATCAAGGATCTCGGGTCGACGAACGGCATCGACTACAAGGGCATGCGCATCGACAACAAGCGCATCGACGAGGGGGACGTGTTCCACCTCTGTGACTACGAGCTTCGGTTTACCTATCGCGCGGACTAGCCGCGCGTGGCCTATCGCGCGGACTAGCCGCGCGTGGCCTATCGCGCGGACTAGCCGCGCGTGGCCTATCGCGCGGACTAGCGAAGCGGATCGACGAGCGTCCTGTCGACCGTGATCGTGCGACCGCTCGCCTGCGCAGCGCTGACGGTGATGGTGACCTCGATCGGATCCACGTCGTCGGCGCGGTAGTACCTCACGAGGTCCGCGTAGTCCGGGTTCGGCTTCTGCTTGTAGGAGGGGATGTCCATGCGCACGAAGCGGAGCGTGTGCGTCCCGGCGCGCAGCTGGCGAAACGCGAGGACGTTCTCGTCGCGGCCCGAGCCGCTGGCTTCGTGGTGGATGAACAGCGGGCGCGTACGATCGACGACGGCGCCGTCGGTCTCGAGCTCGACGATCCAGTCCCACTCGACGAGGTGGCGATCGACGGCGGCGCCGGTGCTCTCTGCCTTCACCGTCAAGTTCCCGTCGATGTCAGCGCAGCGGGTCATCGCGGCCGCGCTTCCGTGGACGAGGTTGAAGCGCGCCCACGTCGCGCCGCTCTCGACGATGACCTTCATGCTCGAGGGCGCCGTCTCGTCGCTGAGGTCGTCGACGAACATGCGCGCGAGCGAGCTATCGCGCTCGTGGACCTTCACGGTGTACTCGCCGGCGGCCAGGCCATCGAACGTGAAGCGGCCGCCGCTCGACGAGAACCCGCGCGCGACCTCGTGCGATCCCTGGTGGAGCGTGACGAGCCCGCAGCTCGCCCCGGTGACGTAGGGACACAGCGCGCCGGGGCCGCACTCCTCCGTCGACACCTCGATGCGCTTGCCGCTCGAGGAGGAACCACCGCCGCTGCACGACGGGAGCCACGGCATCCACACGCAGGTCCAGCTATCGGCCTTGCCGTCGCGCGCGGCGAGCTCGTCGCACGACATGCTGTTCACCTGATCGGCGACATCGGCATCGCACGTCGGCGCGATCGTCGTGACGTCGGGAAAGCACGCAGCGAGCTTCGCGGACATCTCCGCGCACGGATCGCTCGTGTCCGCACATCCGACGAGAGCGAGCGGGATCAGCACAGCGAGGCGAGTCATGCGCCCGCACGACAGCAAGCCACGTTCCGCAGCGTCGAGGCGACAAGCATTCGAAACTGCGCACGCGACGCCGACCGATCGCGTAGCCATGGTGGCGATGCGACGAGCCATTTCCGTCGACGACTGCGCACGCTGTTGCGCAACGGTGCGCGGCGCGCACGGCTCAGATGAAGGCGTGGCCGAGGCCGCGGTACGTCGGGACGCGCTCGACGATCCGGCCGTCGCGCACGAGCGCGTAGTCGATGACGTGCTCGGCGAGCTCGCCGGACTTCGCGGGGCGAAACACGACCGCGTCGCCGAGGGCCGGCACCTCGCCGGTGAACGCGACGGGTGTCTGCACTTCGCCCGCGCCCTCGGCGCCGAGGAGTGCGCCGCCGGGCGGCCACACGGGGAGCGGCAGGCGATCGCGGCCGGCCGCGCCCGAGGCGAGCCAGCCTCCGCCGAAGCAGGTGACGACCGTCGGTGACGGGCGTCGCGTGACCGCGAGCGCGAAGCCGAGCGCGGGCTCGAGCGCGAGACCCGCGTAGCGATCGAAGAGGTGCCCGGCGAGGAAGCCCGAGCCGACCGTGATCTCGGTGAGCGCCGCGTCCGTGCTCGACCACGCGACGGAGCCGGTGCCGCCGCCGTTGACGATCGCGGGTGCGAGCTGCGCGCCCGCGAGCGCCGCGACGACGCGCGCGCGGAGATCCGCGACCGCGGGCTGCGAGCCGCGCTTGAGCAGGCGGACGAGCGGATTCGACCACGCGCGCGCGAGCGGCTTGTCGGGCAGGCCGGCGATCTGCGCCTCGTAGCCGAGGATGCCCGCGAAGCGGAGCTGCGGGGTCTCGGCGATGCGGCGAGCGAGCGCGACGATCGCGCCGACCTCGCGCAGCGGACTGCGGCGCACGCCGACGTGGACCGCGTCGCCGGCGGGGCGCCAGCTCATGTCGACATCGATCACGACGGGGATCACCGTGCCCTCGCGCGTCGCCGCCTCGGACAGCGGCGCGAGCTGCGCGGCATCGTCGACGACGGTCGCCGCGCTCGCGGTGCGATTCGCACGCGCGAGGTGCGCCGCATCGGACGCTTGCATCGTCGGATAGGCGAGCACGAGGTCGCGAATGCCCTCGCTCGCGTAGAACGCCGTCTCCGCGGCGCTCGCCGTCATGTAGCCGATGACGACATCGCCCGCGCGCTCTGCGATGCGGCGCATCAGCGCGGGGCAGCGCACCGACTTCGTAGCGATGCGCAGCCGCTTGCCCGCCGCGCGGATCGGCGCGACCAGCCGATCCACGTTCGCCTCGAGCGCGTCGAGCTCGACGAACGCCGCCGGCAACGCCGCGCCCTCGAGCGCGTGCAGGCACTCGCTCCACCGCGTCACGGGCATGGCGCATCTCGCGCGGCATCGGCCGGCACGCTCGGCGTCCCCGTCGCGGCCCAGCTCGCGAGGAAGCAGCGATACGCGTGCTTGGGCGCGTCGGTCTGGAACAGCACCTCGTGTCCGTCCTCGACGCCGTCCTCGGGTCGCTGCACCACGACCGCCGTCGCGCCGCCGACGTTGCCCGATGCGGGCAGCGCGATCGCGCGGCGATCGATCAGCGGCAAGAGGCGCTCGAGAGGCACCTGGTTCGCGAGCCGCGGATCGTCCGCGGTGTCGAGCGGCGGTCCCGCGAGGTCCACGCCGATCGACAGGTTCGTCGTGTTCGCGATGCGCGGCAGGATGTAGTTGTCGACCATGCCCTGCGCGATCAGCACGTGCCGCGGATCGCCGGGCGGCTCGCCGACGATCATGCGCCCGTAGCTCTGCGGGTCCGCCGGCTCGAGCGCCCACTGGATGAACGTCATCGCCGGATCGTCCGCACGCAGCTCGAACACGCGGAGCAGCGTCGCGATCACGCCGTAGGGCGCGACGGGCTTCTGCTTGTACAGGATGTTCTCGATCCAGCTGCCGCCCGCGCCGCTCAGCACCAGCGCGCCGAACAGCGGCTCGTACGCCGCCGCGAGCGGCGAGATCCACGCGCCGTTCGAGTGGCCCATGATCGCGAAGCGCTGCGCATCGAACGCGACGTCCGCGGGCCCGGCAGCCATCGTGCCCGCGGGCGGACAGTCGCTCGCGTCGAGGTGCAGCTCGGCGGCGACGTTCGCGATGAGCGACAGCTCGATCGCCGTCTCGCGGATGTTGTCGCGCATCGCCGGAATGTTCGTGACGTTGAACAGCAGGAACTGCTCGTCGCCCATCGACGGATTGCGCAGCCCACCGTGCGGCCCCTCGACCTGCAGCCCCGCGAACCCCGCGCGCGCGATGTAGCGCGCGGGTCCTTCGCCCGCCTCGATCGCCGCGCCTCCCGCCACCGCGTGCTGCCCGCGATCGACGAGCGGCCGGTCCCCACCGCCACCGGCGCGCACGAACACGACGAGCGGATACCCCGCCCCCGGCTGCGCCGATCGCGGCACCGTCACCACGATCCGCGACGTCTCCATCCGCTGCACGATCGGCGCGCCGCTCGCATCGAAGCGCCACTCCCCACCCGCATCCGTGTACGGCGGCGTGCCGCTCTGATAGTCGGGCATGCCGATCGTCGTCTCGTACACGCAGTAGTCGTCGAACACCTCGCCGCGCACGAACGGCGCGTCGATCACCGGCAGCCGCCGCGCGAGCGCCGCGGTCCTGACGGCCGCGAGCTGCGCCGTCGGATCGCCCGTCGTGAACACGGTGACGCCTGCCACCCGATCGCGATCGACGCCGAGCCCGTCGAGGATCGCGAGCTCGTCGGCCCATCGATCCGCGGCCGCCCCGGCCGGCTCCAGCGCCTCGCCGCTCGCCGCGCGCACGCCCGTCGTCACCACCGCCGCATAGCGAGTCTTCGTGCGCAGCGGAATGCCCTGCACGGGCACCAGCGCGAGCAAGTTCGGCGCGCCATACGGCGACCCCTCCTCGGCAAAGCTCACCTCGAGCGGATAACGCGTGCCGAAGTCCGGCGCGCCCTCGTCGATGCCGATCACGAACGCGCTCGCCTCCTCGGTCACCGACTCCTCGATGCTCGGCAGCGACTCGACGTCCACCGCGGTCGAGATCGGAAAGAACACGCCGCCCGAGATCGCGAAGCCATCGTTGTCCGCGAGGAGCTCGCGCAGCCTCTCCACGCTCGCGACGTTCGTCGGGTTCGGCAACACCGACACGTCGACGCGGCCCTCTCGCCGCAAGCCATCGTCGGGGAACGGCGCATCGAACAAGCCGCTCGGCCTCGTCGCGTCCATCTTCACGTGCGGGCCACGCTCGTCATCCCCGCACGCACCGCCGGCCGACGCGCCGGCGACCACGAGCCACGTCACCAGGGTCATGCCGCGCATGCCGTCCATCCCGTGCTTATAGACGGTCGGCGGGCCGCACTGCCAGCGCAAGCGTCCCCCGGCAGCGCGCCCTCGAAGAGCGCAGCCGGATCGACACGAAGAGGCAGCGGACAGTCGAGTCGCGGGCATCGGCTCGGTGCGAGACGCTCTGTCGAGTCGCGGGCATCGATTCCATGCGAGACGCGTTGTCGGATCGGCTCGATCGTCGGCCCCACGGTGCGAGAGCGCGCTCTTCCGGGTGGGCTACCAGTTCGACCCTCTCCTGAACATCGCGCCGCCGAAGTCGGGGATGCCCATTGGTGCCGAGCAGACCGGAGAGCTCTGCCGAATCAACGGAAGGTGCTCGACGATCGAGTCGCGCGATACGAACCGAGACGACCATCGAATCGCATGCCGCGACGATCGCGCGATTCAACGACGATCGAGCTCCCCAACCGAGACGTCCATCGAATCGCATGACTCGATTCCTGGCGCAGCTAGCTCTGCCGAATCGAGACGCCGCGGTGATCGCCGTTGACAGGCTGAATCGGACCGGGGTTACCGGAACGATTCAGGCTCGTCGTTGGCACGCGCAGTGAGCTGTCGGGGTCGTCGTCGCCGCCCGCGTCGTCGACGCCCGCGTCGTGCGCGTTCTGCTCGAGCTCCTCGCGGACGCTGCGACCGCGGACGTCGTGCTCTGACGACCGACCGCCGAGCCTCCCGAACACGACCGTGGTCAGAGCACACCTCCGCTGTCGCGAGACCACCGCATAGCTTCGCGAGACAACAATGCACGTATGAACCCACAGTGATGTTTCTACCTGGATCGTCGAGACGAGCGGCGGTGCAATGGATCGGTTGAATGGATGTGTGTCCGGATCTCGGACAGCCGATCGTTCACGAGAGAGAATGAATGCGCAGCTTCTCGTCGAAGAATTGTCAGGCGTGGGTGCTATCACCGACGACGATGCGGGTCAGGAATACGAGCGCGCAGTGCGA
>CAZUAR010000013.1:0-236760 GCA_964617845.1 uncultured Kofleriaceae bacterium | reverse complement strand
CGACGAACGTCGGACGCGTAGCACTCCCGAAGGGAGTGCGAAGGTTGTCGACAAGGCGACGCTCGACGAAGCCGCGGGGGTGATCGCGATGGAGCCGGGGCCGCTCGAGCTGAAGACGGATCCGGCGACATGCTCGCTCGTCCTCGGCATGAAGAGCTCGGCCGTCGGCGACGCGACGATGACGCTCGCGGTCGACCCGAAGACACACGAGGTCACGGGAACGTTCGTGCGGTCCAAGGCGATCGACGACAAGGAGAAGTCGACCACGGTCACGGGCGTGCACGACGGCGCGGCGGTCAAGGGTCCGGCGTGCGTGCCGGCCGGCATCTACAAGCTCGGCGTCGATCCGAAGGCGGCGTGGAAGAACAAGGAGCCCGACGACGATCGCGACTGCACGGACCGGTGGATCGACGTGTTCGTGCAGGTCGAGCCCTACGGCGACACCGTCGCGATCACGAACCGCGACTTCGACCCGCCGCACGGCGAGCGCTACGGCAGCGACAAGCTGACGAAGATCGACGAGTGCACCGCGAACCTCGAGCTGTCCGGCGAGGGCTACGAGCTCGCCGCGAAGCTCACGTTCGCCACCGACAAGATCACCGCCACTGCATCGAGCGTGAGCGTGCAGGTCGTCGAGGACGGCGACGACGGCGAGAACATCTGGGACTGCGTCGCCAAGGATGCCCCACTCGTGTTCACCCGCGTCGACAAGAAGTGACCGCGCACGCCGACATCCCGCTCGCGCCGCTGACCACGCTCGGCCTCGGCGGTCCCGCGAAGCACTTCGTGCGGGCGACGACGATCGACGAGCTGCGCGACGCCCTGCGCTCCGCCGAGCGAACGTCGAACGACGCGTGGGCGCCGGCGTTCGAGCCGGTGTTGATCCTCGGCGGCGGATCCAACCTCGTCATCCGCGACGGTGGGTTCCCGGGACTGGTCGTTCACATGGCGATCCCCGGCGTGCGGATCGAGCACCACGGCGATCACGCGGACGTCGTCGCGTCCGCGGGCGTGCCGTGGGACGACTTCGTCGCCGAGATGATCGCGGCCGAGCTCGCGGGGCTCGAGTGCATGTCGGGGATCCCGGGCCTCGTCGGCGCGACGCCGATGCAGAACGTCGGCGCGTACGGCCAGGAGGTCTCCGACACGATCACGCTCGTGCGCGTGCTCGATCGCGAGACGGGCGAGATGGAGTCGTTCGCACCGGATGCGTGCAAGTTCGCGTATCGCTCGAGCGTGTTTCGCGGCAGCGAGCGCTGGGTCGTGATCGAGGTGCACTTTCGACTTCCGGTCTCGACCCAGTCGCGGCCGGTCCGCTACGCGGAGCTCGCGAAGGCGCTCGGCGTCGCCGAGGGCGGCACGGCGCCGCTGCAGGTCGTGCGCGACACCGTGATCGCACTTCGCCGCGGCAAGGGCATGGTCGTCGACGGCGGCGATCCCGAGTCGCGCAGCGCGGGATCGTTCTTCACGAACCCGATCGTGACGGCCGCACAGCTCGCCGACGTGCAGGCTCGCGCCGCACAGCGCGTTCCCGGCGTGACGATGCCGACGTTTTCAGCCGCGGACGGAATGACCAAGCTGAGCGCGGGCTGGTTGATCGAGCGCGCGGGCTTCGCGAAGGGTACGACGCGGGGCAACGTCGGCATCTCGAAGAAGCACGCGCTCGCGCTGGTCAACCGCGGCGGCACGACGGCCGAGCTGCTCGCCCTCGCGGCGGAGATCCAGGCGGGCGTGCGCGACGCGTTCGGCGTCGAGCTCTCGCCCGAGCCGATCATCGTCGGGACATAGGAGCCGGCGTCGCGGGCTTGGGCGGTGGCGGCGGCGGCGTGCGACGGACGCGCACGGGCTTGGTCCGTGGCGACACGCGACCGCTGCTGTCGACGAACGCGATCGTCACGTTCTCGCCGATGACCGTGCCGATCATCCCGACGCCGCCGCACCGCTTGCCACCGAACGACAGCTGATACGTCCGGCCCTTGTTCGCCGGCAACCACGCGCGCGCGGCGTGATCAGCGCCGTACAGAACGATGCCGGCGACATCGGCGGGCGGCGGTGAAGCGAGCGTGATCGTGGTGGCCTCGGGCGCGAGGTAGCGCGGACGGGGCTTCGTCGTGCGCGCGCGCGTCGAGGTCACCTTCGCGAGCTTCGGCACGATCGCGAGCGCCGGGGCCGCGGCGGCATCCTCGACGACGAACAGCGGCTTGCCGTCCTCCGAGAGCGTCAGCTCGCGATCCGCGTGCTGCTTCGGCGTGAGCCGGAACAGGCCCGGCGCGATCTGCTCCTGGGTTGCCTCGACGGTCGCGCCCGTCTCGTCGACGAGCGTGTACGTGCCGTTGCCGCGATTGCCATAGCTGCGAGACATCGACAGCAACACGCCGCCATCGGGGAGCATCGTCACGCTCTTCGTCGCGATCGGACGCAGCGCGCTCTTCATGATCGGGCACGCGCCGGCGCCCTGCGAGAACAGCAACGAGGTCGCGATCACCGCGCTTGCCAGGGCCGACACCGAGATCCGCATCGTTCTTTGAACGCGCCATCACGTGCGGAGGTCTGTCCGGACGACACGTTGTCATTCCCTCGAGTTGCGATGGCGCTCGACTTGCTCGAGCAGGTCGGTACTCTAGAAAGGACCGACGATGGCCGTGGCTTCGCGCTGACCGACGAGCGCCTCTCCATGGTCGAACGCGGCGTCACGTTCTGCGCAGCGCAGATCAACGTCATGCGCCGGCACATGGGCATCGAGGACAAGAAGTCCGAGACGCGATTCGCGATCTGCAGGCACGTGTCGCGAAGCTCGAAGAGCTCGTCATCAAGTGACGCTCGAGTCGGGTCCGCGTCACTTCTTGATGTCGACGTCGATCAGCTTGCCGCGACCGTCGCCGTCACCGCCGCCGAACATGCCGGCCTTGTAGGCGACGAACCCGCCCACGAGAACGAGGATCACGATCGCGACGATCGCGACGATGGAAGTGCTGTTGTCCTGCGCCATAGAGATTCCTCCTACGCGAGGAACGAGCACTCTCCGTGCCACGAGGATCGCGTAGCGCGACTACGTGGTTTGCGACGTTGCCCAGTCGACGACCGCGGCGGCAGCGCTCGGCTTGGCGAGCGCTTTCATCGCGGCGCCCATCTCGGCGCGCTTCGTCGGGTTCGTGATCAGCGGCGCGAGCGCGTCCGCGAGTTTTTCGGCGGTGAGCTCGGCTTGGCGAAACATCAGCGCGGCGCCCGCGTTCGCCATCTCCTGCGCGTTGAGCTCCTGGTGGTTGTCGGCGGCGAACGGGTACGGGATGAACACGGCGGGCTTGCCGGCGATCGCGAGCTCGGCGACGGTGGTCGCGCCCGCGCGGCCGATCACGAGGTCGGCGGTCTGATACGCGGACGCCATGTCCTTGATGAACGCGCGGCAGTCGGCCGTGATCCCGGCGTCGGCGTAGCGCTTCTTCGTCGGCTCGAGGTCCTTCTCGCCGGTCTGGTGGACGATCGAGAGCGAGGTGGTCTTCGCGAGCTGCGAGAGCGCCGTGGCGGCGAGCTCGTTGACGGCGACCGCGCCGAGCGAGCCGCCCGACACGAGGATGTTCACGTTCGTCGAGGGCGGAGACGGCGTGACGGCGAGCAAGCGCTGGAGGAGCTCGCGGCGGACCGGGTTGCCGGACATCACGATCTTCTTGGGCTTGAAGAAGCGCTTGCTCTCGGCGAACGAGAGGAAGACCGCGCGGACCCAGCGTCCGAGCAGCTTGTTGGTGAGGCCCGGGATCGAGTTCTGCTCGCAGATCGCCGTCGGGATCCCGCGCAGCTTTGCCATGAGGACGACCGGCCCCGACGCGTAGCCGCCCACGCCGATCACCGCGTCGGGCCGGAACTCCTTCAGCACGCGGCGGGCCTGCCACAGGGCGCGCGGGAGGCGGAACAGCCCGCGGAGCGCGCCGAGCTTGCCCACGGTCTTGAGGCCCGAGACCTCGATCTTCGTCAGCTCCCAGCCGAGCTCGGGGAGCACGCGCGCTTCGATACCGCGCTCCGTGCCGACGAAGCGGATCGCTGCATCGGGGTCGCGCGCGCGCAGCTCCTCCGCGATCGCGACGCCGGGGAACAGGTGTCCACCGGTGCCGCCGCCGGCGATCAGGAGGCGCACGACGGAGAGCCTGTCATCACGCGAACGCGCACTCGCTTACGACGTGCCAGCTCGCGCGTTTGTTCCGCCGGCGCGACGCGATGCTCGGCGCGCCGCCCGACGTTGAGCAAAAGTCCCACGAGGAACATCGTCACCACGAGCGAGGACCCGCCGTACGAGACGAGCGGCAGCGTGATGCCCTTGTTCGGGACGACCCCGAGGACGACGCCGACGTTGAACAGCACCTGCACGCCGAACAACATCGTGATGCCGAACGCGAGGTAGCCGCCGAACACGTCGCGCGCGCCGAGTGCCGCGCGGACGCCGCGCCACACGAGGAGCGCGAACAGGATCAGCACCGCGATCACGCCGACGAAGCCCATCTCCTCCCCGATCGGCGCGAGGATGAAGTCGTTCTGTCCCTCGGGCAGGTAGCCGAGCGATTGATGTCCGTTGCCGAGGCCGACGCCGAACACGCCGCCCGAGCCCATGGCGAGTCGCGCTTGCAGGAACTGGTACGCGGTGTCGGAGGCGTACGCCTCGGGATTGAAGTACGCGAGGAAGCGTTGCAGCCGCCACGGCGTGCCGATGACGAAGTGATACGCGATCGGCGCCGCGCACAGGACCGCGAGCAGGATGTACGAGACCCGCGTGCCCGCCATGAACAGCATGCCGAGCGTCGTCACGCCGAGGACGACCGACGAGCCGAGATCCGGCTGCTTGAGCAGCAGCACCATCATCGCGCCGCACACGACGAGGTGCGGGACGAACCCGACGGTGAACGTCTTCACGCGGTCCGCTTTGCGGCCGAGCGAGTAGGCGAGGTACGTCACGAGGCCGAGCTTCGCGATCTCGACGGGCTGGAACGTGAACGGCCCGAGCGGGATCCAGCGCGACGCGCCGTTGCGTGCGGGTGCGAGCAGCGCGGCCCCGAGGAGCAGCACCGAGAGGCCGAGCAACGGATACGTGAGCGCGCGAAGCCGGCGATAGTCGAGGCGCGACGCGAACCACATCGCGACGCCGCCGAGCGTGACGAAGACCAGCTGGCGCTCGAGGTAGTAGTACGCGTCGTGGTAGCGGGTCAGCCCGTCGGCGGCGGTCGACGAGTAGATCTCGATCGTGCCGATCGCGAGCAGCCCGAGCACCGCGAACACGAGCCACAGATCGTAGGGACGCTCGGGCAAGGTCGCGCTCGGGTGCTGCACCGCGATCAGCTGCGCAGCGGCAGGCAGCGTCGCGTCCTTCCGCGAGCGCAAGCGCAGCTCGGCGAGGCGGCGGAGGAGGGCCATCCCGCCATCCTCGTCAGGTGGATCGCGCGGGGCCAGTTTTTCGTCGCACCTCGCGACGCGTCGCGAAGGCCAGCCAAATCGCGACGGGTATCGAAGGGATAGCCGTACGCGAACAGCGCGTTCGTGCGTAGTAGGGTGAACCGATGCGGGTTCCTCTGGTGGTCCTCCTCCTCGCGGGCTGTGGTGATGACGGAGGTGCCAACAAGCTTCCCGATGCGCCACGTCCTCCCGACTCGTCGATCGATGTGCCGGTCGACGAACCGACGCCGGACGCACCCGTGATGATCACGACGATGTCATCGTTCTCGATCACCGGTGGTTGCGGGCTCGCGTTCGATCCCGCGGCGAGCGAGGTGCTCGTGTATCCGTGCAGCGGTGCGGCGATCAATCGCTACTCGACGGCGGGCGCGCTGCTCGGCACGATCGCGCGTCCCGGCGAAGCGGCTGACGACGTCGACCTGGACGTCGTGTCCGCGGCGTTCACGCTCGGTTCGACGAACATCCCCGCCGGCACGCTGTTGTTCGTCAACGGAGAGACCGGGCCGGCCGATCTGTACGCCGGCGCGACGACACTCGCCGCGCAGTTCGGCGCGAGCCACACCGTCGGTGGCGCGCTGCATGTGGGGCGCGGCACGGTGTTCCTCGTGCAGGACCGCGTCCCGGGCGCGACCGACGGAAACCGCGTCGCCGAGATCGATCCGGCGACCGGCGCCGTCGTGCAGACCTGGCAGACGACGCCGGACTACACCGTCAACTACGGCGACATCGATGTCTGCCAGTCGAGCGGCAACCTGTTCATCGTGTCCAACGCGGAGACGACGATGGCCGAGTTCACGCCGACCGGAACGCTCGTGGCGGAGTACCCGTTGCCCACCGGATCCAGTGACGGCTCGGGGCTCGCGATCGTCGACGGAACCGGCACGGCATGGATCGGCACGCCGAGCGGCACCGCGTTCCAGGTGACCGGCTTGCCCTGCAACTAGAGGTCGAGACGCTTCGCGCCGACCGCGCTGACGGCCTCGCGAAACACGCGGCCGCGGTGGCCGTAGTTCTGGAACATGTCGTAGCTCGCGCACGCGGGGGACAGCACGACCGCGTCGCCCGCCGCGCACATCTCGGTCGCGCGACGAACGGCGTCGTGCATGTCCGTCGCGTCGACGACGGGATAGGTCACGCCGTACGCGGCGGCAGCTTCGCGGATCAGCGGCGCGGCCTTGCCGATCAGCACCATGCCCTTGCACGTGTCGAGCGCCTCGAGCATCGGCACGTACGAGCCGCCCTTGTCGACGCCACCGGCGATCAGCACGAGCGGGCGCGGGAAGCCGCGGACGGACGCGGCGACCGACGCGACGTTCGTGCCCTTGCTGTCGTCGTAGTAGTAGACGTTGTCGCCCGAGCGAGCGATCGAGCCGACGAGCTCCATGCGATGCGGCAGCGGCCGATACGCGCGCGCACCGGCGCGCACCGCGTCCATCGACACGCCGACGCGGCGCGCGGCGAGGTACGCGCACATCGCGTTCTCCATGTTGTGATTGCCGACGATGACGAGGTCGTCGACGGGGTAGCGCTCGGTCGCGGCCGGACCGTCGAGTCGCACGAGGAGCTCCGTGCGATCGCGCGACAGGCACGCGCCGCGATCGACGTCGGCCCCCTTGCGCGAATCGAACGTGACGAGCTGCGAGGGGATGCCGCGCGTCTCGCGCATGACCCACTCGTCGGCGGCGTTCGCGATCGCGAGATCATCGGCGCGCCCGAAGTCCCAGATGCGGCCCTTCATCTCCGCGTAACGCTCCATCGTGCCGAACCGGTCGAGGTGGTCCTCGGTGATGTTCGTGAGCACGCCCGCGTCGGCGCGGAACGTCGAGCAGTTCTCGAGCATGAACGCGGCCACCTCGACGACGATCAGGCCGCCGTCGACGTTCGCGGGATGATCGACCGCGTCGATCATCGGCATGTTGCCGAGGTTGCCGCCGCAGAACGTCGGGCGTCCCGACGCTTCGCACAGCTTGCCGCTGAGCGCGGTCGTCGTCGACTTTCCGTTGGTGCCGGTGATCGCGATGATCTTCGCGCCGGGGTGGATGAAGCGATACGCGAGCTCGATCTCCGCGATCACCGGGATGCCCTGCGCGGCGGCGGCGCGCGTCTCGGGCAGCGACGGCACACCCGGCGACATCACGACGAGCTCGGCGGCGAGGTAGGTCGTGAGGTTGTGGCCGCCGAGCTCGAGACGAACGTTCGGCACTCCCTCGAGCTGCTTCACGCGATCGCCGAGGTCGGCCGCCGACTTGCCGTCGGTGACGATCACGCGCGCGCCGCGCTTGGCGCAGAACTTCGCCACGGCGACGCCGGTCTGCGCGAGACCGACGACGACGACGGTCGTTCCATCTAGGCCGTCGAGATCCATACTCACCTGAACTTCAGCGTGCCGAGCGCGACGAGCGCGAGCAACGCCGAGACGAGCCAGAACCGCACGATGATCTTGGGCTCGTCCCAGCCCTTCTTCTCGTAGTGGTGGTGGATCGGCGCCATCAAGAACACGCGCTTGCCGACCATCTTTCCGTCGGGCCCGGGTTTCTTCGTCGCCTTGTACACGCCGCGCTGGATGATCACGGACAGCGTCTCGACGACGAACAGCCCGCCGACGATCAACAGGACGAGCTCGTTCTTCGTCAGCACAGCGAGCATGCCGATCGCACCACCGAGCGCGAGCGAGCCGACATCGCCCATGAACACCTGCGCGGGGTACGCGTTGTACCAGAGGAAGCCGATGCCGGTTCCGAACAGCGCGGCGGCGAAGATCGCGAGCTCGGCCATGCCCTCGATGTGCGCGACGTGGAGGTACTCGGCGATCGTGACCTCCTGCGCGACGCCATCGCCGCTGCGGAACAGGATCGTCGTCTCGACGCCCGCGATGTACGCGAAGATCATGAACGTGCCCGCGTTCATGATCGACGGGCCGATCGCGAGGCCATCGAGTCCGTCGGTGAGGTTCACGGCGTTCGCGGCGCCGACGACGACGCACGACCCGAGGCAGCAGTAGAACCACGCGGGCAGTACGATCTGCTGCTCGTAGAAGTTCGTGAACGGGACCTGGAAGTGCAGCCGCACATCCGGCGGCATCAGGTTCGAGTAGAACAGATACGCCATCGCGCCGCCGGCGATCGCGAACTCGAGGAACAGGCGCAACGCGCCACTGATGCCGGCCTTGTTCTTCTTCGCGATCTTCTCGTAGTCGTCGGCAAAGCCGATCGCGCCGAACAGCACGGTGACGCTCAGCGCGAGCCACACGTATTGATTGCGCAGGTCGCACCACAAGAGCGTCGACACGGCGAGGCAGAACACGATCAGCGAGCCGCCCATCGTCGGCGTGCCGGCCTTCTTCTTGTGCGTCTGCGGACCGTCCTCGCGGATCGTCTCGCCGATCTGGCGCGACTTGAGCTTCTCGATGAACCAGGGGCCGATGATGAACGACAGCAAGAGCGCGGTGATCGCCGCGGCGAGGAGGCGCGTCGACGTGTAGCGGAACACGCGCAGGAAGCCGATCTCGTCGGCACCGAAGCCGTAGAGCAGATGGAACAGCATTACGGCTTCACCTCGCGCATCGCATCGAGCACGCGCTCGAGCTTCATGCCGCGCGATGCCTTGAGCAGGATCCAGTCGCCGGCCTTGGTGCGATCGAGCGCGCGCTTCGCGGCATCCGCCGGGTCACCCGCGTGATCGCCATCGATCTTCTTTGCGAGCTCGCCCAGCGTGATGACGCCGATGCCGAGCTCCTTCGCGAGCGCGCCGATCTTCTCGTGCTCCGCGGCCGCGTGATCGCCGAGCTCGAGCATGTCGCCGACGACGGCGAGCGCGTGCCCCGCGTGCGCGCGCTCGGCGAGTGCGCGCATCGCCGCTGCCATCGAGGCGGGGTTCGCGTTGTAGCAGTCGACGATCACCTTGCGTCCGTGCACGTCGACCACCTCGCCGCGCATCGACGGCGGCTTCGCGCGCGCGAGGCCCGCGAGGATCTTCGCGATCGACGCGCCCGCCGCGTGTGCCGCCGCGATCGCGGCGCACGCATCGATCGCGGCGTGGCGCCCGACGAGCTGCAGCGCGAGCTCGTGACGAGCGCCGAACACGTCGAGCACGAGCTGACCGCCCGCGTCCGTCGGCGTGTACTCCACGAGCCGCACGTCGGCGTCGCGCTCGCCGAACGTCACGAAGCGCGCCTTGGGGCGGTGCGTGCGCGCGTGCTCGTCGAGGCGCAAGTCATCGGCGGGGAGCACGACGGTGCCTCCGTCGCGGAGGCCCATCCAGATCTCGGCCTTCGCCTTCGCGATCGCCGCGGTCGAGCCGAGCAGCTCGATGTGCGCGGTGCCCGCGTTGACGACGACGGCGACGTCGGGCTCCGCGATCTTCGTCAGGTACTCGATCTGCCCCGCGCCGCGCATGCCCATCTCGACGACGCCATACTCGTGCAAGAGGCGCAGCCCGAGCACGGTCAGTGGCAACCCGGTCTCGTTGTTCAGCGAGCCCTCGGCGGCGTGCGTCGGCCCTTCGGCGGCGAGCGCGGCGCGCGTGAGCTCCTTCGTCGTCGTCTTGCCCGCCGACCCGGTGATCGCGACGAGCTTGCCCGGCCAGGCACGCCGGTGAGCGCGCGCCATCTTGCCGAGCGCGATCCGCGTGTCCTCGACGACGATCTGCGGCACGGCGACATCGACGTCGCGCTCGACCATCACCGCGACGGCGCCGGTCTCGACCGCCTTCGCGCAGAACGCGTGGCCGTCGTGGTTCTCGCCCTTGATCGCGACGTAGAGCGATCCGGGCAGCGCCTTGCGACTGTCGATCACCACGCGCGAGACGGGGATGTCCTTCACCACGCTCGTCGAGCCCGCGTCGCGCGCGAGCCCCGGCAGGAACCGCACCTCGCGCTCGGTGATCGCCTCGGCCGCGACCTCGCGATCGTCGAAGTGGTGCTTGGTGGTGCCGATGATCTGGTAGTCCTCGTGTCCCTTGCCCGCGATCACCACCACGTCGCCGGGCGTCGCCTCCGCGATCGCCGCCTTGATCGCCGCGCGCCGGTCGACCTCGACGAGGAACGGCCGCGGCACGCCGGGCAGGATCTGATCGATGATCGCGCGCGGATCCTCGGTGCGCGGGTTGTCGCTCGTGACGACCGCGAGGTCCGCGAGCTCCGCGACCGCGGCGCCCATCTTCGGCCGCTTCGTCGGATCGCGATCGCCGCCGCACCCGAACACGCAGATCAGCCGCCGCGCGGTCAGCGGCCGCAGCGCGCCGAGCACGTTGCGCAGCGCGTCCTGTGTGTGCGCGTAGTCGACGAACACGTCGAGGTCTGCCGCGTTGCTCACGCGCTCCACGCGGCCGGGCACGCCCGGTAGCTCCGCGATGCCCTTCGCGATCGCCACGTGCGGGACACCGAGCGCCTCGCCGATACCCACCGCGAGCGCGAGGTTCTCGACGTTGTAGTGCCCGATCAGCGGCTTCGCGCTGACTGCGATCTCGCCGCGCGGCGTGGCGATCTTCGCTTCGATGCCGCGCACCGTCGACGTCTGCTCGACGACGCGAACGTTCCCGTCGCCGCCCGCCTTGGCCGTCACGCGCAGCACGCGACCGTCGGCCGCGGCGCCCATCGCCTGTCCCTTCGGATCGTCGACGTTCACCACCGCCGCGCCGTCGAGGTGGTGCGTGAACAACAGCTTCTTCGCCTCGAAGTACTCCGCCATCGAGCCGTGCACGTCGAGGTGGTCCTGCGTGAGGTTCGAGAACGCGGCGACCTGGAACTTCACGCCCGCGAGGCGGTTCATCGACAGCGCTGCCGACGACACCTCCATCACCACGTGCGTCACGCCGTCGCGGAGCATGTTCGCGAACGTCTCGTGCAGCACCTGCGGCGTCGGCGTGGTGTACGGCGCGTCGATGGAGCGGCCCTTCCAGCGATACGTCACCGTGCCGATCACGCCGACCTCGTGCCCCGCCGCGCGCAGGATGCTCTCGACGAGGTACGTCGTCGTGGTCTTCCCGTTGGTGCCCGTGACGCCGACGAGCGTCATCTTCTTGGCCGGGTTCCCCAGCGTGTTGCCGATCATCACGCCGAGCGCATCGCTCGAGCTCGGCACCCGGACGACCACGGCCTTCCCCGCCGGCACGTCGCGCTCGACCACCACGGCCACGGCGCCCTGATCGAGCGCGGTCTTGATGAACGCGTGACCATCGCTGCGCAGTCCCTGGAGCGCCACGAACACGTCTCCCGGCTTGATGTCCCGGGAATCGCTACGAACTGCGCCGACCTCGATCGACGCGTCGCCCACCACCGAAGCGTGGGGCACACCATCGAGGAGCTCGCGCAGCTTCATACGTCAGCTAGAACGCGCAGACTCACCGATTTCGTGCACGGTGGCAAGCTTCGGACGCGCAGGTACACGCGCGACTTTCCCCGAAAAATCGGACTGCGAAAAAGTCAGTCACACATCGCGCCGGGAGGGTTCTACCTCGGCATGTACGACGACCGATCCTTCGCCATGGCGACACGAGTAGCCACCGGGATTCACGGTGACGGGGGCGCGTGCGCGGCGGCAGCATATCGTCGGATGAGGGCGGCGACGACGCAGGAGTTCTTGCGCTCGCCCGTCGGTCACTACACCCAGGGACCGCTGCTCACCGCGTGGATGGCCTCGTCCACGCTCGCGGGCACGATCTACACGGGCTTTGCCTCCGGTGCCGACGTGGGACGGATGCGCGAGCTGGCGGGGGTGCCGTTCCACCCGGCGCTCGCGCGCCCGTATCGCGCGATCATCGATTGTTCGGCGGTGACGGGGATCGAGCCCGCGGCCTACAGCTTCCTCGTCGAGCACACGACGCAGATCGCGAGCGTGCCGGGGCTTCTAGAGGTCGCCGCGCTCGTCCCGCCGACGGGAATGGTGGGTGCGGTCGCGCTCGGCGTGTTTCACGAGCACGTGAAGCACAACATTCCGCTGACGTTCGCGACGACGATGTCCGAGGCGATCGCGATCGTCGGAGGAGAGGCTCATCGCGAAGCGATCGAGGACGTCGCGCGCGCGACCTCCGTCTCGTCGCCGATCATCGCGCTGCGCCGCCTGCTCGTCGAGGACCCGCGGCGCACGCTCGATGCCGTCGCGCGCGAGCTCAAGGTCAGCACGCGGTCGCTCCAGCGCGCGTGTCTCGAAGCGAACACCACGTTTCGCGACGAGGTGGCGAACGCGCGGTTCGCGTTCTCCGAGCAGCTGCTGCAGGTCACCGACGAGAAGATCGACACGATCGCGCGCAGGGCCGGGTACGCGTCCGCGGCCGCGTTCGCGCGGCGGTTCCAGCAGGTGCACGGCATGACGCCGACGCAGTTCCGCGCGAAGCGATAGCTACTCGCAGCGAGCGCTCTTCGCTGCGGGGCGACCGCGACGAACGCTACTCGAAGCGCAGCGTGATGGACTCGACGGCGTCGCTCGGGCCCGGCGCCGGCGACTGGTCCGCGACCCGTCCCGAGCCCGTCGACTTCACCGCGAAGTGACTCGTGCGTGCGAGCTCCATCGCCTTCGCGTAGCCCATGCCGCGGAAGTCCGGCACGACGACGGAGTTGGGCCCCAGCTCGGGCGCGGGAGGCGGCGCCGCGTCGGGGCTCTCGATCTCGATGTCGCCGCCGAGCTTGACGATCGGCGCGCCGCGCTTCGCGACCGGCGCGGGGATCGTGCACGTCTTCGGCGTCGGATCGAGGTGCGCGTTGTAGCCCGGCGGGTGCGACGGGCATTGCAGCGTCGAGCCCGGCACGCCGAGGTAGCGCAGCGCCTCGCTCGCGATCGTCGCGAACACCGGGCCGGCGACCTTGCCGCCGTAGTAGTCGCCGCCGGACGGCTCGTCGACGATGACGACGATCGAGAGCCGCGGGTTGTCGGCGGGCGCGAGGCCCGCGAACGACGAGAGGTACCGATCCGGTGCGTACTGTCGCGTCGCGTGATCGTACTTGTGCGCGGTGCCCGTCTTGCCCGCGCAGCGGAAGCCCGGGACGACGATGCCGCCGGCGGTGCCGCCGTCCTTGCCGCCCTCGAACACGCTCGCGAGGATCTTGCGCATCTGCTCGGCCGTCTCGGGCTTCACCATCTGGCGCGGCTCGGCGTGCGACGCGTACTTCACCGTGCCGTCGCGATCGACCACCTTGTCGACGATCCGCGGCTCGCGATAGACGCCGCCATTGCCGACCGCCGCGAGCGCGGCCGCGATCTGCAGCGGCGTGACCGTGAGGCCGTAGCCGAACGAGATGGTCGCCAGCTCGATCTCGCGCCAGGTGTCGCCGCGCCGGATGCGTCCGGCCTGCTCGCCGGGCAGCTCGATACCGGTCTTCGCACCGAAGCCGTACGACGTGAGAGCGGCGTAGAGCTTCTCGCGACCGAGGCGCTGCGCGATCTTGACCGTGCCGACGTTCGACGAGCGCTTCACGATGCCGGCGACGGTGAGGTACGGGTCGTGGTGGACGTCGCGGATCGTCTTGCGGCCGACCTGATATGCACCGCCGCCCGTGTCGAAGCCGGTGTCGGGCGTGACGGTGCCGCTGTCGAGCGCGGCGAGGATCGAGAAGATCTTCATGACCGACCCGGCCTCGAACACGTCCGTCACCGGCTTGTTGCGCGCACCGACGTGCGGCTCGCTCGAGTTCGGGTCGTACGTCGGATAGCTCGACATCGCGAGCACGCGGCCCGTCTCGACATCGAGCACCACCGCGACGCCGCTCTTGGCCTTGTTCACGGTCACCGAGTCCGCGAGGGCGCTGTCCGCGATCGCCTGGATGCTGCGATCGAGCGACAGCTGCACCGTCGCTCCGGGCTCGGGCTGCGCCATCCCGTCGGCGAACATCTTGCGCCCGCGCGCATCGCGCACGGCATGGCCCGCGCCGCGCGTGCCTTGCAGCAGGTCGTTCATCGACAGCTCGATGCCCTCGAGGCCGCGACTGTCGATGTCGGCGCGACCGATCACCGGGCCGCCGATCGTGCGCGCGGGGTACCAGCGACGCGGCTCCTTCTCGACGACGATGCCGGGCAGCTTGGCCGCGCGCACCGCGTCGGCGAGCTCCTTGGTGACGTGGCGATCGAGCCACACGAACTTCTTGTCGGCGCCGAGCTTCGCCTCGAGCGACCCGGCGTCCTCGCCGAGCAGCGCGGAGAGCTTCTCGGCGGTGTCGGCGACGTCGTGCACCTCGCGCGGGTTCGCCCAGATCGAGTCCGCATCGGCGCTCACGGCGAGCGGCCTGCCGCGCGCGTCGATCACGTCGCCCCGCGGCGCGGGGATGTTCACCGCCGCGCCGTGCTGTCGCTCGGCGAGCTCGCGATAGCGATCGCCCTCGTCGACCTGCAGCGCGTACGCGCGCCACCCGACGCCCGTGAGGCCGCAGGTCACGAGCGCGCCGACGAGGTACGCTCGCACGCGCGCGCTGTGCGGGATGCCGGGCGTCATCGGCTTGACCTTGGGCGTGGATCTGTCGGTCATCGCGTCGCCACCTTGCGCGCCGGCTTGACCTCGGTGCCGCGCGGATCGGCGGCGCGGGGACGCAGGCCGACGAGCCGGATCTTGTCGGGAGCCACCGTCGTCATTCCGAGCTGCAGCGCGAGCTTGCGGATGCGGTCGGGAGCGGTGTGGGTCGCGAGCTCGAGCTCGAGCTGGCGTCGGGTCTCGCGCAGCTTGCGCACGTTCTCCGACGCCTTCGACAGCTGCAGGCCGAGGCGCAACACCTCGTGCTGCCTCGTGACTCGGATGACGCCCGCCGTCACGAGGAGGACCGCGACCAGGACCATCGCGACGATGCCGAGGCGCACCGAGGCAGCTTCCCCGTCAGGCCGCTTGAAGATCCGATAGACCGAGCCCGGCGGCGACGACATTAGCGTTCGCCCACTACACGCGCGCAGGTCGGCGGTGGCAATTTTTCGGCCGCGCTCCAGAATGGATCGTGGTCCGAGTCCTCGTCAGCCTGGCGTGCGCCTCCGCGATGATCGCACCTGGCTGTACATCCACGCAGGCACCGATCGCTCGGCGTGTCGGGATGGTCGCCTCGATCGGCGGTGTCGTCGGGCTCACGGCCGGTGCCGCGGCGAGCGCGTTCACGGATACCGACGAGGTCGTCGCGGTGTTCTCGTTGATCTCCGCGATCGGCATCGGGCTGTACGCGGTGGGCGAGCTCACCGACCCCGCGTTCGAGACTCGCGTCGAGACCACCGCGGAGAAGCACCATCGCTGGGCCCGCATCCTCACCGAGCGAGCATTTCGCTACGCGCGCGAGGGGAACTGCCCGCGCGTGCGGCGGGTCGAGAAGCGCGTGAACTTCTACGACCGCGAGCTTCACGACTTCGTGTTCATGCGCGACGAGGCGATCGCGCGCTGCATGACGTACGAGCCGCCGGCCGCCCCGGCCGCCCCGGTCGACGAGACCGCGCCCTCCGAGGAACCGCCGATCGCGCCGCCCGCACCCTCCGACGGACCGCCGGTGATCGCGCCGCCGGACGGGCCGCCGGTGATCGCGCCGCCCGCGCCGCCCGTGCTTCCGCCGCCCGTGCTTCCGCCGCCGAGCAGCGTTCGCGATCCCGCCGAGCCATAGGCTGCCGGCGGTTGCCACCGTCGATCACGCGAAGCTCACGCGCGCGCCGCGGTCCGATCACGCACGGCCGACCTACGGTAAGAGCATGCACCGGAACCCGCTGCGCTCGTCGGCGATGACCTACGCGAGCGGCATCCTGATGTCGATCGGGGGCGTGCTCTACCTGGTCGATCAGACCCAGACGCCCCGCAACTGGCACCTGTTCCTGATCCCGTCGATGTTCCTGATGGGCCTCGGCGCGCTCCTCGCGCTCGCGAACGCGATCTCGAATCGCCGTTCGACCCAGTCATGACACCGGTCGATCTTCCCCCGCTGTTCGCCGCTCTCTCGTCGCGCCCGATCCCGATCGGCGGACCGGAGCAGCTCGCCGTCGATGCGCTCCTCCGGCTGTTCGTGATCCGCGGCCGCGAGGCGCTCGAGCGCTACACACGCCACGGCAACGACACGGACACCGAGAAGCTCCTCACCACCGCGTGCGCCGCGGGGCTCGCGTTTCGCCGCGTGCTCCTCGCCTCGCGTCCGGCCGCCGAGCGCGAGCCAGTGCTCGAGGACCTGCAGCTCCTGATGGTCGAGCTGTTCGAGCGGATCAACGACGAGCGGGCGCCGGTCCGGCGATGCCTCGCATGATCTCGCCGGCGACCCACAGCGCGATGCCCGTGGCCAGCAGCGGCGCGGCCGTGATCACCGCATCCGAGATGCCCTCGCCCGAATCCCGCGTCACGAACGCACCGCCGGTCACGAGCGCACCCTCGGCGGTCACTCCGATGCCGACGTTGCGAACGATGGTCGCGCGCTCGAACGAGCAGGCCCCGACGAGCAGTAACGCAAGCGCGAACGAGCGGCGCACGCGCGCAGTCTAGTCGAAGCCCGCGCCACCCATCCGCATCGATCCCGTCAATCGGCGAACCGTCGCCCCGGCGATCGATCGCCCGAGCGGCGCGTCGACCGTCGCCCCGGTGATCGATCGCCCGAGCGGCGCGTCGACCGTCGCCCCGGTGATCGATCGCCCGAGCGGCGCGTCGACCGTCGCCCCGGCGATCGATCGCCCGAGCGTCGCGGGGGCGCGCCACCAGCATCGATCTCCGTCAGTCGTCGAAGCGCGAGCGACCGACCGGCGAGAGGCCCGTGCGTGTCGCCTGTACGTTGGGCGCGCTCGTGCGCTCGCACACGCGCAGCCGGGCGGACCGCGCGCGTGGGTTGCGCGCGACCTCCTCGTCGGACGCGACGATGCCCTTGCGCGTGATCAGCTCGCACACCGCGTGGGTGCGCTCGCCTGCTTCCGCGGCGAGGCGGGGCGGCAGCGACGACGTCCACGCGAGATCGCGAAAGCGGTTCTTGACCAGCCGGTCCTCGAGCGAGTGAAACGAGATGATCGCGCACCGACCACCGGGCGCGAGCAGATCGGGGAACACCGCGAGGAAGCGCTCGAGCTGGTCGAGCTCCGCGTTGACCGCGATCCGCAACGCCTGGAACGTGCGCGTCGCGGGGTGGATCTTGGACTTCCGTTGCTCCGCGATCGGAATGCCCTGGGCGATCACGGCGGCGAGCTCGATGGTGTTGGTGATCCGATCCTCGCGCAGCGCCTCCTTGATCAGCCGCGCGATCCGCTTCGCGTAGCGCTCTTCGCCGAGCTCGCTGATCACCTCGGCCAGCTCCGGCTCCTCGAGCTCGTGCAGCAGATCGAGCGCGGTCCGTCCCTTCGTGGGGTCCATTCGCATGTCGAGCGGGCCGGGCCTCGTGAACGAGAAGCCGCGGGCGGGCTGATCGAGCTGCGGCGAGCTCACCCCGAGGTCGAGCAGGATGCCGTCGACCGTCGAGATGCCCAGCTCCGACAAAACCCGTGGAAGATCAGCGTAGTCCGCATGGATCAGCCGAGCTCGATCGCCGAACGTACCCAATCGAGACCGTGCTGCCTCCAAGGCCTGTGGATCGCGATCGATGCCGATCAAGGATGCGGTCGGAGCGCGCTCCAAGATCGCCGTGGCGTGGCCCGCTCCACCGAGCGTTCCATCGACATAAACGCCGTGATCTCGCGGAGCTAGATACTCGAGCACCTCGGTCGGTAGCACCGACGCATGCTCGAAGACCGTCACGCGGCGTGGTTACCACCAATCTCTCCAACGTTGCAGAAATCTTGCGATCTAGTCGCAATCCATGTGCAAATAGATGTAAGCACTTCTCCGACGTTTCCTTGACGATCCGGATGGTGTCTCGTATAACCCCTCGACTAAACCCAGCGAGATAACAGGTGCTTAGGTACAAAGAAACCGAGGACATCGACGCGCGCTTCAGTGAAGTCGAGCGCATCGTCACCGCGTGGCGTGCGCGCGTGGCGACGTCGAACCCTGTCGCTCGCCAAGAGTTCAACAACCGCCTTCGCATCTCGCTGATCCACCACGACGCTGCACTCGAAGGCGAAGTGCTCTCGTACAGCGAGATCAAAGCGGCGGTCGATCCGAGCATCATCAGCGATCCGTCGTTGATCCCGTCCTACGAAGAGATCCGTCGCTTCGATGACGCGTGTAACTTCGCGGCCGAGCAAGCGGCGAACAAGAAGAAGCCGTTCAAGCTCGACACGATCCGCGAGATCTATTCGATCCTCGCGCCCGAGGAGAAGGCGAAGGGGCTCCCGTTCCGCAAGGAGAACCCGCTCCACCGGCTCTACTATCACGACATCGCGGCGCCCGAGAAAATCCTCCCGGGCATGCGCAAGCTCGGCGAGTGGATCGACGATCCCGCCAACAAGCACCTGCACGTGATCGAGAAGGTCGCGACGCTCCACTCGAAGTTCATGGGCATCTTCCCGTGGGCCAAGGAGAGCGGCCGGACCATTCGCGTCGCGTCGAACCTCCTGCTCCAGGAGGGCGGCTACCCGATCGCGATCGTTCACTCGATCGATCGCCAGCGCTACTACGAGTCGCTGCGCGGCGATCACATCGGCTTGACCTCGCTCTACCTCGAGGCCGTGCAGACCACCGCCGAGACCGAGATGCGCGTTTACGACGAGGCCCAGAAGGGCCCGACCAAGCGCCGCTCGAAGAAGTCCAGCGCGCAGGGCTGATCGTCTCCGGACTCGACGTTCGGCCCGCGTCGGCTACCCTGCGCGACCGCCATGCAGGACCTCGTGATCACTCCACGCCTGACGATCCCGTCGGGCGAGCTGTCGATCGCGTTCGCGCGCTCGGGCGGCTCCGGCGGCCAGAACGTCAACAAGGTGTCCAGCAAGGTCGACCTGCGCTGGAACGTCGCGACCTCCGCCGCGCTCGGCGATGAGGATCGCGCGTGGCTCCTCCAGCAGCTGCGCTCGCGGCTCACGAGTGACGGCACGCTGATCGTGACCAGCACGCTGACGCGCGACCAGATCAAGAACCGCGCGGACGCGGAGTCGAAGCTCACGCTGATCGTTCGCGCCGCGATGGATCGGCCGAAGACGCGCAAGCCCACGAAGATGTCGAAGGGAGCGAAGCGCCGCCGCGTCGCCGACAAGCGACAGCACAGCGAGAAGAAGGCGAATCGCTCGTATCGCGGCGACTGACGACCGAGCTACGTCCGCAGGTGCGGCCACATCGCGTGGACCCGCTCGCTCAGACTCTCGACCACCGCGGCCTGCACGACGCCCTGCGCCTCGTTCTCGGTGCACCAGGCCCGGTACTTCTCAAGGTGGCGCGGGTTGGTCCAGTACGCGCCGAGGCCGATCGTGTCGAACTCGTCCTTGGGATATCGCCGCCCCACACCGATGGCGCGCAGCGCCTCGTTGATCGCCGCGTGATCGCCGCTGATGCGGCGCAGTCCGTGAAACGCCGCCGCCCACTGCGCGCCGTTGTGATGGCTCTGCTCGCTCTCGTACCCGGTCTGGATGATCGCGAATTTCGGCTCGCTTCGCTGGGTCATGTCGCGCACGAACTGGAACAGCACCTTGTCGCGGGGGAACGTCGCCGGAAACTGCATCGGCACGTCGAGCTCGCCACCGACCGACGAGTCCGCCGCCCAGAACGTCGAGTAGTAGTGATCGATCGGCATCACCGACACGTCCTCGTACGAGGCGATCGCGCGCAGGTCGACCTTCCCAGCGATGTCACGGTCGTAGTCACCTACGATCACGAGAGCACAGATCGCGTGGCTCATTCATCCAGCATAGCCAACGCGTCGCGAATCACGGCGTGCGATCGACACAAACGACTCGACGAAGATTTCGGTAATGAACCTTCCATCGACGTTCGTGTCTGAACGCTCCCAGGTTTGCAGAATCAGCGCGAGCCAGACCCAGCGGCCGAATCCATCGGGTCCGTACCGACCCGCGATCCGCGACGCACCGACGCGTGATCCGCGTGTTGCGCGTGGCCCGTCCGTTGCTCGATGGCCCTCGAACATTATGAAGCCCATCAAGATCGTCGTGGCCATCGCGGCTGTCCTCGGAATCCTCGCCACCTTCGCTCTCCCGTACATCTCCGTCGAGGGCCTCTCGATGAAGTTCTGGGACTTCCGCTCGATGCCGTCGGGCTTCGCCACGGGCCTGCTCAACGGACCCAAGCAGGTCTATGTCGCGCTCGTGGGCTTCCTCATGATGGGCGCCGTCGGCGTGCACGCGATCGTCAACGGTCGCTTCGCGCGCTGGGCAGGCATCGTCGGCGCGGTCGGCGGTCTGTTCGCGCTCGCGACCGAAGGCGTTCGCAAGGGCCTCTCCGGCGCCGAAGGCATGAGCACCGCGATCGGCGGCAAGTTGCTCTTCATCGCCGCGATCGTCGGCCTCGTCGCGTCGGTCGCCGGCGCGGTCAAGCCCGAGACGAAGTAGTCCGCGCTCGCGTCACGGGCGCCACCACTCGAACCACCGCCGGCTCTTCTTGTAGATGTACACGTTGAGCCGCGTGTAATAGAGCCACACCCAGAACGCCACGAGATAGAACGGGCCGAGGATCCCGCCGACGCAAAGGCCGATCAGGCCGCCCGTTCGCGTGTCGCGACCCGTGTGCTGGTGCATGAACGCGGTGCCGAAGGCCCCGACGAGTGCCCAGAACAGCGACCACCAGGTGAACCACATCGTGGTCCCGAGGATAGCCCGGACGATTTCTTCGTCACATCAGCCCCGGCCTCAGTCTGCCTCTGCATGGCGAATGCGTCGGACAGCGCCGGAGAAGGCGCGTTTGGTTTCGTACAGGATCTCGCGGCCGACATCGGGGATTCCATCCTCGGTTCGACGATGACCGGCAGCGGTCAGACGCTCGACGGGATGACGAAGGATCTCCCGATCATCGGCTCCGCGATCTCCGGAATGGAGAGCGCGTATCACATGGGAGCCGCGGTCTACGACGGCGTCACCGGCGATCGCGACGGCGCGACGGCTCACGGCGCGAAGGCGCTCATGAACGCGGCGATGGTCGTGCCCGGCGTGAACAAGGTGCTCGGGACGGCGGACAAGGTGCTCGGGTATGGCGGCACCGCCGCGAAGATCGGCACCGCGGTCGGCGGTGTCGACGGGGAGATCGTCGACGCGATCCCGACCGGCATGGACGACGTCGCGGCCGGCGCGGCGGTCACGTTGATGAACACGTTCTTCGGCGCCGACGAAGAGAAGGGCACCGGGACCGCGAGTGGCGAGATGGCCACCGGCTTCGGCACGATGGGAGCGATGATGAACGCTGCATCGGGCCCGGCGGGCATGGCCCTGGCGGCCTACAACATGGCCAACATGGGCAGCCTCTACGGCGAGGCCACCGAGGGCAAGAAGGCCGGCACGAGCGGAAACGATCCGGGCCTGTTCGCGAAGCTCGGCCAGAGCTGGCACGCCGGCCTGTTCGACTGAGCGAGTCGACGGGCCGGGTGCGGACCGCTCAGTAGCGGTAGTGGTCCGGCTTGTACGGACCGTCGACCGGAACGCCGAGGTACTCGGCCTGCACCTTGGACAGCTGCGTCAGCTTCACGCCGACCTTGCCGAGGTGGAGACGCGCGACCTTCTCGTCGAGCTTCTTGGGCAGGACGGAGACCGTGCCGTTCGCGAACGACATGCCCGTGATCGGGTCCTTGCCGTGCTGCGCGTTCGCCCACAGCGCCATCTGCGCGATGGTCTGGTTGGTGAACGAGTTCGACATCACGAACGACGGGTGGCCGGTCGCGCAGCCGAGGTTCACGAGGCGGCCACGCGCGAGGAGCGTGATGCGCTTGCCGTTGGGGAAGATGAACTGATCGACCTGCGGCTTGATGTTCTCTTCCTTGATCTCCTTGTTGTTCTCGAGCCACGCGACCTGGATCTCGCTGTCGAAGTGGCCGATGTTGGCGAGGATCGCCTCGTCCTTCATCGCCTGGAAGTGCTCGCTGCGGATCACGTCCATGCAGCCCGTGGCCGTGACGAAGATGTCGGCGATCGGCGCCGCGTCTTCCATCGTGACGACCTCGTAGCCTTCCATCGCGGCCTGGAGCGCGCAGATCGGATCGATCTCGGTGATCAGCACGCGAGCGCCGAGGCCGCGCGCGGCGTGGGCGCAGCCCTTGCCGACGTCACCGTAGCCGGCGACGACGACGACCTTGCCGGCGACCATCACGTCGGTCGCGCGCTTGATGCCGTCGAACAGCGACTCGCGGCAGCCGTAGAGGTTGTCGAACTTCGACTTGGTGACCGAGTCGTTCACGTTGATGCACGGGAACAGGAGCGAGCCCGTCTTCGCCATGTCGTAGAGGCGGTGCACGCCGGTCGTGGTCTCCTCGGAGACGCCCTTGATCTCGGACGCGATCTTCGTGAAGCGATCCTTGGACTGCGCGAGCGACTGCGTGAGCACGCTGAAGATCACGCGCATCTCGTCGTTGGTCGCCGTCTTGGGGTCGGGCGCGACGCCCGCCTTCTCGGACTCGACGCCCTTGTGAACGAGGAGCGTGAGGTCGCCGCCGTCGTCGAGGATCAGGTTCGGGCCCTTGCCACCCTTGAACGCGGTGAGCTGGGTCTCGATGTTCTGCCAGTACTCCTCGAGGTTCTCGCCCTTCCACGCGAACACGGGCACGCCGGATGCCGCGATCGCCGCGGCGGCCTCGTCCTGCGTCGAGTAGATGTTGCACGAGGTCCACGTGACCTCGGCGCCGAGCGCGACGAGCGTCTCGATGAGGACGGCGGTCTCGATCGTCATGTGGAGGCAACCCGCGACGCGCGCGCCCTTGAGCGGCTGTTGCGCCTTGTACTCCGAGCGCAGCGCCATCAGACCCGGCATCTCCTTCTCGGCCATGCGGATCTTCTTGCGGCCGAGCTCGGCCAGGGTCATGTCCTTTACTTTGAACGCGGGAAACTCGGTGCGGGTGTCCATGGTGTCGTCTCTTTCTGTGGGCTCTCGTTAGTTGGTTCGTGCAGTCCTGCGGGCGACGGCGAGTTGAAGGGGAAGCGGATCGATCCGCGTGGGAAGTGGCTCGACGGCGAGCACGTCGAGGTGTGCAGCGTCGAGGTAGCCGCGCAGCTTGCTCGGCTCGAAGCCGAGCCACACGTGGCCTTGCTCGCGCAGCGATTCGTTGTCGTGCGGCAAGTGATCGACGACGACGAGGTGGCCGCCGGGGCGCACGAGGCGCGTCGCCGCGGCGAGCGCATCCTTGGGACGCGCCGCGAAGTGAAGCACGCGCGCCATCACGACGAGGTCCGCGCCACCGCGGGATGCGATCTCCTCGACGAGCCCCGCGTCGTCGACGTCACCTTCGCGCAGGCGAACGTTCGGCAGGCCCCAGCTCGCGATGCGCGCCGCGCACCGAGCGAGTCGCGCGGGCGAACGATCGATCGCGACGACGCGGTCGAACAGCGGCGAGAGCAGCGGCAGCAGCGTGCCCTCGCCGGTGCCGATGTCGATCGCGAGCGCGTGGCCGGGCAAGAGCGGCGCGAGGATCGGGAGCCACCCGCGCAGGTCGGACTCCGTGGGGGCGGGCTCGTGATCGGTCGCGTCGAAGAAGCGCCGCGACAGCTCTTCCCGCGAGGCGACCACCGAGGCGACCTTGGCGAGCGAGCCGTCCTTGGTGCACAGCGACCGCCCTTCCTCGAGCGCGGCGGCGATGACCGGGTCGACATCGATCGACGAGCGCACCGGATCCGGGCTCGCGATCGACGAGCGCAGCAGCGTGCGCGTTCCATCGCGCCGCGCCGCGAGCAGTCCCACCTCGCGCAACGGCTGCGATTTCTTCGTGATCTGTGGCTGGCTCTCGCCGAGCAACGTGGCGAGCTCGCCCACCGTCAGCTCTTCTTCCGCACACAGCGCGAGCAGGCGCAGGCGGTCCTCGTCTCCGAGGAGACGGAAGAGATCGGCACGAGCAGTCAGCACGTAGCCCTGTATATTCCATCATGCGAATGATGGCAAGAGCGAAGGAAATGCTAGTGGTCCAAAGTGGTTGTCGGAGGTCCGTACACGTGAGCTTTGCGTGAACGGTTTGACTCGCCAACCCCTGGGGCCTAGCATCGGTCTGAGACAGCAATGTCGACGGGATCGGACGGCAAGCCACCGAGTGGCAGCCAGCCGGGGCGGCCAGCGGCTGATACCCCGAACCGTCTCGTCGTGCGCTCTCTCGATCCGAGCTCCGACTCCGCGATCATGGGCGGCGACACCGCCGTCGCCGTCGCGCGCAAGAACGTGAGCGACACGTCCACGTCGGGCGAGACGCAAGCGGGTGACGATCCGGAGAACACGAGCCTATCGGGAAAGAGCTCGGTCGAGATCGTCGGCACCACGCTGTCGGAGCGCTACCTCGTCACGAAGAAGATCGGGCAAGGCGGCATGGGCGCCGTCTACGAGGCGACGCACACGCTGATCGGCAAGCGCGTCGCGGTCAAGGTCCTCCTCGAGAAGTACGCGCAGCGCGAAGCGATCGTGAAGCGCCTCAAGCAAGAGGCGCAGCTCGCGTCGTCGATCGGCAACGAGCACATCATCGACATCACCGACTTCGGCACGACGTCGGACGGCCGCACGTTCGTCGTGATGGAGTTCCTCGAGGGCGAGTCGCTCGCCGAGTGCCTCTCGCGCGAGACGTCGCTGCCCGAGCAGCGCATCCTGCGCATCATCTCGCAGGCGGCCTCGGCGCTCGCCGCCGCGCACGCCAAGGGCATCGTCCATCGCGACATCAAGCCCGAGAACCTGTTCCTCCTCCGTCGCAAGGACAGCGACTTCGTGAAGGTCGTGGACTTCGGCATCTCGAAGTCGCTGCGCGCGTCGAGCGAGGAAGAAGAGACCACGCGCCTCACGCAGACCGGCATGGTGCTTGGCACGCCACTGTACATGTCGCCCGAGCAGGCGCGCGGCGACGAGGAGCTCGACCATCGCGTCGATGTCTACGCGCTCGGCGTGATCATGTACGAGTGCGCTACGGGGCGCGTGCCGTTCGTCGGCAACAACTACCTGAGCGTGATCTCGCAGGTGCTCAACGAAGAGCCCAAGTCGCTGCGCGAGTCCAAGCCCGAGTTCAGCGAGGAGTTCGAGGCCGTCGTGCTCAAGGCGATGGCGAAGGACGTCAACGAGCGCTACGCGAGCGCGAACGACATGCTCGCGGATCTCACCGCGCTGCTCGAGGATCCGACGCACTCGACGGAGCGCGCGAAGATCACCGGCCCGCGCCGCCGCCTGGTCAAGAAGCCCGACGTGTCGATCCGGTTGATCGCGTGGATCGCCGGTCTCGCGGTCGTGGTCGCGGCGACGATCTTCTCGGTCACGCAGCTGATCGGCGGCTCGAAGAAGAAGACCGCCGGGACCGGCTCTGGATCGGAGACGATCGTCGCCCCCGTCGTGGTCGATGCGGGTGTCGCGGCACCGGCGATCGACGCCGCGGTCGTGGTGCCCGAGCAGAAGGAAGTGCTCAAGGTTCGCATCGAGTCGACGCCGCCCGGTGCGGTCGTCTTCCTCGACGGATTCGAGCAGACCGGCGTCACGCCGCTCCAGGCCGAGGTCGTGAAGAAGGACAAGGACATCAAGCTGACGGGGCAGCTCGAGGGCTACAAGGAGTACGAGCTCGAGTTCAACCCGCTCACGCTCAAGGCCCGCAAGGACGGCAGGATCGTCATCCCGTTCAAGCTGCAGAAGGCGCCGAAGGGCACGAAGTTCACGCGTCCGCCCAAGCCGCCCGAGGGCAAGGATCCCAAGGATGGCAGCGGCGCCGGCAGCGGCCCGAAGGACAAGACGGGCGGCGAGCTGGGTGGCGATCCGTACTCGACCGGCGGTAACGTTCCCAAGTAGTGAGGGCCGCCATCGCGATCGCGTGCGTCGCCGCTTGGACAGCGGTCGCACGCGCGCAGCCCGCGCCCACGCCGCCCGACGAAGAGCACGAGGATCGCACCGCCGACACGGGCTTCATCGGACGCAAGGTCACCGACCTCGAGATCGATGACTGCAAGCACCTCGATCCATCGCTCGGCCAGGATGCGCTGCGAAAGCTCGCGTCGGAGCACTACCAGCGCGGCGAGACGCTGTACGTGCAGGGCGAGTACGACGGCGCGGTGAAGGAGCTCGTCACCGCGTACTGCCTCGTGCCGTTCTACGTCGTGCTCAAGGACATCGGGCAGGCGTACGAGCGCAGCCTCGAGTACGAGAAGGCGATCGGCTACCTCGAGCGCTACCTGTCGACGATGCCGCCCGACGCGAAGAAGCTGAACGCGTGCGCGCCGGATCCTGCCGACGACAAGGAGGTCATTCGCCGCCGCATCCGCGTGCTGCAGAACCTACCGTCGCGTGTCTACGTCGGCACCACGCCCGGCGGCGCGCGCATCACGATCAGCGACGTCACCGGCATCAAGGCGCGCGCGAAGGCCGGCGAGCAGATCCTGATCGCCGGCGGGACCTACGACATGCTGGTCGAGCTCGACAACTACGTCCCGTATCACGAGAAGATCGACGTCCGGATCGGCAAGCCGTACACGTTCTTCGTCCCGCTCCAGCCCGAGAAGGGAACGCTGTCGATCCAGGTCACGCCGCCCGACGCGCGGCTCTACCTCGACAACCGCTTCGTCGGCGTCGGCCGCTTCGACGAGAAGGTGCCCGGCGGCACGTACGAGATCGCCGCCGAAGCACCGGATCGCGAGCGCACGACGCTCAAGGTGCAGGTGATCGCGAACCAGACGCGACGCGAGCTGATGGAGATGGAGGAGATCCCGCAGACGGGCCGCCGCCAGCTGATCATCGCGTCCGGCATCGGCGGCTTCGTCGGCGTCGGCTCGCTCCTGTTGTCGACCGACGACTTCGGCATCTCCGGTATCGCGGGCCTCGTCGGCGGCGGCGCGGGGCTCGTGATCAGCTACTTCGCGTTGCCGCGCGATCTGTCGCTCGGCACGAGCAACCTGGCGATCACCACCGGCGTCGCCGGCGCGCTCGCGGGTCGCGCCGCCGCGCAGATCTTCACGAGAGATGACCGGATCGCGTCGCCGGTCTCGGGCGCGAGCTTGTTCCTCGGCGCGGGCCTGGGCTACCTCGCCGGCGAGCGCACGAAGATCCGCGTCGGCGATGCGGCGCTGTTCAACTCGACGCTCGTCTGGGGCGGCATGACCGGCCTCCTCCTCGCGACCGCGCTCGATCCCGGCCGCGACATCACGAGCGGCATCACGCTGAGTGGCCTCGGCATGGGCTTCATCGGCGGCCTGTTGCTCACGCGCAACTTCGACATCTCGCGCACGCACGCCGTGCTGATCGATCTCGGCGGCGTCGCGGGCGTGATCGGCGGCCTCGCGATGAAGAGCCTCGTCTACCCGTCGGACTTCAACTCGCAGGAGCGCCTCGCGAACTTCGCGCTCGGCGGGATGGCGCTCGGCCTCATCACGGCCGGCGTCCTCACGCGCAACATGGACGAGCCCGAAGTTCCCGTACGCGCCTCCGTGGGCGCGACGACAGATGCCAGTGGCAAGTCGACCACGACCTACGGTATCGAAGGCACGTGGTAGCCGAACAGCGCCCAAGCGCGTGCCCGCTCGACTGTCCGGACCTGTGCGGCCTGACGGTCACCGTCGACAACGGCAAGGTGATCAAGGTCGACGGCGATCGCCGTAACCCGATCACGCAGGGCTTCGTCTGCGGCAAGGTCCGCAAGTTCGCCGACCACATGTACGGCGACGATCGCCTCGCGCGCCCGCGCATCCGCACGGGCCCCAAGGGCTCCGGCCAGTTCCGCGACGCGACGTGGACCGAAGCGCTCGACCTCGTCGAGAAGCGCATGCGCGACTCGATCGCGAAGCTCGGCGCCGAATCGATCCTGCCGTTCCACTACGGCGGCTCGAACGGCTGGCTCACCGAGGGCGCGCTCGCCACGCGCTTCTTCCGGCGCCTGGGCGCGTCGAACCTCGATCGCACCTTCTGCGCCGCCGCCTCCACCGCCGCGACCCAGGGCCTCTACGCCGTGATCCCCGGCGTCGCCCTCGAGGACTACACGCACGCGAAGCTGATCGTGCTCTGGGGCGTGAACCCCGCCGCGACCGGCATCCACCTCGTGCCGGTGATCGAGCGCGCGAAGGAGATGGGCACGAAGCTCGTCGTCGTCGATCCGCGCCGCACGCAACTCGCCAAGCACGCCGACATGCACCTGCCGGTGCGCCCGGGCGCCGACCTCCCGGTCGCGCTCGCGATCGCGAACCGCATCTTCGAGCGCGGCCTCGCCGCCACCGACTGGCTCGCGACCCACGCCAACGACGTCGACGAGTTCAAGAAGCGCGCGTCCCGCTGGTCGCTGTTCGATGCCGCGCGCGAAGCCGGCCTGTCCGCGGGCCAGCTCGAAGAATTCGTCGATCTTTACGTGGAATCGTCCCCCGCGGTCATCCGCGCCGGCTGGGGCCTCGAGCGCAATCGCAACGGCGGCGGCTCCACGGCCGCGGTGCTCGCGCTCCCCGCGATCGCCGGCAAGTTCGGCGTCCGCGGCGGCGGCTACACCATGGCCAACAGCGACGCGAAGTGGGGCGTCTCCGCCGAGCACGGCATCGCCGAGCCCAAGCCACCCACGCGCACGATCAACATGAGCGGCCTCTCGCGCTCGCTGCGCGAGCTCTCCGATCCGCCGATCTCGACGCTCTTCGTCTACAACTGCAACCCCGCCGTCACCGCACCTGACCAGCGCGTCGTCATCGAGCAGCTCTCGCGCGAGGACCTGTTCGTCGTCGTTCACGACCAGGTGATGACCGACACGGCGCAGCTCGCCGACGTCGTCCTCCCGGCCACCACGTTCCTCGAGCACCGCGAGCTTCGCCGCGGCTACGGCATGATGCGCATGTTCGACTCGCCCGCCGTGGCGACTCCGTTCGGCGAGTCACGCTCGAACAACCAGCTGTTCGGCGAGCTCCTCCAGCGCTTCTCGCTCGTCCGCGAGGGCGACGCGATGACCGACGACGCGATCGTCGAGCACATCTTCCGCTCGGCGCCCGAGGGCTCCGCGCTTCGCGAGCAGCTCCGCGCGAACACGGTCGCGATCCCGTCGTCGGGCGCGCACCCGCTCGCGTTCGTCGATGTCTTTCCGCACACGCCCGATCGCAAGATGCGCCTGGTGCCCGAGCACCTCGACGCGCAGGTCGAAGGCGGCCTCTACGCCTACGCCGCCGACCCGCGCACGGACGCGTACCCGCTCGCGCTGATCTCGCCCGCGCTCGCGACGCAGATCAGCTCGACGTTCGGCCAGCTCCGCTCGGCGCCGGCCACGCTCGAGATGTCGCGCGCCGACGCCGAGGCACGCGGTATCTCCGATGGGGATCCGATCCGCATCTGGAACGACCTCGGCGAGGTGCACTGCATCGCGCGCATCGATGCAGATGTGCGCGAGGGCGTGTGCGTGATGCCCAAGGGGCTGTGGCGCAAGCACACGGCGAACGGGTACACGTCGAACGCGCTGATCCCGCCGCGATTCGCGGACCTGGGCGGGCAGGCGGCGTTCAACGATGCGCGGGTTCAGGTCGCCCGCCGCACCTGATCCGGATTCGCGTTCTGGGAGCGAGTCACTCGATCGATTCGACCCACTCGAGGAACTTCTCGACGTCGAGGATCTTATTGGCCGATCCGCGGATGTTGAGCTCTGCCGTCGTGCCGGACGCGTAGCCCGCGAGGAGCAGGAACAGCGGCGGGTTGCGAACGATCGCGAGCAGCTTGCCGGACACGCCGCCGATGAACGGAATCGCCCCGAACAGCGACGCGCCGATGCCCCAGCCGGCGACATCGTTCGCGCGGTTGAGCGGGCCGAACACCGCACCCACGCCGATCTCGATGGGCGCGCCACCGCCGGCGCCGACGCCGATCTCCACGCCGGGGATCCCCATGAACGCGACGTCGAGCTCGTGGCTCTTGCCGACCACGATCGGCTCCGGCAGCGTGTGATCGACCGCGATCGATAGCCAGGGCTGCACGACGACGAGCACCGTCGCTGTGACGCCGCCGCCGATCACGATCGAGCCCGAGAACTTCGCGCTGAAGTACGCGACGAAGGCTTGTGGCAACACGTAGCGGTCCCAGGTCGACAGCTCGCGTGGCGCGCCGTAGCTCTCGCCGAGCTTGGTCTCGAGGTTCTTGTCGATGTCGTCGTTACCGATCAGCGACTCGATCGTGTTCGCGTAATGCGTCGCGAAGTCATCGGCGGCCTTGCCCTCGAGCGCGGTGCCGAAGTCGATGCCGCGATCGCACAGCTCGGCGTTGAGGTTCTTCATCTCGGTGCGGAACTTGGTCAGCGTCTCTTCGATCAACGCCTTCTGATCGGCGCCCCAGGTCTGCGCGAGCGGGACCATGAAGTACGTGCGGTTCTTGTCGCGGCGGATCTTGATGCCGCGAATTGCGGGCACCGCGTCTGCCTTGCCGTCGGCGGTCGCGGCGAGGATCTGCGGACACGTCATGTCGAGCATGCGCTCGGACTCTTCGGCGGCGAGGCCGCTACACGTGCCGGGACGCGTAGCGATGTAGCCCGGAATGCAGGACTCGATATGATCGGCCGCGAGATCGCAGAAGGCGATCGGTTCTGGCTCCGACGCGCATGCGACGAGGCCGACAACGAGACACGAGAGGGAGAGAGATAGGCGCGTCATGATGTGAACGACCGTGTGCAGTCACGATGCCGATCCGATCGCGAGCGAAACGAGTGGAATCACGTCGCGCGCGATGGACGCTCGCGCAGCTGGCGAGTGAGCTGGCCGGGACAAAACTCGACGATAATTCGAGCACTCCGATAGTTCGCGACACGCGTGTGCGGAGGCCGCTCACCGTCGAAGATCGCTCACCGGGACGAGTCAGACACCGTAGCGACGGCGAACGTCGTCGAGCTTCGTGCGGATGGCGGTCGGCCACGCCGTCTCGATGCGCGCCGGTTCGGCGGGCTCGCCGAGGAAGTTGATGTTCTCTTCGCTCGATCGCCACGGTGCGAAGCTGCCGAGGATGCGATCCGCGCCCGCCGGGATGACGGACTCGAAGAGCTCGGGGGCGGGCACTCCGATCAAGCTCGCGGTGTAGCTCGCGCCGCGACCACCGACCGCGGAGCCTTCAGGGACATCGCGTGTGGATGCGTTTCCGAGATGGCGCACTTCGGCAGCGATGAAGGGTGCGTTGGTGTTGGCGCCGACGTGGCCGAGGAGGGTGGTCGCGAAGCGCTGGTCTATTCGGTCGAGCAAGGCACCGCGCGCCCACGACGGGACGGGGCCTGGTGGATCGTTGTGAATCGTCGCGACATCGGCCGCGGCGAGCTCGCGAAGATCGTCGACGTAGATCGGCGCTGCCGCGCGAAGCGCTGCGGCGAGTTGTTGGCCGGCGTCGAGCGCGCCCGGGTACGCGAAGCGCAGTGCGAGAATGCGGCGACCGCGCAATGGCTCGGGAATGCGATCGATGGGCGGGAAGTTGGCGATCGCGACGCTCGTCGAGGCGTTCGGGTCGGCGGTGGCCGTGTAGTCGACCCACGTGCGTAGCGCGGCTTCGATGTGCATCTCTTCGAAGAGCAGCGAGCCCGCGTACAGCGTTCGCAACGGCACGAGTCGCACGCGAACCTCGGCGACGACACCGAGACCGAACTTGCCGCCGCGCAGCGCCCACAAGAGGTCTGGATGCTCGCCGGTATCGACGACGTCTCCGTTGCCGATGACCACGGTCGCGCCGGCGAGGTAGTCCGAGCTGACGCCGTGACTGCGCACGAGCGGGCCGAAGCCACCGCCGAGGAGATAGCCGACGACGCCGACCGTCGTCGACGATCCGGTGATCGGCGCGAGCCCGTGCTTCGCGGCCGCGGCGATCACGGAGGCCCAGCGCGCACCGGCGCCAACCGTGGCGATGCGGGTGTCCGCGTCGACGCGCACGGAGTCGAGTCGCTTCGTCGAGACGAGCACGCCTCCGCGGATCGGAAACGGCCCGCCGTGCCCGGTGCCCTGCACGTGGACGCGATGATTGTTCGCGCGCGCGAAGCGGACGGCATCCGCGATGTCGCTTGTCGACCTCGCAGCGACGACGAAGTCGGGCGTCGCGTTCGCTGCGAGGTTGAAGCCCGTGACTTCATCGGCGTAGCCGGCGTGGTTCGGAGTCAGCATGCGCGAACCGTACAGCGGGCCAGTCGCGTTGGATGGCCAACGCGTTGAACGGTCGCTTCGCGAGCGGAGCGAGATCAGCCGACCAGCACGAACGCGAGCGCGATCCCCGCACCGATGAACAGCAGCGCGCCGATGATCAGCCACAGGTGGTTCGCCTTCTTCTGCGGCGAAGCCTGCTGAACCGAGATCCGCGCCGAGTTTGCCGGCTTCGGCGGCGGCGCCACGCCGAGCTTCGTGCTCGCGTGCGGCCCCGCGCCGACGGCGAGGCCGCTCGCCGAGTTGGACGGCGCGCTTCGCGGGATCGTGCGCATCAGCTCCTGTTCCTCGTCGGACTGCGACGCGGAGCGCGACGGCGGCACCATGTTCGACGGTGGACGCGAGGGAGGGCGCGGCGTCGTGCGCATCTGATCCTGCTGCTCGGGCGACATCTGCGCGGGGCGCGACGGCGGCACGATGTTCGACGGCGTCATCGTTCGCGGGATCGCGGGGCTGGTGACGGGCGCCGCCGCGGGCGGGGGCGTCATCGAGTGCGCCGAGTACTGCGCGTAGGGCTGCGAGACGCGCGAGTCGGGGTGCGCCGGTGGCGATTGGGGACGCGGGCGTGACTGGATGGTCTGCGGGGGGACGACGGGAGACGCACCGAGCATCTGCGAGCTGATCGCCGCCATGTTCGGGTTCGAGTACGACGAGATCTGCTGGCCGGCGATCGAGTGCGTGGGGAGCTTCGTGGTCTGCAGGCGCTTGATGACGGTGCGAACGGCGGCGAGGGACGGGCGCGCGTAGGGATCTTTCTTCAGCATCGCGTCGGCGAGCTGGACCATCTCGGCGGGGAGGTCGGGCACGGCGGCGCCGATCGAGGGCGGCATCTCCTCGGCGTGGTACTGCAGCGTCGAGAACGCGTCGCCCGTCGTCGGGAACGGACGCTCGCCGGCGAGGATCTCGTACATCACGATGCCGAGCGCGTAGACGTCGGTGCGGTAGTCGACGGGCTCGCCGCGCGCCTGCTCGGGAGACATGTACTCGGGCGTGCCGAGCATGATGCCGGTCTTGGTGATGAACGCGGCGGTGCCGGCCTCGGGCATCAGCTTGGCGAGACCGAAGTCGAGCAGCTTCACCTCGGGCCACTGGCCGTCGACGGGGATGAGGTAGATGTTGTCGGGCTTGAGGTCGCGGTGCACGAAGCCCTTGTCGTGCGCGGCCATCAGCGCGGAGGCGACGGCTTCGATGACGTTCGCGGCCTCGGACGGGTGGAGCGGTCCGCGGCGCAGGCGCTGGCGCAGCGACTCGCCGACCATGAGGTCCATCAGGTGGAACGCGCGGCCGTCGGGGAGCTGGCCGAAATCGAAGATGTCGATGATGTTCGGGTGACCGATCGCGTTCACGGCGCGCGCTTCCTGGATGAAGCGCTGGAGGTGCATCGGGTTCTGCGAGACCTCCATGCGGAGGACCTTGATCGCGGCGCGCTTGCCGATCATCTTGTGGGTCGCGCTGTACACGATGCCCATGCCGCCCTTGCCGAGGACGCCGTCGATGACGTAGCCCTCGATCTCGGTGCCGTTCGGCAGACGACCGTCGCGATCGCGCACGGTGTCCGCCTCCTCCTGGACGTCCACCTCGGTGCGATGGTTGTCCTCGCGCCTCACGTCGTGATTGTACGCGCGAACCGGGGCGATCAGAGCGATTCGAGGAAGCGGATCAGCGCGTCGCGGTCGGTCTTCTTGGCGTTGCGGAATGCCTGCTGCGCGGCCTCGGCCTCGCCGCCGTGCCAGAGGATCGCCTCCTCGAGCGTGCGCGCACGGCCGTCGTGGAGGAACGTGGTGCCCTGTTGCACCGTGTGCGTGAGGCCGATGCCCCACAGCGGCGGCGTGCGCCACTCGGTGCCGATCGCGAGGTGATCGGGACGCGCGTCGGTGAGGAGGTCACCGACGTCGTGCAGCAGCATGTCCGTGTACGGATGGATCGTCTGGTTCGCGAGCTGCGGGATGGGGTGATCGCCCGTCTCCAGCGTCGGGATGTGACAGCTGGCGCACTGAAACTGGGTGAACAGGGTCTTGCCGCGAAGCGCGTCCGAGCTCCGCGGCGCGGCGGCGGGGACGGCGATCGTCGAGACCATGAACGTCACCTGATCGAGCTGGTCGTCGTTGACGTCGCGCGTGTCGTCGTCCTCGGGGAACACCTTGTTCGTGAGGCCCATGTCGTTCACGAACGCGCCGGCGACCTGATCGATGAGGTGCGCGACGTTCGCCTTGTGGCCGAAGCGGCCGGTCGCCATCGTCTGCGCGATCGAGTCGAACACGATGTTGCGGCGCCCGGAGATGCCGTCGCCGTCCGCGTCGTCCGGATCTTCGAGCGCGGCGAGCGTCTCTTCGGGGATCGCCTCGAGCAGGCCGAGCCCGTGCAGCGGCAGCGCCTGGCGATACGAGACCATCCACGGCGGCAGCGGATCGTTCACGTTCGGCAAGGAGATCGTGACCGTCGGCAGGCGCATCGGTTGCGGCGTGCCGTCGCCGTAGTACGTGACGGACTCGGCCCACGTCACCTCGAGGAAGACCTCGGGCAGTCCGCTCGTGGTGTGGTCCTGCAGCTGCTCGCCGAACCCGGGCACCGGCACGTTGCCGCCCGGCGTCGACGGCTCGCCGTCGGACAGGCTCACGCGCACGAGCGCTTCGGACCCGAGCTCCTGGCCGCGCATCACGAGGGACTTGCCGCGGCCGTTGCCGCCGTGACAGCCGAGGCACGCCGCGTTGTTGAACAGGCGCCCGAGCTGCGGCGGTGCCCAGATGAAGTTGAACGGGCCGCGCCCGAGCTGGAACGTCATGCGCTGCTCGGCGGTGAGGTTCGCCGCGGGGTGCGAGAACGCTTCGCGCGTTCGATCGTCGATGGTCGTGTCACCGCCCTGGCGATCGTCGCCCTCCTCGTTGTCACCGCACGCGGTGACGACGAGCAGACCTAGCGCGATGGTCCCCAGCCTCACCCGACGAGGATATCACTCAACTCAGGCGACTCGCTCCCCAGCGATCAAGCCTTCGTAGGTCTCGCGTGCCCTGATCACGGTGTACGAGCTGCCGTCGACCAGGACCTCGGGGGCGCGCGGCCGGGTGTTGTAGTTCGAGGACATCGTCGCGCCGTACGCCCCGGCGGCCCCGATCCAGAGAAGCTCTTGCTGCTCCATCTCGGGCAGCTCGCGGTCGCGTGCGAAGAAGTCGCCGGTCTCGCAGATCGGACCGACGACATCCGTCTTGATCGCGGGCCGGTTCGGGCGCGCCACCGGCATCATCGGGTGGTGCGAGCCGTAGAGCGCGGGTCGCATCAGGTCGTTCATCGCGCCGTCGACGAGCGTGAAGTGCTTCACGTCGTTGCGCTTGCGATACAGCACGCGCGTCACGAGCGCGCCGCACGTCCCGACGATCACGCGGCCCGGCTCGGTGTACACGGTCATCCCCATCGCGAGGAGCGGAGCGAGAGCGTCGCGCACCACCGCGCCGTACTCGGCCGGCGACGCGACCGTCTCGCCCTTGCCGTAGTCGATGCCGAGCCCGCCGCCGATGTCGACGTGCGTGATCTTCACGCCGTCCTTCGCGAGATCACCGACGAGCGACACGAGCCGCGCGATCGCGTCCGCGAACGGCGACGTCTTGATCAGCTGCGAGCCGATGTGGAAGTCGAGGCCGACGATCGCGACGTTGGGCCACGCCGACGCTTGCCGCCCGAGGTCGCGCGTCTCCTCCATCGAGATGCCGAACTTGTTCGTCTTGAGGCCCGTCGAGATGTACGGGTGCGTGCCCGCATCGACGTCGGGGTTCACGCGCAGCGAGACGCGCACGGGCTTGCCGAGCGTGCCTGCCACCTTGTTCAGCACGTGGATCTCCTCGACCGACTCCGCGTTGAACGCGTCGATCCCGGCGGCGATCGCGAGGCGCATCTCCTCGACGGTCTTGCCGACGCCGCTGAACACCACCTTGTTCGCCGCGCCGCCCGCCTTCATCCAGCGAAACAGCTCGCCGTACGAGACGATGTCCGCACCCGCGCCGAGGTCGGCGAGGATCTTCAGGATCGCGAGCGTCGAGTTCGCCTTCACGGCGTAGCAGGTGCGGTGCGGCACGCCGTCGAGCGCGGCATCGAACGCCTTGTACGATCGAACGAGCTCGGCCTTCGAGTAGACGTAGAAGGGCGTGCCGACCTCGGCCGCGATCTTCTCGAGCGCCACGTCTTCGCAGTGGAGCTGATCGTTCTTGTATTGGAAGGTTGCGTAGCCGGACAGCGTCGTCATGTCGGCGGTGGTTGTACACCGAGCAGCGCGGAGATCCGATCGATCTCTGCGAGGACACGCGCGCGCGCGGGCCCGCCGACAACATCGCGGCGATCGACGGCGGTCTGCGGATCGAGCCAGCTCGCGACATCGAGCTCGAACGACGGATGCGCCTCCTGCAGCTCGGTCAGCGTCAGCGCGGCCAGCTCCACGCCGCGCGCGCTCGCGGTGCGCACGATGTGCCCCGCGACGTCGTGCGCCTCGCGGAACGGCACGCCCTTGGTGACGAGGTAGTCCGCGAGCTCCGTGGCGACGAGGTAGCCGGTGTCGATCGCGGCTCGCAGCTTCTGCGTGTCGAACACGAGCGACTCCACCATGCCGCGCGCGACGGCGAGCGATGCGAGCGCGGTCTCGACGGCGTCGTAGAGCGGCTCCTGCGTCTCCTGGAGGTCCTTGTTGTACGCGAGCGGCAGGCCCTTCACGACCGTGACGAGCGTGACCCACGCGCCGACGCTGCGGCCGCTCTTCGCGCGCAGCAGCTCCGCGAGGTCGGGGTTCATCTTCTGCGGCATCAGCGACGAGCCCGAGCAGTACGCCTCGCCGATCCGCGCGAAGCCGACCTCCTGGCTCGCCCACAGCACGAGCTCCTCGCCGAGCCGCGACAGGTGCACCTGGATCAGCGCGCACGCGGCGCAAAGCTCGATCGCGAAGTCGCGATCGCCGACGGCGTCGAGCGAGTTGTGCGTCACGCCGTCGAAGCCGAGCGCCTTCGCGACGCGCTCGCGATCGATCGGCAACGTCGTCGCGGCGAGCGCCCCCGAGCCGAGCGGCGAGACGTTGGCGCGGCGCGCGGCGTCGTCGATGCGCCCGCGATCGCGCGCGAGCATCTCGACGTACGCGAGCATGTGATGCGCGAGGCGCACCGGCTGCGCGCGCTGGAAGTGCGTGTAGCCCGGCATCAGCGTGTCGACGTGGGCCTTCGCCTGCGCGAGGAACGCGCGCGACAGATCGTCGAGCGCCGTCGCGATGCGCCGCGCCGCCTCACGCGCGTAGAGGCGCAGATCGGTCGCGACCTGGTCGTTGCGGGAGCGCGCGGTGTGCAAGCGCCGCCCCGCGTCGCCGATCGCGTCGATCAACCGCGACTCGACGTTCATGTGCACGTCCTCGAGCGCCGCGTCCCACGCGAGCTCTCCGGATGCGAGCTTCGCCTCGACGCTCCGCAGCCCGTCGGTGATCGCACGTAGATCGTCGGCGGTGATGAGCCCGCGCGCACACAGCATCTCCGCGTGCGCGATCGATCCCGCGACATCGTGCGGGAGTAGCCGTCGATCGAAGTCGACCGATGCGTTCATCTGCGCGGCGATCGGATCGAGCGCGCCTTCGAATCTGCGACCCCTCGCGCCTTTCGGTCCGGACATGGCGCGCAGTATAAGCACCGCATGACGCGAGTGAAGCAAGGCGACGTAGATGCAGTTGTCGAGCTACCGGCGGGCGACGCGAAGGCGCCGGTGGTGGTGCTGCTCCAGGAGTACTGGGGCCTCAACGAGAACATCCTGGCGCAGGCGAAGCGCTGGGCCGACGAGGGCTTCGTGGTCGTCGTGCCCGACCTCTATCACGGCAAGCTCGCGAAGGACGCGACCGAGGCAAACGCGTGGCTCCGCGGGTTCGACTGGGGCAAGGGCTTCGGCGAGATCGCGGCGTGCGTCGAGTACGGCCGCACGCACGAGCGCTCGACGGGCAAGATCGTCGTCACCGGCTACTGCATGGGTGGCGCCCTCGCGCTTGGCACTGCGGTGAACGTGCGCGGCCTCGCCTGCACGATCTCGTACTACGGCTACCCGGGCGACCTCGAGTGGTCGAAGATCGACGCGCCCGTGCAAGCCCACGTCGCGACGCAGGACGACTGGGTGAAGGTGCCGATGATCGAGAAGGTCAAGGCCGCCGTCACGGTCCCGTTCGAGCTCCACGTGTACGAGGCGCAGCACGCGTTCTGCAACGAGAAGCGCCCCGAGGTGTACGACGCGGACAAGTGCAAGCTCGCGTGGTCGCGCACCGTCGAGTTCGCGAACAAGCACGCGCGCTCGTAGAAGCTCAATAGCGGTATGCGACGCCGAGCGTCAGCGATCGAAAGAACGACTGCCCGTAGGCGCCCGAATCCTTCATCGATTGCATCGCGCCTGCAGCGAGATCGATCCGGTGCCGATCGAAGCGAACGACGGTGACACCGAGGTTCGCGCCGTAGGCGAGGGTCGTCTTGTCGTCGATGGTTGCTCGCAGCTCGTCGTGTTCTCCACCGATGTGGTCGACGCCGACCCACGGTGCGATCCAGAACCGATTCCAGGTCATCAGTGCGGTGAGCCCGACGTCGATCGCGTGGTACGTGAACCTCGGCTGGTAGCAGAGGATGTCCGTCGTACGACCTTCGACGCGAACGTACGCGGCGCGCAGTCCGAGGGAGAACCCCGGCGTGAGCTCGCGCGCTGCGAGCCCGAACACCGACAGTCCGGCCGAGTAGTCCGTGCCGTACGGTTCGTTGTAGACGTCGAAGTTGCTCGCGCCGATTCCCGCGCTCGCGAGGAGCGAGATCGTCTTCGGTGCCGGCGCGGGAGCTGCGGGCGCGGGCGCGGGTTGCGCGAACGCGGGCGCGGTCGACGCGACGAACGGCAGGAGAAAGCGCATGTACTGATATCGACCGCGTTCACGCGCGCTGTGACTGGCAAACTGCTACCGCAACGCGCGAATGCGCGACGAGGATCACATCACTTGCAGGTCGCGAGGCCGGTCGCCTCGCAGATCTGCTCCTGCGTGCGCGCCTCGTTGAAGACGCGGAACTGATCGACCGCACCGACGAACGTGTCGCCGTTTGGCGAGTTGCCGGCGAGCACCACCCCGTTCGTGCCACCCGTCGTGAGCGGCGCACCTGCGACGGAGGCGGGCGTCGTCGGCAGTCCGTCGATGTACATGCGCACGGTCGCGCCGTCGGTGGTGCACGCGAGGTGCGTCCACACGCCCACGGGGAGCGTCGCGTTGACGGTGAGCGCGCCGTTGAACGTGCACAGGATCGTCGTGCTCGTGACGAAGATGCCGTAGGCGCCGTCGCTGTCGACCACGCCCCAGCGGCCGGGCGCCGCCGGCGGCGCTTGTGCGGGCCGGAGCCACGCTTCGACGGTGAGGTGCGGCGGCTCGAGCGACGCGCGATCGCCGACGAAGAGCAAGCTGTTCGCCTGCAGGACGACCGCCTGGCCGACCTTGCCCGTCGCGTACGTGACGTTCGTGGCGGTCGCGTTGTTGCCATCGCCCGATGCATCGTTCGCGTTCTGCTCGAACTCCCAGCAGCCGACGAGCTGCGGATCGCTCGTGACGCAGAAGGGCGTCACCGCCATGTCGATCATCGGCGTGTCGATCGCGCCGTCGTCGAGCGGCATGTCCGTGTCGGGCACCGAGCCGTCCGTCGGTGTCTGGCCCACGCACATGCCGGCCAGCGATCCTCCGAGGTCACCGAATCGCTTTCCCGACGCACATCCCGGGTCGGGAAAGCTGCAGAACCCCTCGGGCTCGCACGTGCCACCGGCGCATTGATCGCTCGTCTCGCAATGAAAGGCTCCACCGCCAAAGGGGCTGCATCCCCCGACGATCGCGCACGCGAGGACCATGGCCAGGCGAGTCAAGGCGTTCGATTCATTGTACTGCACCGCACCCGGTTTTCGTCTATCGTTAAGGCGGCGGCCGCGTGGCTATCCCCGGAGTACGACCCCGTTTTCTTGCCCCGGGCGACAAGCTCGGCAAGTTCGAGCTGATTCGCCAGATCGCGGTCGGTGGGATGGCGGAGCTTTACCTCGCGCGCACGATGGGGATCGAGGGGTTCGAGAAGCTCGTCGTCGTGAAGCGGATCCTCCCGCAGTACGCCGACAACCAGCAGTTCGTCAGCATGTTCCTCAACGAAGCGCGGCTCTCGGCGACGCTTCATCACCCGAACATCGCGCAGGTCTACGACATCGGCGTCGAGGACGGCGACTACTTCTTCTCGATGGAGTACATCCACGGCGAAGACCTCGGTCGCCTGAACGCGACGGCGATCGAGAACGGCGTCCCGATGTCGCTCGACGCCGCGCTCACGCTGGTCGCCGGGCTGTGCGGTGGTCTGCACTACGCGCACACGAAGGCGGGCCCCGACGGGAAACCGCTCGAGGTCGTGCATCGCGACGTTTCGCCGTCGAACGTCCTCGTCAGCTACGACGGCGGCGTGAAGCTCGTGGACTTCGGCATCGCGCGCGCGGGTAGCGCGCCGGCGACGACGCGCGGTGGGCTCAAGGGAAAGATCGCGTACATGTCGCCCGAGCAGTGCAAGGGCGAAGCGAAGCTCGATCGACGCAGCGACATCTACTCGATCGGCACGCTCCTCTACGAGCTGACGACGGGCCGCCTGCCGTTCGTCGACGACAACGAGTACGCGGTGCTCAACAACATCGTGAACGTCGACGTGCCGAGGCCGAGCACGATCGTTCCGTCGTACGCACCCGCGCTCGAGGCGATCGTGCTGAAGGCGCTCGCGCGTGATCCGGCGCAGCGCTTCGGCAGCGCGCTCGAGCTACAAAAGGAGATCGAAGACTTCGCGCACGAGAATCGGCTGCGCGTCTCGCCGCTCGTGCTCGCGCGCTTGATGTCGACCCTGTTCCCGGCGCGCCTCGAGGAGTGGGACCAGGCGCGCGCGCAGGGCGCGTTCTTCGTCGAGCAGCACGTCGTTCGCACGCTCGTCGAGAGCGGCAAGACGCAGGTCGAAGCGCGGCTCGCTCAGATCCCGATGGCGCCGGTGGTCGCAGAGCCGCCGAAGCCGGTGGGACCGATCGCCGACGACGAGGCGACCGACATCGTGACCGCGCTTCCGCCGCCGAAGCGGCCCTCGGTGCGCGACGCGGGTCCGTTCGCGCCCGACGACAGCACCGCGACGGTCCCCGGCGAGAACCCGTTCGGTGCAGACGCGGGAACGCTGCCGGGGCAGGGACCGATGGCGCTGCATGCGATGCCCTCGCTCGGTCGAGCCCCATCCCCCGTCCACGCCGCGATGCCGGGCGTCGCCGCGCCGCCGATGCGCCCGACGCCGCCGCCGATGCCGCGCGCTCCGTCGCCGATCCCACACGCTCCGTCGCCGATCCCGCGCGCTCCGTCGCCGATCCCGCGCGCTCCGTCGCCGATCCCGTCGATGCCGACACCACGGCCGCCGACGCCGACACCGATCGCGCCGCACATCGTCGCCGCGGCGATCGCGCCCGAGCCGCCTCCGCCGACGTTCGATGCGCCGCACCCGGGCGTGCTGGTGTCGAACCCCGCGGCGGATGCAGTGCCCCTCGCGGCGGCCTCGCCGGCGTCCGATGTCACCGAGCGCGTTCGCCTCGGGCGCAACGACGACACGGCGTTCGTGCGCGTGGACCGCAAGTCTCGCGCGCCCGTGTTCATCGCGCTCGGGCTCGTCCTCGCCGGCGCGGGCATCGCAGCGTTCATCGCGTTCGGCGGATCCGACGCGACGGCGCCCGCGAGCGCGAAGTCGACGCCGCCGATCGAAGCTCCCAAAGCTTCGCCCGTGATCGATCCGGTGGAGCCTTCGCCCGAGCCGACACCGGTCGCGCCCGTCGAAGAGCTGGAGGTCGTCGACGACGAGCCCGCGGTCGCCGAGCCCGCGGTCGCGGAGCCCGCGGTCGCCGAGCCCGCCCCCACCGCCGAGCCGGAGCCCGCGCCCGAGCCGAAGCGCGAGCCCGTCGCGTCGAAGGTCGAAGCGAAGCGCCCCGCGCCGAAGGCGAAGAAGGCGGCCGCCGCCAAGAAGCCGGTGAAGAAGGCCGTCGAGAAGGCCGCGCCGAAGAAGTCCGAACCCAAGCCCGAACCCAAGAAGGAGACCGAATGGAACGCCGACTCGCCGTTCATGCCCGTACGGCAGTGATCGCGGCGGCCTCGCTGCTCGCGACGACGACAGCGAGCGCGGCGCCCAAAGGAGCCGAGGCGCGCGCTGCGTTCGACAAAGGCGTCGCCGCGTACAAGAAGGCGGACTACGCCGGTGCGAGCGATGCGCTCGGTCGCTCGTTCACGCTCGAGGCCGACGCCGACACGCTCTACGCCTGGGCACAGACGGAGCGCAAGCTGAACCACTGCGCCAAGGCCGTGGAGCTCTACGAGCGCTTGTTGACGATGGACCTCCCCGAGGCGAACAAGGCGGTGGTCCAGCAGCAGGTCGACGAGTGCAAGGCGATCATCGCCGCTCAGACGCCCGCCGAGCCCGCGCCGCCGCCCACGTCGGAACCGGCGCCGCCGTCGAGCACGCCCGTCGAGACGCCGACGCCGCCGCCGCCCGAGCAGCGGGACTCGCCGCCGTCGAAGTGGCTGAACCCGATCGGACTCGGCATCATGGCCGTCGGGGTCGGAGGTCTCGCGGCGGGCGGTGTGTTCCTCGCGCAGGCCAAGGCCGCCGATGGTGATAAGGAGACCGCGACCACCTACGGCGACTTCGAGAGGTTCAGCGATCGCGCTGACTCGCGCGGCCGTCTCGGTGTGATCGCGGCCGCGTCGGGCGCGGTGATCCTGACCGCGGGCATCGTCTACATCGTCACGCGCAAGCCCGTCGAGCAGCAGCCCGTCGCTCTGGTCATCGCGCCGACGGGCGTCGGCCTCGCCGGACGCTTCTAGGCACCTGTCGGCGGTTCAGTCGCTACCTTTAGCGAGCGCGTTACGCGCCGGAAACACAGCTCCGGTCAGGCTGTCCGCATGAGCTCCGGCGATACTGCATGGCTACTGATCTCGGCCGCGCTGGTCATGTTGATGACCCCGGCCCTCGCGCTGTTCTACGGCGGCATGGTGCAGGGCAAGAACGTGCTCTCGACATTCATGCACAGCTTCATGTCGCTCGGGCTCGTCACCGTGCAGTTCGCCGTCATCGGCTACTCGCTGTGCTTCGGCGAGAGCTATCACGGCATCGTCGGCGGCCTCGATTTCTTCGCGCTGCAGAACATCGGCGTCGATCCGGCGGGCGCGGCGAACGCGGTGGCGCCGGCGACGACGCCGCACCTCGCGTTCTTCATCTATCAGTGCATGTTCGCGGTGATCGCGCCCGCGTTGATCAGCGGTGCGTACGCGGAGCGCTTCAAGTTCAGCTCGTACGCCATCTTCACGGTCGCGTGGGCGACGCTGGTGTACGACCCGATCGCTCACTGGTCGTGGGGCGCGGGCGGCTGGCTGATGGAGCTCGGCGCGATCGACTTCGCCGGCGGAACCGTCGTGCACCTGTCGTCGGGCGTCTCGGCGCTCGTCGTCGCGATCATGCTCGGCAAGCGCAAGGGCTACCCGAGCGTTCGCCATCCTCCGCACAACCTGACGCTGACCATCCTCGGCGCCGGCATCCTGTGGTTCGGGTGGTTCGGCTTCAACGCGGGCAGCGCGTCGCTCTCCGACGGCAGAGCCGCTCTCGCGCTCGTGAACACGCACCTCGCGGCGGCGACCGGCGCGCTCGCGTGGGTGCTCGTCGAGGGCATGCGCGTGAAGAAGGCGACGACGCTCGGCGCAGCCTCGGGTCTCATCGCTGGCCTCGTCGCGATCACACCGGCGGCGGGCTTTGTCACGCCGAGCGCGGCCCTCGCGATCGGTGCGATCGCCGGCATGGTCTGCTACGGCGGCGTGCTGCTGAAGAGCAAGCTCGGCTACGACGACGCGCTCGACGCGTTCGGCGTGCACGGCATCGGCGGTGCGACGGGCGCGCTGCTCACCGGCGTGTTCGCGACCGCGGCATACGGTGGCTTCGAGGGCGGCCTGTCGCTGCTCGAGAAGCAGGCGATCGGCGTCGGCGCGGCGGCGGCGTGGTCCGCGATCGTGACGTTCGTGATCCTGAAGGGCATCGACCTCACGATCGGCCTGCGCGTCGACGCGGAGAGCGAGAACAACGGCCTCGACACGACGCTGCACGGCGAGTCTGCCTATGCGGGCCCCGGCTCCGTCGCGCATGGCGTCGAGTGACGGACGTCAGCCTGAATTGACCCGATTTCCGCGATAACAGATACTGGCGCCCGTTGGGCCAGGTGAAGAAGAAACCAGCAAGCAAGACGGCGCCTCCTCCTTCCAAGCCCGAGGACGCGTCGCCCGTCCCCGCGACGAACGCGCCGACGGGGGCGGAGGCGACGGATCTCGCGCCGGTCGTCGGCTCGAACCTGCGCCGCCTGCGCACGCGGCGCGGGCTGTCGCTCGAGCGGCTCGCGCAGATCAGCGGCGTGTCTCGCGCGATGCTCGGCCAGATCGAGCTCGGCCAGTCCGCGCCGACGATCAACGTGCTGTGGAAGATCGCGCGCGCGCTCGAGGTGACGTTCTCGGCGCTGATCAGCGCGCGCACGCAGTCCGGTGCGCTCGTGCTGCGCTCCGCGGACTCGAAGATCCTGACGAGCAAGGACCGCACGTTCTCGTCGCGCGCGCTGTTCCCGTTCGACGAGCCGCGCCGCGTGGAGTTCTACGAGCTCCGCCTCGCGGCGGGCAGCGTCGAGGATGCCGACGCGCACCCGCCGGGCACGAGCGAGAACCTCGTGTGCACCGCCGGCACCGTCGAGATCGACGTGTCGGGTGACACGCACCGGCTCGAGGCCGGCGACTCGATCCTGTTCGAGGCCGACACGCCGCACGCGTATCGCAACGTGGGGCGCGCCGAGGCCGTGATGTACCTCGTGATGACGTACGCCGAAGAGATCGGCTGAACGCGGCAACCTACTTCGTGCCGAAAAGGCGATCGCCGGCGTCGCCCAGACCCGGGACGATGTAGCTGCGCTCGTCGAGGCGCTCGTCGATCGCGGCCGTGTAGACCGGGATGTCCGGGTGCGCGCCGTGGAACGTGCGCAGCCCCTCGGGGCAGGTCAGCAGGCACACGAACTTGATCGAGCGTGGCCCGCTCTCCTTCATCCGCGTGATCGCCTGCACGGCGGAGTTGCCGGTCGCGAGCATCGGGTCGACGATGATGCAGTCGCGCTCGGCCATGTTGTCGGGGATCTTGAAGTAGTACTCGACGGGCTGCTTCGTCTTCGGATCGCGATACAGGCCGATGTGGCCGACGCGCGCCGACGGAAGGATGTCGAGCATGCCCTGCAAGATGCCGCTGCCGGCGCGCAGGATGGAGACGAGCACGATCTTCTTGCCGTCGAGGACCTTGGTCTTCGTCGGCGCGATCGGCGTCTCGATGTCGATCGTGGTCGTCGGGAAGTCCCGGCACACCTCGTACGCGAGCAGCATGCTGATCTCGCGAAGCAGGTTGCGGAACGTGCTCGTGCTGGTCTCTTTCGAGCGCATCAGCGAGAGCTTATGCTGGACCAGCGGGTGGTCGATGACGTGAACGGGGCCTGGCATCGCGCCGGACCCTACAACACCCAGCTACCTGCGTACGACTAGCGCTGGGCGACCTGGGTGCTCGCCGCCACCGCGGTCGACACGGACGCGATCGACACGACCGCGGCGAGCGCGATGAACGTCGCGAACACGACGTCACGAACGAAGCTCTTCTTCTGGCGGGTGGTGATGCTCTCGAGGCGGGTCGACATGGCGGGCTCCTTGGTTCGCGCGGCAAGCAACCGCGGCGACCAACTCCCATGCTGCTTCGGGGCCAGATCCGAGCGACATGATTTCGCGTGGTTAGCTCACCGAACGGAGCCGTGGAGCTGTCGCACCGATCGTCGCAGCCCGGACGCTGTCGCACCTGCCGCGAGGTGCCGCGCCAGGATGGCAGCGGCTCAGCGCGTGGTGCTGGGCAGGTCGCTGATCACGAGCTTGTGAACGCGGGAGTTGGTGAGCCGCAGTCGCGTCGGCATCGCGCCGCGATAGTCCTGGGTCGGCGGCGCGTCGGGGTCGGGCTCGCGCACGCCCGAGCCGAGCACGGCGACCTGCTCGCCGATCGCGATGATCGACTCGCGATAGCTGAGGCTCTTGTTGAACACCCAGCCGCGCGGCTCCTTGTTGTGGCGCCGGAGAAACTCCTCCTCGATCGGCGTCGCGTCGTCGAGCGTGCCCGAGCTCGTCGAGTAGTCCTGCTCGAGCACCACGTCCGCGCCGCGCGGATCGACGACCGCGCGCCCGCTCGCATCCTCGACGTAGAACGGCACGCCCTGCAGCTCGTGAATGATCGTCGAGGAAGACTTGCCGTGGTTCTCCACGACGGAGACCTCGAAGAACACGCAGGGGCGCTGCGAGATCGGCGCGGTCAGGACGTCGCCGACCGGGCGCGCGTTCCCGACGATCTTGCCGAGCGTGTCCTCGGGCAGCTCGCCGACGGGCCAGGGCTTTGCCTGCTTCAAGCGGCGCATCAGCGCCTGCCGCTTGCCGAAGTACCAGACGAGCCCGGCGATGCCGAAGCCGATGCCGCCGACGACGAGGATGAACGGGTCCATCGCCCGCCTCTAGAGCACGGCGCTATCGGCGACACGGATCGGCGGCGCACCGTTCGCGCGCAGCTCGGAGGCGACCGCGCGCCCGGCCGCCCACGTGCTCTGCAACACGCACGACAGCGGTAGCTCCTGCGGCGACTTCTCGAGCGCCTTCTGCACGCCATCGGCGACGCGATCGAGCACGGCGACCGTCAGCGCGCGCCACTCGACGATGGGCTCGTCGCCGATCGCGTGGATCGTCTCGCGAACCGATCGCTGCTTCGGCTGCAGCACGCCGAGGTCGACGAGCAGCCCGCCGTTGCGCAGCTCGGGGATCCCGGTCAGCGCACCGGGCTGCTGGATCGTGAAGCCCGCGCTCTCGAGCGGCTCGAACAGCGAGTACGCGAGCCACTGCGTGCGCGCGTGAAACGGCACGAAGCCCTCGCTCGGTCCCATCCCGCCCGCGGCGGGGTGTCGCCACACGTCGCCGAGCGCGACGTCACCGAGGGTGGTGCTCGGCGGCCAGATCGGCCCGAGCCCGTCGATCAGCGCGCCGAGGATCGCGGGCGCCGTCAGCGTCGGTCCGGTCGCACGCAAGGCGTCGACGAGCCCGCCCGGTCGCCCGTAGCGGAAGATGCGTGGCGCCATCGCGACGGCGCCGCCGAGCGCGCGAAGCAGCTGCGTGCGCGCCTCGAGCGCGGGCAGCGGGTTGTCGATCGTCACCTGGAACGCCGCCGCGAGCCGAACCGGATCCAGCGCGCGCAGCGCGTTCGCGTCCGCGCGCAGTGGGTTCTCGGGATCCGAGGAGAACAGCCCCGCGCGAAACGCCTGGAGGCTCGCGACCGCGACGCCCTCCGAGCGCGACAGCGGCGTGCTCGTGTCGGGATCGCGATAGCGCCAGTTCTCGTTCGTCACGGCGTCGACGATGACGCTGACGACGACGAGGTCGACGAGCGCCCGCTGCCGCTCCTCGGGCGTCATGCCGCGCACGTTCATCTGCTGCTGGAGCTTCTCGATGCGATCGACGCCGCCCGCACGGAAGTGGGTCATGCGTCCGAGGTACGGGACCGCGAGCGTCGGATACGTCGCGCGCGTGACCTCGACGACCTTCGCGACGACCGCCGGTAACGCGGTCAGGTCGACGCCGAAGTGCGCGAGCGTGCCGGCGACGCCGGCCTCCAGGATCTGCTCGCACCGCGCGCGAACGGCGAGCGGAGAGCGGAGGTACGTGATCGCCGATCCCACCTCACTCATCGCCCCGACGCTATCACCTACGCGGGGCCGATCGTCAACGGATGCGCACCGTGCGCGACGAGCCGAACGCGCCGCTCGGTCTCCCGGTAGCCGGACGCATCGCTCGGCGGTGCTTGCTCCACGAGCGCGAGGCCCTGCACCTGCACCTGGTCGCCATCTTCGATCGCCGCTTGCTGGAAGCTCGACGTGCGGACCATGCGCGCATCGAATCCGTGCGCGACGAGGAACTTCGCCTCCTGATCCACGTTGCGCGGGATCAGCGTCCGCGGCGCGTGGACGATATCCGCGGTCGTCGCTTCGACCAGGACCACGCCGTCGGAGGTCACGAGCTCGAACGGCACCATCTCCTGCGTCGAGATCGCGTGGACTTCGTCGTACCGGGCGCCGTACGTGGCGCTACCGATCGCGACGAAGGCGACGCACGGCGTTCCAGTCAGCGGAGCTTCGAGCGTCGAAAGCGCGCGGACCTTGCCCGTCAGCGTCACGACCGTGTGATCCTCGAGCGTGGAGCGGCCAACAGCGAGGCGCTTGCGCGCACGTGCGCGCGGGCCATAGAACGCCGCGTAGATCGCGCTATAGGCGGCGCCGAGACCGACCACGACGAAGATCGCCAGCTTCCATGCCCCGTACATCGGTCGCCGACAAACCTACCTCGTCTCCGTACACAGGATCGACGACTCGCGTGTTGTCCTCGTGATGGCCAAATCCTTCGCAGTCGCGTGTCTGTTCTTCACCGCATGCACCACGCTCGGCTCGATGCCGACGACGACCGGCGTCTCCGCGGTCCCCCACGGCCGGCCCGGTGGTGAGGTGCAGCTCGCGGTCGTCCCCGTGTTCCGCTTGTCGAACGCGGCGAGCGGCAAGGACCGCAACGGTCAGTCGACGGCGCAGCTGTCCGCGCTGATCGATCCGGATCGCTGGGCGGTCCCGGGGCTGATCCTCGGCGCGCGCGTGTTCGGCGAGTCGCACGACTCCGCGCTCGAGCCGTACGTTGGCTTTCGCCGCACGTTCGGCGAGGGCGTCTCGTTCGCGGGTGTCGCGTACGGCACGAAGATGTCCGCGACGGAGGAGGGCGCGAGCTACGAGGCGATCCGCGCGGGCGGCGAGATCGTCGCCGACGTGAAGATGGCGAGCTTCGGCTCGTGGGGGCAGCTGCACGCGGGCGGTGGCATCAACGCGCAGTACATCTCGTCGACGGGCACCTACTGCGTCGGCGACGCGGGCAACGCCGTCGATTGCAGCGACGACGGCACCTCGCCGACCGTCGATGGCGAGCTCGACGGCGCGTACACCGCGGGCAACCTGATGCTCGCGCTCGACTTCGCGCGCCGCCCGCACGGCAACATCCACGTCGTGCGCGTCGGCGCGATGTTCTCGTTCGGTCACATGCCGCGCCTCGTCGGCGGTCGGCAGCAGTACGGCGACGTCTTCCTCAGCGGCGGCGTCGGCCTGACGGTCGGGTTCGGCGAGGACTGAGTGTTAGGCTACGTGCGTGAGCCTCGCTGAGCGCAAGTGGCTGCGGCTCGCGACGCTGGTGATCCTGTACGTCGCGCAGGGCATCCCGTGGGGCTTCATGGCGACGACGATCCCCGCGTACCTCGCGAGTCGCGGGCTCGATCCGGGGGCCGTGGGTGTCGCGCTCGCGACGACGACCCTGCCGTACACGTTCAAGTGGGTGTGGGGGCCGGTGATCGACGCGATCTCGATCCCGCGGTTCGGGCGGCGACGTCCGTGGATCATCTTCGCGCAGTTCATGATGGCAGCGACCGTCGCTGCGATGCTCGCGCTCGGCGATCTGACCACGGACCTGAAGATGCTGATGTGGACGATCCTGATCCACACCGTCTTCAACGCGCTCCAGGACGTCTCCGTCGACGCGCTCGCGGTCGATCTGCTCCAGGACGACGAGCGCGGAAAAGCGAACGGCATGATGTACGGCGCGAAGTACGGCGGTGGCGCGATCGGCGGCATCGGTCTCGCGACGGTGATCGCGTACACGTCGCTCGAGACGGCGCTCGTCGTCCAGGCTGCGCTCTTGCTCGCGATCATGTTCATCCCACTACTCGTTCGCGAGACGAACGCGCCGCCGGCGCCACGCGCGAAGATCGGTCACATCGTTCGCTCGTTCGCGCACGTGTTCGCGAGCCGGTCCGCGGCCGTCGCGATCCTCGTCATGCTGACGTGCACGTTCGCCCTTGGAGTGGTCACGGTCCGCGCGTACACGCTGTTCACGCAGGAGCTCGGCTGGTCGGCCCAGAAGTACACGAGCCTCGTCGGTGGCTGGGGGCTCGTCGTCGGCGGCAGCGCGGCGGTCAGCGGCGGGTTCATGGCCGACAAGTTCGGTCCGCGCAAGGTCGCGATGATCGCGTGGATCGCGATGGGCTTCGGCTGGCTCGTGTTCTCGCTGAGCTCCGCTCGCTGGAACGAGGACTGGTTCGTCTACGCGCTGTCGATCTGGGAGACGGCGAGCCAGGCCGTGATGTCCGTCAGTCTGTTCGCGGCGTGCATGCAGCTCTCGCTGCCCACGATCGGCGCATCGCAGTTCGCGGCGTACATGGCGCTGTCGAACTTCGGTACCACCCTCGGCTATCGCGCGGCGGGTCCGCTCGCCGAGCTCTCCGCGGTCGATACGTGGCGCCTCGCCGCCGCCATCCAGGTCGTCACGGTGCTGCTGCTCTTCCTCGTGAATCCGGCGCAGACCCGCAAGGAGGTCGGAGACACCGCGGGGCGGGCCCCGATGCGCGGGTGGATCGTGCTCGGTGCGGTCGCGACGTTCCTCGTCGGGATGACCGCGTACATCGTGAAGCCGATGCTGTGACCGCTACGCGTCGGGGTACTTCACGGCCGCCTGCACGATGCTCGGCGCGGGCAGCGCGGCGTCGCGGAACGCGCGGCCCATCGCATCGAGGCTGCCGTAGCCGACGGTGCGGGCGACATCGCTCGGCGTAGAGCCCGGTGCGCTCAGCATCAGGACCGCGGCGCGGAGCCGCAGCACGCGCATCGCATCGCGAAAGCCCGCGCCGAACAGACCGAACGTGCGCGTGAGATCGCCGAGGTCGCGGCCGAGCTGGCGCAGCGACAGCTTCGCGACGATCGCGATCTGCTTGAGCGACGCGCTCGTCGCGAGGTCTTCATAGAGCGGCCTCAGCACCGTCCACAGCCGCACGAAGCGCTCGGGCTCGTCGGTGACGACGCTCGCGGTCAGATCCTTCGCGAGCACTCCCGCGCCCGTCAGCTCGACGAGCACCTGATACAGCGCCCGCTCGCTCGGCTCTGTCTCGAGCTTGCGATACGCGTCCCACACGGTGTCGGGCAGCTGCAGCGCACCGCTGCGAATGCCGATCGGCACGCGCACCGTGTTCGCCGGAACGCGGAGCTCGACGATCACGCCGGGGTTGCCCCACGACCGAAACGTCGGCGAGCCCTTCTCCATGCGATCGAACTCGTTCTCGGCGAGCACGTACACGTGCGGGGCCTCGTGCGCGGGGCCGCCGTCGACGGAGATCGAGCCCTTGAGCGTCGCGTACACGTGGACGAACGGCTGCGCCTTCTTGGCCGGCGGCGCGTACGCCGTGTCGTAGAGCAGCCGATCGCGGATCACGAGGTGCGCGCGGAACTGGCGCTCGAGGAAGACCGTCGTCTTCAACGTGCTCGAGCCGAACGAGCGCACGCTGGTCGCGGACAGCATCAGCGGCACTCCAGGACGGCTTCGCACGCCTGCTTCGAGCGAACGCACTCGATGTGGCGCGTGACCTTGGCACCGTTATCGGCCTGGTCGGCTTCGAGCGCGGCACACGCGGCGATGCACTCCTTCTCGTCGAAGGGCATCTTGCTGCTCGTGGCGTCGATGCACTCCGCCTCGCGCTTGCACACTTCCTTGCACCGGGCGCTGCGTGGCTCCGTGCAGCCGACCAGCGCGATCAAGACCAACCAACGCATGCTCGCGGCGAGTATAGCCGCGAGGCGCTAGTCGATGTCTTCGGCCGAGCGGAGGATCTCGGTGATGAAGTCACGGCGCAGGCGGATCAGGCTGCCGGCGGTGCCCCAGTCGATGCCGGTGAAGCCTTCGCCCGTGCCCGTCGCGACCTCGCCCGTGATCTCTTCCTCGCCGATGTCGAGCACGCACGTCTTGCCGGCCTTGCGTGCTCGCGCGCAGTCATCCGTCGCCATGGTGCGAACGTCGACCGTGGCGCCCGACGGGGGCGCCTTCGCGGGGGCGGGAGGAGGCGAGTTGTCGGCGAACGCGATCGAGGACGAGAGGACCAAGAGCGAGGAGAGGATCAGCCGCATGCCGACAAGACACGACCCCCCTGGGACGGTTGCACCGAGCCGACTCGCGGTCCTGCGAGCGCGGTGGCGGCGAGGCAGCCGGGTAGCGCTCGGCATCCTCGGCATGTAGGTGCTTCGTACGCTCAGTCCTCGCGGCGCTCGGCGAGCTTGCGCTTCTCGTCGCGCCAGCGCGCGAAGTGCCGCTCGACGATCTCCTTGTCCGCTCGCGCACGCGCGAGGCGCGTCCTCGCGGCGTCGACGACCTCGAGTTGCCCGCGATGGCTCGCGCGAGCGCGATCGAGCTCGTCGAGCGCGGCCTCGAGATCGCGGCGAAGGCGCGCGAGGTATCGCTCGCCGATCTCGATCGAGCTCGCCGTCGCGCGCGTGGTCGACCGCGCGAGTTGCTCCCGGAGCTCGCCTCGCGTGCGTTCGATCGCCGCACGGATCGACTGCACACGAGCGGTGGCAGCGTCGATCGCGGCCTGTGTCTTGCGCGCGTCCGAGGCCGCGCCTGCGAGGTCTCCCTGCTTCGCGCGCTCGTCGAGCGAGCGCACCTTGCGAGCGGGCTCCAGCTTGTATCCGTCCGCCTCGCCCATCGAGGAGCAGATGTTACACTGGCCGCGCATGGTCGACGCCGGGGGCGCACCGATCGATCGCTATGTCGTCCTGGAGCATCTCTCCGAGGGCGGCATGGGGGCGATCTACGTCGGCAAGAAGCTCGGCGCCGGCGGCTTCGAGATGGAGGTCGTGCTCAAGCAGCTGCTTCCGGAGTTCACGCAGCAGGAAGAGTTCATCGACCTGTTCCTCCGCGAAGCGAAGCTGTCCGCGACGCTCGATCACGCGAACATCGTCCACACGATCGACCTCGTGACCGCGGGCGGCGAGTACTTCATCGTGATGGAGTACCTGCCCGGCGGCGATCTGCGCACGCTGGTCAAGAAGGCCAAGCGCCGCGGCAAGCGGTTCTCGCCGGCGGCGGCGATCCGCATCGGCCGCGAGATCCTGAGCGCGCTCGCCTACGCGCACGTGAAGCGCGACCTCGACGGTCAGCCGCTAAAGCTCATCCACCGCGACGTGTCGCCGTCGAACATCCTGATCTCGTACACGGGCGAGGTGAAGCTGACCGACTTCGGCATCGCCAAGGCGTCGACGCACAACTCGCTCTTCTACAAGGTGAAGGGAAAGATCGGGTACATGTCGCCCGAGCAGGCGAAGAGCGAGTCGCTCGATCACCGCAGCGACCTCTATTCGCTCGCGGTGTGCATGTACGAGGTGATCACCGGCGAGCGCTTGTTCGTGCACGCGGGCCTGACCACGTCGGCCGAGGAGATCTACTCGCAGCCGGTGCCGTCGCTCGTGAAGAAGGTGCCGGGCGTGCCCGCGGATCTCGACGCCGTGATGAGGAAAGCGCTGTCGATCGATCCCGACGATCGCTTCCAGACCGCGGGCGAGTTCAACGAGGCGCTCACGCGTTGCGCGCATCGCCACGGTCTGCTGATCGCGGCGCCCGAGCTCGCGCGCGAGCTCCTGGACGCATGCGGTCCGACGGATCAATGGCGCGGCGAGGACGAGGACGACGACCTCGGCTACGCCGAGAACAAGCGCGCGGGCACCGAGGTCTACGACGCGGGCGCCGACGACGATGACGACGAGGAGGACGATCTCGGGATGGGGCCCGTATCGATCCACTCGATCGCGATGGCCCGCACGAAGAGCAAGTCGGTGATCGATCGGCCGACGCGTCCCAAGACCGAGATGAACAAGTTCGCGGGCGTCGAGCTGACGTCGATCATCAACATGATGGACATCGAGGGGAGCGACGGTTCGCGGCCGCTCGTCAACCTCGACTCGGGGCCACAGCCGATCCCGACGCCGACGCCCGAGCCCGGCCCGGTGATGACGATGCGAGGGCAGGGCCCGGTCCACACGAAGATCGGCCAGGGCCCGCCGCGCCTGCGCCCCTCGAAGTCGCAGCCGCCACCGCCGTTCTCGCCGTCGGGGCAGCCCCTCCCGCTGCCGGCGCCGCCACCGTCGATGGCGGATCCGCGCGATCAGCTCCCGACCTCGCCACGCGGTCAGCGCGCGCAGCCCGGCCCCGCGCCGATGCAGCCGCAGGCCCAGCCCCGGCAGAAGGCCGCGCAGGCGTCGCGACCGGCAGCGAAGCAGACGCCGGTGCCGAAGCCCAAGAAGTCGGCGATCCGGCCATGGATGGTGATCGTGCTCCTCCTCGTCGCGGGCGGGATCGCGGCGGGGATCGTCGCGCTGTCGGGCCCGGACGTCGCGGTAGAAGACAAATAGGCGGGCGTATTTACAGCCCGTTACGCCCCGGCTACGATGCCTTGGCCGGAGAAGATGTCGAAGGATCGGTCTAATGTCACGGCGTTACTCGATGATACGCCGTCGTACTCGCGGCAGATCTCGGGCGGGATCTTCGTCGTCATCAAGGGACCGGACCGCGGCGAAGCCGTCCGTCTGAACCCGAAGGAGCCCGTCGTCTCGTTCGGCTCCGGCCCGCAGTGCTCGCTCGTGCTCACCGACAAGACGGTGTCGCGCAAGCACCTCGAGGCGCAGCTCTCCGGCGAAGAAGTCATCATGGTCGACTCGGGCTCGACCAACGGCACGTTCATCCAGGGCTCGCGCTTCGAGCGCATCTCGATCGGCTTTGGCGCCGAGGTGAAGCTCGGCCGCACGGTGATCAAGTTCCTCCCCGACGAGGAGATCATCGAGCCGGAGCCGAGCGCGCAGGCCGCGTTCGGTTCGATCGTCGGCGGCGACACGAAGATGCGCCAGATGTTCACGCTGCTCGAGGACGTGGCCGCGACGAACGCGACCGTGTTGATCGAGGGCGAGACCGGCACCGGCAAGGAGCTCATCGCCGAGGAGATCCACAACCACTCGCCGCGCAAGGACGGTCCGTTCATCGTGTTCGACTGCGGCAGCGTCCCGCGCGAGCTGATCGAGTCGATGCTGTTCGGTCACGTGAAGGGCTCGTTCACCGGCGCGATCACGGACCGGCGCGGCGCGTTCGCCGAAGCTCACGGCGGCACGATCTTCCTCGACGAGATCGGCGAGATGGCGCTCGACCTGCAGCCGTCGCTCTTGCGCGTGCTCGACAAGCGCGCCGTGCGCAAGGTCGGCTCGAACACCTACGAGAAGATCGACGTGCGCGTCGTCGCCGCGACCAACCGCGATCTGCGCGGCGAGGTCGCGAAGAAGACGTTCCGCGAGGACCTCTACTACCGCCTCGCCGTCGTGCGCGTCGGCGTTCCGCCGCTGCGCGAGCGCGGCACGGACATCCCGCTGCTGATCCAGTACTTCGTCAACAACTTCGGCCAGGGCCTGACGGTCTCGCCGGAGGACATGGCGCGCCTCGTTCGCCACAGCTGGCCCGGCAACGTGCGCGAGCTTCGCAACGTGATGGAGCGCGCGTGCCTCCTCGCGCGTGGCTCGACGATCAACCTCGAGGACGCGCTCGTCAGCGAGGCGGCGCCGTCGCTCGGCATTCGCACCGACCTGCCGTTCAAGGAAGCGAAGGGTCAGCTCGTCGAGATGTTCGAGCGCGAGTACATCGAGGACCTGATGCGCCGCCACAAGATGAACCTGTCGGCCGCGGCGCGCGAGGCGCAGATCGATCGCAAGCACCTGCGCGAGCTGATCCGCAAGTACGGCCTCGACCCGCGCCACAAGCTCGACGGCGAGGTCGCCGTCGACGACGACGACTAGCTACTCGATCGGGTTGTCGAGCTGCGCGAGGTCGATGTCGAACACGGCATCCGCGATGCTGTCGACGACGACGAGCGTGTTCGTCGCGTGATCGATCGCCATGCCGTCGATCGACTTCACGCCGAAGCGCGCGAGGTCTTCGAGCGGCTGCGTCGTGCCCGGCCGCCCCAAGTAGAACACCGACAGGCGCGAGCCCTGGCCGAGCACGAGGCGCCCGTCGTTGGCGAGCATCGCCGTCGCGGCGGTGTTCTCGGGCACCTGTAGCCAGCGCTCGTCGAAGCCGGTAGCCGCGTCGTACATCGAGATCTCCGAGCGCACGAACGTGCCCGCGAGATCGCGCGTGATCGGCTGCGCCCAGATCTTGTTCGTCGCGGTGTCGAGGGCGATCGCGTCGGTGCGCTGATCGAGCGACTGCGGGAAGCCACCGTCACCGTCGGGCACGTAGCAGAAGTGCTGCGTCAGCGTCATCGCCTGCGTGTCGAGGAGGTAGCCATCGCCGAGCGCGGTGATCGCGAACACGTTCGGCGCGTACGCGACGAGGTCCGTGAACGGCGGGCGAATCGGCGCCGTCGGTCCCGGGTCGGGCATCTGGCCCATCTCGACGATCCACTCCACGCTCTCGCCGTCGAGGGCGAACAGACCTTGCTGCTCGTCGAAGATGTAGCGCTTGCCGTCGACGAGCGCGAAGCCGACGGGCATCACGTCCTCGCGATAGAGCGTCGCGCGAAGATCGACGCGCGCGATCGGATCGACGGGGGCGCGCTGGTCGACGCCACAGCCAACGGACAGCACGAGCAAGCCGAACGCGATCGGTGTCCTCATGCGCGTAGCCTAGATCCGGCCGTACGCGGTGTCACCGACGGAAATCTGAGGGTCAGGGTGAGCCAGCGCACGCGGCGCGCGCTACTCGATCTTCACGCGGACGGAGAGGCGCGTGTCCTTCACGACGATGTCCCACTTCTTCCGCGACTCCGACACCGCGTCGTAGACCTCGACGGTGTGCGGCCCGACGTCGACGTCGATGCGCTCCGTCGGGCACAGCATGCCGGTCGGCTTGCCGTCGACGAACACGTAGTAGCGATCCTTGTCCTTGCAGCGCAGGACCTTGATGCCCGCGGGCCCGCCCGACGGCGTGACCTCCTTGAGCGGGATCGCGAACGCACCCTTGCCGTCGACCTCGGCGATGTAGAGCTCGTAGCCCGGAAGCAGGAGCGCGATCGTGTGGCGATCGTTGGCCGCGGGGAGCTTGAGCGGCGTCTGGCCGACGTCGCTGCCGTCGAGATAGACGTGCGCGCCCGGCGGCGTCGACGTGATCGAGAGCTGATCCGACGCGCCCGTCGGCGTGGGCACCGCGGCGTCGGCCGTTGTCGCGACCGAAGCATCGGAGGTCGCGGCGGCATCGGGCGCGGCGGTCGCAGCGTCGACCGCGGTCGCGACGGCGGCGGCGTCGATCGTCGCGGCGGTGCCGGCGTCGATGGTCGCGGTGGCCGCGTCGCCGGCGGTCGCGACGACCGCGGCATCGGCAGAGGTCACCGCGCCGGCGTCGGACGCCGTGGCCACCGGGTTCTTCGTGACCGGCTCGTCGTCGAGGACGACCTTCGTGTAGACGAAGTAGCCACCGACGGCCACTCCGCCCAGGCCCAACAGCGCGAGCAGGATCCACGGCGCGTTGCTCTTCTTCGCGGCCTTCGGCGCGGGAGGGTGGGTCGCCTGCGGGGGCTGCGGTTGCAGCGACGGGATCTCCGCATTCGGCTGCGGATGCGGGCTCGACACGCGGATCGCCGGCTGCGAGACCGCGGCGGGCGCCGTCCACGCCGCGCTCGACGACGGTGGGGGCTCGAGCGGCTCCGTCGGATCCGGGGTCGGCGTCGGGATCGGCGAGAACAGCGGATCCGCGTGCGGCGGGACCGCCGGCGCGGCGCCCGACGGTGGCGACGGGTTCGGGAACACGCCGGACGCTTCGTGCAGCGCCTGGGCGAACGATGCGTTCGCCGCGGACGAGGCGCCGGGATCGATGTCCTCGGGCGGTGGAGCGACCACCTCCATCTGCACCGACGAGCCGCTCGACGCGCGCGCGGCTTCCTCGCGAAGCTTGTCGACGAAGCCTCGCGACATCTCCTGCGTCTCGACCTCTTCGCGCGGCACGCTGAGGTCGGTGCCGGGGCGGGTCATCGCATTGTCGTCGATCGACGGTGCGCGCTCGGCCGGAGCCGGCGGTTGCGCCGTGCGCCCGGCGACGGGGCCGTCCTCGTCGAACAGCTCGACCATCGACACGTCGACGATCGGTGGATCGAACGCGGGCTTCGGATCGATCTCGATGCGTCCCTGCGGGCGATGTTCGAGGCCGGCGGGTGGCGACGGCGTCGCGGCGTCGTCGGCGACGGGCGCGACCGGAGGGATCCGTGGAATCGCCGGGATGTTCGGACGCGCGCCGATCGGCGGGATCTTCGGCACCGGCTTCGGGATGCCGAGCAGCGTGGTCTGCGGCGACGTCGGCGGCGAGAGTCCGCCCTCGCGCGGAGGCACGCCGATGCCCTGCGGCACCGGGATCGGCGGCGGCGCGACCCCGGCCATCGTCGTCATCGGCTTCGCCATCTCGGGCATCGTCGAGGCCGGGCTCGTCAGTGGCGCGGGCCCGGGCACCGGCACGTCGGGCCGCACGAAGTCCGTCGTCGGAACGGGATCGTCGTGATCCGCGCGCCCGAGCGTCGCTATGTCCGCGGGCGCCGAGCGCGGGATCGGGCCGGTGCCCACGTTGAGCGCGACCATGCCGCTCATCTCGTTCGCGTTGAGCTCGGCGAGCCGATCCATCGTCTGCTTCACCTGCGCGCCGATGTCCTTGCGCGTGCCCGGCACCGGGGCCACGCGCAGCGCGGCGTCGAGAGCATCGGCGAGCGCGCGCGCGTCGGGGAAGCGCTCGAACGGCGAGCGCGCGAGACAGCGATGCAGCACGCGCACGATCGGCCGCGGCAGCGACGGCTCCGGCGGTGGGCCGCTCATGATCGACTGCGCGACCTGCTGCGGGGTGTCGCCGCGGAACGTGCGCTGCCCGGTGACCAGCTCGTACGCGATCACGCCGAGCGCGAACACGTCGGTCGCAGCCGAGGTCGCTTCGTTCGCGACCTGCTCGGGCGCGAGGTACTGGATGCGCTGCGCGAGGCGCGCGACGTCGATCGGCCGTTGCGGCAGGCCGGCGGCGAGGATGCCGAAGTCGGTGATCTTGATGTCACCGTCGGCGGTCACGATGACGTTGGTCGGCGCGAGGCCCAGGTGCGTGAGCCCGCGTCCGTGCGCGTACCCGACGGCGCGCGCCGCTTGCGAGACGAGCGCGAGCGCACCGCCCGCGGCGAGCGTCGCGCCGGCGAGCCTCGCTTCGGCGACGAGACGCGCGGCATCGAGGCCCGTGACGAGCTCGACCGCGGTGAACGTCGTGCCCTGCGCGACGCCGAACTCCGACATGCGCGCGATGCGCGGGTGCTCGAGACTTCCATAAGCGCGCGCGGCGGAGGAAAGCGCCGATGCGAGCGCGCTCGTGATCGTGAGCTCCGGATGGAATCGTTTGACCGCAAACTGTCTTTCGAAGCCTGCGACACCGAAGACTTTCGCGCGCGAGACCGTCCCGCACGGCCCGAGACCGATCGGCTCCAGCAGCTGGTAGCGGCCCACGCGCTCCGAGGACGGCGTCACGAGCCGCAATGGTATCCAAAGTTGCCCGCGTCGGCGAACACATGGCAGGACCGAAAGATGTCGAAGGGAAAGAAGCCGCTGCCGGAGAGATCCAAGATCGAGCGTGCCAAACCGCTCGCATACCAGCGTCGTGCGTCGGATGATGCGGGCGTGGTGAGCGAGGACAAGAAGCCGATCGAAGCGAAGACCGAGGCCCCAGCCGTCGAGAAGCCCGAGACCAAGAGCGAGGAGCGCGCCACGGGCGAGATGGCGGCGGTCGACAAACCGAGCGAGGCCGACGCGCCGAAGATGCCCGCGGACGCGAAGCCTGCCGACGCGAAGCCCGACGACGGCAAGGCCGCCGCGGCGAAGCCCGAGCCAACAGCGGAGGCGAAGCCCGTCGACGCGAAGCCGGCCGACGCGAAGCCAGAGGCGAAGACCGAGGCGAAGACCGACGCGAAGGCCGAGGCGAAACCGGAGGCGAAGACCAACGCGAAGGCCGAGGCGAAGACCGAGGCGAAACCGGAGGCGAAGAGCCACGGCGAGCCCGAACGTGCTTCGCGCGACACGATGACGATGCCGGCGGCCGTCGCCGTGGGAGCGCCGCCCGAGGTCCCGAGCGACGTCGAGAGCCCGACGTTCATGCCGTCGAAGGACGAGCTGCCGGCAGGGTCCCCGACCGACCCTGCGAAGCCCCCGGGGGGCGTGCCGCAGGGCGATTCGCGGTCGCTCCGTCGCGGAACCGACTTCGCGCTGATCTATCGCCAGGGAACCGCCGTGATCACGCGCTTTGGCGTCGTCGGTCAGCGCGGCCAGTGGCGGGTGGTCGAGTATCCGACCCCCACCTCGGCGAGCAATGCGTACGCGAAGCAGTGCAGTCAGTTCGTCGGGGAGGGATTCTCGGACTATCGTGATTGAAGTGGCCGAGAAGAAGTCGCGAACGTCCTGGCTGTTGCGCTGGGCGCTCGAAGCACCGCAACGGTGGCTCGGCAAGCGCAGCACGATCGGTCAAGACGTCGCCGGCGGCGCCGACGGGCTCTCGTATCTGCGCCACCTCGTGCGCGGCAATCGCATCCGCCGCGGCGCCGCGTTCGACGAGCTCTCGCCCGAATCGCCGCCCGTCCTCATCATCCACGGGTTCCTCGGGACGCGTGGCTCGATGTACATGCTCGAGCGCCGCCTCGTGCAGGACGGCTTCGTCTGCGTGTCGTTCAACCTCGGCACCTTCAACGTGCGCGACATCCGGCGCAGCGCGTTTCTGATCCACCGCAAGATCGAGCGCATCCTCGCGCAGACTCCGTCGCAGCGCATCGACATCATCGGGCACTCGATGGGCGGCCTGATCGGCCTCTATTACGTGAAGAAGCTCGGCGGTCATGCGCGTGTTCGCAAGCTCATCATGATGGGCACGCCGATCCGCGGGACCTGGGTCGCGCTCGCCGGCGTGCTGACGCTCGGGCTGTGGTCGACCTCGTCGTGGCAGCTGTTGCCGCGCAGCCGCTTCCTCGACGAGCTCGCGCAGGGGCCGATGCCGCCGGGTGTCGAGGTGCACACGATCGCCGCCGCGCGCGACTGGGTGGTGCCCCTGCCGACCACCCGGATCTCGGGCGCGAACGCCATGACCGTCCCGCTCGGGCACTCGAGCCTCGTCGTGTCCGAAGAGGTCTATCGCCGCGTCGTCAATACGCTGCGGCCCCCGCACGAGCATGCGTCCGACGACGTCGACCGCGACCTGCCGGAAACCGACTAGCCACGGACTGACCAAGCGCGCAGGTCGATCGGGCTCAGACGCGGGATCTTCAAGGCGTTTGCTTGCGCGCGCTCGCGGTTAGCCACTAGAATTTTCGAGTCGTTACCGCAATGAACGATCGTCCTCGCTTCGCGCTGCGCTTCATCTCGGGCAAGTACCAGGGAGGCGAGTTCCCGCTTCGCATGAACCGGGAAATCATCATCGGCCGGTCGAGCGATCTCGACATGGTGCTGGTCGAGGACATGGTCTCTCGCCGCCACGCGAAGATCAGCTCGACGGACGCCGAGGTCTACATCCAGGACATGGGCTCCACGAACGGCACGTTCGTGAACGGCGAGAAGATCGCGGGCCGCGCGCTCCTGCACGAGGGCGACCGCATCCTGGTCGGCACGTCGATCATCAAGGTCGTGCAGGTCGAAGGGCAGCTCGCCTCGACGACCGAGGCCGAGGCGCGCCGCAAGCTCGAGGCCGGCGCGCAGCAACGGCAGGCCACGCAGGGGCGCCCGATGTCCGGCGTCATCGAGGAGATCCCGCTCCCCGACCTGCTTCAGCTCCTGTCGACCTCGCGCAAGAGCGGCGTGCTCACCGTCAACAACGGTGTCTCGCTCGGCAAGATCTACCTGCGCAAGGGATCGATCTACTTCGCGACGATCAACGACGACTTCGCGGTGTCGCCGCAAAAGGCGATCTACCGCATGCTGACCTGGCTCACCGGCACGTTCGAGCTCGAGCCGAGCGTCGAGATGCAGGTGATGGAAGAGGTCCAGGAGTCGACCGAAGGCCTGCTGATGGAAGGCGTTCGCCAGCTCGACGAGTTCCGGAACCTCCAGAAGCAGCTGCCGCCGCTCGGTTCGCCGCTCGCGGTGCCGACGCCGCTCGCCGGAAAGCTGCGCGACCTCACGCCGTCCGAGCTCGACACGTTCCAGCTCGTGCTCGATCACGGGCAGCTCCAGAAGGTGCTCGACAACTTCCCGGGCACCGACCTCGACGCCGCGCAGAACATCATCTCGCTGATGAAGCGCGAGTTCGTTGTCGTCCCGTAGCCGCGCGCGTCACAGATTTTCCGATGGGCGCGTGGGCCCGTCGAGAAGTAAGCTGTTGTCATGGCCGTCGTCGCGCGTGCTCGACCTCGTCAGGTGTCGCTGCAGACACTGTCGACGGAGCTGAGACTGCGCACGCCGTATCGCGGCATCGAGACCGGCAAGGACACGCTCCGCATTCGCGTGAACGTACCGCTGCATCGCGAGACGGTCGGCGTGACGATCGACGTCGACGATCTCGCGATCGCCGTCTCGTGGAAGGACGATGGCTTCGTCCTCGGCGCGGGCGGCATCGACGCGCTGTTCGTCGTCGAGACGCAACCGCGCGCGGGCTTCCTCACGTGGTTCGGCGTGTTCGCGCGGCGCAAGGGTCGCCCCGACCGCGTCGTGCTCGAGACTCCCGACTGCAAGGTCGCGCGCTTCGTCGAACGCTTGATCGAGGACTGGCTCGGCCTCGACGATCAGCCGATCCGCGGCGAGTGCCGCATCGACTAGCGAACGTGGTACGAACGCGACGTGACCACGCCACTCCGCGAAGCAGCGTCGGTGATCCTGCTCCGCCGCGGCAAGAAGGGCGCGCCGCCGTTCGAGGTCTTCCTCCTTCGCCGCCGCAAGGGCGCCTCGTTCATGGCGAGCGCGTTCGTCTTCCCCGGCGGTGGCGCCGAAGCTACCGAGGACGCGCGCACCTGCGCCGCGCGCGAGCTGTTCGAAGAAGCGGGCGTGCTCCTCGTACGGGAGAAGGAGCGCGACCCCGATCCGTTCGGCGAAGAATCGATGAACGCCACGATCGGCGATGACTCGCCCGCGTTCTCGATCGCGTCGCTCCGCAAGAAGGTCCTCGCCGGCGCGAACGCGACCGAGCTGATCGGCGAGTACCGCCTTCAGTGGTGGACCGACTGCATGGTGCCCTGGTCGCACTGGATCACGCCGTCGATCGAGCCCAAGCGCTTCAGCGCGCGCTTCTTCGTCTGCGAGCTGCCGGGCGGACAGAAGCCGTCGTTCGACGGCAGCGAGACCGTCGAGGAGATCTGGGTCTCCCCCGCGGACGCGATCGCGCGCGCGGGCGAGCTGTCGCTTCCGCCGCCGCAGCTCCGCACGATGTACGAGCTCGCATCCCTCTCGTCGATCGCCGACGTGCTCGCGGCCGCCAAGGTCCGCGCCGAGGAACCTCACCCGATCCTGCCGCGCCTGCGCACGATGGAGCCCGGCGACAAGGGACCGACGCTGCTCCTGCCGTGGGATCCCGAGTACGCCACCGCCGGCACCGGCGACTCCGCGCCCCTGACGTACACGCCGTCCTGGGCCACCGGCCCCTCGCGCTTCGTCCTCGAGGACGGCACGCCGGCTCCCGACACGGGCGTCGCGACCGTGCGCGCCTGGAAGCACATCATCGCGCCGTGACGGATCATCGACGCACCTGGTTCGGCGAGCGCGGGCTCGTGATCGCGTCGCCCACCGGGGAGCGAGCGCTGTCGTTCTACGCGGGCGCGATGCACTACTGGCGGGTGCCGCGCGCGCAATGGGCCGCGTGCCTGCGCACGATGCACGCGCAGGGCTTCACCATCGTCGAGTCGTACGTGCCGTGGCGCGTGCACGAGCCAGCGGCCGGCACGTATGCGTGGGACGGCGATCGCGATGTCCGCGCGTTCTGCGCCGCTGCGAGCGCGGCCGGCCTCTCGGTCGTGCTGCGCCTGGGCCCGCATTTCAACGCGGAGCTGACCTCGTTCGGGATCCCGGATCACGTCCTCGCCGACGAGAGCTGTCAGGCGCGCACGTCGCGCGGGACACCGGCATGGATGCCCGCGCCACCGCGCGCATTTCCGATTCCGTCGTATGCCTCGCGCGAATTCCACGCGAAGGTCGCCGCGTGGTACGCGGAGGTCGCGCGCGTGCTGGACGCCTCGTCGGGCGCGAGCGCGAGCCTCCTCGCACCCGATGGTCCGGTCGTCGCGATCGCGGTCGACAACGAGGCGCAGCTGTTCTTTCGCGCGGGCGCGTACGACCTCGACTATCACCCCGACGCGATCGAGTGGTGGCGCGACTCGACGGGCTTCGACGGCGACCCGCCGCGCGAGTGGGATCCCGCGGAGCGTGCGCGGTGCGTCTCGTGGGTGCGCTTCCAGGATCACTACCTGTCGCGCGCGCTCGGTGCGTTCGCCAAGGCGCTCGACGCCGCGGGCTTCGCGGGCATCGCGCGATTTCACAACCTGCCCCCGGGACATCACGCGCTCTCGGACCTGCGCGGCATCCAGCACGCGATCGGCGGCCCCGTCGGGATCGACGCGTACACGCCGCGCGAGGGGTTCCGGCGCCTGCGCCGCAGCGCCGCGAGCCTCGTCGGCAACGCGCAGCCCGTGCCGATCGCGTTCGAGGTCGGGGTCGGCTTCTTTCCGTGGTTCCCGCCGCTCGACGACGGCAACGATCCGACGCGCGAGCGCGATCATCTCTTGACGCTGCTCGCGGTCGGTGCGCGGGGCTTCAACCTCTACATGGCGGTCGAGCGCGACCGGTACTACGGGGCCGCGATCAGCAAGCGCGGCCAGCTCGAGAAGCACGCGCAGTGGATCCATCCGCTGATCAGCGCGCTCGCCGAGCACGACTGGCCCTCGCTCCGTCGACACGCACCGATCGCGTTGATCGATACGCGCGCGGATCTACGGTTCGGCCTGGCGACGACCGTCGCCGATCCGATCACGCCGGTGGTGGCCGATCTGCTCGGCTTCGGGCCCGGCGGTCCGGCCGAGCTCGGCACGGACGCGGACGCGATCACCGCGCGCCGCTGGCAGGACGCCCTCGCGAGCGCGCTCGAGCTCGCGCAGGTGCCGTACACGATCGTCGACGAGAGCGCCTCCGAGGACGAGCTCGCGCGGTACCGCGCGGTGATCGCCCCGACGCTGACGCGCATCGATCGCGGGCTGTGGCAACGCCTGCGCGCGCTCGCCGAGCACAAGCGCGCGGTGGTCGTGATCGGGCCGACGACGCCGACGCACGACGAGCTCGGCCAGCCGCTGCCGCCGGACCCGCCGCCCAGGCGCATCGGCAAGATCCGCGAGGGCTCGCTCGACGACATCCCCGGGCTCGCCTCGGATCTCGCGGGTCTCGCGGGAGACATGGGCGACGCGTGGCAGATCGAGCGGCCCGACGACGTGCGCTGCTTCGCACACGCGGATGCGACCGGAGTCGTCCGCGTGGTGTTCGTGGTCAGCGATGCGCCGAAGGCAACGAACGCCGTGCTCCTCGTCGACGAGCGGACCCACACGCTGTCGGACCCGCTGTCCAAGGACGCGTTTCGCACCGGTGATGGCCGCGTCACGATCGGGATGCCGGCCCGTGGTGTCCGGATGCTGGTCGTTCGCTAGGCGCGCGCGTGGCGGTCGGGCGCGACGACCGCGCCGAGTCCCGCGAGCAGGCTGATCAAGCCGCACACGAGGAGCAAGTAGATCCCGAGGCCGAGCTGGCCGCTCGTCGTTCGCGAAGGATCGGCGATGTCGAACACGAAGCCGTAGACCACGACGCACGCCGTGCCGGCGACGAACACGCCGAGCCCGGTGATGCGCCCCATCTGGCGCCGCGCGAAGCAGCCGAGCGCGGTGAGCGCGAGGAGGGCGACCGGAACGAACGCGCCGATCATCGCGACGCGGTAGCCGGCCATCGCCTTGTTGACCATCATGGTGACGCGCGTCGCCTCGGCGTGCGTGACCAGGCCGAGCTTCTCGGCGCCCACCATCCAGGTGGTGAGATCGAACTTGTTCAGCGCGATGTCGTAGGCGGAGGCGCCCCACAGCGAGCCGTCGGGGGCGCGGTACTCGAGGAACGGCGCGAAGAAGCCACCGATGCCGAGCGCGGCAGCGACGAGGATCATGTATCGCCAGAGGCGCACCTCGAAACTGTAGTGCGCGCGATCCAAAAGCGCGAGTCGCGCGAGAAACTCGTTGCGAAGTCCGCGGCGCGCGCATACGGTTGCGTCACCGTGTTTGCTTCAGCGCGCAAGACGACGACGACGACCTCCGCTTCCTGCGGGCCGGTCGTCGTGCGCACTGCCTGACAAGCAAACCACACGGACGCCACCCGCCACCTGGCCGGGTGTCTCGTCGTGTCTGCGTTGCACTCGGTCACCTCTCACACCTGGAGACCGACGATGCATTCCGACGACCGATCCGATCACTCGATTCCCGACGACGATCACCGCGCGCTGATCAATCGCCTCGACCTCGCGCACTTTCAAGACGAAGCCCCCGCGATGGTGTTCTGGCACCCGCGCGGCTGGGTGCTCTATCAGCTCCTCGAGCAAGCCGCGCGCGATCACGTGCGCGCCGGCGGCTATCGCGAGGTGCGCACCCCGCAGCTGATCCGCCGCCCCGTGTGGGAGTCGAGCGGGCACTGGGGCAAGTTCGAGCACGCGATGTTCGCGCTCGGCGACGGTGCGAGCGAGAGCGCGCTCAAGCCCGTGAGCTGTCCCGGCCACATCCAGCTCGTGAAGCGCGCGGCGCCGTCGTGGCGCGACCTGCCGATGCGCATCGCCGAGTTCGGCCTGTGCCACCGCGACGAGCCGAGCGGAACCATCCACGGGCTGATGCGCTTGCGGCAGTTCACCCAGGACGACGGCCACATCTTCTGCACCGAGGAGCAAGTGCCCGGCGAGCTGTTGCGCTTCGGTCGCGAGCTACCCGCGTTCTACGCGCGCTTCGCGCTCGGCGAGATGTCGGTCGCGGTATCGCTGCGACCGGAGCACCGGCTCGGTGACGACGCGCAGTGGGATCGCGCGGAGCGACTGCTCGTCGAGTGCGCCGAGCAGCTCGGCATGCCGGTCGTGATGCAGCCGGGCGAGGGCGCGATCTACGGCCCCAAGCTCGAGTTCCTGCTGCGCGATCGACGCGGGCGCGTGTGGCAGTGCGGCACCATCCAGCTCGACTTCGTGATGCCGCAGCGCTTCGACGTTCGCTACGTCGACGCGAACGGCGACAAGCGTCCATGCGTGATGCTGCATCGCGCGCTGTACGGCTCGATCGAGCGGTTCATGGGCGTGCTGCTCGAACAGCACGGTGCCGCGCTGCCCGCGTGGCTCGCGCCCGAGCAGCTCGCCGTGCTGCCGGTCGGCGAGGCGCATCGCGCGCGAGCGCTCGAGGTACACGCGGAGCTCGCGCGGCGGGGGCTCCGCGCTCGCGTCGACGTCGATGGCACCATCGCGAAGCGGATCGCGCTCGCGCAGCACGACGGCGTGCCGTTCTCGATCGTGATCGGTGATCGCGAGCTCGCGGATGGCACCCTCGCGATCCGCGACCGCGAGCGGCAATGGATCGCGCGATCTAACGAGGCGATCGACGAGCTTTCGCGTCGCGCGGCGTGCTAGCAAACAAAGGTGAGCGAAGACAACAACGCCGTCGTACCCGAGGGCTTCGAGGTCGCGATGCTGCAGGCGACGCTCGGACCGCAGGTCGAGCGGTCGTACGGCGGTGTTGTCGTCGCGAACTTCGGCGTCGCCGGCGATGACATCGATCGCGAGCTGCCGAACCTGATGGCCTCCGTCGAGGTCGCGGTGCACGAGAAGGTCGCGCCCGCGAACCTGATCGACACCGACGGTCCGATGCGGCTGTCGGAGCTGTTCAGCGCGCAGATGCCAAAGGTGCGCGAGGCGGTGTCGCCGGTCGCGTGGGTGCTGCACCACAACGCGCTCGCGACGATCGCGACGAAGCCCGAGCGCGTCGAGCGGTTCATCGAGTGCATTCGCCGCGTCTCCGAGCTGGGCCGCGAGCAGACGATGTACTTCATCGACGCGCCGACGCCGCTCCACGTCGCGTTCGCGATGCGGATCGCGGGCCTCGGTGTCTCGCTTCGCCAGCCGGACGAGACGCGCGGTCCGCCGCTGGTGCACATCGAGATCAAGCGGCCCACGGGCGAGGTCGTGTGCATGCCCGCGGGTCTGCCGTATCCGCTCGACAGCGCGAACCTGGGCGAGCCCGCGCTGATCCCGATGCGCGCTCCGCGGATGCGCGAGCTGATCATCTCGCTCGCCGACGGTGGCGGCGATGCGGCGATGAGCGCGCTCGTGAACGAGGTCATGTCGCGCGAGCTCCCGCTGCTCCTGATGGTGCCGGCAGACGGGTCCCTCGGCGTTCGCAAGTTCGGCAACGCGACGGGAGTGCCGGTGTTCGGCGACGCGACGACGCTCGAGTGGATCGCGAGCGACACCAAGGTCGGGCGCGATCAGTACTCGGTCGTCGCGATCTCGGGGCAGGAGCTGTTCGCGATGGCCGCGCGCGAGAAGGTCGGCCTCGCCTTCGCGACGTATCGCGAGCGCTCCGAGCCGCTGCACGCGACGCTGTCCGCGGACGCGGTGTTCGAGCTCGCGCAGTTCGTCCAGTAGGTCAGCCGACGCGCGTGCGCGTGGTCGGCTCGTCCTCGACGATACGCACGGGGCGCGGCGCACCGACGACGCGCTCGACGGTCGCGACGATCTCCGCGGCGTCGCACGGCTTGGGCACGAACGCGACCGCGCCCATGCGCGCCGAGAGCTCGGGCGCGTGCGGCGATCCGGACACGAGGATCAGCGGCGGCGCATCGGGCAAGCTCGCGATGCTGCGCGCGAGATCGACGGTCCCGATCCGCGGATCGTAGGCATCGACGATCACGACATCGATGCCTCCGTCGCGCACCATCGGGAGCGCATCGCGCGTCTGCGCTGCTGTGTGGACCGCGTGACCCTTCGCGCCGAGTGCCGTCGCCCATTGATCGCAGACCTGAGGGTCCGCTTCGACGAGGAGAATACTGCCCACGGCGAAACAGTATCCGATGTCACGAAATTTAGGTCAGCAGATCGTGATCAACTCTACGATTTCACATTCGATGGTGGGCTGGACTTCCGTTTCGCGCGCTCGTGGCCCTCGGTCCAACCAATCTCCTTGGTCAGCTGCATGGCGTCGTCGATTCGCGCCGACATCACAACTGCGCCCTTGGCCGGCATGTCGTTCAGCAGCAGCTCCGCGGTCGCGCGGCGGTCGCCGAGCGAGCGCATCTCGCTGATCGCGGCGGCGCGATAGCGCTCCGCTTTGTTGCCGAGGCCCGCCTTGTCGCAGAGCGAGGCGAGGAGCTGCTGCACGCGCGCGGCGCCGAGGCGGGAGCGAACGCGCTGCGCGTGGAACAGCGCTGCTTCGGCGAGGCGCAACGCGCGGTACGAGTCGCCCGCGTTGTCGATCATCTGGGCCTGCGCGCGCAGGATGCGCCAGAACGGCTCGGGGCCGTCGATCGCGGTGAAGCCTTCGCCGAGCGTCGCGAGGTCGATGCACTCGACGAGCTCGTTGAGCGCGGTGTCCGGATCGCCGGCGCGCAGCAGCGACGCGCTGAGGTCGAGGTACAGCTCGCACACGAGGCTCATGTCGCCGGTCGCGATCGCCCGGCCGACACCGCGCCGCAGCGCCGCGATCGCACCGTCGACGTCGCCTTCAGACAGCGCGATCGACGCGCTCGCGCGATCGATCAGCGCGACGAGCATCGGCGCGCCCGACCAGTCGCGGGCCTCGGCGAGCACGCCGCGCGCGAGCGCCGTCTCGCCGCGCGTACGCAACACGTCGGCGAGCTTCACCGACAGCATCACGAACTGCGCCTCGGCCGTTCCGTCGTCGTCGCCGACGTGCACCGCCTGGCGAACCGCGACGAGCGCGCGGTGATAGAACTGGCCGGCGCCGACCTCGTCGAGCTGCTCGCTCGCGTGATCGCCCGCGCGGCGCAACAGCGTGATCGCTTCCTTCGCGTGACCGGCGAGGTCGTGGTGGTGTCCGAGCAGCGCGATGTCCGGCGACATCGCTTCGACCGCGGCAGCGGCTTGTGCGTGGAGACGGCGGCGAACGTCGGCCGGCGTGGCGTCGTAGACGATGTCGCGCACGAGCCGCGACGTGAACGTCAGCTCGCCGGACGGATCGTGACCGAGGAGGCCGCTGCGCTCGGCGTCGGCCATCGCGGGCTCGAGCGCTTCGCTGGGCAGCATCGACCGCAGCAGGTCGAGCTGCGGCTCGATGCCGAGCACCGCCGCCGCCTGCAGCACGTCGCGCGTCGATTGCTTGAGCATCGACAGGCGCGCGGAGATCAAGTCCGGCAACGAGGTCTGCGTGTCCTCGGCCTTGCCGCCCTCGAGGATGTAGCGAACGACGTGCTCGACGTGGCCCGGATACGCGCGCGTCGTCTCGAACAGGCTCTGCACCGGCGGCAACCCGCGGATGTTCGCGCTCTCGAGGTGATCGACGATCGACTTCAGGTCCTGCGCTTCGAGCGCGCCGACCTCGAGGCGCGGCACGCTCGACGGCCACTGCGAGCCGAACATCGTCGTCGCCGTCATCACGATCGGCGGCAGCATCAGGTCGCTGACCTCGGTCGTGCGGCGCAGGATCTCGAGGCTCGGGTGATCGAACCGGTCGATGTCCTCGCACACGATCGTCACCGGCCCCGACAGCGCGGCACGCTCGAGCGCGCGCAGCGCCGACCACACCATCTCGCGACGGCGCACCGGCGGCTCGAGCTCGAGCAGGCTCGTCGGGTGACCGAACAGCTGCGCGATGCCGGGGATGTCGCGCTCGTTGAGCCCGATCTGCACCACGGCGTCGCGCAGCTCGACCTCGCTCGACACCGGCGGCAGCTGCAGCACCGCGGCGAGCAGCGAGCGGATCGGGTAGAACGGCGCCGCGAGACCGCTCGGGTCCGGACCGATCTGATAGATCACGCGGCCGTCGCTTCCGATCTGCGAGTACGCGTGGCGGAGCAGCGCGCTGCGGCCGGCGCCCTCGAAGCCCGTCACGAGCAAGCACGCGTTCGCGCCTTTGATCTGCGTGCCGTCGGTGTTCGTGATCGTCGGCGTTGGGGTCGACCGCATGTGCGCGAGCAGCGTGTCGAGCTCTTCCTTGCGCCCCGTGAACGGCAGCGGCAGCACCTCGATCGCGGGCGCCGGCGGGATCTCGAACGTCTTCGACACGCGCAGCCGCGGCGCCCCGCACTCCGGGCAGAACTTGAACGTCGGCGCGCACGACGTGCCGCACGACGTGCACTTGTCGGTCGCGGGCAGCTTCGCGCGAACGTTGAGCGCCTGCAGCGCCTCGCGCATCTCCGCCGCCGACGAGAAGCGATCGCTCGGGTGCTTCGCGAGCGCCTTCGCGACGATCGCATCGAGCTCTCGCGACACCTGCTCGCGGCGCGACGTGAGCGACGGGATCATCGCCTTCAGGTGGTTCGCGAGGATCTCCGTCGTCGAGCCCGCGAAGAACGGCGTCTTGTAGGCGAGCAGCTCGTACAGGATGATGCCGACCGCGTAGATGTCCGATGCAAAGCTCGGCGGCGCGCCGCTGATCACCTCGGGCGCCATGTACTCGGGCGTGCCGCTGATCGAGCGATCCTCTTGCTCGCGCGTTCCCGTCACGAGGCGCGCGATGCCGAAGTCGACGATCTTCACGAGGTCGATGCCGGCGCGGCGCTGATCGAGAATGATGTTGTCGGCCTTGAGGTCCGCGTGCACCACGCCGGCGAGGTGGGCTTCCTCGATGCCCGCGAGCGACTGCATCGTGATGTCGACGACGCGATCGACCGCGAGCGGGTTCTCGTTGACGAGCAGCTGCGTCAGCGTCGGCCCCTTCACGTACTCCATCGCGAGATAGAGCAGGCCGTCGTTCGACTGGCCGTAGTCGATGATCGAGACGCAGTTCGGGTGGTTGAGGCGCGACGCGGACATCGCCTCGTCGCGGAACCGCTTGATCATCCGGCTATCGGCAGAGAGGTCCTCGTTGAGGATCTTCACCGCGACGGTGCGGCCGAGCGCCATCTGATCGGCCTTGTAGACGGCACCGCTTCCGCCGATGCCGATGCACGCGGTGAGCTTGAACTTGTCGCCGAGGACTCGGCCGACAAGCTTCAGCGATTTGGTGACCTGGTCTTGGACGCTCATCCGATGCGAAGCCCCGTTCCGTTCCCCCGACGCAAAATGAGGCAGGTCCGTTGTCTCACGATCTTTGTAGGGCGCGGGCGCAATTTCGTTGCTGGAAAGTGGGGGCGTGATGGGTAGGTGAAAGGTGAGCGCCGGGTGTCTGAAAAATCAGACACGCTCGACGATCACGGCGATCCCTTGGCCCACCCCGATACACATCGATGCGAGGCCGTACTTACCGTTCGTTTCGTTCAACTCGGTCACGAGCGTCAGGACGAGGCGAGCACCCGACGCGCCGAGCGGATGTCCCCACGCGATCGCACCGCCGTTCACATTGACCTTCTCGGGATCGAGCTCGAGCTGCTCGACGCACGGCAGCGCCTGCGCCGCGAATGCCTCGTTTAGCTCAGCGAGATCAATCTGTTGCGGCGTCAGGTCGGCGCGCGCCAGCGCCTTCTTCGAGGCCGGAATCGGCCCCAGCCCCATGTAGCTCGGCTCGACTCCCGCCGCCGCCCCCATGACGTACCGCGCCTTCGCGGTCAGACCGAGCTCCTTCATCGCCGCTTCGCTCGCCAGCAGGATCGCGGTCGAACCATCGTTGAGACCCGATGCGTTACCGGCGGTGACAGTCCCGTTCTTCGCGAAGGCGGGACGGAGCTTTGCCAGCTGCTCGAGCGTCGTCTCTGGACGTGGGTGCTCGTCGGTGGTCACACGTAGCTCCGCGCCCGTCTTCTTGTCGACGCCCGTGACGATCGGCACGACCTCCTTCGCCATGCGGCCCGACGCGAGCGCCTTGCCGGCGCGCTGTTGCGAGGTCCACGCGAACCGATCCTGCGCCTCGCGCGAGACGTTGTGCTTCTCGGCGACGCGCTCGGCGGTCTCGCCCATCGCGAGCGTGCCGTGCATCGCTTCCATCTTCGGGTTCACGAAGCGCCAGCCGAGCGTCGTGTCGTAGAGCGTCTGGCCGCGTCCGAACGCCTCGCTCGCCTTGCCCATCACGAGCGGCGCCCGCGTCATCTGCTCGACGCCGCCGGCGATCACGAGGTCCGCCTCGCCGGTCGCGATCAACCGCGCCGCGTCGGCGACCGCCTGCATGCCCGAGCCGCACAGCCGGTTGACCGTCACGCCCGGCACGCTGATCGGCAGCCCGGCGAGAAGTGCGGCCATGCGCGCGACGTTGCGGTTGTCCTCGCCGGCCTGGTTCGCGCAGCCGAAGATGACGTCGTCGAGCCGCTCGGCGGGGATGTTCGTCTTCGCGACGAGCGCGGCGATCACCTGCGCCGCGAGATCGTCCGCGCGCACACCGGCGAGGGCGCCGCCGTAGCGGCCGAAAGGAGAGCGAACACCGTCGATGACAAACGCGGGGCGCATCGCGGGCACCATAGCCGAAAACTGGACCCCGAGATCCCCGCGTGCCGAAGTCAACCCCATGACCACAGGGCTCCGGGACCACATCCATCTCGCCGAGCAGGACGTCAGCTGGCTCGCGATCCGTCAGCCGGCGGTGATGCGCATGCTCGAAGCAGAGCTGTCATCGCCCGACGGCGACGCGTTCGGCGCGGGGTTGGCGCTCGCCTGCCGCGTCCTCGGCGGCCGCACGCCGGTCGGCGACCTGCGCCTGAACCATCGCCAGCTGCTGACCGCGCTCAACGAGGTCCGCGCCGGTCGCTGCGATCGCGCGATGGCGCGCTCGCTCCGCGCGCAGATCGACGAGCTCCAGGTCGCGCTCACCCGCGAGGAGCAGGATGCGGTGGCCACCGTCATCGGCGCGCTGATCTGGGCGGTCCTCGACGCGAGCTCGTGCGAGCTCGACGACACGCTCGTCGCCTAACGCCGCCTAACGCACGCGTCGCTCGACGACACGCTCGTCGCGTGACGTACGCGTCGCTCGACGACAAACACGATTCTCTCCGCGCGCATCGTCATCATGCACGCGATCGAGCCGCGCAACACCACGCGCAAAAGGACCATGCGCAAGGGGACGCGTCTCCCTCTCGATCGGTCATGACGTTGTCCTGACGGGCGTCATGACATTCGCGCGGGCACCGGCGCTATGACTACTCGCACGGGCACACCTCTCTCTCTCGATTCGTCATGACGTTGTCCTGACGGGCGTCATGACATCTCCCGCGGGCACGGGCGCTGACGAGGTGACATCTCGCGCACCCACGGGCGCAATGACTACTCGCACGGGTACACCTCTCTCTCGATTCGTCATGACGTTGTCCTGACGGGTGTCATGACATCTCGCGCGGGCACGGGCGCTGACGAGGGACATCGCGCAGGCGCGCACGCACTCTCCTGGCGATCGGTCATACGTTGTCCTGAGGGCGTGATGACATCTCGCGTGTCCTGACGGATGTACGGACAACGTCATGACGCCTCCGGAGAGAGGCGAGGGTGGCCTTGAGCAGAGTGCTCTTGTGGCGCGCGCCTGTAGCGGCACGGGCGCTAGCGCGCCTGTAGCGGCACGGCGCTGACGAGGTGACATCTCGCGCGGGCACGGGCGCTGACGAGGGACATCGCGCAGGCACCACTCTCCTCGCGATCGGTCATGACGTTGTCCTGACGGGCGTTGTCAGGACATCTCGCGCGGGCACGGGCGCTGACGAGGGACATCGCGCAGGCGCGCACGCACTCTCCTCGCGATCGATCATGACGTTGTCCTGACCGGCGTCATGACGTCTCGCGTGTCCTGACGGATGTACGGACAACGTCATGACGCCTGGGGAGAGGTGAGGTCACCTCGAGTGTTGTGGAGCGCGTCTGTTGCGGCACGGGCGCTAGCGCGTCTGTAGCGGCACGGGCGCTAGCGCGCCTGTAGCGGCACGGGCGCTGACGAGGTGACATCTCGGGCGGGGCACAAACACTAACGGGGGACATCGCGCAGGCAGGCACGCACTTCCGTCGCGATCGGTCATGACGTTGTCCTGACCGGCGTCATGACATCTCGGGCGGGGCACAAACACTAACGGGGGACGTCGCGCAGGCACGCACTCCCCTCGCGATCGGTCATGACGTTGTCCTGAACACCTCGCGTGTCCTGACGGATGTACGGACAACGTCATGACGCATCCGGAGAGGGCAGGGTCGCCTTGAGCAGAGGTGCTCTTGTGGCGCGCGCCTGTGGCGGCACGAAGCTGACGAGGTGACACCTCGCGCGGGTACGGGCGCTGACGAGGTGACATCTCGCGCGGACACGGGCGCTGACGAGGGACATCGCGCAGGCGCGCACGCACTCTCCTCGCGATCGGTCATACGTTGTCGAGCGACGATCGCGCTCCCCGGCGACATTCGCCTGAGGGCGTGATGACATCTCGCGTGTCCTGACGGATGTACGGACAACGTCATGACGCCTCGGGAGAGGGCAGGGTCGCCTTCGCGAGAGGGCAGGGTCGCCTATAGTCGCGCCATGTTGATCGATGCCCTGCGCGCGCGACTGGGCGAGCCGGACGCGCCGAGCTTTCGCTTGATGGGCGAGGATCTCGCGCTCCTCACCATCGAGGACGTTCGCGCCGCGGCCCAGGCGCAGATCGCGGCGATCCCCGCCGAGGTTCGCGCGGCGCTCCTCGACGAGGAGGCGGCGCTCGCCGCCGAGGCGCATCGCTGGCTGAGGAAGTACAACCGCTCGCTGTACGGCCGGATCGCGGGCTACCTCGAGCTCGGCGAGCGGCTCGAGTTTCGCTATCCGTGGCCGATCGTCGCGATCCTCGGGATCGTGCAGGTGCTCGAGGGAATGGATCGCGCGCGCGTGTACGGGCTCGTCGGTCGCGCAGCGTCGCGCGTGGGAGCACTCGCATCGCGCGCCGGTGCGCTCGTATCGCGTGTTGGTGCCGGTGCGGCGTCTCGTGCCGGTGCCGGTGCGCTGGCGTCGCGGATGGGGCTGGCGCGCGTCGGCGAGCTCGCCAGTGATGCCGTGGGCAAGCTCGACTTTTACGAGCGCCTCGGCGATGGCAGCGAAGACGTCCTGCGCCGAACGAACCGCGGCATCTTCGCGGACTCGGTTCCGCTGGTGTTGCGAGCGCTGCGCGCCGAGCAGCTGATGCGCGAGGGCAAGCCCGAGGTGGCGCGGGGCCTCGTCGAGGGGGCGGCGGCCGTGCTGTGGGACGCGGACTGCACGGCGCTGTGCACCGCGATCGCCGAGGGGTTGGTGCTCGACGATCCGGCCGAGCAGTTTCGCTGGCTGGCGCTCACCACGATCTCGCACTTCGGTCGCGAGCAGCAGATCTTCACGCATCACATCGCGACCCGGTCCCGGCGCAAGTTGCCGGCCGCCAAGGCGGTTCCGGCTCCCCTCGTCGAGAACGGGCGCCTGGTGTTCGCGCCCTTCGCGTTGCCCGACGGGTTCGACATTCGCGACCACGACGCACGCGTCGAAGCGTTCTCCCGAGCCTTCGTGATGTCGGTGACCGGCTCGCCCGAGGACTACCGGATCGCCACCGAGTGGGTCCTCGCGCGGTTCGGTCGAGGTTCGCGAGATACCGGCGGAATAAACGGCGTGATGGGGCGTGGCTCAACCGCTGGCGATCGCGACGATATTCCGTCGGGCTAGGCGTACGGCCTGCTTGACGAGGGTGGTGGCGAACACTACGGTTCGCCCATGATTTCAAAGGTCAAGCACCTGGCGGCGTCCCTCGCGATCCTCGTTCCACTGACGGCGATCGCCGCAGGCTGTAGCTCGGATCGTCAAGGAAACGATCGCTGGGCGACGACCGAGAACACCAACGTCAAGATCGACTGGGACAAGGTCAACGAGGCCTACAAGCTCGCGGACGGTCCGCAGGACCTCGAGAAGCGCATCAACGAGATCTACGAAGGCGACGAGATCATCTCGATCGCGGTGCACGACGAGAACGAGAAGACGCAGGTCGTCACCGGCTTCTTCGACAAGAACACCGACGGCAAGGCCGAGGAGGCCGAGAAGATCTTCACGATCAAGCGCGAGATCACCGGCGAGGGTACCGCGCAGATGCAGACCACCGGTCACGGCGCGTACTACGGCTATCACTCGCCGTTCATGAGCATCGCGACGGGCATGCTGCTCGGTCACATGATGTCGAGCATGTTCATGCCGTCGTACATGCCGATGTACACGACGCCGTACGCGACCCCGGCCAACCGCGTCGCCGACCTGCACCAGAACCGCTCGGCGCATCGCGCGGCGAACCCGAGCAAGTACCAGCGCTCGCAGAGCGGCCGCTCGTACAACCGCCCGTCGTCGGGCACGCGTCCCACGGGTCGCTCGGGCGGCGGACGCATGGGCGGCGGCGGTCGCTTCGGCCTCGCCCGCGCGGGACGCACCACGCAGCCGACCCTCCTCGTCGATTGAAGATCGCGGATCTGCCGTTTCGCGAGCGGCCTGTCGAAGAGCTGCTCAACCTCGTCGAGTATCGCGATCGCCCCGATCGCGACTACGCGGGGTATGGCTGGTCGCTCGCGCCGAGGCTCGTCCTCGTCGAGGAAGCGAAGCAGCCGAAGCGCGGCGGCGCGGAGACCGAACCGATCGCGCTGCTCGACGAGGGGCGCGTGGTCAAGGACGCGCTGCTGATCGCGGTGCACACCGCCGACGACGCGCCCGCGATCGCGAACGACCTGCAGCTCGAGTTCGACCTCGCGAAGGGACCGGTCGCCGTGATGGCGTCCACGTTCCTCGCGACGTGGTTGCCGCGCTTGCCGTCGACGAGCTCGATCGTGCTCTGCGTGTGCAATCCGCACCACGCGCAGCTCGCGCCCATCGATGTCGGCCGTACGCTGTGGCTACCGATGGGCGACGTGCAGAGCTGGCGGGATCACGACAACGGCGACATCTTGTTGACCGCCGAGAACTGGAGCACTCGATGACGACCGAGCTCGTTCGTAGACCACCGATCGACGAGGAGACGAAGCACACCTTCGTCGGCCTGTGGATCCTTCGCCAGCTCGACATCGGCCCCAAGCAAGGCGGGATGGAGTTCCCTGTCGTGGTCGATGGACAGCTCACGCCCCTCGACGAGCACCTGCAGCAGCTGGCCGTCGAGGAGCTGATCTCGATCAACGCGAAGACGGGCAAGTACGACCTGACCAAGAAGGGCATCGCCTACCTCGGCGAGATCCTCGACGAGGCGAGCGACATGGTCGACGAGCTCGACGATCTCGAGACCGACGAAGCGATCCGCGAGCTCGAGTCGCGCGGCCTCGACCTGATGCGCGCGCGGTTCCTGTGGGGCTGGTTCGAGGGCGAGTTCGACGACCTCGTGCTGTGGCAGGAGCGCCGCGGCATCAAGCCCGTCGAGCGGCTCTGGGGCTTCTATCTCACCGGCGACGACTTCTATCGCGAGCTCCAGCGAGAGCTCGACGAGTCTCGCTAGGGTCCTCCGGGATAGGCGCGCCGGCAGCTGTCGATCGCGCGCGCCATGTCGTCGGCGAGCGCGCAGTCGATGACGAGCAGCGTGCCGTCGGGATGCGGCACCGACAGCTTCGTGCAGTGCAGCGCGAGCCGATGCAGGTCGTGCTGCGTGCGGAAGATGCGGTTGTGCTCGCCCTTGCCGTAGCGCACGTCGCCGATCAGCGGACACGACAGGTGCTTCAAGTGCCGGCGGATCTGATGCAGGCGTCCGGTGTGCGGCCGCGCCTCGACGAGTGCGTAGCGGCCGAACGTCTCGCGGCGCCAGATCTCCGTCGTCGCGTCGACGCGATCCTCGCCGGGTGCGCGCGGGATCGGATGATCGAGCAGCACGTGCTCCTCGGGATGACCGCGCGTGATCGCGAGGTAGCGCTTGTCGGCCTCGGGCCACGCGAGCGAGAACGCCGCCGCCGCCTCGCGATCGAGCGCGAACAGCACGATGCCCGACGCGCCGCGATCGAGGCGATGGATCGGATAGACGTACGCGCCCACCTCATCGCGCACGCGCTGCAGGAGCGCGTCGTCGCTGTGGTCCCACCCGCGATGCGTGGACAGTCCGCTCGGCTTGTCGACGGCGACGCAGCGATCGTCCCTGTACAGGATCACCCGGGACCACCGAGGATCACTTCGCGGGCTGCGCGAGGTGATCGCGGAAGAAGTCGATCTGCACCTGCTCGCGCGCGAGCGACAGCTTCGGGTCCGGCACCATGTGCGTGCCCGATAGCGTGATCACCTCGGCGCGCTTCGCGGCGACGAACAGCGACTCGATCAGCGCGAGCGTGTGCGCGAGGTGCACGTTGTCGTCGGTCAGCCCGTGGATGAGCAGCAGCGGCCGCGACAGCTTCGCGGCGTGGGTGAGCGCGCTCGTGTGCTCGTAGCCCTTCGCGTTGTCCTTCGGCTGCTTCATGTACCGCTCGGTGTACGCGGTGTCGTAGAGCGTCCAGTCGGTGACGGGCGCACCCGCGACCGCGGCGTGGAACACGTCGGGGCGCAGCAGCACGGCCATCGCGCTCATGTAGCCGCCGAACGACCAGCCCATGATGCCGACGCGCGACATGTCCATCTCGGGGTGCTTGGCGGCCATCGCCTTCAGCGCGGCGACCTGATCGTCGAGCGGCACCGTGACGAGGTCCTTCAGGATCGCGCGCTCCCACGTGCGCCCGCGATGCGGCGTGCCGCGGTTGTCGCTGCGCACGACGACGAAGCCCGCGTCGGCGTAGAACTGATCCATCACGTACGCGTCGCGCGTCGCGGTCACCGTGATCGCGTGCGGCCCGCCGTAGACCTTGAGCAGCACGGGATACCGGCGGCTCGCGTCGAAGTTGCGCGGACGCGTGATCGCGGTGTGATGCGTGCGGCCGTCGATCTCGACGGTCTCGAGCTTCGTCGTCGGCACGAGCGATGGATGCTCCGCGACGCTCGGCAGCTCGCGCGTCCCGCTCGCGCCGACCGCGACGGTGCGCTTGCCGCCCGCCGCGAGGATGGTGTCGATGACGACGACCCCGTGCTTGACCTTGACCGCGTTCGACACGCCGTCGTCGGTCGACAGCTTCTGCGGCTCGCCGCCCGCGAGCGGCACGCGATACACGTCCTGCCGCGTCGGATCCGTCTGCGCCTCGACGATCGCGAACGCGCCGTCGATCCCCGCGAGCGACGACAGCCCGAAGCCGGGCTTGGTCAGCGCGCGCACGAGCTTGCCGGTCTTGTCGTGGAGCTCGAGCACGTACTCGCCCGAGGCTTCGGTCATCCATAGAAAGCCCGAGCCGTCGTCGAGCCACTTCGGGGCGCCGTGGTTGACGTTGAGCCACGTGTCGTCGTTCTCCGTCAGGAGCACGCGCGGCTCCGAGCTGCCGGGGTCGTACGCGAGCACGGCGACGTTCTCCTGATCGCGATCGATCACGACCGCGGTCAGCGGCGCGTTCTTCGGCCACTGCACCGAGACGAGGTACTCGTACGTCGCGTCCCACGTCAGGTTTCGAAAGTCTTCCTTCCTCGTCGGTGACGGCCCGCTATCGCCACTCCAGATCGCAGGCATCACGAGGAGCTGCACCTTGGCGTTGTTCGTTCCCGCCCGCGGGTACTGAAACGTCACCGGCGGCTTGTCGTTGTGACGAGGATCCGAAACGTAGAGCGTGTCGATGGGGCGGTTATCGGTGCGTTGAAAGACGATGTACTTGCTGTCCGGCGACCACCAATGTCCGCGCGTTCGTCCGAGCTCCTCCTGCGCGGCGAAGTCTGCCTTGCCGTCCTCGTGACCTTCAGGTGGCTTCGTGTACTGCGCGGCCATGTTCGGCTGCGGTGTGTGGCTCATCGATAACAACGCGTTGCCACCGACAAACGCGATGCGCGTCCCGTCGGGGGAGAGGTGCGGGTCGTACGGTTGGATCGATCCCGGATCGATCGGGGTGCGCTTTAGCGTCCGGCGATCGATCAAGAAGAAGTTGCCGCCGAGCGGCACCATCACGATGTTGCCGTCGTCGGACACGTCGATGTCGACGATGCCGCGCGACACCGTGCGCGTACGTTCGCGCCGCGCCTTCTCCTCGTCGGACAGGTTCTCCTCGCCCGTGCCGAGCAGCTCCGCCGCGGTCGCGAGCGTCTTCACCGTGCCGTCGGGCGCGAGCTCGTACAGGTCCGACGTGAACGACCGTGGTCCCGTGCGGCGGAACAGCACCGCGCCATCGGGCGTGATGGCGAGGGGCACCGGGAGGCCGAGGCGAAAGTTGTAGGTCGCCGCGGAGTCCGCGAGCAGCTTGTCGTCGAGAGCGGGCCAGGCCGCGGGCGGGGAAGATGCTGTCATGGTCGACGTCTTGGGATGGCAGGCCACGAGCGCCGCCGTCGTCGCGAAGGTCGCGAGCAACGCGCGGGTCGCGAGGGGGGTGGGGCGCACGGCGGCATCGTAGTCGAGGTCGACCGCCGATTTCTTGCCCACGGTGGGTGCGGTTGGGACGATTCATTATGCGGAACGAACGACGTCGCCGGCGCGCCACCATCACCCGTCAAGCCCTCGAATATCAGCTGCTGTCCTGCTGCGAGGATGGCCGCATCGAGGCCATGGTCGTCGCGGACGGCGACGGGCTCGCGCTCGCGGCCTCCGGCGACACCTACGCGTGCGACGAGGTCGCCGCGCGCATGGTCCTCGTCGGGCGCCGCATCAACGAGTTCTCCGGCACGCTCCTCGGGGCGGGCCACGCGTGGCACGTGCAGATGCGCAAGATCGCGTTCGAGGGCTCCGAGCTTCTCGTGTGCGCCGTCGGCGGGACGCCCGAGGCTCGCACGCGCCAGATCAAGCGCGGCGCCGAGGGTGCGCTGCGCATCCTGCAGGCCGCCTGAGCACGCTCGTGGGCCGCATCGCGGCGGCGTGATCCAGCGCTATGCTAGCGCCATGCGCTACGCACTGGCCCTCTCCCTCGCGCTCGCCGCGTGCTCGTCGTCGCCGACCTCGTCGCGCGTGTCGACGGACGACGCGCCCAAGCTTCTGATCGATCGCAACTGGATGGATCGCATGCCGCAGACCGACCGCGACCATCTGTTCGTCTATCGCTTCGTGCCGAGCATGGGCGGCGGCGTGTTCCAGGACCGCACGCTGTTCAAGGGAACGTTCGAGTTGTTCTCGTTCACGGCGACCGGCTCGAGCATCACGTTCGATCTGCACGAGACCAAGGACAAGGTCACGAGCGCGTACACGATCGAGCGCGTCGACGGCCCCGAGCCGTTCGATCTGAAGCTCACCATCCCCGACGATCCGCGCGGCCCCAAGGTCTACTTCGGCATGCGCGCCGAGACCGATCGCGACGGCGGCAAGCTCGAGCAGCGACTGCACGCGATCCGCTAGTTAGCGTCGCCGGCGGCGCCGCACGAGCGCGAACACGCCCAGCGCCAGCAGCGCGCTGCCGTGCGGGCTCGCGCCGATCGAGCAGCAATTGTCGTCGGGGATCAGCGTGCAGTCCGTGTCGCAGTTGCTCGCGCCCGTATCGTCGCACTCCTCGCCCTCGTCGACGATGTCGTCGCCGCACACCGCGGCCTTGTCGACGCCGACGAGGCACACGTCGTCGATGTTCCATCCACCGAGCGCGCGCGAGGCATCGGATGCGAGCGTCCAGGTCACCGTGATCGGCTCGCCGGCGAACGACGTCACGTCGTGGTCGACGAAGCGCCACTCGCGGTCCCAATGCGTGAGCACACCGCCGGCGCTCGCCGCGTTGGTCCACACGGTGGTGCCGTTCACGCTGATCGTCGCCTGGTCGTACGTCGCGTCCTCGACGGTGAGCCACCGCCGGAACTGCAGGTGCACCTCGCGATAGTTCTTCGCCTCGATCGGTGGCGTCGTGATCTGGGTCTGTGCGATCGACCCGTATCGCCCGTCGCCGTCGAGCGTCGTGCCGAGGACGAGCTGCCCGGTGAACCCGGTCGTCGGATCGCCGGCCATTCCTTGCGGCACGTCGACCTGCCACGGCGAGGGCGAGCCCACCTGCTGCTGCATCCACGCGGGATCGGCGTCGAAGCGCTCGCACCAGATGTCGCGCGTGGGACCGACGTATGCCGTGTACTCGAGATCCGCGACGTTGTTCGGGAAGTGCAGGCGGCTGCCGTCGTCGAGCTCGACCTCGATCGCGAACCTCACGACGCCCGCGTCCGCCGGTAACGGCGAACGCAACCCCGTCGGTGTCTGCATCATCTGCATCGCGACGCCGTCGACCAGCAGCGTCGCGCCCGTGACCTCGCGATCACCGCACGACGGCATCGCCGGCCGCAGGATCGGCAGCTCGAGCGCCGTGTTGTCGACGCGCAGCGGACCGAACCGCGTGATCTGCACGTCCGGCGCGAGCCCGTGACGCGCGAACGCGTACTCGATCGCGCACTGGTTCGGCGTGCCGTTGCCGAGGTCGCCATCGTCGTCGTCGCCGACGAGCGCCGCCATGTAGCTCGTCGAGATGTTGGGCGCGCGTTGCACGACGCCGACGAACACGCGGTCCGCTCGCGCCGCGCCGTCGACCGCGCCGTGCTCGAGGATCAACAGCCGCCGCACGTCCCACAGCGCGCCGCCGATGATGAGCCCGCTCTGGTGCTGCGACGGCACGAGGTCATCCGGCGCCACCTTCTCGAACCCGACGGGATCCATGTCGCGCACGGGCGTGTCGTCGAACGCAAAGCCGCGCCCGATCGCCGGATCGCCGGTGATGCTCGCGGCGAAGTAGTCCGCGAGCCCTTCACTGAGCGCGAGGTTGTAGTTGCCGACGCCCGGGATGATCGACTGCATGTGAAACGAGTGGCCGAACTCGTGATAGACGACGTCCGCCAGTCGCGCCGTGTTCTCGCACTCGCTGCTCCCCGCGTAGAAGTGCAGGTCATCCCCGGTCGACAACGCGTTGCACGCACCACCCGGCTCGTTGATCGTGACCACGAGCTGCTGATCGAGCCACGCGAGCCCCGGCGACAGCACGCGCGCCTTCTGCTTCGCGATGCTCGCGTGCACGAACGCGCTGAGCTGCGCGTCGCCGAACTCGTCGCTCGCCATCGACCACGTCGCCGGCTGGCCATCGTTCGCCGTCAGCGTCGCGCTCGCGGGCGCGCCCCCCGCGTCGACCACGCGCACGCGCGGACCGACGACGCCCGGCACCACGCTCGCGGTCGCCCCCGCGAACCCGAAGCTGCCATCGGCGCCCGTCGTCACCGCCGCCGCGTCGACGACGATGTCCGCCTCGCTCGCGGGCAGCGACACGCGCATCGCCGGCCGGCGATCGGGCACGTCGTACACGAGCGTGCTCGTCGCATCCCGCAGTCGGTTCTCGCGCACGAGCACGCGGCCATCGAGGCCGACCCACTCGTCCCACGTGCCGCGCAGTCGATGCTCGGCGACGCGCACCTCGTAGCCGCGCGCGGTCTCGACGGCGACGACCACGCGTCCCTGCCGCGCCGCGGTGACCTCGGGGCCGAGCGAGAGCGCGACGAACGGCACCGCCTGCGACTGCGCGAAGAAGATCGCGTCGCCCGCGATCACGACGTGGAGTTGCCCCTCGCGCACGCGCATGCCGCTCCAGGTCTGCCAGAACGAGACGGTCCGCTTGCACGCGCGGTTCGTCTCGCAGCGCTCGCGAACGTTCGCCGCGAGGACGAAGTCGTCCATCGATGCGCCCGGCGCGAGCTCGCGCAGATGTTGCGCGAGGAACGCACGCGCGGCTCGCTCGGCGGTCGCTGCGTCGTCGACCGCGCCCGGCGCCGGGTGGCGCCCCACCCAGTGCGGCCCGGCCGCTTCGCGTGCGTGCGCCGCGCTACTCGCGAGGAGCATGGCGATCAGCACGAACCGGCGCACGCACCGACCTTGGCACGATCTCGACGATCTCCACGCGAGATCGATCACGCGTTCGATGTCCATGCGATGCCCGAGGCCAGCAGCGAGCCCGGCCTGGCGCCGAAACGACGCGAGGCCGAGCAGCGAGCCCGGCCTGGCGACGAAACGACGCGAGGCCAGCAGCGAGCCCGGCCTGGCGCCGAAACGACGCGAGGCCGAGCAGCGAGCCCGGCCTCGTCGAGAATTGCGCGAGAGTTACGCGCGAGCGCTCGCGGCGCCCTTCTTCTTCGCGGGCGGCGGCGGGGCCTTCTTGCCCTTCGCGGCCTTGCCAACGCCCTTCACGGGCGCGTTGATCTTCGCGGATTTCGCAGGGGCGGACTTCGCGGGGGCGGACTTCGCCGGAGCCTTCGCCGACTTCCCCGCACCCTTCACAACAACAGACTTGCCGTTGCCGTTGGCGTGACCGTTGCCATTGGCGTGGCCGTTGCCGTTCTTCGCGGCGGCCTTGCCCTTGGCGGGAGACGCGGGCGCCTCGACGACCTCGATCTTCGCGGCCTTGGGCGCCTTGGGCGCCTTGACGCCGGCGGCGGCCTTGAGCTTGTCGACGAGCGGCGTCTGCTCCCACGAGAAGCCCTCGCGGCCGAAGTGACCGTACGCCGACGTCGGGCGATAGATTGGACGGCGGAGGTCGAGCTCCTGGATCAGCATGCCCGGGCGCGCGTCGAACGTCTTGAGCACGGCCTTGGTGAGCACCTCGTCGGAGACGACGCCCGTACCGAACGTGTCGACGAGCATCGAGACGGGCTCGGCGACGCCGATCGCGTAGGCGAACTGCACCTCGCAGCGGCGCGCGAGGCCCGAGGCCACCACGTGCTTCGCGATGTAGCGCGCGTAGTACGCGGCGGAGCGGTCGACCTTGGACGGGTCCTTGCCCGAGAAGGCGCCGCCGCCGTGGCGCGCGTAGCCGCCGTAGGTGTCGACGATGATCTTGCGGCCCGTGAGGCCGGCGTCGCCGTAGGGACCGCCGATGACGAAGCGGCCCGTCGGGTTGACGTGGATCTTCGTCTTCTTGGTGATGAGGTGCTTGGGAACGATCGGCTTGATGACCTGCTCGATCACCGCCTCGCGGATCGTCTCCGAGGAGACGGAGTCGGCGTGCTGCGTCGAGACGACGACCGCCTCGACACCTTTGATCTCGTGGCCGTCGTAGCGGACGGAGACCTGCGTCTTCGCGTCGGGGCGGAGCCAGTCGATGCCGTCGATCTTCTGCTTGCGAACGTCGGCGATGCGCGACGCGAGCTGGTGCGCGAGCTGGATCGGCATGGGCATCAGCTCGGGCGTCTCGTCGCACGCGTAGCCGAACATGAGGCCCTGGTCGCCGGCGCCCTGCTTCTTGGGATCGCCGCGATCGACGCCCTGCGCGATGTCGGGAGACTGCTGAGCGACGGCGACCATGACGGCGCACGTGTCGGCGTCGAAGCCGGTGTCGGAGCCGACGAAGCCGATGTCGCGAACGACCTCGCGGACGATCTTGGGATAGTCGAGCGTCGCCTTGGTCGTGATCTCGCCGGCGAGGAGCACGAAGCCGGTCTTGGTGACCGTCTCGCACGCGACGCGGCTGTAGGGATCGGCCGCGAGGCACGCATCGAGGATGGCGTCAGACACCTGATCGCAGAGCTTGTCGGGGTGACCTTCGGTGACGGACTCGGAAGAGAACAGGTAGCTGGCCATAAGTTGGGCGGACTATTCAGCGACGGGCGAGCGCTGTCAACACGGATAAGAGGTACGATATAGCGGATGCGGGGTGTGCTCCTTGCGATGCTTGTCGTCGGACTTGCGGGGGCGTGCGGCGGTAATGCGCCGATTCCGAAACGCGGTGTCGTCGAGGGGGATCTCGGATCCTGGAAGTTCCGGCGGTTTCAGGGGCCGCTCCTCGACGTCGAGGTCTGGATCGAGGGCAACAAGGGCGTCGCTCACAGCGCGAGCTACATCACGGCCGAGTCCGAGAAGCGCGGGCAGATCACCGACAAGGACCTCGTGAATGTAACCGTGACGAAATACGAGAAGGACGACGGCATCGTCCGCGAGACCGTCCGGTTCGCGCGGCGACTCGCGTCCGAGAAGGGCTATCAGGTCGAGGAGGAGAAGGTCGAAGGCGTGCGCCTCCTGCAGATCAAGGGGCCCGCCGAGACGTGGGTGATGTGGCCGGCGCGCGGCTACGTCGTGAAGATCGGCGGCCAGGGGCGCACGAACGTGCCCGAAGGGCTGATCGAGGACTACGGCGATCGCTTCGCGTCGCGGCTGCCGGGCGGCTCCCTCGAGGGACCGTTGCCGCCGGGACCGGACGAGCTACCGAAGAAAGGCGACGAGAAGGAGCCCTACGATCCGAACAACCCGCGCCCGAACCTCGACAACTACGATCCGGACAAGGTGAAGATTCCGGAGAAGAAGATCGAGACGTCCGCGGATCCCGAAGAAGACGAGAAGTCCGACGACAAGAAGTCCGACGACAAGAAGAAAAAGAAGAAGTAGTGCTGAAGCAGCTGCGCCACGGTTCGGCGGAGGCCGCCGCCATTCTCGATCGCTCGACGCGCATGGCGGGCGAGATCGACTCGCAGGTCGCTGCGATCCTCGCCGAGGTTCGCATTCGCCGCGACGACGCGGTCGCGGACTACACGCGCCGCTTCGACAAGCGCGAGCCGAACGAGGGTTCGTACGAGGTCACGCGCGATCAGTGGGAGACGATCGCCGGCAAGGTCGACGCGCGGGTCCACGATGCGCTCGAGCTCGCGGCCCGCCGCATCCGCTCGTTCCACGAGCGACAGCTCGATCCCGAGGTCGACGTCACGCTCGACGGCGTGCGCCTCGAGCTGCGCGTCACGCCGCTCGCGCGCGTCGGCCTGTACGTGCCGGGCGGCACCGCGCGCTATCCGTCGAGCGTGCTGATGACGGCGATCCCCGCGAAGGTCGCCGGCGTGCGCGAGGTGATCATGGTGACGCCGGGCGCATCGCCCGAGACGCTGCTCGCGGCGCGGCTCGCGCACGTCGATCGCGTGTTCGAGATCGGCGGTGCGCAGGCGATCGGCGCGCTCGCGTACGGCACGCAGACCGTGCCGCGCGTCGACAAGATCGTCGGCCCGGGCAACGCGTGGGTCGCGTCGGCGAAGCGGCAGGTCTACGGCGAGGTCGACATCGACTCGATCGCGGGACCGTCCGAGGTGCTGATCATCGCCGACGACACCGCGAACCCGGCGTGGGTCGCCGCCGACCTGATCGCGCAGGCGGAGCACGACACCGAGGCGCGCGCGATCCTCGTCACGACGACCGCGCAGATGGCGTCGTACGTCTCCGCCGAGCTCGTCACGCAGCTCGCCACGCTGCCGCGCAAGCAGATCGCGGAAGCGTCGCTGCGCGTGTACGGCGCGGCGATCATCGTCCCGACGATCGACGACGCGATCGCGTTCGCGAACGCCTACGCGCCCGAGCACCTCGAGCTGCAGATCGCGGACGCACGCGAGCACGCCTCGCGCTGCACCACGGCGGGTGCGATCTTCGTCGGTCCGTACTCGTCGGAGGCCGCGGGCGACTACCTCGCCGGCGCGAACCACGTGCTGCCCACCGGCGGCGCGGGTCGCTATGCCTCGCCGCTCGGCGTGCACGACTTCCGCAAGCGGACGTCCATCATCGAGTACGACGCGCAGGCCGCCGCCGCGCACGCGAACGACATCGCCACGCTCGCCGCGAGCGAGGGCCTCGACGGCCACGGTCGATCAGCACTCATGCGCGGGAGGGAAAAATGAATATCGCCGGCGCTCGGTGCTCGCGTGAGTCGGACGTGCGCGGGTTCTCGCATGCGACCGGTCTGGCACTCGTCTTGGCACTCGTCTTGGCACTCGTCTTGGCACTCGTGGTGCTCGCGTGAGCGACGCGCATGACCTCGGTCCATTGCTCGCGCGCGTGCCCGAGGCGCTGCGCGGATCGAGCGCATATCACGTCGCGCAGCCGCCGCGTGTGGTCGCCAAGCTCGATGCGAACGAGCTGCCGTACGGCTTCCCGCCGGAGCTGCGCCAAAAGCTCGCCACCGCGCTGTCCGAGGTCGCGCTCGAGCGCTATCCGGATCCCAACGCGCGCCGCCTGCGCGCGCTCCTCGTGGAGCGCCTCAACTGCGAAACGGGTGTCGACGTCACCGGCGAGAACCTCGTGTTCGGCAACGGAAGCGACGAGCTGATCGCGCTGCTCGCGAACGCGTTCCCCGGACCGCTGCTGTATCCGTCGCCATCGTTCGTCTACTACAAGCTCGCGGCGATCGCGCGCGGGCTCCCCGCCGTCGAGGTGCCGCTCACGGATCGCTTCGAGCTCGACGAGCCCGCGCTGATCGCGTCGATCGAGGCGTACAAGCCGAGCATCGTGTTCCTCGCGCTGCCGAACAACCCGACGGGCACGCTGTGGCGTCACGCGATCGCGCCCGAGCTCGCCGCGCGCTTCCGCGACACGGTGATCGTCTCCGACGAGGCGTACCTCGCGTACGCACAGGTCTCGAACATCGCGGCGCTGCGCGAGCACGAAAACCTCGTCGTGATGCGCACGTTCTCGAAGATCGGTCTCGCCGGGATGCGCGTCGGCTACACGATCCAGTCGCGCGCGATCGCCCACGTGCTCGAGAAGGTGCGGCCACCGTACAACGTGTCGTCACTCGATCAACGCGCCGCCGAGTTCGCGCTCGAGCACGCGATGGATTGGTGCGATGCGCACGCGGGCCACGTCGTCGCCGAGCGCGGCCGGCTCGCTCGCGCGCTCGCGGCGAAGGGCTTCGACGTGTTTCCGTCGGCGGCGAACTTGCTCCTCGTGCGCGTCCCCGCGAGTGGCTTTGCACCGAGCGACGGCAGCGCGCCGCTCGATGCACCGGCGCTGTACCAGAAGCTCCTCGACGGCGGCATCGTCGTCCGATATTTCGGGATGGCCGGCTCGCTCGCGGGCTGCCTGCGGATCACCGTCGGCACGCCCGCGGAAAACGACGCTCTCCTCGCCGCGCTCTGAGCCGTCGCGCACGTCGATGGCCGTGATTTTCGTGAGCCCGATCGTGTGAGCGTTGTCCTACCTCGACGCGATGCGGCCAGGACCTTGGGGACAGTCATCCCCGCCATGGGACCAGTGCCCTCGGCACCATCGGGAGCATGAGGCTGCCTCCGTCGACGAGATCCGCGATTTCAACGAGTTCGATCGCAAGATCGTGCTGAGGACGCACATGCCCTAGGTCTTGCATGACGGTTCCTGTAACAATGGTTGTCATGCGAGTCGCCTTCCTCGCTTCCCTGCTCGCCGTCGCCGCCTGCGATGTCGGCGAGGTCCCCATCGGTGGTGGTGGCGGTGGTGCGGACGCGGGTGGTGGTGGTAGTGGCGCCGATCCGATGGCCAGCGCGAAGTTCATGACCGACATCAAGCCCATGCTCGACACGCAGGGATGCACCACCGGCGGTGCGACCGGTGCGTGTCACGGCAACGTGCAGCCGCCGGTGATGACCTCGTTCGAGGGGCTCACCGCGAACGGCGCGAACCTCACGTACGTCCGCAAGCCCGGCAGCTCGAGCAAGCTGATCATCGGCCCGGGAACGATCGACGGCACTGGAAAACATCCGACGGGAAATGCCATGGCGGTTCCTTATCTCGACGCGACCCAGAAGATGACGATCCAGACGTGGATCGACACGTACGGCGCACCGTGAATTCGACGATGACTCGCCTCGCTCCACTGCTGCTCGCGCTCGCCGCGTGTGACGTCGGCCAGGTGCCGGCGGCGAATGTCCCTCTCACCGACGGTGGCGGCGGCGCTGACATGACCACCGCGCTCGCGTGCGTCGACCGCGGGGTCGCCGGTACGCCGCACGATCACGGCGCGGGCGTCACGCACGCGGGTGAAGCGTGCATGGTCGCGGGCTGTCACCTCGCCGGCGGCGATGGACCGCTGTTCGCGGCGATGGGGACGGTCTACAAGGCGGACAACGTCACGCCGAACGCAGGCGCGGCGGTTCGCATCGTGTTCGGCGGGATGAGCAAGGTCGCGATCACGGACACCGCCGGCAACTTCTACTTCTCGGAGACGCTCGGCGCGACGTTCCCGGCGAAGACGGACGCGAGCGGCTGCCCGACGGATCCGGTCCCCATGCTCACGCAGATCACGAGCGCGGCGGACATGAACTGCAACCGCGCCGGCTGTCACGACAACGCGGCGAACCGCATCAACTTCGAGTAGCGCTAGCCGTTCTGGCGGCGGATCTCGTCGACCTGCCGCGCGTAGCCCTTGAGCGCCGGCGCCGGATCCGCCTTGCTGCGTACGCGCACGAGCGAGCCCGGCGCCTCGACGACGCCGGCGGCCATCGTCCAGCCCGGCGGCACCTGCGGATCGCTCCAGAAGTAGAGCCAGCGCGCGTCCTTCGGTGCGAGGTTCACGCAGCCGTGCGAGCGCACCGCGCCGAAGCCGTCGTGCCAGTACGCGGTGTGGATCGCGAGATCCTCGTCGGGATAGAAGAACTGCGTCCACGGCACCGTCGCGACCGAGTACGGATCCTCGGACTTCAAGTTCTTCATGTCCGACTCCGACTCCTTGACCCACATGCGATAGATGCCGGTCGTCGTCGGCGTGTCCTTCTTGCCGCTCGACACCATCGTCGCGTAGACGGGCAGGTCGCCCTCGTACGCGACGAGGATCTGCGTGTCGAGGTCGATGTCGATCCAGCGCTCGCCCTTGCCGAGCTGCGCGGGCGGGCTCGCCGGCGAGAAGATGCGGACGTCGTTCGCGCGGATCCATTCCTGACCCGGCTCGATCGGCGGTGACCCCGGGCTCGGCCCCGGCGCCGTCGACGGGACGGCGATGCGATACGCGGTCGGGTTGCCCTTCTTGTCCGAGGCGGTCTCGAGGATCGAGATCGGCGTCCGCGCCGGCAACGCGCGCGCGATGCCGCCGCCGCTCGCTTTCCGCAGCGTGTACGCGGTCCGGTAGCCGGACGCGCGCGGGTACACGAACGCGATCGGCGCGAAGAGGCCGGTGTCGTCGCCGAAGCGGGCGCCGTTGTAGAGCGACGGCTTGTGCTGCGAGATCGCCGAGCGCAGCACGTACTCGTTGTCCCTCTTGCTGACCTTCCAGTACTGCTTGCCGCCGACGGTGACCTCGTCGTACTGGCGCACGGTGATGCTGCCGACGAGCGGAGCGCCCTCGATCATCGTGGGCTGCGGGCCCGCCGCGATCGCATCCGCCTGCGCCGTCGAGGTGACCGGACCCTGCGCCTCCTTCTTCTTCTTGCCGGACTTCTTCGGTGGATCCGGCTTCTTCAGCTGGTAGGTCACCTGGTTCGGCGCGGTGACCTTGCCGTAGATCCCGGGCACGAGCTCGCCGCGATCGAGCATCGGGACCTCGCGTCCGTGCGCGGCGCGCTTGCTCGGCTTCATGTAGTCGGAGCAGACCCAGCCGCGCGGCTCGATCTGGACCCAGGGCTTCTTGCAGCCCTTGCCGGGCGCGGTCTCGGTCCAGCGCACGCGGGTGTCGACCGCGATCGTGCCGATGCGCCGCGCGTCCTCACCCGGCTCGAGCCGCACGCTGACGGTGCGCGTCAGCTCGAGCGAGCGCGTGCCCTCCGGGAAGGCCGGCGCTTCTATAGGTGCCGGCGTCGGGTCGCCGGGCACTGGCGTTGTCGTCGGAGATCGCGTGACAGGCGGCTCGGGCGGCGTGTCCTTCTTGCCGCTGCATCCGACTGCGAGCCCTACCAGGGCCACCCAGGAGTGGCGCATTTCTGGTGCAGTAGCACGTCCGTGATACGTTCGCTTGCAGATGAAGCTCGGCGAGATGCTCGTACGAGATGGGCGATTGAACGAGGCCCAGCTCGACGGCGCGCTCAAGTTCCAGGCGCGGGATGGAGGGCGGATCGGGACGGTCCTGTTCGAGCACGGGCTCATCGATCTCGAAGCGCTGACCGTGTACCTCGGCCTCGAGCTCGGCATTCCGATCGCGACGGGCGCGATGCTCGAGCGAGCGAAGCGCGCGGCCGTGAGACTCTTGCAGCCGCAGCAGGCGTTCAAGCACAAGTGCGTGCCGCTGGTGGTCCAGGACCGCCAGCTGATCGCGGCGATCGAGGACCCGCACGATTTTGCGACGCTCGAGGCGCTGAACCAGATCACGGGCTACCGCGTGCTGCCGCGCGTCGCGCCCGAGGTCCGCATCTACTACTACATCGAGCGCTACTACGGCGTGGCGCGGCCCGCGCGGTTCGTGAAGTTCTCGGATGCGCCGCGCGGCGACGAGAGCTCCGTCGACGTGGGCCTGCCCGCGCCGCCGCTGCCCGGCCTCCCGCCGGTCCCGGCCGCGCCGGTCGCCGCGCCCGGTCCGCGCCCGCGCCTGCGCAGCATGAAGATGGCGAAGATGTTCGACGACTCGGAGGCGATCGAGCTCGACGCCTACGACCTCATCGACACGCTCGACGCCGACGACGCGCCGCAGGCGGAGGCCGCGCCCGCGGTGACCACCCAGCCGCGCACGCGCACGGGCCCGTCGACGATCCCGCCGATCGTCGCGCCGACCGCGGTCGCGCCGCTGACGGGCGACGTGGTGATGCGCAAGCTCGCGACCGCGACGGATCGCAACACGATCGTCGAGGCGCTGCTCGGCTTCGCCGCGTCGACGTTCGCCGCGGCGGTCGTGTTCACCGTGCGCGACAACATGGCGTTCGGGTGGAAGGCGATCGGCAACCTGTCGGGCTATGCGAACGTCGAGCACCTGCTCCTGCCGCTCGAGGCGCCGTCGGTCGTGCAGTCCGCGATCGCCGCCGAGAACGGCGTGTTCCACGGCGCGCTCACGCCGTCGACGGTGAACTCGTACCTGTACAAGGTGATCGGCTGCGCGGAGCCCGCGTTCGTCGCGGCCGGCACGATCTCGATCGGCAAGCGCGTCGTGAACATCGTGTACGGCCACGGCCCGACGGACCTCAGCGCGATCCAGGTCGGCGTGTTCCAGCAGGTCTGCCAGAGCGCCGCCGAGGCGTACACGCGGCTGATCGCCTCGAAGAAGCGCTGAGCTAGCCGACGACGGGCAACCGCTTCGGGACGGATCCGAGGACTCGGGCCTCGGCGGCATCCAGGGCGCGTACGAGCTCGTCCCCGAAAACATCGGCGATGGTGTCGCGCGAGATCCGGTACAGCGTGGGGCCGTCGACGTGCGCGCACGAGTACTCCTCGTACTCGTCGGCGATGACGATCGCGTCGTCCTCGTACGAGAGCGGGAACAGGCGACAGATCGCCGGCTTCACGCCGCGAAAGTCCCACCCCTTCTCGATCGACGCGCGATGGATCGCGCAGCCGCGCTGGTCGTGCTGCAAGAACAAGCAGCCGTCGTTCACCACCTCGGTGCGCACGACGGCGCCCGACGGGTAGTCCTTGTCGTACTCGACGTCGGTCTCGAACCACGGGCGGTTCGCGACCTCGGCACGGAGCAGCGGGCGGATGTCGTCGGCCTTCGCGAGGATCGCGTCGCGCTCGGCGAGATCCACATCGCAGCCGTACTGGCAGCACGCGTCTAGCTTCTCGTGCGCGTGGGGCACGAGCATCTGACAGGTGTGGGTCATGCAATCTCCGACGAGCTTCTTGGTGAAGATCGTGGGATCGACCGTGGCGAAGCGCGGATGATCGATCGGCATCGACTCGGGTACAGCGTCCATCGGGGCGCGCACTCTATACGAACAACGCGGCGAGGTCGACGCGTTCGCCGCGGTGGCCGGCCGCTCGATCGACGGCCAGCGTGAGGGTGGACAGCGTCTCCTGGTCGATCACGCAGTCCGGGGCCGGGGTCGTGTGCGTGAAGTTACGGAAGCAGGACTGCACGACGGGGAGCGCGCGCGCACCCTCGGGCCGCATCCGGATCGGTGCGCCGTGGGAGCGGCAGGTGATCGGGCGCGCGGCGTAGATCAGGCAGCGGCCCGTGGCGTCGAGCGCGGTGCAGCGGTCGGGCGCGGCGTTGGCGGCGTTGGCGGCGAGCTCGGCGCGGCGCTCGTCGGTCCACGTGGCGAGCTCGGCCCGGATCGCGTCGGCTTCGACCTGCGTCACCGAGAGGCGCACGTGGCAGCAGTCCGAGCAGCCGGTGGCGCATTGCATGTCGTCGCCGTGCCGGGCGGATACGCGCGCGAAGAACGCGTCCACCTTCGCCTGCACTTCGGGCAATCGACTCACGCACTTCGGATAGCACGCGCGTAGTATCGGTGCGCCATGGATCTCAACGACATCGTCGTGTTCACCAAGGTCGTGGAGACCAAGAGCTTCACGGGGGCGGCGGAGCAGCTCGGACTTCCGAAGTCCACCGTGAGCCGCAAGCTGGCGCAGCTCGAGGAGCGGCTCGGCGTGCGGCTCGTGCAGCGCACCACGCGCAAGCTCGCGCTGACAGACATCGGCGAGGCCTACTACGAGCGCGCGGCGCGGATCGTGAGCGACCTGCAGGCAGCAGAGCAGGTGGTCATGGACATGCAGGCGACGCCGCGCGGGCGGCTGCGCGTGACCGCGCCGATCGATCTGTCGTCGCTCTACCTCGGGCGGATCATCGCGGACTTCAACGTCGCGCACCCCGAGGTGTACGTGGAGCTCGAGGGCAGCGACCGCGTCGTCGATCTGATCGAGGAGGGCTTCGACCTGGCGATCCGCTTCGGCCCGCTGCCGGAGTCGACGCTGATCGCGAAGAAGCTCGGCTCGTTCCAGGCGCTGCTCTGCGCGTCGCCGGAGTACGTGGCGAAGCACGGCGCGCCCGCGTCGATCGACGACCTCGAGGATCACGACAAGGTGCTGTTCCTGCCGAGCTCGCGCACGCAGAGCTGGACGCTCGCCAACGGCGAGCAGACGTACGAGCTCGGACGGCCGGCGAAGTTCTCGAGCAACAACCTCATGGCCGTGCGCGACGCGGTGTTCGCGGGCCTCGGTGTCAGCGCCCTCGCCGAGTTCACCGTCGCGTGCGACCTGCACGAGGGCAAGCTCGTGCGCCTGTTGCCCGAGTGGGCGAGCCCGGCGCTCGACATCAACGCGGTGTACCCGGCGCGCCAGAACTTGCCGCCGCGGTTGTCGCTGTTCCTCGACCACCTCGCGAAGTCGATGTCCCCGCCGCCGTGGGATGTCTCCCGGCACCCGCGGCACTGACTATCGACGGACGTCGTTCGCCGCCGTGATCACGAGCGGCAGCGCCGGCCCCGATCGCAGCGTCGCGCGCTGTGGCGGGAGGCGATAGTCGACGACGCGTCCGGTGACGTCGGCGCTCGCCGTCTTGTAGCCGACGACCTGCACGCGCGTGCCCACGGCGAGCACGTCCTCGATCGCTTCGATCTGCTGCTTCTGGCGCAGCAGCGCCTTCACGGCCGCCGGTGTCTCCGGCGTCTCGAAGCGAAAGCGCGGATAGGTGACGAGCTCGCGCATCGGCGTCATCCATCGCGCGCCCGCGGCCTCGACGAGGATGCGATGGCCCGCGTCGTCGACGAGCGCGAAGTCGACCGCTGCCTCGTAGACGTACTTCGCGCCTTTCGGATCGAAGATCATGCGGCAATACACGCCTCGGGCGTCGGTGAGCACGCCGCGGATCGTCTGCTCCGCCTCGATGATTCCCTCGACGACGACGAGCTCGCCCTCCTTGCGCTCCTCGAGCGATGCGAGCTCGATCTCGCCGCTCGCGATCTGCCGCAGCTTGCGCCGCAGCATCGTCTGACCGATGCGCTCGCCCGCGACCGCGGCGCCTGCCGCGCCTGCCGCGAAGCCCTTCCACAGCACCGCGACGAGCCCCGGCGAGAGTGCGAACGCGGCGAGCATCGCAGCCGTCGTGCCGCCCCACACGGTTCCGGCCACGACCTTGCGCGTACGCCGGACGCTCGGCGGGAGCCAGTCCAGATCGTTCCTCAGTCGATGGGTTCGCTCCACCGCCAGCACCCGTTGAGTGTACGCTGCGCCGGCCATGAGCAACGCACTCGTCCCTCAACCTTCGGCTGCAGTTGCCGTGTTCGCGAAGTCCAACCGTCTCTCGGTGCGCCAGCGCAAGCGGTGGCTCGAGATCCTCACGTCGTTCGACTCGCGCAACACGTACGTGGTGTTCGACGAGATGGGCAATCCCGTCTTCAACGTCGAGGAGCAGGGACGGGGCTTCGGTAACTTTCTCAAGCGCGTGTTCCTCGGCGCGTACCGTCCGTTCACCTCGCACGTCGAGGATCTCGCGGGCGGCAGCGGTCAGGTGCTGGAGTTGCGGCGCCCGTTCCGCTTCATCTTTCACCGCCTCGAGGTGCGCGACAAGGACGGCGCCATGATCGGCGCGATCCAGCGCCGCTGGACGTGGGTTCGCCGCAAGTACGACGTCGAAGGTCCGAACGGCGAGGTGGTCGCGACGCTGTTCGGCCCGATCTTCCGCCCGTGGACGTTCGAGATCCGCTTGCCCGGCAGCGACGTCGAGATGGGCGTCGTGCAGAAGAAGTGGAGCGGACTGCTCAAGGAAGCGTTCACCGAGGCCGACAACTTCTGGGTCGAGCTCGATCGGATCGAGGACCCGCAGCTCAAGGCGCTGCTGTTCTCCGCGACGGTGCTGATCGACACCGTCCACTTCGAGCGCTCGGGCTAACTCAGGCGCGCCACGCGGTCCACGCGAGCAGCGCCCACCCGACGAGGAACGCGAGCCCGCCGATCGGCGTGATCGCGCCGAGGCCCTTGGTGCCGGTCAGCGCGAGCGCGTAGAGCGAGCCGCTGAAGATCACGATGCCGATCTGAAACGCCCATCCCGCGGCGGTCGCGCGCGTCGCGAGCATGCCGCACAGGATCATCGCGAACGCGTGGTACATCTGGTAGCGCGCCGCGGTCTCGAAGATCTCGAGCGAGCGCGCGTCGAGCTTGTCGCGAAGACCGTGCGCTCCGAACGCTCCGGCTGCGACGGAGATCAGGCCGTTGAGCGCACCGAGTGCGACGAGCATGTTCGGCATGCGCGCACTCTACCCCACGGTGACGAGAACGTTATCGCCGTCGGGCTCGTCGCGGATCGGCACGTCGAGGAAGCGTCCGATCGTCTCGATGTTCGTCGTCGCGTGCAGCGACAGCGGCGCGCACCGGAACCGCCCGCCGCCGGCGAGCGCCATCGGAAGCAGCAGCTGGTCCGCGAGGTGCTCGCCGACCGGCACGTTCGCGGCCAGGTAGCGCTCCATCTGGTCGCACGCGCGCGTCGCGACGAGCTCCGCGCGGATGCCCTTCTCGCCGATCTCGCTCACGATCTCGCGGATCACCGGGAGCGTCGCCGTCGCCGAGGGGCCATCGAGCTCGCGCTCGACCTCGAGCAGCAGCGCGTTGCCCGGGCCACCGTAGCGGGTCTCGCGGATCTCGCACTCGGCGCGCGACCAGCCGAGGCGGTCCATCACCACGCCGAACTCGCGATCGGCGATGTGCGTGGGCAAGCGCGCGAGGATCGCGGTCGCGTGGCGCGACGTGACCGGCGGTGCGTCGACGAGCTCGATGCGGCGCAGCGCCCCGGACGCATCGGCGGGCAGCGCAGCGATCTCGATCGTGAGCTGCCCGAGGTCACCGCGCTCGCCGATGAAGCCGTGGCGATCGAGCGTCATCGAGATACGCGCGCCCATCGCGCGAAGCACGGGAAGGAACACGCGGTCGAGGAACTCGAACGGCGGCGCCATCGGGTTGTGCGTCCCGCCGCGGATCACGAGGCGCAGGGCGTGACCGCCCGTGATCATCGGCAGCAGCACCGTCTGCACGACGAGCGTCGAGCTGCCCATCGTGCCGATGTCGATCGTGCGCTCGCCGCCGACGAGCGCGGACGGCGTGAACTCGAGGTACTTCGAGCTGACCTCGTCGCCGTGCACCGTGGCGCCGCACAGGTCGCGCGCGGCGTGAACGCACGCGAGGTGCTGCCGCCGCAGGCCGGGCTTCGCACGGCCCGCGCGGATGTTGCGCATCACGAGCGGCTTGCCCGTGATCATCGACAGCGCGAGCGACGTGCGCAGGATCTGGCCGCCGCCCTCGCCGCGAGCGCCATCGATGTCGACGGGCTCCATCACGCTAGCCCTTCACGCACACGACCTGCTTGAGCTCGTGGACGACCTCGACGAGATCCGACTGCGCGTCCATCACCTTGTCGATCGGCTTGTACGCCATCGGCGTCTCGTCGATCACGTCCGCGTCCTTGCGACACTCGATGCCCTCGGTGGCGGCGGCGTGATCCGCGAGCGTGAAGCGGCGCTTCGCTTCGCCGCGGGACATCGCGCGGCCCGCCCCGTGGCTGCACGAGTGGAATGACTGTGGATCGCCCTTGCCGGACACGATGTAGCTGCGCGCGCCCATCGAGCCCGGGATGATCCCGAGCTGTCCGAGCTTCGCGCTGACGGCGCCCTTGCGCGTCACGAACACGTCGGAGCCGAAGTGGTGCTCCTTCTGGACGTAGTTGTGGTGGCAGTTGACCGCGGTCTCGCCGAGCTCGAACGGCGGGAGCTCCTCGCGCGCGGCCGCGACCACGGCGTTCATCATCAGCTGGCGGTTCGCCATCGCGTAGCGCTGCGCCCAGTCGACGGCCTGCACGTAGTCGGCGAAGTGCTCGGTGCCCTCGGTGAAGTACGCGAGGTCGATGTCCGGAAGGTTGCGCACGTGGATCTTCATGTCCTTCTTCGCGAGCGCGATGAAGTATGTGCCGATCCGATTGCCGACGCCGCGCGAGCCGGAGTGCAGCATGAACCAGACCTTGTTCCGCTCGTCGAGGCAGACCTCGATGAAGTGGTTGCCGGTGCCGAGCGTGCCGAGGTGGTTGACGTCGTTGCCGTCGCCGACCTTCGGGTGCTTGTCGGCGATCTGCGCGTACTCCATCTTCAGCGCGCGCCATGCGTGATCGACCGGCTTCGGGATCTTGTGCCACGCGCCGCGATCGCCGCGCCCGCCGTTCGACGTGCGCCCGTGCGGCACCGCCTTCTCGATCGCCGTGCGCAGTGACTTCAGCGAGTCAGGCAGCTGCGACGCATCGAGCGACGTCTCCACCGCCATCATGCCGCAGCCGATGTCGACGCCGACCGCCGCCGGGATGATCGCGCCCTCCGTCGGAACGACCGAGCCGACCGTCGCGCCGATGCCGAAGTGCACGTCGGGCATCACCGCGACGTGGCGAAACACGATCGGCAGCTGCGAGATGTTCCCGAGCTGCTTCTTCGCGCTCTCCTCGATCTCGAGGCCGCGAGTCCACGCTTTGATCGGCACGCGGCCGATCTGGATGAGGTCGTAGTTCGACATACCGGTGAAGGCTGGCAACGTAACCAGCGACGGGGCGCACGCAATCGAACGGAGCGTTCGCAGCGGCGCGCGACGCAACTACTACGGGTTTCTCGCCCCGAGCACAAGAAGATTTTCCACGGGGGACGGCTCGGGGCGCGTCTCAGCGGTAGCCCTGGGCCTGCAAGTGAAACAGCTTCGCGTAGCGGCCGTCCTTGGCGACGAGCTCGTCGTGCGAGCCGCGCTCGATGATCGAGCCGCGATCGAGCACGATGATCTGATCCGCCATGCGCACCGTCGAGAAGCGGTGCGAGATGACGATCGCGATCTTGTCGTCGGTGACCTCGCGGAAGCGCTCGAAGATCTTCACCTCGGCTTCGGCGTCCATCGATGCGGTCGGCTCGTCGAGCACGAGGATGTCCGCCTCGCGCCGCATGAACGATCGCGCGAGCGCGACCTTCTGCCACTGACCGAGCGACAGCTCGCGGCCGTTGCGGAACCACTTGCCGAGCTGCGTGTCGTACTGCGACGGCAGCTGCTCGATCACGGGCTTCGCGAGGCCGCGATCCGCGGCGGCGTCCCAGCGCTCGCGATCGTCGTACGCGTGGTCGTCGCCCGCGCCGATGTTCTCGCCGACGGTGAGCTGGTAGCGCACGAAGTCCTGGAAGATGACGCCGATGCGCCGGTGCAGCACCGCCGGGTTCCACTCGCGGAGGTCGGTGCCGTCGAGGAGGATGCGGCCGCGTGTGGGCTCGTAGAGGCGCGTGAGGAGCTTGATCAGCGTGGTCTTGCCGGAGCCGTTCTCGCCGACGATCGCGAGCTTGCTGCCGGGCGGGATGTGCAACGAGACATGCGTCAGCGCGGCTTCCTGCGACCCGGGGTAGCAGAACTCGACGTTCTCGAAGCGCACGCCGTCGCCGGGCTTGACGCCGACCGTCGCGGTGCCGGCGGTGTCGACCGTCGGCGTGTCGAGGAACTCGTAGAGGTTGGACAGGTACAGGTTGTCCTCGTACATGCCGCCGACATCGCCGAGCGTCGACGCCATCGATGACTGCGCTTGCTTGAACACGACGAGGTACATCGTCATCGCGCCGATCGTGATCCCGCCGTCGATCGTCGATAGCGCGATCCACAGGTACATCCCGTAGAACGCGGTGGTGCCGATCGTCCCGAGGATCAGCGACCACACGGCGCGGCGGATCGTCAGCGAGCGATCGCTCGCGTACAGCTTGTCGTAGATCGCCTTGTAGCGCGACAGAAAGCGCGGCCCGAGGCCGAACAGCTTCACTTCCTTCGCGTGGTCCTCGCGCGCGATCACGGTCTCGACGTAGACCTGCTCGCGCGTCTCGGGCGTGCGCCACCGCGACAGGCGGAACGCGTCGCCGGAGAACTTCAGCTCCGCGACGAACGGCGGGATCGCCGCGGCGACCAGCACCGCGAGCGCGATCGGCGAGAACGCGGCGAGCAGCGCACCGAGGCTGATCAGCGTGATCACGCCCTGGCCGAGCTCGAACGTCTGGCTGACGAGCGAGAGCGGACGCGACGACGCCTCGCGCCGCGCGCGCGTCATGCTGTCGTACAGCTCGCTGTCCTCGAACTGCGTGAGATCGAGGGTCAGCGCCTTCTCGAGGATCTCGACGTTGATGCGTTGCCCGAGCTGTTGCCGCAGCAGGCTCCGCATCATGCCGAGCAGGCGCGAGGTCGCCGCGAGCGCGATCACGAGCCCGAGCTCGATCGCGACCCACTCCATCGCGGCCAATCGGTCGTCGCCGTCGTGCGTGCGCGCCGCGAGGACGATCGCGTCGATCAGGTGCTTGCCGACCCACGCGATCGCGCCGGGCAGCAGGCCCGCGATCAAGCTCCCGATCGCGAGGCCGATCGTCAGCGCGCGGTTCGTCGTCCACACGAGATGGATCGCGCGGCGCGTGTACTTGAACACGCCGAGGTAGTTCTTCCACTGGATCGCTTCGGGAGGCGGAGGTCCGATCGACTTGCCCCCGTGCGCCGTGGTCTTCACGCCGGCCTTGCCGCCGGTGCCACCTCCGCCACCACCCGCGCCTCCGCCGCCGCCACCTCCACCGCCGCCACCGCCGCTCATGGCGACCTCGATGCGGTGGGAGACAGCCCGTTCACGGTGCCACTGTAGTGTGCAAACGAGGGCTTCGCCCACTCACCGGACGGGCAGATCGCCACGAACTCCATTACCATCGGGTCGATGGTGGAGCGGAGCGAGAGCCTCGGTCACTACGAGATGCTGTGGGACTGCGAGTACTGCGGCACGACCGCCTTGCTCGCGAAGTCGCAGCGCCACTGCGCGAACTGTGGTGCCAAGCAGAACCCCGACAAGCGCTACTTCCCCAAGGAAGGCGAGGAGAAGAAGGTCGACGGCCATCGCTTCGAGGGAGCGGACCGTTACTGCCCCAATTGCGCGAACCCGATGGGCAAGACCGCGCTCAACTGCACGAACTGCGGTGCGCCGCTCGAGGGAGGCCAGGAGGTCAAGGGCGTCGCCGCGCCGCAGAAGAAGGTCGAGAAGAAGCCGACCAGCTGGAAGAAGATCCTGATCGTCGTCGCGATCATCGCGCTCGTGATCTTCCTCGTCTGGTGGTTCTTCATCCGCACCAAGGAAGCGACGATGCAGGTCACCGGTCACACGTGGTCGCGCGCGATCGCGGTCGAGGAGTTCGGCGAGCAGCGCGACTCCGACTGGCGCGATCGCATGCCGAGCGACGCGCGCTTCCCGTCGTGCCATCGCAAGCAGCGCTCGACGCGCAAGGTCGACACGGGGCGCGAGGATTGTCACGTCGAGAAGAAGGACAACAAGGACGGAACCTTCGAGCAGGTGAAGAAGTGCAAGCCGATCTATCGCACCGAGGGTGTCGACGATGACTGGTGCACGTACACCGTGCTGCGCTGGAAGGAGGTCAACGCGATCAAGGCGAACGGCAGCGACATGACCCCGGTGTGGCCGACCGCGGGATTGCCGCCCGCGACGGCGGCCTCGTCGATCGGCGCGCGCCGTCAGGGCAGGAAGACGGAGACCCTGACGCTCCAGTTCGGTACGCAGTCGTGCGACGTCTCCGACGCCGTGTGGCGCAAGTACGCCAACGGGCAGAAGGTGAAGGTCGAGGTGCGCGCGCGCTCGGGCGACATCGTCTGCTCGTCGCTGTAGCTACGTGGCGCGAGGATCGGTCCGTCCGGTCAGGCTCGCGATCGTGACGACCAGCTCGTGCGGCTCGATCGGCTTCGCGATGTGGACCTGGTAGCCGGAGAGCAGTGCGCGCGTGCGATCTTCGCTTCGCGCGAACGCGGTGAGGGCGATCGCCGGCGTGCGGCCACCCTCCTCGGCAGACAGCGCGCGGACCGCCTTCAGCATCGCGTAGCCGTCCTTCTCGGGCATGCCGATGTCGCTGACGACGACGTCGGGGAGCTGGGTGCGCACGAGCGCGATTCCTTCGTCGGCCGACCTCGCCGTGATGACGACCGCGCCCACGTCCGCGAGCAAACGCGCGAGTAGATCGCGGGCATCGGCCTCGTCGTCGACGACGAGCACGCGCAGACCGTCGAGCGAGATCTCGACGGGCACGGCGTGGGAGCCGGTCGTGGGATGCTCGCGACCCTGCTCCTCGCGCAGCACGCGCAGCGGCAGGCTGACGAAGAACGTCGCACCGGTGTTGGTCCCGTGGCTCTCGGCCCACACGGTACCGCCGTGGAGCTCGACGAGCTGCTTCACGATCGAGAGGCCGAGACCGAGTCCTCCATAGCGGCGCGTCGTCGACGCGTCGGCCTGCCGGAACCTCTCGAAGATGTGCGGGAGAAACTCGGGCGCGATGCCGACGCCGCTGTCGGTGACCGAGATCTCGACGTGCGAGTTGACGCGACGAAGCAGCACGTCGATGCGCCCGTTCTTCGGCGTGAACTTCACGGCGTTCGAGAGCAGGTTCCACGTGATCTGCTGGAGGCGATGCGGATCGCCGAACACCGGACCCGCGAGCGGATCCAGTGTCTCGCGCACGCGGATGCCCTTCGCCTCCGCCGACGGGCGGATCGAATCGATCGCCGCCTGCACCACGGCGGCGAGGTCGACCTTCTGCACGTCGAGCCGGATCTTCCCGGACACGATGCGGTTCATATCGAGGAGGTCCTCGATCAGCTGCGCCTGCGAGCGTGCGTTGCGAGCGACCGTCTCGAGGCCGCGTCGCAGATCGGCGTCCGCGGCCGTTCGCTGCATCAGGAGCTCGGACCAGCCGAGGATCGAGTTGAGCGGCGTGCGCAGCTCGTGCGAGAGCGTCGCGAGGAACTCGTCCTTCATCAGCGACACGCGCTCGACCTCCGCACGCGCGGCGCGCTCGGCCTCGGCGGCAGACTTCGCCCGCTCGTAGAGCTGCGCGTTGTCGATCGCGACCGCCGCGTGCGATGCGATGCCGATGACGAGCCGCTCGTGGCGCTCGGTGAACATGTCGGGGTCCTTGTGACCGAAGAACAGGCCGCCGATGACGTCGCCGGAGCGCAGCCGCACCGGGACGGCGAGGTAACTACACACCGGGAGGTGGTTCGGTGGCATGCCGCGATACGGCGCCCACTGCCCGTACCGCGGGTCCTGCTTCACGTCGCCGATCCGGATCACGCCTTCGCCCCGGAACGTCGGCCCGAACAGCGGCGTCGCGCGCGGATGCGGGAACTTCGAGAACGCCTCGCGCGGCGCACCCGACAGCGTGTACAGCGTGAACACCTCGCCGTCGGCGTTGGTCAGCGTGTAGAAGAACGCGCCGAACTCTGCGCCGGAGAGCTTCGTGCCGGCGTCGGTGACGGCCTGCACGATGCGCTCGACGTCGAGCGTCGAGACGAGGATCGCGTTGGTTTGCGCGAACAACTCGAGGACATCGGGTTCGACGTCGGGTGGTAACCTCTGGAGCTTGCCGAGGATCTCGCTGTTCGGTCCACCGCAGATCGTGAGGCAGGCGTGAGCCGAATCAGCGCTTGCGCCGCGATGGCGTCGATTGAACCTTGCGGCGCCGCAAACGGGTCGCTTCCTTGAGCCGGCGTTCGGTTCTTTCGATGAGCTGCGATTGGCTGTGCTTTGCGGCCATGCCCGTCCGCTGCAAATAGCTGCCGTCGCCCTGCATGTCCCACGCTCCGCGCTGATCCGAGAGTTGCGTATCGAGGACGTGGCGGAGCTCGGCCTGCAGCCGCGAATCCTCGACGGGGATCAACACCTCGACGCGCTTCTCGAGGTTGCGTTGCATCGCGTCGGCGGAGCCCAGGTAGTACTCGGGCTTGCCGTTGTTGTGGAAGTAGTAGATGCGGCCGTGCTCGAGGAAGCGGCCGATGATGCTGACGACCTTGATCGTGCTCGAGACGCCCTCGAGCCCCGGGCGCAGGCGGCACGTGTCGCGGACGATCAGGTCGATCGCGACGCCGCGCTGCGATGCGCGATAGAGCGCGCGCACGATGTCGACATCCTCGAGCGCGTTCATCTTCCACTGGATGTGTCCGCGTCCGCCGCTGCCCTGGATCGCGATCTCGCGCTCGATCTTCTCGAGCAGCGCTTGCTTGAGCTGCTTGGGCGCGACGAGCAGCTTCTGGTACCTGCGGCGCGGCTTGTAGCCGGTCGTCAGGTAGTTGAACAGCTCGGTGAGATCGCGGCCGATGCCGTCGTCGCACGTGAACATGCCGAGGTCGGTGTACAGGCGTGCAGTGCCCGCGTGGTAGTTGCCCGTCGCGACGTGCGCGTAGCGGCGCAGACCGTCGAAGTCCTGGCGCACGACGAGGATGATCTTCGTGTGCGTCTTGAGGCCGACGACGCCGTACGTGACGTGGATGCCGGCGCGCTCCATGCGCGTCGCCCACTTGATGTTCGCTTCCTCGTCGAAGCGCGCCTTCAGCTCGAGCACGACGGCGACCTGCTTGCCGTTGCGCGCCGCGCGGACGAGGTGCTTGATGACCTCGCTGTCCTTCGACGTGCGGTACAGCGTCATCTTGATCGCGCGCACCTTGGGGTCGTCGGCGGCCTCGCGGAGGAAGCGCTCGACCGACTGCTGGAACGACTCGTACGGATGGTGGACGAGCAGGTACTTCGAGTCGCGGATCGCGTGGAAGATGTTGCCGTCGGTGAGGAAGTCGACGGGCGCGCAAGGCGCGTGCGGCCCGTCGCGCAGCTCGGGGATGTCGAGCATCGCGACCTCCATCAGGTCGCGCTGACCGAGCATGCCCTCCGCCTCGAACACGTCGGAGGCTTCGTCGAGGCCGAGCTCGGCGGCGAGGCGGCCGCGCAGCACGGGCGGCATGTTGCGATCGACCTGCAAGCGGACCACCGGCGCGAACTTTCGCTCGCGCATCTCGATCTCGATCATCTCGAGGAGGTCCTCGGCTTCTTCCTCGTCGCGCTCGGTGATCGCATTGCGCGTGACACGGAACAGCGACCAGCTCTCGATCTCCATGCCGGGGAACAGCATGTCGAGGTTGTTCGCGATGACGTCGGCGAGATCGACGAACGTCCGCGACTGAGCGACGCGAACGAAGCGCGTGGTGCCGCCGCCGACCGGGACCTTCACGCGCGCGAGCAACGACTCCGCGTCGTTCTCGTAGCGCAGCGAGACCAGCAGGTTCAGCGACATGTTCGAGACGAACGGAAACGGGTGCGCCGGATCCATCGCCTGCGGCGTGACGAGCGGGAAGATGTTGCGCACGTAGTGCTCGCGCACCCACGCCTGTTGCTGCGGATCGAGCTCCTTGAACGGCGCGAGCCAGACGCCGAGCGCGCGCGCCTCCGTGACGACCCTCTCGAGGATCTGGATCTTCCGCTTCTCGAGCATGTTGATCAGCTCGAGGCAGTCCGTGATCTGCTGCTGCGGCGTGCGGCCGTCGGGCGAGCTCGTGTGGACCTGCGCGCCGACCTGTTGCTTGAGGCCGCCGATGCGCTTCTGGAAGAACTCGTCGATGTTCGAGCTGACGATCGCGAGGAACTTCACGCGCTCGAGCAGCGGGACGCGATGGTCATCGGCTTCCTGCAACACGCGCCAGCAGAAGTTCAGATACGTGAGCTCGCGATTGAGGAGCAGCTCGGGCGCGTTCAGGTCCTGCGGGATCGTATCGCCGAGCCCCGGCGCGGCAGGCGTGCGCCCGGCCTGCTCGACGAGCCGGAGCGACGGTCGCTCGCGCGGCTGCGACTCGCCCGCGGGTTCGAGCGCATCGATGCGATGCACCCCCGAGACCTCGGCGGACAACACGGGCCGTTCTGGCGACATTCGATCGAAATTATACCGCCTGCGTGACGGGACCGTTACAGGCGGCCACGCCCACGCACATGTATAAGCGCCGCGATCACTGCAACTTGGGTTCGGTTTCGGCAGGCCATTCCGGAGCGACCTGCGGCCGATCTTCCCAGGGCTTTCCCTGCTTTTCGGTCGATCGGTCCTCTTTGCCCGTGAACACGTTGAACCAGCGCTTTCCGAACTTGGTTCCTGCCTGCTCGAGGATCAGCTGACCGCCCTCGACGGTTCCCTTCGTGATCGGCGTCGGGCCGAGCTCCTTCTTCCACAGCGCGGTGCCGAGCTTCTGGTCGACGGCGGTGATCTGGTTCCACCCATCGCCCTCGACGAGCTCGTACGAGCGATTGCCATCCCCGATCGACAGCGGCCCCGTCGCGTCGAGCTTGATCTTGTCGTGCTCGCTCGCGAGGTGCATGCCGCCGAGCTTGGAGCCGTTCGCGCGCGAGAGCGAGAACAGCTCCGCCTTGTCACCGCGGATCACGCGCACGGACACCGCGACGTCGCTCCACGTCACGCCGACGCGACCCGGCCCGCCCGCGTACGGTGGCACCAGCGCCTGCCACTTCACGCCGCCGTCCTGCTGCAGCTCGACGAACGCGCGGGGACCACCCGCCTCCGCGCGGATGACGATCTTCGTCGTGCTGTCGATGACGAGCGTGTCGATGACGCCGCCGGCCTCGGGCTTGTTCTTGAAGATGATCCACACGCCGAAGGCTCCGACGATCAAGCCCACGAGCAGGATCGCCGGGCCGAGGTACCCGAGGCGTGTCTTCTTCGCCGCCACTAATTGTTCTCGCCGACGGGCTTACCACCCGCCGACGTCGTCGTGTAGTCGAACGGCTTGGGGCGCTCGAGCTTCTCGTTGCCACCGCTGCCCGCGGCGCCACCGCCGTCCTTCGCTTGCACGAGGACACGACGGCCGCTGCCGAAGAACACGGTGATCTTGCCGGGCTCGCTCAGCTCGACGATGCCCTGACCGAAGCTCGGGTGATCGATGCGATCACCGACGGCGAACTTGCCGCTCGCGCGATACGGCTGCGATGGCTTGGACATGTCCGCCGCGACCGCCGGCTTCTCGAAGCGCTCGGCCGGGGACTCGCGCGGCTCCTTGGGTGGGCGATTTGTCGCGGGTAGCTTCTTCACCGCGGGCGCGCCGTGCGGCGACTTGTAGCGGTGATAGCCACCGCATTGCTTGCACTGGACCTTCGCGATCCGATCGCCTTCTTTCGCGACGACGACGTGCCAGACATCGCCGCACTTGGCGCACAGCGATTCGACGTCAGCTCCAACTGCAGCGCTCATCGATCGCGAGCATAGCTCACGGCAAGTCGCGCGTCGCCACGTTGAGTGCGAACACTCCAGGCACGGTTCCCGTCGCTGGTGCGCGGCGCGGGAGAACGAATCCGTTCGGGACGTTCTGATCGTCGAAGCCGACATAAAGCATCAATCGGCCGTTGCCATTCATCCCGACATCGACACCCGTCAGGAGACCGAGGCCTTCGCCCGGCTCGTCCGGCATCCACGTGAGGTCGCGCGCGAAGTTGTAGTTCACGGTCCACGACAGGCCGTCCATCGACTCCGCCTTGTACACGCCCGCCATGTTGTTGAAGTCGACGGGCTGATCCATCACGTCGGCGGCGGCGTCGCTCTTGAGCCACATTTCCCATTTGCAGTGCACGGCGTCGTAGATCACGGACGGCTGCGCGCCGCCCGACGTCAGCGCCGACGAGCGCAGCAGGCTCCGGATCGGCGCCGCCTCGATCGTCCAGTGGATGCCGTCCGGTGACGTCGCGTGCGAGACACCGTACGTGTCGACGGTCGCGCAGCTCGCGCCGTGGCACGTGAAGCTCGAGAAGAACAGGTGATACGTGTCGCCGACGAGCACGAGCTCCGGATCCGCGACGATGCCGTCCGCACCCACCGGGTGCACCTGCGAGCCCTCGAGCACGAGGCCCGCCTTGCCGTGCGGCGACTCGCTCGCCGGCACGCGCGTGAACGTCTTGCCGTCGGCGGAGAACGCCGCGCCGATCGCGTAGTCCGGAAACGAGTAGCCCGGGAACGTCTGGTTCGAGCCCGAGTACATCAAGAGGTACCGGCGATCGGCGGGCGCGTTCGGGTTGTAGACGACCGTCGGCGTCTCGGTGTTTGCGTGGTCCCACGCGTTCGTGTCGGCCGGCGCGCTCAGCACGGGCGCGTCGTCGATCGTCCACGTCATGCGATCCGCGCTCGTCGCGCGCCGGATCACCGGAACGAGATCCGCCGCCATGTACGAGCTGCCATGTCCCGCCGCCCAGTACGCCTCCCACATCGACGTCGCGGCGTCCCACCGCACGTCGGGATCCGCGATGTGAATGTCGATCTTCCCGTCGAGGAACGTCGTGCCCGGCAGCACGCGCGGATTCCCCGCGCGGCGATTGAACTGGCCGATCGCGCCCTGGTTCTCGCACTGCATCTGCGAGCCATCGATCGGGGCGTCGTGGTCGATCGCGCCGTCGACGGGCGTCGCGCCGTCATCGCCACAGGCGGAGGCTGCGAGAATCGTCACGAACGAAATGACGCGGCGCACGGCCTCGCACCTTGCCACAAAGCCTCTGCAAAGCCTCCGGTGCCTTCCACCAAACCTCGCCTGCGCGACGAAGATTCCCACCACCGGCACCAGATCGCCCTTGGCAGCCTTCGCGGGCCGTGAAATATACCGGGCATATGAGAACGCTTCGGGTCTCGCTCGTCCTTTGCCTCGCAGTTGCCGTCGGTGCTGGCTGCGAGAACAGTCGCTCCAAGCTCGACAACATGCCGGCCGCTCCGCCCACCACGGGCGCGCCCGGTGCCGCCGAGGCGCCCGTCGCCGGCGACCACAGCGGCTCCGTCGAGGAGCGCCTGCGTCGCCTCGAGGACGCCTACGCGAAGAACGCCGAAGCGCTCGACTTCCTCAACAAGGTCTACGCGCAGCAGAAGCAGCAGATGCAGGCGCAGGAGCGCGAAGAGCACGCGCCCGACGCGATCTTCGCGGTCAACATCGCCGAGGACATCAAGGCCGGCAAGGTCGACGGTCCCGCGAACGCGCCCGTCACGATCGTGAAGGCCTTCGACTTCGCGTGCCCGTACTGCCAGCGCACCGCGTCCACCATGGACGAGCTCGTGCAGGACTACCAGGGCAAGGTCCGCGTCGTGTACAAGGACCTCGTCGTCCACCCGCAGGTCGCGACCGACGCCCACCTCGCCGCGTGCGCGGGTGCGAAGCAGGGCAAGTACAAGGCGTACAAGAACGCGATCTGGGAGAAGGCGTTCCTCCCGTACGCGCAGGCGCGTGACCCCTCCAAGCTCGCGAAGGACAACCTCCTCGCGATCGCGGCCGAGATCGGCCTCGACAAGGACAAGGTCGCCGCGGACATGGCGGGCCCCGAGTGCAAGGCGATCGTCGACGGTGACATGGCCGAGCTGCAGAAGTTCCACGTCAACGCGACGCCGGGCTTCTTCATCAACGGCATCTTCATCGGCGGCGCGATGGACAAGGCCGGCTTCAAGAAGGTGATCGACGAGCGCCTCAAGATCGCCGAGGCCTCGGGCAACGCGTCGAACTACTACGACGCGGAGATCATGACGAAGGGCGAGAAGCAGTTCCGCTCGAAGATGGATCCGAAGCCCAACTGAGCTGATCGTCTCTCGACGACGCGCGCCTCCACCTGACGGTCGGAGGCGTTGTCTTTTTTCGGACCGACCCGGCGCGACTCGCGCAGAGGTCGGACCGTCTGAACGGTCATGCTCCTCTACATCTGCATCGGCTTCGCGATCCTCGGGCTCATCGCCTACTTCCGGAAGCCGTACGACATGCGCGCCGCGGCTGGCTCGTGGAAGCCGCCGATTCCGGGCGACCCGCCCGATCAGGGTCGCAAGCGCTGACTCGCCGGTCGCGTCACGCAGCGCGCGCGACCTGCACGTCGGCGGCGCGAACGGGCAGCTCGACGCGAATGCAGGTGCCCTTGTCGATCTCCGAGTCGACGGTGATCTGACCGTCGTGGTCGCGGATGATCCCGTAGACGACCGAGAGGCCGAGGCCCGTGCCGTGGCCCACAGTCTTCGTCGTGAAGAACGGCTGGAACATTCTCGCCATCACGTCGCGAGACATTCCGCATCCGTTGTCGCGAACCTCGACGACGACGCGGTTCACGTCGCACCTGCTGGTGACGCTGATCGATCCAGCGGGGCGCTCGGCGACCGCGTGCGCCGCGTTGACGATCAGGTTCACCATCACCTGCGTCAACTGACGCGGCTTGCCGTGGAGTGGAGGAAGCTCGCCGAGTGACAGCGCGAGCCGCGCGCGCCCTTTGAGCTGATTGCTCGAGATGCGCGCGGCCGCGGCGATCTCCGCGTTGAGATCGAACTCGCACTCGGTGTCGATGTCACCACGCGCGAACTGCTGTAGATCGCGAACGATCGTGTTCACCCGCTGGATGCCGTCGATCGTCGAGGGCAAGAGCTCGTCTGCGTAGATGCGGAGCGCCTCCGGAAGCTGCTCCAGTGGCACGTCGCGCAGGTCCTCGATCAGCGTCTGCACGTTCATCGTGATGAACGCCATCGGATTGTTGATCTCGTGCGCGACGCCCGCCGCGAGCAACCCGAGGCTCGACAGCTTCTCGCGCGCGACGAGCTCGCGATGGAACTTCTCGAGCTGCTGGTGCGCTTCGGCGAGCGCCGCGTGATCGCGCTCGCTCCTCTCCAGCGCCTCCGCGAGCCGCGCCGAGCGCGCTCGCAACTGCCACGCGTTGCGCGCCCACGCGAACAGCGACACCGCGAGCAGCACGGACGCGACGACCACGCCGACCGACACGCGCGTCCCGTGCGCATCGAGCGCGTCGTCCATCGCGGACTCGATCGAGCTCATCGTCGACGCCATCCCCGCGGCGTAGATCTTCTTCTGCTCCTCGTACACCCCGCCGAACAGGATGGACGACGCCTCCTCCCGCGATCCGGCGCGCACGCGCTCGAAGGCGCGGTTCTCCATCGCGACGAGCGCCTGGTTCGCGGCATCGGTTCGCGCGCAGAACCTCTCGATCCGAACGGTCGCGACCTCGAGCATCTCCTTGATCGCGGCGTCGAGCTCGGGCTCGTACCGGCGGTACCGCTCTTCCCACACCAGGTCGCCGGTCGCCGCGGCCATCCGAGCAGACATCGTCAGCACCTCGTCGAGCTGCGTGACCACCCCCTTCAGCGCGACGAGCCGCATCTGCCGGCCCGCGAGCTCGCGCGTCGTGTCGTACGAGCTCCACGTCGCCCAGGCCCCGACCGCGATCAGGACCAACGTCAGCATCATTCCGACGAGGAACGGTTTCCTCACAACAGCGGACGAATCGACCGCGCATGTGGCATATCGATGTGGGACAGCGCCCTACGGACGCAGCCGCTGCCCATTACCCGGCTGGTAGTCGACGATCCGCATCTTCACGTCGCCCCAGTCGGTGCGCGCCGTGATCTGCAGCGGCACGCGTCCATCGTCGTCGCTGATCCACACCGAGAACCTCCGCTCCTCGGAGCTCGTATCCTTCTCGCCCGCTCGCGTCAGCTTGTACGTGTGCGCATCGAAGCGCAGCGCCGGCAGCTCTCCGAGCTCGGTGACCATCTGCTCCTTGCCGCCGACGGTCACGTCGATGTGCCACAGCCATCGGCTGCGCAGCACCTCGAGGGACTTCGACGTGCCCTTCGGCGCCTCCCACCCGCGCAACGCGACGAGGAACGCGTTGTAGTCCCACGCGTCCGGATACGCGAGCTTCTGAGGCTCGGGCGCGGGCGTCGCGTCGTTCAGCGCGAACGTGATCGGCAGCTGATCGCCGGTGCGCCCGGCGAGGTCCGCGATCGTGTGCTCGATGTTCGTGCGGCTGTTGGTCTCGTACTCGTCGACGGCGAACCTGAGCGACCGTCCGCTCTCGACGTCGATCCACGACGTGAACGTGTCGTCGACCGCGGTGATGCGATCCGCGAGGCCGACGGACTTCGCGTGACCCTGCACGACGATCGCCTTCTTGCCCGCGAGGTCGGTGATGTCGCCGATCGCGAGCGTCATCTGCGCGAGCTCGAAGCCGCCGAGCTCCACGCGGTACGTCATGCGCTCCCCGGGCGTGACGAGCGGCGGCCCGTCGCCGAAGGCGGGCTGCTGTTCCGGCGCGGTCGGTGTCGTCTGCGATGGGACCGACGACGACCCGCCGCACGCGACGAGGACGGCGAAGAACGCAGCGCGAACCACGTCCAGAGCCTAGCGCTTGTCGTCGTACGCGTGAGCCATCCAGCGTCCGTTTCGACGTTCGAGCCGGCCGGCGATGAAGCAGTAGTAGTCGACCGACTCGAACGTGCCGTCGGGGAGCTCGGTCAGATTCGGTTGCACGTACTTCGCAGAGTAGGAGTAGTCGCTCGCATCGCGATTGATGCCGAGCTGCAGGATCGCTCCCTTCACATCGCGCTCGCCGTGAAACACGCGAAACGGATACGCCGCGCACGTGCTCTCGGGAGGAAACACCTGTGGCAACGCGACGATCTTCACCAGGAGCTTCGCGCGCGCCTCGCCGCACGAGACCCCATTGTAGAAGTCCTTGTAGTCGGGGACGGCGAGGATCGCGGCGATCATGTCGCACGCATCGCTGCGCGCATCAGCACGGGCCGTGTTGCGCGGCGCCTCGCTCGGTGCTCGACGCGGTGCTGTCGTCGTCGAGCACGCGACGAGGACGGCGAAGAACGCGGCGCGCTTCACGCTTCGAGCGTAGCGCAGTTGCTCACAGCGTGTTCGCGACGCCCGGCGTCTGCATCGAGCAGAGCTTGATGTCGACCGCGTTATCGTCCGTGTCCGAACCGTCGGGCGAGCGGCAGATCGAGCCCTCGTCGTTGTTCACATCGATCGCCGTCGTCGAAGTGGTGCCCTCCGGAACGATCGTGATGTTCTGGCCGTTCGCGTCGTACACGAGGTCCACCGCCGTGTTGCCCTCGTAGAAGACAACATCGATCAGCGACGGGGCGATGCTCATGCCCGCGTTGCCGACATCGATCAGGGCCACGCCGTCTCGCTCGCCTTGCTGGACTTGATCGGTCGCGCCCGCGAACGCGATCGTCTTCACGGTGCTCGGCAAGCCGCTGATGAACCCCGACGGTCCGAGGACAAGGTACTGACCGGGATCGAGCGATACGGCCGAGTCGAGGTCGTAGTTACCCGCGCCGCCGTAGGCGACGGGTGTGTTCGTATTCGCGCCGTTGATCAGCACGACGCGCTTGCCGACGAGCGAGATCGCGGTCGCGGTCGGGTTGTAGATCTCGATGTACTCGGCGTTGTCCGTGCCGTTGTTGTCGTAGTCGATCTCGTTGATCACGAGGTGGTTCGCGATCGTCGACATGAAGCCCATGAACATGGCGCTGTTCGGCATGGCAAGGGCCACGCTGTTCGAGGTCACGGTGTTCGTGACCGTCACCGTGTACATGGTGCCCGGCGTCTGCGCGGCGGTCGTGAGCGTCACGACCATGCCCGACACGCTGGCGGCGGTGACCGCGAGCGTGTTCGGCGTCGGGGTCGCGTCGTCGACGATCGTGAACTGCGAGCCATCGGTCATCACGGAGGCGACGTCGATCGGGCGCGTGAACGTGACGTCGACGGTCGTGGCGTTGGGTGCGGTCGCCATCATCACCGTGGGGGCGACCATGAAGCCCGTGAACGTCGCCGTGTTCGGCGTGCCGATGGCGGCGCCGATCACGTCCTCGACGGTGTTCGCGACGGTGACCGTGTAATTGGTGTTCGACGTCTGCGACGCGGTGGTCAGCTCGACCGTGCGCGCGCCGGTGACTGCAGCGGCGGTGACGGCGAGCGCGTTCGGCGTCGGGGTCGCGTCGTCGACGATCGTGAACTGCGAGCCGTTGGCCATCACGGTCGCCATGTCGATGTTGCGCGAGAACGTGACGGTCACGTGCGTGGAGTCGGTCGCCATCGCGGAGGCGACGGTTGGCGCGGGGCACGACACGACGGTGATGTCGGTCGTGTCGAACGCGGAGACCTGGAACTGCGCGGCGAAGCGGTTGACGGGCGTGCGATGAACCGCGACGACGCAGCCGATGTCGAGATCGTTGGCGGCGACGAGCGTGTCCTTGAACGCCGTCGGGAGGCGGAGCTGCAGGTCGGGCTCGACCGTCGGCTGGCCGGCGGTCGTGATGCGCGTGCGCGAGAAGGACGAGCCGCTGCTGCCCCAGGCTTCGGCGATCGTCGCCATGGTGACGTCGACGAGCTCGCTATCGAAGTCGGCGATCATGCCGGCGATGCCCGTGACCGCGGTGATGTCCTGCACGAGCGGCGCGATATCGGTGCCGGTCGCGGACCGCGTGATCGAGTCGATCGCGGTCGCGCGCGGCGACGAGCCGGGCGCGGCCTTCATCGTGACGGTGAAGCTAACGACATCGCCGACGGCGAGCGCGGGTGTGAGCGTGGTGAGCGTCGCGGGATCGACCGCGACGAAGAGCGCGGGACCCGTGTTGCCGACCTGCACGGTGAAGCCGGGCGGATCGTTCGTCGTCGACGCGCCCGCGATCATCGGCTTGATGTACGTGACCGTCGCGTCGATGACGGGGAGCGAGACGGCGCCGTTGGCCGCCTCGCGAACCGCGGTGATCGCTTCGGCCGGTGTCGGCATCGCATCGATCATCGCGTCGACGTCCGGCGCATCGATCATCGGGGAGTCGATCGACGAGTCGACGCTCGCGTCGATCGCGGCGCCGGGCCGGTTGTCGCCGCACGCGGCGATCACGAACGAGAGGACTACGCACGCACCAACGAGTCGCTTCATGCGCAGCGAGATAACCCAACTCCGGCGTCGGCGCCGCCGCTAGCGCGTGACATCACACAACTATAGATCTCCAAGGATCTCGGAGTGATGAGTGGGATTCGCGGAGCGGGTCGTAACCCTTGGGTTCCCCGAGGAGCGCTGGTAAGGTCCGCGCCACGATGGAAACGAAGCACCTGGACCGGGTCGTCATCCGCTTTGTCGGCGACTCGGGCGATGGCATGCAGCTGACGGGCAGCGAGTTCACGAAGGCTGCGGCGGAAGCCGGTAACGACATCTCGACGTTCCCCGATTTCCCCGCAGAGATCCGCGCTCCCGCCGGCAGCTTGTTCGGGGTGTCCGGGTTCCAGCTGCACTTCTCGTCCTCCGAGATCCACACGCCCGGTGACGCGCCCGACGTTCTCGTCGCGATGAACCCGGCCGGCCTCAAGACGAACCTCAAGGACCTCGTCGACGGCGGCACGCTGATCGTCAACACCGGCGCGTTCGTGGAGGCGAACCTCAAGAAGGCCGCGTACAAGACGAACCCGCTCGAGGACGGATCGCTCGCGAAGTACAAGGTGCACGCGGTCGACATCTCGCAGCTGACGATGGCCGCGCTCGAGGGCAGCGAGCTGTCGACGAAGGAGAAGGGTCGCGCGAAGAACTTCTTCGCCCTGGGCCTCGTGTTCTGGATGTACGGCCGCGAGCCGGAGACCGAGGTGCGCCGCATCATGCAGCAGTTCGCGAAGAAGCCGGGCTACGGCGACGCGAACGTCAAGGTGTTCAAGGCCGGGTACCACTACGGCGAGACCGCCGAGGTGTTCCAGACGGTCTACAAGGTGCCGCCCGCGCAGTTCAAGCCGGGCATGTATCGCAACATCACGGGCAACGAAGCGATCGCGCTCGGCCTCGTCGTCGGTGCGGAGCTCGCGGGCAAGAAGCTGTTCTACGCGGGCTATCCGATCACGCCAGCGTCGTCGATCCTGCACTCGCTCGCGAAGTACAAGAACTTCGGCACGCTCACGTTCCAGGCCGAGGACGAGATCGCCGCGATGGGCGCCGCGCTCGGTGCGGCGTTCGGTGGCTCGGTGGCGGTGACCGCGTCGAGCGGCCCGGGCATCGCGCTCAAGGGCGAAGCGATGGGCCTCGGCGTGATGACCGAGCTGCCGGTCGTGATCCTCAACATCCAGCGCGGCGGTCCGTCGACGGGCCTGCCGACGAAGACCGAGCAGAGCGACCTCTCGCAGTCGCTGTTCGGCCGCAACGGCGAGTCGCCGCTGCCGGTGCTCGCGGCGAAGTCGCCGGGCGACACGTTCTACTGCGCGATCGAGGCGGTGAAGATCGCCACGCGCTACATGGTGCCGGTGATCCTGCTGAGCGACGGCTACATCGCGAACGGCTCCGAGCCGTGGATGCTGCCGAACCTCGGCGCGCTCGCGCGCTTCGACGTGCAGCACCGCACCGACCCGAACGGCTACTTCGTGTACGAGCGCGATCCGAAGACGCTCGCGCGCGCGTGGGTCGTGCCGGGCACGCCGGGCATGGAGCACCGCATCGGCGGCATCGAGAAGGACGCGCTCACGGGCAACATCTCGTACGCGCCCGACAACCACGAGAAGCAGACGAAGCTCCGCCAGGAGAAGGTCGATCGCATCGCGCAGGACATCGGCGAGCTCGACCTCGCGGGCCCCGAGTCGGGCGACGTGCTCGTCATCGGGTGGGGCGGCACGTACGGCGCGCTCCGTCAGGCGCAGCAGCAGCTCGGCGCGCAGGGCAAGAGCGTGTCGCACGCGCACCTGCGCTGGCTCTCGCCGATCGAGCCCGGCCTCGACAAGATCATCCACAACTTCAAGAAGGTCATCGTCGCCGAGCTCAACATGGGCCAGCTGCGACAGGTGATCCGCGCGAAGTACCTGATCGACGCGATCGGGCTCAACAAGATCCAGGGCCTGCCGTTCAAGGTGGTCGAGGTGACGGATGCGATCGAGAAGCAGCTCGGCGCGTCCGCATCCACCGCACCGACGACAAGTTCTCTGCAACCGCAGGCGAATGCGTAAGGACGTATGAGCGAAGCAATCAAGATCAAGCTGTCGAAGAAGGATCTCGAGACCGATCAGGACGTGCGTTGGTGCCCGGGTTGCGGTGACTACGCGATCCTCGCGACGGTGCAGCGCACGCTCGCCAACCTCGGCATCAAGCGCGAGAACACGGTGTTCATCTCGGGTATCGGCTGCTCGAGCCGCTTCCCGTACTACATGAACACGTACGGCTTCCACACGATCCACGGCCGCGCGCCGGCGATCGCGAGCGGCCTCAAGATCACGCGCCCCGAGCTCGACATCTGGGTGATCACCGGCGACGGCGATGGCCTGTCGATCGGCGGCAACCACATGATCCACGCGCTCCGCCGCAACATGGATCTCAAGATCATCCTGTTCAACAACCAGATCTACGGCCTGACGAAGGGCCAGTACTCGCCGACCTCGTCGATGGGTACGCGCGCGCCGTCGACGCCGACCGGCTCGATCGATCACCCGCTCAACCCGATGTCGCTCGTGCTCGGCGCGGGCGCCACGTTCGTCGCGCGCGCGACGGACACCGACGCGAAGCTCGCGGGCACGATCCTCGAGGCCGCGTACCGCCACAAGGGCGCGGTGCTGATCGAGATGCTGCAGAACTGCCCCGTCTTCAACGACGGCGTCTGGGACAAGGTCAAGGACGACCCGAAGAACCAGCAGATCGTGCTCAAGGACGGCCAGCCGCTCGTGTTCGCCGAGGGCACGAAGGGCATCCGCATCACGAAGGATCTGCGGCCCGAGATCGTCGACGTCGGCGAGGGCGAGGGCAAGGTCCCGGTGTCCGAGCTCGTCGTGCACTCCGAGAAGGGCTCGCCGCTGTACGCGCACCTCCTCGCGCAGCTCGTCCAGCCGAACTTCCCGATGCCGGTCGGCATCCTCTATCGCGAGGACAAGCCGACGTACGACGCGCTCGCCAACAGCCAGGTCGCCGATGCGATCGAGAAGCAGGGCGCGGGCGATCTGAACAAGCTGATGTTCTCGGGCATGACCTGGGAAGTCGGCGCCGACGGCACGCGGCACTGACCATGCGCGCCGCGCTGCTCGCGGTCGTTGCTGTCATCACCGGGGGCTGCACCTCCGGTCCGCCGCCCGGGTTCTCGGGAGGCCAAGGGGATCGCTGGACGTTCCCGCTCGTCGGGCCGATCGAGGATGACGTGCTGCTCGCGCCGGTGTCGATCGCCGGCCGCGGACCGTATCTGTTCGCGATCGATCCCGACGCGAACGTGTCGATCATCGACGAGTCGCTCGTGCGCAAGCTCGACCTGCGGATCGGCAAGGGCCCCTCGCGGCTCGACGAGACCGACACGCAGCAGACGCGCTTCTACGCGGAGATCCTCCAGCTCGAGCTCGGCACGCTGATCGTCACGCAGCAGCAGATGATGGTCACGGGCACGAGCTCGTTCGACATGAACGGTCGCCGCATCATGGGCGTCATCGGTCGCGACATCCTCGCCGACTCGCTCGTGTTCGGCTTCGATCGCGAGCACGGCCTCGGCTACCTCACGACGGTGAAGGCGTTCACGCCGCCACCCGGTGCGACGAAGCTCGCGTGGTCGCAGCTGAACAGCCGCGTGCAGAACGCCGAGGTGGTGCCGATGCCGCGCCGTCTCGTCGACGCGACGATCGGCGACGCGAAGCTGCACATGCACCTCGATCTCGGCGCCCCGCACAGCGAGCTGCGCGAGTCGGCGTGGGCCAGCGCGAAGCTCGAAGCGAAGCCCACAAAGACCGCGACGATCGACGAGGCGGGCACCGCGCATCGCAAGGAGGCGCTGGCGATCGCGCCGAGCGTCACCGTCGGCGCGCTGACCGCCGAGAACGTGACGTTCCTGCCGTTCGCCGACAAGCGCTGGCCGTCCGAGGAGATCGACGGCACGCTCGGCCTCGACTTCCTGCGCGGCTACTCGACGTGGGTCGACTGGGACGCGAAGGCGTTCTACCTCGTGCCTCGCACGCCGGTCAGCGCGAAGGAGCGCATCGCCCGCTGGGAGGACGACATCCCGGCGTTCGGCAAGTGCGCCACCGCCGGATGCGTGAAGGTGCGCACCATCGATCCGATGGCGGGCAAGACGCTCGAGGAGGGCAAGCCCCATCCCGGCGTGGTGCTCGTCGTCGAGCGGGACCCCGTCGCGATCGGCGTGGACCTCGAGATCGTGCTCGAGGCCAAGGACCGTCCGGCGTCGCCGCGCGTGCTCGTCGCGCTGCCCGCGTCCGCATCTCGCGCGATGCAGCAGCTCAAGGGAGACTTCATCGGCGCCACGCTGGAGGTCGTCGACGCGAGCCCGTACCCGCGCGCCTGCCCCGGCGCGGCGTGCGTCGATCTGCTCGCTCGCCCTTGACGCCGCGCCGTCGTCGGAGAAGATCAGCGGCTCATGGCATTCCTCGTCAGCGCAGACATCGTCGAACGTACGATCACGTCCTTCACCAAGCTCGATCAGCGCGGCGACAAGAAGGCGATGAACAAGCTCGCCCAGCGGCTCCAGAAGGAGCAGCCGTGGCTCCTCCAGCACGCCGCTGCCGTCCGCACCGAGCACGGTGACGCGGTCGGCGAGGCCGCCGTGTTCTACGCGACGCTCGTGTGGGCGATGTTCGACCGCAACCAGGACGGAACGCTCCCGCGCATCACGCAGCAGAACCTCACCGACGCCGACAGGGTCGTCACCGAGTCACTCGCCGCGGTCGCCGGCATCGCCGACAAGCCGGTGCACGAGCGCGTCGCGCCGAACCTCGTCGAGACGCAGCCGCATATCTACGCCAAGCTCTCCGAGCTGATCGCCGAGGACGTCAAGGAAGCCGCGATGACCGAGGCGACCGCCGCCACGATCATCAAGCCGACCGAGGTCGTGATCGAAGCGTTCGACGCCGCGATGAACGGCCGCCGCCCCGGCGAGAAGCAAGGCACCGTGGTCGCCGACGTCAAGCCGGGTCGCAACGAGCCGTGCCCGTGCGGCTCCGGCAAGAAGTACAAGAAGTGCCACGGCGAAGCCGCATAACCCCCGCCTACCCGAGCACTGGCTGAGGGTTTGCCCCTCAACTGCAGTCATCACGTTGCACACGAGCCTGTCGATGGCTCGTCGACCGGCCGCCCGGCGCTCGCCGCATCGGGCGCTGGCTACTCGAATCGCCGGGTTTGCGATCAATCGATTGCGCACCGCAGCTCGCGCCCGCGGTGCGCTCGGAATTCCGAAGCGGCGCGCGCGTGGCCGGGGTTGCACGAGTTGCGCATGGCGCCGCGTTTGAATTGATCGCGACGCAATGAAAGCCCACGTCGTTGCCTTCTTCTGTGCCCTCGCGCTCGGTGGTTGTGTTGCCGGCGAAGAAGACGAAGCGCCGGGCTCGGACGAGCCCTCGGACTACGAGCCGGTCACCGCGGACGGCAAGGCCGACGGCGTGCCCCTGACGTTCAACCAGAACGACGTGGTCGGTGACGACCTGTTCGTCGACGACGGCGAGTTCACGGTCGCCGAGATCCAGTCGTTCCTCGAGGACTCGCCGTACAACAACCGCTCGTGGCTCGCCGACTACACGGTCAACGGCGTGTCCGCCGCGCAGGCGATCTACAACGCGGCGACCGGCGAAGGCATCCACCCGATGATGATCCTCGCGCGCATGCAGGTCGAGGCGTCGCTCGTGTCCAAGACCACGCGTCCGTCCGCGTCGCGCCTCAACGCCGCGCTCGGCTGCGGCTGCCCCGACGGCGGTGGCTGCGCATCGCAGTACCGCGGTTTCGACAAGCAGCTCGTGTGCGGCGCGAAGATCCTCCGCAAGTGGTACGACGCCTCCGTCGAGGGCACCGGGCAGTTCCGCGTCGGTCGCTCGACGCGCACGCTCGACCCGCGCACCGTCACGCCGGTCAACCACGCGACCGCGTCGCTGTATCAGTACACGCCGTGGGTCCTCGTCGGCCGAGGTGGCAACTGGCTCGTGTGGAACGTCACGAAGAAGTACGTGCGCCACGCGGTGTCCGAGGGCTACATCCCGGCGACGCCCTGAGCGACGACTCTCGGTCGGGCGCCTCGTCGCTACGGCAGCAGTGTTCGCTCACCGCGGAGGCAGGCGTTCGCGAAGGATGCGATGCACCCCGCTCATCATCAGGTCGCGTTCGACCATCTCGGTGACGAGGGCGAAATCGAAGCCCGGCAAGCACTCGCTCGTCGAGCGCTGCTCGTATCCACCGGGCGTTAGCACGTGGATCGTGATCCCTCGCTTTCGCCAGAACCAGACCTCGCCGACCTTCAGTCGACGATAGATCTCGAGCTTGTTCAGACTTCCGCTCGTCCAGATCACCTCGATCGCGAGATCCGGACGATCGCGGTCCCTGGAGCCATCGTGGAGCAAGTAGCACTCGTCGGGTTCGAGACCTGAATTGGTGGGCTGGTGTTTCAACAGCCACGCACCTGCTCCATCCCATTCGATGCCCAGCATATCGAGGTAAGCCTCGACCACAGCCGCGAACCGGCGGCTGATTCGATCGTGATCGCGCGACGGAGACATGAGCTCGAGCGTTCCTTCCAGATAGGAAACTCTCGGCAGCTTCTCGCCACGCTCTACCAGGAACGCTTCGAATGCATCCCACGAGACGCCCTTCATCACCCGAAGGTCGTCTTCCGTCTCGAACGGAGTGGTGTGCATGGCTGCCATCGTACCAACTCGTTGGCACCATGCGTGCCAGGGAATCAGCGACAGCAACGCATCGAGATCACGGCATCGATCATCGATGGGGTGTCCGGTGTCCGGCCGGATCTCGGACGCCGCGTCCGACCGGCGGACTGACTCACCGCGAAAGGCGACGCGTCAGGCGAGGCCTTCGACCTTGACCCACGGACCTGCGGTGTACGGGAACGACTGATCGAAGTGCACGTGCGCGACGTACCACAGCGTCACGTCGTCGCCGTCGAGCGGCTCGTGTCCGACGTACGCCGCCGGGAACGGCTGGCTGCCGGCGGCGCTGCGCGGCGAGTACGGCGCCCACTCGCCGTCGTGATAGCGGATCGCGAACACCTCGGCGTCGTCCCACGAGTGCGGGCGAATGTTGATCGCCGCGCGCGAGCCGAAGTCGACCTGGCGCCACACCGTGCCGTCCTTGTCGGCCTCGCCGGAGTACGGGAACCAGCCCTCGTGCTCGACGCGCTGCCAGCGGCCCTCTTCGAAGCGCTCGAACGCGTCATCGCGCGCGCCGTCGAGATCGAAGTCGAAGCGCCAGTGCGGGTGATACGTGTGCTGATCGTGGACGCCCGGTCCATAGATCGTGAGCCACGGGCAGAGGCGACCGTCGTCGTGGAAGCGCCACAGCTGCGTGTACTGGTACGGGCCGGCGTGGAAGTTCGCGGACAGCTCGACGCCACCGCGGAACGTCTGCACGCGCACCGGGCCCTGGAGGCAGTGAGCGCCGAGCGGCATCCACCAGGGACCGTGCGATTCGGCGGCGTCGGTCTCGACCTCGAGCGAGCTGCGCTGGTGATCGATGGTGACGTAGGGCAGCGAGCCCTCCCACAGGACCCGACGGCCCTTGTAGTCGGCGAGGTAGATCATGATTCCGGCGGACTCGGTGAGCCGCCAGTGGAACTTCCAGTTCGCTTCGTCGATGACGTTGCTCATCACCACATCTCCGCCGGGACCACCTTGGTCACCTGGTTGTCGAGGAGGTCGACGACGGCGACGAGCGTCGCGTGGCCGCCCTGCCGTCCGAAGATCACGGCCGCGCTGCGCCGCGAGAACGAGATGTCCGCTTGCGTGCGACCCCAGTAGTGCATCGTCGATTGCGGGCCTTCGCCCATGCCGAGCTTGCTGATCACGCGCTCGTCGGCCATCGCGACCGAGACGGCGAGGGCTTCCTCGTCGAGCGAGAGCATCGGCTGTGACTTGGTGAGCTCGAGGTGGGCGACGACGCCGGCGTCGAGATCGATGCACGCGTCGACACAGCGATCGCTCGCGTAGTCGTAGGCGACGACGCGCGCGAGGCGATGGCCGGCCATCCAGTGCGGCGGCTTGACGACGAGCGGCTCCGTGCAGATCACGCGGTAGCGACCGACCTTGGCCATCGAGCCGAGGCGCTTGTCTTCGGTGAGCGTGCGCAGCGCGTCGGCGGCTTCGCCAGGCGTCAGCGGATCGAAGAGGGCAGGGTCTGCGTTGGCAACATCTGGCGCTTTCCTGCCACCTTGCGCCTTCGCAGGCTTCGATGTGGGCTTGCCGTTGCCTTTGCCGTTCTTTGCAGGGGCTGATTTCGTCTTGGCTTTTGCAGCCTTGGCTGGTTTCTCCGCTTTCCTCGGGGACGCCATGGCGCGGACTATACACGCTTTAGATCGCTTCCTTGGGTCGAGCGTCTGATTCACCCATGCGCAGCGTCCTCTTCGCGACCCTCCTTCTCGGTGCGGCTTGCTCGGTACCCGCTCAGGCCGACCAACTCGCCCCACCCACCACCGTCCTCGCCGCACCGCACATCGCGATCGCGAGCGCACCTGCCAAGGTTCGCGCTCCGTACGACGTGCAGATCATGCGCGAGTCGGGCGAGACGATGCCCACCTACGCGAAGGGCGATCGCTACTACGTCCAGGGCAACGCGAACGAGCGCTACATCATCCGCATCGTCAACCCGACCGGCAATCGCGTCGAAGCGGTCGTGACCGTCGATGGTCTCGACGTCGTCGATGGCGAGCCGGGCGATCTGCGCAAGCGCGGCTACGTGGTGCCGCCGTACGGCGAGACGCGCATCGAAGGCTTCCGCACGTCGACCGAGGACGTGGCGACGTTCCGCTTCTCGAGCGTCGACGACTCGTACGCCGGCAAGAAGGGCAAGGCGCGCAACGTGGGCGTCGTCGCCGTCGCGATCTTCGAAGAGCAAGCAGCGCCCGTCGAGCAGCAGCAGATCATCGTCGGTGGCAACACCTACGGCAACAAGGACAACTACCGCCGCCCGTACGACTACGAGGGCGACCTCGACACCGCGAGCCGCGACCTCGGCGGCCGCGGCGAGGCGACCGGCGCCAGCCGCGCGGATCGCACGGTGAGCAAGGCCGACAAGGCGCCGCGCACGCGCCAGATGCGCGAGTCGGAAGCGCCCTCGACGACGAGCGTCGCGCCGTCCGCGCCGCCGCCCAACGGTGGTGGTCGCGCACCGCGCGCCGAGAAGAAGGCGCTCGACTACGACGACTTCGATGGCGACGGCGCCGTCGACGCGTCCGAGGAGTACTACCAGCCCGCGCCCGCGCCGCAGGCGCGCAAGACCGAGCGCCCCGGCCTCGGCACCGAGTTCGGCGAGCAGCGCTACTCGGCCGCGTCGTACACGAAGTTCGTTCGCGCCGCGGACCGCCCGATCGCGATCGCGGAGCTCCGCTACAACGATGCCGCCGGCCTGATGGCGCTCGGCATCCCGGTCGTCCCGCTCCCCGACGAAGGCGAGATCAACACGCGCGAGACCGCGGACCCGTTCCCCGGCGACACGCGCTTCTCTCGCGCACCCTGACGCTTCCCAGGTTCTCCCTTCGAAGGCCCCGAACGCGGGGCTTTCGTCGTTTCGGCGACTACTTCGTCGGATCGCGTTCGCAGTCGTCGAACGGGTTCTTCACGTTGTCGATGCAGATCTTGATGCGCGTGAGCACGCACAGCGCGACCTCGGTCCTGCCGTCGAACACCAGCGAGACCTTGCCTTCCTTGTAGCCCTTCTGCGTGCACCGCACCTCGAGCCTCGAGCCGAGCGGCTCCTCGAGCGTCGCTCCGCCGGGGCCGCGATACGACGTGCCGACGTACAGCGTGGCGCCCTCGGGCTTTGTCAGCACCTGGATCATGATCGTGCCGCGCTGGTTCGGCGTGTCGGGAATCACCCCGACGTTGGAGACGCCGGCGTCCGGCCTGCGCCGGATGCTCGCGTCGGGCGTCACGACGACGATGTCTTCCTTGGCATCGGGCGGCGCGTCGGCGACGTCGGCGTCCGTCACCATCACCTCGGCATCGGGCGCGACGGGGATCACCGCTTGCGCGTCGGGCGTGACCATCGCGATGCTCGCGTCGCGAGCGGGAGGCGGGGTCTCGACTTCATTGCGCTTCACGTAGAGCAAGCCGAACGCCGTCGCGCCACCGCCGACGATCAGGAGCAGCAGGATCACGAGCGGCCACTTGCTGCGCTGCCGCGGCAGATCCGACTCGGTCCAGACATGGTCGAACGTGCGCGGCTTGTCGCCACCCGTGAACTGCGGCTCGTGCGGCGCGGTGCGTGACTTCGGCCGCCGCGTCGTGCCCCCGTCCGTCGATGGGGAGGGCGTCGCGGGACGAGAGGTCGGCGTCGTGCTCGGCGCGCGGGTCTTCTGATCGTGCGTGGCGAGCCCCGGCGTCGTGGCCATGCCGGGATCCGCACCCGGCGGCAGCGGCGCGAGCGCGTAGATCGGCGAGCCGGTCACGCTCTGACCGACGAGCGTCAGCACCTTCTCGAGCGCCGCGAGCAGCTCGCCCATCGTCTGGTAGCGCGCCTCGCGCTTCTTCGCGAGCGCGGTCAGGATCACGTGCTCGAGCTCCGGCGGGATCGAGAGGTCCGGGCGAACCTTCGACGGCGGCTCGACCGGATCGAGCATCTGCATGGCGAGCGTGCGCACCATCGAGTCACCGCGATGCGGGACACGACCGGTCACCATCTCGTAGAGGATGATGCCGAGCGCGTATACGTCGACGCGACCGTCGGTGTCGGCGCGACCCGCGGCTTGCTCCGGCGCCATGTACTCGGGCGTGCCGAACACCGACCCCGCCCGCGTGAGTCGCGGCTCGGCGGCGCTGCCCGGCGGCGGCGCCACCTTGGCGATACCGAAGTCGACGATCTTCACGAAGTCCGTGCGCCCATCGCGATTGATGAGGAACACGTTCTCCGGCTTGAGATCGCGATGGATGATGCCCTTGTCGTGCGCCGCGCCGAGCGCACGCGCGATCTGCGCCGCGATCTTCACCGCGCGATGCGGCGTGAACGGCGCCGCCGCGCGCAGCGCACCGCCGAGCGTGTCGCCGTTGACGAACTCCATCACGGAGTACGTCATGCCGTCGGGCGTCGTGCCGAAGTCGGTGACGTCGACGATGTTCGGATGCCCGATGCGCGACGCCGCCTTCGCTTCGCGCACGAAGCGCTGGATCGTCGCGGTGTCGCGCATGACCTCGCGCTTGAGCACCTTGATCGCGAGCGGGCGCTCGATCACCGCGTGACGCGCGCTGAACACGACGCCCATGCCGCCCTCGCCGATCTTCTTCTCGACGAAGTAGCGCCCGTCGAGCGTCTGGCCGACGAGCCTGTCGTACTCCGTCTCTCGCGTGACGCGCATCGCTTCGAGCGCGTCTTGCTCGCTGTCGGTCGCCGAGACCGCGCGGAACTTCGGCTGCTCCGACGGCGTCTGCAGGCGCGGTCGCTGCGCGGTCACCTCGTTCGTCGGCTGGTTCGCCTTGGGCGTCGGCGTGATCGGAAACGTCTCGCGGCGCACCTCGGCCGTCGGCGGATTCGTGGGATCCGGCGCCGCCTGCGCGCTGTGCATCGCCGAGAGGATCGTCTGCTTGTCCGCCGGCGTGAGCGGGACGATCGTGCCCGCCATCGCTGCATTCGGGTCATGCAGCTGCGTGCGATCGAAGGGACAGAACCCTGGCTCTTCGAACGTCCGCTTGCAATTCGGACACTGGTACGTGCTCACTTGCCTTCGCGAGTCTCTCCGTACAGAGCGGTGCGGAAGTAGAGGAACACCTCGTTATCCGCAGCCACCGCGATCACCGGCGTTCCATTGAACTCGGTCACCGCGATCGCGCGACCGAACTGCTGGCCGCTCTCCGGCGACGCATCGTGCAGCGTCAGCACCGACTCGGCGGTGAGGCCGTCCGTCGTGTTGAACGCGTAGACCTGCACGCGTCCCGCTTGCACGCCGTCGAACGTCTCGTTCGGATAGCCCGCGACGACGTACGTGTCCGTGCCGTTCTCGAGGATCGCCGCCGTGCGCAGACCCGGCACCGCGATCGTCGCGCCGAGCTGCACGGGCGCGCCCGTCGAGCCGACCTCGCCGAGATCCCAGAGGGCGAGGTAGCTCTCCGGGTTGTTGAGGTCCTTGTGACCGACGAGGAGCGCGTACCGGTTCTGGAACATGACGATCTGCGAGCCACGCCCCGGCATGAAGCCCGTCGACGCGACCGGCTTCGTCGTGAGCGGCGTCGCGGTGCCTTCCGTCGCCGAGCCCGGGCACGCGGTGCCGTTCTGCGCCGCGAACACGAGACCATCGTAGGTGTAGAGATCGCCGGCCGTCGTCCACACGACGACGTCGTGATACATCGATGACGTCACGAAGGCCGCGCCCACGCCGCGGATGTTGACCGGGTCGCCGTCGTCCTCGGTCAGGTTGCACTTCGGCGCCGGATTCGGATAGCCGACGAACGGACCGGGGAAGAGCGCGCTCGTCACCTCGTCCGGGCCCGCAGCCACGATCGGATACGACGGCGTCACCATGCCGGGCATGCCCGCGACCGGCGCGATCATGTACGTCGCGGCGAACGCCTGGCGCGGACCGAACAGCTGGCGGTCGACGAGGTTCTCGTCGCCGTGCAGCACCGTCACCTGATCGCCGCCGGTCGTGGCGACGAGGCCGACTTCATCGGTCGCCGGGTCGGGGACGAGCACCGGCTGCGGATCGAGGTTGCCGACGCCGAACTGCGCGTTCAGCTCGAGAGCACTCTCGACGCTGACCGAGCCGTTTGCCGAGTACACGAGGCGCATGTACTGCGCTTGCCCCGTGCCGAGCGCGACGATCGATCCGCCCGCGCCGGGCGCCGTATCGCGAGCACCGCGCGCGAGCGCCACGCCGAAGTCGGTCGAGTCATCGTTGGGCTGACCCTGGACGCTGATCCACGTGTCGCCCTCGAGATCGTCGAACTCGGTCCAGTTACAGCCGGCAAGGAGGGCGAGGAGGAAGACCTTGTTGCGCATCACCAGTGCACCTCCATACCGAGGCCCGCGTAGTCGAGCCCGATCTGCGGCTGCAGCGCGATCGAGTTGACCTCGATCAGCGCCGTCGACGGCGCGCCCTTGTCGCGGAACGTGTAGTACACGGCGGTCAGCGCCGTGATGCCCGCGATCACGAACGTCGCGTCGGCGGCGATCGCGAAGATCTTGCCCTTCGTGAACCTCGGGTCTTCCGGATCCGGCGGCGGATTGCCGTTCGCGATCTCGGACTTGAGCTCGTCGCGATACTTGTTCGCCTGCAGACCGAGGAAGATGCCGCCGCCGGTGAAGCCCGCCGCGAGCACGTACGCGATCACCGCGTCGCTGCGGCTCGGCTTGCGCGCGAGCACGACCTTCACCTTCATCTCCGTCTTCGGCTGGATCGTGATCTTGCGAACGTACGGCTTGTAGCCCTCGCGCACGACAGTGAGCGTGTGATCGCCCTGCGGCACGTTCTTCACGCACATGCCGCGCTCGCACAGCACCTTGCCGTCGACGTAGATCGCGGCGTCCTCGATGCCGGGGCCCGAGATGTTCAAGCGACCGACGGGCGCGCCCTTCAGCGGCGCCTTGATCGTGTGCGTGCCGCCCGCGATCACCTCGACCTCTTCCTTGTACTCGTCGTAGCCCTCGGCGCTGATCCAGAACGTGTGCTTGCCGGGCTTGATGTTCTGCGACAGCGGCGTCTTGCCGACCGCGCCGATCGACTTGTCGTCGATGTAGATCTCGGCGCCCGGAACGTTCGACGAGATCTCGACCCAGCCGAGGTAGTCCTCTTGCGCCATCACGGCCGAGAGCACGAACAGCTTGCTCGGATCCGCCGAGACGACCTTCTCGGCCACCTTGTAGCCGCGCTTCTCGATGATGATCTTGTGCTCGCCCTCGAGCGTGCCGGACCACGGAGTCTTCGCGAACTCCTTGTCCTTCTTGTCGATGTAGATCGACGCGTTGCTCGGCTCGCTCTCGACGACGATCAGGCCGCGGACCTTCACGTCACCGAGCTGCTGCACCTCCGCCGACGGTGCCGTCTGCGCCGCCGAGCCCGCGTTCGAGCCGACCTGCGGGTTCGCCTTCAGGCGCTTGATCTCGGCCTCGAGGACGCCGATCGCCTTCTCGACCTTCGCCTTGTCCGACGCTTGCTGATCCTTGTCGAGGTACTTCCGGTAGTACTCGACGGCGCTCTCGTATGCCGCCGGGTCCGACGTCTTCTTGCCCTTCATGTGATAGGCGGCGCCGGTGTTGTAGAGGAACTGCGGGAAGTCGCGCGCGGCGTACGCTTCCTGGAACCCCTGGGCTGCCTCGTCGTACTTGCCTTGCAAGTAGTCGATCTGCGCTTGGTCGAACGCAGCCTGTGCCTTCTTCAAGGCATCTGGCGACTGCGCATCTGCGATCGGTGTGCGCCAAAACGCCAGCACAGCCGCGCAGATCCCGACCCACACCACGAACAGGACGCGTGATCTCATTAGTCTCTCCCGGAGGCCGAAAATCGTAGCACGGGTGGTACGGCGTTCGCCTGCTTCGCACCCCTCGACAACACCCCCGAAAGCGTTTCAACCGCTGATAAAGGTGACGTTTGTCGCGGGGGGCTGCCGTGTCGTCCGAGTCGCGTTCGCGGGGGCGGCCTCGTCGGCGTGGCCCAGCACGAGCCCGAACAGGATGGTCTCGGTCTCCCCGATCGGCAGCCGGGCCCGCAGCACCTCGGGGTACGCCGCGATCGAGGCCATCGGGCACGTGTCCACGCCGAGGATCGCCGCGGCGCTCAGCACGTAACCGAGCCACACGCCGACGTCGACGAACGGATACGGCCCGAGCCGCCGATCGCACGACACCACCGCGACGTGCGGCGCGTCGAACAGCGCGTAGTTGCGCAGCCACGCGTCGTATCGCCCGGCCTTGTCATCGCGCGCGATCCCCATCGCCGTGTACAGCGCCGCGCCGCACTTGATGCGCTCTTCCTTGTACGGGCTCGGATACTCGAGCGGGAACGCGATCTCCGGATGCGGCAACCCACCGCGCGCACCATCGAGCAGCGCCTTCGCCAGCGCGCCGGTCGCCGGCGGCTCGGTCACCACCACCCGCCACGGCTGCACGTTGCACCAGCTCGGCGCGCGCTGCGCCGCCGCGAAGATGCGATCGAGCGTCTCCCTCGGGATCGGCTCGGGCCGAAACGCGCGGATGCTGCGGCGCTCGGTCCACACGCGCTCGAGCTCGTCGAGGATCGTGCCGCCCTCGCTCATCGCCGCCTCGCCAGCTCGCGAAACCGGAAGATGCCCGTCGTGTGCCCGTCGGAGAAGTGAATGCCGACGCCGTAGTTTCCGACGAGGTGCATGTCCGCGATGCTGAGATCTTCGGGCACCGTCGCCGGATCGAGCAACCGCTCGCCGGTCGCCTCCGACTGGCAGTGGGCGCACGTGCACTTGATTCGCAGCTCTCGCGCACCCCACACGTCCTCGACGCCTTCGTCCCACACGAAGCGAACCTCGCGCTTTCCGAGGCCGATGATCTCGAGCGGCATGGGCATGCCGCGTCTTTACCACCCTAGAACGACGCGGCGAGCGTCACGCACGCAGGATCGCTCGCGTGGCCAATGCAATAGGCCTGCACGCACGAGGTCAGCGCGTTCTCCTGCGCGCCGCACCCCGCATCGCAGACGTTGTCCGTCTCGTTCAAGCACGCCTCGTACGCCGCCTGCTCGTCACCGCACCCGCTCGCGCTCTCGATGCTGTCGAGCGCACCGCAGAAGCTGCCGCAGTTGCCTTCGATCGACGTGCAATCGCCGGCTTGCCCCTCGGTACACAGCTCCTCGCAGGACTTGTCTCCACCGCACGCACCGAGCAGCACTGCAAAGGCAACCAGTAGTTTCGTCATGCACGCAGGTTCGCTCGCGCGCCGCGAATCGCCGACATCACACCGACATCAGCCGCCAGGCTCGTCGCTCGCCGCGGGGAGCTGCTCGAGGAGCTGCTCGAGCGTGGCGGCACGTAGCGCTCGCTCCAGGATCGCCTTGCGTTCCTCGGTGCGAACGGTCGCAAGCCGTTCTTCGATCTCCGATGGCAACACACCGAAGCGAATGGAGAGAACCTCGCGGAGAGCCTCGACCCAGCCCTCGTTGCGTCCTTCCTCGCGTCCTTGTGCGACGTACTGCCGTGCGAAGTCACTTCTGTACTGATAGTTCCTCATGTCCATGATGAGTCTCCGAAGTTCCAGTGGCAGCGAAAGCGCGAGCTCGTCCAAGTATAGCTTTCGTTGCTCCTCGGGAAGCGCACGAATCTCGCGGAGCGCGGTCTCGACGAGCATCTGATTCGGATGTGCCAGCGCCGCGAGCAGGACGAGCTCGGGCAGCTGATGGGCTGTCTCCTCGTCGACATCCGTCGGCATATCGTCCATTCCAAGAACCGTCGGTGCAAACGAGAACCCGCTACCGAGATAGATCGGTGCCGCAGCCCAGCGAGCCACGGCCGGTTCAGGGGCGATCACGAGCAGGCTCACGGGCCGGCGTAGCGACGCACGCGCTACCGTCAGATACACGGGCCACGTGAACTTCTTGTCGTCGTCGCGCGCTAGCTGTACCTCGACGACAATCGCATGCGTCGGATCTTTGCTGGCGTCGCGGAGCAGGATGACCACGTCGGCGCGGTACTCGACAGGCGCGACCTGAGACAGATCGATCGACGCCAATTCGGCGGTCTCGCCGGGAACGACTCTTCCGGCACAACGACGCAGCAGCTCCGGCGCGAGCACGGGCCGTTGCCGGAACAAGTCGACGAAGAAGTCGTGATTGAATCCCGCAGCCACGCGTGCGCGACGAGCAAGGCACGCGCCGCTCCTTCGCTCGCGCGATCTCGCACCGTTGGAACAGCCATTGTCCGCCTGCCGTTTCTCGTGTCCGAACGCCGGCCGGACACCGGACGTGTATCAGGCCGACATCGTTCCGGTGTAGGCACGGGGCAAGGGAGGTAGAGCGAGGCTCTCCCTCAGCTCGGCTTCGAGACGATCGCGCAACGGCTTCGCGACGCATGTGCACGCCTCGAGGATCGGCTGAGGTCGAAGCTGCGAACTGTCTCGGGCTGGTTGCGGATTTTCCGCCAGAGCACGGTGTTCCAGCGCGGTTGTGGGTTCTGGGTGATGTCCACGATCTCCATCTCCATGAGATGCACGTGCTACAAGGCCGCGTGCCCGCCGGCCGCCCACCGCGTTCGCGTCCGATGCGTCCATCGAACCCGAATCGCCCGTCACGCATGCCCAAGCGAGACCGCATCGCGGCCGAGCGGAGCGCGCAGCGCCAAGAGGAGGCACCGCGCGCTCGTTCCGACGCCAACCGCGCCGGCGGACCGCGCACCGACCGCGCCGGCGGACCGCGCACCGACCGCTCCGGCGGTCCGCCCGACCGCGCCGCCGGCCCGCGCACCGACGGCCCGCGCGCACCTCGCACGCGTGATCGCCGCTCGCTGTCGATGCCGCGCGCTCAGGGGCGCATCTTCGCCGACGGCGATCGCGACCTCGCGGAGGGCCTCGTCGCCGCGCTGCGCGCACCCGCGATCGATCACGAAGTCGCCGAGTCGCTCACGCACCCGTTCCACACCTACCCCGCGCGCCTCCACCCCGCGACCGCGCGCGTCCTCGTCGACATCATCGCCGAGCGCGTGCGCCCGGGCTCGCTCCTCGTCGATCCGTTCTGCGGCTCGGGCACCACGCTCGTCGAAGCGCGTGCGGCCGGCCTGCGCGCCGTCGGCACCGACCTGAACCCGCTCGCCGTCCTCGTCGCGCGCGCCAAGACGTGGACCGTCCCGGCCCGCCGCCGCCAGCGCCTGCGCGACCTCGGCCACGAGATCTCCGGCGCCGTCCTTGTGGCGGGCAAGGCCGCGCGACGCTCGAACGCCGAGGCTGCGCCGCTCCGCAAGCCCAAGGGCTTCGATCCCAACGCCCGCGATCGTCGCCTCGCGGCCTGGTTCGCCCCTCACGTCCGCCGCGAGCTCGAGCTCCTCGCCACCATGCTCGACGATCTGCGTGGCGATGGCTCCGACCCCGAGTCGGCCGAGTACGCAGACGTCCTCACCGCGTGCCTCTCGGCCATTCTCTACAAGGTCTCCTCGCGCACCTCGGACACCGACGGCACCTGGGTCGACAAGCAAGTCGGCCGCGGCGCCGCGGCGCGCCACTTCGCGCAGCGCGTCGAGCTGCTCTACGCCGGCCTCGCCGACCTGTCTCGTTCCGGAGGCCCGCCCGACGTTCACCTCGCCGACGCGCGAAAGCTCGGAGAAATCATCCCCGACGGCACCGCGTCCGCGATCCTCACCTCGCCGCCCTACGCGGGCACCTACGACTACGCCGAGCACCAGCGCCTCCGCTTCGACTTCCTCGGCCTTCGCCACCGTGACTTCGATGCCGGCGAGATCGGCTCGCGCCGCTCGTTCCTCGCCTCCGCCCCCGAGGCCGATCGCCAGTGGCGGCGCGCGCTCTCCGATTCGCTCGAGGTCATCGCGCGCGCTCTCGAGCGCGGCGGCCTCGCGGCCATCGTCATCGGCGACTCGTGGGCCGGCGGGCGCGCCGTCTACGCGCTCGACGACATCCGTGCATCGCTGACCGACGAGCTCGCCGTGATCGCGTGGGCGTCTCAGGAGCGCCCCGCGCTCGGCGGCGAGCGCAAGGCCTTTGGCGACCGGCCGAAAGCCGAGCATGTCGTCCTCCTCGAGCGCCGCTGACACCCACGCGGGCGGCACGTCTTATCGTGCAAATAGTCACCGACGGCAGCGTCGGAATTGGTGTACGAACCGACGCATGGGGAAGCTTCGACTGGTTGCGGTTTCGCTCCTGGCCCTCGCAGCGTGCGGTGATGATGGCGGCGGCTCCACACCGCAAGATGGCGGTGGCTCGGCCGACGCTCGTCCGATCGATGCGCCGCCGATCGATATGCCGCCCGAGGTCCCGTACGACTATTCGTGCCCGACGGCGCCGCCGACCAACATCGCGACCACCGTGACCGTCGGCGGCGTCGCGCAGCAGCTCGCAGGCACGAGCGCGGGCCCCGCCACGAACGTGGTCATCACCGCGTACCGCATCGAGAGTGGCGGCGATCAGCTCGTCGACACCCAACCCGCAACCGGGGCCAACGGAGCGTTCACGACCGCACAGATCGCGACCAATGGCACCGCTCTGAACGGCTACCTGAAGGGCACGAAGGCGAACCACTGGGACACGTATCTCTACCCGTCGTCTCCGCTCGCTCAGTCGCTGACCGGTGTCCCGGTCATCATGATCACCGATGCGAACGTCGAGCTCGCAGAGACGCTCGGTCAGGTGGATCAGATGCCGGGTAACGGCGTCATCGGCGTCGCCCTCACGGATTGCGCGTCGCCTACACCGGCGCAGATCCCGAACGCGACCATCGAGGTCTACTCCGGGAGCACGCGCGTCGGCGACGACACGCTCGACGTCGGCGCGATCCTCGCGACCGTCCCCGACGTGCAGGGCCTCTACCTCGTGACGAACGTGCCTCCGGGCCCGGTCACGGTGAAGGCGACGTACTACGGACACACGTTCCTCGAGAACGATGTCGTCTCGTACGCCGACGCGCTGACGACGGCGCAGATCAAACCAGGCTACTAATTCAACCCCAATCGCATGTAGTACGAACGGGTGGCCCAACTCGTGCGCATGGAAGCGGCGCTGCCCACGGCGCGATGATCGGCATCGAGAATCTTCCGACTCGACCTCAGCCGATGGGTCGTTGGGGATCCACGTTCCGGGCGCACACAGCGGATAGCTATCTGCGTCGGTTCGTCACGCTGCCGCGAAACAGCATGCGAATGGCGCGGCACGACGCGAGACGGGTCGACAGATCGTCGATGTGGGAAGCGAAGTATTGGCAAAGGACCCAGACGACGTTCTTCGACGACAGGGTGTATTGATGCACGAGCCGACCGCTACATGGACCTTCTGGAAACGATCGCCACAACGCATAGCAACCCACGCATCCGTTTGATCGCGTACATGAAGTTGCCGAAGCTGCGAGCAGAGAGGCTCGGGCCAGATCAACCCTGATCCTAGTGCGTGGGAATGTTCGCGTTCGGGCGTGGCATGGGCGACGCCATACTCGGCGTGATGACCGGATCGACACCGACCGGTGTGTATGTCTGAAAGAAACCAACGCTTCCACCACCTCCAGCGGGAGTGCCCCCCGAGTCACCAGTCCTTTTTCCTCCCGTCGGTAGAGCTGTTCCAGTTCCGCCACGTCCACCTTCGGCACCGTCGGTTGGTGACGGTGCAAGCCCACCGAAGGCGGCCGCGGTGCCGCGTTCTCCGTTGAAACCTCGTTGACCGTTGGCGCTCGACGAACGCCCCGCACCTCCACCGCCGCCATTCGCGAAGAGCTTGCCTGATAGGACGACGCTCATGCCTTGGAAAACAACATTGCCCCCTGCACCCCCGCCGAACCCCGAGAGGGCACCAATGCCGACGAAGAAGCCACCTGCGCCGCCGGCTCCACCTGCGTTTACTTCTCCATCGACGACGACACCAGCTCGACATGAAACGAGGGTTGCTGCACCGCCGCCCGCACCATACGGAGGCAGCGAAGTGCCACCTCCCGTGTCTGCTTGTGGTCCGCCAACGAGGATGCTTAGAGCCGCCGGATCGCTGAGTGCCAACCCACCGTTGTTAGCTCCTCCATTCGCTGTAGGACTTCCACCCGGACCGCCGGGCGTCGCAAACCCAGCCCCGCCATGACCGAGGCCACCATTCGCACTACCACCCGACAGTGTTGTGCCGCCACCAGGTCCGTTGACGTCGGGCTTTGCGCTGACATCCAAGTAGCCATGAATCTCTAGTTCCGAGTCCGACACGAGTGCGAGTGCTCGAGCGCCGGTGACCACCAGGTTCACGCCTGCGGCGACAATGATCGAGCGATATCGAACGACGCAGATCTCGGGCCCACCGCCCTGCAGGATGATTCCACCGTTGCAGTTCGCATCGAGACTGGTGTCGAACGAAGCCGAACTGGTGATCATCAGCGAAGGTTCGGTCGCTTCCTGATCGCATGCGTTCGGCAGATACCTCGGCACGATGTGTGTGCAGCGAGCGTCGGGGTCGGCCACGCACGTTCCGGCGCACATCTCGGTCGATACAACCCGGCCATCTGCACCGCAGTGCCGAATAGTGTCTCCGTCGCATGTGCTCGCATTCGGCGTACACAGGTTGCACGACGCATTGGCATCCGTGCCTTGGCAACCGAACTCGCATTCCGACGTCTCGAAGTTCGTTCCGTTCGCGTTGCAGGTGACCAGATCGTCACCCTGACAGCCTGCGATCGCGTTCGGCTCGCATTGACCCTCGATGCACGTGTTCGGCTCGCCAGCGATGTCACCATTCACATCGCAGAACGGGTACCGCGGATCGTCGCAAGTACCGTCCAAACAGCTCAGCGGATTCGGCTTCGTACAAGCCGCCACCAAGACCAAGACCAAGCTCCACGCCCCGTTGCTCATGTTTCGAGCCTACATCAACTGCCGAAGCCAGCTGATGCTCGGACATCGCAGCGGCGGGTTCTATCGTGGCGGGTGTCACCGAATTGATCGTGGAATCGTCCTCGGAATCGGTGTACCAACGCGACCCATGGGGAACATCCGTCTGTTCGCGTCGTCGTTGTTCGCGCTGACCACGCTCGTTGCCTGCGGCGATGACGGCGGCACGCCCATGATCGTCGACTCGATGACAATCGTCGATGCTCCGCCCGTCGACAACGCCCCACCCATCGATCAACCCATGGTGACGTACGACTTCAGTTGCTTCGGCAACAGTCCGCCCGCAGTGGCAACTACCGTCATGATTGCGGGTACTGCGCAGGAGGTCTACCTTAACGGCATCCAGCCGGGCGTCCGCGCCGCGGACATGACCTCGATCAAGGCATGCACGGGCGATTGCCAGGGTCCTAACGAGCTAGACGTGCTGCCGATGACCGGCGCAACGGGGGAATTCATGACAGACACGATCGCCACCAACGAAGCGGCGATCGATGGCTACTTGAGCGCGACCCGAGCGGGTGACTTGCCGACGTTGCTGTTTCCTCACGCGCCTCTCAGCGAAAGCCTCGCAGGCGCACCTCTTCTGATGATTCAGTCGTCCCTGCTTCAAGCGCTGACATTCGCCGGATTGCCAGAGCAAGACCCCGCGAATGGAGTCGTGGCGATCGCGGTTACGGACTGCTCGGCGACGCTACAAGGTGTGAGTGGGGCAATCGTGTCGCTCACCCAGGGCGGAAGCCCCGTGGGAGACGACCCGTTGGACGCGGGCCAATTCGATGAAATGGCAGCGGGCGTCTACGTGATCACGAACGTTCCTCCTGGCACGGTGATCGCGAGCGCCATGTACGGCAGCCAAGGTTTCCTCATGAACGACATGACTGTGGTGGCGGGCACCGTCACAACCGCACAAGTTCGCCCCGGCTACTGAGCGAGTGACCGCGGTCTTCTTCGAAGCCACCGCGGATCGCCACGCGCTGATCATCGGCGGAGTCTCCGCGATCGAACGCCGCGTGCGCGAGGTCGCGAAGCAGGGCGCCACCAAGGCGATCGTCGCCGCGGCGCCCGTGGAGTTTCCGCGCGCGTTGCCGATCGAGGTCGAGTTCGTCGCGCCCGGTAGCGCGGCGCCCGAGGGAGCGCGGCGCGAGCGCGCGGATGTCGTCGCCGGCGTCGAGCTCGTCGACGAGGCGGCGCGCAAGCTTGCCGAGTGGAAGCTGATCCGGGGCAGCAACAAGAGCTTCGAGGGCCCGGTCGACGCGCTCATCAACTGGCGCTTCTCGATGCGCATCACGCGGTGGCTGGCGCGGCGCTCGCTGCGCGTGACGCCGAACCACGTGACGGCGTGCGCGATCCTCGTCGGCATCTTTGCGAGCGCGGTCGCGAGCGGGCTCGTCGGGATCAGCGGGTGGGCGCAGTTCGCGGTCGCGGGCGTGCTGCTCGAGATGAACTCGATCCTCGACAGCGTCGATGGAGAGCTCGCGCGGCTGCGATTTCAGTACAGCAAGCTCGGCCAGTGGATGGACAACCTCAGCGACGACGTCGTCGACAACCTGTTCGTCGCGAGCGTGGGCTATGCGCTGGGCGGCGTGTGGCTGTGGATCGGCGTGGGCGCGGCGGCGGGGCGCGTGCTGGTCAGCGTGGTGACGTACCTCAGCGTGTATGCGCGGACGGGGACGGGCGACGTGTTCGCGTTTCGGTGGTGGTTCGAGGGCGAGGGGACGTCGACGGACGAGGTGTACGACCCGAAGAAGATCAGCACGTGGCTACGCAGCTTCGGGCGGCGCGATACGTTCGTGTTCATCTGGATGGTGGTCGGGTTGGTCGGGTTCCCGTGGTGGATCGTGGGGCACGGCGGCGTGATCGCGGCGACGTATGTCGCGCTGCTCGTGCTGCACTTCGCCGTGTTTCGTAGGCGGGCCTAGACGCGCACCACGAGCGGCGTTCCGAGACCGCAGTGTTCGATGAGGTGTTGAATGTCGTCGGGATCGCTGGTGTAGATCGCGTCCGCGTACATTGCCCCGACGAACGCTACGTGTGCGTCGCAAATGTCCTCCGTCTTCGACTTGCCTAGAAGCTCACCGACGCGACGCGCGAGCAGATCGAAGCCCATGATCGTGCACATGTCCAGCGCAGCGTGCAGCCGTGCTTGACGACTTGTCTTGCGAAAGCACTGCGCCACGACCGTCGTCGGGACCATGATGTCGGTGCTTCTGCGCGAGAGCTCGCGAACAAGGGTCCAGATCCTTCGTTCGTTGCGCTCGAGCGCGATCAGCGCACCCGAGTCGAGCACCACGGCGCTCATCGCCGCTTCTTCTTGCGAGAGCGATGGGCGCGCAGCGCGGCCTGATAGTCGGCCCAGACCCGATCGGCCTCTGCGTCGGTGATGGTCCCGTGCTCTTTCTCCCAATCTGCGACGACCTCGAGCATTCCTTCGGCGCGAAGCTTGCGTCTTGCGGCGTCGGCAAGCCAGCCCGACAGCGGCTCCCCTGCCGCCGAACGTTTGATCTGTTTGGCGAGCTCTTTCTCGAGAGAGATTGCCCATCGCGTGACCGTCATACTCGGATATTACCAGGGTATGACCGGTCATCTATCGCCGGCACGTCATGCGCGCGTGCGCAGCTGCCAGGCGTAGTGGTACGGGTTCTCGGGGATGAAGCCGCGCGACACGACGTCGAAGTAAGCGCGCAGGCGCTTGGTCATCTTGCGTGCGGTGAGCGGGTAGCCGAGCTCCCAGTGATGCTCGGGGATCGGCTTGTGGCGCCACGGCAGCATGAACTTGTGGCCGAGCGTGAAGTGGTGGTCGCCCCACCAGAAGGACCAGCGGATGCGGAGGCCGCGGTAGGGCAGCGAGATGAACACGTGCGGTGAGGCGCGGCGCGCGATGTTCGCGAGGCACGTGTCGAGGTCGGCGAGCGGGAGGTGCTCGAGGACCTGGAACGCGCAGATCGCGTCGAAGGTGAGGCCGGCGGGCAGCGTCTCGTCGAGGCGCGTGAGGTCGGCGACGTAGTCGACGCCGCGGGAGGCGTCGATGTCGAGCGTCTTGACGTCGACGCCGGCGCGCTGCAGATAGCCTCGGAAGACTCCCGAGCCGGGGCCGATCTCGAGGACGGTGCGGGGGCGGACCGCGAGGACCGAGCGGATCTGGTGCCAGTAGGACATCCAGCGCTCGCGGTCGTCGTAGCGCTCGAAGTCGTAGTGCTCGGGCGCGACCTGGACTTCGCGGTCGGCAGGCTCGGCGTCGGCCATCGCGCGCACGCTAGCACAGCGTGGTATCAGCGATGGGCGTGGCCGACGCGCCGACCGAACCGACAGCGCCGAAGCGCATGAGCACGCAGGTCAACCGCGGGGTCGCGTGGGCCGGCGCGGCCCAGGCGATCATCGCGGTCGGCGACCTCGTGTCGTATCTCGTCGTCATCGCGTTCTGGGTCGGCGCGGCCGACCTGGGCATCGCGGCCGCGGCGATGACGTTCTACGTGCTGCTGGACACCGCGGCGGACTTCGGCGTGACGAGCGCGCTGATCCAGCGCGACGACCACACGCCCGAGCGCGTGTCGACGGTGTTCTGGTTCAACATGCTCGTGTCGGGCGGGCTGTTCCTGCTGCTGCTGCTCGTCGGGCCGCTATATGGCTACTCGCTCGGCGAGCCGGTGGTCGGGTGGTTGCTCGTCGCGTACGGCGGGAAGCTCGTGTTCCAGAACGTCTACGCGATCCCGTTCGCGCTGTTGCGCAAGGAGCTGCGGTTCGGCGAGATCGCGAATGCGCGCATCGTGGCGCACACCGCCGAGAGCGTCGCGCGCATCGTGTTCGCGGCGCTCGGGCTCACGATCTGGTGCTGGACGCTCGCGGCGCTCACGCGTGCGTTCGTGTTCGGCGTGATCGTGCAGGCGCGGCATCCGTTCGTCCCCAAGCTCGTGTTCAAGCCGCGCGAGGTGATCGACTACGCGAAGTTCGGGTTGCGCACGGCGGCGAGTCAGCTGCTGTTCCGCCTGTACACGAGCGTCGATCAGCCGATCATTCACTACGCGTTCGGCGAGCACGCGGCGGGCATCTACTACCTCGCGCTGTACATCGTGCTCGAGCCGGTGAAGACGATCTCGAACGTCGTCATCGATGTCGCGTTCCCCGCCTTCGCGCGGCTGCGCGCGGACGCCGAGGGGCTCGTCCAGCAGTTCCTCGCGTTCACGCGGCTCAACCTGCTCGCGGTGCTGCCGTTCCTCGTCGTCGTGTGGCTCGCGATCCCCGAGATCCTCCGGCTGTTCATCGCGAGCGACAAGTGGTCGCCGGCGGACATCGCGCTGTGCGCGGACGCGACGCGCGTGCTGTGCATCGCGGGGACGCTGCGCGCGCTCGCGTTCGTCGGACCGCCGCTCCTCGACGGCATCGGCCGGCCGGAGCTGACGCTGCGCTACATGATCACCGCGACCGTCGCGGTGCCGGGCTCGTTCGTGCTGTTCGCGTGGCTGCTCGGGCCGTATGCGGGCGTGATCAGCGTGCCGATCGCGTGGGCGGTCGGCTATCCCATCGCGTTCGGTGTGCTGCAGTACCTGGTCGCGAACTCGATCGATCTGCCGATCGGCCGCTATCTGCGATCGTGCTGGGGCATCGTCGGCTGCTGCCTCGCCGGCTTCGCGGTCGGGCTCGCCGTGTCGCTCGCGATCCCCGACGCGTCGGACGGTACGCGCCTGGCGGCGATCGGCGGCTCGGCGGTCGTCGTGATGTTCGGCCTCGTCGCGACATGGCAGAAGATCACGCCGCGATCCATCGCGCGATCCGTTCGGGGCTAGGGCCGCACCACGAACTGCAACAGCGCGCACGCCTCGGTGGCGACGCCGTTGCGCAGGTACGGCTTGAAGCGCTTCCACCGCCAGATCTTGCTCGCGCGCTGGCGATCACCGGGTTGCTGGTCGAGCGTGACGACGTTGCGCACGTCGCCCTTCTCGCTGATGCACACGTTGATCGACGACAACCGGTCCGGCGCCGCGACCTTGAGCTGCGCCGGCGTCGCCGGCTTCGGATCGAGCGGCCCGGCTGCGAGCGCCGCGAGCTCCGCAGGCTGGATCGTCGCGATCTGCGGCAGCGGCTTTATCAGCGCGCCGGTGAAGTCGAGATCGTCCTCGAACTGGTACGTCACGATGCGCGGCCCGATGGCGACGCCCTTGGGCAGCGTCTCGACGGGCGGCGCCTTGCTCGCGGGGTACGTGAGCAGCGACATCGAGCACGCCGGCACCGAGAACGCGCGGAACGCCCAGTCGCTGGTCGCGCGCAAGAAGACGTCGCCGGTCGCGGGCGTCGACGACCACGCGACCGCGCGCGTCGCCGCGCCGTTCTCGTCGAGGCACGTGCGGATCCACGCGCTCGCGGGGTTCGACTTCGTCAGCTCGCGATCGAGCTCGCGCACCTTGTCGTCGAGCAGCGTCGTCCCTGCGGTGCGCAGCGCCTCGAATGCCTGCGCCGTCAGCATCGGCGTGCCGTTGTCGCCGGTGCCGCCCGCCGGACCGAACCAGCGGATCTTGCCGTCGGTGTCGAACAGCAGCTCGAGCTCGATGCCCGGCTCCGCGGTGATCACCGCGCCGTCGCGATACGACGACGCTCGCGTCGACAGCTGCGGCACGAGCTTCGCGAAGCAGCGCGCGAACGCGTCGCGGTCCTTGGTCTGCAGCACGCCCGGCTGCGCGAAGCGCTTCGTGCAGGCCGCGTCGGGGAACCAGGCGCCGGCGTGCTTCAGCGGCGTGGCGAGCCGCGCGGCGATCGCCTTGGTGTCGTGACGCTTCAGTGCGCGATTGACCTCGCCGGCCCACGTGGCCGTGTCGTCGGCGGCGGCCACCGACGGGATCAGCAGTGCGAGCAGCGCGAGGCGCACGCCTTAGTGATACCCCGAAAATACCGCGCGGCCCTTAGGACCGTGTCCTCTCGGGCCGCGCTTCTAAGCAAACTAGCGAGGAGTTACAGCTTGCGACCCACGAGCTTGAACTTTGCTGCGGCCGTCGAGTACCCGCGAACCTGAACGAACACCTGCGTCGGAGCCGGCAGGTCGACCGTGCAGCTCTCGTTCGAGCCGGTCTTGTACGGACGGCAGGTGTACTCGGTGAGCGTCGCGTCGCGACCGATGCGGACGTAGAGGTCGGCGTCGCCCGTGGTCACGCCGCTCGGGCGGGTGATGGCGAACTCGTACTTGCCGGCGGCGAGCGTGGGGGTCATCCAGCGCTTGACGTCGCCCTTGTTGACCGAGCCGGTCTCCGAGATGCCGCCCCACGTGGCCGGCGGAGGCGTCGTTCCACCGCCGCCCGGGACGAACACGTTGTCCTGCTCGCCGGTGACCATGACGACCTGCGAGCTGTCGACGCCGCGGAACATCTCCTCGTACGTCTTCGGGTTGTCGTAGGCCAAAAGGCCGCGGAAGATCGACATCGTCGCGCCCGTCATCGAGTGGAAGAACGCGGGCATCGCGTTGTTGATGATGTCGATGTACTTGTAGCCGGTCGTGTCGTCGGGGTTGACGGCCTTGTGCGCGTTGAACAGCGCGTCGTCGATGTACGCGAAGGTGTCGCAGCCGTTCATGTAGACGACGACGTACTGGCCGGCGACCCACTTGCCACGCTGCGCGAGCGCGCGGACGTTCGTGCCGAGACCGGCGTGACCGTTGTAGACGATGTAGTCGGCCTTCGACGACAGCGTCTCGTAGCGCGCGCGGAACGCCGGCTGCGAGAGGCCCGTGGTCACGTTGTCCGTGAGCATCGCGACGACCTTGATCTTCTTTCCATCGGGCAGGGTCGCGTTGAACTCGATGTCGGGCGAGCCGACGCCCGGGTTCGACGGAACGTTCGCGGGAACCGTCGTGAGGTTGCGGTTCGCGAGCTCGGACTTCATCGCGCCGACGAACTGGTTGTAGCCGGCGATGCCCGCGTCGGACGACGTGGTCGCGCCGTCCTCGTACTTGCCGAAGATGGCGACGACGTTCAGCTCGTCGTCCTTCCACACCTGGTGGAGCTCGGGATACTTGCCGGTGGTCTGGCTCGGCGACGGCGAGACGGTCGCCTCGATCTTCACGACGTCGTTCGCGTCGAGCGAGCAGCCCGAGGTCTTCGGGCGGTAGTAGTAGAACATCGAGCCGGCATCGACATCGTGCGCGCCGAAGTCGACGCACGAGTGACCGTACTTCTCGGCGAACGCCGTCTGACCGGCGGACGAGATGTCCTTGGGCAGGATCAGCTCGTACGTGTTCGGGATCGCGTTGCGCTTGCCCCACGCGACCGGCAGCTTCGCCTTGTACTTGAGCTCGGTCTTCCCGTTGACGGTGCGCTTGGTGATGTTGGAGATGACCGCCTTGTCGACGCGGCCCACCGAGTTGTCCCAGTTGAGGTGACCGACGGTGTAGAGCAGGTGGTCCTGAACGGTCGCCGTGTCGTTCCAGCTGGACTCGACGAGCAGCGTCCCCTCGAACTCGAAGTCGACGAACACGGCGAGCGCGCTCGTGTCGGCCTTGCCGTCCTCCGACTTCACTTCCTCGCCGTCGTAGACGTCTTCTTCTACGGCACAGGCGGGAGCGGCCAGGGCGGCGGCTGCGAGGAACGAGGTCAGGAGGCTGCGCTTCATGCCCCCCCGACGAGCACGCTCCATGCCGCCGATAGTTACGGCCAAGCCCGCGAGATCAGAGCGCCGGGATCGGAAACCGCAGTTGCCGGTGGCTGTTTGCAGAGCCAGATCAGCCGAGGCGTCGGGACCTCATTCCCAAGCGATATCCATCGAATCGTCGTCATCGAGCGCCTTCTCCAGGAGGGCGAGCAGCTCGGGCTCGGCGCCGTTGTCCGAGAGGAGCTCCAGCGTGTCGGCATCGATCACGTAGTGGTCCTCGTCGTCGTCGTTCGAGAGCTGGTCGGTCAGGAACTTCAGCTGTGCATCGCTGATCGTTCCGATCTCGTTTCCCGTATCGATCCTGGTCAACCGCAGCATAGAAGATGGTGAGAGTCTGCACAGCGAGCACCGGCGCGGTCAACCGCTCGACGTCTCCGCGATGGGGTGTGCTACAAGGCGGCGGTGTCGGAGCTGCCTGCGAGCGTAGACGTCGCGGTCATCGGCGGCGGGTTCGCGGGGCTCGCGACCGCGTGGGCACTCGGCCGGCGTGGGGTGAACGCGATCGTGCTCGAGCGCGAGAGCGCCCTCGGTAGGTTCGCGAGCGGTCGCGGCGCCGGCCTCGGCCGCCAGCTCGCCGAGGACGACCCGACGACCGCGCTCACGATCCGCGGCGCCGCGATGCTGCGGTCCGATCTCTCGGCGGCATGGAACCCGACGAGCGGCGTCCTCGGCTTCGACGACCCGACCCACGCCGAGGCGTACGCGGCGCGCGCGACGCGCCACGGGCTCGCCGTGAGCGTCCTCGATCGCGACGCGGTGCTCGGCTACTGGAGCGCGCTCGACGGTCTGATGACGAGCACGGGCCTGTTCGTGCAGACCGACGGTGTCATCGACGTGAAGGTGCTGTTGCAGCTCTACGCCGCGGCCGCGCGCGTCGAGCTCGCGTGCGGCGTCTCCGACGTGCAGCCGGGCGGCGCCGGCGCTCTCGTGATGACGACGCGTGGAACCATCGAGGCGCGCGTCGTCGTCGACGCGACCGGCGCCTGGGCCGGGATGCTCACGGGCGATCCGCCGCTCGACGTGTTCAAGCGCCATCTCTACGTCCTCGAGGCGACGTCGCGCAGCGATGCACCGTGGATCTGGCACCTCGGCCGGCAGGAGCTCTACGCGCGCACCGACGGTGACGGCGTGCTCGTCTCGGTCTGCGATGCGTCCCGCGAGCCCGCGGGCGACGCTCAGCCCGACGAGATCGGGGCGAGCGCACTGCGCGCGATCCTCGGTCGCGCGGCCCCCGAGTGGGACGGTCGCCCGATCAAGCGCGCGTGGGCGTGCCAGCGCGTGTTCACGCCGGATCGCGCGATGCGACTCGGTCGCGATCCCGCGCGGCCCTGGCTCGTGTGGGCCGCGGGCCTCGGCGGTCACGGCGCGACGGCATCGGCCGCGGTCGGCGAGACCGTCGCGGACGCGATCGGCGCGTAGATGCCGGTCGGCGACGACCGCGTTGCATGATCGGTTCGCGAAGCGCTCGTAGGAAGAACGCTCGCGGGCTCGCGCTCGGCTACTTCGCTTCGTCGCACTTCGCGACGCCGTCGAGATCCGTCGCGGCGAGCGCGCAGACGACGCGACCCTTCGCGGTCTTGTCGCGGCACACGGTGATGAACTCGGGCTTCGCCTCGGCGACCGCCTTCTTCTGCTTCGCGATCTCCGCCTTCATCGCATCGGTCGACTGCGCGCCGGCCTTCTTGAACTCGAGGTCGACGAGGTGCTCGAGCAACTGCCGGCACTGATCTTCCGAGGGCGCGTCCTTGCAGCTTGCAACAGCGAGCAACGCGACCGCGATCCAACGCTTCATGCGAGCCATCGTATCACCGCGCTCGCGCGATCGTGGCGCGCAGGCCATCGATCCGCTTCCGGACCGCGGATGTCGGGTGCAGTGCGCTCGCACGATCGAGGATCGCGAGCGCCGTGCGCGGCGCGCCGTCGGCGACCCATGCCGTCGCGAGGTGGAACAGGATCTCGGGCTCGCCGGGCGCGAACCGCGCGGCGCGATCGAGGATGCGCACCGCCTCGCGAGACTTGCCCTGTCGCACGAGCAGCCAGCCCCAGCTGTCGAGGATCGCGGGATCGCCGGGCGCGAGCTCGCGCGCATGCGCCAGCCACTTCTCCGCGTCGGCGAGGCGGCGATTCCCGTCGGCGAGGATGTACCCCGCGAGGTTCAGCAGCGTCGACGAGTCCGGATGCTCGACGATCTTCGGCTCGAGCAGCGCGAGCGCGCCGCTCGTGTCGCCGACGTGATCGAGGAACCGCGCGCGCACGATCGTCGCACCGAGCCCCGAGCCGAGCGCCGCTGCCTGCGCCTTCGCGCCCGCGACATCGCCGGTGTCCGCGCGCGCGTACAGCGCGACGAGCGCGACCTCGAGATCCTTCGGATGCGCCTCGCGCGCGGGCGTGATCGCGGCGAGCGCCCCGGCGGCGTCGTTCGCCGCGAGGAGCGCGGTCGCGGCGAGCCGTCGTGCGTCGGCGAAGCGCGGCGAGTCGGGTGCGATCGCGAGCAGCTTCTTCGCGACGCCGGTCGGGTCCGCCGCGAGATCGAGCTCCGCGTGCAGCAGCGTGCCCGCATCGGGCTCGACGATCGCGACGCGGTTCGCGATCGCGCGCGCTTGCTCGGTGCGGCCGAGTCCGCGCTCGAGCCGCGCGACCGCGGCGAGTGCCTCGACATCGCTGCGATCGTCGTCGAGCAGCGTGAGCAGATCGATCGCCGCCGTGCGGTCGTCGGCCTCGCACAACAGCCAGTACAGCTCCTCGGCGATATCGAGCGCCTGCCCGCTGCGATCGAACGCGCTGCGCGTCTGCTCGATCGCGCGCGGGAGATCGCCGGTGCGGCGCAGCGCACGCGCGAGGTCGAGCCGCGCATCGAGGTGATCCGGATCGTGCTCGAGCACGCGGCGCAGCGAGGTGATCGCGGCGGAGAGCTGTCCCTTCTTGTACAGCTGCACCGCGAGGCGATAGTGCCCCTCGACCGAACCCGGGAGCTTGTCGACGAGCTCGCGCAGCGTGTCCTCCGCATCGCCGGCGGCCTGGAGCTTCGCGAGGCCGAGGTACGCCTCCTCGTCGTCGGGCGAGAGCTCGATCGCACGTCGATACGCGCGGATCGCCTCGCCCTTCGCGCTGCCTGCGAGCAGGTCGCCCGACACCCGCCACACCTGCGGGTGCTCCGGCCACTTCTTGCGCGCCGCGGCGAGCGTCTCGCGCGCGGCGACGTCCTTCTTCGCCTTCGACAGCGCGCGCGCGAGCTCGACCGCGATCATCGGCTGATCCGGCGCGGCCTTCGCCGCTTCGCGCAGCGAGTCGACGGCCGCGTCCCAGTCCGAGCGATACCCCGCCAGCTTGCCGTCGAGGTAGTAGGCGTAGGCCGACGACGACATCGGGGGTAGCGGCCGCACGGGGGGCTTCGCGGGTGTGCACGCGCACAACGCGAGACACGTCACGAAGCGCCTGGCCCAGAACACGCGCACAGCCTACCGCGCCTCCGGCATATACTCGACCCGATGCGGGCGCCGTGGGTCATCGCTCTCGCCGTGGTCACGGGATGTGGATTCCATATCTCGGGCTCCGGCGAGCCCGCCGTCGCCGACGCGAACCCCACCATCGACAGCGGGATGGATGCGGAGATCGACGCGATGGTCGATCCCGAGATCGACGCGCCGATCGACAGCCCGCCGATGCTCGAGTGCCCGGTGAGCTACATCACCGTGGGCAACGAGACGTCGAAGTACAAGCTCCACGCGACGGGACGAACCTTCGTCGGACAGCACAACACGTGCGTTGCCGAAGGGACGCACCTCGCCGTGATCGACACGATCGAGGAAGCGGCGGCACTTCGCCAGCTCGTCGACGCCACGAGCGGCTTGCCGACGTCATCGTTCGGTCCGTTCGTCTTCATCGGATCCGCGCAGCTCGACGGTCAGCCAATGACGTCGGCCGGCCGCAGCATGGGCTGGATCTCGGCGACCGGGCCGTTCACGTCGGCGCCGTTCTGGGAAAACGGCGAGCCGAACGACATCTCCGGCGTCGAGAATGGCGACGAGCAGTTCGCCGCGATCTGGCGCGACCACGACCTGCTGGTCGATCTCGCCGGGAATGGTTCGTTCGCGGGCCTGTGCGAGTGCGACGGCAAGCCGATCACCGTCGAGTTCCTGGCCCTCATGAACTAGCTGCGCGGTCGCGCTAGAGAGGGATGTTGCCGTGCTTGCGCGGCAGGTTCGCCTGGCGCTTGTTCTTCAGCGTGCGCAGCGAGCGAACGATCGTCCAGCGCGTGTCGCGGGGCCGGATGATTTCGTCGATATATCCGAGCGAGGCCGCCTTGTAGGGATTGGCAAATCGCTCGCGGTACTCCTCGGTGAACGCGGCCTTCGCCTTCGCGCGCTCGCCCTCGTCTTTGATCTTGTCGAGCTCGCCGCGGAAGATGATGTTGACCGCGCCGTCGGGGCCCATCACGGCGATCTCCGCCGCGGGATAGCTCACGTTCACGTCGGCGCGGATGTGCTTGGACGACATGACGTCGTACGCGCCGCCGTACGCCTTGCGCGTGATCACCGTGATCTTCGGCACCGTCGCCTCGGCGAACGCGTAGAGCAGCTTCGCACCGTGCTTGATGATGCCGCCGTACTCCTGCGTCGTGCCCGGCAAGAAGCCCGGCACGTCGACGAACGTGACGATCGGGATGTTGAACGCATCGCAGAACCGCACGAAGCGGGCCGCCTTGATCGACGCGTCGATGTCGAGGCAGCCCGCGAGGTGCATCGGCTGGTTCGCGACGATGCCGGTCGAGCGACCCTCGAAGCGCGCGAAGCCGCACACGATGTTCTTCGCGTAGTCCTTGTGCACCTCGACGAACTTTCCGTCGTCGACGACCGCGTTGATGATCTTCTTGATGTCGTATGGCTTGTTCGACTCGAGCGGCACGACGCCGTCGAGCGCTGCCTCGGCGCGGTCCGGCGGATCCTGCGTCGGGCGCACCGGCGGATCCTCGGCGTTGTTGCTCGGCATGAACGAGAGCAGCTCGCGCAGGCGCGCGATGCAGGACAGCTCGTCGGGCTCGGTGAAGTGCGAGACACCGGAGCGGCTCGCGTGCGTCATCGCGCCACCGAGCTGCTCCTTGCTGACCTCCTCGTGGGTGACCGTCTTGATCACCTCGGGGCCGGTGATGAACATGTAGCTCGTGCGATCGACCATCAGGATGAAGTCGGTGATCGCCGGCGAGTACACGGCGCCGCCCGCGCACGGCCCCATGATCGCCGACAGCTGCGGCACGACGCCGCTCGTGAGCACGTTACGCAGGAAGATGTCCGCGTAGCCGGCGAGCGACTCGACGCCCTCCTGGATGCGCGCGCCGCCGGAGTCGTTGAGGCCGATCACCGGGCAGCCGATCTTGGTCGCGAGGTCCATCACCTTGCAGATCTTCTGGGCGTACGCGCCGGACAGCGATCCGCCGAACACGGTGAAGTCCTGCGCGAACACGCACACCGGTCGGCCGTCGACGGTGCCGTGCCCCGTGACGACGCCGTCTCCCAGGATTTTCTGATCCTGCATGCCGAAGTCCGCGCAACGATGGGTCACGAACTTGTCGAGCTCGACGAAGCTGCCCTCGTCGAGCAGCGCCTCGATGCGCTCGCGCGCCGTGAGCTTGCCGGCCTCGTGCTGCTTCGCGATGCGCGCGGCGCCACCCGCGAGCTGTGCCTTGGCTTCCATCTCTTCGAGGCGCTGGATCGGATCTTTCACCCGAGCGGCGTATACTTGGGCGTGGCGAACGTCAAGGGAAGCGCGCTCTCGTCGCGCGTCCTGTGGGTGCAGTTGAATCACGGTGAGAAGGGGATGAGCCGCCTTCTGCACCAGTGCACGCCCGAGCTACGCGCCAACGTGGAGCGCGGCATTCACAAGGCGCAGTGGTACCCGCTCGCCCAGTTCATCGAGCTCATCACGACGATCGATCGCCTGTTCGGCAAGGGCGACCTCGGGCTCGTCGAGGAGCTCGCTCGCCACGGCGCCGACGCGAACCTCACCACGATCTATCGCCTGTTCTACAAGGTCGGCACGACGCACTGGATCCTCGGCCGCGCCGTGCGCCTGTGGAGCGCGCACTACGACTCCGGGTACCTCGAGGTGATGACCCGCGGGCCGAAGACGGCCGTGCTCCGGATCCGCGGCTTCGACACGCCACACGAGGTCCACTGTCGGTCGGTCATGGGATGGGCAGGTCGCTCGATCGAGCTGTCCGGAGGCAAGAACGTCAAATCGAGCGAGGTCGCATGTCGATTACGCGGCAACGAGTTCTGTCAGATCGAAGCATCCTGGGACTAGTCCTCGCGCTCGGCGCGTGCATCGAGCGGCACGAATGGACGCCTGAAGGCGAGGTCGAGGGAACGTTCGAGGGGCTGTCGAACGACTGCCGCTGCGTCGGCCATGCACCGAAGTTCTCGCTGTCCTGTGCGGGCTCGCAGATCGAGATCGATGGCGTCGAACAGCGCTTCGTGTTCGACATCGATTTCCTTGCCACGGTCGCGAACACGCGCGCGAATAACCTCAGCGTCTGGGGATATATCGCCGACATGCGCGGCTACGTCGGCGCCGAGGGAGCATGGTTTGGCGGCGAGCTGATCCCAGATCCGCGCAGCGGCCACATGGAACAGTATCGCGCGCTCGGCTTCGACGCGTTGTTCGCTCCCGAGCAGGCGTACCGTCGAGAAAACGAGAACACGGGCATCGAACGCGGACCGTTACGCGCGACCGACGTCCGCGTCTGGTGCGAGGACCGGCCATGAAGTGGATCGTCATCCTCGCGCTCGCCGGTTGTACGTCGAGCGAGGTGAGCCCGTGGCCCGATAAGGGCGATCCGGGTCCGGTGCCTGACGATCCGAGACTCGGAACACGCATCGAAGGGTTCGTCAACCTGTTCCAGTTCCATGTGACCGAGACGCACGCATTCGCGATCGGGCGCACCGACTACTCTGATCCCGGACGGCTCTACGAGATCGATATCAGCGGCGCGGTTCCCACGCTTCACGGGCAGCCCGAACCGCCGGTCGCATTCGGCTCCGCGTTACCCGGCGTCAGCCTCGTCGACGGAACATTCGCCACGTCGCGCGCATTCTTCGACGGAACGACATGGACGGAGATACCCGAGGACTCCGAATCTCACCCGACGTATCTCGCGATCGCGCGATCCGCGAGTCAGGTGATCATCGGGCTCGAAGACGACGGACTCCCCGAGACCGTCGGGCGCTACTGGAACGGCACGACGTGGCAGACGCTCGTGCTTCCGGGAGTGACCTCGAGCGCCATCGGACCTTGGGATGATTCCGGGTTGCGTGTCCTGTGGTCCGACACGTCGAACCATGTCTGCACGGCGGTGATGGATCTCTCGACGCTCGCCGTCGGAGCTTCGATCTGCAGCTCGTTCCAAGGCGTCTACGATGTCCAGCACGCATTCAACGGCACCGTCGACGACTTCTTCACGCAGGGACAGGGCACGGTCGCGCACTTCGATGGCAACGCGTTCACGCCGGGACCTTCGTTCGACAAGAACTTCGGCTTCATGACGAACACGCCGGGCCAAGCGGCGGTGCTTCGTGTGAGCATCGATGCATTCTCGACACCGCATTTCACCAACTTGACGAACGGGCAGACGCTACTGCCGAGCTTTCCCGCGGAACTTTCATGCACGTGCGATCGCGCGACCGATGCGATGTGTTCATGCGTTCCTCGTCCGCTGCTCGCCGAGCTCGTTCCATGGCCCGGGAAACAAACGGTCCTCATGGTGACGAGCGACGAGGTCGATGGCCGGCGCGCTCTGTACATTCGCGCGTTGGATGTCCCAGCGTCGGAGTCGCCACTGTTCGAGTATCCGTAGCTAACCAGCTACACCGAGGAAGACTAACGCGCGAGGCGCAACGCGCGGCCAAACGCCAGCGCGGCGAGGAGCATCGCGACGACGCTCACTTGGCCCTGATGCGGATGCCGGCGAACGCGCTGGGCCATGCCACGACCGTGGTGGTGTCGGTCGGCTTCCAGGTCTTCGTGGTCGTCGGGTGGAAGTTGGCGCTCTCGTCCATGTGCTCGGTGAGGTACACGTTCGCGGCGACACCACCGAACAGCTCGAGGTTCTTCGCGATCGGGAACGACAGGCTCGCGCGCACCTGATCGATCTGCCCGAGCTCGAGGTCCCACACGTCCGTGAGCCAGTGCATCGCGTCGAGGTCGAACGTCAGGTTGTCCGCGAGGTGCGCGGTCCCGCCGATGCCGGCGCCGACGAGGATGTTGTCGTGATCCGGCGACCAGCCGACGCCCCAGATGTTGTGGATGTACTTCGTGCCGTGACGGAATGCGACCGACGACACGCGCGAGCTGTCGACCCATCCGTCGAACGCGACGCCGCCGTTGCGCGAGTAGTTGATGACGCCGATCGGGACGCTCTCGTCGCCGTCGTCGGAGAGGTTGACGACGCCGATCTGCACGCCGCGCATCTTCTTCGCGATGTTGACCGTACCGATCTGCAGGCCGTGCACGTCGCCGCCGACGTTGACGGCGCCGGCGATCTGCGCGCCGTCGACGCGGCTCGCGACATTGGCAGCGCCGCCGATCTGCAGGCCGTACATCGGGCCGGTCACGCTGCCCGCGCCGCCGATCTGCAGGCCGCGCGTGCGCTTGGCCACGCTCGCCGCACCGCCGATCTGCAGGCCGAACATGTCCTCGGCGACGCTGGCCGCGCCACCGATCTGGATTCCCGTCGACGAACCGCCGGCAGCCGAGGCCGCGCCGCCGATCTGCACGCCATAGAATGAGCCACGCGCGAGGGCGACCGCACCGCCAAGTTGGAGCCCTCGCGCGTGGCCAAAGGTTGCTGCGACGGCGCCGCCGATCTGCGCGCCGTGCATGGTGCCGCTGACGACATCGACCGCGCCGCTGATCGACGCGATGTTGGTGTTGTCGGTCCAGCCCATGACGGCGTGTAGACCGAAGCCGACGGTGACGCGTTCGCCGAACGCGCGATCGAGCGTGAGCGGCGGCACGAGGCCGATCGTCGCGGGGATGTAGCGCTCGGGCGTGATCGGCTGTGCGATCGGCGGCGGTGGTGCGACGGGCGGTGGGATCACGGGCAACCCGCCGAGCACCTCGCTTGCTTGATCGCGCACGAGGTTCGTCGCGACGAACGCGATCAATTGAATGCGATCCGCCTGCTCGACCGGCAGCGCGAGCGTGCGCTCGATGACCGTGCCGGGTGCGGGGTGATACGCGATACGCACCGCACCCTGATCGATCGCGATCTCGAGGCGACCGAGCGCGGGCGCGTACGCGGTCTGGCCGACGATGCGCACGCCGAGCTCGGCGCCGATCGCCGTGCGGACCTCGTCCGACGCGAGCGCTGCGCCGGGATCCAGGATCTCGACGCCGAGCGCATTGGCCTCGACCTGAGACGCCTCGACTTGACCCGGCATGGTGACCGGCTGGGCTCCAGCGATCCCGGCCCCCGAGAGGAGGAGAGACGCGAGCACTCTGGAAAACGTTGCCTTCATGTTCGCTGGGTCCCCGGATGCCTCCGATTCGTTCAATCGGATCGCACCCGCGGAACACGAGATAGATCGATAGGTTGGCGGCTGATTTTTCGTTGAACGAATGGAGAAGCTACGGGTACCAAAGCCCGTTGTCAGTATCATTCGCCATCGCGGAGCGGGACGCAGTGGAAGCGACGACGCCCTCCCTGGAGGAACGGGTCGGTGCACGCGATCCGTCGGCGATCGACGAGGTCTACCGAGAGCACCACGCAGCGCTGCGCGGGTTCGCGCGACGCCTCGTCGGTGATCACGAGACGGCGGAGGACCTCGTGCACGATGTCTTCGTGGTGCTACCCGATGCGATCAAGAGGTTCCGTGGCGAGTCGAGCCTGCGGACATTCCTCTCGGCGATCGCACTTCGTCGCGCACACAAGTTCATCCGTTCGGCGTCGCGCCGGCGCAACGCCATGACGCGTCTCGCGGAGCAGCCGACGCAGGATGCACCGGCGCCCGACAGCGCGCTCGCTCGCAACCAGATGGCGCAGATCCTCTATCGCGCCCTCGACAAGCTGCCCGACGACCAGCGCGTCGCGTTCGTGCTGTGCGAGATCGATCAGATGACCGCCGGTGAAGCCGGCGTGATCGCGGGCGCACCCGAAGCGACGATGCGAACGCGACTGTTCCACGCGCGCAAGAAGCTGCGCGCATTGCTCGACCAGGAGGTGCAATCATGACGAACCCGGTCGACAAGTTCCTCAGCGACGCGATCTCCGCCGCGCGCGACCACGCCGACGACGGTGTCGACGATGGCGCGCACACGCGGCTGCGCCTGCGCGAGTCGCTCGCGACCAGCGGCGCGTCGCGCCGCAAGCGGTTCACGCTGATCGCCGCGGTGATCGCGTCGCTGTTCGGCTCGACGGCGTTCGCGTACTGGGCCGGATGGCGCCCGCCGTGGAGCAAGCCGGAGGCCGTCGTCGAGGCGCCCGCGCACGACGAGCAGACCACGGTGTCGATGCGCCTGCCCGAGCAGCAGGGGTCGGCGAAGGTCGCGGCTCCCGACGCGGTCGAGACGATCACGACGATCGAGAAGCCCGTCGAGATCGCGGCGATCCCCGACGCGGGGCTCGTCGCCGAGGTCGGTCCCACGCCCGCGCCTCCCGCACCTCCGCCGGCACCGGTCCAGCGCACGGTGAAACCGAAGCCTCGCGTCGTGAAAGCTCCTCCGCCGCCGGTCGAGGAACCAGCACCGCGCGTCGACGAGGAGGAGCCGCCGCCGGTCGTCGAGGCGCCGGCACCTCCACCGCCGAAGCCGCAGCCGAGCGCCGACCTCGCCGCGTATCGCCACGCGCACGACCTTCACTTCAAGGGCACCGATCCACAGGCCGCGCTCGCCGCGTGGGACGACTACCTCGCGAAGTATCCGAACGGCACGCTCGCCCTCGAAGCGCGCTACGACCGCGCGCTCGTGCTCGTGAAGCTCTCGCGATGGAGCGAGGCCCGCGCGGCGCTCGCTCCGTTCGCGAAGGCCAAGGCGGGCTCGTACCGGCAGAAGGAAGCCGCGGAGATCCTCGCGGCGATCCGCGACCGCTGATCAGTTCGCGTTGAACGTCAGCTGGAAGCGATAGGTGTTCGCGCTTCCCGCCGGGAAGCGGAATCGCGTCACCTGACGCTGCACGCACGAGGCGACCTCGTTGCCCATCGAGCCGCCCGCCATCGCCTGTGGCACCGTGCCGTCGTCGAGCACGGTGAACGTGACGTCGAGGCGACCCTGCAGCGACGGGTTGCGCGCGAGCTCTCGCTGGTAGCAGGCGCGAAACACGCCCGCACGCGAACGAATGATGCGGTTCGCGACGTCGTCGCCGGCGCTGCCGATGTTGACGCGGGGCTGCACCGGGACCGGGATCATGTCCGGGTTCGTGACCTGCTCCATGCGCTCCTCGAGGTTGACCACGAGGCGCGTCACGGTGACGTGCGAGCCGAGCAGCTGGAACGGCATCGAGCGCCTGGTACCGAGCACCGAGATGTCGACGGTGCCGGTGATCGGCCCCGAGGAATTCGCGCCGCGCGAGATCTCGATCAGGTACTGGCCGCGCTTGAGCCTCTTGAGCGCGAGCGTCTCCTTCTCGTTGCTCGACGCGTCGCCGACGGCGGCGTCGGTGCGGCCGCCCATCCACGATACGCGCTCGCCCGAGGGCGTGATCAGCGAGAGGTCGAGGTCGACGTTGCCCTGCCACTTCGCGTTGACGACGAGGTCGCCACCGAGCTTGCTCTCGACGGGGGCGACGGTCGCAGCCTTCTCGGCCGCGGCGCGCTGCGCGTCGTCGACGAGCCCCATGCGCACGATCTCGGCGTCGTTCGTGCGACCGACCGAGCGGAGGCAGCGCATCGCCGCACCCGCGAGGTTCATGTCGCGCGGGTTGATCGCGGAGATCGCGATGCGGTGCGAGCACGCGTGCGAGAGGCGCCCCGCGGTCTCGTACGCCTTGACCATGCGCTCGTGGAGAGCGACGCGGTCCGCGTCGAGGTCGATCAGGCCCGCGAGCGTGCGCAGCGCGAGCTCGCGCTGACCGTCGCGGCCGAGGAGGCCGGCGGTGTAGTCGAGCGCCTGCGGGTCGAGCTTGTCGCGCTCGAGCCACTTCGCCGCGATGTCGCGCGCGCGGTCGAGCTCGCCGGCGTAGGCGAGCGCCTGCACGAGCGCGCGGTGCTTCTCGCGGCTGTCCGGGTTCGCGACGAGCGCGGCCTCCGCGGTCTCGATCACCTTCTTCAGGTTGTCGCGGACACCGTCGTACGGCGTCAGCGACGGGACGCGCACCCACGTGCGGCGCATCGCGATCATACCGGGGCGCGTGCCGATCGTGCCCATGCCGACGCCGGTGCCGGTGCCTCCGAACGGATCCATGCTGTCCGCGGGGCCGAAGCCACCGCCGCCGCGGTTCGCGCGACCGAGCGGCGCCGTCGTCGGCGAAGGTGCCTTCGGCTTCGCGAGCGGTGCATCCTTCTTCGGCTCGGCGGCGCGCTCGGACTTCTTCCCGGCCTTGCCCTCGTCGAGCGCCATCGTCATGTCGCTGACCTTGTCGTACCCGGCGCTCGCGGACTTCGTGGCCGGCTGGGCGGTCGCGGCCCCCACGTCGCCGCCGATGTCCATCGCGCCGGTCGTCACGACCTCGTCGAGCGAGTCCTCACCGCTCCACTTGTTCGCGGGCTGCGAGCGATCGACGCCGAACGCCTCGAACATCGCGGCCGACTCGAGGACGAGCAGCGACGTCTCCTTCGACATGACGCCGTAGCCCTGCGACAGGGCGATCGTCTGGAGGCGATCGTCGTTCTGGCCGCGGCGCTCGAGCTGCTGGATCGCGAGCGTCGCCCACAGGCGCGGCACGAACGCGTTGCCCGGCGACGACGACACCGCGAGCTCGAGCGGATACTCCTGCGTGAACGGCTCGTTTCCGACGAGGCCCTTCAGCACGACCTTGCCCTTCACGGCGCCGTCGATGCGTGCGGCGATAAGCACCTCTTCGCCCGAGCGCAGCGTCGGCAGGATCGTCGGCGCGACATCGGCGAGGCCCGCGGGGAGCTCGACCGTCGCGTTGCGCAGCTGCGCACCGTTCGTCGACTCGATCGACGTCAGCGCGATCGTCTGCACCGTCTGGCCCGGCGTCCACGCGAGGTGCGTGCCACCGCCACCACGCGCGGCGGCAGAGAGGAGCGCGGTGTCCGCGTCGCCGCCGATACCGATCGTGTTGACCTGCACGCCCTTCTGCGCGACGTCGGCGAGCGCCTGCTCGACCTGCGCCGCGCGGCGGAAGCCCGTCGTCGAGAAGCCGTCGCCGACGAACAGCACCCACTTCTGCCGGCCTTCGTCGGAGGCAAAGTCGCTCGCCTTGCGGATCGCGCCGACGAGGTCGCTCGCGCCCGCGGGCTGGGTCTCGGCGAGGAACGCCTTCGCCTCCTTCGCGCCGATCTCCGATGGAGCGCGCAGATCACCGAGCGTGCGGCAGTCCGTATCGCACGCCGACACGCTGAAGCGGTCGCGCCGATCCATCTGGCCGATCATCGCGATCGCGAGCTCCGACGCGCGCGTGTAGCGCTCGCCGACCATCGACTGGCTCGAGTCGACGACGATCATGTAGTCGCGCGGCTTGGTCTCCCGCGAGCGCGGCAGGTTCGGCCGCAGCGCGAGCACCGCGGTCGGACGCGCATCGGCCGCGACCTTGCGCTGCGCCTCGACGACCTTCGGATCGATGCCGACGCCCTTCTTCTTCGCGAGCTTCTCGTCGGGAGGCACCGCAGCGCCGCCGGCGAACGTCCACGCGCGCAGCTCCGCGTCGCCGTCGTTCGCGCGGTAGTCCACGGTGATGTCGCCCTTCGGCACGAAGCCAGACGCCTGCATCGTCAGCGCGTTCACGTCGGCACGACTCGGATCGCGCTGCATGTCGTACCCGAGCGTGCGCACGAGGCCGGGCATCGCGCCGCGGACCTCGACATCGACGGTGAAGTTGTCCGCCACCGTCGACCCATCGGTCGAGTGCGCGAGCGGATACACGTACTGGCGGAACGGACCGCGCGCATTGACGACCTGCGTGTACGCGATCTTGATCGTGCGCGAGCCCTTCGCCGGGATCGGGAAGATCTTCAGCTCGAAGCGCCCGCCGCGCTTCCAGTCGAGCAGCGCCGGATCGCGCCAGCGACCGGGCACCCAGATGATCTCGCTCGACGGACGCTCGACGATCTTCGGCGTCGCCTTGTCGATCACGCCCTGCCAGATCTTCGCCGCGCGCGACTTGTCGATGAACGCGCCGGCGAGGAATCCACCGGGCGCGTCCTTGACGTCGAGCTCGAGCCCGTCGATCTGCGCGTCCGACGGCAGCGGAAACTGATAGACGCCCTCGAGCTGCGTGTCGCTGTCGTTGCGGAACGTTTCGGTGATCTCGGTGCGCGCGATCGGGCCCGAGATGCGGACCTTCACGTCGTGCTTCGCGAGCGCGAGGTTCCAGTCGCGGTCGCGCTTCTCGCCCGGCTTGTAGGCGCGCAGCGATCCGAGCCCCGAGGTGACCACCTCGTCCGGCTTCTGTGCGGGGATCAGCTCGCTCCACGACAGCTCGTTCACGAGCGACGGCGCCGACGACACGTTGAACGCCGCGCCTTCGATCACCGCTTCTTCGCCGGCGTGCACCTCGGCGCGCTGGCTCGTGTTCGAGGTCACCGCGACCTCGCCGCGCACGACCTGCACGCTGAGCAGCTTCGGCGCCGCCGTGACGACGAGCTTCGTGCCGAGCACGTCGATCGTGCCGTCGGGCGTCACGATCTTCGCCGGGTGGTTCTCGACGTGCGCGACGTCGGCGACGACGCGGCCCTTCGCGAGCGACATCGCGCGCGCATCCTTGCCGTCGAACGCGAGCTCCGTCGCGTGATCGAGGATCAGCTTCGTGCCGTCCTTCATGTCGAACGACACGCGCGTGCGCTCGTCGGTGCGAACCGCGCCACCGACCGGGATCACCTCGCCCTTCGCGAGCGGGCGCCAGTCGCCCGAGGCGCCGCGCACGGACACGCCGCTACCCGCGGACGTATTGGTGGACGCACGCGCGATCGTCGAGACCGTGCCGATGCTGTTCTTGTCATCGACCTGCTTTTTCGCGATCGGCGTCTTCGTCGACGATTCGTCGGGCGTCGAGTGACGCATCTTGTACGTCACGATGCCGCCGGCGGCGACCGCCGACGCGGCGACGAGCGTCAGCCACACGCGCGGGAGCTTTCGCTTGCTCTCGATCGGGGTGACCTTCGTGTCGACGACCTTGTCCTTCGCCGGCTTCTCGACGGATGGCTCGCGCTTCGGTGCGGGCGTGGCCTCGACCGTCGATTCGACTGTCGACGCGGGCTTCGCGTCCGCATCGATCTTCGCGAGCACGCGCGCGGCGAGATCCGCCGGCGGCACGTAGTCGTTGCCCGCCTTCGCGACGTGCGCGGCGAGCTCGGTTGCCTCGTGACGGAGATCGCGGCACTCGTCGCAGCTCGCGAGGTGCTCGGAGTGGCGCGCGATCGCACCGCTGTCCCCGGCGACGATGTCGTCGAGGTCGTCGTGAACTTGGCTACAGTCGCTCATCTATTCGATCTCCTCGTCGGGCATGACGGTGCGAAGGCGAGCGAGCGCGCGGCTGATCCGCTTGCGCGCGGTGGGCTCGTCGAGATTGCAGGCCGTCGCGATCTCGCGATGGCTCAGGTCGGACACGTAGCGCAGGACGAGCGCTTCGCGTTCCGTGGGCTTCAGCTTGCCGAGCGCTTCGCGCAGCACGCGCGCACGCCGGCGAGTGACGAACGCATCTCGCGCTTCACCTTCGGTGGGGACCACCTCCAGTAGCTCGCGCTGCTTGCGCCGTGTCTCCAGCATGTGCGCGCAGACGTGGCGCGCGATGCCGCACAACCACGACTTCACGCTGCCTTCCGCTCGATACGTCGCCATCGCGCGATGTGCGCGCAGCAGCGTCTCTTGCGTTGCTTCGTCGGCGTCGGCCTGGGAGCCGAGCAGCGCCATGCACACGCGGCCGATGGCGACGCCGTGCGCCTCGGCGCACGCAGCAATCGCATCGCGATGCTGTCCGTCTTGCATCAGCCGGGCGATCGGATCGCTTTCGGCTCCGTGGGTCATCGGTACGAGGGCTGCTCCCATTCAACGCTCACGTGTGAAGCGCGGGGCAATCCGTGACCGGCTTTTCGGAGAATCTCGTAAGTGCGCTACTTCGCTGGCGCTACTTGATGAACGCGCGGGTAATCAAAAAGGCCACCAGCGCCATGATCACTGCTCCGACCACGAGCATCCACGGCTGCAACAGCGTCGGCGGCGGCGGGCGCCGCGGCTGGTACCCCGGCGATGACGGTCGCTGCGCGAACAGATCCGGTGCGGACGAGCGCATCTGCGGCTGCGAGCCCCAGCCCGGCTGCGGCTGCGCGCCGTACGGCGGCTGCGGCATCGGCTGCGGCGGCAACATCGGTTGCGGCGGCAGCATCGGTTGCGGCGGCAGCATCGGCTGCGGCGGCAGCATCGGCGCGGACGGATTGATCGGCGCGCGAAGCGACTGCGACTGCGACTGCGAGTACGACGGCGTCTCGTAGGCCGGCTGCTGCGGCATCGACTGCGAGACCGGCGGCATCGGTTGCTGCATCGGCTGTTGCGTCGGCGGACGGCGCGCGATCGTCACCGGTGTCGGCACCGGCTGCTCGAACGGACCCGAGTCGAGGTGGGCCGGCGCTTGCGGCATCGGCTGGGGCTTCACGGGCACGCCGTCGGGCGTCGCGGTCGGATTGCGGTTGTGGACGGTGCCGGGCGCCCAGCTGTTACGGCTGCTGCGGCTCTTCTCGTCGACCGCGTCGTCGGGCATCGGCGGCGGCCCGAGACCGACCGGGGGACGCGATGGCTGGGACCGCGTGCTCTGCGGCGAGCTTCGCGACGCGACGCCCGGGAGGTTCGGGCGCGCGATGTTGGTCGGCGGCGCCGAGTCGGCGCGGTTCGGGACACGCGGCGCGATGCGCTCGGGCGGTGGCGTGCGGCGGTTCGTCGGTGCGACGAGGCGGGTCGCTTCGTCGGACTCGAAGCTCTCGTGCGGCATCACCGCCCCCGGTCGCGGCGCGGTGCCGCTCATCGTCATCGCATCCTCGTCGAGCGGCGGGCGCGCGGTCGTCGGCTCCTCGGTGTTGCGCCGCATGCGCTTCGGCGGCGGCGCGATCTCGCCGGACTCGCGGTCGCTCTGCGACGAGCGCAGCAGGCGCAGCTGTTGCCCCGACAGCGATGCGAGCCGCGTCTCCTCGTCCTCGAACTTGTCGATCACCTTCTTCGCGTCGACGATGCTCTGCGGCGTATCGAGCGTGCCGAACTCCTCCGCGGTGCGGATGCGAATCACGGTCGCTTCACTGCCATCGCCGGGCTCGAACCCGGACAGCCCCGGCTTGCGCTTCGACGTCGTCGACGGGATGTGATCGAACGGCGACAGGCTCCGGCTGCTCTCGCGCTCGTACTCCTGGGCGAAGTCGATCAGCTGCGCGAGCTCCATCGCCGGATCGCCGCCGGTCGCCGACAGCTGATAGCGAATCGTGCGCAGCTTCTCGCCGAACTGTCCGGCGGTCGGACGGCGCCGGATGTCCTTCGACAGCGCGCTCATGATCAGGTTGTCGATGTCCGCGCTCAGCGCGCGGTCCACGGTCGTCGGCGGCGCGACCTGCGCCTCGCGCACCGCGCGCAGCGCGGCCATGTCGTCCAGCTGCGAGAACAATCGCCGCCCCGTCACCATCTCCCACATGAGAATCCCGACGGAGAACACGTCGCTGCGCGGCTCGATGTGCTCGTTGCGCGCCTGCTCCGGCGAGATGTACGCGAACTTGCCGCGCACCGCTCCGTGCCCCGTCTGCTCGGACTCCGCGCGCTTCGCGATGCCGAAGTCCGTCAGCTTCACCTCGCCCGACCGCGACAGCAGCACGTTCGACGGCGACACGTCGCGATGCACGAGCGACATCGGCCGGCCATCCGGTGTCTTCGCCGTGTGCGCGTGCTCGAGCGCCTCGCACACCTCGGCGCCGATATGCAGCGCGAGGTGAAACGGCAGTCGCTTGCGCTTCGCGTCGTTGCCGCGCTGCACGGCCCCCATGTCGACGCCGTCGACGAACTCCATCACGAGGAAGTACTGGCCGTCGTCGCCCAGTCCGACGTCGAAGATCTGCACGATGTTGCGGTGCTTGAGCAGGCTCAGCACCTTCGCCTCGGCGATCAGCAGCTCGACGAACCGCTTGTCCTGCGAGAGGTGCGGAAGGATGCGCTTGATCGCGACGGGCTTCTCGAAGCCCCCGGCGGCAATGGCCTTCCCGCGGAAGATTTCTGCCATGCCGCCGACGCCGATACGATCGAGCAGCTCGTAACGCGTCACGCGACCCCAAAGGTATCACGCGGGGGTACATTCCGGTCGTGGAACGCATCACCGCGCTCGTCGAAGAAGCGCTCTCCGCTGGCCTCGGATCCGCCGCCGCGCTCTCGATCGGCGACGCGAATCGCGAGGTCGCCCGCCTGCACCGCGGGCGGACTCGGCGAATCCCCGACGAGGGCCCGCGCATCGACGAGCGCACGTACTTCGACGTCGCGTCCCTCACCAAGCCGATGTCCACGGTCGCGTGTGCGATGGTCCTCGTGGGCGACTCGGCGCTCGACCTCGACGCACCCGTCCGCTCCTACCTCGATCGCGCCACCACGACGGGCACCGTGCGCCAGCTCCTCGGCCACTCGGCGGGCTGTGCGGCGCACGTCGAGTTCTTCCGCATGCTCCGCGACGCGCCGCCGGCCGATCCATACGCCGAGCTCGTCTCGATGGCCGCGCGCGAGCCCGTGGCCGCCGAGCCCGGCACCGTGGCGATCTACTCCGACCTCGGCTTCATCATGCTCGGCGCGATCATCGAGCGCGTCACCAACCGCCCACTCGCCGACGCGTTCGCCGATCTCGTCGCCGCCCCGCTCGAGCTCACCGCGCGCTTCGCCGGCACGACCGAGCTCGAGCCCGCCGTCTCCACCGAGCTCGACGAGCGCGGCGTCGTCACCGGCCGCGTGCACGACGAGAACGCGTACTACGCGGGCGGCATCTGCGGTCACGCGGGCCTGTTCGCGCGCCTCGACGACGTCGCGAAGTTCGCGTCCGCGATGCTCGCGTGTGCCTCGGGCGAGGCGCGCGGTCGCTTCAAGCCCCACGTCGTCAAGCGCTTCCTGACCGACGCACCGCTCGCCGGCGCGACGTGGCGCCTCGGCTGGGACTCGCCGTCGCCACAGCCCGGCGTCTCGCAGGCGGGCGATCGCTGGAGCCGTCGCTTCGGCGTCGGGCACACGGGCTTCACCGGAACGTCGATGTGGCTCGATCTGCAGAACCGCCGCTGGTCGATCTTGCTCACGAACCGCGTGCACCCGTCGCGTCACACGAGCGCCGACGCGATCAAGGCGCTGCGGCGCTCGGTCAACGACGCGGTCGTCGAGCTGCTCGATCCCGCATCGGCGTGATCGACCGCCGCCGTCACGCCGCGTCCATCACGGGACGCGAGATGCGCGCCGCATGGACGATCGCCATGCTGATCGCGGTCTCGACATCCGGCGCGTACGCGATGCGACCCGGCTGACGCTTGATGCCGGCGCGCTCGAAGATCTCGAGCACCTCGGGCATGAGGCCCGCGAAGATCACCTTGATCTTCGAGCGCTCGAGGCGGTCGAGCACGGACTCGAGTGCGACGAGGCCCGTCGCGTCGATCGTCGGGACGTGGCGCATCTCGAGGATGATCGTGTGGTCCTTGTCGCCCACGATCGCGAGCTGGTTCATCGCGGTCTTCGCGGCACCGAAGAACAGCGGGCCCGCGATCTCGTAGACGCGGACACCGGGCGGCGCCTCGAAGCGCGCGTTGTCGACGGTCTGCAGCGTGGTGCGCGTGAGAACGGCCATGCGGCGCATGAACAGCAGCGCCGCGAGCAGCACGCCGAACGTCACCGCGATCACCATGTCGAAGAAGATCGTGAGCGCGAAGCAGGTGAGCATCACCGTGACGTCGCTGCGGGGCGCGATCTTCATCAGGCGCAGGAAGTGGCGAGTCTCGGCCATGTTGCGCGCGACGACGATCAACAGGCCCGCGAGCGCCGCCATCGGCAGGTACGCGACGAGCGGCGCGAGCGCGATCGTGCACGCGAGGACGAAGACCGCGTGGAGCGCGGCGGCGATCGGCGAACGCGCGCCGGCGCGGATGTTGGTCGCGGTGCGCGCGAGGGCGCCCGTCGCGGCGATGCCGCCGAAGAACGGGCACACGATGTTCGCGATGCCGAGCGCGATCAGCTCGCTGTTCGGATCGTGCTGCGAGCCCGTCATGCCGTCGGCGACGACCGCGGACATCAACGACTCGATCGCGCCGAGCATCGCGATCGCGAACGCGGCGGGGAGCAGGTCGCGGATCATCTGATAGGACAGCTCGGTGCCGGCCGACTCCATGTGCCACGGCACGACCGGCAGCGGCGGCAGGGGAGGGATGCCGCGGATCACCTCGCCGTCGATCGTCGACGTGAACTTGCCGCCGATCGTCATCGCGTGGAAACCGGGAATCACGTGCTCGCACAGCAGCACGATGAGCGAGATCGCGGTCAGCGCGATCAGCGGCGCGGGGATCTTCTTCGTCAGCTTCGGGATCAGGAGCAGCATCGCGATCGTGACGACCGCGATGCCGAGGTCCCACCAGTTCACGCCGCCGCGCGACTCCCACAACGCGCGGACGTACTCGAACGTCCCCTCGGTACGCGGCACCTGGACCCCGAGCGCATCCTTGAGCTGCAGCACGGCGATGACGAGTGCGATGCCCGCAGTGAACCCGGTGGTCACCGGGTGCGGGACGTACTGCATCAGGCGCCCGAGCCTCGCGAGGCCCATCGCGACGAGCATGACGCCCGCCATCATTCCGGCGACGAGCAGCCCCGAGAGCCCGTACTTGGAGACGATCGGGACGAGGATCACCACGAACGCGGCGGTCGGGCCGGTCACCTGGAACTGCGTGCCACCGAGCAGCGAGGCGATCACGCCGGCGACGATCGCGGTGTAGAGGCCGTGCTCCGGCGGTACACCGCAGGCAATCGCGAGCGCCATCGACAGCGGCAGCGCCACGCAGCCCACGACGAGCGCGGCGAGGGCGTCGGCGCGGAAGTCCTGCCACGTGTAGCCCTGCTTGAGGCGCGTGCGCAGGCCGTAGCTCACCAGGTCCTTGGCTCGGTACGCCATGGCGAGCTGCCCTCGGATCACATCCGACAGCTCGTCGACGTACCGGAGTCCGCGCTTGATCACCGCGCGGCGGAGCATACCCTGCCCCTCGAGATGATTCATCGAACGGAACTGACCATCCAGACCCGCGGACGAGGCACGTACGACGTGACGCGCCACGTGCGTGGCGTCGTCGAGAAAAGCGGTGCACGTGAGGGGCTGGCGACGGTCTGGATCCACCACACCAGCGCATCGCTGATCGTCTGCGAGAACGCGGATCCGGACGTGCGTCGCGACCTCGACGCATTTTTTGCGCGGCTCGTTCCCGACGGAGATCCGCTGTTCGTGCACACCGCCGAAGGGGACGACGACATGCCCGCGCACGTTCGCACCGTGCTGACGCAGACGTCGATCGGCATCCCGATCGCGAACGGCCAGCTCGTGCTCGGGACGTGGCAGGGCCTCTACGTGTGGGAGCACAGAGCGCAGGCGCACGGTCGAAAGATCACCGTGAGCGTGGTCGGCGAGTAGCGTCCGAAAGGCGGACAGATGTCACCGTGCCGCCACGTATGGAACATCCTCCAGTCACCTGTGCCGGACATGATCATCGTCGGTGATTCGCATCGAGGCACGCATCCACGACCGCCCGCGAGCGCGCTGGTTGTCAGACGGACCGACTAGGGTGCCTGCGATGGTCGTGTACTCTAACCGTCGACTGGGCGCCGCCTCGGAGCTGCTCGTCTCGCCCGAGGTCGCGAGCGCGCTCCTGGCCGAAACCGCCGCCGCTGCGCGCCCGCTCGCGCAAGGGCGCTGGGAGCTCGAGCTGGTCCTGTGGCTCGAGGATCGCGCTCGTCGCATGGCGATGGATCTCGACGTCGAGGACATCGCGTGGTCGCCCGAGAACTTCGAGCGGCAGAAGCGCTTCGTCATCGATTCGATCGAGCGCGCCGCCGTCAGCTCGCCGCACGCCCGCGCGCTTCATCTCTGGTGTCGCCTGTTCGAGGCCCACGCGCGCGAGCATGTCGTTGTCGGCCGGCGCTGGCAGTGGTTCAGCGGCCAGCCAACGGTCCAGGTCTGAGCGCGCTTCAGGACGAACGGGGAGTGATCGCCCTGGTCTAATTGTTGGCAACTCCTAACGATTATAGTCCTCGGGAGTGGCCGGCCGCTGCTCTTGGGACCGAGGGACGGGTGCTATGGTGCCGCCGTGGCAGAGGGTCTCGGCGGACCTGGATTCTATCCGCAACCGAATGAATGGACGTGCGGTCCGTTTGCGCTCAAGCACGCCCTCCTGGCCCTCGGCCGCATGGTCGATGTCTCGCAGATCTCGTCCACCGCGAAGACCCACTGGTGGTCCGGTACCAACGAGATCCAGCTCGCCCGCGCCGCGCGCGCGTTCGAGTGCGACCTCGTGCTCGAGCGCCGCACCGACGCCGAGCAGGCGCGCAAGACGCTGACCAAGCACCTCAAGGAACAGACGCCCGTCCTCCTCTGCGTCGACGAGTGGTCGCACTGGATCACCGTGCTTCGCGCCGAGGACTCGCGCTTCGTCGTCGTCGACTCGCAGGACGAGCCGCTGCTCTCCGTGCGCACGTGGCCGCAGCTCCGGAACTGGTGGCGCTATCACGACACCGACTACGTCAAGGACAACCCGCCGGTCCTCTACGATCTGATGGCCGTCGCGCCGCGCTTCCGCACCGCGGTCAAGGCGGACTTCTCCGTCGATCGCGTGAAGTTCCTGCGCCGCCCGGAGAACCGGCGCCTCGCGCACCACTGGAACGAGTACCTCGAGGACCTCCTCGAGATCTGCAAGCCGCCGACGCATCGCATCGCCGAGCCGCTGTCGATGGGCGAGTTCCTCCGCCGGCATCAGGAGCTGATCGTCACGCGCGTCGTCTACTGGCACGGCGACGTCAATCGCGACGAGGTCTCGCGCGTGCTGCGCGACCTTCGCTTCGTGTCCGAGACGTACGGCCTCGTGATCCCCGCGTCGATGTCGAGGCGCGCGCTCGGCGATCTCGCGATCGTGATCTCGCTGTGGGCGTGCGCGGATCGCGGCGTCAACGGGATGTTCGGCGCGCCCGGCTCCGAGGTGCGCGCGACGCCGAAGAAGCGCAAGAAACGCTAATCACCAGCCGAGCGGGACGCCGAACGCGACGACGAAGCCGCGATCGGTGTGATCGGCGCCGCGCGTGACGAGGAAGCGCGCGCCGATCTCGAAGCCGAAGAACGTGCGCTCCTTCTCGCGATCGCCCAGATCGGAGAGCATGCGCAGCACGACGCCGAGCGAGCCATCGCTGCGGCCGATCGGTGCACCGTGATCCTGCGAGATGTGCTGCCAGCCGAGGCCCGCGGACGCGACCGCGTCGAGCGTCATCTTGCCCTGCACGCGCACGCGACCGAACTGATAGCGGAGCTCGCCTCCGAGGCGGTGTAGCGTGCCGCTCGAGCGCATGCCCTGCTCGTCGTTCCAGTCGAGGAGCATGTAGTCGGCCGCGATCTCGAAGCGATCGAAGGTGCGCGTCACCGTCGGATCGATCAGCATGCCGCCGCCGAGCGTGCCGTGGATCTCGACCCAGCCCGTGCCGGGCATCGCGGTGACCGTCCAGCGATCGCCGAGGAGCGGGCGCACGTACGGTTTCGCAGGCTCCGGTGGCGGCGGTGGCGGCATCCCGGCGAGCCACACGTCGGCGGTCGCGGGTGCGGCGGCGAGGAGGATCGCGAGCGCGAGGAGTGTTCGCATATCAGTGTCCGAACCTCAGGCCGAAGACGTAGAGGAGAGCCACGTCGAGCGACGGCGAGGTCGCGATCTCGCCGCGCGCGATCGTGGTGACGGGCGCGCGAGAGATCAGGACGCGCACACCGAAGTCGCCGCCGAGCACCGCGGGGCCGAGGCGGAGCTCGGGCGAGATGCCGAGGCCGAGCATGACGTCGTTGCGACCGAAGCTGCCGAGATCTCCGTCGACGTGTTGCCGGCCGACGCCGACCTCGAGGTAGCCGTGAAAGTGGGACGTCTTGGGTCGCGAGGCGTTCGCCGGAACGAGCAGATCCTTGAACGACCACTGGAGCGCCATGCCGTGGCGCCGGAAGCTGCCCCGCTCCGAGGGATCGACGGCCTGGGGATTCGACCACAGACCGAATCCGGCCTCGGCGGCGAGCCGCCAGCGGCGCACGCGAAAGCCGAGATCGAAGTGACCGCCGGGCGCCTGGAAGCCGTGCACGTCCCCGATCTCGAACGAGCCCATCGCGAACGCGGTGGTCAGCGTGATGTTCGAGCGCGGGTCGTCATCCGCCGCGGCGGCAGGAGCGAGCGCGCCGACGACGGCGAGTGCGAGCAGAGCGGAGCGCATCGTCCCTGACGCAAACGTCTCTGCGCGGTGGCCGATCTAATTTTGTCTCGCGGGTGGTGTCAGCGTGCGGGAGGGCTCGCCTCGAGGATCGCCGCGCCCGATCGATCCGAACACACGAGGATCGCGAAGCGCTCGACGTGATCGAGATCATTTGTCGACAGCGACGCGTAGTCGAACCACCCGCGCAGGTCCGTGTAGCCGTCCTTGTAGAACGTGACCTCTCCGCCGTGCTTGCGCGCGTACACCTTCACGTACGTCGCGGGCATCGCGTGTTGATCGGACGTGCGGCTCACGCGGACCTGGCCGACCTGGTTCGCGACGGCGGTGGTGAGGTCGTTCGCGTAGTGGACCTTTGCCTTGCGCTGGCCCGCCCCGACGGCCTCGACGACGACGTTCTTGCCGCGCAGCGCCTCGGGCCACGCGACGCGGTGCTTCGCCTGGGGGGCCGTGATCGTCTCGCGATAGCCCGGCTCGATGAACGAGAACCGCGAGACGTCGGACTGCACGAACGGCTGCCGCGAGAACAAGAGCTCGATGTCCATCTCGAAGAAGCGCAGCTCGAGCGATGTCACGTGCTGGCTCGTGATCACCACGCCGTCGCGGTCGAGAGCGAGCTCGAACGTCGGCTGCTTCGCCGCGAGCTCCGCGTGTTGCTGCTCGCGGCTGCGCGGATCGACGATGCTCGGCGCCGCGCCATCGATCTCGTCGAGCATCGAGAGCATCGCACCGAAGCGATTGCGCCATCGATCGACGGGATGCTCGCGATGCGGGCTCGCGAGCGACCGCGCACGCGCGGTGTCACCCTGGATGCACGCGGCATAGGCGGCGAGGTAGTCGTACTGCATGCGATCGGCGAGCTGCGCGGCGTCGACGCGCGCGAGGGTCGCGAGCGCGACCTCGACGCGGTCCTGCGCGAACAGATAGTGCGCCGCGCCGAGGAGGTCCTTCGCGGTCGGCACCGGCCGGTGGGCCACGAGGTCGAGGAAGCGCCCGTACTGCGCGGACAGGCCATCGTTGAGGATGCGCAGTTTCGGGCCGAGCTTGTGCGCGCGCGCGTTCACCAGCGGCGACAGCTCGAGGTGCTCGTACGTGCCGAGGTCCTCGCCGTCGATGTCGAGCATCTCGAGCACCGGGCCCGGGTCACCGGCGAACTGGATGCGCGAGCGCAAGAACGCGCGGATGCGCGGCGCGTCGGCATGGAGCCACGCGTAGCCCCACAGCGTCGGCGAGAACGCCTGTCGCTTCTCGAGCGCCTCGACGATCATCGTGTACGCCGCGCGATCGCGCAGCCGCCACGCGACCTTGTCGAGATCGATCGCGGCGAGGTTGGCGGTCGCGAGGTACGCGACGATGTCCGGGACCGAGCCGCGCTGCGACAGGTACGGCCACGAGCGTGGATCGGCCGCGGCCGCGGTGCTCGTGACCTCGAGCGCGCGCGGGGGCGCGGCGGCGACGATCGCTCCACCGCGCGAGACATGCACGGGGAAGTGCGACCACACGCCGGTCGGTGCATCGGGCGTCGCGCCCGCGTGCGGGAAGTAGAAGCTGACCTCGTGGCCGTGCGTGCCGTACGCCTCGAGCGCGACGTCGATCGTCGTCGTCGGCTTCGCACCGCCGACGGCGATGCTCCCGCGCGGGATCTGGATCAGCGCGGCGATGCGCTGGCGAGCGCTCGTCGGGTTCGCGAGCACGACCTGGCAGGTGTAGACGACGCCCGTCGAGAACGGACCCTCGACGTACTTGTCGACCTGCTCGCCGTCGATCCAGTCGTGGCGATCGTCGGTGCGCACGAAGCTCGTGCCGATCACGAGCGGAGGTCCGCCGGTGACCAGCTCGCCGTCGAGGAGCTGCGAGCTACCCGCGAGCGCGTTCGCCTTGGTGACGATCTCGAGGCGCGCACCATCGGGCGTCATCGCGTGCGCGCCGGAGACGAACGGCAGGTCGACAACCGCGAGCGCGCACATGGCCTCGGCGAAGCTTCCGTTCGCGAGGCCGAGGCTCGGCGAGAGGAACGGCGTCGTCTTGCCGCTCGCGCGATGCGCCGCGAAGTCCCGCCAGAACCGATTCGCGGCGATCATCTCCGCGCGGCTCTGCTGCGGCGTGCGGTGCCACCAGTTGTTCTCGGCCCACTCCTGCGTCTTGTCGACCGTGCGATACATCGGCGCGGGCTTCTGGTCGCGCCGCGCGAGATCGCCGTCGATCTCCATGTCGAGCTCGTCCATCACCTCGCGGGCGCGGCCCTCGGCGCGTCGCTTCGGCGCGTCTCGCTTCGCCATCTTCGCGGGCGGAGCGGCCGGCGCGGGTGCGGCCATCGGCGGCGGCATCGACGCCATCGGCATCCCGGGCGGCCCGCCGAATCCCGACGCGGCGCCGGCGAGCTGATAGCTCGCTTCCGCCTTGTCCTTGGCTTCCTCGGCGAGCGCGCTGATCGCGTCGTCGCCGTCGAGCGTGGCGCCGCCGAGCAGGCTGTCGATCAGCCGCGTGTCGCGCGCCGGATCGGGAGGCAACACGCCGACCTCGTCGGCGAGCAGCCGCGCGATGCCGTCCGCGGTCGGCACGTCACGCGCGAGGAGGGCGCGCTCGAACGCGTTGAGCTTCGCGAACTGCACGGGCTCGAGCCACGCGCGCAGGTCGGCGCCGAGCAGGAAGTCGTCGACGAACGTCTTGGTCCGCTTGTTCGCGAGGTACGGCTTCACGACCGCGTCGAAGAACGGGCGGTCCTTCGCCCACAGGAACACGTGCAGCTCGTGGCACGCGTACTTCGAGTACTTCTCGCGTCGCTCGTGGTCCCCAAGCTCGTGCCACTTCGTGACGAAGGAAAACTCGCGCAGCGTCGCGTCGTCGCGCAGCGCGAGCAGGTACGCGTGCGCCTTCTCGACGCTGTCGACGAGGTGGACCTTCGCCGTCGCGAGATCCTCGATCACGATACGGTCTCCTGCCGCGAGCGGAAGGATCTCCTTCTTCTGCGAGACGTGGCGCGCGGGATCGAGCGCGAGCCGCAGGCGCAGGTCGCGCGGCTCCAGCGGGCGCTCCGGCAGCGGCACGTGACAGGCCGCCATGCCGCCCGGATCGTCGACGACGACGACGACGTGCGCGGAGCGTCCGAGATCCGCCGCGCTGATCGCGACGACACCGCTTTCGTCGGGTACGAGGTTCGCGAGGACGATGGGCGGCGCGCCGAGGAAGTCGTACGCGAGGTAGCCCTCGCTCGATCCCGCCTGTGCGCGCTGCATCGGCGGAGCTCCGCCGTACGCGGCCGCCGACCTCTCGGCCTGTGCGGCGAAGTGTCCACCTGGCTTCGCGGCGGCGACGTCGGTCGACGTGGTCCGGCGCGCCCACGGGTTCAACAGCAGCGGCGGACGATCGAGGAGCAGCCCGGGATAACGCTTCGCTCCCCGGCGATCGAGGATGTAGCGGTACTCGTCGCCGAGCTCCCGCCCCGAGACGTAGTGCACGGCGCGGCCGCGATCGAACCGTCGCCCGACCGGGCGCTGCGCTCCGAGCTCGGGTGCATCGACGAGTGCGGGCACGAACGTCGAGCCGATGACATGCACGCGCGTGCGCTTCCCCGCGTCGGCCAGCGTGATCTTCAGTCCGTCCCGCGTGTCGACCGCAGCGATCGTCGGTGGCGTGTGCGAGATCTCGATGACCTCCTCCGGCGTGAACCCCGCGTTGGACACGGTGGTGGGCGCCGTCATCACGACGACGTGCATCTCGATGCCGGGGCCACGAACGTCATACGTTCCCGGCGGCAGGCCGCGGATCGCGATGCCGCTCGCGAGCGGGACGAGCGTGCACGCGGGATGTGCGATCGGGACGTCTCGCATCTCCACGATCGAGAGCGTCGCCATCACCTCGCCGGCGCTGCGAGACGGCGGCAGCGGCACGATCACGTCGGTCTCCGGCAACGCGTGGACCCGCGCCGCGCGCAGACCGTCGACCACGGACCACGATTGCGACGCCGCGCCGAGCGTGGCGGTGATTCGCGCGATGCCGGGCAGCGCGCCGAGCTCGACGCGCCCGTGCTCGTCGGTCGCGAGCTCGACGTTGAGCTGCATGCGCGACCAGCGATGGACGAGGCCGACGGTCACCGAACGCTTCGCGCGCGGCTCGCCGGTCTTGCCGAGGGCGGAGATCACCCAGCCTCGTGCTGTGTGGGCGAGGTAGAGCGCTTCGATCGCGGTCGTGCCGTGGATCTCGCCGACGCCGAACGTGCGCGAGCACGAGAGCTCTTGCTCGCGTTGCTCGCTGTGCAGCTCGACCGCGCCGCGGAGCGCGATCGCGACGTGCGCGGTGTCCTCGCCGACGGGAAACTCGAGCACCGAAGCGTCGTCATCGGAGAGCGCGAGCGGTTGCGCCTTCGTCGACGACACACCGGCGCGATCCGTCAGCGTGACATCCCACATCGGACGTTTGATCAGCGTCACCGAGGCAGGTGCGCCCGCGATCGCGAGCCGCGCGCGCACGACGACGCGTGCCGTGCGACCCGATGCGAGCGCCTCGCGATCGAGCAGCATCGTGCACGAGAGGTTCGGCAGCTCGCGAACCAGGTCGATCTTCTGCACGCTCGCGATGTCGCCGGCGAGCAGGAGCATGGGCACGCGCGATGGGTTCGTCGAGAACGGCACGACGAAGTTGCTCGTCTTCGCATCCGGCACGTACTCGCGCTCGCCGATGATCGCGCGTGCATCGGCCCGGGCATTGCCCGCTTCGTCGACGATCGTGACGACGTGGCCCGCCGCGCCGATGCGACTCGTGTAGCGCAGGCGACCCTTGTGCACGACGGCGCGGCTCGACATGCCGTTGCCGATCAGATCGATGACGTAGGTGCCCGCGCGCGAGCACATCGGCAGCTCGATGCGGCGGCGGACGCGGCGCACCGGCGGCTCGCTAAAGCGAAGGATCTGTTCGTGGCTCGCGGCGAGCCCGTCGAGATCGAGGTCGGTGTTGACCTCGCGATGCGCGTGCAGGAAGTACGCATGCGGATCGACGCGGAACACCTTCACGACCAGCTCGGGGACGTGCTTGATGTCCGCGTCGAGGACGATCGCATCGGTCTCGCCGAACCGCGTCGGGTTGTGAACGCACCAGGCGAGATCGACGCGCTCGCGCAGCGCCGCCGCACGCGCCGGCCCGAGCGTCAGCGTCGCGCGCTCGGTGTCCTTGTCGCCGTAGAGCAACCGCGCGGTCGCGATCTCGGCGTCGAGCCACGAGCGATCGAGGTACGTCGCGAAGCTCTCGGCCGTGTCGACGTGCGCGTGTAGATACGCGCGCACGAGACCCTCGTCGTCGGTCGCGGGCGGCAGCCCGGTGAACGCATGGAAGTCCTGGCCGACCTGCGCGACGTCGCGCGCGTTCTGCTTCTCGAGCCATTTGTGGGGCACGTAGCCCACGCGTCGCGGCAGCGCGAGGTAGGTCGCGAACAGCGCCGGCTCCGCATCGATGCCGAGGCGGCGCTTGGTGTCGAGCAGGTGCCACAGCGCGTGCACCTTGAGCGAGTTGATCGCATCGGGCAGCGGTGCCAGGAACGCCCACAGCTCCTGCAAGAAGGCGTGGCGCGCGACGCGATCCTGCTCGAGATCGACGAGCGCGCGCGACGGCACCATGCGCTTCACGACCGCGCACACCCATCCGAGGTGCGAGCGCAGCTCCTCGCGATGCTCGGCGAGCTCGAGCAGCTGATCGCGCGTGAGGTGGCCGTGCACGGCGACGCCGCCGAACTGCACGTCGCGCGTCGCGAGATCGCGGACCACCGCCTCGACGAGCCCGGGGGCGGCGGTGTGCGAGAGGCGCTGCAACATCGCGCGCCGGCGTGGCGTCGACAGGTCGCGACCGATCAGCTGGTAGATGCCCTCGTCGGTGACCTGTGAGAGGCCGTCGTCGTGATCGATCGCCTGCTGGAGCAATGCTTCGCCCGAGAACGCGCCGTCGGCCAGACGCGTGGGGCGCGTCGGATCGATCTCCTCGACCTCGCGCTCGTGCCAGTGATTCACGCCGAACTGATCGCGGAGCTTGTCGGCGACCTTGGCGAAGTCCTTCTGTGATCGATACAACCACTGCCGCAGTTGCAGTCGGTGATACCGATTGTCCTGACCGTGATGCTTCGCCCAGTGCGCGATGATCCGGTCGGCCTCCGCGAGATCGCCGCGGTGTTGCGCACGCAAGCAGCGGAAGTAGTCGTGATCCTGACTACCGGGCAAGAGCTGTCCGAGAGCAGCGTCACGATCCTCGGAGAAGGCCAGCGCCTCGCGAAGTTCCAGGTCCATCGGCGGAGTATCTGTTAAGGTCGCCTTCATGTGGTCGCGTGGCCTGCTCGTCTTCGCGCTCGTCGCGGGAGTGGGTGCCGCCTACGTCGTCGACGCGAAGCCGAAGGCGTCCGAGACCTCGAGCAAGTCGAAGAAGTCGAAGAAGTCGAAGAAGACCAAGAAGTCGAAGAAGAAGACGGCGAAGGCACACGCAAAGAAGAAGAAGAAGACGGTCTCGCGTACGCCGAGCAAGAAGACGCTCAGGAACCTGACCAACATGCCGCGCGGCTATCAGTGGCCGCCGTCCAAGCAGATGCTCGCCGCGGAGAAGGCGTGCGGAGCCGAGCTCGCGGCGCTCGGCGTGAAGTTCAAGCCTGCAAAGAGGGAAGGGCGGATCGTCTCCGCGCTGACCGTCGAGCCCGATCCCGACGGTCACATCGTGCTCGGCGGCATCAAGTACAAGAGCGCGTGGCGCAGCCCGCCGTACAAGATGGACTGTCAGCTCGCGCTCGCTCTGGAGAGCTTCGGACAGGACCTCTACACCGCCGGCGTGCGCGAGGTGAAGTTCGGCAGCATCTTCCGCTGGACGAACGTGCGCGTGAACGGCGAGACCAAGCCGATCCTCTCGCGCCACGCGCTCGGCATCGCGATGGATATCGTCTCGTTCTCCGACGAGGCGGGCCGCGAAGCGAACGTGAAGGCGGACTATCCGCTCGGCGATCCGTTGCTGCTCGCCGTCGAGGCGGCGGTCAAGGACAGCGGCCGCTTTCGCACACTGCTCACGCCGCAGAACGATCCGGTCTCGCACAGCGACCACTTCCACATCGAAGTGGCGGTCGACTACACGGCGAAGAAGTGACGCGCGCCATCGCCATCGCCATCGCGCTCGCCGCATGCACCGACGACACCGGCGTCGACCCGGATGGTGGCGTCGATGCCGGCGACGGCGGCATGTCGGGCGACGGCTCGTCGTGCATGGCACCGAGCCTCGATGCGCCGTGGCTCGGCACGCTGCTGTCGGACGCGGTGACGCAGCTCTCGAGCGCACCGCGCTTCACGACCTCGGAGCGCGCCGTCGCGCGCACGTACTTGAAGGACGAGCTCGCGGCGATGGGCTGGACCGCGACGGAGCACGCATTCGCCGGAGGGGCGAACGTCGTCGCGACGATCCCCGCGACGATGGGGGATCGCGACGAGATCATCGTCGGCGCGCACTTCGACACCGTCATGAGCAGCCCGGGCGCGAACGACAACGCGAGCGGCACCGCGGTCGTGCTCGCGGTCGCGCGCTACTTGAAGGACACACCGTGCCGCACGGCGCCCGTGACGATCGTGCTGTTCGATCTCGAGGAGACCGGCCTGTTCGGAAGCCGCGCGTTCGCGATGACGCGTCAGCCCGCGACCGTGCGCGCCGTGCACACGATCGATCAGGTCGCGTGGGACTCCGACAACGATTCGCGCTTCGAGCTCGAGGTGCCGACGACGGAGCTCGAAGCCGAGTGGCGTGCGGCGGCGGGTCGCGTCGGCGTTCCCGTGGTCGCGACGAACACGCAGGGCACCGATCACCAGGCGTTCCGCGAGCGCGGCTTCGCGGCGATCGGGCTCACCGAGGAGTACGTCGGTGGCGACACGTCACCGCATCGCCACCTCACGACGGACACGGTGTCGACCGTGAACATGCCGTACCTCGTGCTCGCCGCGAAGCTGACCGCACAGGTGATCCTGACGGAAGTCGCGCCTTAGAGCCGGTGCAGCGCGACATCGGTGCGCGAGTCACCGACGGCGACGGCGAGGTAGCGCGCACCTCTCACGGTGACGAGTCCGAGCGGGGACCCCTCGAGCGTCAGCCCGCCCGCGGTGAACGTGTGCGTGCCGTGCGAGATCGAGATCTTCACGTCACCGGCCTCGAGCTTCGTCACCGTGCTGCCGTTCATCACGTCGAACGAGGTCCACGTCGCGTCCTTGACGTGGCCATCGAGCGCGATCACCCACTCACCCTTCGGCAACGCGATCGCCTCGCGCGCGTCGTCGCGATCGAACGCGAGGTCGACCCACACCGTGTCCGTCGCGGCGATCAGCTTCGTGCCCGAGGGGCCGAGCAGCGTCAACCGCTGCGCGCTGTCGAGCCGCCGCCCGGATGCGGTCGCCGACGTATCGAAGGACATCCTGTCCATTCGCGCGAGCTTCACGGTCTTCGCGCGCTTCGCGTCGAGGCGCTCCCACAAGAGCGCGAACGACCTCGCATCCTTCACGCGCGGCGTTGCCACCACGTGCGCGGTGGGTTGCCACTCGTAGCTACCGCCGCATGCATCCGCGGTGCGAGCATGGGTGACGAGGGTCGAAGCAGCGAGAACCGTGGCGAGGAGAATCGAGCGCATCGAGGGAGCCTTTCGTGGGGTTCACTCGCTCAACGGACCCCGATCACGACCGGCGCACTTTTTCTGCGCCTTTGTCGTATCTGCCCCGTTTCCCTAGCGATGCGAGACCGACACCGAGGCCAGCAGCCGCTCGACGCTGAGCTCCACGCGACTCCGGACGAGGTCGAACATCTCGTCCAGCTCCTCGGTCGGGGCGCCGATCGCCTGCGCGACATGCGCGCGCGTCGCGCCGAACACGGCCTCGCGCGCCGCCGCCAACCATCGCACCACCGTCGCGCGATGCACGCCGTACATCGTCGCGAGCTGCTCGAGCGTGACGCCGCCCAGGAAGTGCAAGCGCAGCAGGTTCCGATCGCGCCGCGACGCACTCGCGACCGCGCGCGCGAACCCGTCGACGAACGCGTCGCGATATTGCGCCTTGATCAGCGACAGCTCGAGGTTCGCGGGCGCCGCGATCTCGCGCGCGGGCAGCTCGGCCTCGCGCTCTTCGAGACGAAGGCGATCGATCGCCATCCGGCTCGCGCTCACCTGCACGAGCCCGCGCAACCGGCCGCGCCCCGCGTACTCGAGGATGCGCGCCGGTCGCTCGCCCTCTGCGAGGAGCAGCTTGTCGCGCACGCCGCTCTTCACGTCCTCCACCGTCGCGGCGGCGAGCTTCATCCCGGCCAGCGCGACCTTCACCACGTCGAGATACTCGCGATCGAACACCGCGATCGCGCTCGCGTCTCCACGCGCACACGCGAGCGCGAGCATCACCTCCGCCACGTTCGCCGCGTTCACCGCCGGTGGCTCGTCGCCCGCGAGCTTGGCCGCGAACGCGCGCTTCACCTCTCCCGCATCGACGACGACCTCGGGCCACCGCCGCGCGGCCTCCGCCACGGCCTCGTCGAGCGCTCGATCCACGTCCGGCGTGCTCACCACCTCGATGTTACCCTGAGGGTCGCGTGACGTGCCTCGACGACGACACCGTGCTCGGGCTGGTCGAAGGCCGTCTCGCGCCACCCGTGCTCGCCACCGTCGACGAGCACCTCGACGCGTGCGCCTCGTGCCGCGATGTCGTCACGCAGGTCGCGCGCTCCCTCTCGCCCACGCGCACCCTCGAGCGCGGCGAGACCGTCGGCCGCTACGTCATCGGCGACCTCGTCGGCGCCGGCGCGATGGGCCGCGTCTACTCCGCCTGGGAGCCCGAGCTCGATCGCCGCGTCGCCCTCAAGCTCCTGACCGCCACCGACCCCGACGCGCGCGACCGCGTGATCCGCGAGGCCAAGGCGATGGCCAAGCTCGATCACCCGAACGTCGTCGGTGTCCACGAGGTCGGCACCGCCGATGGCGCCGTCTACGTCGCGATGGAGCTCGTCGAGGGCGACACGCTCCGCGCGTACTCGTCCACGCCGCATCCGTGGCGCGAGACGGCCGCGCTCCTCGCCGACATCGCGCGCGGCCTCGCGGCCGTCCACGCCGCCGGCGTGATCCACCGCGACGTCAAACCGGACAACATCGTCGTCGGCCGCGATCATCGCGCGCGCCTCGCCGACTTCGGCCTCGCTCGCGCGGGCTCCTCGCCGTCGTCGCCGTCGCCCACGCTCGCCGCGGGATCGATCGACACGCCCGCCGCGAGCACCTCGCTCGCCGGCACGCCCGCGTACATGGCGCCCGAGGTCGCCGACGGCGGCTCGGCCACCGCCGCGAGCGACCAGTTCAGCTTCGGCGTCACCGCGTACGAGGCGCTGTCGGGTGCGCGTCCATTCCCGGCGTCCACGTTCTCGGCGCTGCGCGCAGCGTATCGATCCTCCGCGATCGCGCCGCTTCGCGACGTCCCGTCGTGGCTCGACGCCGCGGTCCGGCGCTGCCTGTCGGTCGATCCCGCGGCCCGCTTCCCGTCGCTCGTCGATTTCGCCGATGTTGTCACGCGCGGTCTCCACGCGCGCAGCGGACCGCGCCTGCTGATCGGCGGCATCGCGGTCGCGGCGCTCCTCGCGAGCGGCGGGACCTACCTCGCGCTGCGCCAACCCGCCGCCGGTCCGGCTTGCGCGGCCGGCGCCGCCGAGATCGCGAGCACCTGGAACGCGACGACGCGCCGGCAGCTCGCGCACCTCGGCGAGCCCGCGCTGCGCGCGCTCGATCAGTGGACGAGCGCCTGGGCGATCGAACGGAACACGACCTGCCGCGCCTCGGAGTACGAGCCACCGGCGATGACCGCCGCCCGCAACCGCTGCCTCGATCGTCGGCGCGAGGAGGCCGCCGCGCTGATCGCCGCGCTCGCGCGCGTGAATGCGGGCGCATCGGATGCATCGCGGGGCTCGACCGCAGCCGCGACCGCGCCGGGCGCATCGCCGTCACCCTCGTCGGACGCGTCGGGCGCGTCGCGGGGCTCGATCGTATCGGGGACATCGGGTGCATCGGGCACATCGGGCGCATACTCGTTGCTCGATACCCTCGCGGCACTTCCGTCCCCCGACGACTGCGCGGCCGCGGCGAGCGACCCGGCGGATCCGATCCCGATCGACAAGGCGCGCGCGGCGATCGTCCTCGGCGTCCAGCGCGACCTCGCTGCGTTGCGCGCCACGCTCGCGCTCGGCGACGCGCGTCCGATCCTCGATGCGTCCGCGACGCTCGTCGAGACCGCGCGGTCCTCGCAGCACGCACCGACGCTCGCGGAGGCGGAGCTGCTCCACGCCGACGCGTTGCGCGCGACGAGCCAGCTCGACGCCGCGGTCGATGCGGTGCGCGCGGCCGCCGCCGACGCGGAGCGCGGCCACGCGGACCAGCTCGCGGCGCGCATCTGGCTCGCGCGCGTGGCGATCGCCGGTGATCGCCGCGATCTCGCGAGCGCCGACGATCTGATCGCGATCGCCTCGGGCGCCATCGATCGCGCGGGCGCGCCCGAGCGCCTCGTCGCGACGCTGCTCAAGCACCGCGGTCTGGTCGCGTACAACCGCGGCGCGCTCGACGATGCGAGGAGGCTCTTGACCGACGCGCACGCGATGCTCGCGGACATGTCGATGAAGGTCGTGCAGAGTGACACGCTCGCCGTCGATGCCGCGTTGACGAAGGCGCGAACGGCGATCGATGCATCGGGGGCGACAACAACCGGTGCGCCGGCGGTGACGACGACCGGTGGGACGACAACCGGTGCGCCAGCGGTGACGACGACCGGTGGGACGACGACGGGTGCGACGACGACCGGTGCGCCTGCAGCGACGGCGACGGGTTCGACGACGACCGGTGCGCCGGCGGTGACGACGACCAGTGGGACGACGACCGGCGCGCCGGCGGTGACGAGTGATGCGTTGGCGGTGACGACGGATCTCGGCGCGACGATCGAGCGCATCGCCGTCGAGTCGGCACTCGGCTCGGTCGAGCGCGCCGCGGGCAACCTCGACGCGGCCGAGTCGTGGCACCAGCGCGCCTACGACGCGGATCGCGCGCTGCGCGGCGAGGTTCACCCGGACATCGCGCGAGACCTGCACAACCTCGCGGGCGTCGCGCGCCTGCGAGGCGATCTCGCGCTCGCGTTCGAGCGCTATTCGCAGGCGCTCGCGATCGAGGTCGCGACCCGCGGCGAGAAGAGCGTCGAGGCCGGCCTGACCCACAACTCCCTGGGGCTCGTCGCACTCGCACGCGCCGACAGCTGGTCGGCGCCCGTGGATCCACGCGTCACCGTCGAGCGCCCGAAGCGAGCGTTCGATCCCGCGCGGCTCGCCGAGGCTCGCGAACAGTTCACGCGCGCGCGAGACATCTTCGCCGCCGCGAATCACGGCGATCGCGCGTTCGCGGAGCACAACCTCGGCCTCGTCGACGCGGCGGCCGGCAAGCACCGCGATGCGCTCGCGCACTTCGATGTCGCGGCGGGGTTGTACGCGCAGACGATCGGCCGGGACGCCGATGCGGCCAGGCGTCTCGTCGAGGATCGCGCCGCGTCCGAGCGCGCGCTTCGCGGCACGACGCAGGTCGCGGCCACGCCACCGCCGACCACCGCGATCTCCCCGATCGCCGTCGAGCCGGCCCCGATCACGGTGAAGATCCAGCCACCCCCGCCAGTTCCCGACCCGCCCGAGCCGCCGCGAAAGCGCGATGTGGGTGTCTACGGCTCGACCCAGTCCTGGTAAGCCCCCGAATTCGATGGCGCGAGATCTCGTGCGCCGGTCGGTCGGGATCCCCGTTGTGGGATCATGGACCGACGCAGCTTTCTCACCGCTGGACTTGGCTCTCTCCTCCTGGCAGCGTGCCCGCGCGGCAGCGCGAGCGCACCGCGCGATGCGGGCGGGCTCGCACCGACGGTGGCCGCCGACGACGGCGACGAGCTCCCGCCGATGCCACAGGCGTGCACCGCGATCGCCACCGCCGACAACATCGAAGGCCCGTTCTACAAGCGAGGCGCGCCGAGCCGCAGCGTGCTGGTCGCGCCCGACGACGACGGCGAGCGGCTCGTGATCAGCGGCAGCGTGAGCTCGACGAGCTGCGAGCACCTGGCGAAAGCGACGATCGACGTGTGGCAGGCGAACGTGAGGGGCGACTACGACCTCGACGGCTTTCGCTTTCGCGGGCGCATGGCCGCCGATGCGCGGGGCAGGTGGCAGCTGCGCACGATCGTGCCGGGGCGATATCTCAACGGACGGCGATATCGCCCGGCGCACATCCACGTGAAGGTCAGCGCGCCGGGGTTCGAGACGCTGACCACGCAGCTGTACTTCGAGGGTGACCCGTACAACGAGGGCGATCCGTTCATCGATCCGTCGTTGATCATGACGACGAGCGTCGAGAACAAGGTGCGACGCGCGACGTTCGACTTCGTGCTCGCCGCGTAGGGATTCCTGGCATCGACTCGCGGCGGCTCGGCGAGTAGTATTGGTCGGCTTGGCGAAGAAGGCTGACGATAGCGCCGCGGCGCGCAGCAGTGTTCGCGACCGCGGATTGCGTGCGACGCCGTCGCGCATCGCCGTGCTCGAGCTGCTCCGCTCGAGCGAAGCGCCCGTCTCGCACGGCGATGTCGCCGATCGCCTCGCGTCGCACGGGTGGGACCGCGCGACGATCTATCGCAACCTCGTCGATCTCGCCGAGGCGGGCCTCGCGCGGCGCACGGATGTCGGCGATCACGTGTGGCGCTTCGAGGCGGTCACCAACGAGCACGATGGCACGCACCCGCACTTCGTGTGCACCGAGTGCGGCACCGTCGAGTGCTTGCCCGAGATCGAGCTCGCCGTACGTCGCTCGCGCGCGCCGCGGGCCGTGCGTGCGCGGCAGGTGGAGGTTCACGTCCGTGGCCTCTGCGACGCGTGTATCTAGAGCATCACGCGTACGCAGGTCGTGTACCAGTTCGAGCCGAGCCGCTCGTCGCGCTGTACGACATAGATGTCGACGTCGGTCGTCGCGCGGATGTCCGTCGGTGCGCGCCACTCGGTGTCGATCGGCTGCACGTTCCCGAACGCATCGCGCGGGCCGCCGGTCGCCGCGTTCGAAAAGCCGCCATCGCTCGCGAGCCACTGGTAGGTCAGGCTCTCGACGAACATCGCACCCTGGCCGTCGAGCGTCGGCGTCAGGTAGGGCTCGCGCGCCTCGTCGGGCTCGATCGGCGAGAGCTTCACGCGCTGCCCGCGCGTGACGACGAGCGGGTCTTGATCGACGCAGCGCCCTGTCTGCAGCGGTCGGTTGTCGCCGCTGTCGTCGACCTCGCCTTCGAGCCGGCGCAGCGTGGGGTTCGCGTTCGGCGTGCGCGCGACGGGAATCTTCGGCGCGACGCGCACGTGCTTCGACGCGTACTGATCGAGCACGGGATCCGCGCCCTCGCCGCCGAAGCGCAGCACGACGTTGTAGTCGAGCCCGCCGAGCCCGCCGAACGCGTCGCTCTCGAGCAACGCGACGAGCACGCCCAGCAGGTTTCCATTCGGCTCGATCGTCGCGCATAGCGCGGGCGCGGGTGTGGTGGTGTCGGGGTCGTCGATCACGCCGGACGCGATCACCACCTGCGGATTGCCACAGCGATCGCCGAGCGCGTCGGTGCAGATGCGCATCTCGTAGCGGATGCGTCGATCCATCTGGGGATCGACGACGAGCGCGCACACGCGTGTCGGCGCGAGCTGCGCGAGCAGCTCCACGGGCTCCGGCGGATCCGATGGATCGAGCGTGACGAGCTGCTCGGGCGGCTCCGCGGTCATCGCGAGCGGACGCATGTCGACGACGATCGTCGGGTCCTCGAACGACGTGCACCCCGCGACCCCGAGAGCGGTCGCGAGGAGCACGGAGCGCGTCATGGATTTACTACTGTGAGGCAGGTTTCGATGGGCGTCACGCCGAAACGCTCGTCGCGCTGGATCATCCAGATCGAGACGTCGAGATGATCACGGTTCCCGATGAACGGGGCGGTCCAGTCGCTCCCCAGCAGCGACTGGTTTCCGAGAATGTCGTGGCCGCCGCCGGTGGTCTCGTCGGACCACCCACCGTACGTCGCGAGCCACTGATACGAGATGCTCTCCTCGAGGATGATCGTCTTGCCGTCCAAGCCCGGCACCGCGTAGTCCTCGCGCGTGCCGCTCGCCTCGTTCGGAAAGAGCGTGACGGCGTCGCCCGGGTTGACCAGCGCCTTTTCGACGAGCGCACGATCGCCGTACGCGCCGTCGAAGCCCTTGTCGCCGCAGCGCACGCTCAGGCCGAACTCGCTCCCGAAGTTGTCCACCTTCGTGAAGCCGTTGATCGCGGTCTCGATGCCCGTGATGCTGGGGTTCGTGTTCGCGGCGCGCTCGATCGGCACGCGCGGCGCGATGCGCAGCTTCTTCGCCGCGTAGATGTCGTCCTCGCGCGGCGCCGATACGCGGCCGATCCGCAGCTCGATCATCAGGTCGACACCGCCGAGCGCGTTGACCGGGTTCTCGTCGATCGCCTCGACGAGCATCGCCACGATCGTGCTGCCGGTCGCCGGATCGGTCGGCGTGATGATCGCGAACGGGCGCTGGGCGACCGCGGCGCCCTCGGGGTCATCGATCACGCTCGCGCCGAACTCGATGTGCGGCAGCCCGCGATCGCAGCGCCCCTCCTCGTCGGGCAGGCACAGCGTCATGCTCCACAGCAGCGGATCCTCCTCGGCACCGCCCGGATCCGCGACCCACGCGGTGACGGCCGTGTCCCGGAGCTGCGAGAGCAGCTCGCTGATCTGGGGCATCGTGTCGAGGTCGACGTCGATGACCTGATCCGCTTTCGTGGGCGACATGCCGATGTCGGTGCGCATCGCGATCACGCGCAGGTCGAGCACGATCGATGGTTCTTCGAACGTTCCGCATGCGCTCGCGGCGAGCGCGGCCAGTGCAACGAGGCGCATCACCATGTCCCCCTGACGCCGATCGTCGGCAAGATCGGAAAGCCCGTGACCGGCGCCGAGTCGCGATAGCGATAGTCGTACTGCGTCGCCTCGACGTTGGTCGCGTTCGTCACGTTGATGATGTCGATGTACGCGCCGAGGCTCCACGTGTCGTAGAGCCACATCTTCTCCGCGCGCACGTCGAGCTGCGTGAACAGCGGCGTGCGGATCGACCGCAGCGGACCGCGCACCGGATCGTAGCCGCCGTCGTCGGCGTCGTACGTCGCGCCGATGATCGGCGTGTCCGGGCGCCCGCTCGCGAGCTGGAACCGCGCGCCGAGCTCCCAGTTGCGCCCGGGCTTCCAGCTCGCCACCGCGTTGAGCACGTGCGGCTGATCGAAGCCGGTCTTGATCCACTCGCTGTCGGGGTGCTGCTTCTGATGCGCGTTGGAGTACGTGTACGAGACCCAGCCGAACGCGCGCTCGCTGATCTCGCGCTTGATCAGGATCTCGAAGCCGTACGAGTCGCGGCGGCCCTCGTTCAAGAAGTTCACCGCGGTGAACGTGCCGTCGTCGTTCATGACGATGTCCTGCGTGAACACGACGAGGTTGCGGCGCCGCACGTAGTAGATCTCGCTGTCGACGGTCCACAGCCGGTCCGGCTTCCACTCGTAGCCGAGCCCCATGTGCGTCGCGTGCTCGATGCCGACGTCGGGGTTGCCGAACCGCTTGTCGAGCGCCTCGGGCTGCGGCGGCTGGCTGAACTCGCCGAGGTACGCCTTGAGCGTCAGCTCCTTGTCGTACGCCCACCGCGCGACGAGGCGCGGATCGATCGACGCGCGCTGCGCACCGTCGAGGATGTACGTATCGAGCCGCAGGCTCGGGATGAGCTTGAGCCGCGCGTTCACGTCGATCCCGACGTCGCCGTACGCGCCGATGCCGAGCGTCGACGCGCCGCGGAATAGCCGCGACGGCGGGATGTCGACGCCCTGCGCGTTGATCAGGTTGTCGTTGACCGGGATCAGCGCGTCGTACTTGGTCACGCGCGAGAGCACGTCGAGGCCGGTGTCGAGCGCGACGCGCGGATGCGGCCGCCCGTGGATGCGCGCGCGATACGACAGCGTGTTGTTCACGATGCTGACCGAGGTGAACGGCCCGGCCGCTTCGGCTTGCGCGCCCGTGAACGTCAAGGTGTCGCGTCCCCACGCCGGCGACAGCGACAGCTTCATGTCGCCGCCGAGCGAGCGCTCGTAGCCGCCGATCACGCGGAAGAACCGGATCGCCGTCGACAGATCCGTCGACACCGCCGAGTCCGGATCCTGATCGAGCACGCGCAGCGTGTCCGAGGAGCCGATCGCGAACAGGCTCGCGCGACCCTCCTCGTGCAGGTTGTAGTCGAAGCGGGTCGCGAAGTCCCAGTACACCGGCGTGACGATGCGCTGACCTCCCGCGGGCGGATCCGGCAGCACGAACCCGAGGAACGCATCGATGTACGAGCGCCGCCCCGCGAACGCGAACGACAGGTTCTTCGACAGCGGCGCGCGGATGTAGCCACCCGCGTCGATGAAGTCGACCTTCGCCGAGCCGTGCACGCCGTCGGACTTCGTCGGTCGCAGCTCGAGCGCGACCGCGCCACCGTGCTTGCGACCGAAGCGCGCGGGGAAGCCGCCCGGGTACAGATCGAGCGACTCGAGCATCTCCACGTTGAAGATCGAGGGCCCGCCGAGGAAGTGGAACAGCGACGGCACCTCGTGCCCGTTGACGAAGATGCCGGTGTCGTCGGGGTTGGACCCGCGCACGAGCAAGAGGCCGAGGCCAAACGGTGCGCGCTGCATGCCGGGCATCGTCTGGATCACGCGGATCGGATCACCGAACGTGCCGGGGATCGACGTCAGCTGCTGTCGCTGCAGCGTGCGGCGCGTGACCTCGAGGACCTCGCGCTCGCCCTCGACGACCGTCTCGTACGGATTGCCGCCCTTGGGCCGCATCCACAGGCGCACCTCGATCTTCTCGCGCTTCTGCAGCGTGACCTCGCGCAACAGGCGCTCGGACTTGTCCTCGACGGCGAGGATTCGATATTTGCCCTCGGTGACGCCGTGGAAATAGAAGGTGCCGTCCTCGCCGGTCACCGCGTCGAGCCCGAGCTCGACGATCGACACGATCACGCCGGGCATCTTCCGTCGCGTGCCGCGCTCGACGACGACGCCCTCGATCGTCACCGGTAGCTTGTCGTTGCCCGCGTGGTTCGGCGGCCCGGTGTTGACCTGCGGCGTGTCGCCGATCGGCGGGATCGGGATCGGATCCGGCTCGGGCTGCTCCTCGATGATGAAGTGGATCACCGTCTCGACGGTGATCGCCGCGGGCTTGCCGTCGATCTCCGCGGGGTCGAACACGTACTGCATCGCGGCCGCGATCGCCGCCTCGTCGAAGCCATCGCCGACCTTGTCCACGACATCGACGCCGACGACGACACCGGTCGCGTCGATGCGGATCCGCACCTTCACATCGGCGGTCTTGCCGGCGGCGAGTGCAGCCGGCGGATACTCGGGCGCGACCGCCTGCAACAGCTTCGGTTGCTTGGTCACCACGCCGGTCGGCGTCTGCTGCTGATCCGGCGGCCGCGCCTCCTGCGCGAACGCCGGCGCGCAGATCGCGATCACGCACAACGCGATCGCGACATACCGCCCGAACATGCACGCGAGCGTAGCCTGACCCGCCGAGGTGGATCACTCGCACGGGGCCGGATCCGTGCCGGCGCGCCGATTGTTAAGCGAGGCAACCCGCTAGCTCTGTGACTTGTCGCGCAGGTGAGCGAGCAGCTTGTCGAACATGCCGCGCATCGCGTTCTCGATCGCTTCCCTGCGCAGGTTCGGCAGGTACTTCGCGTTGAACGTTTTCTTCGGGACCTGCACCTTGGCGCCGCCCGAGAGGAACGACAGCATCTTGCCGTTGTCGTCGGAGATCGCGAGCCGCAGCTGCGCTTCGATCTCGATGTACACGCCGGACTGCGCGACATCGAGCTTGGTCACCGAGAGATCGATGTGGCGCGGGTCGAGGCCCCAGCGCTCGGCATCCGCCGCCGTCATCGTCACCATCGGCGTCGAGCCGAACGACTTCTGCAGCGTCTCCTTGAGGATCTCGCCGTGCATCTTGCGCGTGGGCTTGTCGGCCTTGCCCGGCGAGTCATCGGCGGAGGAGTTGATCTTCACGTAGAGGTCGGGATGGTTCTCGACCGCGTGCGCCTGGCGACCGAAGCCCGCCGTGCCGCCCGACCTGCTCGAGCGCGTCGGCTTTTCGGAGGCGACACGCGCCGCCTTGGGCCACGGATCCGGGAGCCGGTTGTTCTTCGCGACCGCGATCGCCGCCTCGCGCGCGTGCTTCTGCACCTTCGCGTCGGGATCTTCATCAGCGGCCGTCTTCAGCGCGGGAAGCGCCGCCTTGTGACCGAGCTTGCCGAGCGCGGCCGCCGCGATCGCGCGCACCTGCGCGTTGGGATCGTGCAGCGCATTGACGAGTGGCTTGAGCGCGGCCCTGTCTTCGAGGCGACCGAGCGCCGCGACCGCAGCGATGCGCGTCTTCTCCGAGCTCGACGACAGCGACTTCGTTAGCTCCGCGACGCGGCCCGAGTCGGCCCATGCGGGTGACATTCCGATCACCGCGCAGAGGACGATCGTTACAAGCCGGTGCCCTCCGCGCATGACCTGCAGCGATTAGGCGCCTCGCCGTTTATCGAGTCAATGTTTTCTGACGTTGCATTGCCCGACGGTGGCAACGCGCGTGTATCTTGAAGACACCGTGGCAATTTCTGACGACCAGTTCCGCCTCGGAGTGCTCGCCGGCGGTGTCGCGCTGGTTGTAGGTATCAGTGTTGTCAGGTTCTGCGGGAGCGTTTCGATCCCGGAGAAGCCCGCTCCAAGCTACGCGACCGGCACGCAGAGCCAGGCGCTCTCGAAGTCCACGGCATCGCAAGCGGTCTACAAGGAGCTGCTCCAGAAGGACGCAGCTGCCGCCGGTGTGCGCACACCAACGATCGAGGACATGAGCCGCAAGCTCACGTATCGCGTCGATGAAGCGCGCCACATCCTGGAGGTGGGAGAACCTGTGATCGACATCGCGGGCGTCTCGCTCGCGCTGTTTCACGAGGGCAACGCGATGGTCCTCGAGATCCGCAACACGACGCAGTCGGACCTCGCGTACTCGGTTGTCTCGCAACCGACACCGAACATCAGCGAGTGCAACTCCGCAACTCCGCTCTCGTTCAACGCGCTCGTCGTCGGCAACGGCAAGACCGAGCGCCGGGTCGAGTGCGTGTGGCGCGAGGACATGGCGCTCGCGATCACGCGCGTCGAGACGCTCGAGGTCTCGCCGATGTCCGCATGGCTCTTGGGTCTCGTTCCGCCCGCGCTGATCGGCCTCGATCAGAGAACTTCCCGCGGGCATCGCGGGGTCGTCGCGAACGAAACGTGTGCCTCCGTGGTGTCCCAAGCGGTCCGAAGTGGGCTGGAAAAGGGACAAATCGGCTGGAGAGATCTCGTGGACTTCTATGCCCGCCACCGGTGCCCGACCTACCGTTTTCCGCTGACATATCGTGCCTTTAAGTCCGACAACGAGCAGGAGATCCCGGTTGTCGAATCTGGCATGTGACGCCTTTTCGCGGCGTTAGACTTGCGCCTACCTCTCACTCTTGTTTAGGCTCGTTCTAGTTACGCGGAGTTACGGGTGACCAAGTCCGAGCTCATCGAGAAAATCTCCGAGACGTTGAAGCTACCGGCTGGTAAGGCGGAGGCGATCGTCAACACCATCTTTGACTCGATGGTGAAAGCACTGGAACGCGGCGAAGGTATCGAGATCCGCGGCTTTGGTAGCTTCACCGTTCGCAAGTACAAGGCCTACGAAGGTCGCAACCCGCGCACCGGCGAGACAGTTCATGTCGCCGAGAAGCGGCTGCCTTTCTTCAAGGTCGGCAAAGACTTGCGGGAACGAGTCAACGCTGGTCTGGGCACTCCGCTCCCCGCGGATAAGCCTGACGAAGCCGACGACACTGATCCGAACGAGCCGGACTACGACGACGACGACGAGGAGTAATCCTCGCGACTTAGGTCGATCGTGATCCTCGTCGAGGAATCACGCGTCACCTCGTGCGGGCACGAGATCGCTCGCAGCGATGTCTAACCGTGCGTTGTCACGAGACCTGAGTCTCCGTCGACGGTGACGAGCATTCCGTCGTCGAGGATCGACCACGCGTCCATGCAGCCGACGACGCACGGGATCCCGAGCTCTCGCGCCATCGCGGCTCCATGATCGAGGAACCCTCCGGTCTCACTCACGATCGCGGCGCATCCGATAACCATCACCGCGAGCGCGGGCGTGATCGCGCGCGCGACCACGACATCGCCGCGACCGACTGTCACGCTCGAGGCGAGCGAGGCAAAGCGCACCACCCGGCCCTGCACGCGGCCGCCGGATCCGATCCCGCGAAGTGCGTGATCGCCACGCGCCTGGGCGGTGAGAGCACCCACCGGTCCGTACGACGGTTCCCGCTTGCGTCCTTCCGGCAGGGTGTCGCGGGGGGCATCCGATCGCAGCGGGACATCGCCGAGGTCCGGGGCCCCGACGACGAGCGGCATCTCCCAGCGGGCCGCGCGGGCGGCCGCGGTCTTTGCGGCAGCGGCTCGGCGGCGTGAATCGTCGACGGTGACTCCGTCCGCGACGACCGCGAGCGGCAACCAGAAGACGTCGCCGTCGTCGAGGCCGAGCTCGCGTCCGCGCGCGATCAGGGCTCGCCGGACCATCCACTGCGCGCGCGCGAACCAGTAGTCATCACGCTCCGCTAGATCCGCGCTCGCGGCGTGCTCTCGCACCGCGGCATCGGGCTCGATGCGTCGAAAGATGCCCGACGGTGCGCTACGGGGAACCTTCACGAGCTCCCGCGCGCGCGTCAGTGCGTCGCGTAGCAGCTCGGGACGCTCGGCATACGTGGGAACGGCGACATCCCACGATGGCGACAGCACGCCCAGGCGCCGCATCACGTTTGCTTCGTCGAGCTCGCCGCGCGCCACGCCGAGGAGCAACGCTTCGACCGATGATTGGCGCGGCGACGGCGATGACAGCTGACTCGAAGGTCTGCGAAGCGCGGCGACGAGTGGAGACAGCTCGCTCGACCAGATCGCGTAGAACTTCACGTACCGATCGAGCGCTTCCTCGACGGGGAGCGCGTTCTCGAGACCGACATCGGTGGTCGCGCGCAGCTTGCGTTCCAGCCCGCGGTCGGTCGGAGTACGGGAACGGTTCTCGAGCCCCTCGCCGATCTTCGTACGCGGCCCGGTCACACCGGCGCTGTCGATCCCGAGATCACCGACGAGCGCTGCGAGGCGAGACTCGATCTCTGCGAGCTGGTCCGCGGCGGGAGCCGTGACCTGCGTGCGCGGCGCCGAGTAGAGGTAGCCCGCGCACACGCGCAGCGAGTACGGCGCGACCGCCGCGCGATCGACGCGCTCGACGAGCTCGGACTGCGCGGTCGAGAGCGGATCGGGGTTATGCGCGATGTCCCACGTCCACGTGCGTCCGTCGGCGGCGAGGAGCGAGGTCACCGTCGGCGGCGCGACGGATCGCTGCGGCCGTCGCGGAGGATGCACGATCGGTCGCGCCTGGACGACGTGCTCCCCGACGAGCTCGACGTCCGCGCCCGCGCTCGCACCGAGCGCAGCCTCGGCGCGCAACGCGAGCACGACCGCGGGATCCGTCGACTCGCGACGTAGCCTCGCGATCGATGTATCGCGCTGCACGAGCACTTCGTTGATCGCCGGCGACCCGGGCCGCCGCGTGTACACGGTGACCCGCTCGCCCGCGACGTACGGCTGCACGATCACGCCGATCGCGATCGGCCCGCCGCGACGGCGCGCGTACGTGACCGCGAGCGGCGTGAGCGCGCTGACCCACACGCCGCGGATCGCGTGCCACAGATCGGCGCGCGGAACCGCCGTCTTCGACGAGAACACGCCGGCCGCAGCGCCGACGTTGCGGTCCTCGATCGTCGCCGACGAGCGCACCGCGAATCCATCGGGCGCGGGTAGGGCGTCGGCGCGCGCGTCGATCTCGCGGCTGACCTCGTCGGGCAACGCGACGGTCGCGAACCGATCGAGCACCTGCGCGATCACGTGGCCCACGGCCTCCGGATCGTCGAGGACGATGTCACCAGCGACGTGCCGGAACGCGTGGTCGTCGATCACGAACCCCGCGGGCACGGGCAGCCCCGCGCCGAGCAGGCGTGCGAGACCGAGCGCTTTGCCGCCGCAGTGCGTGTCGGCTCGGGCGAGGTCGTGCACCCACATGGACGGGTGGTATTGCATCACATAAACTCGACGCGTGCGGCTCGTCGCGTTGATCGTCGGACTCGTCGTCGGTACGGCGGGCCTGTCCCACGCCGACGACAGCAAGCTGGACAAGGATCAGACCGCGATCCAGGCCAAGGCGTCGATCCGCGGCAAGAACAAGCTGTGCTGCGGCTACCCGCTCGTCGGTGACTCGCAGTGGGCGCTCCGCTTCTACTGGCTCGCGCTCGAAGCCGATTACCAGGACCGAGAGAGCACGAGCGTCCCCAAGAGCGGTCGCGGCTCGGCCGTGCCGCTCAACACGTGGGTCGAGCTCTACACGCAAGAGGGCTACTTCTTCGGCCGCGTGCCGGAGCGCTTCGCGTGGGCGCTGCGCCTCGAGGGCTCCGGTCTGATGATGGATGGCCGCGTCGTGAACTACAAAGGCGCGTGCAAGTTCGGCTACGGCACGTGCTTCGAGCAGCTGAACATCGCGGACCATCCCTTCGGTCGCGGCGCAGGGCAGCGCCCGCTGATCCCGTTCAAGTCGGTCGCGGTCGATCCGCGCGTGATCCCGATCGGCGAGCCGCTCTACGTGCCGGAGTTCGACGGCCTCCAGCTCCCCGATGGATCGATCCACGACGGCTGCGTGCGCGCCGACGACACCGGCGGCGGCATCAAGAAGCGCAAGATGGACTTCTTCGTCGTCACGTACGGAAACTTTCGCTTCCTCCTCGACCAGCTCTTGAACCTCACGTGGATCACGCCGCACGTCGAAGCGCCGCGCTGCGAGTACATGCGCGACCTGTGATATAGCGACCCGTGCTCGACGGTCTGTTCCTGACGCCCGCGGTCACCGCGATCGAGGAGGCCCTCGCGTCGGCGCGCGCCTCCGACGGCCCGCTCGTCGTCGTCGGGAACGCGAAGCTCGCGAAGGTGCTCGCCGAGAGGCGACAACCCACTCGCGAGGTCATCGTGGTCGGCTTGTCCGAGCGCGCGGCCAAGAAGCTGACGAACGCGCTGCCCGACACGGGCTCGATCTCGAGCCGCTCGTGCGCCGCGGTCGTCGGCATCGACGTCGTCGATGATGACGCGTGGGAGGACACGCTACGCGCGTGGTCGCGCTGCGTGCGCGATGGCGGCGCGATCGTGTTCGTCGACAAGGGCCACGCGGAGGAAGCGTCGCGTCGCGCGCTGTGCGCGGGGCTGTCGGAGATCGAGCAGCGTCATGCGGGGCGCACCGTGGTCACGAGCGGGCTCGTCACGCACCTGAAGAGAGAGTAGGTCAGACGGGAGGACGATCGTCCTCGGGACCGGCCTCTCCGTCGTCGGGCTTCTTCGTGGAGCGGAAGATCAGATCCATCTGCGGGCCCTTGGTGCCCTTGCTGTGATCGCCGCGATCGTTGGGCTTGACGCCCGGCGGTACGGCCCACGGGATCTCGAGGTTCGGATAGCCCTTCGCCGCTTCGTACATGTAGCGCGACCACAGCGGCACGACCGTCATGTACGCGGCGTCGAACTTACCCAGCGCGCGCTCCTTCTTGTCGTCGCCCATCCACGTGATCGTCGTGAACTTCGAGGTGTACGCGATGAACAGCGTGTCGTGCGTGTCGCTCGACGTGCCGGTCTTGCCCGCCGCCTTGATCTGCGTCGCGCGGAGCACGTTCGCGAAGCCATAGGCGACCTCGTGCTCGAGAAGGCGCGACATCAAGAACGCCGTACGCGCGGGGATCGCCTGTTGCGCGACGATGCCCGTCGTCGCGGCGATGCGATCGAAGCGGTCGCTCGCGGCGAGCTGCGGGTCGTCGAACATCGTGTTGTCCTCGACGGTGTTGCCCTCGCGATCGAGGATGCGCCGCACGTAGACCCAGTTCTTCTCCTTGCCCTCGGGACGCGGCCACCACGCGCCGTTGCGCGCGAACAGCGTGAACGCGCGGGCCATCTCGTCGAGCTTGCTGCACGACGCACCGAGTGCGAGCGCGTCGTCGGCGAAGATCTTCGTCGTGAAGCCCATGCGGCGCGCCCAGTCCTCGACGTTCTTCGCGCCGAGGCGCTTGAATAGATCGACCGACGGGATGTTCTTCGAGAAGACGAGCGCGTACTCGAGCGTGACGTCACCGTCGAGCGTGTCGCCGAGGTTCACCGGCGTCCACTCCTCGCCGGTGTCCGGATCGATGATCTTCACCGGCACGTCGTTGAGGATGGTGTCGAAGCCGTAGCCCTGATCGAGGCCGAGCGCGTAGTAGATCGGCTTGTACGTCGAGCCCGGCTGGCGGCACGCCTGCGTGATGCGATTGAACACCGAGCGGTCGTAGTCGTAGCCGCCGGTCATCGCGACGACGTACGCGTTGTGATGGTCGGCCGTCATGATCGCGAGCTGCGGGTGCGGCACCTGCTCGAGCTTCACGAGGTTCGTGTGCTTCTCGTCCCACTCGCGCTGGTCGTCGCGGCCGCGCCACGCCGGGTTCTTCGTGTCCGGAAGGTGCCAGTCGCGGAAGCGCTGGAGCGTCCGCGTCTCGCGCGTGACCCACACGACGAAGCCCGGCTTGAGCACGACGTTCGCGCTCTCGACCTCGATGTCGTTCTCCGCGTTGCCCGACTGCCACTTCGACGCCCACCGCATGTTTCGCAGCGGCAGCTCGAAGCGGCGATCGCCGATCAGCACCTCGGCGCCGTCACCGCTCACCTTGTCGACGACGGCGAGGTAGCGCTTGCCGGCGACGAGCGGCGCCGTGCCGTACAGCTTCTTCTGCCGCTCGATGAACACCTCGCGAGCTTTTCCGTCGACGCGCCACTCGGGCCCGCGCCAGCCCTGGCGCTTGTCCTGATGGCGCGCACCGAAATCGGTGTTCTCGTACGCCGCGGCTTCCCACGTCGGCTCCGCCGCCGTCTCGACGCGGAGCCCGCGCTCGTACAGCGCGTCGTCCTCGCCGGGATACACCTTCTTCATGTAGTTGCGGACCCACTCCGCGTAGTACGGCATGCGGTCCGGGAACACGTCGCGGTAGAGGTTCAGCGTGATCGGCTCGGCCTTCGCCTTCGCGACGTCATCCGCGGTCGCGAAGCCGTACGTCACCATCTTGTCGAGCACGACGTTGCGGCGATCGGTCGCGAGCTTCGTCGAGCGGATCGGCGAGTACGCCGTCGGTGCCTTCGCGAGCCCCGCGATCATCGCGCACTCGGCGAGCGTCAGCTGATCGAGGTCCTTCTGGAAGTAGCGATGCGCGGCGGCGCCGACGCCCCACGCGCCCGCGCCCAGGTAGATGTGGTTCAAGTACACGCTGAGGATCGCGCGCTTCGAGTACGTGGCCTCGAGGCGGCGCGCCATGATCGCTTCCTTGCCCTTGCGCGAAAGCGACTTCTCTCCGCCGAGGAACTGCTTCGCGACCTGCTGCGTGATCGTCGAGCCGCCCTGCGCGAAGTCGCGCGCCGTGATGTTCGCCCACACCGCGCGGCCGATGCCCTTGAAGTACAGGCCGTGGTGCTCGAAGAACTCGTGGTCCTCGACGGCGAGGAACGCGTTCACGAGCGGCTCGGGCATCTTCTCGAACGGGACGATCTCGCGCCACTCCTTCGCGAACTCGCCGAGCAACGTCCCGTCGGCGGCATACATGCGAGAGATCGCGGGCGCGACCTGCGCGTACCTCGCGAGATCCGGCGGCGGCGGCGAGGTCAGCGAGAAGTGCGAGTACAGCGCGAAGCACACGATGCCGATCGCCGCGACGATGACGAGCATCGCGAACCCGTAGAGCTTGCCCAGCCAGTAGAAGACCCCGCCATCCGCGCGATTCGCGACGACGACGCGAGGGCGGTCGGGGCCGGGCGGACTCACGGCGTCACTCACGGGGGGCCCATCTAGCCACGGGCCAAGTCGTAGCAGCAAGTGCTAGGCTGCGCCCTCATGGGCACCCAACCCAGCCACCGTGGTTGGCCGATCCTCGTCGGGATCGCGATGTTCGCGGGATGCGGGCAAAAGTCTTCGGAGCCGGCGGGCGCGTCGGGTTCGTCGACGGCCTCCGTGGCGCCTGCGACGGGCCCCAAGGCCGCGATCTCGGCGCCCGAGAGGCCGACGCTCGCCGGGAGCGACGTCGACACGCCGGCCCCGGACCTCACGCCGCCGACGGAATCTCCGCTCGTTACGCACGAGGCCGGCAGCGGCACCAACCCATCGGTGCCCCCGAGCCAGGAGTTCGAGCGCCAAACGCGTGATCCCACGTGGGCGGGCAAGACAGAGACAGCGATCAGAAATCGCGTCACAAAGCTCGGCGCGCGGGTCGATACGGAATGCCGTCACGACCGTTGCTTGATCTCTCTGCGCGGCACGCAGGAGGAGATGACCGATGTGCTCGCGAAGCTCGAGACCCCCGAGGGGCTCCAGGGATTCGCGCAGTCGATCTACCTGACGGCTCCGGTCGAGCAGGGAGGAAATCTCGTCGTGCGCGCGTACGCTACGTTCGATCGCTGACGCCCGTCGAGGCGTGGTAAGGGGGGCGGCCGTGTCCGAGTTTCAGCCATATCCAGGCATGCAGGAGTTCTGGGACAAGAACCCCGCGCAGCTCGAACAGTTCGGCGAAGGCACCGAGGACATGGCGCGGCTCGCCGCCGGGTTCGGCGGCGCAGACGTGCAAGCGGTGGCGCGCAACGTGACCGGCGCGACGAAGAGCCTCCTTCCCGGCGACGTGCACGGCGGCAATCTCGAACAGGAGTACGCGGACGTGAACGATCCGAGCTGGAACGCCGCCGAGCTCGACATCGATCTGAACAACCTCGACAAGATCGAGAACCGCATGAACCTGCTCGACGGGCTCACGCAGAACGCCGAAGGCGGCGGCGTCGACGCGAACGGTCGCTGCGCGACGACGGCGCTGATGGCAGCCGCGATCCACGCCGGCGGCAAGGACGGCATCCGCGTTCTCCTCGACGCCGCGAAGTCCGGTGCCGATCCCAAGGACGAGCTCGCGAAGATGAAGTTCGCGGATCTCGAGCAGAAGATGAAGGACGGCAAGCTGAACCAGGCGGACCTCAGCTCGCTCAACGACGAGCTCTACCTCCAGCTGCGAGAGCAACAGGCGGCAGACTTCAAGAAGAACGGGTGGAAGGTGCCGATGAGCGGCCTCGCGCCCGAGCAGCTACAGAAGTTCATCGCCGGAAACGACAAGATGGCCGAGTACTTCAAGAGCGGGAAGTACTCGATCGACTCCGTCGACACCAATGGCAACGCCGGCAGCGAGGAAGCCGCGAATCACTACGTGCTCTCGATCGGCGGAGAGAACAACAACTTCGTCTACGACCCGCAGGCCCGCAAGGACGGTCACCAGGTGGTGGTCAATCCCGTCGACGTGCAGAACTACCACAACAAGGAGTGGAAGCCGGATCGCGTGGACGCGGCGGACTTCGGCGCGACTCCGTTCGACGGCATGTACTGACAAGGTCGACGCCGAAACCGACGCCGAAAACAACAACGCGACCCGAGGGCCGCGTCTTCGTGTGTTTGTCGCGAACAGTGACTACGCCGCGGCGGCGGCGAGGTCTGCGATCGGGCTGTCGCCCGCGATGTTCTGGAGGCAGCGGACCAGGTGAGCGCGGATCTTGTGCTTCTTCGAGTACACGGTCTTGAGGCTGATCTGCATCTCCTGGGCGATCTCGTCGGCCTCGAGGCCCTTCTGGTAGTACAGCTCGACGAACGTGCGGTCCTTGTCCGTGAAGTCCGAGAGCAGACCGTTCAGGTGATCCCAGCGCTCCTTCTCGATCAGCATGTCGAGCGGCGTGCGATCGACGTCTTCCTGCACGTCCATCGTGCCGTCGACCTTGTCGAGCAGCGGGCGGCGACCGGCGCTACGGAGGAAGTCGTACGCGGCGTTCACCGAGATCATGCCGATCCACGAGCCGAGCTTGGTGCCGCGCGCGGGGTTGTAGATGCGGAGCTTGTGCATGTCATCGCGCACGAGCTGCATCATGACGTCCGCGTAGATCTCGTCGAGGTCCGCGCCGCCCAGCATGGGCGAGTACTTCAGCGTGACCTTGGTGATGCAGCGGTAGATGAGCGGGCGGAAGCGCCGGATCAGCTCCGCCCACCCGCGGGCGTCATTGCGCAGAACGAACTTGAGGAGCTGACCATCGGTCCACTCCGAGGCTTTGTTCGAGGTGCGAGCAGCAAGAAGCGCCATGGGTCCCGACCATGAGCACCCGCCGTGCCGACACCTAAGCCGCTGAAATCATAGCGACGATCGCGCTCGCGATAGGCTCACTCCACCATTACTTGGTGGAATCGACCAGGCGGTGGTTTTCACCAGGGAAGGAGACGATCCCGGGAGTCGTAGGGAGCCTCCTCCCAAAGCTTCCCTTCCTATGTAGGTGACGCGGGGCGCTACCGTCGGCCCATGTTCGGCCCCCATGACGGCACTCGTGTCCGCGTCCACCCGTACCGCCAGATGATGCTGTTCTTGATGCGCGGGCGAAACGAGTCCGCCGTGTACTTCGAACAGCAGCTCGATCTCTCGCGCACGCTCCCGTGGCTCGCGGAGTGGAACGCGAAGCGACCGGACGGCAGCGCGAAGGCGACCGTGTTTCACGTCGTGCTGCACGCGCTCGCGCAGATGCTGCACGAACGCGAGCGCCTCAATCGGTTCACGCTCGGCCGCAGGACGTATCAGCGCAAGGGCGTGTTCCTCTCGTTCGCTGCCAAGAAGGTGAAGGACGACGCGGCGCCGCTCGCCACGCTCAAGCGCCGCTTCGAGAAGGACGAGACGTTCGCGCAGGTGGTCGAGCGCACGAGCGGTGAGGTCGGTGGTGCGCGCGAGACGAAGAAGAGCGCGATGGACAAGGAGCTCGGCATCCTGCTCGCGCTTCCCGGGTTCTTGCTCACCTTCTTGCTCGTCGTGCTGAAGCGCCTCTACGCGTGGGGGCTCGCGCCGCGCTCGCTCGTCGACACCGATCCGCTCTACACGAGCGCGTTCGTAGCGAACCTCGGGTCGATCGGCGTCGATGCCGCGTACCATCACCTGTACGAGCACGGCAATTGTCCGATCTTCTGCACGATCGGCAAGGTGACCACCGTCGGCGATCGGCCGATGCTGACGTTGCGCTACTCGTACGACGAGCGCATCGAGGACGGCTTGTACTGCGCGAAGGCGATCCAGATCATCAAGCAGCGCGTCGAGGATCCCGCGCTCCTCGCCTAAGCCTTGGCGACGGCGGCGTCCCAGCGCGCGAGGTGCTCCTCGATGCGCGCGCGATCGCTCGTCGGGAGGAAGCGCTTCTGTTCGCGCCACGTCTTCTTCACCTCGTCCTGGTCCTTCCACACGCCCGTGCCGAGGCCGGCGAGGAACAGCGCACCGAGCGCGGTGGTCTCGACGAAGTCGGGCCGCGAGATCTGGACGCCGAGCACGTCGCTCTGGAACTGCATCAGCAGATCGTTCGCCGAGGCGCCGCCATCGACCTTGAGCGTGGTGAGCTTGCGGCCGGCGTCGCGCTCCATCGCGCGCAGGATGTCGACGTTCTGCAGGGCGATGCCTTCGAGCGTCGCGCGTGCGATGTGCGCGCGCGTCGTGCCGCGCGTGAGCCCGCTGATCGTGCCGCGCGCTTCGGGGCGCCAGTGCGGAGCGCCGAGGCCGGCGAACGCGGGGACGACGATGACGCCGCCGGAGTCGGGCACGCTCGAGGCGAGCGCCTCGATCTCCGTCGCCGACGAGAAGAACTGCAGGCCGTCGCGCAGCCACTGCACGGCGGCGCCCGCGATGAACGCAGAGCCCTCGAGCGCGTAGCGCAGCTCGTCACCTTGTGCCGAGGAGAGCTTCCACGCGACGGTGGTGAGCAAGCCCGACGTCGACGCGACCGGCTTGTCGCCCGTGTTCATCAGGATGAACGCGCCGGTGCCGTAGGTGGCCTTCGCGTCGCCGGGCGTGAAGCACGCCTGACCGAACAGCGCCGACTGCTGATCGCCCGCGATGCCTGCGATCGGGACTCCGTCGGGGACCCCGGGCACGCCCTTCGTGGTGCCGACGACGCCCGACGACGCGACGACCTCGGGCAAGATGGCGCGCGGGACGCCGATCGTCTCGCACAGCTCGTCGCTCCACGCGAGCTGCGTGATGTCGAACAGGAGCGTGCGCGACGCGTTCGTCACGTCGGTGGCGTGGATCGCGCCGCCGGTGAGGCGCGAGAGCAAGTAGCAGTCGACGGTGCCGAACGCGATCGATCCGTCGCGCGCCTCTGCCGCGAGACCGCCGACGTTGTGGAGGAGCCAGCTGATCTTCGTGCCCGAGAAGTACGGATCGATCGTCAGGCCGGTCAGCTGCTTCACGCGCGCTTCCTTGCCGGACGCCTTGAGCTCGGCGCAGCGATCCGCGGTGCGGCGGTCCTGCCAGACGATGGCGTTGTGGACGGCCTTGCCGCTCTTGCGATCCCACAGCACCGCCGTCTCGCGCTGGTTCGTGATGCCGATCGCGGCGATCGACGACGGCTCGATGTCTTTCAGCGCCGCCTGGAGCGCGATCGTCACCGACGTCCAGATGTCCTCGGGATCGTGCTCGACCCAGCCGGGCTTCGGGTAGATCTGGCGAAACTCCTTGTAGCCGCGGCCGCGCAGCTTCAATTGCTCGTCGAGCACGAGCACCGTCGAGCCGGTCGTTCCCTGGTCGATCGCGATCACGTGGCGCATGCAGATTCCTTTGCACGTAGCGGTTGCAGGAAGCCGGAGACCTCGGCGGCGACGATGTCGCGTTCGACGTCGACGGCGATCAAGTGATAGCTCTGATCGAGGATGCGCAACTTGGCGTGCGCACTCGGCGCGACGCGGTCGGCGATGTACTTCGCGCACGCGACGGGCGCCGTGTGGTCCTGCGTCGCGTGGATCACGAGCGTCGGTTGCGTGACGAGCGGCAGGGCGCCGTCGACGACGCGCATGAACGTGACGAGCTGCGCGAGCCCGCGCGTGGGGATGCCCGGGTAGCACGGGTTCTGCGCCTGCACGGCCTTGTCGCGCACGTCGGAGCCGCCGATCTTTGGCAATCGGCGAACGAAGCGGAGCGGGCCGTGCGGTCCGGTCCACCGCGCGGCGTACTTGCCGAGCCCGTCGAGCCAGAGGGGCGCGGCCAGCGAGGCGACCCGGGCGACATCCGGGCGCCGGCTCGCGAGGTACAGACAGAGCAGCCCACCGAGCGACTGCCCGACGAGCGCGATGGTCCGACAACGCGTGGCGAGGCGATCGGCGGCGCGGTCGACTTCGCCGACCCAGTCTTCCCAGCGCGTCCGGTCGAGATCGTCGAGCGACGTGCCGTGGCCGGGCAGCCTCGGTGCGCAGATCGTGAAGCCGTCCTTCGCGAGCGCACGTCCGAGATACCCCACCTCGAACGGCGTCCCGGTGAAGCCATGCACGAGGACGACACCGACATCGTCATCTCCGTCGAGATCGAACGGCTCTCCCAGCTCCACCCTCGCGGGCTTATCACACCGCCGCACACATTGACACGATGCGATCCCAGCTGGTTGGATCGGGTTCGGCGTAGGCCTCGATCGATGAGCGAGTGGAAGACCCGCATTACGAAGGTTCAGGTCGTCAAACCGACCAAGGAAGCGGGCGAAGCGTGCCTCGTGCTCATCTATCCGCCCGGTCCGGATATGGGCAAGCGCTTCCCGCTCTCCCGCAGCGAGGTCGTGCTCGGTCGCGGCGCGGACTGTGACATCCAGGTCGATCGCGACAGCGTCTCGCGCCGCCACGCGCGCGTGTTTCGCACCGGCGAGAACTGGTCCGTCGAAGATCTGCAATCGACGAACGGCAGCTACGTGAACGACGTGCCGGTCACGAAGAGCGTCCTGCGCGACGCGGACTTCGTGAAGATCGGCGCCGCGATCTTCAAGTTCCTCTCGGGCAGCGGCATCGAGGCCAGCTACCACGAAGAGATCTACAAGATGACGATCGTGGACGCGCTGACCGGCGCCCACAACAAGCGCTACTTCCTCGAGTTCCTCGAGCGCGAGATCGCTCGCTGCGCGCGCTATCGCCGCCCGCTCTCGCTGCTGATGTTCGACATCGATCACTTCAAGGCGATCAACGACAAGCATGGCCACCTCACCGGGGACTACGTGCTCCGCGAGATGTCGAAGCGCTTGCTCGGCCGCGTGCGTCGCGAGGAGCTCCTCGCGCGCTACGGCGGAGAAGAATTCGCAGCCGTCCTCCCCGAGACCGACCTGACCGGCGCGCGCACGTTCGGCGAGCAGATCCGCCGCATCGTCGCCGACACGCCGTTCGAGTACGAAGGCGACACGTTCCCGGTCACCGTCTCGGTCGGCGTCGCGACCGTCGAAGGCGAGGATGTTGACGTCAGCGCGTTCATCAAGGTCGCGGACGACCACCTGTATCGCGCGAAGCGCGAGGGTCGGAATCGAGTCGTGGGCTAATCGCTCACGTGGGCGTCGTAGGCTGATCGCGGTTTTTCCCTCGGAGTGGTAGGGTCCGGCCGTGCCAGGCAAGCCATGGATCACCGCCAACCAGGTCACCCTGGCGCGCTTGATCCCGATGCCGCTGCTGAGCTGGCTGATCTACAAGGGCGCGCAGTCGGGCGCCGAGTCGGGACAGGGATTCCTCGACAACCCGTACATGTGGTGGGCGCTGATCGCGGGCACGCTGATCGGCTGCACCGACTGGGTCGACGGCATGCTCGCGCGCAAGTACGGCCCGACCGTGCTCGGCGGCTTGCTCGATCCGATCGCGGACAAGGTGTTCATCGCGTTCGCGTACATCCCGTTCGCGGATGACGCGATCGGCTTGTTCCCCGCGTGGGTCGCCGCGCTCATGTTCACGCGCGAGTTCTTCATCACCGCGCTGCGCTCCGCGTACGAGCAGCGCAACCTGACGCTCAAGACGAGCTACCTCGCGAAGGTGAAGACGTGGACGCAGATGCAGGGCATCGGCGTGATCCTGCTGTTCCCGCTCGTCGGTCCCGACAGCACGTTCCTGACGTGGTTCCTGATCGTCCTCACCGTCGCGCCGCTCCTCGTGATGGCGGGCTTCTGGCTTTTCAAGAAGAAGTTCTGGAAAGGCGCCCTCGTGATGTCGGGCTCGGTGGCGCCGATCCTCGCGCTGCACCTGTACGGCGACATGCAGCTGACGGTTCGCTGGATCATGTTCGCCGTCGTCGGGCTCACGTGGCTCTCGGCGTTCGACTACATCGCGATCGGGTGGAAGCAGCTGCGCGGCCGCGGCGACTTCTCGCGCGCCGATGGCGTGCGGCTCCTCGGCGCGCTCGGCATGCCATCGCTGCTGTTCGCGTTGCTCCACGAGACGCCGGCGCCCGCGTGGCCGATCTTCGCGATCATGTCGCTCGAGCTCGCGGTCGGTGGACTCGACAACCTGATGAGCCACCACAAGCGCGCGACCAAGGCGCTCGCGTGGGGCAGTCGCGTGCTCGGCATCTGCGCGCTCCTCGGCGCCGCGCTGCTCTTGCCCGAGTACGTGCAGTGGTTCCTCTACGGCGCGACCGCCGTCTCGCTCGTCGGTGTCGCCGCCGAGTTCTGGCGCGGCCGCGACTACTTCCTCGACAAGCGCATCCGCGATCGCGCGCTCCGCGAGGCCGCGGTTCACCAGCCGGAATCGCAGCTGACGTAGTACGAGCTCACAGCTCGGTGGAGCGGATGCGTTCCCACTCGGGAATCAGACCGCGTTTCGCGATCAACTCGTCGAGCACGGCGCGATCGATCGCATCGTGCGAGACGGCGAGCATCGACTGGATATCGCGTACGTGCTTCTGCGAGCCGCCTTCGCGAAAGTACTCGAGCTTTCGCACGATCACGTACTCGACGGGAGCCACCTGAATGCGAAGCGCATCGAGGTCCAGCGTCCGTCGATGCGTCAGGCCCCAGCGGTGGAGCTCGTCGAACGCGATGTAGATGTCTGCCTTGAACCCGGTCGCATGATGGATGAGGTTGCAGTGCCCTCGTTGGCCGCGTCGTACTTCGATCGCCAGGACATCGTCGGGAGGGCAATAGAACTCGTCGAGAGGAAACGCGTCGACGAACGGTTGTACGTCCTTCATGGCGAGCGACACCACGATGTCCACGTCGTGGGTCATTCGCGGCTCGCCATAGAGGATGCCGGCAGTGCTTCCCGTGACCATGTACGTCAGGCCCAACCGTTCGAGTCGGGAGACGAATGGCTCGACGAGATCAGGTTGCTGCACGCAAGAACACCTTGCGAACGTGGTCGCGGACCTGTTCGTCGCTCCACTCGGGATGCCGAGCACGCTCGTGCGCTTCCCGGAGCTTTCTCGCCGTCCAGTAGAGAGCGCTGGCCTGGCGGAAGCGAGCGGCCGGTGTCATCTCGCGATACCGCGCGATCTGCTCCGGCGATGGGCGATCCATGAGAGGACCCTAGCACGCGCATGCGACGCCGCGGCTAGATCGCTTCCGTGACGCAGTTCGCGATGATGTGCGTCTCCGGCGGCGGGTCCTGATTCCGCTCGATCGAGAGCATCAGGTGATCGTCGGGGACGCACTTCTCCGCGTCGACGACGATGCGCCAGCACGGCTTGTTCGTGATGCCCGCGTTGCACGCCGGGATGGTCGTCTCGACCGCATCCGGCTTGCCGGGGCGTGTCACGTCGGACACCGCGCAGTCGTACTGGGCGCCGTCGGTGTTCGGGTCGACATCGAGCAGGTTGCCCTGGATGCACGGGTCACCGACGATGCTGCGCAAGAGGCCCGCGATCTGCGCGAGACCGTCCGAGAGGTTGCGCTGGCAGATCGTGGTGAACGTCGAGCGATCGCCGAACTGATCGATGAAGAACTTGAGGCGCGTCGGCGGATCCGCGACCTCGAGGCCCATCGCACCGGTGTAGCTACACGAGTGCGCGAGCGCGGGCTCCGGCGTCGTCTGGCCTTGAGGCGGGCGGAGCTCGACCTGGAACGGATCGAGCGCGCCCATGATGCCGGCGACGATCACCAGCTTCTCGTTCTGCGGCTTCAGGCCCTTCAGGAACTCGACGTACGACTGCACGCTCTGCATGTACTGCGAGCTCTCGTTGGGGTGACACTGCGCCTTCGAGCCCACCTGCTTCATCGCGTCCGGCGTCGCGCCGCCCTGCTCGCACGTCACGCCGAACCGCGTGCAACGAAACGACTGCAGCGTGCCGAGCGCGGGTGACTCCGGCCCGAGCATCGCGTTGCGCGCCATCGAGCAGTCGTCCTCGTCGGCGATGAAGATCACCGCGAGGTACGCGTCGCGTCGCAAGAAGTCGCCGTTCACCGGGTTCGTCAGCGCGCGCTTCATGGACTCGAGGTGCTGCTCGAAGCCGCAGCCGGTGTCGCCGACCTTCGCGATCTGACCGAACACCGTCGCGAGATCGCCGGTGTAGTTCTTCGTTCGCGTGCCCGTGTTCATCGGATCGATGTCGCTGATGTACGGGCCCATGACGCTCGCGTTCGTGCGCAGCTTGCCGTCGTCGCCGCTGCCGTTGCATCCGCCGACCCCCGTCGCCGGCGTCGGATCCTGCGTCGTCTTCGCGCCCATGTCCGAGCTGACGACGCCGATGTGAACGTTCGGCAACCCACCGGGGATCGTCTGCAGCACGTTGATGAAGTCGGGGAAGTTCGCGGCGAGGTTCGTTTGCTTGTCGGCCATCGACTTCGAGTTGTCGATGACGAACAGGATGTCGATGTCGCGGTTCACCGTCACCGGGATGTCCTTGTACTCGACGCGACCCTGCTCCGGGATCACCGTCGAGATCGTGCGATCGGGACAACCAGCGAGCAGCGCGAGACTGAGGGGCAAGAGCGTTCGCATGCTCGTTCGTGCGCGCGCTCGTCGAGATCCATCACCGAAAAACAAAACAGGCGAGGAGGTCATCCTCGCCTGCGCTAGTTGCAACTACGTTGCGACTAGTTCGTGTCGGTCACTTCGGTCACGCAGTACGCGATCGTGTGCGTGTCGGGCGGCGGCGTTCCGGCGTCCTCGGTCTTGAGCGCGAGGTGCGGCGCCATCGAGCACTTCATCATGTCTTCCGCGATGTGCCAGCACGGCTTGTTCGTCGCCGTCGGACCCGGCGCGTTGCACTCCGGCAGGACCTGCTCGGTCTGGTTCGGCTTGCCGTAGTTCGAGACGTACGAGACGGAGCAGTCGTACTGATCGCCCGGCGTGCTCGGGTCGGCGTCCGCGAGATCGCCTTCGATGCACGGCGAGCCGAGGACCGTCTTCAGGAGCTGCGCGATGAGCGTCAGACCGTCGGACAGGTTCTGCTGGCAGATCGTCGTGTACGTGGAGCGGTTCGGGAACTGGTCGAGGAGGAACTTGATGCGGGTCGGGGGATCCGCGACCTCGAGGCCGTTCGCACCCTGGTAGCTACACGAGTGCGCGAGCGCTTGTTGCGCGGCGCCACCGGTGGGCGGAGCGCGAAGCTCGACCTGGAAGGGCTCCGTCGTGCCCATGATGCCCGCGACGATGACCTTCGTCGGGTCGGTCTTGATGCCCTTGAGGAAGTCGACGTACGTCTGGACCTTCTCGAGGTACTGCGAGTTCTCGTTCGGGTGGCACTGACCCTTGGTGCCGACCTGGTTCATCGCGTCCGTCGTCGCGCCACCCTGATCGCAGGTCACACCGAAGCGCGTGCAACGGAACGACTGCTGCGGGCCGAGCGCGGCGGACTCGGGTCCGAGCAGCGCGGCCTTCGACATCGAGCAGTCGTCTTCATCGGCGATGAAGATGACGGCGAGGTACGCATCGGGGCGGAGGAAGCCCGCGTTCGCCGTGTTGTTATTGAGAGCGCGGCGCATCGCTTCGAGGTGCTGCTCGAAGCCGCAGCCACCCGCGCCGACGCGCGCCATCTGACCGAACACCGTGGCGAGGTCGCCGGTGTAGTTCGTCTGGCGCATGTTGTTCGCGAGCTTGATGTCGCTAATGAACACGCCCTGCACCGGCGCGCCCGTGATCTGGAGGTTGCCGGAGTCACCGGTGCCCGAGCAGCCGCCCTGACCGATGCTTCCGATCGCCGGGCCCGGCGCCGCGTCCTGCGTCGCCTTGGTGCCGACGTCCGAGCTCACCACGCCGATGTGCACGTCGGGCAGACCGCCTTCGATCGTGTTCAGCACGTTGATGAAGTTCGGGAAGTTCGCCGCGAGGTTCGCCTGCTTGTCGGCCATCGACGGCGAGTCGTCGATGACGAACAGGATGTCGATGTTGCGGTTGATGTTGATCGGGATGTCCTTGAACTCGACGCGACCTTGCTCCGGGTTGACCTCGGAGATCGTGCGGTCCGGACAGCCGGCCAGCAGGCTAAGGCCCACTGCCGCCATACCTAGGAATGAAGACGTGACAACGCGCATGGGCGCACCTCCAAAAAGCTCGAGCAGCTTAGAGCAACTGCTTGTCCAAGTGCAGTCGCCAGCAGTTTCAAACGCTTACTTTTCATTCGGCACCCTCGAGCTGCCAACAAGGTTGGCGATCTGGATCGATCGTTGGCAGCGGGATTCTCAGGGAATTTCGACAACTTCACACTGGCCAACGAGGTTCGCGCCCAGCGGCGGGAAGTCGATGCGGTCGATCGTCAGCTCGTAGTGCCGAGCGTCCCACGAGCAATAGGTCGGCGAGAGCTCGAACCGCCAGCAGGGACGATTCGATCCGGTGCACGCGGGAAGGACGCGCTCGTAGACGACCTCGCCGGCGTCGGGATCGGCATCGGTGGCTCGCACGCGATCGCTGATCGAGCAGCTCGCCTGGATGCCCGGCGCCTCGCTCGCGTCGAGCTTGTCGGCGTCGAAGCACGGCGGACCCACGAGCGAGCGGCTCAGGCCGAACGCCCAGTCCGCGTCGAGGAAGTTGTCGCTCTCGATCGAGCTCACGATCCGGTGCTCGAAGCGCTCGGCGAACGCGTGCAGGCGGCTCGCGCCGTCGGGGATCGCGGCGATGATGACCTGGCTCTGGCGGCGATCGTGCGCCGGACCGATCGCAGCGAGGACATCGTCGATGGATGACGTCGAGCCATCGTCGCTCGCGCCGATGATCACGATCGCGAGATCGGCGTCGGCGCGACGGAAGCCGGTGGTCGGATCGAGCGCGGAGACGATCGCGTCGAACGGACGATGCTCGCCGCAGCCGTCGTGACCCGCGGTCGCGAGCCGCGTCAGGTGCGGCGGCATCTCGCCGTCGAAGTTGCGCGTGAACGTGTGATCGAGGTGGCGCCAGTCGATCAGGAACTGCCCGTTCGTCAGCTGCGCGTCGTAGCGCCACGCGCTGCGGTTCGCGCAGCCGATGTCGGCGGTGACGATGCCGATGTGCATGTCGACCCAGCCGGCCTTGTCGATCAGTGCGCCGAGCGCGGGGAGGTTCGCGGCGATCCGCGCCTCGTGCGGTTCGATCGATGCGGAGTTATCGACGACGATCAGCACGTCGAGCGGCGGCGCGGTCCACTGCCAGTACTCGAACGACTCGACGCGCACCTGCGCCGGCTCCTCGGGGAGGTTCACGTCGCGATCGTCGATGCAGCCCCCGAGCGTCGTGACGACCAGTGAAGCCAAGCCAAGCGCGCGCATCTCGCGATGCTCAGCAAATCGCTCGCCAACTCGCGTCGTCGTCGTTTCGGGCATTGTCGGTGTGTTGCGCGGCGCGTGTCGCCAACATCGTTGGCGCATCGCCACCGGAGCAGTGGGCGCTCGACGTGCTACGGTCGATTCATCTCGCGCACCGTGACAAAGGTGTTGCTGCTCGGGCCCGACGACGACGACCGTCGCGCGTTGCACCTGATGCTCGATCGCGCCGGCAAGCAGGTCGCTGCGATGGACGAGCTCGAGGCAGCGACGCGCTACCTCGAGACCGCGGGTTGTGACGCGGTGATCGCGGAGGCGAAGCTCGCGCCGCACGTCGTCGGTGCGAACGGCGCGCGCGTGATCGCGGTGGTGCGCACGCGCGATCTCGCGGCGACGATGGAGCTCCTTGCCGCCGGCGTCGACGACGTGGTGACCGAGCCGCTCGACGAGCTCGCCGTGACGCTCGCGCTGCGTCACGTGTCGACGCTGCCGCCGAGGACGCCCGCGCCGTCGTCGACCACGGCGCTCGTCGGAGACGGCGCGGCGATGACCGAGCTTCGCGAGCTGATCGAGCGCATCGCGACGCATCGCACGACGGTGCTGATCACCGGCGAGAGCGGCACCGGCAAGGAGCTCGTCGCGCGTGCGATCCACGATGCATCGCCCCGGAGCGCACGGCGGTTCGTCGCGATCAACTGCGCCGCGATTCCCGCCGGGCTCCTCGAGAGCGAGCTGTTCGGCCACGTGCGCGGTGCGTTCACGGATGCGATCGGCAACAAGGCGGGCCTCTTCGAGGAGGCCGACGGCGGCACGCTGTTCCTCGACGAGGTCGGCGAGATGCCATTGCCGCTGCAGGCAAAGCTCCTGCGCGTGCTCCAGGAGGGGACGATCCGGCGGGTCGGTGACACCGGGGAGATCGACGTGGACGTGCGCGTCATCGCCGCGACGCTGCGCGATCTGCAGGCGGCGATCGCGAGCGGTGCGTTTCGCGAGGACCTCTACTGGCGGCTCAACGTCGTGCCGGTCGCGATTCCGCCGCTGCGCGATCGCCGCGAGGACATTCCGCAGCTCGCGCGGTTCTTCCTCGAACGCCACGGCCAGCGCCACGGCAAGATGGTCACGCTCGCCGACGACGCGATCGCCGCGCTGTGCGAACAGACCTGGCCGGGCAACGTGCGCGAGCTCGAGAACATCCTGGAGCGCGCGCTCGTCCTCGTCGACGGGTCGACGATCGACCTCGCGTTCCTCGAGACGGTCATGAACGTGCGGCCCGCGGTGCCTACATCGGAGCCAACCGACGAGCTCTCGATCAAGAAGGCGACGCGGGAGTTGGAAGCCGACCTCATCCGCAAAGCGCTGGTAGTCACTCAGGGAAACCGCACGAACGCGGCCAAGCTCCTCGAGATCAGCCACCGCGCGCTCCTCTACAAGATGAAGGAGTACGGGATCAGCTGAGGTAGCGATCGGGCAGGCGAGCGCGCGGGTGTCTTATCGAAGTAGCAGACAGTTTTTGGAGAGTTGGCCGGATCGCCCTACAATTATTTGTGCGCGTCTCCTCGACGCGCCACACGGGACCCAATGGCCAAGCAGTGCATCGGACTCGACATCGGTTCGAGCAGCGTCAAAGTCGTGCAGCTCAAGAAGAAGGGCAGCGGCTGGGCGTTGCAGGCGTTCGGCATGCAGCCGCTCGTACCGCAGACGATCGTCGACGGCACGATCATGGATCAGGCCGCGGTCGCCGATGCGATCCGGCAGCTTTGGGGCCGCCTGAAGCTGCGCGTGAAGGACGTCGCGATCGCGATCGCGGGTCACTCCGTCATCATCAAGAAGATCGCGGTGCCGCAGATGACGAGCGAGCAGCTCGCGACCAACATCCGCAGCGAGGCCGAGCACCACATCCCGTTCGGCAAGGATGACGTCGAGATCGACTATCACGTGACGAACCCCGCGAACTCGTCGGGACAGACGGAGCTGTTGCTCGTCGCCGCGAAGAAGGAAGTCGTCGCGGACTACGTGCAGGTCGTGCGCGATGCCGGCCTGACCCCGCACGTCGTCGACGTCGCCGCGTTCGCGAGTCAGAACGGCTTCGAGGTGAACTACCCGCTCGATCCGCGCGAGACGGTCGTGCTGATCAACATCGGCGCGGCGATCTCGAACATCAACATCGTGCGCAGCGGCGTGTCGCTGTTCACGCGCGACGTGACGATCGGTGGCAACGCGTTCACCGAGGAGATCCAGAAGCAGCTCGGCATCGCCGCCGACGAGGCCGAGGCCTACAAGGTCGGTGGCTCGCAGACCGAGGACGGCGTCGTCCCGCAGGAGGTGCTCCGCGTGATGGACGGCGTCAGCGAGGTCATGGCGGGCGAGTTCCAGCGCTCGCTCGACTTCTTCCTCGCGACCACCGCCGACGCGAACGTCACGCGCATCGTGCTGGCCGGCGGGTCGAGCAAGGTCAGCTCTCTCCATCGCGCGATCGAACGTCGATCGCGTCTTCCGCTCGAGGTGGTCGATGCATGGCGTCGTGTCGAGATCGACGCTACGCTCGACCGGATGTACCTCGGGGCACACTCTCCAGAGGCGCTGATCGGCGTCGGCCTCGCGATGCGCGCATCGGGAGACAAGTGAGGTACCGCCGATGATCAAGGTAAACCTCCTCCCTCAGCGACGCGCGAAGCACAAAGCCGCGCCGTCGGATCCGTCGTCGAAGCAGCTGTTCGTCGGCGTCGCGGCGCTGCTCGCGGCGGCGGCGGCGGTGTTCGTCGTGTTCGACATGCCCAAGCGCAGCCGCCTCGAAGAGGTGCAGGCCGCGAACGCGCAGCTCCAGGACCAGATCAACCAGAAGAACCTGGCGCTCAAGGGCTACCCCGAGATGAAGAAGGCGGTCGACGAGGCGAACAAGCGCGCCGAATCGATCGATCGTCTCAATGGCAACAAGGTCGTCCCCGCGCACATGCTCCACGAGCTCAGCCGGATCCTCACGCGTGAAGGACCGACGATGAGCGAGGAGATGACGCGCAAGGCGGGGACAGGTCCCGACGCGGATCCGAACAAGCGCTTCCAGGCCGACTGGGATCCGGCGCACGTGTGGCTGCTGTCGTTCATCGACAACAACGGGACGTTCCGCATGGAAGGCGGAGCGCAGTCCGAGTCCGACGTCACGCAGCTCTCCAAGCGCATGCAGGCGTCCGTGTACTTCGACGACGTCGTTCCCGCCGGTGGCGAGCGCATCGCCGACAAGACGAACGGTGTCGATTACTACCGGTTCACCATCACCGGAAAGGTCGTGTACTGATGGCGACCCCGGGCGTGTTGAACGACTTCGCGCGCATGCCGACGCAGCGCAAGGTCCTCGTGTTCGCCGTGATCGGCCTCCTGCTCGGCGCCATCTACTGGCAGTTCTTCTTCAAGAAGCTCGACAGCGAGCTCACCCAAGCGGAGAACACGAGCCAGTCGCTCGCCGCGCAGAACGACAAGCTCGCGAAGGACATCCCCGCCTACGACAAGCTCAAGGCGCGGATCGGCGAGCTCGAGGCGAAGATCCAGGAGAACCAGAAGGCGCTGCCGACGCAGGCCGAGGTCCCCGCGTTCTTCGAGACGCTCGAGCGCAAGGTCAAGGAGTCCGGCGTCGAGATCAACAAGTGGAAGAAGAACAAGGAAGAGCCCGTCGAGACCTTCGTGAAGGTTCCCGTCGAGATCGAGATCAACGGCACGTTCATGCAGATCAAGCGGTTCTTCGCGTCGCTGGTGCAGAAGGACGTATCGCCGATCGCGCCGGTCACGCCGTCCGAGAATCAGGTGGAGGAGCGCGAGCGCATCGTGTCGATCGAGAACCTGTCGCTGACCAACCCGGTGGTTCGCAATCGCGAGATCAACCTGACCGCGAAGTTCATCGCCGTCACCTTCCGTCAGGAAGACAAGGCCGAGGAGCCGGCGAAGAAGGGGAACGCGAAGGCGGGAGCCAAGCCGCTCGCCCCGGCGAGCACGCCGACGGGCGCGAAGCAGCGCGTCGAGGGTGCGATCGACAAGGGTGACCAGAAGGATCGCAACGCGGCCGGTGTCGACGAAGCGAAGACACCGACCAAGAAGCTCGAGGGAGGCATCTGATGCGCAAAGCATTGCTCCTCGTCGGACTGGTCGTTCCGCTCTGGGCAGCCTGCGGCGAAGACGATCCGCCACCGCCACCGCCCGCGCCTGGTGCGGGTGGTGCTGGCGCCAAGCGCGGCGCGAAGCCCGGCGTGAACAAGGACAGCAAGAACAAGCTCGCGACGCGCCCGAAGATCGAAGCGCGCGTGACCGATGCCGAGAAGGCGAACATCCGGCACACGTTCCGCGACCGCGACTTCGTCGCCGATCAGAACAACCGCGATCCGTTCCAGTCCTTCGTGCTCGCGCAGCCGGGCCTCGGCGGCGGGCAGCAGGACGCGCTCCAGCGCGATCCGACGAAGAAGTGCCTGCGCGAGGATCAGTTCGTCGCCTCGAACTACAGCTACACGGACCTGCGCCTCGTCGGCATCATCGCCGAGAAGACCCAGCGCCGCGTGCTGATGATGGACTCGGGCAACCTCGGTCACATCATCAAGAAGGGCGACTGCGTCGGCCGCGAGAAGGCCCTCGTGAAGGACATCGGCGCGGGCTACATCACGTTCCAGGTCGAGCCGGACGTGGCGGGCACGCAGGCGCGCCAGATCGAGGAGCACTCGGTCCAGCTGTATCCCAACCAGATGCCGCTGACCTCGCAGCCTCGCATAACCGACCAGCAGACGAATCCGACGCCCGTGGTGGCGCCGGGGCAGCAGCCGCAGCCCTCGCCGACGAACGGCCCGCCCGTCATCGCGCCAAACTAAGCGCGACTGATTTTCGCGAAAATTTGGATCTGGCGTCGGGGCGGGCGAAAATTTTTCTGTCGAGGAGTCTCATGCTCATCGCTCAGAAAAAGATTTGGTTCGCAGCGGCCGTTGTCGTGGCCGCCCTCACCCCGCCGGCAGCATTTGCCGACGGAAAGAACGAGATCCGTGCGGTCGCGTTCTCAGAGGATCCGAACGGCACGACGCTCGTTCGGGTGCGCGGCGCCCAAACGCCGACGTTCACCGTCTACAAGCTCGAACGACCTAGTCGTGTCGTTATCGACGTACCGCAAGCGCGGCTCGCCGAGGCGCTGCGCGGTCATGAAGGCGCGACGGTGTTCATGCCGAGTACGTGGGCGGTCTCGACGATCGCCGCACAGCAGCTCGACGACGGCGGAGCGATCGTTCGTGTCATCGTGACGATGGCGCGGCCCGGTCGTTACGACGTGAAGACCGAGAACAACGAGGTCGTCGTCATGGTCATGGCGCGCGATCCGATGCCGCCGAAGACCGGCGCGAACCCCGCGGAGCTCGCTCGGGCGCAGGCCGAGAGCGAAGCGGCGAAGAAGGCCGCGGCGCAGGCCGAGCAGGCGCGTCTCGCCGCCGAGAAGGCGAGTGCGTCGGCGCAGGCCGAGGCCGAGCGCCTGCGCAAAGCGGCCGCCGAGCAGACCGCGCGTGCCGCCGCGGCGCAGAAGGCTGCCGACGACGCGACGCGCGCGGGGCAGGCGAGCGCGGCGGACATCGAGCGCGCGAAGAAGATGGCCGACGCGGCGCGAGCTGAAGCGGCGAAGGCCAAGCAGGAGGCGCAGCGCGCGCAGACCGACGCCGATCGCATGCGGATGACCGCCGAGAAGACGACGCGCGAAGCGAAGGCCGAGGCCGAGCGCGCGCGCAAGGAAGCCGACGACGCGAAGCGACTCGCCGCCGCGGCGAAGCAAGATGTCGCGCGCAGCAAGGCAGAGGCCGAGGCGGCGCGCGAGCAGGCGCTCGCCGACATGCAGCGCTCGAAGGCGGAGGTCGCGGCCGCGCGCCAGGAAGCGCAGAAGGATGTCGCGCGCGCACGTCAGGAAGCCGACGCGGCGAAGCACGCGGCGCAGCAAGACGTGGCGCAGATGCGCGCGGCGGCAGAGAAGGACATCGCGAACACGCGCGCCGAAGCCCAGCGTGCGAAGCGCGAAGCAGCCGCGGAGCTCGCGGCGGCGAACAAGGCGAAGGCGGATGCAGAGGCGGCGCGCAAGGAGGCAGAGCAAGCGCGCATCGACGCCGCGAAGATCAAGGACGCCGCGACGCGCACGAAGCTCGAGGCGGAGGCCGCGGCGCGCGTGGCGCAGGCCGAAGCCGCGAAGGTGAAGGCGGAAGCGGATGCCGCGAAGACCGAGGCCGCGCGCACGAAGGCGGACGCGGAGCTCGCGCGCAGCGAGGCAGAGGCCGCGCGTCGCGACGTTCAGATGAAGCGCGCGGAAGCGCAAGCAGCGAAGGATGAAGCGGCGCGCGCGAAGGACGCGGCCGCACGTACGAGCGCAGAGGTCGCACGCGCACGGAGCGAGGCCGAAGCAGCGAAGGCAGACGCCGCGCGCGCTCGCAGCGATGCGAGGGCCGCGCGCGCAGAAGCGGATGCGGCGAAGGCAGCGGCCGCGGCGGACAAGCGTCAGGCCGAGGCGGACAAGAAGCGCGCCGAAGCAGAGCGCGTCGCCGCGATGGCGATGCAGAAGGACGCCACGACCAAGCTCGCGGCCCTCGACAAGAAGACGGCCGCGGTCCAGGCGCTCGAGGACAAGGCGCGTGCTGCACACGCAGCAGCGCGAGCGCGTGAAGAAGCGGCGCTCGCGGCGGTCCAGCAAGCGGAGTCGGAGATCGCGGCGGCGGAGCTCGCGGCGAAGACCGCAGCCGCGGCGCGCGATCGCTCGTCGACGCAGGTCGCGGCCGACAAGGCGCGGCTGATCGCACAGGCGAAGGAAGCCGAGGAGCGGCTCGCGAAGGCGAAGGCCGCGGCCGATGCAGCCGAAGCGCGTCGCGTGTCCGCCGAGGCGGCAGCGGCGATGGCGAAGAAGGATCTCGAGAGCACGCGCACCACGCTCGCGACCGTCGAGGGGCAGCGCACTGCCGCCGAGCGCGCCGCGAGTGAAGCCGCGCGCAAGCGCAGCGAGGCGGAAGCGGCGGCGAGCGAAGCCGCGCAGCGCAAGAGCGCGGCGGAGAATGCGGTCGCGGTCGCGGCGAAGCAGCGGCAGGATGCCGAGCGCGCGGCAGCGGCTGCGTCGAAGCAGCGCACGGAGGCGGAGCAGCAGCGCATCGCCGCCGAGGAGCAGCGCAAGGCAGCCGAGGAGGCCGCGCGCGAGGCGCAGGCGGCCAAGATCGCCGCCGACAAGCAGCGCGTGATCGCCGAGAACGCGGCGAAGAGCGCCGTCGATGCGAAGCACTCCGCCGAGGCGAGCCTCGAGGTGCTGATGGCGAAGCGCGAAGCGGCGGAGAAGGCAGCCAACGAGCTCGAAGCTCGCAGCAAGGCCGAGGCGAAGGCGCAGGCCGCGCTCGCGCTCGCGCAGCAGCGCAAGGCGACCGACGCGGAGATGGCGAAAGCGAAGAAGGAAGCGGATCGCCTCGCGAAGGAGCGAGCGAAGGCCGAGGACGAGCTCGCGGATCGCCGCAAGGCCGTCGCGTTGCAGCAGGCCGAGGCCGAGCGCCTGAGGTCGAGCGCGATGCAGGCGCGCGACGCCGCCGAGCGCGAGGAGAAGCGCCGCGCGCAGCTCGCGCAGCAACGCGCCGTCGAGGAGCAGGAGCTCGCGCGCATCAAGGCCCAGAAGGCCGACGCCGCGAAGGTCGCCGCGACGCCGGCACCCGCACCCGCACCGAAGGTCGCGGCGAAGGCGGCGTTCATCAAGAACGTCACGTTCAAGGGCAGCGCGGGCACGGGCCGCGTCGAGATCGCGCTCGCGGGCGAAGGCCGGATCGCCGTCGGTCAGGTCACGCCGACCGCGGTCGAGCTGATCATCGACAACGCAGAGCTCGGCGCCAAGCTCGAGCGCAAGCTCGACGTCTCGCGCTACGGCAGCCCCGTCCGCGCGGTGTCGTCGTTCCGCGATCGCCGGACACCGAACCGCGTGCGCCTGATCGCGGAGCTCTCGTCGCCGGCGACGCCGACGCTCGAGCGCGACTCGACCGGCGTGAAGTGGAGCTTCGTCTCGACGCAGACCGCGCAGACGACCAAGTCCTCGACGATGCGCACGCAGAACGTGCCGTCGCCCGTCGTCGGTGGCTTCGGCGCCTCGTCGACGCCGATCACGCAGCAGTCGGTCACGCAGGTCGCGCCGCAAGCCCCGCGCGGCCGCAAGGTCTATCGCGGCGCGATCGTCGACTTCGACTACAAGGAAGCGCCGATGGCGGATCTGCTCCGCACGATCGCCGACATCGGCAAGGTGAACATCGTCGTCCCCGACGGCATCGACGCGCGCGTCACCGTGCGCCTCAAGAAGGTCCCGTGGGATCAGGCGCTCGAGGTCATCCTCGCGTCGCACGGTCTGTGGTACCGCCGCGACGGAAACCTGTTCCGCATCGCTCCGCGCAAGGAGCTCGACGCCGAGGACGAGCTCGAGGCCGCGCGCCGCGAAGCGATGATCAAGTCGGAGACTCCGCGCACCGACATCATCCCGCTCAACTACGCGTCGGCCTCCGAGCTCAAGCCGAAGCTCGAGGCGATGCTCTCGCCGAAGGGCCGCATCGAGGTCGACGACCGCACCAACGCGCTGATCGTCAACGACGTCGCCGGCAACCGCGAGCAGATCTCGCGCCTCGCGCTCCAGCTCGATCGCCAGACCCCGCAGATCTCGATCGAGGCGCGCATCGTCGAAGCTCGCTCGACCTTCCTCCGCCAGTTCGGCATCCAGTGGGGCGGTCGCGCCGTCGCGAGCGCGGCCGGCGGCAACGCGACGGGCCTCGTGTGGCCGTCGTCGATCGGCGTCGTCGGCGGCGCCGAGGACAACCAGACCAACCGCACCGGCGTCGCGACTCCATCGGACTTCGCGATCAACCTGCCGGCTCCGGTCGGTACCGGCGAAGGTGGTGCCCTCGGCCTCTCGCTCGGCTCCGTCGGCGGCAACTTCAACATCAACCTCCGCCTCTCGGCCCTCGAGGACACCGGTACGGTGCGCATCATCTCGGCACCGAAGATCACCGTGCTCAACAACAAGGAAGCGAAGATCAGCCAGGGTGTGTCGATCCCGATCTCCGTCGTGTCGGCCGCCGGTACGCAGACGCAGTTCGTGCAAGCGGACCTCGCGCTCACCGTCAAGCCGTACGTCTCGCAGCGCGACTGCGCGATCGCGATGGACCTGACCGTCACCAAGAACGAGCCCGACTTCGTCAACACCGGCGCTCGCGGCGATCCGTCGATCCTTCGCAAGGAAGCGAAGACCTCGATGCTCGTCGCCGATGGCGAGACCTCGGTCCTCGGCGGTATCTACACGCGCAACAGCGGTCTCTCGTACAAGAAGTTCCCGTTCCTCGCCGATATCCCCGTGGTCGGCTGGCTGTTCAAGAGCCGTCGCGAGAACGACGACCGCACCGAGATCCTCGTCTTCATCACGCCGAAGATCACGAACAAGGGCCTGCTAGGCTGCCAGTAGTGGCAGCGCTGTTCCTGATCGGCTTCATGGCCAGCGGCAAGACGACGGTAGGTCGTCAGATCGCGTCGAACACGGACCGGCCGTTCATCGACCTCGACGACGCGATCGCGGCGTCGTCGGACGTACCCGTCGCGGAGCTCGTCAAGCGCGACGAGCCCGCGTTTCGTCGTCGAGAGACCGAGGAGCTGAAACGCGCGATCGAGTTCGGTGATGTCGTCGTCGCCACCGGCGGCGGCTGCGGCGCGAACCCGGCGAACGTCGAGCTGATGCGCGCCGCGGGTACGGTCATCGCGCTCGGCGTCGACGTCCCCGAGGCCCAGCGACGAGCGGAGGGTGGTCCCGATCGACCGCTGCTGGCCAGCGCCGATCAGCTCGCGAAGTCACGTGCCCCGGCATATCGAATGGCACACGCCGCGGTATCGACGATGGGCAAGTCGATCGCCGACGTCGTCGACGAGGTCGTTGCGATCGAACGCATCGTCACCCGCGCGGCGCCGTTGTCGTCGGGCGCATCGTCGTCGGGCGCATCGTCGTCGGGCGCATCGTCGTCGGGCGCATCGTCGTCGGGCGCATCGTCGTCGTTATCGACTGCATCGTCGTCGAGATCTTCGTCGATCGCGTCAGTGGTAGCGCTCGGCGAGCGAAGCTATCCGGTCGAGATCGTCGAGCGATTTGCCCAGCTCGACGTGTTGTCACGTCTTGGGGATCGTTCGCGCGTCGTTGTCATCACCGACACGAACGTCTCGGCGCACTGGAGCCTCCCGATCCCCGATGTCATCGAGATCGCGCCGGGGGAGGCGAGCAAGTCGTTCGAGACGTACGCGCGCGTGTGCAACGAGCTCGTGGCGCGCGGCGTGGATCGCGGCTCGGCGATCGTCGCGGTCGGCGGCGGTGTCGTCGGCGATCTCGCGGGGTTCGTGGCGGCGACCTTGTTTCGTGGCATCCCGGTGGTCCAGGTACCGACGACGATCGTCGCGATGTGCGATGCGGCGATCGGCGGCAAGACCGCGATCGATATCCCCGCCGGCAAGAACCTCGTCGGCGCGTTCCACCAGCCGCGCCTCGTCGCGTGTGCGCTGGAGACCTTGCAGACGCTGCCCGGCCGCGAGCGTCGCGCGGGATTTGGCGAGCTGTGGAAGTACGCGCTCCTCGACGGGCCCGAGCTATGGCGGCTCGTCGCGAGCTGCGCGGGGTGGGCGCGCGATGGCGGCGACGCGATGCCGGCTGCGTTTCGCGAGGTGATGCGCCGCTCGATCGCCTACAAGGCCGAGGTCGTCGGACGCGACGAGCGCGAGCTGACCGGGGTGCGCGCGCTGCTGAACCTCGGGCACACCGTGGGCCACGCGATCGAGAGCGCGTCCGGCATGCTGCACGGCGAGGCGGTCGCGCTGGGCCTCATCGCCGCCGCTCGCGTGTCGTCGGCGGTGCTCGGGACGCGTGCCGAGCTGGAGCGCGAGCTTATCGAAGCACTGAACGCGAGCGGGCTGTCGGTCGATATCGATCGCTACCTCACCGACGAGGTCCTGGTGCGCATCGATGTCGACAAGAAGCGGGTGGGGAAGACGCTGAAGTACATCGCGATCCGCGACGTAGGCGACTGTGAGCCCGTCGAGATCCAGGTCACCGAGCTACGAAGAATTTTGCGTTCGAATCCATCACCTTGATACGATTTCTCCTCGGAGGAGCCATGTTTCGCCTAGCACTTGCCTCGCTCGCTTTCTCGACCATCGGCTGCGTCGCTGCAGATGGTGCTGGCGATGAGGCCATCTACATCTCGAAGGCCGTGGCGCCAAACGACGAGTGTTCCTTCGACTCCTCGGAAGGTGAGCCGTTCATCGGTCACGGCGTGATCAACGTGTTCTCGACGAACCCGTACCTGATCTTTCCGCAGATGAAGAGCCGCATCACGACGACCGACAACAGCCAGCTCGAGCAGCGGACGATCCAGATCCGCGGCGCGCGCGTGACGCTCGACTTCAAGGACTCGGCGGTCGGCAGCCTCGTGTCGGCGCCCAACAAGAAGTTCTCGACGCTGTTCTCGGGGCCGCTCGCGCCGAACTCGGGGAGCGCCACCGACGGCATCTTCACGCTCATCCCCGACGAAGCGCTCGCGGAGATCGCGGCCGGCAAGACGACGGCCGATGACTTCGAGACCGAGGTCGTGGGCAAGATCGTCGTCTACGGCGACCTCGCTGGCGACGAGGTCACGAGCCAGGAGTTCCAGTTCCCCGTCACGATCTGCACGAAGTGCGTCTTCGGGAACATGACCGGGGGCGGCGTGATTCCGACGTGCCCGCTGCCGGCGGCGCGGGCGGGGAACGCGTGTAACCCGTACCAGGACGGTGTGGTCGATTGCTGCCTCGATGCGACCGCCAACAACGAGCTCGTGTGTCCGGGCTACGTCGCGACGCCGGAAAACTAGGCCGTGCGCCTAGCGTGCTACCCGAACGCTCTAGTACCGTTCCTAGTCAGGTGACCTTTGTTCGCTGAAACACTCAAGAAGCTCGTCGACCACGTCGACGGTGGAATTGCTGCAGTGATCATGGGCCTCGACGGAATCGCCGTCGAAACCTATGTCCGGCAGTCAGACAAGGTCGACGTCAACACCGTGGCGATGGAGTTCTCCTTCATCCTCACGCAGGTGCGCAAGGCGGGCGAGAGCCTCGCCGTCGGCAACCTCGAGGAGATGTCGGTCAAGGCGCAGCGCCTCCTTCTCGTGTGCCGGATGATCTCGCCGCAGTACTTCGTCGCGATCGCGATCGCGCCCGAGGGCAACTTCGGCAAGGCGCGCTTCCTCGCGCGGCTCGCGCAGCCTTCGCTCGTCGCGGCGCTGTGAGCACGAAGCACGCTCTCCGCGTGCAGGTCCTCCACGGACCGAACCTCAACCTGCTCGGTACGCGCGATCCCGCGCAGTACGGCACGACGACGCTCGCCGAGATCGATGCCGAGCTGACGCGTCGCGCAAAGGCCCGCGGCGCGCTCGTGCGCTGCACGCAATCGAACCTCGAGGGCGAGCTCGTCGACCTGATCCAGAAGGCGAAGGCGTGGGCGAGCGCGATCGTGATCAACCCGGGCGGCTACACGCATACGTCGGTGGCGATCCGCGACGCGATCGATGCCGTCGCGTTGCCGACCGTCGAGGTTCACTTGTCGAACCTCCACGCGCGCGAGCCGTTTCGACAGGTGTCGATCACGGCCGCGAAGTGCATCGGGCAGATCTGCGGCTTCGGCGCAAATAGCTACTACCTGGGCCTAGACGCGGCGCTATCGCATGTGGAAGCTTCCGCTCGCGATGGCCAAAAAAGGCAACGACGACGCTGATCAAGGCAGCTCTAACGATGTGGTCGCCATGGCGCGCGGCCTCGCCGAGATTGTCTCCGAGCACCACCTGACGGAGCTCGTGGTGGAGTCGGCCGGCACGACGATCACCGTGCGCCGCGAGGCGCCCGCGATGATGGCGGCGCCGATGCAGATGCCGATGCAGATGCCCGCGTTCGCGCAGGCGCCCGCGCAGGCAGCGCCGCAGAGCGCAGCGCCCGCGCCCGCGGCCGCGCCCGCCGTCGACGACAAGGCACACGTCGTCACGTCGCCGTTCGTCGGCACCTTCTATCGCAAGCCGAACCCCGACTCGCCGTCGTACGTGAACCTCAACGATCGCGTCGAGAAGGGCGCCGTGCTCTGCATCGTCGAAGCGATGAAGCTCATGAACGAGATCGAAGCCGACGCGGCGGGTGTGGTCATCGGAATCCTCGTCGAGGATGGCGCGCCCGTCGAATACGGACAGCCGCTGTTCAAGATCCGGACGTAGACGATGTTCCGCAAAGTCCTCGTTGCCAACCGCGGAGAGATCGCGCTCCGCGTGATCCGCGCGTGTCGCGAGCTCGGCCTCGAGTCGGTCGCGGTGCACTCGACCGCCGACGCCGACGCGCTGCACGTGAAGTTCGCCGATCAAGCGGTGTGCATCGGTCCGCCGCCGTCGCGGTCGAGCTACCTGAACGTCCCGCAGATCATCTCGGCGGCCGAGGTCACCGGCGCCGATGCGATCCATCCCGGCTACGGCTTCCTTTCGGAGAACGCTGATTTCGCCGAGGTTTGCAAGAAGTGCAAGCTGACGTGGATCGGACCGCCTCCAGACGCGATGCGCCTGATGGGCGACAAGATCCGCGCGCGCGCCGCGATGGAGAAGGCCGGCGTGCCCGTGCTCCCCGGATCGACGGGACTGCACGACGAAATGCAGCTGCTCGAGGCCGCGGATCGCGTCGGCTTCCCGGTGATCTTGAAGGCGACCGCCGGCGGTGGCGGACGCGGCATGCAGATCGTCCACGAGAAGGAGAAGCTCCTCGACGCGTGGTCGAAGGGTCGCAACGAGGCGCAGGCGGCGTTCGGCAACCCCGAGATGTACATGGAGCGGTACTGCCAGAAGCCGCGCCACATCGAGATCCAGGTCGTCGCCGACAAGCACGGCCACTACACGCACCTCGGCGAGCGCGAGTGCTCGATCCAGCGCCGTCACCAGAAGGTGATCGAGGAAGCACCGTCGGCGGCGCTGCCCGAAGCGACGCGACAGAAGCTGCAGCAAGCCGCGGTGCGCGCGATCGAAGCGATCGGCTACACCAACGTCGGCACCCTCGAGTTCCTGCTCGACTCCGACGGCAGCTTCTACTTCATGGAGATGAACACGCGCATCCAGGTCGAGCATCCGGTGACCGAGCTGGTCACGGGACTCGATCTGGTTCGCGAGCAGATCCGCATCGCGGCGGGCGAGCCCCTGTCGTGGACCGACGAGCGCAAGCCGCGCGGCCACGCGATAGAATTGCGCGTCACCGCCGAGGATCCGGTGACGTTCGCGCCGTGGCCGGGAAAGATCACCGCCCTGCACATGCCGGGTGGGCTTGGTGTGCGTGTAGATACGCACGTGTATGCAGGCTATGTCGTGCCTCCGAATTACGACTCGCTCCTCGCGAAGGTGATCGTCCACGACGTCGACCGACCTGCGGCGATCCGACGGGCCCGTCGATGTCTCGACGAGATGGTCATCGAAGGACCGCGAACCAACATCCCGTTCTTGCGCCGGATCATCAACAACCCGGACTTCATCCGAGGCGAGTTCGACACCGGCTTCGTCGCGCGCCTCCTGGCTGACCGACCGTCAGCTGCCTGAGACACTCGCGAGGGGTCTCGATCGGGCTGGCCTCGGTGATGCTCTGGGTAGCCTGTGCCTGGATCACATGTGAGCGCAACGCACGGGAAACCCTCGTCCTTTTCCTTGACCACCGGGCTCCACGAGCCGTACGATTTTTAGGATGCGCGGGGCAAATTTTCATGTGCCCTGTACGCATCAGTTCACCGTGAATCGAGCGAGTCCTCGCACCAGGAGCGACTGAGCACCCGTGGCCTTCAACAAAGAAAAGGTCATGGATGCTGCCCGCAAGTTTGTCGATAAGGGACAGATCGACAAAGCGGTGAAGGAGTACCTGCGGATCGTCAACGAGGATCCGAAGGACGTCCGCGTCTGGCTCAAGATCGGTGACCTCTACGCGAAGAAGGGCGCGAAGCAGGACGCGATCGAGACGTACCTGAAGGTCGCGCGCTTCTATCACGAGCAGGGCTTCTTCCTGAAGGCGGTCGCCGTCTACAAGCAGATCCTCAAGCTCGACCCGCGTCTCGTCGACGTGATCCTCAAGCTCGCCGAGCTCTATCGCCAGCTCGGCTTGATGACGGACGCGATGCAGCACTTCGAGTCCGTCGCCGCGCACTTCCATCGCGAAGGCAACACGAAGGAAGCGCTCGCCACGGTCCGAAAGCTCGTCGATCTCGATCCCGAGAACATCGCGACGCGCATCAAGCTCGCCGAGCTCTACTCGAAGGAAGGCCTCGTCGAGGAAGCGGCGCAGGAGTTCTCGGTCGCGTGCGATCAGCTGCGCCGGCAGAATCGCCTCGACGACTTCCTCAAGGTCGCGGAGCGCCTGCTGTGGCACAAGCCCGACAACCATCCGCTCAACCGCGAGCTCGCGGGACTCTATCTGCGCCGCAACGATCCGCGCCGCGCGCTGCAGAAGCTGCAAGCGTGCTTCAAGGCGGACCCGCGCGACGTCGAGACGCTCGGCCTCCTCGCGCAGGCGTTCCAGGCGCTCGATCAAAAGGCGAAGACGGTCAGCGTGCTCAAGGAGCTCGCGCGCGTTCACGTGGAGAACAAGCAGCGCGACAAGGCGAGCGACGTCTATCGCAAGATCCTCGAGTTCGTCCCCACCGATCCCGACGCGCGTGACTTCCTCGGCCCGCAGACGCCACCCCCGCCCGCGGCGCCGCCGCCACCGCGTCCCGTACCGCAGCAACCGATTCCCGTCCCGCCGCAGATGCGTGCGTCGACGCCGATCCCCGCGGTCGTGCGCGCGGCGACCGACGCGGCGAAGTTCAACATCACGGGCGACCTCCCCGCGTTCAATCCAAAGAACCCCGGCCTCACGGGCTCGATGCCACTCGTCGACGAGCAGTCGCTGTCGGGTGTCGACTTCGCGCTGCCCGAGTACGACGACGCGGACTTCTCCGCGGACATGGAGCCCGCGCCGGATCCGCGCGCGATGTCCGCCGCCGGCGAGCGTCACGCCGAGGAGATCTCGAAGATCCTCGCCGAGACCGATGTCTACGTGAAGTACGGCCTGCACCAGAAGGCCGTCGATCACCTGCGTCGCGTGTTCACGCTCGACCCCGAGAACGTCGAAGCGCACGAGCGGCTCAAGGACATCTTCGTCGGACAAGGACGCGAGCAGGAGGCCGAGGTCGAGCTGCTCAAGCTCGCCGAGGTCGTCGCGCCGAGCGATCCCGATCGCGCGGAGGCGTACCTGCAAGAGCTGCTCGCGATGAACGGAACGCACACCGGCGCGTTCGAGCTCGCGCGCCGCTTCCGCCTGCGCGTCGCGCGGATGAGCTCCGTCAGCTCCGAGGTCTCGTACGAAGGCGGAGGCGTCGCCGCGATCGACGCGGACATGGACGAGCTGTCGCTCGACGACGCGCCGCGCGGCGGACCGCGTCCGATGGGCGTGGCGCGGCACCGTGACTCCATCGATGACTTCTCGCCCGACGATCTGATCGGCAACATGGCGCACGGCTCGCCGGCGCCGTCGCGTCCGCCCTCGCGCCCGCCGCCCCAGCAGCACTACAACGAGAACTTCGACATCGAGTTCGAGCCATCACCGTCGCAGTCGACGCGACAGATGTCACCCGAGATGGTCGACGCGCTCGCACACGCGCCCGTCGAGGACGACGAGCCGGTGATCACGGATCGCCCTCCGTCGCACTGGGGCTCCGAGGTGCCGCGCTCCGCCGCGCACGCGATCGACGAGCAGCTCGCAGAAGCGGAGCTCGACGCGAGCGAGATCGACGATGGTGTCGCCGCCGAGCTCGGCCCGCACGACGACCTGCCGTTCGATCCCGACGAAGCACGCGCGTTCGACGCGGCGGTCAAGGGCAACAACAAGATCAACACCGAGCCGGTGTACGTGTCGCCGCAGGACGTCCAGGACGCGGGCGACATGACGTCGTTCGACGATCCGTTGGCCGTCAGCGGCTCGTACGATCCGTACTCGACCGAGTCGACGCAGACGCCGCCATCGTACGGCGATCCGACCGCCGCGCACGCCGTCGACACGAGCATGGGCTACGACGATCCGCTCGCCGAGGCGCCGCGCGCGGAGTCTCTCGTCGAGGACGATCTCGAAGAGGCCGACTTCTACTCGAGCCAGGGCATGTACGCCGAGGCGATCGAGATCCTCAACCAGCTCCTCGGTCGCTATCCGAACCACCCGCTGCTGCTCACCAAGCTTCGCGACATCGATACGATGATGAACGGCGGCGCGTTCGCGGGTGACTCCGAGCAGCACATGCCGTCGGCCTCCACCGACGCGATCGACCTCGACGAGATCGAGGAGGTCAACGACTTCGAAGAGGTCCCCGACTCGCAGCTCGTTCCCGCGCCGAAGAAGAAGCGTGGCCCGACGGTCATGCTCGAGAAGCCCGTCGACGAGGGCGACGCCGAAACGCACTACGATCTCGGCCTCGCCTACAAGGAGATGGGCCTCCACGACGAAGCGATCAAGGCGTTCGAGAAGGCCGCGCACGCGCCGGGCCGCGAGGTCTCGTGCCGCATGATGATCGGCCTCATCTACCGCGATCAGGGCGCGAGCACCGAGGCGATCCAGCAGATGAAGCAGGGCCTGCACGCCGAGCCGACGGAGCGCGAGCGCCAGAGCCTCTACTACGAGCTCGGCGTGACGTACGAGATGCTCGGGGACTCCGGCGAGGCGCTCTACTACTTCGAGATGGTGCTCAAGCGCGACCCGAGCTTCGCCGACGCGGCCGCGCGCATGAATCAACTGCGCGCGATGGGCGGTCGAGCGCAGCACCTCGACGACGATCTCTAGTCACGATGGCCACGCGCGACCGGGTGCCCACGCCGCGAGCTCGAGCGCGGCGCGATCAGCGACCGCCGCAATCGTGAGTGACGGGTTCGCACCGACGGGGCCGGGCAGCACCGAGCCGTCGACGATCGCGAGGCCGGGATGCCCGAACACGCGTCCGTGCGAGTCGGTGACGCCCTCGTGGCGATTGCGGCCCATCGGACAGCCCCCGAGGGGATGCGCGGTCACGATGCGATCGAACAGCTCGCCGAGCGGATCGAGCGTGAACTTCGCGCCGAGCTCCTCGGCGAGCTCGCGCGTGGTCGCGAGGAGACCGTCGTAGTACGCGGACGAGCGACGCTTGGTCCAATCGAGCTGCAGGCGATCGCGATCGAGCGTGAACCGGCCGTCCGGCGTATCGCGCCCCATGCCGAGGAGCGGCAGCGTGCGCGAGCTGAGCGACATCGGCCCGAGCAGGTCGGACAGCTCGTTCGCGAGGTCCGTGTCGGAGTCGCGTCCGAGGAGCTTGCACAGCATGCGCCGCGCGAAGCGGAAGCCACGTGCGATCCAGCCGGGCGTGTTCAGCCCCTCGAGCATCCACGCGACGTGCGGTGGAATGCCGGCGTCCTGGATGTAGAAGCCGCGCCCGTCGCGCGAGTCGCCGGTGTCGAGCGCATCGGGATGGCGGAGCGCGTGCGTGATCGGCGGACCGCGCGTCGGATCGATCGGCCACGGATCGACGCGGTCATCGGAGCGCCGCGTACACGACAGCGCGAACGAGAGGAAGTCTCCGTTGCCGGAGAACCGCGTCCCGAGGTGCTCGCGCGAGAGCGCGGGGAACGCGCCGGCGTTCTTGAGCACGAGGTACGTCGAGCCGAACGTGCCGGCGGCGATCACGAGGCGGTCGCATGTCATGGTGATCGGCACGAGCTGACTCGTGTCGAACGGACGGCCCTCGCGCGCCGCGGGATCGTGGACGACGTAGTCGACCTCGTAGCCGCCGCCGCGTCGCGGGCGAAACGCGCGGACCTCGGCGGACGTGCGGATCGTCGCCGGGACGAGCATGCGCTCCGCGCGCGACAGGTACGTGAGGTCGAGCGTGTTCTTCGCTCCGATGTTGCAGCCGACCGAGCACTCGCCGCACAGCGTGCACGTGCGCCGCGCGACGCCGTAGCGGTTGGGAACCTCCTCGGAGATGAGCTCGCCGGGGACGGGCCTCGCGGGATCGTTGTACAGCGACACCGCCAGCGGGACCGCCTCGACGCTCGACGACGGCGTGCGACTCGCGACACGCTGCGCGGCTTCGCGGAACGCGCGGATCTTGTCGAGCTGGTCGTACGGGAGGCCCTGCGGGTAGCGCTGCGGCGCGAGGATCCTCTCGACGTTCGCGTAGTGCGGCTCGAGATCCGCGCGGCTGATCGGCCAGTGCTCGTAGCTGCCGCTCGCGAGATCCTCGTGCACGAACCAGCGCTCGTCCTTGCGGAGCAGCACGTTCGAGTAGATGACGGAGCCACCGCCGAGCGTCGACGAGACGAGCGAGCCGACGTGGCGAAAGAACCAGACGTTGAACATCCCGTAGAGGCCGGCGCTCGGGTCCCAGAAGCTCCTCGCGAAGTCGTGCGGCGCGCGCGGAAACGTCCCCGGCGGGCGCGCGGAGCCTCGCTCGAGCACGCACACGCGAAGGCCCGCCTCGGCGAGTCGATACGCCGACACGGAGCCACCGAATCCCGAGCCGATCACGATCGCGTCGAAGTGCTCCACCATGCGCCCCGCGCGATCAGACCATGAAACGCCGAGAAGGAGGCGAGGTCGACCTCGCGATCGCTTTCGCCGGCGAGGCTCGGCTGCTAAGCCATGAACCATGGCGACCCGTAGCGAATCCGACAGCATGGGCTCCATCGATGTCGACGCGGAGCGGTACTGGGGCGCGCAGACGCAGCGCTCGCTGATGAACTTCCGCATCGGCACGGAGCGCATGCCGCGCGAGGTGATCGCGGCGCTCGCGACGATCAAGAAGGCGTCCGCGAAGGTGAACCAGGATCTCGGCCTGCTGAAGGCAGAGCTCGCCGACCTGATCACGCGCGCCGCCGACGAGGTGATCGCGGGCAAGCACGATGACGAGTTCCCGCTCGTCGTGTGGCAGACCGGCTCGGGCACGCAGACGAACATGAACGTCAACGAGGTGATCGCGGGCCGCGCCAACGAGCTCGCCGGAAACCCGCGCGGCGGCAAATCGCCCGTGCACCCGAACGATCACGTCAACATGTCGCAGAGCTCGAACGACGTGTTCCCGACGGCGATGCACGTCGCGATCGCGGCGCGCATCGACGCGCACCTCGTGCCGCGCGTGCTCGCCCTCCGCGAGACGCTACAGGGCAAGAGCGAGGCCTTCGCCGACATCGTCAAGATCGGCCGCACGCACCTCCAGGACGCGACGCCGCTCACGCTCGGCCAGGAGATCAGCGGCTGGGTCGCGCAGCTCGACCACGGCCTCGCCGCGATCCGCGCGACGATGCCACCGGTGCACGAGCTCGCCCTCGGCGGCACCGCCGTCGGCACCGGCCTCAACTCGCACCCGGACTACGCGCGGCGCGTCGCGTCCGAGATCGCCGCGCTCACGCGCAGACCGTTCGTCACGGCGCCGAACAAGTTCGCGGCGCTCGCGAGCCACGACGCGATCGTCGCCTGTCACGGCGCGATCAAGATGCTCGCGACGAGCCTGATGAAGATCGCGAACGACGTGCGCTGGCTCGCGAGCGGTCCGCGCAGCGGCCTCGGCGAGCTGCGCATCCCCGAGAACGAGCCGGGCAGCTCGATCATGCCGGGCAAGGTCAACCCGACGCAGGCCGAGGCGATGACGATGGTGTGCTGCCAGGTGCTCGGCAACGACGTCGCGATCTCCATCGGCGGCGCGAGCGGCAACTTCGAGCTCAACGTGTTCAAGCCGATGATCGTGAACGCCGCGCTGCAGTCGATTCGCCTCCTCGGTGATGCGTGCGCTTCGTTCGAGGAGCACTGCGCGCGGGGCATCGAGCCCGACCGCGCCGAGATCAAGCGCAAGCTCGATCAGTCGCTGATGCTCGTCACCGCGCTCGCGCCGCACATCGGCTACGACAAGGCGGCGAAGATCGCGAAGCAAGCGCACGCCGACGGCACCACGCTGCGCGAAGCGGCGCTCGCGCTCGGCTACGTGACGGCCGAGCAGTTCGAGCAGTGGGTCAAGCCCGAGGACATGGTCGGCCCGAAGAGCTAGCGCGCGCCGCCGATCGCGAGCGCGAGGTTCGTCGCGGTCACCTTGCGGATCAGCACGTCGATCTTCACGGGGCGGAACGCTTCGAACGTGACGACGAGCTGGTCGAGCCCGTCGAAGTGCAGGCGATCCGCCGTGAGCCTCACCGGGCCGAGGTGCAGGTCTTTGATCGTCGTGTCGACGCTTCCGATCGCGCCCTTGAGCGTGCCCGGTCCGCGATCGTTGATGCCGCCCGTCACCTTGAGATCGACCATGCCGGGCTGATCCTCGCCACCGAACATGATGAGGCCGCCGCCGACCTCGAGCGATCGGGGCGCGAGCAGCGACAGCGCGAGGTCGAGTCCCTCGAGCGAGAGCGACTTCAGGATCGACTTGCCGTTGTCCGGCTTCTGCGCCGGCTTGTTCGAGCCCGCGGTGCGGAAGTCGGCGAGCGAACGCACGGGCACGTGGCCGAGCGCTGCGTCGTTCGACGCCGCCGCGTCGAGCTGCCACTTCACGAGGTCGCGCGCGGAGCCGACGATCGGCACCTTCCACTGGAGCGCGAGCGTGTTTCTGTCGTGCTCGATGTCGAGGAACGTGCCCTCGAGCCAGTCGAGGCTCTCCTCGAGCGCGCGGTAGTTCAGCTTGCCTTCCTGGATCGGCACCTTGAGCTTCTGATCGAGCGTGCGCTTCCCGATCACCGGGAGATCGAGGACGACCTTGATCGTGAGGTAGATGCGACCCGACAGGCTATCGAGGAAGTGAAGGCTGTCCTGCCGCAGCTCGCGGGGCTCCGGCGACGGTGGGGCAGGGCGCTGCTCGCCACCGCGCCCGAACGGTCCGCGGAGCGACAGCTTCATGTCCGACATCGACGCGGTCGGCGACACGATCTCGATCCCCTGCGTGGCGCGCGTGAGCATCACGCCGTCGGGCATCTCGAGGCTGGCGACCGCGATGTCGAAGCGACCGTTGTCGTCGCGAAGCCACGCCGAGCCGATCGACGTCTGGTCCGACACCCAGCGCAGCATGTCGAGGCGACCGACGAGGTTGTCGAAGGCGCAGTCCTCCGCGCCGTACGCGACCGCGCCGGCACGGCCCTCGATGCGCTTGGTCTCCGCGCGTGGAAACGTTAAGCGCCGGCCGCCCTCATCCTGCGTGAATGCAAACCGTTGGACGCTGACATCCGTCTCGACGTGAATGGGCATCCGCGCGACTATAGATCTACGGCTCGACGTAGCCCACGTACTGGAGGTCGATCCAGTCGAGCGACGTGGGCACATCGAGGTCGGACGTTATCTCGACCTTGTACTGAAAGTACCTGCGTGCGGGAGCGCTCGGCACCGCGCCGTCGAGCACGGTCGTCCATGGCTCCGCCTCGCACGCGGCCTCCTCGTCGCACGTGCGCACGCTGACGATCGGCTCGACCTGCGCCTGTCGCATGCTCCACGTCAGCTCGTTGAAGCGCGCGGCACCGAGGTCGCGCACGGTCGACGTGTACGTGGCCGATGCTTCGTACGGCGGGCGACCACCGGCATACGTCGTTGTCACCGTCACCCACTCGACCGCGCCGATGATCGGCGGCGTGTCGACGGTGGTGTCACCGATGATGAAGTTGTAGCTCGTGCCACCGCGGTCGACGGGGATCACGTCGTGCTGCGCGACGTCGCCCGGGCCCGTGAAGTCACCCGCCGCGAGCAGCGAGATGTTCGAGCCGACCGCGGGATCGAGCGTCACCGTCAGCTGCTCTCGCAGCGGATGCGAGACGTAGAAGTTCGCGTCGATCGCGAGCGTCGTGATGCCGGCGGGCACGTCCAGCCCGACGCTGCGCGAGACCGTCGCGCCGTCGACGAGATCGACATTCGTCGAGTTCGTCCCCGAGCTGAAGCGCACGTTGCGTCCGGACACGGGGCGCAGGTGGTCCGGCGGGATGGCACCACCCGCGAACTGCGGCCCGGACTCGACGGTGAACGAGAGGCGACTGCTCGATCCGCCCGTCTTCACCGCATCGATCACGAGATCGTGCCATCCCGCGACGAGGTGGATCGGCATCGTCGTCGTCACCTGCGCAGCGCCGTTGAAGTCGTTCGCGACCTGCATGCCGTCGATCCACGCGCGATGTCCCTGGCTCGTATCGAGCTTGAACCGGTAATCGCCCTCCATGTCGACGAGGAATTGCGCCGTCCATCGCAACGTGTGCGAGCTGACACCGAGGTCGAGGCCATACGGATTGGGGCCGGTGAACGTGAGGCCGTCGAGCTTGTCGGTGAGCCCGACGCCGACGTACAGCGCCATCCAGGCCTCGTCGAATCCATCGACGATCACGCCGTCGAGCCCGTCGACGCGCGCGCGCACGATGTCGTCGGGGATGCTGCGCATTCCACCCGTGGGAGGCCGATAGCGCAGCTCCCACTCGAAGAACTGCGCGGAGTCGGCGAACGCACCGCGGAAGCGGTACCAGCCCGCGATCGGCGCGCTGTACGGGAACACCACCGCGGTCGTGCCCGCATCGCCGAGCCTCTCGAACGTGGCGCTGCCCGGCGCCGCGATCTCGATAAAGCCGATGTCGTTCGCGCGCAGCTCGAACATGTAGTTGCCGGGCGTGTCGAGATAGATCTCGCCCTCCAGCAGCACCGTGATGTCATCTCCGCTGGAGAATCCGAGGAGCGGCGGCACTCCATCCCCGAGCCCGATGTCGACGCCGCGCAGGACACCGCGGCCGGTCGGCGTGATCTGCGCGAGATCGTCGAACTGCACCGCGTCGATATCGGCGGCGAGTTGATTGCCCGCGATTCCCGTCGCGCGAACACCGTGCACGAAATATGGAACGGGGCCCACGAACCCACCGGACTCGATCACCGCGCCCTGCAGATCGCCGCCGTCAAAGTCGGCCGCGGTGTCGTCGCGCAGCGTGCGCGCCTCGGTCGGGTAGCCGCAAACATTCGTGAGCAGATCGCATTCCTGTCCGTTCGGACACTCCTGCGTCGACGAGCACGGCACGCCGAGCGGCGGACTCGGGGAATAGCAGCCCCCCAAAAGGCCGGACCAAAGCATGAGGATCGCAGCCCGCACTTGTCTCCATCCTACTCGCTGAAACCGTCCTGATGTAACCGAATCAACTTGACTCCTTTCACCCCGGAGACGACGTTCGCGTCGCCCATGTCCGTCGGTGGCGCCGTCGAAAGACTTGGCCGATTCGAGCTGGTCTCCCACCTCGCGTCGGGTGGCATGGCGAAGGTCTTTCTCGCACGTGTCGCGGGCCTCGCGGGCTTCGAGCGCCACGTCGTCCTCAAGACGCTGCGCAAGGAAGACATCCCCGACGAGTCCTACGTCGGCATGTTCCTCGACGAGGCTCGCCTCGCCGCCTCGCTGCACCACCAGCACGTCGCGCAGGTCTACGACGTCGGCTGCACCTCCGACGGCACGTACTTCCTCGCGATGGAGTACATCCACGGCAAGACGGTCCGCTCGGTCCTCGAGACCGTCGACGATCGCCGCCTGTGGATGCCGCTCGACTTCGGCCTCTCGATCGTCTCCGCCGCGGCCGCCGGCCTCCACCACGCGCACGAGCGCTGCCGCTCCGACGGCACGCCGCTCCACATCGTCCACCGCGATGTCTCGCCGTCCAACGTCCTCGTCTCGTACGACGGCTCGATCAAGCTGATCGATTTCGGCATCGCCAAGGCCACCGCGCGCGTCACGCAGACGCGCACGGGCTTCATCAAGGGCAAAGCGGGCTACATGGCCCCCGAGCAGGCGCGCGGCTACGCCGTCGATCGTCGCAGCGATGTCTTCTCGCTGGGCGTCCTCGCCTACGAGCTCACCACGCAGCACCGCGCGTTCGACGCCCCGAGCGAGTTCGAGCGCGTCGAGAAGATCGTCCACGGCGACATCATCCCGCCCTCGCACTGGGTCCCCGACTATCCCGCCGAGCTCGAAGCCGTGGTCCTCACCGCGCTGGCCCTCGATCCCGACGATCGCTACCAGACCGCCGACGAGATGCGCGCGGCGATCGAGGGCGTCGCGAAGGCCGAGAACCTCATCCTCGGCGGCGCACCGATCGCGCGCCTGCTCTCGATGCTCTACGGCCAGCCCCTCGAGCCATGGATCGCGCCGCCGAAGCACGTCGCGCGTGGCAGCGGCTCGCACGACTCGCTCGTCCTCGTGCCCGACATCCCGCACGCGATCGACGAATCGTCGGACATCACGAAGCCCCTCGATCGCGAGCTCACCGAAGCCGAGGCCATCGTCGAGGATCTCGCCGAGCGCCACGCCGCCGTGCAGCGCCACGTCGCCGCGCGCGCTGCCGCCGCGGCCGACGCCGACGCGCGCAGCACGCTCTCGATGCGCGGCCAGCTCCCACGCGCCGGCACGATCAAGCCTCCATCGGATCCGCAGATCGTGATCACGGAGCCGTCCTCCGCGCCGCGCGACGTGCTGTCCGCGCGCGCGACGCAGCCCCCACCGATCCCGCCCGCGGCGCTCTCGCGCACGACGCGCGCGGTCTCGGCGGTCTCGCCCGACGAGCCGCCGCCGTTCATCGCGCAGCCGATCGCCCCGATCGCCCCGATCGCCCCGATCGCCCCCGTCGCGCCGCTCGTCCTCGACGAGCCGAACGACCGCGTGCCGATGTTGATCGCGGTCGATACGCCCTCGACGCCGATCTCGAACTACGTCGCGCCCGTCCCGCCGCCGCTCGCACTCGCGCCGACGGTCCCGTCGGTGACGATCCAGCCGCGCAAGCGCAAGGCAAACTCATCGCCGACGAGGTCTTCGAAGCTGCGCCGCCAGATCCTCGCGGTCGTCGCGTTCGGCGCGGTCCTCGGCCTCGCGACCGGCATCACGATCATCGTGCTCGACAACGACACCGCGTCGAGCCCCGCATCGAGCCCCGCGTCGAGCCCGGCATCGAACCCCGTATCGAGCCCTGCGGCGAAGCCCGTCGTCGATTCGTCGACGGTCGCGGCCTCGGCGGCGCCCATCGCGAAGCCTTCGCCGACGAGCTCGACGAAGCAAACGATGGCGACCACGCCGATCACGACGCCCGACATCACCGAGCAAACGCCCTCACCGGTGGCCGAAGCGCAACCCGCCGCGACCGAGGTCACGATCACGGTCGTCACCGATCCACCGGGCGCCACCGTCGTCCTCGACGGCGTGCGTCTCGGCACCACGCCATTCACCGGCACCGTCCCCGCCCACAAGCGCGATGGCTGGCTGAAGGTCCGCAAGCGCGATCACATCGCTGTGAAGACCAAGGTCGATCGCGCGACCGACATCCGGTGGGACGTGAAGCTCAACGCGAAGCGATAGGCCTCACCCCCCGACTCGTCATGACATTGTCCGTACCGTTGTCATGACGCGGCTGGCTCGTGGCGACGCGGCTCGTGGCTAGTGACGACGCAGCTCGTGACGACGCGGCTCGTGACGACGTGGCTCGTGGCTAGTGACGACGTGCCTCGTGACGTCGCGACTCGTGACGACGCGGCTCGTGACGACGCGGCTCGTGGCTCGTGACGACGCGGCTCGTG
>CAZUAR010000012.1:225761-238573 GCA_964617845.1 uncultured Kofleriaceae bacterium | reverse complement strand
GGTTTCCTCCGGCCTTCGGCCGGAAGTTCTCCGTCGTCGTCACGACGCACCATCCTAAGAGGGTACCCCGCCTGCGAGGGCCAGGCACTCCTCGATCGTGGCCTCCAGCGTGGCGAGGGTGACGGGCTTCATCACGTGCCCGTGGAAGCCGGCCGCGCGAGCCTCGCTCGGGTCGCGCGAGAACCCGGTCATCGCGATGAGGCACAGCCTCTCGAGCCCTGGCGTTCGGTGGAGCCGGCGCCCCAGCTCGTACCCGTTCATGTCCGGCAAGAGGATGTCGAGGATGGCGACGTCGGGTCGAAACGCCGCGGCTTGTTCGAGCGCGCTCGCCGCGTCCTGGACGAACGCGACGACATGACCGCGAGCCTCGAGCGCGGCGGCGAGCACCGTTCCGTTGTCCTCGTAGTCGTCGACGATCAGGATGCGCAGCACGGCCGTCCCTCCGAGCTGAAAATCGGCTCGCGAGCTCCAAATGTGTCCTCGATGACAGTCGCGCAAGGGGCGACGGATCCGCCGAGCGCGCGGGTGAGGCGACGCCATGGCATCACGCCTGCAGCTCCGCGATCCATGGACAACGGACTACGAGAACGAGTCGGGGAAACACTCGGAGCCGCCTGGGCACCGATCGTCGCGGCGGCCGCGCGCGTGCGCGAGGCGCGCGTGTTTCACCCGGAGGGCCTCGTGTTCCGCGGGGCCGTGGATGTGCACCCGGGACCGTACGCACGTGCGGCGAGGCGGCTCGGCCCACACGTGCTCGCGCGCTTGTCGCCGGCGCTGTGGCGCGGCGGCGTGGAGCACCTCGACGTCCTCGGCATCGCGTTGCGGTTTCACGCCGGCGAGGCGCCGACGGCCCGTCCGATCGCCGGTGACCAGGACCTCCTGTTCGCGACGATCCGCAGCCCGCTCACGATGCTGCTCTCGCCGCTGTTCACCAACGCGCACGACTACCTCGCGAACACGTACTGGGCGGTCGCGCCGTTCGAGCTCGACGGGATCGATCACCGCGTCGAGCTGCGGCTCGTGCCCGAGGATCCGCCGGCGGGTCACGGCTCGCGCGCCGAGCGCATCGTCGCGGCGGTCCGCGACGGCAACGCGGTGTTCTCGCTGCAGGCGCGCCGCACGCTGCACTGGAAGCAGCACGCGATCGCGACGATCACACTCGACGAGCCGCTCGCGTTCGACCAGGCGGCGCTGCGCTTCGATCCGTTCGCGATCGGCGCGGGCTTCCGTCCCGTCGGGCTCGTGCACGCGATCCGGCACGCGGCGTACGCGGCGAGCCAGCGCGTGCGACCCGTCACCGAGGAATGACGAGGTCGACGACGACCGGGAGGTGATCGGAGCCGACGTCGGGCCCGACGCGGCGATCGGCGACCCCGATCGCGCACGAGGTCAGCACGTGATCGATCGGGATGCGAAGGATCCACTCGTCGGCGGGCCGCGTGGCCTGCATCCCGAAGCCGGCGCGCGAATCGCAGAGGCCGCTCGCGTTCATCATCGTCGCGAAGGTGCGCGACCACGGCGTCGCGTTGAAGTCGCCCGCGACGACGATCCGCGGATCGCCGCGGACCACGGCGCCGAGCTCGGCGAAGTAGCGCACGAGCTTCTCGTGCAGCGCGCCGGTGATCGGAGGAACCGGATGCACGACGACGATGCGAAACGTGGCGTCGCCGACGCTGACCTCCGCGAAGATGTTCGGCGTGCCGTTCGACAGCACGCGCACCTCCCCGCGAACCTCGCCGCGCACGTACAGCGCCATGCCCAGATAGTCCTCGCGCGGCGCCTCGATCCGCGCATAGCCCGCGACCGACGGTGCGAGCGCTTCGAGCCAGCGCCGGCTCGGCTCGACGAGCGCGATCACGTCGGGTCGCTCCTCCGCGATCACGCGCGCGAGCCTCGCGTAGTCGTGGTTCATCATGAGGACGTTCGCCGACAGCACGCGCACCGGGGTGCCCACCGGCACCGCGCGGCGTGACGCGGTGAGATCGGGGACGATCGCGAGGAGCGCGACGAGCGTGGCGATCGCCGCGACGTCACCCGAGCGCTCGCGAAGCGCGAGGCCGGCCACCGCGACGAGCGCACCGCCGATCGCGAGCTGCACGCGAAAGTGCTCGACGAGGACCAGCGGCCACACGGGCAGCATCGCCGCGACGACGGCAATGGCCACGAGCGCGGCGGCGATCGCGATCGTCGACCGCACGATCTGCGCTGCACGCTCCGACATCACCGACAAGGTGCCATACGCGCGGCGCTCGGAACGCGCGTGCGCGCGATCTGCGTCGCCACTGCGCGAAGTCTCCACATCACGCCGTGCTCACGCCGAGCGCGCGCGGTGCCACTTCGTCCGCGTGTACGCGACGCGAAACCCGTTGCGCTCCGCGTTGCGCTGCGATGTCGAGCCGACGCTGGCGGCCATCATCGCGACGGTGCACCCTCGTGCGCGCGCATCGGCGAGCCGCTTCGCGAGGAGCGCGGCCTGTGCACCGAGGCCACGCGCCGACGGGATGGTGCTCGCGCCCGCGAGGAGCGCGACATCGCCGCAGACTCCGAGCGATCCGGTCGCGATCGGCTCGCCGTCGCGCTCGACGAGGTAGTGCGTCATCTCGCGATTCGCGACGTTGACCTCGGCGATCGTGCGGATGAACGCCGCGAGCGCGGGCTCGGCGGACCATCCCGCGACCGACGTGTCGGCCCACGTCGCGCCGTCGACGGCGGGATCGATCGCGCGGACGTGGAGGCCCGCCGGCATCGCGCGCTCGGTGATCGGCTGCACGAGCACCGACGACAGCTCGATCGGCTGATAGCTGCGAGCCACGAGCGCCTGCAAGGTGGCGACCCCGGCGAACGGGCTGACCTCGTGGCTCGTGTCGGTGCCGCGCTCGGCGAACCACGCCTCGATCGCGGCGAGCTCGGCATCGCCCGCGGGCGAGAACAGGCCGAGGGCGAAGGTCTGCGTCAGCGGCGAGTCGACGCCGTCGAAGATGGCGAACGTGCCGCCGAAGTCCGCGTGAGCGGCACCGACGTTCGCGACGCGATTGCGCGGCTCGGCGAACGACGTGCAGATCGTGCCCTCGGTCCGTTCGAGGCGCTTGGCGAGGTCGAGATCCATGAACACGAGCCGACATTCGCACACGAGGCGAATAGGATGCGGCCGTGCGCACGCTCGAGCCCGTCGATCTCGATTTCTTCGCCACCGCGCCCTTTCGCGTCTCGGAGACGCTCCACCTGCGCGCCTCGCCCGACGCCGTGTTCGCGGCATTCGCGGACGCGCCGATGTGGACGCGGTGGTGGCCGCTCATGCACGAAGCACGGTGGACCAAGGGCACCGGCGGCGTCGGCGACGAACGCGTCGTTTCGCTGCGCGTGCTCGGGCGCTTCGAGGAGCGCTTCATCGCGTGGAAGCCGGGCGCGCACTTCGCGTTCTCGATGATCGCGACGACATCGCCGCTCGTGAAGCGGATGGGCGAGGACTACCGGCTCTCGCCCGACGGCAAGGGCACGCGGCTCGAGTGGACGATCGCCGCGGTGCCGACCGCGCTAGGGAGCGCCTCGACGCCGGTCACGCGCTTCATCTCGAAGCGCATGATCCGGCGTGGCATCCCGAAGCTCGATCGGTTGCTGACGGCGAACTGATCACTTCTTCGCGACGGCCGCGGGCTCGTCGAGGAACGGCACCACCGACGCGATCAGGTGCGCGGTCTTCTGCGCGACCGTCACGTGCGTGGCGCCCGGGATGATCGCGAGCTGCGACTTCGCGGGGCCGACCACGTCGGCCGCGACGCCGCCGCCGAGCAACTGGAAGAACTTCACCGCGTGGTCGGGACGAACGATGTCGCCGTCGCCGATGATGATCTGCACGGGCATCGGCAGCGCGCGGATCGTCTTCTCGGGCCACGACTTCGTGTCGTCGAGCTTCTTGATCTTCTCGACGAGCGCGTCGAACGTGTTGACCGGCGCGACCTTCACGTAGCCGGCGTACCAGGGCGAACCCTTCATCATGTCGGCGGTGACGTGCTCCATCCCCTCGAGGATGCCGGGGTGCAGGCCGTCCTTCGCGTACACGATCGACATCAGGACGAGCTTGTTCACGACCCGCGGCTTCGTGATCGCGAGCTCGAGCGCGACGCCGGCGCCCATGCTGTAGCCCCACACGTCGGCCTTCGGAACGCCGAGCTTCGCGAGCACCGCGAGCGTGTCCCTCGTCATCTGCGTCAGCGTGAACGGGCGGTTCGCGTCGCGCGTGTGGCCGTGGCCCTGCAGCTCGATCGCGATCACGGGGCGCGTCTTCGCGAGCTCGGGGATCACGCTGCCGAAGCAGAGCTCGATCGTGCAGAACGCGCCGTGCACGAGCAGCACTGGCGTCGTCTTCGACGCGAGCGATCCGTGCACCTCGTAGTAGACGTCGAGGCCTTCGGTCTTCACGTAGCCGGTCTTCGTGGGCGCAGCGTCGGCGACGCGAGCGGTCGCGAGCGCGACCACGGCGGCGATGGCGATGAGGGCATGGATGCGAGTCGTCTGCAGGGCGGTCATGGCGGGCTCCTTTGGGGTTCGTGCAAGCCCGACGAACGAGCTCTCCCCGGATCGACACGCCCTCGAAGATTTTTGGAAGGCCGCGATTTTGCAGCCTGTATTTCCCATGGCCGGTGAATCCATTCTCGTCCGTGCACTGATCGATACGGTCTCGCCGCTCGCCGGCGATGCCAGCGAGCTCGATAGCCTCGTCGAGACCCTCGCCCCCGCGCGCTTCGTGCTGCTCGGCGAGGCCTCGCACGGAACGCACGAGTTCTACCGATGGCGCTCCGAGATCTCGCAGCGCTTGATCCGCGATCACGGGTTCGCCGGCATCGCGGCCGAAGCGGACTGGCCCGACGCGTATCGAGTCAACCGCTACATCCGCGGCGAGAGCGACGATGCAGATGCCGAGGCGTCGCTACGCGACTTCCAGCGCTTCCCGCAGTGGATGTGGCGCAACGCGGACGTGCTCGACCTCGTCGGCTGGCTGCGCGACTACAACGATCACGCCGTGCGCAAGGTCGGCTTCTACGGGCTCGACCTGTACTCGCTGCACTCGTCGATCGCCGCCGTCGTCGACTACCTCGACGCGAGGGATCCGAGCGCGGCCGCCGGGGCGCGAGCGCGCTACGCGTGCTTCGACACGCTGTCCGAGGAGCCACAGCTCTACGGCCTCGCGACCTCGCGCGGCGTCCGCGAGGACTGCGAACGGGAGGTGATCCAGCAGCTGCTCGCACTCCAGCGCCAGCGCTACGAGCTCGCGAAGGAGGGGACGCTCGCCGCCGATCAGCACTTCTGCGCGGAGCAGAACGCGCGCGTGGTCAAGAGCGGCGAGGAGTACTACCGCGAGATGTATCGCGGGCGAACCTCGACGTGGAACCTGCGCGACACGCACATGATGGATACGCTCGACGCGCTCTCCGCGCACCTCGGCGGTGGTGCCGGGAACGCGAAGCTGATCGTGTGGGCGCACAACTCGCACGTCGGCGACGCGGAGGCGACCGAGCGTGACTTCCGCGGCGAGATCAACATCGGCCACCTCTGCCGCCAGCGCCACCCGACCGACACCAGGCTCGTCGGCTTCACCACGCACCACGGCACCGTGACCGCCGCGTCGGACTGGGGCGAGCCCGCGGAGCGAAAGCGCGTCCGCCCTGCCCTCGCGAACAGCTACGAGCAGCTGTTCCACGAGACGGGCATCCCCGCGTTCCTGCTGCACCTCGATCCGCGCCACCTCGGCGAGGCGGCCGGCGCGCTGCACGAGCCGCGGCTGCATCGCGCGATCGGCGTGGTGTACCGGCCCGAGACGGAGCGCGCGAGCCACTACTACCACGCGCGCCTGCCGGCGCAGTTCGACGCGGTCATTCACGTCGACGAGACGCGCGCGCTCGAGCCGCTCGATCGCACGTCGGGGTGGGAACGCGGCGAGCTGCCCGACACGTTCCCGACCGGACTCTAGGGCTCCTGCGGCCGTCGGATCGCGGCGTCGATGCTGTAGCGACCCGCGCCGTTGGCGACGATCATCAGGAGACCGCCGGCCATTCCGCAGTTCTTGAGGAAGTTCGCCATCTGCATGATCCGCTCGCGGCCCTCGAAGCTCCAGAACGGATGGAACAGGATCGTCGTCGGGATCAAGAACAGGACGAGCCCCATGCCGCCGATCCGCGCGAGGAAGCCGGACGCGATCGACAGCGCGCCGAGCACCTCCGCGATCCCCGCGATGATCGCGAGCGTCTCGGCCTCGGGGATCCCGACCGCGGTCATGTGCGCCGCGGTGCCCGACACGTCCGTCAGCTTCGCGACGCCGCTGACGAAGAACATGAGCGAGAGCAGGATGCGGCCGGCCAGCGCGGTCCCGGGACGCGGGACCGAGTGGACCACCGGATCGTTCTCGACGGTGAGCGGGCGACCGAACGCGATCCGCTCCGCAATTCCTGGATTCATCGACATGAGAGAACCTCCGTCGCGGAGATGTCGCAAAGCGCGCGCCAGCGCCGGCGGCCTCGTCGCGCGTAGATGCCGTAGGGCTGCGCGCGCTCGCGGGCGCGCGCCCACGCTCGGCGAGCTGAAAGGCTCTACCCGGGACGAGCGATGCGACCGGGCCGCGCGCCGGTCAGCGCGCCGTCCTCGGCGATCACCTCGCCGCGCACGATCGTCGCGCGGTAGCCGGACGCGGGCTGCAGGAAGCGCTTGCCGCCCGCGGGCAGATCGTGGACGAGGCGCGGGCGATGCAGCGCGAGCGCCGAGAGATCGATGATGTCGAGATCCGCGCGGAGTCCTTCGCGCAGCTCGCCGCGATCGGTGAGGCCGATCCACGCGGCCGGCTCGCCCGTCAGCTTGCGCACGCCCGCTTCGATCGACATCGCCTGCTTGTCGCGGATCCAGTGCGCGAGGAAGTACGTCGAGAAGCTGACGTCGCAGATCGTGCCGACGTGCGCGCCGCCGTCGCCGAGGCCGAGCATCGCGTGCGGATGGCGTAGCATCTCGCCGACCTCGGCGAGCGAGCCCGACGCGTAGTTGTAGATCGGGAAGTACAGCAGCTGATGCCCGTCGTCCTCGAGCAACGCGTCGTAGATGACCTCGAGCGGCTTTCGCTTGGTGCGCATCGCCTCGCCGAAGATCGACGCCTGGCGATCCGGCTCGTAGTCGGGGCGGTCCGCGAGGCGGAACAGGCTCATCGCGACGAGGTCGATCGCGCCGAGCAGCTTGTCGGCGAGCGGCGGGATCGCGCTGCCGTCGCCGGCGACCTTGTCGGTCTTCTCGGCGAGGATCTTCGCGCGCACCTCGGGCTTGGACAGCTCGCGCACGCGATCCGCGAGCGGCAGGTGCGCGACCGCCTTGTACGTCGGGAAGCCGATGAACGGATGGAACGTCGCCTCGAGCCCGAGGATGACACCGATGCCGCGCGTCGCGACCTGCGCGCGGATCGGCGTGCCCGCCGCGTTCGCCCGCTCGATCCGCTGGAGGATGCGGCGCCACTGCTCGGTCGCGCCGACGCGCTGGAGCAGCGAGATCGACAGTGGGCGCTTCGCGGTGCGCGCCATCTCCTCGAGCACGTCGAACTCGGCGTCGAAGCGATCTTCCCAGCGCGGCGACTCGGTCATGTCGAAGTCGCTCACCGCTTGCAGCACGCCGCGGCCGCTCTCGCCGACGGCGCGCGCGAGCGCTTCGAGCTCCTTGGTCGCCGCGTCCGCCGCGGGCGTGGGGCGGCCATCCTTGTTGCGGTGGTTGTCGCTGCGCCCCGTCGAGAACCCGATCGCGCCGTCGGCGATCGCGCGCCGGACGATCTGCGCCATCTGCGCGATGTCCTCGTCGGTCGCTGCTTCACCGGCGACCGCGCGCTCGCCCATCGCGAACACGCGGACCGCGTCGTGCGGCACGTGGCACGCGATGTCGATCGCGTGGCCGCGACGATCGAGCGCGTCCATGTACTCGCCGAACGTCTCCCACTCCCACGTCAGGCCCTCGGACAGCGCGGAGCCCGGGATGTCCTCGACGCCCTCCATGAGCGCGATCAACCGCTCGCGATCCTCCTTGCGGCACGGCGCGAAGCCGACCCCGCAGTTGCCGATCGCGACCGTGGTCGCGCCGTGCGCGCTCGACGGCAGCATGTCGCCGTCCCAGCTCGCCTGGCCATCGTAGTGCGCGTGGATGTCGACGAAGCCCGGCGTGACCAGCGCGCCATCGGCGTCGATCGTGCGCTTCGCCGCGCCGAGCCCTTGCCCGATCGCGACGATCGCACCGTTCGCGACCGCGACGTCCGCCGTTCGCGCCGGACCACCCGTGCCGTCGATGACCGTGCCGCCGCGGATGACGAGATCGTGCATGCGCGGGTTATCCCCGGATCTCGGCGATCAGCGAATCGAGATCGACATCGCGCAGGCCGATACCATCTGCCAGCTCCTTCGCGACCTCGCGCTCTTCGGCCGACACGTCGTCATCGGCGAGCGCGATCGCCATCGCGAGCATGAACACCGCGCGCGCGCCGTCGGCATCGACCAGCGACGCGACGTGTGCGATCGGCGTCGCGAAGCCCTTGCCCTCGAGCTGGTTCGCGGCCGCGGTGAAGTACTCGTCGATCTTGTCGCTCTCGACGCCTCCCAGGATCTCGAGGCGATCCCGCAGCGCGTCGTACTCCTCGGCGCTCGCGGAGCCATCGGCGGCGGCGATCACGAACGCGGCGGTGACCGCGGCCTCGAGAAACGATTGCGACTTCAAGCGCTCGGTCAGCCGGTGTGTCGACCACCACGTGCGCTTCTCGTAGCTCTGCATGGCGTGGTTATACACCCGGGCGTGAACGGCACTTGACGGCCAGCGCCGGCAACTCGAGCAAGAGCGCCAGGTTGCGCGTGGCGCACCGCTTGCTCCTCGTCAGGACCATGCGCTTCGCTGCCCCGGTTCTCGCCGCTCTGGCCCTCTCGGGCTGTTCGCTGTTCATGCGCTCGATGGAGAAGCCGACCGCCGAGGTCCGCAACGTCTCCTTGACCAACGCGGGCTTCACGGGCCTCACCGGCCAGCTGCAGATGGACGTGTCGAACCCGAACGCGTTCGGCGTGCCGCTGTCGGGGGTCGACTGGCAGCTCTCGATCGGCGGCGCACCTGCGGTGACCGGCTCGGCGCAGCTGCAGGCGAACATCCCCGCGCGCGGCGTGGCGCCGGTGACGACCGCGCTGACGATCGACGCTCGTGACGCGATCGAGGTCGGCTCGCTGATCGCGAGTGGCACGCGCACGTATCAGCTCGACGCGAAGCTGACGTTCTCGACGAAGATCGGCCCGCTCACCGTCGAGGTCCATCACCAGGGCACGCTCGGTGACGGCGCGTCGCGGTTCGGCGGGATCCTCGGTTCGCTCTGACGCTCTCGTTCAGGGCCGGACGGTCCACGCGCCGTGACCGCCGAGCGGCACGTCGAAGCGCTCCACGCTGTTCCCGCGGCGCACGCGCAGCGCTTCGATCGGCCGCGGTGTCTTCGGCGCGGGTGTGTCGACCAGCCCGTTCACGATCGCGACCTCGATCTCGGCCATCTTCACGAAGTGGTGATCGAGGAGCTCGACGGTGACATCGCCATGCGCGACCTTGCTCTCGATCCGCACGAGTTGTGGCGGCACCGCCGGAGGCTGGCCGAACGGCGTCGGCATCTCGTCGTCTCCGCTCGCATCGTCGCGCCGGAACTCGAGCCGGAACGCGGGCAGCGCGCGCGGCGCGGCGGCCGTGTAGCTCGCGGCCCACGGCGCGGCGCCCACCACGGTGCTCGCGTCGGCGTCGCCGAGGCGATTCTCGAGGTCGCCGGTGTACTGGAACGCGCGGGCGACGGGGCCCACCATCCAGCGCGGGGCGCCGCCCGTGTCGACGACGAACACGCCGAGCCGCGGTCGCTTCGCGCCGAGGTAGTGGATGCCTCGCTGGCCCTCGCGATCGAACGTCGCCCAGTCGGCCATGAACCCCGGATCCTCGAGCGCGGTGTCGATGTTCGGGAACAGATCGAGGTACCAGCCATCGAACGTCGCGATCGGATACGAGTTGCCGTAGCCATTCGCCATCGCGACGCGTCGCTCGACGATCATCGCGAGGAAGCGCTTCGTGTCCGCCGACAGCGGCTTGTTCGCGAGCTCCTCTTTCGAGATCGCGACGAGCACGCGCATCAGCTTCTCGAGCCGCGTGAAGTACGCGACGCCCTTGGTGCGATCGCGCGGATCGAGCGCACGGATCGACTTCGCGCCGCGCTTCGCGTACTCGGCGAGCGCCGCGTACGTCGCGGGCGCGGGCTCGACGTAGCCGTCCGGGATCTCGCAGCCGCCCTGGTCGTACGCCTGCGCGGAGACCAGCACGTGGTTGTGCCGCAGTTGACCGTACGCGGCGAGCACCGTGTTGAGCCGCAGGTCCTGGAACGCGGCGGTGTCCATGAACGACGGCGTCGCGCCCGCTGGCTTCTGCGCGAGCGAGCGGATCGCGTCGAGCCACGCGCTGTACAGATCATCGCCGCGTGGCGCATTCATCACGCTGGTGCGCGCCGCGTGCAGCACCGTGTCGATGTCCTTCTGCGGATCGCTCGCGATGTACGCACGCGCGCGGTCCATGCCGAGCATGAAGCCGAGCTCCGCGCCCGACGAGCGCGGCCCGCGTTCGTCGATGAGACCACCGACGGCGACGGTGTCCGGCGTGATGCGCGGGCCGAGCAGCGTCGCGATCACGGGCAACCGCTTCACGTTCGGCGTCGGCCCGGTGTTCACGGTGCGAACGAACCCCTCCCCGATCGCCGCCTTCAGCGCGTCGAACGACTGCAGCGACAGCTTGCCGATCTTCGCCTTCGCCCGCAGCGCGACGAGGTCCGCCACCGATACATCCTCGCGCCTCCCCGCCAAGGTCCGCCACGAGCGATCGAGCGCGGCGATATCGTCGAGCGCGCGCGTGCGCTGTGCGAGGTCCGCGAGCGCGAGCGCGACCACCGCCTCGCGCGGCGTCTCCGCGGGATTCGGCGCATAGCCGGGCTGCGATGCGCGCGTATCGCGCGACACGAGGTTCAAGTCGACCCGCGACAGCCACGTCGCCGCGCGGAAGTAGTGCTCGAGCCCATCGGTGTAGTGCCCGCGCGGCGTGAACGCGCTCGTGTCCAGCGCGCGCTCGCGACCGAACAGCTGGATCGTCGCCACCGTCGTCGGGCTCGTCACCATCTCGACGAGCTCCGCGACGCGCGCGTCGACCTTCCCCAGCTCGCTGAGCACCGGCTCCTGCGCGAGCAACGTGCGCGCGACGGTCAGGTACAGGTCGACATCGTTCGCGACCTGGGCCGGATACTGCTTCGCCGCCGCGGCCAGCCCGCAATGCATCGCACCGAGCGCCTCGTCGAGCCGGCCGACCATCTCGTCTCGCTCGATCGCCGCGAGGAACTGATCGTGCGACGCGTACACCGCGTGCATGATCGAGTCGACGCTGACGTACACGGGCAGCTGCGCGCGATGGACGTCGTAGTACGCCGTCACGTAGCTGTCGTACTCGAGCCGCTCCGGCACCACGATCCCGTTCGCGGCGAGCATCTTCTCCTCGGCCGCCCCGAGCGCCAGCGCCGACCGCACCAGGTCTGCATGCTGATAGCCCCCCACCGCACTCGCGCGCGGTGATGCCTTCGGCGCCGGCGGCGACAGCTTCAGGATCGACGACGCCACCGCATCGCGATGGCGCGTATCGCACACCCCCGCGTTCTTCCGCCGCTTGTTCAGCGCGGCGAGCTTCTCGTCGCGCGTGTAGTTGCCCCCGACGCCCGTGGGGTTCGCCGGATCCTCGCCGGGCTCCCGATGGTCCCCGCACTCGACGCACTCCAGACCCTCGCGCTCTCCCTTGGGGATCGAGTCGCGCTCCGCACCTGGGTACGTCGGAGACAGCACCGAGCGCTGGCACTTGTGCACGCGCCACCTCGGCACGTCGACCGCGGTGCTCGTGTCCTCGTCGCTCGATTCGCTCGATTCGCTCGCTTCGCTCGGTTCGCTCGGTTCGCTCGGTTCGCTCGGCTCGCTGGGCTCGTTCGTCTCCGTCGGCTCGCTCGGCTCGCTCGGTGCCCGCAGCGGCGCCTGCGCCGGCGGCGCGACCGTCCGCGTGACCACGATCGGCGGCGCCGGCATCGACTGCACGGCAGGTGGAGGCTCGCACCCCGCGAGCGCGATCAGGACGAGGGCGATGCGACGCATGCCGCGCGTGCAGCAACAACGACGCCACCGCGCAGCCCATGTGTCGTCGCGCCCTTGGCCCGCTCGAGGTCGTCAACCCACGTTACAACCGCAAAGCGGCTTTACAGGTCGCGCCGCCACACGACCTCGCCGCGCGATCGCCACGTCACGGCGCGATCGTCGTGTGTCCGCGGCGTCGCGGCGCGAGCGGCGCGCGATCGCCCCGTCACGGCGCGAACGTCGCGCGATCTCTTCGTCACTGCGCGATCGCCGTTCTAGCCGTCGCGAACACGGCCACCATCTCCGGGGCGCTCTCGAGCCGCCGCACGTCCAGCGCCCCCAGGCCCGCGTCACGCAGCCAGCCCTCGATCTGCTCGACCTCGTACACGCTGCCGCCCTCGGTATAGATCGCCATGTTCAACGCGAACAGCTCGCCTTCGAGCGTGCCTCGCCGCAGGTCGACGACGACCACCACGCCGCCCGGCCGGACGACGCGGGCGGCGCTCGCGCAGATTGCGGCGCACGCGTCGGGTGCGTGGAGGTGCAAGACATTCGCGACGATCGCGACATCGAACCGCTCATGCTCCGAGGCGACATCGAATCGCGGGAATTGCTCCTCGTGCGACGCACCATCGAACCGCC
>CAZUAR010000012.1:0-225661 GCA_964617845.1 uncultured Kofleriaceae bacterium | reverse complement strand
CGCGCTCCGACGCACCATCGAACCGCCCGCGCTCCGACGCACCATCGAACCGCCCGCGCTCCGACGCACCATCGAACCGCCCATGCTCCGACGCACCATCGAACCGCCCATGCTCCGACGCGACATCGGACGGCCCTTCGTCCGACATGTCCACATTGGCGACCGCAGCGAGCGGTGGCAGCTCGCGCGCATCCCCTGCGATGAATGCGACGCGGTCGCCAAACTCGCCGAGCTCGGCGCGCGCGAGATCGATGACGTCGGGGAGATCCACGAGCGTCACGTGCGACCACGGATCGGCGACGAGCAACGCGCGCGTGTATGCGCCAGCGCCACCGCCGATATCGACCGCGCGCACGCCCGTGCCCGACGGACTCGACAGACTCGACGGACTCGACGGGCTCGATGGGCTCGACGGGCTCGACGGGCTCGACGGACTCGACGGCATCGACGGCATCGACGGGCTCGACGGGCTCGACGGCATCGACGGCATCGACGGGCTCGACGGGCTCGACGGGCTCGACGGGCTCGACGGGCTCGACGGGCTCGACGGCATCGACGGACGCTGCACCGCGAGCAGGAGCTCTGCCACCTCGCGAGCCGCCGGTGCCCCGGCGACGAGCAGATGCCGCTGGTACCGCCGCGCGATCTCGGCATCCTCGATCGCGAGCGGCGTGTCGCTGCGAATGACGTCGGCGATCGCGCCCCATCCCCCGACCATCGGCTCCGCGCTCGGCGGCGCGACCGTTCCGCGCGCGATCATCGAACCGTCGCGAACGAGCGTGCCGAGCGCGACCAGCGCGTCCACGAGCGCACCCAGCCGATACGTGGTTCCCACCTGGATGCGCGCCGCGAGCTGCGCCAGCGACAATGGCGAGGACAGCGCCTCGAAGAGTCCGAGCGCGTGACCGGCATCGATCGCCGCCGCTCGAAGCGCCTCGTGGACGGCGAACACGCCCATCAGCGCGCCCTGTCCTCGATCGATCGCGACGCGATCAACATCATCCGCTGTGTCCTCCCCTTCTGTGTCGAGTTGTCTGGGGAGCGGTGCGATCAGTTCAGATAGATCATCTTGCCGACGATCCGGACCTCGCCGGTCGCGGTCATCTTCGTATCCTCTTCGCTCGTCACGGTGATGTTCTTGCCCTCGAGCGCGAGCTGGTCGGCCTTGACCGACACCTTGCTCGACTCGATCTCGACCGACTCGCTTCCTTTGAGCGAGAGGCGCGCGGCTTCCATTTGAAGCACCGGCCCTTGATCCGTCAGCTTGATGCGAACCTCGAGCATGCCGGCTTCGTTCCGGATCTCGACGATCTGATCGGCACCCTGATCGGACACCACGAGCTTCTTGCCATCGCGCAGGAAGACCTCGCGATCGCTCGTCTCCTCGCTGGAGGTCTCTTCCTCCACCAACGACAGCTTCTCTTTGTGAGCGCCGGCCATGATTGAACCTATCACATGGTACGGAAGTGCCCGCTCGCGCGTTCCTCGCGTTATGACTTCGAGGGCTTATGAACCTCGACCTCGTGGTGTGTCCGTCGTGTCGCACGGCGACGGACGGGCGAATCGATGTCCGCACCCTGGAGCGGACCGGGGACATCCTGTCGTGCGAGTGCGGCCGGCGCTACCCGGTGGTGGACGGGGTGCCGATCGTGATGGCGCATCCGCACGCCTATCTGCGCACCGAGATCGCGACGGTGGTCGAGCGCGAGCTGTCGCCCGAGGTGGCGGCGCTCCTGGTCGAGGGCGGGCCGGACGATGCCCCGTATGCGAGGTTACTCGAGCACCTCTCGGTCTACATGGACGCGCAGTGGGGCGACAAGGCGGAGCCACCCGGAGAGCTCGGGTGCGAAGGGCTCCGCGCGAAGCTGGCCGAGCGCGCACAGCACCGCGTCGACCTCGCGGTCGAGCTCGGGTGCAGCGTCGGACGGTTCGTCAGCGAGCTCGCGATGGGCGCGTTTCACGTGGTCGGCGTGGACATGCACGCGGGCGCGATGCGGCGTGCGCGCCGGATCCTCGACGGTGAACGCGTGGCGTTCGGGCGGCGGATCGCGGGCCGGCACTATCAGCCGGCGGTCGTGCACGCGGGTGATCGCGCGTTGCCCGAGTCCCGGCACACGCTCGTGTGCGGCGACGCGCTCGACCCGCCGCTCATCCACGGGATGTTCGGCCGCGTGGTCGCGCTGAACCTGCTCGACTCGGTGAGCCAGCCGCGCCAGCTGCTGTCGGTGATCGATGGTCTGTGCGCGCGTGGCGGCGAGGTGATCCTCAGCTCGCCGTATGCGTGGCAGTCGACGGTGATGGCGGACGCCGAGCGGATCGGCGGCGCGGATCCGGCCGCCGAGGTCTCCCGCATCTTCCGCGAGGGGATCGAGCTGACCGCGCCCTACACGATCGAGGAGGAATGCGACCTTGCATGGACGCTCAGGCGCGATGCGCGGTCGACGGTGACGTACCGGACGCACTATCTCCGCGCGCGAAAATCGTAAGGCGGCGAGGAACGTCGCGGCTTTACGACCGTACTAGGTTAGAGGAGAATTCCGGCATGCCAGGGCTGACCATCATCAAGCCTCCGGGGAACCTGTTGTTCTTCGCGAAGGGGTACAAGCTGCCGATCCAGTGGTCGCAGCCCTCGGGCGCACAGGGGCAGCAGTTCACCGACGCGTTCAAGCCCGAGGAGAAGGCCTGTGTCCCGCAGCTGATCCCGCCGTGGTTCACGCCCGCGATCGCCGGCAACAAGTGCAGCCAGGACTCCTGCGACACGATCGGCAACGACTTCAAAGAGCTCCACGACACGATGCTCGACGCCGTCGGCTTCGGTCACAACATGTGGAAGCTCCAGGCCAAGTTCCAGAACATCCAGATCAACGGCCCCACCGCGCTCGGCACACCCGGCTGCCTCGATGGCCCCGAGCTCGAGAGCCTGATCAAGAACGCGCCGATGTGCGCCGCGTGGACGGGCAACAAGGCGAAGTACCGCGACGCGGTCGCCAAGGGCGTCTCGAAGTGCTTCAAGGACTGGCAGGACAAGGTCACCGTGCCCGGCCTGCCCTGGTACCCCGCGTTCACCGCGTTCCCCGGACCGATGGCGCCGCCGATGCCCAACGTTCCGACGCCGCTGATGGCGTGCCCGTCGCTGATGTCGACGAAGATCCTCGCGCCGAACGACATGAAGTCCGAGATGATCAACGCGCTCGACGGTGGCTTGAAGGACAAGGATCCCGACAAGCACCACGAGGGCTTGTTCGAGGCGATCGCCACGGTGCTCTCGATCGCGTTCCTCGCGTGGCTGCCGGCGCAGCAGGTCATGCTCGTGATGGGCAAGGGCCCGATCCCGACGTTCGCGCCGCCGTACGTCCCCGTCGGTCCCGTCGTGATGGGCGACATCATCTCGGCGCCGGGCCACCTCATCTCGTGAGCATGCTCCCCGTCGAGAGCTGGAATCTCGACGAGCTCGGCGCGCGCTGGCGAGCGGCGCAGCCGTTCCCGTACGTGATCCTCGACGACGTCGTCGATGCCGCGACGCTCGTCGAGCTGCAGCAGGCCGCGTCCGCGGAGCCGCACTGGAACAACCGCGGCGAGATCTACGACTTCATGGCGTCGGGCGAGGCGGTGATGCACCCGACGCTGCAAGCGCTCGAGGCAGAGCTGTCTTCCGAGCGCGTGCTCGCCGCGGTTCGCGCGATCAGCGGTCGCGCGATGTCGAGCGCGAGCCTCCGCTCCTATGTCTATCAGGCGGGCTCGTACCTGCTGCCGCACGCCGACTCGCGCGACGGCGCCGGCCGCGTCGTCGCGTACGTGATGTACCTGTGGACCGAGGGCTGCGTCGGCGGCGAGCTCGAGCTGTTCGCGTGCGAGATGAACGGCGACGACGTGGTCCACGCCCGCTCGGCGCACACGATCGCGCCGCGCGCGAATCGCCTCGTGCTGTTCGACGTGACGAACGCGTCGCTGCACCAGGTGCGCGAGGTGCTCGCCGGCATGCGCGTGTCGGTGACCGGATGGTTCCTCGCATGATCGCCGAGCGCGACACGAGCGGCGACGCCGAGCTGCGCGCGCAGTTCCGCGCGAGGCGCTGTCGTCACGTCTTGCTCGGCGGATTCATCGCCGACACGGCGCCGCTGCGCGCGCAGGTCGATGCCGCCGGCTGGACGGTGTTCGACGAGCCGGATCGCGGCCGCTACGAGGTCAACCGCACGCTCGTCGTCGACGACGTGTTCGCCGGCATGCGCGCGACCGCCGAGGCGATCGTCGAGCGACCGCTTCGCATCGAACGCGCGGTGTGGCTGCGCTTCGGGCATCGCGACTACCAGCTGACGAAGGACGACGCGCGCGAGCGCCCGCTCGTCGCGCGACACATCGAGCTCGTGTTCGACTTCTCGGCACAGATGCTCGGCAAGGGCGAGCTGATCTACACCGACGGCCGCGAGAGCTGGTTCGTCCCGCAATGCCCGCGCGTCATCGCGATCGTCGAGCGCGAGCCATGGCTCTACCGACACGCGCGCTACCTCGACCACACCATCGGTGACGCGCAGGTCTATCGCCTGCGCCTGTCACTCGTGGACCACGAACCCTCGAGCAGGGACTAGACTGGGGCTTCGTGGCGCGCGTCTTCCTCGTCAATCCTCCGTCGCCGGAGCCGGTGCAGTCGCCGCTGCTTTCGTTCTGTCACCTCGCGGCGTCGCTGCGCAGCGCGGGTCACGAGGTCGCGCTCCACGACGCCTGCGCACCGCACGCGCCTCGATCGCACGACGCGATCGAGGCGCGCATCGCGGCCTTCGCACCGGACTTCGTCGGGCTGCACCTGAAGACGCTGCACGTCCAACCGGCCTACGCGCTGGCGAAGGACCTCGCGGACCGCTTCGTGCTCGTCGCCGGTGGCCCGCACGCGACGATCGTCCCGTCGGAGCCGCTCGCGCATGGCTTTCGCTGGGTGATCCGCGGCGAGGGCGAGGACGCGCTCGTCGAGCTCGCCGACGTGTTCGATGGCAAGCGCGACGCCGCGACCGTCGCGGGTCTGTCGTGGATGCATCGCGGAATGGAGCGCCACAATCCGTCGCGCGCGTTCAACACGGATCTCGATCGCCTCGCACCGCCGCTCTCCGCGCTCGATCTGTTCGATCCGAGCTGGTACGGCCGCGCGCTCGTTCCGGGCCGCGCATTCCCGCCCGTCGGAATTCTCTCGAGTCGCGGTTGCCCGCAGGCGTGCACGTTCTGCTCGAACGACGTCACCGGTCGCAAGTTCCGCTATCGCAGCGCGACGTCGGTCGCCGACGAGATCACCGAGCTCGCCCGCGACTACGGGCTCACCGCGTTCAGCTTCTTCGACGACTCGTTCGCCGTCGGGCGTCGTCGTGTCGCCGAGCTGTGCGATGCGATCGCGCGCGTGCGCATGCCGCTCGCGTGGACGTGCACCGCGCACCCGGCGCACCTCGATCGCGAGGTGATCGCGGACATGAAGCGCGCGGGCTGCAGCGGGATCGACATCGGCATGGAGAGCGCGGATCCGGACATGCTGCTGCGCATCGGCAAGGGCGTCACCGTCGAGCGCGTGCTCGACGTGCTGCACTGGGCTGCCGAGCTCGGCGTGCACACCGTCGTGAACCTCATGTTCGGGTGGCCCGACGAGACCGACGCGGAGCTCGACTCGACGATCGCGTTCATGGATCGCGCCGCGCCGGTCGCCGGCGGCTTCAACGCGCGCGGCGTCGTCGTGCCCTACCCCGGCACCGCGATCTACGAGGACAACCACGAGCGCTTCGGCTTCACGCAGTGGTGGCTGCGCGAGCCGCCGCTCGAGTACGTCCCGTTCCCGACGAGCTGGGACGAGGCGGAGATCGTGCGCGCGTACGGTCACGACCCGGCGCTCGACCGCAACTTCTTTTGCCACCCGCCGCACCGCGTGGAGCGGATCCGCGCGGCCCTCGTCATCAAGGCGGAGCGCACCATGGCGATCCAGCTGCGGCGTGTCGCCGCGTCGAGCACGCAGGGCGTTCCCGCCGCGGGCGCGCGCTAAGGCTGCAGCCCCTCGGCGAGCAGCGCGGCCTTGACCGACGGTCGCTGCACCAGGCGCTGGTAGTAGCTCGCGAGCACCGGTGAGGGCAGCTCGAACGAGAGCCCGCGCTGCCACGTGCGCAGGATGTAGAACAGATACGGATCCGCGACGCTGAACTCGCTGAGGAGGAACGGGCGATCCGCGAGGTGCTTCGCGACGAACGCGAGCCGCCCCGTCACCCGTTCCTTCAAGATGTCCTTGTACGAGTCCGGTGCCTCCGCTCGGAGGAACGGCGAGATCTGCTTGTGCAGCTCCGAGGCGATGAAGTTCAGCCACTCCTGTAGCCGCACGCGCTCGAGCGTTCCGGCCGGCGGCGCCAGGCCTCGCGAGGGATCGAGATCCGCGATGAACTGCACGATCGCCGAGCCCTCGGTGAGCAGCTCGCCGTTCTCGAGGATCAGCGCCGGAATCTGTCCCTTCGGGTTGATCGTCGTGAAGTCGCTGCCGTCCTCCAGCTTCTTCGTCCGCAGGTTCACCACGTGCAACTCGAACGAGGCACCCACTTCGCGCAGCGCGATGTGAGGCGAGATCGAGCAGCCACCCGCCGCGTAGTAGAGCTTGAACACCCGACCAGGGTACCGCTAGTCAGTCCAGGGACGCACCGTCGCCGTGAAGTTCAGATAGAACCACCAGCCCATCACGCCGTTGTTCGTGTCCTTGTCCGATCCGCTCATGCAGTTGCCGGTGCCGCCGCGCAAGAGCGACCCGAGCGAGCGACCACCGACGACGGGAAGGTCCGCCGGCAAGAAGATGTTGTACGCCGCGGTCTCGCTGAGGAAGCCGCGCAGGAGGCCGTTGGTCGCGCCCGTCGCCGGGTTCCCCTGATATGCCGCCGCGATCTGCGCGTCGGTCAACGTGATGTCGACGCCAGCGAGCGTGAACGTCACGGTGGACGTGTTCGAGACGAAGCACGTGCCACCCGTCGGTGCCGTGGTGACGGTGACCGCCGGGTTGTACGGGCGCACCGTGCCAGCGATCGTGCCGAGGCACGTACCGGTGCCCTGGTTCGTCGCGGTCAGCGAGACCACCTGCGACGTCGGATCGTGCGTACAGGACGACGACGCGGGTGGCGGCGTGCAGTTCGCGAACTCGAGCCCGATCGGCGACGTCGCGCCGGCGGTCTGGTTCAGCGGACGGAACACGACGACCGGCGACAGATCGAGGAAGCCGTCGTCGTCCTCGTCGTTGTTGAGGTTCGCCGCGAGCTGCTCGTTGATCGCGTTGCCGAACAGGCTGTTCGTGATGTCGTTGCAACCGATCACGCTCGCGTAGGCGTGCGGATCCTTCAGCACGAGCGTGTTGAACCGGAACCCGGTCGGGGCGCGCGTGCAGTCGTTGCGGCACGCGTCGGTGTTGATCATGTTGCCGTCGTCACACTGCTCGGTGCCCTCGACGACGCCGTTGCGGCACACGGGCGAGCAGTCGTTGTCGTTGTTCGCGTGCGCCGCCGGCGCCGGGCAGCAGCCGTCGTTGTTGGCCGGCAGCGTGATCGGCGGGAACGTGCAGGCGGCAGTACACGTGCCCATGTTCGACAGCACGTTGCTCGTGCACGCGTTCGCGTCGGTGCACGTCGTCGGACACGATCCCGCGCCCGACGCGATCCCCGTGTCACACGTCTCGCCGATCTCGACGATGCCATTGCCGCAGCCCTGACAGTCGGAGTCCTGCGCCGGCAGCGTACCCGGCCTGCAGCAGCCGTCGCCCGGCGTGTTCGTCGTGATCGCGGTGAACACGCAGCGCGCCTGACACGAACCGCCCGACATCAGCGCGTCGGTCGTGCAGCTCTCGGAGTCGTTGCACGCCGTCGGACAGGAGCCCGCGCCCGCGACGATCGCCGTATCGCAGAGCTCGCCGGTCTCGAGGATCCCGTTGCCGCACATCGCGGTGCAGTCGTTGTCCGTGTTCGCGTTCGCGCCCGCGGGACAGCAGCCGTCACCGTCGACCGGCGCGCTGATCACCGCGTACTCGCACGCCGCGGTGCACTCCGATCCCGCGAGCACGTCGCTCGTGCACGCGTCCCCGTCATCGCAGGATGCGGGGCAGGCGCCCGCGCCGCTCGTGATCCCGGTATCGCAGGTCTCGCCGAGGGCGGTATCGAACGCCCCGTTGCCGCACGTGAAGTGACAGTTCTCGTCGCAGATCGCATCCGCTTCGCGATCGCCGTCGTCGCAGTCCTCGCCGTTCTCCATGACGAGGTTGCCGCAGAAGGAGCTGCCGCTCCCATCACCCCCATCACCCGACCCCTGCTGTGCGTCGGGTTGTCCTTTGATGTTGTCGCCGCACGCGGCAGCGATGACGACGCAGATCGCGACGACGAGCCTCATGCCGCGAGCATCTCGTGACCGAGGGACGCCGCCAACATTTCTCGACGGCCGGCCGCGTCCGCCTACCCGCCCACACACGCGAGACCGTGCGCGAGATCGCTCAGCGCGTGCTGGTTTCCGGGGTCACGACCTCGGGTTCGGCGCTGATCCCGCCGAGGATCTCCTCGGGGACCGGCCCCGCCCAGTCACCCATGATCACCTCGTGCTCGGGCTCGACGTGCGGTGCCGGCGGCAGAGGCGCGGGCGGCGCCTCGACCTCGCCGGTGATGACGTACCGCGTGGTGACGTTCTCGTGCGTCGACGGGTTGCCGCACGTCGGGACGTCGGCCTCGACGGGCCGCGTCTTCTTGAACGCGAACAGCGCGGCGCTACCGAGGAGCGCGATCGCACCCGCGGCGATCAGGCGGCGCTTCCGGCGCGCGATGATGCCGATCGAGCAGTCCTTGAGGATGATCGTGCCGTCGTGCCGCTGGTAGTAGCGCACGCACAGCTTGCCCTCCTTCTCGATGATCAGCGCCTCGGCCTCGTCGCGCGTCATGTTCGAGAGGTTGTAGACGTTCTTCTTGCAGTCGCCGCAGTGACGCGCGCGCTCGTCGCCGGTCATCTGCTTCCAGTCGGCGCGGCACGGCGTCGCCACGCGGATGTTGTCCAGCACCGGGAGCTTCGCGCGCGTGCGCGCCTCCTCGAGCAGCCGAGCCGCGTCGTTCACCTCTTTGGTCTTCTGCGCGAGCTCGGCGGCGAGCGAGTCGTGGCGGGCGGACAGCGCGTCGATGTCGTTCCGATAGGACATCCCGAGTCAAACGCCCGAAACGCCGCCCCGATCTAGCGGGCTACTTCTTCGTGCCGGCCGAGGAGTACAGCGCCGGATCTACGTGAGATGGCGCGGCTTTGTTCTCGCTGACCGTGAACGACTCGGCGTCCGACGGGAACGCCCCGGACCGCACGTCCGACACGTAGGCCCCGACCGCGTCCTTGATGGTCTGGCCGAGGGTCGCGTAGCGGCGCACGAAGCGCGGCTTGAACGTCTCGTCCATCCCGAGCATGTCGTACGACACGAGCACCTGGCCATCGCAGCCCGTGCCCGCTCCGATGCCGATCGTCGGTACCGACACCGCCGCGGTGATCTCGCGAGCGATGTCGGCCGGAATCGCCTCGAGGACGATCGAGTACACGCCCGCTTCCTCGAGCGTGCGCGCGTCCTCGAGCAAGCGATCGCGACCGCCCGGATCGCGGCCCTGCACCTTGAAGCCACCGAGCTGGTGGTAGCTCTGCGGCGTGAGGCCGATGTGGCCCATCACCGGGATGCCCGCCGACACGAGCCGGCGTACGAGGTCGGCGTGGATCGCGCCGCCCTCGAGCTTGATGGAGTGGCAGCCGCCTTCCTTCATCAGCTTGCCGGCGTTCGTCACGCCCTGCTCGATCGACGCCTGGTAGCTCATGAACGGCATGTCGCCGACGACGTGCGCGCGCCGTGCTCCGCGGACGACGGCGCGCGTGTGATACGCGATCTCGTCGAGCGTGACCGGCAGCGTGGTGTCGTGGCCCTGGATGACCATGCCGAGGGAGTCGCCGACCAACAGGACATCGGCGCCCGCTTCGTCGAGGAGCCGTGCCATGGTGGCGTCGTACGCGGTGAGCATGGCGATTCGCTCGCCTCGCTCTTTCATCTGCCGCAGTGTGTGGATGGTGACGCGACGAGTGGTCGTCTGCATTCCGTCCTGCCTTTCAATTGTCGTCCGCCGTTGAAGTCCCGTGCCGACCATCGGCTACGCGCTTCGTTGGCTTCTAGCTCGACATATAGCACCGTTAGCATCGTGGAACGATGAGCAAGTACGCGAAGACGCGGGGGGCCTCGAGGGGGACGCAACGTTCGTCATCCAGCTCACAGAGCCGATGCGAGCGTGGCTGGGGGGACGGCTGCTGTACTAACGCTGCGCGGCGAGCCACGCGGCGATCAGCGGGCGTAGCTCGGCGGCGGGCTTGTTGACGTCGATGTCGATCGCGGTGCCGGTGATGTCCTCGAGCGCACGCTTCGCGTAGAAGCGCACGAGCGGATACTCGTGCGCCATGTGCGGCGCGATGATCGCGACCGGGTTCTCGATCTTCGCGCCGACCATCGACATCATCGCGACCGCTTGCTCGTGCGGCTTGCCGCGGAACAGCGTCGCGCGCATCACGTTCGTGTCGAGGTCGTCGCCGTAGAGCTTCCTGAGCGCCGCGCGATCGATCGGCTTTCGGTACCACTGCTCCATCGTCCGCGCGATCGACTCGACGCTCTTGTCGGCGTGACACAGCGCGCACTCGAGCGGCCGATCGCCGGCAACGCGCTTCTTGTCGTTCGGCGAGCCGATGCGGTGGTAGCGCACGAGGGCGTAGTCGAGGCCCATGTTCTTCTTCGGCATGTGGCAGCCGATGCACGCGTTGCCCGCGCTCGTCGCGCCGTGATGCGAGTGCGCCTGCTGCGCGGCCGGCTGCGCGTACTTGTCGTGGCACCCGATGCACAGCTTGTTGCCCGCGGTGGTCGCGAGCGCGGCGAGCTGTGCGCTCGGATCCTGCGCGTGCGGATCGTGGCACATCGTGCACGCCATCTCCTTCGCGCACCCGCCGAGCTGGTAGTCGCGGCCCTCGCCCGAGTTCGTCGTCGAGCCGCCCGGATCGCTCGTGCGTTGCCCGCCCTCCCACGTCCACCGGTACCGCGAGAACAGCACCGTGTGGCACTTCGCGCAGGTGCGGTTGATCCACTGCGCGCGCGTCGGCTGCGCGGTTCCCGGCGGAGACACGCGGACGAGGTTGCTCGCGACGGCGTAGCTCGGGAACACCGCGCTGTTCTCGGCGTGCTCGCGCGATCCGTTGTGGCAGGCCTCGCAGCCGATGCCGAGCTCGACGAGCTTTGGCCCGTCGAGGTGGACCTCCATCGCCGTCGCGGCCGCGGGGAGCGTCGCGCGCAGCGATTCGTTCGCCGCCTGGTCGCCGCCGAGGAACGCGATCTCCGCGCGCAGCGCCGCGGCGAGCTCGCGATCGCTCTGCGAGGACACGCGCCACAGCATCGACTGCGGCAGCAGGCGATCGGACAGCTTGCCCTGGTACGCGGGGAGCCCCGGACCGTAGAGCTCGTCGTACAGCATCGTCGCGAGCGGCAGCGTGTTGTGGCAGGGGATGCAGTCGTTCGCCCACACCGCGCGCACCGACATGCTCGGGCGCTCCTTCACCATCACCGAGTAGCCCTTGTAGCGCCACGACTTCGTCGAGAACACGTAGGTCGCGGGCAGCACGCGCTCGACGCCGCACGCCTGGCTCCCCGTCATGTCGACCCCGATCGCGCACGTCACGGGATTCGCGACGCCCGTGACATCCACGCCGACGAAGTCCTCGCGAAAGCGACCGCCGACGACCTTGGTCACGCGAAACCGCGAGGTCTTGCCGCCGCTCGTGATCCGTACGAACCGCGCGCCGCCTTCCATCTCCATCGTCGCCGTGTCCGTGCCGATGGTGAGCGTCGTGCCGTCGAACGGCGCGCGGATCTCCGCGGTCGCCGCGTCGCGCGTCATGTTGCGCATCGGTGACTTCGCCCACGCGTCGTAGACGGCAGCGTGGCAGTCGCCGCACGTCGACGAGCCCGCGTAGTCCCCGCGCAGGATGTTGCTCGTCACGCCGCCGGGGCGCAGCGTCGTCGAGCCGCGATCCGGCGACGAGCACGCCGCGAGCGCGACCAATGTCAGGACCCGGGCACGCACCACGCCCCGGCTATACCAGGCTTTGGGCGCCGGCTCGTCAGGCTTTGAGCTTCTTGCGCTCGACGACGAGCTCGAGATCCTTGTCGCCGCGGCGCAGCGTGACCGAGACCTTGGTGCCCGCGACGCCGCGAATGCGCGACACGGCCCCGTCGATGCCGAGCGTGGCGATGTCCACGCCGTCGACCGCGACGATCAGATCGCCGGCGACGATCCCCGCCGCCGCCGCGCCGCTCTCGGGCATCACGAACTCGACGAGGATCGCCTCGTGCTCGGCGCGCAGCTTCACGCCGATGCCGACGAGCTCGAGCGTGGGCGTCTCGCCGGGCCGGAGCTTCGTCAGCGCGACGCTCAGCGGACCGAGCGTCGCGCCGTCGACCGCCATCATGCCCGCCTCGATCTTCGGGTGATGCTCGCCCGCGCCGACGGTGATCGACAGCGGTCCGGGTGGGATCCCCGTCAGCTCGAACGTGCCGTCCTCGCGCGTGACCGTGCCCGCGTTCGCGGGCTGCGCGCTCGCTCCACCACCGGCGCCCTCGCGCATGACGCGCGCGTACGGCAGCGGCGCGCCCGAGGTCGCGTCGATCACCTTGCCCGTCAGCGTCGCTCCCTCGCTGACGACGATCTTCGCGTCCTTGTCGCCCGCGCCCGCGACCGTCGGCGCGCTCGGCGCGAGGCCGCTCGCGGACGCGACGAGCTCGTACTCGCCCGAGGTCACGCGCACGCGGAACTTGCCGTCGGGCTCGACGATCGAGCGCGTGGTGACCATCTCGCGCGCGACGCCGAGGCGGCGCATCACGAGCAGCGTGTACGCGGGCACCGGCTCGCCGCTCGTGGTCACGACCTGGCCGCCGAGAATGAAGCCAGGATCCAGCACGAGCGCGACGTTCTTCGTGCCGCCGGCGATGCCGTCCTTGACCACGTTCGCGTGCTCCGGCGCCTCGGCCGCCAGCGCGTACAGATCGCGATCGAGCCCCTCGAGGACGAACGAGCCGTCCGGCCCCGTGGTCGCGAACGCCGTCGCCCGCGGAGCGGGAGGCTCCGGCCGCAGCGTGTTGGTGGGCGCCGGGCGATCCGAGGGGATCGCACGCACGAGCACGTCGGCGAGCGCGACGCCGTCGAGATCCGTCACCTTGCCGGTGATCTTCGCGTCGCGCGCCGGGGCATCGCCGATCGCGATCTCCAGCCGGTGCGTGATCGCGACGTCACCGTCGAGGCGCGCCCAGCCTCGCTTGTTGCCGCGCGACGCTTCGAACACCGCGTCGTCGGCCGCGTGGAAGATGAACGTGCCGTCCTTGCCGCTCGTCCATTCGGTCTCGAGCTTCTCGATCATCTGCTCGCCGCTCGGCGTGCCGAGCAGCTTCACCTTCGCGCCCGCGACCGGCGCGCCGTTCGCGTCGACGACCTTGCCCGTGTAGTCGATCGCCGGGAACAGGAACACGGTGATGCCCTCGACGGCGCGATCCTTCGCGAGGTCGACGTGCACCGACGAGTGCGACAGCTCCGGCGCGTACGGCAAGAAGCTCGGCGCGACGACGGCAGTCAGTACGAAGCGCCCCGGCGCCGAGGGTGCAAGCACGAACGCGCCGCGCTGATCGCTGCGCACGGTCTGCGCGCCTCCGTCGCCGGTGAACGTGAGCTCCGCGTTCGCGACGCCGTCGCCGGTCGACCAGTTGATGACGCGACCCGCGACGGCACCGCCCGCGGCCGGACGCATCACGAGCGTCGCCCGTCCCTGCCCCGGCAACGGATCGACGATCGGCGCGGGCGCGTCCGCCGAGCCCGCGTGCGCCGGCGCCGGCTTCGTCGTCGGCGTCTTCGCGATCTCGCCCGAGCGATTCGAGCCGGACACCGCCGGTGGCTTCGCGTCGTCGGTGCCGCGCGCCTTGACGATCACGTAGAACACGGTGCCGAACAATGCGATCAAGGCGATCAGGATCGCGAACGATGTCTTTGCCTTCACGACGGCAGCTCCTTTGACAGCGACGAAGGGGACGAGTGCGCGCTTCCATCTCGGCTGAGACTTGTCGAGCTCGGCGCGCAGGCGATCGAGTCCGGTCTTGAGCCGCCAGCGCACCGTTCCGGGAGGCACGCCCTGCGCACGCGCGATGTCGGCGGCCGATTCACCGTCGAGGTAGCGACGGATCACCGTGGTGCGGAAGGGTTCGTCGAGCGCGACCAGCGCGGCGGCGAGGCGCTCCAGCACGCGCGCGCGATCGATGCGCTCGGCGGCGGCCTCGGGATTCGCGTCATCCGTCACGTCGTCGGGCGCCACGGCGTGCTCGCGCGCGCGCCGGCGCGAGTCGGTGCGGCGGTTCATGCGCCAGCGATTGCGCAGCACGGTCGCGAGCCAGGGCCGGGCCGGGCGTTCGCCGTCGGGCGGATGCGTGATCGCGGCGATCGCGGTGTCCTGGATCAGGTCATCGGCTTCGGTATCGCCGTGGACGAGCGATCGGGCGAGGGCTCGCAACCCTTCCAGATCGTCGAGGACGGCCTCCGGCGATGGCTTCACCTCTCCAGCATGCCGCGGCGCACCGAAGTGTTGGCGCCGATCTCACAAACCTCGGGCATGGGCGCTGCAACCCTCCGGCAATCATGGAGAGCCTATCCGAGCCCGAAAGACGACGAGTGGTGCACAAGCTCGTGCGAGAGCTCGTTCGCGCCGAGGATCGGGCGTGCGAGCACGCCGAGCGCATGAGCGAGCAGGCGCCCGATGCGCCGCCCACCAACGCACTACGTGCGGTAGCGGAACACGTGGAGGCGATGCGCGGCCGCCTGTACTACGTCGCGTCGGGGTACGGAACGAGCGTCGCGCGTGCACGCATCCGGTCGACGCTGAGCCAGCTGCGCAACCGGGTCGTCGAGAACCTCAAGGACACGCTGCGCGCGTATCAGTTCGTCATCGACGATCTGCGAGAAGGGCTCGAGCTCGTCCAGACGCTGCGTGGAATGGCCCGCACCGACGGGCTCGTCGGGATCGTTCGGTGGTGCGATGACTGGCTGGCCGCACGTCGCACACTGCTGCTGCGCGTGGAGGCACAGCTGCTCTGGTTCGAGGAGCGCGAGCTGCTCGACGACGCGTGATCCACGCGGCCCAGCGCCGGGATCCGGCGTGGCACACCGATCGCACTACCCTTCTTCAGGCACCACAGGAAGAAGCATCTCGAGGCTGAATAACCAGAGATGATTCGTCACGACGAGCACGTATCGAAGTGAAGACCGATTCGCGATGGCGAGGTCACGTCGAACCGATCACCTGCGAGTGCCCTTTATTTTCCAGCGGCCGCGCTACGTCGAGTGAACAACTCGAGCTGGTAGCGTGGTTGCTGCTTTTTCGGCGCGTAATTCGTTGCAACACCAAGGGTCTGGGCGAAGACCAGCGTGAGAAGGATCCTCACGTAGCCATCCGGGGCGAAATGCCCCTAAGGTGTGCCTCGCCGTGATGACGGAGTGGGAACAGCTCGCCGCCAGCTCGCATCTCGTGATCGCCCTCGATCTCGACGGGACGCTGATCCCGTTCGCCCCGACACCCGCCGAGGCCGTGATCGACGGCGAAGCGGCCGCGCTGCTCGAGGCACTTCCACAGCTGCCCAACGTGACGGTCGGCGTGATCACGGGTCGCCCACGCGCACTGGTCGCCGATCTGGTCGGCCGGTTCCCGAAGGTGGCGTTCGCCGCGGAGCACGGCGTCTGGCGCTTCGCCGAGGGTGCGTGGGAGGCCGCGATGCCGCCGCTCGCCGAGCTCCACGAGATCGCGGCGTCGCTCGTCGGCCTCGTGCAGCGGTATCCGGGTGCGCTGATCGAGCGCAAGTCGTGCTCGGTGTGCCTGCACTGGCGCCAGGTCGTCGCCGAGCAGCACGATTCGATCATCGCCGAGGCCGAGGTGATCGTCGACGAGTGGCTCGAGACACATCGCCACCTCGAGCGCCTCCCGGGCGTCGAGATGCTCGAGGTCCGCCACACGCACGCGCACAAGGGCAGCGCCCTCGCGTGGCTGCGCCGACGTGCGCCCACGGGCGCGCCGGTGCTCGTGATCGGCGACGACCTCACCGACGAGGACATGTTCGTCAGCTTGCGCAATGGGGACATCGGCATCCTCGTCGCCGAGACCGCGAAACACACGCAGGCGACGCAGCGCCTGCCGTCGCCGAGCGCGGTGCATCGCTTCCTTCGCACGTTGATCGACGCCCGCACCAGGAGCGCGGCGTTCTCGTTCCCGGACATCGTGCCGGCGCGCGCCATCCGACCTCCGCGGGATCCGCGCCTGCTGATCGCGTCGAATCGACTCCCCGCCGAGCCGACCGGCGATCGCAAGCGCGAGGTCGGCGGCCTCGTGTCCGCGCTCGTCCCGGTTCTCGACGAGACCAACGGCATCTGGCTTGGATGGAGCGGCGCCGAGCGCGACCCGGGCCTCCGCCTCCGCGTCGAGGACGGCGACACGCACACCCGCGCGCAGTTCGACTACCCGCCGACGTGGCGCGCGCGGTTCTACGCCGGCTTCTGCAACCAGAGCCTGTGGCCCTTGCTCCACGAGCTGATCGATCGCGTGCGCTACGTCGACGACGAGTGGGCGTGTTACGTCGAAGCGAACACCGCCTACGCGCACATGGTCCTCGAGGGCGGTGGGCCGTCCGCGGACGTCTGGGTCCAGGACTTCCACCTGATGCTCGCCGCGCGCGAGCTCCGCCGCGTGGGGCATCGCGGGCGCATCGGCTTCTATCTCCACGTCCCGTTCCCGCCGCTCGATCTGTTCCAGACGCTCCCGTGGGCCACCGAGGTCCTGTCCGCGTTGCTCGAGTACGACCTCGTCGGGCTCCAGTCGCAGCGCTGGGCCGACAACTTCTTCGCCACCGCGCGCGGGCTCCTCGGTCCCGACGGAGAAGCGCGCGCCCGCGAACGCACGCGCGTGATCGCGGTCGGCATCGATCCCGATCGCTTCGCGGATCTCGCGCAGCAACCGCCGAACCCCGATCTCGGTGACTTCGCGCGGATGCTCGGCCGGCGCAAGCTGATCCTCGGCATCGATCGCCTCGACTACTCCAAGGGCATCCCCGAGCGTCTCGAAGCGTACGCGCGCCTCCTCGAGCGCTTCCCCGAGTGGCGCAACAAGGTCAGCTTCGTCCAGGTCTCGGTCCCCACGCGCTCCGACGTGCCGGAGTACGCGAACCTCAAGCAGCGCGTCGAGACGCTCGTCGGTCGGATCAACGGCGCGTTCGGGGAAGCGGACTGGGTGCCGGTCCGCTATCTGTATCGATCGTACGACCAGGCGACGCTCGCGCACCTCTATCGAGCGGCCGCGGTCGCGCTCGTGACGCCGCTGCGCGACGGCATGAACCTCGTCGCGAAGGAGTTCGTCGCGTCGCAGGATCCGGCGAACCCGGGCGCGCTCGTCCTGTCTCGCTTCTGCGGCGCGGCCGAGCGCATGTCGATGGCGAGGCTGACGAACCCGTACCACCCCGACGGCGTCGCCAACGATCTCGACGCGGCGCTGCGCATGTCGCTCGAGGAGCGCATCGCACAGCACGCGGCGCTCCGGCCCGCGGTGTGGGAAGACACCGCCGCGCAGTGGGCGCGAACGTTCCTCGCCGAGTTGCGCCGCTGACGGCTACTGCTTCGTGAACGTGCGCGTGTAGTCGACGTTGCCGGCGGCGTCGTAGAACGTCCCGGTGAACGTGTCGCCGTCGATGTCGACGTAGAGGAAGCCCGGCTCGGTCGCGTCCTCGTAGAACGCGTCATTGCCGCGGTCGCGGATCTCGGTGTTCGACGCGCCGGCGCCGCTGACGATCATCTCGGTGCCGCCGCACTCGCCGGGCTCGTTGATCCACTGGCGGCTGTGATCGTGGCCGGACAAGTAGACGTCCGCGGTGCCGCACACGTGAGCGTCGAAGAACGTCTTCACGCTGTCGCCGTTCTGGATCGGCAGCGGGTTCGGGATCGGGATGCCCGCGATCTCGGGTGCGTCGTAGTCGCCCGCGTTGCCGTGCGTGCCGTTGGACAGATACGGGTGGTGCCCGACGAAGAACACCCAGTCCTTGCCCTGCATGTCCATCATCGCCGTCGGCATCCAGCTCGCCTGATCGCCGTGCGTGGTGTCGCTCCACAGGATCGCGTTCGTGTCGAGGACGACGAAGCCGACGTGCGCCTGACTGAACGTGTAGTGCGTCGCGGGCATCGTCCACTTGGTCGACATCTGCGTGTACGCGACCTCGACGGCGCCCTTGTCGAACTCGTTGCCGATGCCGCCGACGTCGAAGCCGAGCAGCGAGCCGCCGTTGTCGTGGTTGCCGAGCGCCGCGTAGAACGGGAGATCGATATCGGCGTAGGGCTGCTCGAACTTCGTCTGCCACTGCGTGTCGGTGACCGAGTCGACGCCGGCGTCATAGATGTTGTCGCCGAGCATGAGGACGAAGTCGCAGCCCTTCTGCATGCACACGTCCCGCATCGCGACCGCGACCGCGCGTTGCGCGGTGTTGCCCTTGCCGGCGTCGCCGAGGACCGCGAAGCGCGCGCGCTTGGGCGCGGGTGGCGGCGCGTCGGGCGTCACGTCACCGCCTCCCCCGTCGTCGCCACCGCCACCGCCACCGCCGCCACCACCACCGCCACCCCCGCCGCTGTTGGCACAGGCCGAGGCCAGCACGACGAACGCGAGTCCGAGCACCCTCATGCGCGGGAACCTACTCGATTCACGCGAGCGAGTGCGCACCTTTTTCGAGGTGGGGGACCCGCGCAATCAATTCGTTACAGCCATGACCGACAGGTACTGCTCGGCCAGCCTGCGCTGCTCCGCGTCGAGCTTCGCGCGCGCGGCCATGTCTGCCATGACCGGTTGCCAGGCGTCGGTCGGCAGGGGCGGCTTGTGACACCCACCGCATTTCTTGAGGACGATCGAGCGTCCTCGCTCGAGCTCGGCGAGCTCGACGTTCGCGCGATCGGCGTCGACGGCGGTCGCGTGCGGGAGGGACGGAGTACAGGCGCCGAGCAGCGCGAGGACGAGTACAACCCGCATGTTCAGATCGAGATCGATCCCTTGCGGAAGTCGGTCTTGCGCAGGTGCACGTTGATGCATACGGGGCGCCCCGTCTTCGCGATCGCCTTCGCCTCGGCGAGCGTCGCGTCGACGCGCGTGGGATCGCTGAGCACGAGCCCGACGCCGCCGTAGCCTTCGGCGACCTTGTGATAGTCCGTGCGGCGCAGGTCGCAGCCGAGCGTCGTGCCGAGCACCTCGACCTGCTCGCGCGCGATCTGCGCCCACGACGCGTCGTTCCCGATGACGGCGATCGGGGCGACGCCGTGGCGCACGAAGCTGTCGAACTCCGCGAGCGTGTACGCCGACGAGCCATCGCCCCAGATCAGCCACACCTCGCGGCCCGGGCGCACCAGCGACGCACCGAGCGCGAAGCCGCCACCGACGCCGAGCGTGCCGAACACGCCGGGATCGAGCCACGACAGCGGCGCGCGAGGTCGCACGATGTAGCTCGCGGTCGCGACGAAGTCACCGCCGTCGACGACGAGCACCGCGTCGTCGGACATCGCCTCTTCCATGCGCAAGAAGAAGTGCAGCGGGTCGACGAGCTCGCCCGCCGGCGCCGCCTTCTTCGTGATCTCCGCGTCGCGCCCTGCTTCCTTGGTGCGCAGCTGCTCGATCCAGCCGCGCCAGCTGTCGCCCGCGCTGCTCACGCGATCGGCGAGCGCGACGAGGAACTCGCCCGCGTGCATCTCCACCGCGATGTCGGGACGGCGGTTCTTCTTCAGCTCGTGGCTCGACAGGTTCGCGGCGATCAGCGTCGCCTTCTTGTTGATGCCGCGGCCGTAGCCGAGGCGGAAGTCGAACGGGAAGCCGCACACGATCACGACGTCCGCTTCCTTGAGCGCCGCGCCGCGGTTGTGGCGCAGCTGCAGCTCGTGCGTGCGACCGAGCAGCCCGCGCGCGGTCCCCGCGAGGAACACGGGAGCGCCGAGCATGCCGATCGCGCGCGCGAGCCGGCCCGGATCCTTCACGTTCACCATCGACTGGCTGCCGACGACGATCACCGGCTGCTTCGCATTCTTGAGCGCCGCCGCCGCGCGATCGATCGCGCTCTCGCCGCCCCCGAGGTGCGGCATCTTCGGCAGGTGCACCTCGGGCATCACCGGTGCGCGGAACTGACGGTAGAGGTGGCCCTTGATGTAGAGCTCGAGCGCCTTCGCGCCGATGCCCTTGGCCTTCCCCATCCCGGTCTCCTTCTCGTACCAGCTGCGCACGACCTCTTCCGGATAGAGGAGATCGACGGGCACCTCGACGAACACCGGCCCGGGCACGCCGTCCATCGCGATCTGACACGCGCGCTCGACGGTCGGCACGAGCGCCGGCACCGTCTTCACCATCGTCGCCCACTTCGTCATCGACTTCATGATCGAGAGCTGATCGATGTCCTGGAGCGCGCCGCGTCCTTTGAGCAGCGTCGCGGTCGATCCGCCGAACACGATCAGCGGCGACTGCGCCATCTGCGCGTTCTTGATCGGCGTCGCCATGTTCGTCACGCCCGGACCCGCGGTGACCGCCGCGACCCCGATCGTCCCGGTCATGCGCGCGACCGCGTCGGCCGCGAACACGGCGTTCGCCTCGTCGCGAACGTCGACGACTCTGATCCCTTTGTTCTGTGCCCCCGTAAGAATGGGAGAGATATGTCCACCGCACAGGGTGAACAGGTGCGTCGCGCCATGCCGCGCCAGAACATCTGCGATCAGGTCGCCACCGTGAGCCATGGCGGGCAGTCTCGCGCGGCGTGCTAGCCTGCGAAAGGGGCACAGGTGTCGAACCTCGTTCTCTATTCGATTCCGGCATTCATCGCGCTGATCCTGATCGAGGCTGCGTGGGCTCGACGAACACGCGAGGACGTTCGCGGCTACGAAGTGCGAGACACGTTCGCGTCGCTATCGATGGGCGTGATCAACGTCGCCGTCGCCGCCGGCGCGAAGCTGCTGTCGATCCCGTTCTTCGCGATCTGCTACGAGCACCGCTTCGTCGACGTCGTCGCCGCGATCGGCGCGTGGTCGTGGCTCGTCCTCTTCGTCGCGGAGGACTTCTGTTACTACTGGTTCCATCGCGCCCACCACGAGGTGCGCGCGCTGTGGGCGGTGCACGTCAACCACCACTCGAGCCAGCACTACAATCTGTCGACGGCGCTTCGCCAGGCCGTGCTGACGCCGATCACCGGTCCGATCTTCTGGGCGCCGCTCGCGTTCATCGGGTTTCCGCCGGTGATGATCCTGACGGCGCAAGCGTGGAGCTTGCTCTACCAGTTCTGGCTGCACACCGAGTCGATCAAGCGGCTCGGTCCGCTCGAGGCGATCTTCAACACGCCGTCGCACCATCGCGTGCATCACGGCGCGAACGTCGAGTACCTCGACAAGAACCACGCGGGCATCCTCATCATCTGGGACAAGCTGTTCGGGACGTTCGAGCCCGAGCGAAAGCGCGTCGAGTTCGGGCTGACGAAGAACATCGAGACGTTCAACCCGCTCCGGATCGGGTTTCACGAGGTCGCGTCGATCGCGCGTGACGTGAAGCGCGCGCCCACCCTGGGCGCCAAGCTCGGCTACATCCTGCGGCCACCCGGCTGGAGCCACGACGGATCGTCGCTGACCGCGGGAGCGCTCCAGAAGAAGCTCGGTCTTCGCTAGGCGGACGGGACGTCCCCTTCATAGAAGTGGCGTTCCATATTGATGTGGCCTCTCCATATTGATGTGGCCTCACTGACCATCGAATAATGATCAGGTGGTCGATCGAATCCTGGGGGGTTGGGTCCCCTGTGCGACCTGCACTTCTCGACGTGGTGCCCCTTACCAACCGGGGGTGGAAAGAGGAGCTTCCAGGTATGAGGACTCGGTTTCCGCGACCAGGTTTCCATCACTTGGAGCGTCGCTGTTCGTCGATGACGTCGGAACAGTCGAGTTACAAGGACTTGCAAGGTGGAGACAGGTAACCCCCACAGCTGGGGGGGTGGGGTGTGCAAACTCATGCACGATGTAGGACATCGGACGTAACGGCTCGGAACCTTCTTGAATTACAGCACTCTTGGATCGGGGATCGGACTGTCAACCACGGCATACAAGCTGCTCTAAGGACGAAAACCATGTTCGTTGTTCGCTCCAGCAAGCCGACTGCAGGACTCCCGTCCCGCAAGACGATGCTCGAGACCCTCATTCGTCGCCTCGACCTCGTCCGCCTCACGGTGGGCTCGGCGGCGCTCGTGATGATGGCGAGCTGCACCGGACTCATCGATGACACGGTCCTGCCGACCGACCTCGAGAAGGACGAAGCGAACGCGCGCCGCCTCTGGGACGAGAAGGCGTGGCCGATCCTCGAGCTCCAGTGCGCGGGTTGCCACACCACGATGCCCAACATCGACTTCCTCAACTCGGCTGGCGCCGACCTGTCGATGAACACGTACGCGATCCGCGAGAAGCTCGTGACCTTCACCCCGACGGTCGTGAACCTCGAGACCCCGCCGAGCTCGCGCATCCTGACCAAGGGCCTGCACGATGGCCCCGAGCTGAGCTCCACCGAGCTCGCCGACCTCCTCGAGTGGGTTCGCGCCGAGCAGGACGCGCGCCCGCAGCCGGGTGAAGAGGGTGGCGCCATGGTCCTCGCGACGGCGCCGATCATGCCGATGCTCTGCCCCGCCGGCACGCCGATCCCGAGCTGCCCGGTCAACGAGCTCGACCTCGCGCCGCTCGGTCTGGACGGCGCGAAGATCACATTCACGGCGATCCAGTTCCCGTCGCAGCTCTACATCAACCAGCTCAAGCTCGTCGGCGGCAACTCCGGCGCGTACATCGAGCACCCGCTGTTCGTCTCCAAGGCGCCTCCCCCGCCCGAGAACGAGCCGGCTCCCGAGCCGCTCGCCGATCCGATCGATCGCTTCTTCAACCTGAAGATGAACCTCGCGATGGCGACCGAAGAGATGATCGATGGCGGCACCGCGTCGTTCGTCGGCTTCCCCGCCGAGAACACCCTCGAGGTCCACTTCAAGGTCATCACGCCGTACAAGATGGAAGAGGGTCCGGGCAACGGCGGCACCGGCACCACGGGCGGCTGCAAGGACCTCGCGTCGTTCAAGGCGAACGCGCAGACCGCGCTGCAGACGAACTGCGGCAGCTGCCACAACGGCAACAACGCGAACGCGAAGTCGGCCGTCGACATGACGGGCATGAACAGCACCGACGACGCCCAGATCCTGCTCGCCTGCAACCAGATCAAGACGCGCGTCAACCTGACGACGCCCGACCAGAGCGGCATCTTCCTCGCCCCGGATCCGGCGAACGCGAACCACCCGTTCCGGTTCCCGAACGCGGGAGCCTTCAATACCTACAAGACCAACGCCCTGGTCTGGATCAACGCGGAGAAAACGGCACCGTGAGGAGAACCATGAAGAACATCTCAGCACTCCTGTTCGCAGCAACCACCGTGGTTGCCTGCGTCGGCCAGCCGGATGATCCCGGCACCGGCGGCGGTGACGACACGATGGGGAGCGGCTCCGGCTCCAACCCCGTCGACGAATGGGACACGCTGCTCGAACAGCGCGTCGTTGACTATCCTGCCGCACTCCGCATCGCAGCGCTGCGCTTGACGGGCGACCTGCCGACGATGGACGAGACGGCCTCCATCACGAACGCGGCCGACGACGCCGGCAAGAAGACGGCGTACGAGACGCTGATCCGCGCGTACATGGAGCGCCCGACCTTCGCTCGCCAGATGTTCTACTTCTGGCGCGACACCTTCAAGATGGGCGGAGGAATGAACGGCGAGTTCGACACGGCGCCGGCGTTTGCCGCGCAGCTGTCGGCCGAGAACCGCTCGTACATGGAGCTGTTCACCACCGCGACGAACAACTGCCCGACGTTCGCGGAGGACACCGGCGTGTTCACCCCGGCGAACTGCCCGGGCACCGGACCGCAGGCCGGCGTCATCACCAACAGCGGCGCGATGAAGCTCTACTACGGTAACTTCGCGTTCCGCCGCGTGCGCTGGGTGCAGGAGACCTTCGACTGCACGAAGTTCCCGGCGGAAGTCGGCGCGCCGCAGGCCGTCGGCGGAGCCGCTCCCTACAACGGCGTGTGGCCGTTCGCGAGTATCTCCGGCCTCGACACCGGTCGCGTGAACTTCCAGGACGTCAGCGCTGTCGTGTGCGCGAACTGCCACCAGACGCTGAACCACTCGGCGCCGCTGTTCGCGAACTACGACGACGAGGGTGTCTATCAGCAGACCATCTCCGTCAGCACGCCGCTCGACGGCGCTCCGATGGCGCAGCTCACCGACTACCTCCCGGCCGGCGAGACCACCGCGTGGCGCTTCGGCAAGCCCGCCGCGACGCTCGTCGAGTACGGCGCCGCGATGGCCGCGGACCCGAGCATCGCGAAGTGCGGCGTCGCTCGCATGTGGAACTGGGCGCTCGGCAAGACGGACATCGTCGACACGCTGATGGAGGTGCCCGTCGAGACCATCCAGACGCAGCTGGACGCGTTCACCGCGAACGGCTTCAAGATGAAAGACCTTATCTACTCGGTCTACACGTCCGACGACTTCGTGAAGTTCTGAGGAGGATAAAGCCCATGAAGAACCTCAACTACATCCTTCTCGCATCTTCCCTCGCGCTCGCTGGCGCATGCGTCCAGAACGAGCTCGAAGATGGCTCCGTCTCCAACCCGCCGCCGTCCGGTGGCACGTCGTCCGGTGAAGAAGAAAACACCTTCGATCACATGAACGACGGCATCTCCCCGTGGGAGCTCGTCGACCGCCTCTCGAAGGAGGGTCCGCCGCGCTACACGTCGCACGTGCACTCGTGCTCCAAGATTCGCTATGCGACGCTGGGCAACGTGCTGCGCTCCGTCGGCGTGAACGTCGCGAACATGACCGCGCTCTCGGCGGGCCGGCTCTACCAGGATGGCTTCTCGGCCCTCGGTGGACCGAACTTCGAGAACCGCATCCGCGAGAACATCGGCATCTCGACGTCCGGTGCCTCGCGCGAGTTCGACATCTTCGCGGCGGCAGCGCCCGAGGTCATCGCGGCGATTCCGACGCTCGCGCGTTGCCAGGTCGCCGGTACGCCTGCGGTACTGTTCGACGCGAACGACACGTGCCAGGCGAGCGGCATCACCTGCTTGATCGGCTCGCCCGCCACGCAAGCCCACATCGACATCTGCAACGCCAGTGTCACCGGCGCGACCACGCCCGACATTGGTAAGCGCCTAGCCGTCGCGGTGCTTCTCGCCGCGGCCCACACCTGCGAGTAACGGAGACCACCCACTATGGCGAAGCATCCCCTCTCCAAGCGTGAAGACGAGCGGCAGCTGACGCGCCGCGCGCTCATCAAGTGGTCGGTCGCCGCCGGTGCGGCGCTCGGCGTGTCCCGCAGCAAGGTCTTCGAGATCCTCGAAGGCAGCGCGGACAAAGAGCTCGCGCACGCGGCTGCGGCGAACGCGGTCTGCCGTTCGATCCACGTCGTCGCCGGTAACGGTGGCCTCGCGTGGTTCGGTCTCCTCTGGCCGCAACCCGAAGTCGCTCTCGCGAACAACAACAACTTCTCGTGGCACAAGCCCGGGATGGCCACGGAAGTGGCAGGCACCGACAAGCGCCTCGTCATCGGTCCGGACACGCCGTTCGCGACGCTGACGCCGGATCGCCAGGTGACGCTGTTCACGTGCGGCTCGAACGAGACGCACACGAACCAGCCCGGCTCCGTCACGGGCCTCAACGGCGCGAACATCTTCTCGGTCGCGAGCGCCCTGCAGGCCGGTAACCCGTCGGTCATCCCGCTCGTCACCCTCGGCGACGTCGAGGTCGGCACGGCGCCCGGCGGCGCGCGTCCCGCGAACGTGAACAACGCCGACGGCATCGTCGGTCTGTTCAACTCGGCGGCGTCGCGTGCGGGCGGTCTGCTCGCAGCGACCACCGACGCGCAGCTGTACAAGGCGCACTACGACGCGCTGATCCAGCTGAACCGCGCGGCGAACCGCTCGACGACGAAGACGGCGTACCTCACGGCGCAAGGCGCCGCGAAGTTCCTCGGAACGAACCTCTCGAGCAAGCTCGCGGTCACGCCCGAGGATCTCGCGCGGTACGGCATCACCGGCAACACGCGTAACAACGTCGCCGCGATCGGCCGCACGTTCATCGTGGCGGTCAAGGCGTTCAAGATGGGCCTCACGAACTCCGTCGTGCTGCCCGCCATGCGTGACGACCCGCACGGCGCGTTCGACTCGGGCGACGTCAACACGGTGCCCGCTCAGCTCAAGGGCGTGTTCGACGGCCTCATGGCCGACCTGAAGAACACGGTCGACGACAACACCAACCTGACGCTCGACCTCGACACGGTGCTCACCGTCCACGGCGACACCACCAAGAGCTGGCTGCAGCGCGGTGGCTGGCCGGATGGATCGACGGGCAACACGAACCGCGTCTACGTGTGGAGCGCAGGTCACCTGATGTCCGGCAACTTCGGTCAGGTCAAGGCGAACAACACCGCCGAAGGCTTCGACGCGAACGGCGCTCCGGCGGCGTACAACGGCGCGAACACGGCGCGCTTCGCGATGGCCTCGATCGCCTACGCACTCGCCAAGCGCGACGAGCGCGCGATCGGAGCGTTTGCCAACGGCATCGCGATCTCCGGCAAGTTCGGTCGTCCGAAGGAGATTTGATCTCCGAACGCTTCACACTTCCACATCGCAACCGCGACCCCGTTGGCGCGAGACGTGCGTGCTAGATTAGCCGCGATGTCTCGCGCCGCTGTCATTTTCGGGCTGTGCCTCGCGATGATCGCGGGGTGCAGCAAGAGCGGCGCGTCCGACGACAACGGCGCGGGCTCGGGCTCCGCTGCGAAGCCCTCGGACGACAACACCGCTCGCGAGCAGGCGCGGTTCGACTCCGAGCGGCGACCGGAGAAGGTCGTGGAGGCGCTCGGCATCAAGCCCGGCTCGCGCGTGGCCGACGTCGGCGCGGGCACCGGCCTGTTGACGGTACATCTCGCACGTGCGGTGGCCCCCAACGGCACCGTGGTCGCGACCGATATCGACGGCGCGGTGCTCGAGCTCCTGCACGCGCGCCTGGACGCGGCGGGGCTCGCCGACGTCGTCGAGCGCCGCGTCGTCGGCGCGGAGACGCCCGGGCTCGAGGCCGGGTCCTACGACGCGATCCTCCTCGCCGAGGTCGACCACTTCTTCCAGGACCCCGTCGCGTGGCTCCAGGCCGCGACCGTGGCGCTCAAGCCGGGCGGTCGCATCGTGATCTCGAACCGCATCCACCACCGCGCCAAGTCGATGGCCGCGGGCCAGAAGGCCGGGCTCGTGTTGCTCGAAGAATCGACGCCCGTGCCGACGCACTTCATCGCCGTGTTCACTGCACCGCCGCCACCCGAGGAGAAGACCAAGTGAAGCACTCTGCCCTGCCCTTGATCGTGCTGCTCGCCGGCTGCCCGAACCCCGACGACGGCAACCCCGACGTGCTGTGGCTCGCGCTCGACGGGCGCGAGACCGAGGTGAAGCTGTCCGACCGACAGCCATCACCTTATTGAGCCCCTGGCGTGGGGTCCGGTGGATCCCAGGAAGCTGAATACGCGCTGAAAGCCGACGTCGCTGCCGGGACGTACAAGCTCGTCTGCGACGGCATCATCATCCGCGCGATCGACGTGACGTTCGATCTGATCCATCGGCGCGACGGCGCCGACGTCGTCATCGCGACCGCGATGCAGCACTTCGAGCCGCTCCCCGCCGGCGAGTTCACCGCGCAGGCGTGCGATATCGACATGGACGCGCCGGCGATCGAGCTCCTGGCCGGTGACGAGCTCGTCTTCCGCTACTCGGGCGCGAACACGACGAGCACGAACGGCTACATCCCCAACGGCGACGGTCACCTCGCCGATGGGCGCATCCCCAACATCACGCTGCCGAAGTGATCAGTTGCTGAGCGACGCGTTGTAGTAGCTGTCCTCGGGGCTCGCGAGATAGATCTCGTACGTCGCGAGGTTCAGCGAGCCCGGCAGCGTGAACTCCTGGCGAAACGCGCCGGTCTTGTCGCTGACCGTACGCCCGAGCGGGATCGGGCTCGCGCCGCCGCGGCCCGCGGGTGCGAGGAACACGTCGATCGGGTGATCCGCGATCGGCTTGCCGTCGGCGGTGACGCGGCCTTCGATGTGGACGACGTCGCCGCGGAACGCAGACGAGTCCGCGGTGGTCACCTCGAGCTTGGGCGTCAGCTTCTTGGGATCGAGCGAGACGGTCGGCAGCGTCGGATCGGGCGTGATGCGATCGGGGCCGGTCTGCCGCGCCGTCGCGTCGCCGCTGCCGGCGCCCGAGCCCGTGCCGCTGTTCGGGTTCGTGCCGTCGAAGGAGCTCGACGGAGGCGCCTGATCGAGCGGCCGCTTCTTGTCGGCGAGCTGTTGCTGCGTGAGGCCGCGGATGTCGCCCTCGAGCTGCGTGTAGCTCTGCGAGTACTCGGGCGGCTTGGTGAACGGATCGTCGGCGGCGGGGCGATGCAGCGTCTTGTCGTCGGCGCCGGTGACCTCCATGCGCAGCGCGGCGCCGCCGAGATCGATGCGTTGCCACCGCCGCTCGGGGAACCACACCTCGACGAACGCGTGCGCTTCGTTCTGCACGTAGCGCGTCGGGATGCCGAGGACGTTCGCGCTGATCATGAACGCGAACGCGCGATGGCGGCACACGCCGGCTTGCGAGTCGCACAGATCCTCGTAGATGTTGCCGGTCGAGCTCGGCAGCTTCTTCGCCTCGAACGCGCGGAAGTAGCCGACGAGCTTGTTGAACGCGACGGACAGATCCATGCCCGCGTCGATGCCGAACTTGTCGAGCATGCGCAGGCCCGACTTCCTCACCGCATCGGGGAGCACGGGACGCAGCTCGGGCGGCGTCATCGCCGCGATCATCGCCGGCGTGTACTTCGCTCCGCGCGGCAGCTGCGGCGTGAAGTAGCCGGAGTCGGCGTCGGCGAGGAACTGCAGGTCGTAGACGCCCGACGCGCTCGACTCGTTGGTGCGCACGTAGAAGTTGTCGGCGCCGTCCTTCTCGAACGTGAGCGCGATGTTCGGCTTCACGCGATACCAGAGGATGCGCATGTCGGGCGCGACGCTCGGCAGCGGAACGTCGGCGCCCGGCGTCAGCTGGATCTTCACCGCGGCCCAGAAGCGATCGCGGCCCTTCGCGGTGACGCCTCCGACGGGCACCTCCGTCATCGCGGGATGCGCGATGCGGAGCGTGAAGTCCTCGCCCGCACCGTCGAGCGAGGACATGCGCTTGAACGGGATCACGTCGGGGTTGAACACGCTGACGTAGTGCAGCGTGCCGTCGGGGCCCGTGTTGGTGTCGGGCTTCATCGACGTCGCGCGATCGGCGGCGAACTGGTTCGTGCCGAGCACGGGATCGTTCTTCGACTTCGCGGCGGACTTCTCCGTCGGGCGCGGGATCACCTTGTCGCCCGCGGTGAACGCGGCCGGCGGCGCGCCGGCAGAGCCCGTGGTGGCGCCGATCAGCGGCGAGACCTTGTCGCCGTTGGGTGGCGGCAGGTCCTCGTGCACGACGGGCATCTTGCGCGACGAGCTCCCGCCGCCCTGCGCGATCGCGAGGCCCGCGGCGGCGGATGCACCGACGAGCGCGAGCAACGCGAGCTTGGTACCCGAACGCATGGCTGGATCATGACACGGCGCCGCGGCGCTGGTAGCCCGCCGTAGCGCGCTTTGACCGCCGCGGCGCGAGCCCGCGGGCCAGGCAAACGCATCGCCCTCGATCGCCCTCGATCGCCCTCGATCGCCCCGTTCCGCCGTTACCGATGATGGGCGTGCCGGTGCGCATCGAGGCCGGTGGGCGCTTTGCCGCTGACTTTGCCCCTATGATGGGGCCGTGCGCGGGGCCGCGGTAGCGACATCTGCGCCGGGCACGCTCCGGCTCGGCGGCGCCGTCCTGCGTCCCGACGAGCGCGCGCTCCTCGGGACCGGCGGCCTCGTGTTCGGCCTCGCGAGCGCGGGCGCCGCGATGTCGGCGGCCGCGGCCGACGCGATGTTCCTGTCGGAGCTCGGGCCCTCGCACCTCGGCGAGGCGGTCGCCGTCTCGTCGGCGCTCCTCGCGGTGGTCCTCGCCGTCGTCGGCGGCCTCGCCGATCGGCTCGAGCGCCGGCGGGTCCTCGCGACGCTCGCGACGATCTCGGCGATCGCGCTCGTCTCGCTCGCCGCGCTCTCGACGGTCGCCCCTGGCCCGACCGCGGTGTTCACGCTCGTCGGTGGCAAGCAGCTCGCCGCCGCGACGGACCTCGCGTTCTGGGTCGTGATCGCCGAGCGACTCGACGCGCGCCGCAGCCAGCGCCTGCTGCCCGTCATCGCCGCGATGGGCGGCGCCGGCGCGGCGGTCGGCGGCGTGCTCGTCATTCCGATCGCGTCCGCGCTCGGAGCGCGCGGCGTCCTCGTGACGTCCGCGGTGCTGCTCGTGCTCGCGGCGCTCGCCGCCTCGCGAATGCCGCAGACGCGCCGCGTGAGCACGGCCGCGCCCAAGGTCACCGCGCTCGTCACGCGCTCGTGGCGCGACGGCGCGCGCGCGGTTCGCCGCCACCCGCTCGCGCGTCACCTCGCGATCGTCGTCGGCGCCGCCGGCGTGTTCGCATCGCTCGCGTACTTCGCGCTCGGTGTCGAGGTCGCCGCGCGTGGCGGATCCACCGCCGAGCTCGCCGCGATCCTCGGCGGCGTTCGCGGCGGCTCGCAGCTCGTCACGCTCGTCGTGCAGCTCGCGCTCACGCCGTGGCTGCTCGCGCGCCTCGGCACGGGCCGCGCGCTCCTGCTCGCGCCGCTCGTCGCGCTGGCGTCCGGCCTCGGCCTCGTGATCGCACCGATCCTCGCGGTGGCGATCGCGGCGCAGGCCTCCGCGCGCGTGCTCGACGCATCGATCGAGACGCCCGCCGAGAAGCTCGCGCAGACGCTGCTGCCCGTCGCGATGCGGGGCCGTGTCGGCGGCTTCCTCGACGGCACCGCGAAGCGCGCGGGCGCCGTGCTCGGCGGGCTGATCGCCGCGGTCCTCGCGGGCTCGCCGTCCGTGTTCTACGCGATCACCGCGATCGCCGCGGCGCTGTGGCTGCTCGCGTCCGTGCGCATCGCGCGCGCCCTGCCCTCGCTCGCCGTCGAGCACGTCGCGCGCGCCTCCGACGCGGACGCCGCCGTCGACGATCGCGCGCTGCAGGTGCTGCTCCGCGAGGTCGACGGGCCGCGCCCCGAGCGCGCCGCCGAGGTGATCGCGCGCCTGCACGAGCGCGGCCGCGTCGACGCGATCGCGCCGCTCGTCAAGGTCGCCACGCAGCGCGGCGGCGTCGCGGTGTGGCGCGCGCTCGTCCAGGTGCTCGACGCTCCCGTCGAGGTGCACGGCGAGGCGCTGTCTCGCGCGGTCATCGACGCGACGCGCGGCATCGCCCAGGACGGCAAGGACGCTCCGGCCGGCAACGCGCTCGGCGCCGAGCACCCGCGTGACCTCGCGCCGCCGCGCGTGTTCCCGTTCGGCTCCGGCCGCGGGTCGCTCGAAGCGGCGACGGCGATGCAACGCGAGCTCGCGATCCGCGCGCTCGGCCTCGCCCGCGGCGCATCGGCCGACGCGCGGGCCGCCCTCGCGTCGCTCCGCGACTCGCGCGACGCGGCCTTCGCGCTCGCGGCGGAGATCGCGCTCCTGCGCCTCGCCGCGAGCAAGCCGAGCGACGCGGGCGACGACGCCGGCGACGTGCTCGCGCTCCTCGGCGACGCGGTGCGCGACTCGGGCGTCACGTCGCGCGTCGCGATCGACGAGCTGTGCGCCGAGATCGCGCGCTCGCTCGCCGAGCTCCCCGTCGACGACGATCGCGTCCTCGAGGGCGCGCGTCATCTCTCTCGCGCGCTTCGCCGCCGCCGCGGTGACAGCGCGAGCCGGCAGGCGGGCTTCGTCGCGCTCGCGCGCGTCGTCGCGTGGGCGCGCGAGCGTCGCGACGCGGAGCTCGCCCTGCTGCGCGCGGACCTGCTCGAGCTCGTGCGCGAGCGCGTCGACACGGCGGCCACGCCGATCGCACCGGAGCACGCGCTCACCTCGCTCTTGCGCGTCCCCGAGCCCACGAGCGGCGACGAGGCGCCCGAGATCGCGGCCGCGCTGCGCCTGTACGGCGACCTGCTCGAAGGCGCGGACGCCGTCGAGCCCGAGGACCTGCGCCGCGTCGCGCGCGCGCTCGGCGAGCCCGATGACGAGGTGCGCGCCGCCGCCGAGCAGGCCTTGACCTCCCTCGGCCCCGCCGCCGCCGGCGAGCTGATCGCGACCGCCGCGTGGGGCCGCCGCCGCGCGCGCGATCGAGCGGCGGCGCTCCTCGCCGAGCTGCCGGTCACCGCGGGCGCGCTCGATCGCCTGGTCGACGCCGAGCTCGACGCACTCGACGCGACGCACGCCGCGATCGCCGTGCTCGATCAGCCCGGCGACGAACTCCTCGCGCGCCGCCTCGACGAGCGCCTGCGCGAGATCGCGCACACGGTGCTCCTCCTCGTCGCCGCGCGCCGCCGCTCGCGCGCGATCGCCGACGCCGCGAAGGCGTGGCGTCACGCGCGAGGCGCGCACGAACGCGCCCGCACGCTCGCGGTGATCGAGGCCGCCCTGCCGCGCGCGCTCGTCGGCCGCCTCGTCGAGGCCGTCGATGACCTCACGCCCGCCGATCGCGCCGCGCACCTCGCGAACGCCGGGATCGATTCGCCGGCGCGCGACGAGGTGATCCGCGCCGAGCTCGCCGGTCGCGATCGGCTGGCGCGCGGTCTCGTGCTGCACCTGCTCGGCGCCGCCGGCCGCAGCGCGCACCGCGATCAGATCACGAACGCCGCACGCGCCGAGGCGCTCGCGACGAGCCCCGCGGACCTGTTGCGCCGTGTCACCGAAGCCATCACCGAGACCGAGTCCGAGCCGGTCGCCGTCACCGAAGGAGACGATATGCCGAGTCGCGTGGAGACATTGATCGCCCTGGGCAAGGTGCCTCTGCTCGCGTCGCTCTCGACGAGGCAGCTCGCCGACGTCGCCGAGCGAGCGCGCTGGTCGAACGTGCGCGCAGGCAGCGTCGTGGTCACCGCCGGTGATCCGATCGACGCGCTGATCTTCGTCGACGACGGCGAGCTCGCGATCGGCGATCGCGCGATCGCCAAGGGCGAGGTGGTCGACGAGCTCGCGCCGTTCGCGCCCGCGCCGATCGCGAGCGACCTGCGCGCGCTGCGCGCGTCGCGCCTCGTGCGGCTCGAGCGCATCGACCTCGAGGAGCTCGTCGACGACGTGCCCGGCCTCGCCGCCGCCGTGTGCCGCGGCCTCGGCGAGCGCGCGCGCAAGGCCGAGGATCAGGCCTACCGCTCGCCGCTCACCACGCAGCGATAGTCAGTCCTCGCGAGGTGCCGCGAGGTTCTGACCGCAGATCTGCATCTCCTCCTGCGTCTTGGCCTTCAGGAAGCAGTCGCGCGACGCCTCGGACCAGCTGTCGCGCGTGCACGCCTCGGCGACCCGCCGCACGATCCGATCGCGCTCCTGCGTCAGCGTGGCCTTCTGCGCGGCGTCCTGTGCGCTGTCGATCAGCGAGGTCGCGATCTTCACGCCGACCTCGTTGCACGGGGCGCTCGTCTCCATCGCGTCGATCGCCGGCGGTGCGACGGCCGCGTCGACCGGGGCAGCACCCGATCCCGGATCCAGCGGCGGCGGTGGTGGAATGTCCGCCGGCGAGGTCGGAGCAGGCGCCGGCTTTTGCTTCGGCGGAGGCTGCAGGTCGCACGCACCGAAATTCAGAGAGACCACGAGCAGGAGCAGACTTCGCACGCCGCTAGTCTACTTCACGCGCCCACGTAGGGACGCGCCTGGACGATCCACACCTTCTCGCCTTCGAGCACCCACTCGACATCGAGGGGCAAACCGTGATCGAACACGGTGATCACCTGCTGCACCTGCGTCGCGAGCGCCTTCGCGCGCTGCTCGGTGAGGATCACGCCTTCGCCCGGCGGAACCGGCACCGCCACGATGCCGCCGTTCGCGTCGAACTTCAGCATCACGGGGTCGTCGGAGCGCGAGATGATCTTCGTGCCGTCGTTGCCCGGGTCGAAGATGATCTGCTCGGGCACCTTCTGGCCCTCGACGACGCGCATGCCGAGGCCGAACTTCGCGTTGATCGTGTAGCTGCGATCGTCGGAGACGTCCCACAGGTTCTTCGTGATGAGGACGCCCGCCGCGGTCGCGTTGACACCGACCTGCACGAGCACCGCGCCGAACACCTGGTGATGATCGATCCCGAACGCCTCGCGCTCCTCGACGGCGCGCATCGTCCACACGGACGCCCACACCACGCGGAGCGCGTCGCCGAGCGCCTTCTTGCCGACGACGTTCGCGACCGTGTCGTAGAGACCGGCGCCGTTGAAGCCCGGCAGGTCCTCGGCGTTCGTCGAGCTGCGCACGAACACACCCTTGCCGCCGAGGTCGAGGCGCACCCGCTTGTAGATCGCGTCGAGCGAGCCCTGATCGATCGGCGCCTCGGCGATCTGCTTGCGCAGGTCCTCGAGCGCGGCCTTGCGCCATGCGGCGTCGGTCTTGAACTTCGGATCCTTCAGCAGCGCATCGACCTTCTTGTCGAGGCCGTTGTTCTGCATGTGCTGCACGTAATAGTAGAAGCCGACGCCAAACCCGATCGGCACGTTCACGCCGGGCAGGTTCGCCGTCACGATCTCGCCGAGGTTCGACGTCTTGGTGCCGTACGTCGTGACGTCCTTCGCGCGGATGCGCGTGAGCATCGCGAGGCGCGGCTCGGTCGTGTTCGCCTTCGGGAGGCGCACGGTCCTCGCCTCCGTCTTGCGCGTCTCGTGCTCCTTGATCTCCTGCGGCGTCGCTTCGCGCAGGACGATCGAGGTGTCCGTGACCTCGTAGTACACGGTCTTGCCGTCGAGCTTGCCGTACTTCTCGCGCGCCTTCTTGTCGCCCGCGTTCGGGATCCTCCACGCGGTCGCGCGCAGGTTCACGTGCGAGAGCGGCGTCGAGAACGCGGTCGCGAGGATGCCCGCGACCGGCGTGATGTCCGGATACGACTCCTGCAGGAGCACGATGTCGTGGCGATCGAACGTCAGCGACTCGAACGGAGTGCCCGTCGGCACCACGCGTAGCTTGCCGACGGTGTGGCCCTTGTTGAACGCCTGGAAGTCGGCCGACTTGTAGACCTCGTCGTTGGTCAGGATCGGCACGCCCTTCTTCTTCACGTCGGCGGCGACCTTCTGCTGCATCGGCGAGTCCGGGCGGAACGGCATGCCCTTCTGGAAGAACGCCTGCTCGAGTCGCTTGCGCGCGCGCAGCACGTCGTCGGCGCCGATCTTGTCGCCCTCCCAGAACGCGAACGACCACTTGTCGATCTTCACGTGGTGCGTGAGGTAGCCGAGGATGAACTTCGGCTTCACGCGCTCGTAGTTCTTGTTGTACTCGCGGATGTTCTCCGCGGTCCACGCCTTCTTCAGCAGCACGCCGAGGACGAAGTCCGCGTGGATGTTGAACAGGTTGACGTCGATGAAGTAGATGTCGTTCGTCTTCAGGTCGATGATGAACTTGCCGAGCTCGTCGGACGACACGACCTTCGAGTAGTTCTTCCAGTCGCCGGCGTCCTTGATCTCGCGGACCCACGCGCGCTGCTCGTCGGCGAGCGCGCGCGCAGGGACGAACAGCAGGGCCAGCACCACCAGGACGGTCCTCATGACGAAGGTTATAACGCGTATAGTCGGCCGGTGGTCTCCGAGGCCAAGCCAGCGCAACGCGCCGTCACGCTCGCCGTCATCGTCGCGGCCCTCGGCTACTTCGTCGACATCTACGACCTGATCCTGTTCGGCACGGTGCGCAAGGCGAGCCTCGTCGAGCTCGGCTACGCCGGGAACGAGCTGACGGACAAGGGCCTGCTTCTGTTCAACATGCAGATGGGCGGGCTGATCGTCGGCGGCATCCTGTGGGGCGTGCTCGGCGACAAGCGCGGCCGGCTGTCCGTGCTGTTCGGATCGATCATCACGTACTCGCTCGCGAACCTCGCGAACGGGATGGTCGGCAGCATCGAGAGCTACGCCGTGTGCCGGCTCGTCGCGGGCATCGGCCTCGCCGGCGAGCTCGGCGCCGGGATCACGCTCGTCAGCGAGCTGACCGACAAGCGCCGCCGCGGCATCGCGACCGCGATCGTCGCCGGCGTCGGCATCTGCGGCGGCATCGCGGCCGGCATCATCGGCGGTGGCATGCCCGCGCTGTGGGAGGGCGCGTACTGGCGCCACGCGTACTACATCGGCGGCGGCATGGGCATCGCGCTCCTCGCGCTGCGCATCGGCGTCACCGAGTCCGGAATGTTCGCGAAGGTCGCCGCGTCGTCGGCGGCGCGCGGCAACTTCTTCCAGCTGTTCACGCGCGGTCGCTTCGTGCGCTATCTCGGCCTGATCGCCGTCGGTGTTCCCGTCTGGTACGTGATCGGCATCCTCGTCACGTTCGGCGATCGCGTCGGCGGATCGCTCGGCCTGCATCCGGAGCCGCGCCCCGCGACCGCGCTGATGTTCGCGTACGCGGGCTGCGCCGCCGGCGACGTCATCTCCGGGCTCGTCAGCCAGTGGCTCGGCTCGCGCCGCCGTGCGCTCGCGTGGTTCATCGGCGCGACCGCCGCGGGCGTCGTCCTGTACTTCACCGTCGGCCCGACCTCGAGCGTCGCGTTCTATGCGTGCTGCACGCTCGTCGGGTTCACCGCCGGCTACTGGGCGGTGTTCGTCACCTCCGCCGCCGAGCAGTTCGGCACGAACCTGCGCGCCACCGTCGCGACGACGACGCCGAACTTCGTGCGCGGCTCCGCTGTCCTCCTCGCGATCGGCTTCCAGGCGCTCCAGGATCCGCTCGGGCCCGCGGGCGCCGCCGCGGCGGTCGGCGTGGTCTCGATCGGCGTCGCGATCGCCGGGCTGATCTCGCTGCGCGAGACCTTCGGCGTCGATCTCGACTTCACCGAGGACGGGTGAGGTCGCTCGTCGCGCTCGCGTTGATCCTGGCGTGCTCCTCGGACGCCCCGCCGCCGATCGACGCTCCGATCAACAAGCCCGTCACCGATCTCGATCGCAGCAACGCGCTCGGCGACGTGTCCTCGCTCGCACCCGCGATCGCTCGTGCGTTCGACGCAACCGACTTCACGGTGATGCGCGCGCCGCACGCAAACGATTGGCTCGATACGCACTACGAAGCGGGTCAGACGCTCGCGCAACATCAGAGCGGCAAGTACCCCGCGCCGGACGACGTGCGCCGCGTGCTCTATCTGCTACCGCTCGGCGAGCTGTCCGCGGACTCTCCACCGCTGGCGGACCTCGCACGCGTCGTCCACGCCTTCTTCGGCCTCGAGGTGCGCATCCTGCCCGCGGTCCCGCTCGCCAGCGTCGAAGCGAAGCGGCGTGGCGTCGATCCGCTCGGCAGGCCGGCGCAGCTCCTGACCTCCGACGTGCATCGCTGGCTCGTGCCACGCCTTCCCGCCGATGCGCAGGCGCTGATCGCGGTCACGATGATGGATCTCTATCCGGCCGAGAACCTGTACTTCGTGTTCGGTCAAGCGGCGATGCGCGATCGCGTCGCGGTGCAGAGCTTCGCGCGCATCGACCCCACGTTCTACGGCGTGAACCGCAAGCCGGGATGGCAGAAGCTGATGCTCGTGCGCGCCGCGTGGACGATGATCCACGAGCTCGGCCACACGTTCGGCCTCCACCACTGCATCTACTACGAGTGCGTGTTCGCCGGCGTGAACAGCCGCGTCGAGCTGGATCGCTTTCCGTTGCGCGCGTGTCCGATCTGTCTGCGCAAGCTCTACGCGGTGCTCGGCTTCGATCTCGCGACGCGGGAAGACGACCTCGCGAGCGTATTCGGTGCCCTCGGCGTCGAGGAGGAAGCCGCGTGGTCCAGGCGTCGTGCGACGTGGATCCGCACGGGCACGCGCTGATCGCTCAGAAGATCTGCGTCGCGCAGCCGAGCTCGACGGACACGTTCGCGGACGGGTCGGCCTGGACGTCCGAGCACGTCGACGGGCACAGCGTGATCTTCGTCGGCGCGGTCGGGTTGTCGTAGTACCAGCCGCCCGATGCCGTGCACGCCGCGGCGTCCGCGACCTGCGGCAGCGTCACGCCCGGCGGCGTTCCGCCCATCTGGTACTTCACGTTGACCTGGTTGGGATCGAGCGTGCCCTGCGCGGGCGACGGGACGTTGAGCTCGCACGACACCTGCGAGCCCGAGACGACCGCCGCGGTGATGTCGGTGAACACCTGCATCCAGTTGTTCTCGCAGATCACGCCGCGCGCGCCGCCGCTGTTCGTGATCAGCGTCGTGTACACCGCGCCGTCCTTCGCGCCGGTTCCGAACGCGCCGGTGCATCCGGTCGACTGGCCGTTGCCGTAGGCGTAGATGCCGTGGACCTTGTAGTTCGTGAACATGCCGGTCGGCTGGAGCGCGGCGACCATGTTCGTGAAGTTCGTCGCCGACATCGAGCTGTTGTCGTCGGTGACGAAGATGATGTGCTTCATCGAGTCGGCGCGCAAAAAGTCCGACCACTGGCTGTACGTCGAGAGGAACTTCGACGGTCCGTCGGTGCTGCCGACGCGCTGGTTGACGAGGCGGAAGTTCGTGTTGTTTCCGCACGAGCCGTTCGAGAGCGGCGCGGGCACGCAGATCGAGTTCGACCCCGAGGTGCCCGCGATCATCGTGACGCGGTAGTCGATGCTCGACGCCGAGACCAAGCTCGCGAAGTTGTTGATCTGCGTCTGCACGTACTGCGTCTCTTGATTCATCGATCCGGACTGATCGACGACCCAGATGATGTCCGAGGGACGCGTGACGAAGTCAGCCGCGATCGAGTCGCCCGCGCACGACGCCTGGCACGTGCCGTTGCCGCAGACCGGCTTGTCCTCGGAGCAGTCGGCGCTCGTCTCGCACTGCACGCAGCTGCCGACGTCGTTGCAGATCGGAACGTCGGACGAGCAGTCGCTGTCGGAGCTGCACGTCGGCCCCTCGGCGGCGTCGGGCCCGGGCTCGTCGTCACCGCCTCCGTTCCCGTTGTTGCCACCACACGCACCGATCGCGCCGAACGCGACGACAAGACAGACCGCACCGAGTTTCATTCTCACCAGAGTACGGCCAAGGGCCCCAAACCTCGGTCGAGCGTGGGGTAGCGGCCGGTCGCGCGTCGGTCAGCCGAGCGTGACCGGAAGCGAGACGGATGTAGGTGCGCCGGTCGCGGGGAACTTCATGCGCGCCAGCGACCGCTGCACGCAGGTCAGGAGGCCCTTCTCGAACAGATAGCGCGGCGCCTGGATGCGGGACTTGGTGACCCGTCCGTCGGGGCCGACGACCATCTTGACGGTGATCGTCGCGCGAAGATCCGTGTTGCTCGCACTGTTGACCACGCAGGTGCGAACGCCATCGGACTGACCGCCGATCGTCGCGTTGATCTCGCCATCGTCGAGCGGCCGTGCCTCGTTGCCGCCCGCCATATCGATCTTCGTGGGCGGCAGCGACACGTCGTCGCCGCGCCACTCGAGCGTCCGCTGCGCGGCGGAGAGCTCGACGAGCGGTTCGGTCTCCTCGTACTCGCCTTCGCCGTCGCCGTCGATCGTCGGCAGATCGCCGGCCGCGGTGGTGCCCGGGTTGCGGGGCCGGCGCTTCTTCTTCTTCTTGGCCGTCGTGCCCGCGTCGCTCGGCGCGACCGACACGACGCCCGCGTCGATCGGTGCCGGTTCACTAGTGGCCCCGACGCCCCACGGTGGGCGCAGCGCGAGATACATTCCACCGGCACCGACGATCAGTCCGATGACGATTCCGACAGGGCCTCGCACGAACAGCTTGTATCACGCGTCGGAGCTCGCGGCCGGTTCCGTGTTCTCGGCCGGTCGTGCGATCGCCGTGGTGCTCGCGTCGTTCGGGGGCTTCTTCGTCGTCGCGGCCGTCCTCGGCGGAGCCAAGGTCGACCTGCTCGTGACCGTGATCGCCGGAGAGGCGATGCTCCTTCTCGTCCCGCTCGTCTTCGTCCGTGCCTCTCGCGGGCACCGCGCGATGGTCGGACTGCGCCAGCCCGAGCTGCGCTTCGTCGTGGCCGCGCTGCTGATCGGATCGTCGCAGTGGTTCTTGAACCTGATCGCGGTCGAGGCGTTCGACTCGTGGATCGGCCTGTCCAAGGACGGCGTCTCCCGCCTCGAGAAGGTCGCGATCGATCCGCCACTCGGACTGTCGCTGATCGCGATCGCGCTCATGCCGGCGCTCGCCGAGGAGCTGCTGTTCCGCGGCGTCCTCGCACGCGGGCTCGCGACGCGGTTCGTGCCGGCGGTCGCGATCGTGGGATCGGCCGTCTTGTTCAGCGTGTTTCACTTCTCGGTGATCCAGGCCGTGCCGACGTTCCTCCTGGGGCTCACCTACGGGTACGTCGCGCTCAACGCTCGCTCGTGCGTCCCGACGATGATCGCGCACCTCGTGAACAACTCGCTCGCGATCCTCGTCGCGCAGGACGCGGTGCCGTGGTTCGCGGACGCGCTCGCCTACAACACCGTCGCGAGCGCCGGCGTCGCTCTCGCCCTGACGACGACCGGGCTCGTGCTCGCGACGAGAGGCCGCGCGTGAGCGAGTCGAAGCTCGCGTTCACGACGATGGTGCTGCGGCGCGCGCTCGCCTCGGATCAGAGCGAGCTCGCACCGGTCACCGCGCCGCACGTGATGTCGTACGGCCCCGAGGATCGCACCACGCAGGAGCTGCAGCTCGCGCTGTCCGAGCTGCCGGACGAGGCGCGGCCGACCACCGTCGCGCGCTTGCTCTTGCCCGACGGCGTGCGGCTCGAGGAGGTCGAGGTCGACATCCCGCGCCCCGCCGGCCCCGGCAAGCTCGGCCGTCCCCTCACCGTCACGGTCACCGTCGTCGTCGTTCCGGAGCCGCGCCCCGCGAACGCAGGGGGAGGGATCGCCGGACACTGGGTGTTCATCCCGCTCCTCGGTCACGCGTGCTTCGTCACGCCGAAGCAGGACCTCGCGCAGCGCGTCTCCGACGAGGTCAGCGTGCTGCCGTCGGCGCTCGCGCTCGATCTCGACGGCTGGAAGCGGCTGATGTCGTGGGCGCCGTCGGCGCTCGAGCCGCTCGAGGTCGAGCTGTCGACGACGCCGCTGTCCGAAGCGCAGGGCCGCAAGGCGCTCGCCGAGCAGGAGCGCCGCCGGCAGGCGATCGCCACGCTCGACGGTGCGGGGCGCCGCGTGACGCCGCTCGATCCGGAGCCTCCGCTCGTCGGCCGCGACGAGCTGCTCGCGGATCTCGGCCGGCTGCTCGATGGCAACGTGCGCCGCAGCGTGCTTCTCGTCGGCGAGGAGGCCGCGGGCAAGTCCGCGCTCGCGCTCGCGTGGGCGACGCGCCACCCGCAGCGCATGATCTGGGCGACGTCGGCGTCCGAGCTCGTCGCCGGCGCGAGCGGGCTCGGCGAGTGGCAGGAGCGCGTGTCCGCGGTGATCGCCGCCGCGGAGACGCTCGACGCGATCCTGTACTTCGACGACTTCGGCGCGCTGTTCGCCGACCGCCCCGCCGAGGGTGGCATCGAGCTCGGCGCCGCGATCCGCCGCCACGTCGTCGACGGACGCGTGCGCGTGATCGGCGAGCTCACCGCGGTCGCGCTCGATCGCGCGGAGCGCCGCGACGTCTCGCTGATCGGCGCGATGCTCCGGCTCACCGTCCCGCCGACGGATCCCGAAACGACGGTGTCCGCGTGCCGCGCGTGGGCGCACCACTGGGCAAAGACGCAGCGGCATCGCCCGCAGATCGCGGCGGACACCGTGCCGCTCGCCGTCGAGCTCGCGCGCCGCTACCTGCCCTACCGCGCGTTCCCCGGCAAGGCCGTGCGCCTGCTCGAGGAGCTGCGCGTCGCGCACGATCAGGCTCGCGACGAGCGCGGTCAGGGCCCGCTCCTCGGACCATCCGAGCTGTACGCCGCGTTCTCGTGGTCGACCGGCGTTCCCGTCGCGCTGCTCGCCGATGACAAGCCGCTCGCGCAGTCCGAGGTCATCGCGACGCTGCGCCGGCGCATGATCGGACAGGACGCCGCCGTGCGGCGTGTCGCCGAGGCGATCAGCGTCGCGAAGGCGCGCCTGCAGCCCGCCGACAAGCCGCTCGCGACGCTCTTGTTCGTCGGCCCGACGGGCACCGGCAAGACCGAGCTCGCGCGCTCCGTCGCCGCATACCTGTTCGGCGCCGCGGATCGCATGGTCCGCCTCGACATGAGCGAATACACCGATCCGTGGGCCGCCGAGCGCCTGTTCGGCGGCGACGGCGGCGAGGGCCGGCTCACCGCGGCCGTGCGTAGCCAGCCGTTCGGCGTCGTGCTGCTCGACGAGATCGAGAAGGCGCATCCGTCCGTGTTCGATCTGCTGCTCCAGGTCCTCGGCGAAGCGCGCCTCACCGACGGCCGCGGCCGCACGACGTTCTTCCACAACGCGATCATCGTGCTGACCTCGAACCTCGGCACGCGCGGCGCGAAGAGCTCGCTCGGCCTTGGACGCGACCGCACCGACGGCGAGAACGCCGAGCGCCAACGCGACGAACGCCGGTTTCGCGACGCGGTACACGGCGCGTTCCGCCCCGAGCTGGTCAACCGCCTCGATCAGATCGTCGTATTCCATCCGCTCACGCAGGACGAGGTCGCGCAGATCGCGCGCATCGCGATCGATCGCCTCGCCGAGCGCCGCGGCCTCACGCAGCCCGGCGTGCTCCTCGACATCTCGCCGCGCGCGCTCGAGGTGATCGCCGAGCGCGGCTTCTCGCAGGAGCTCGGTGCGCGCGCTCTTCGCCGCTACGTCGATGCCGCGATGCTCGCGCCCGCGTCGCGCTTGCTCGCGAAGGCCGGCGCCGACGGTCACGGCGGCACGCTCACCGTGCGCGCGCCGGACGAACCACCGGCCGCCCGCTCCGAGGGCTCGCGCATCGGCGTGATCGACGGCGAGCTCGTCGTCGGGCTCTATCGCCGCAGCGCCGCGACGGGCAAGCGCATGGTGCGCTCCGCGCTCGCGCTCGGCGAGATGCGCCGCGCGACCGATCGCGACATGGCGATCGACGACGTGAAGAACGTGCGCGAGCGCATCGGCGAGATCGCCGCGACGCTCGCGACCGCGGCCGAGCGCAAGCAGGGCCGCAACAAGCTGAGCGGCGCGGACATCGCGAACTACTCGATGCAGCACGCACGGCTGTCGAGCCTCCTCGAACGCTGCGCGAAGGGCCGCGCCGATCTGCGCGTCGCCGAGGAGCTGTGCCTCGAGGCGCTCGCGCGCGACATCGATGCGATCGACCTGATCGACGGCGCGGTCGTGCAGCGCCAGCAGTTTCGTCGCGACTGGTTCTGGCTGCGGACCGCGCAGAAGCCGATCCGCCCCGGCGCGACGCTGCTCGTGCACTCGCCCGATGCGCGCATGGCGGTGACCGCGTACGTGAAGATGCTCGCCGCCGCCGCGCGCGCGCACGGCTGGCCGATCTGGATGCACTTCCACAACGAGAAGCCCGCCGGCTGGAAGTGGCACTGGGGGCCCGCGCGCGATCACCAGTGGATCGAGGAGGACTTCACGCCGAACCGCGCGCAGACCGGCGTGCTCGTCCGCATCGCGGGCCAGGGCGCCGACCTCCTGTTCGGGCTCGAGCACGGGCTGCATCGCATGCACGGGGTCGCGGGCGAAGCGGCGCATGTCTGGGTCGATCTCCTCGAGCCGCGCGCCGAGATCCTCGACGAGGAATGGAACGCGCTTCCCTGCGCGCCCAGCCCGCGGCAGCCGCGCGGCATGCCGGCGTTCGAGGTCACGGTCGGCAAGGGCCCGTCGTACGTCCAGAGCTTCGATCTCGACATCGACTGGGACGAGCTGCCCGCGCGCCTCGCCGAGCGCGCGGCGCTGCGGCTCCAGCTCACGCCGAAGGACGCGCACGACACGCTGTGGGTGTGGGAGCGCCCGCTGCAGGCGCTCGAGGCCGCGCGCAAGAAGAAGGAGAAGATGCCGTGAGGATCGACTTCCGGGTCGGCGTGTACCAGAAGAAGCGCGACGGCGAGGAGGAGTGGACCGCGCTGACGCCGACCGGCCTGCCCGCGTTCGTCTCCGGTCAGGGCGAGGTGAAGCTGCGCGAGCGCATGGTCGAGCGCCTGCGCGACGTGCTGCGCAAGGCGCGACCGGATCAACAGGACCTGTTCCAGCTGCCGCTCGGCACCGAGCTCGTCCGCGTCTCCGTCGACGTGAAGCTCGAGCACGGCAAGCTCCACGGCCGCGTGCCGCTGATCGTCGAGCCGCGGTGGACCGGCGACGACAAGCAGACGCTCGTCGTCTATCACCCGCTCTATCGCGAGCACTGGTTCTTCGCGACGAGCCGCGACGACATCGAGACCGTCATCCCGACGTTCTTGCGGCATCACTTCGCCGACGCGCACGAGGACGACCTCGAGGAGATGACCACCGACGAGAAGGATCGCCTCGTGCCGATCGCGTTCTCCGCGGAGCCGCACTCGCTGCTCGACATGCTGCCCTCGCGCAAGAAGGACACGCGCGCCGCCGCGTCCGCCGCGCGCACCGAGCGCGTGCTGCAGGACCTCGGCACCGACGAGACGCGACAGGCGAGCGGCGACTCCGTGCGGCTCGGCGTGCCCCGCTCGCCGTATCGCGAGCGGCTCTCGTACCTGCTCGGCGGTGCGAGGCCGCGCTCGACGGCCGTGATCGGTCCGCCCGGCGCCGGCAAGACGATGTTGATCCGCCAGTGGATCGCGGACCGCCTCGCCGAGGATGGCTATCCGATCCACAAGAACCTCGATCGCGTGCATCACGTGTGGCGCCTCTCGGGCAAGCGCGTGATCGCGGGCATGTCGTATCTGGGGCAGTGGGAAGAGCGCTGCCTCTCGATCCTCGACGAGGCGCGCAAGCACAAGGGCATCCTGTGGGTCGAGGATCTGCACCTGTTCGGGCGCCTCGGTCAGTCGCGGCAGAGCGAGCGATCGTTTGCGGACTTCTTCCGCGGTCCGGTGCGGCGCGGCGACCTCGCGATCCTCGCCGAGATGACGCCCGAGCAGTTCGCGAGGCTCGAGCGCGACGCGCCCGGGCTCGCCGAGGCGCTCGCGACCGTCGTGGTGCCCGCGGCGTCGCCCGTCGAGACCGCGCAGCTGCTGCTGTCCGAGCTGCGCGAGCTCGAGACCGAGTACTCGCACGTGGAGACGCATCCGTTCGTGCCGCGCACCGCGCTCGAGCTCGGCAGCGCGCTGTTCCCGTGGCGCGCTCGCCCGGGCGTCGCCATCGAGCTCGTCCGCCGCGTCGTCGAGACGCACGCCGACATCGACATGGTCACGCCGCGAGACGTGCTCGCGTACCTCGCGCGGACCACGGGGCTGTCCGAGAAGCTGCTCTCGCTCGACGAGCCGCTCGACCCCGCCGAGATCGAGTCGTCGTTCGCTGCGCGCGTGATCGGCCAGGCCGTCGCGACGAAAGCCGCGACCGATGTCGTGCTGCGCATGCGATCGGGCCTCGCGGATCCGCACCGCCCGGTCAGCGTGATGCTGTTCACCGGACCGACGGGCACAGGCAAGACCGAGCTCGCGACCGCGATCGCGGAGTACCTCTACGGATCCACGGATCGCCTCGTGCGCATCGACATGGGCGAGCTGTCGGGCCCCGACGCGGTCGCGCGACTGATCGGCGATCGCTGGAGCCCCGAGGGCCTCCTGACCTCGCGCGTACGCGCGCAGCCGTTCTGCGTCGTGCTGCTCGACGAGATCGAGAAGGCGCACTCGCAGGCGCTGCACCTCCTGCTCCAGCTGTTCGACGAGGGTCGCCTCACCGACGCGAACGGCGAGGTCGCGAGCTTCGCGAGCGCGGTCGTGATCATGACGTCGAACCTCGGCAGCCGGAACGCCGCGCCGATCGGCTTTGGCGAGACGCGCGATCGCGTGCTCGCCGACGTGGCCAAGGCGGTCCGCGAGTTCTTCCCCGTCGAGCTGTTCAACCGCATCGATCAGGTCGTGCCGTTCGAGCCGCTGACGCCCGAGGTCGCGACGAAGGTCGTCGACAAGGAGCTCGCGAAGCTCCTCGCGCGCCGCGGCCTTCGCGAGCGCAACACCTTCGTCTACGCGGGCGCCGCCGTGCGCAAGCGCGCCGTCGCCGACGCGTTCGACACCCGCTACGGCGCGCGCACCGTGAAGCGCTGGCTCGAGGACAAGGTCGGCGGCTCGCTGACCGATCTGCTCGCGACCGCTCCACCCGCGCGCCTGCGCATCGTCCGCCTCGCGGAGGTCGCGGGTCAGATCGAGGCGACGCTCGAGCCGATGCGCGAGCGCGAGCCGACGCCCGGCCCGTACGCGCTCGAGGGTGCGCTCGATCTCGCGACCACCGCGCTCGAGCCCGCGATCGCCGTGGCGACCGCCGCGATCGATCGCGTCCGCACGTCTCGCGCGATCGCGCGCGCGAAGGAGGCCGCGAGCGGCGAGCTCCGCTACTACGTCGACGAGCTCGAGCAACGCATCGCCGCGCTCGCCGACCTGTTCGGCATGCGCGAGCCGCCCCACCTGCCCGACCCGGTCGATCGCGACGAGGACGAGCCGATGTATCGCGAGCGCGTGCAGGATCAATCGCACGGCAGCGGACGGATCATCCGCGTTCGCATGCGATCGAATCCGAAGACGACGCGACCGCCCGCCGCGCGCGACGCGTTGATCGCGGGGATCGCGGAGGCGCTGCTGATCGAGCGCGCGCTGCCGCGGCTCCTCGATCCCGACGAGCACGCGGTCACCGTCGTGTTCTCGCGCGTCGGTGCGACGGCCGACGCCGGCGGCCTGTTGATCGCGGCGCAGACGATCGCGCAGCCCGCCTGGCTCGACGGAGCGGCCTCGCTCGACAAGGACGGCCTGAACAAGCTGTCTCAGGCGGACATCGAGTGGGGCACCAAGCCGCTCGCGGGCGCCGACCTCCACCGCAAGCCGAAGCTCGTCGTCGCGACCGACGCGGCGGTGCAGCTGCGCGGCCTGTTCGTGCGCACCGCGCTCGAGAGCGAGCATGGCACGTGGATGGTGCGCGCGGCGGCGGCGGAGCCGGACGTCATTCGCGTCGAGGTCCGCTCCGGCATTCGCGGCACGTGCGAGGACGTGCTGCGCGAGCATCAGTCGGCGCGCAAGGAGCTCGAGCGCGTCCTCGACGAGGGCGGCGCCCTCCCACCGAACCCGGACTCGCTGCTCCCCGTCACGCGCACGGTCACGTACCGCACCCCGCTTCGCGCCGGCGAGTCCTACCACGTCGAGATGGAGGACTTCGCGACCGGCTGGGTCGATCGCGGGAACTACCGCAGCGTCGCGCTCGCGATCCACCGCGCGTGGTACCTCGCGTGGAGCAGGCAGGAGCACGCGCCATGAAGCGCCCGTCGTTCCGCGTGTTCATCACGCAGCACCACGGCGGCTTGTTCAGCGCGGTCATGCTGCGCCGCTACCGCGTGCTGTTCGACAAGCCACCGCCCGCCGCGATGGCGCCGACCGTCGACGAAGCGCTGTCGCGGCTCGCGCCTCACGCCGCGCTCCTCGTCGACGATCGCGCGTCCGAGCGCTACGAGTGGACCGAGGAGCTCGAGCTGCGGCGCATCGACGTCGACATCCACCCGGGCCGCCCCGATCCGCGCGGCTACGTGATCGCATCGTCGACGGTGCCGATCCGCCTCGGCTACGCGGCGGCCAAGCTCGACGGCTCGAACCTGTATCGCGTGATCGTCCCGCGCTTCGACTGGACGTTCGTCGCCGAGGACCTCGACGCGGTGCCCGAGACGATTCGCTCGCTCGTGTTCGCGGGCCTGATCGGCGATGCGGCGGCATCGCTGTACGACATCCGCCGCGAGGTCGACGAGGAGATCCGCGTGTGGACTCCCGTCGACGCCGCCGCGAAGCAGAAGTCGCGCGCGGAGGCGTCGCGTGCGGCATCGCCGACCCTCGAAGCGATCGCGGAGGACTGGGTCGCGCTCGCCGACAAGAACCGCCTGCGCGCGACGGTCGGCGTCGATCCGATCTACGACGAGCGCCAGCACCTGCTCGACGCCGAGCGCATGCCGAGCGTGTTGCTCGTCGGTCCGCGCGGCGCGGGCAAGAGTGCGCTGGTGCGCCGCTTCGCGCGTGGCCTCCTCGAGCGCGGTCGCGGCAAGAACGCGGCGCGCCGCGCGCTGTGGGCGACGAGCGCGGATCGCATCGTCGCCGGCATGGTCTACCTCGGCATGTGGCAGCAGCGCGTGCTCGAGATCGTCGACGAGATGTCCGACGGCAACGACGTGCTGTTCGTGGATCGCCTCGCCGACATCATGTCGCCGATGAGCGACGGAGCATCGATCGCAGATCTGATGGCGCCCGCGGTGATCGCGAACCAGATGTCGATCATCGCCGAGTGCGACGAGGCCGAGCTCGTGCGCGCGCGCCAGAAGGCGCCGGCGTTCGTCGACGCGATGCTCGTGATCCGCGTGCCCGAAGCGACGGGCGCGCAGACCATCTCGCTGCTCGAGCCGTATGGCCAGCGCACGAAGCCGCCGGTCGCCGTCTCGCACGACGCCGCGCGCCGGCTCGTCGAGCTGCTCGCCGCGTTCCGCCGCGACACGGCGTTTCCGGGCAAGGCGCTCGCGTTCCTCGACTACCTCTCGACGCGCGCCGAGAAGCTGGCGCCGCGCGAGACGAACGAGGCCATCGCTGTCGGCGAGCTGACCGAAGCGTTCGGCGCGTGGTCGGGCTTGCCGGTCGATCTGCTCGCGCCCGAGCGCGCGCTCGATACGGCCGCGATCGCGACGCACCTGCAGAAGGGTGTCGTCGGGCAGGACCACGCGTGCAGCGTCGCCGCGCGCGTGATCGCCCGCCTCAAGGCCGGCCTCGACGATCCGCAGCGCCCCGTCGGCACGCTGTTGTTCGCGGGCCCGACCGGCGTCGGCAAGACCGAGCTCGCGAAGCAGCTCGCGCGCTACCTGTTCGGCGACGCGGATCGCCTGGTCCGTGTCGACATGAGCGAGCTCGTCACCGGCGGCGCGATCGCGCGGCTGATCACACCCTCGCCCGCCGGCACGTCGCTCGCCGATCGTATCCGCCGCCAGCCGCTCTCCGTCGTCCTGTTCGACGAGATCGAGAAGGCGGACTCGGCCGCGTTCGATCTGTTGCTCGGCGTCGTCGGCGAAGGCCGGCTCACCGACGCGCTCGGCCGCCTGATCGACTTCCGCATGGCCGTGATCGTCATGACCACGAACCTCGGCGCGAACGATCCGACGCCTGCGGGGTTCTCGTCGCGACCCGACGCGGCGCCCGATCCGACGGCCGCGCTGCGCAGCTTCTTCCGTCCCGAGCTGCTCGGTCGCATCGACTCGGTCCTCACGTTCCATCCGCTGCCCACCGCCGCGCTCGAGCGCATCGTCGAGCTCGAGCTCGACAAGCTGCGCAAGCGGCCCGGCCTCGTCGCGCGCAACCTTCGACTCGAAATGACGCCCGCGGCGCGCGCGCGACTCGCGGCGCTCGGTCACGACCCCAAGCTCGGCGCGCGGCCGCTGCGCCGGACCCTGGAAGACCTCGTGGTTGCCCCGATCGCCGAGCGGATGGCGAGCACCCCTACGTGGCGCGATGCAACCGTTCGCATCGCTACACGGGGCGAGACAAGCGATGCAGATATCGTGGTTTAGCCCGCTCCTCGGGTCGTCGATCGATCTCCCTCATTGGTAATCCCCACGACAGGGGGCGATTCCAATGCAAGCGGTGATACATTTTGACCGTGCCCGATCCGAAGCGTGTCCTCTGGTACCTCCGCAAGGTGCCGCTGCTCGCCGACCTCGGCCCCGATGCGATCGCTCGCATGGCCGAACGCGTCGAGCTGCGCGAAGCACGCCGTCGAGATGTCGTCTATCTCCCCGGCGACCCCGGCCGCTCGCTGTTCTTCGTCCACGGCGGACGCATCAAGGTCAGCAAGGTCACGCGCGACGGCAAGTCGCTGACGCTCGCGTATCACGGCCCCGCCGAGCTGTTCGGTGACTCGTGCCTTCTCGACGGTGGGCCGCGCACCGAGATGGCCGAGGCCGTCGAGAACGCGCTCTTGTCCGAGATCGATCGCGTGCACTTCGAGGAGCTGATCCACTCGCACCCCGCGCTTGGCCTCGCGATGACGCGCCTCATGATCGTTCGCCGCCGCGAGCTCGAGAACAAGGTCGAGGCGCTCGTGTTCCGCGACGTGTCGAGCAAGCTCGCCGAGCTGCTCGTCAAGCTCGCCGCCGAGTACGGCGTCGACGACGCGCGCGGCACGCTGGTCGCGCTGAAGATCACGCATCAGGAGCTCGCGAACCTGATCGGCTCCACGCGCGAGACCGTGTCGCTCACGCTGTCCCAGTTCAAGCGCAAGCGCCTGATCGCCACCGAGGGCCGCAAGGTCATCATCTCGGACTCCGAAGCGCTCAAGGCGCTCTACTGATCCGACAATTGCCGAGTCGGCGCTCGTTGCGGCGCGCGAACGCGTCGCTATGGTGAGCCGATGTCTCGGGTGTGGCTCGTCGCGCTGGTCGCGATCCTCGCGATCGGCCTCGCGCTCGCGTGGGTGCTCACGCCGCTGCGCGCGCTCGTCGATCCGCGCGGCCTCCTCGCCAGCGCCGAGCAGCTGACCTCGACGGCGTGGGGCATCGCGCTGATCGTCCCCGCGTTCGTGCTGCTCAGTGTCGCGATGGTGCCGACGTCGATCCTGCGCTGGGCGACGGTCCTCGCGCTGCATCCGGTGCTCGGTGTCACGTTCATGGTCATCGGCGTCATGTGCGCGTCGTTCATCGGCCACGCGATCGGCGACCGGCTCGGCGCGGAGCGCATGGCGCGGATCGGCAACGAGCGCTTCGCGCGCATCCGCTCGCGCCTCGAACGCATCGGCATCCTCGGGATGGCCGCGATCCGCCAGGTGCCGCTCGGCCCGTTCATGATCGTCAACGCGGTCGCCGGCGCCGCGCGCGTCCGCCGTCGCGTGTTCCTCGCCGGCACGCTCGTCGGCATGGTGCCGAGCACGATCGTGATGCTCCTCGCGGGCGCCTCGCTCCGGGCGTGGCTGCTCGCCTGACGAGCGCTACTTCACGATCGCGGACGCGAGCGTGTCGAGCATGCGTCCATCGACGTCGTACGCGCGACCCACCTCGACGAGGCGCATCGCGGTCTGCTTGTCTCCGCGCTGGAGCGAGATCGTCGCGGCGCTCTCGATGTGGCGCGACAGCGCGGGGTACGAGTGCTCGCTGTTCGTGCACATCATCGGCAGCGCGAGCAGCGCCGCTGCCTTCGCGCTCATCGGATCGTCCGCGGTCGCGTAGGCGACCTCGTTGTCGAAGAAGTGGATCACCGCGGTCGCGCGGATCAGCTCGTCGTGCGCCGAACATCCCGGAGGAACCGAGACCACGAGCGGCTCGTGACACGTGTACGTCGGCGTTATCGGCCTCGTCACCTGGAGCGCCATCGCGGCGGCGATACCGGCCACGAGACCACACGCGAACATCCATCCGTACGAACCGCGAGACGCCAGGCGCGAGAGCATGATGGGAGTATTACGCGCGACCAGGCCGCATGCATCTATGGAACGCGTCGCGATCGTGCCGCTTCGGCACCGATGTGACCGGGCGCGAGCAACATTCGTGTTCTCGCTCGCCATCCCGTGATTCGAACGCGATGTCACGCGGTTGGCCGACGCTCGGGCGCGAGTATGACGAGCGCGAGCGGGGCAGTACAAATCGCACCTCCATGAACACGGTCGCGATCGCCTCGCTTGTCTCTCTCGCGCTCCTGGGATGTAGCCGCTCGGAATCTGCACCCGCGGGAGCGTCGACCGCCGAACCCATGGCCCACCGACCCGCTCCCGTCGCGAAGGCGCCCGACTCCGTACCGGCTCCGTCCGAGGAGCAAGCCATCGCGCTCGCGCGGCTATGGCTCGGTGACGTCTCCCAGGTGGATGTGATCGGCACGGGCCCTGCCCTGCGCCGGATGTACGAGCACGTCGAGCTCGAGGTCGCCTACGCGACCGAGCCTGCGCACAGATGCCCGCGGACCTTCGAGACGGTGTCTCGCGAGAGCGCGGTCGATTGCGCGGTCCGCGAGATCGGCTGGATCTCGGGCGTGATGTCACAGAAGCTCGACGCCAGCGCTGTCAAACCGCTCATTGGCGCAGCGCGCGACGTCGTCGCGTTCCTCGAGCCTGGTGACGTGAGAGCGCTCGACACGCCGCTTCGCGTCGAACTCACGATCGACCTCGACGCGGACAGGCTCGCCCGGATCCGTCGCGTACGAATCATCGATCAGTAACGAACGTCGACCTCGTGGGCGAGGTGGTTCTCGCGACAGATCGCCTTGGCCTGGCGATCGAGCGCCTTCAGCACCTCGTGCGCCGTCATCCTCGGTGCGAACGGGTCGCCGTAGACGAGCGTCAGCTTCGCGTACTTCTCGGCGAGGGCCCACTCCTTGTGCCCCATCGCCCAGATGCTCGCCGGCGCGAAGACGCGCGCGATCTCGTCGATGTCCGCCGCGCACGCGACCGGCAGCGTCGCCGCGATCCGCGCCGCGTCGGATGCCTTCATGGCCGGCGGGATCGCGAGGTCCCGGAACGTGGCACGCATGCGCTCGACCTCGGCCTCGCTGCAGCGCCTCGTCGGAGCGGCGACATCGAGAGAGACCCACGGCATGCACGCCGTCACCGCGGGCGCGCGAGGAGCCGGCGTCGCGATGCGCTGCTTGCACCCGCTCATCGGGCGAAGCGCGGGCTTCGATCGCGAAGCGTCGCGCGGGCATGTCGCGAGCGCGACCACGGCCGCGGCGGCAAGGCCCATCGACGCGAGGATCACGAACCATCGAAGACGTGCGCGTGATGCGAGCATTGCTCGACGATACACCCTCGCTCGCGCGATCAATTCAGATTGTGAGCGTCGACGGCGTGGCGTAACAGCTCTTCACGATCGCAGACCTCGGTCGCCAGCTCGTGCGTGCCCGCCAGGAACACCGGCGGCGCGACGCCCGCGAGCAACGCCTCCTGCCAGCGCGCCGCGCACACACACCAGCGATCGCCGGGCCCCAGGCCCGCGAACCCCGGCCGCGGCGTCGACAGATCGTTGCCGCGCGACTTCGAGAACGCGAGGAACTCGGCGGTCATCTGCACGCAGACGACATGGCGGCCGGTGTCGTTCTCGTCGGTCTCGCAGCACCCGGTGCGAAACCAACCCGTCATCGGATCTTCCGAGCACGACTCCAGAGGTCGACCGAGCAAGCTCCGCTGCGAGGACATCGCCCCGAAGGTAACGCGCGCGCCTGCGATGTGCACGCCGCGCTCCCGTCAGGACCTGCGGGTGGCGCGCGGGCGAGCGTCACGCGATCATGGTGCATGCGCCCGTGGCTCCTGCTCCTTTTCGGCGGCTGCGTCGCGGACGGCACGAAGCCGCCCGACCTCGTCGTCGAGAACATGGCGGTGCTCGACGTCATCATCGCGCCGAGCGGGGTGACGATCTTCGCGGAGGCCGAGCTGCACGGCGAATACTGCGCGACGCACTTCCCCGGCATCGGCGAGCAGATCCACGTGAGTGATGCCCTGTTCCCGTGCGAGCCCTCGCTGTTCGGCTGCGTGGAGCGCATCACGTACGCGGGCTCGATTTACGAGACCCCGACGACGAGCGAGCCGCTGCGGATCGCATCACCGCCGAGCGGACAGACGCTGGTCCTCGAGGGGTGCGGCGTGCGCTCGGTCGTCGCGCTGCCGATCGTGTCGCTGCCCGCGCCGCCGACGATGGTGCACGGCGCGGTGATGCACGACGCACAGAACCGCGTCATCGACGTGGCGTGGGACAACGACCCGCGCGCTGCGACCCACCTCGTCACGCTCGGGACGACGATTTGGTCCGAGGTCCATCACGTCGCGTCGGACACCGAGACGTTCACCACGCCGTTCCTCGGCAGCCTGTTCACCAGCGTGCAGTCGCTGTTGCCCGGCAGCCAACAGATCACGGAGCACGGTCTCGTACGGCTGTGGCCCGGCAGCGACGCGACGGGAACCGCCGTCCAGGCGACCGCGCAGGTGCCCTGAGATCGCGCATCACGCGAACGTCTCGACGAGGAAGCGCATGAACGCGCGCACGTTCGCGGAGCGCGCCCGCGCCGCGGTCGCGAGCGCCTGGATCGGTGGCCCCGGCGCGCGCGATCGCGGGAGCACCTCGACGAGCGTGCCCGCGCGCAGCGCATCGTCGACCATGTAGTCGAGCACCTGGCAGACGCCCATGCCCGCCTCGGCGGACGCGAGCATCACCATGCCGTTGTCGACGAGCAGGTTGCCGGCGACGGGCCGGACGACCACGGCGCCGTCCTCGACGAAGGTCCAGTCGCGCGGCCGTCCGTGCGGTGGTACGAACCGAAGGCACGTGTGGTTCGCTAGGTCTTCGAGGCTCGCGAGCGCGGGGCTCCGCGCGAGGTAGGCCGGGCTCGCGACCGTGACCCACTGCGGCTTGCGCAGCACGCGAACCACGAGGCTCGACGAGACGAGGTCTCCCATGCGCACCGCGACATCGACTCCTTCGTCGGCGATCCGCGCGATCCGATCCGTGATCTGGAGCCGGAACGTCAGCTGCGGGTACTGGAGGCCGAGGCGCGCCAGGCGGGGCATGACGAACGACGCGAGCACGATCGACATCGTCACCGCGATCTCGCCGCGCGGCTCCCGCCGTGACCCGGCGAGCGCTTCACGCGCACCTTGCACGTCGAGCACGGCCCGGCGCGACCGCTCGAGAAACACCTCGCCCTCGCGCGTCAGCTTGACGACGCGCGAGCTGCGGTCGAGGAGCTTGACGTCGAGATCCTCCTCGAGCCTCTTCACCGCCTTGCTCACCGCGGCCGTGGTGATGCCGAGGCTCGCCGCCGCCTTGCCGAAGCTGCGCTCCTCGGCGGTGCGCACGAACGGGAGGATGCCGGCGAACAGGTCGGGGCGCATGGTCATCGTCAACCTGTGGTTAACGATAGGTTGAGCGCCAGACGCTGGTCAACACGCCCCGTCGGGCCTAGGTTCGGGGGCAAGGAGATGACGATGAACATCGCAGTGCTCGGAACGGGAATCGTGGGAAAGACCATCGCCGGCAGGTTCGACGCGCTCGGGCATGTGGTGAAGATCGGGACGCGGGATGTCCAGCAAACGCTCGCGCGGAACGAGCCGGACATGGCGGGCGGCCCGCCGCTCCGGACCTGGCTCGAGGCCCACCCGAAGGTCACGCTCGTGACGCACGCGGATGCGGTCGCGCACGGAGAGATCGTGGTCAACGCCCTCTCCGGTCAGGGCGCGCTCGCGGGCCTGCGCGCCGCGGGCACCGACCGCCTCGGGAACAAGATCGTCGTCGACATCTCGAACCCGCTCGACTTCTCGAAGGGCATGCCCCCGTCGCTGACCGTCGCGAACACGGACTCGCTCGGCGAGCAGATCCAGCGCGAGCTCCCGAACACGCGCGTCGTCAAGACGCTCAACACCATCAACGCGTTCCTCATGGTCGAGCCGCGTCAGCTCGCCGGCGGAGACCACACGATGTTCGTGTGCGGAAACGACGCCGCCGCCAAGGAGCAGGTGACGCGGCTCCTCGGTGACTTCGGCTGGAAGGACGTGATCGACCTCGGCGACATCACGAACGCGCGCGGCATGGAGATGTGGGTCACGTTGTGGGTCCGCCTGTTCGGCACGCTGAAGAACCCGATGTTCGGCATCAAGGTCGTGCGCTGAGCGGCGACCCCGCGCGCCGCGCCGACATCTCGACGGCGAGCGAGAGCGCGCGCTGCATCGAGGTCGTGCGCGCAGTGCCCTTGCCCGCGATGTCGTACGCGGTCCCGTGATCCGGTGACGTGCGCACGATCGGCAGGCCGAGCGTCACGTTCACGGCCTCCTCGAAGTCGACGAGCTTGACCGGGATCAATCCCTGGTCGTGATACATCGCGACGAGCGCGTCGTACCTCCCGTCGACGGCATCGCGAAACGCGACGTCGGGGATCAGCGGCCCGAACAGGCGCGCCGGCGCCAGGTCGGCGAGCGCGGGCGCGATGATCGCCGCGTCCTCGGAGCCGAGGAGCCCGCCCTCCCCCGCGTGCGGGTTCAAGCCGACGACGCCGACGCGCGGGTGCGCGATGCCGAAGTCGCGCACGCACGACTCGGCGACCAGCTCGATCGTGCGGCGCAGGCCCTTGGTCGTCAGCGTGCGAGGGACCTCGGCGAGCGGGATGTGGATCGTCGCGAGCGCGACCTTGAGGCGCGGCCCCGCGAACAGCATCACGACATCGCGTACGCCGAGGCGAGCCGCGAGCATCTCGGTGTGGCCGGGGAACGCGAAGCCCGCGCGCTTGGCCCAGGTCTTCGAGATCGGGGCGGTCGCGATCGCCGCGAGCTCGCCGCGCTTCGCGGCGGCCACCGCGGCTTCGAGGTAGAAGACCTGCGCGGCCCCGCTCTGCTCCGACGGACGGCCCGGTTCGACGGTGGCGGCGAGCCCCTCGCCGACGATCGGCACGTTTGGCAGCGCGACGCCGATCGCGCGAGCCCCGCGTTCGAGCGGCTCTCGATCGCCATAGACGATGATGCGCTCGCGCCATTCAACCGGCGCCGCGGCGAGGGTCGCGGCGACGATTTCGGGGCCGATGCCAGCCGGATCACCCAGCGTGATGCCGAGCTTCGTGACTCGTTCCACGCCGTGACGCTATCACTGCTTGCCAGTCGCCGCGGATTGCCTCAACCATGAGGTATGCGCGCATTGCTGCTGGCCGTGCTCGTCGGGTGTGCGGGTGCCGACGCGATGACCGCACAGGGCCCGGGACAGGACGCGATTGCCGCCGTCGAGGCGCAGACATCGCTCGGGGTCAACCCCGGCGAGACGATGGCGTTCGAGGTCCACCTCGCCGGCATGCTCGCGGGCGAAGCGCAGCTCGCGGTCGGCGAGATCGGAACCGTCGACGGCAAGGAGGTCATCCTCGTGAAGTCGCGCGCGGCCACCGCCGGCGCGGCGGCGCTCGTGAAGAAGATCGTCGACGAGGCGACCACCGTCATCGACGTGGCGACGGGAAAGCCGATCTCGCTCGACGCGCACCTCGTCAACGGCGAGAAGCGGCTGACGGCGACCGCGACGTTCGAGGGCAGCAAGGCGAACGTCACCTATCAGCGCGCGAACGATCCGGCGCCGAAGAAGCTCGTGCTGAACTTCGGCAACGTCACCGTCTACGACGCGCACACGGCGATGGCGCAGCTGCGCGGCTGGAAGGCACACAAGGGCGCGCAGCGCACGGTCTACATTATCGGTGGCCGGCGGCTGTGGCGTGTCGATGTCACGCACGCGGGCGAGGAGACGATCGGCAGCGCGCTCGGCAATCGCCGCGCGATCGTGTTCCAGGGCAAGTCGTATCGCGCGAAGCCGAACATGCAGCTCGAGACATCGAAGGCCGCGCGCACGTTCACCGTGTGGCTATCGGACGACGCGGACCGCGTCCCGCTCAAGGTCGTCGCCGCGACCGAGCTCGGCGACATCGTGATGGATCTGACCGACTACGCGCGGCCCTAGATCAGTCGCTCTTGCGAACGCCACCGCTGTGAGCGTCGAGCACCGGCTCGATCACGTGCGTCGGGCCCTCGTCGTCGGCGAACTCGCTCTCGGCGCCGAGCGGCGGCAGGTCTGCCTCCATCTCCATCTGCACCTCGATGTCGGGCTCCGTCGGCGGTCGCGGCGTCTGCCGCGGCATGCTCGCTCGCACGGCGGCGAGGTCGACAGCCGGGCGCTCCGCGGTGTCCCCGATCTCCGACACCCCCGAGGAGCCGAGCGGGCGCACGACGCGCTTCGCCGCCTGCGCGACGGCCGACGGCGTGATCACCGGCGCCTGGGTCCCCGGCGGTAGCGTCGCGGCGAGCGCCGCCTCCGACGTGTCCGCCGTCGTGACGCGCGCGATCGCCGAGTCGACCTCGCGCTTCGTCGCCGCCTGCGCGCGTGTCTTCTGCCGCTCGGCGAGGATCGCCGCGAGGCTCTCGAGGAGCGCTTCGCCGAGCTCGGCGTCGTCCTCGGTCAGCTCGCGCCAGTCGTCGTTGCGGATCGCGATCGCGCGCACGTCGGAGCGAGCGACCGCGATGTCCGCGCGATCCGGCGGCGGCGAGCCCGCGACGAGCGACTCGGGGTAGATCAGCGTGCCCGGGCCGCACGGCTCGCCCTCCCAGCCGACCTCGCCCTCGACGATGATCCACGCGACGCGATCGCCGAGCGTGTGGGCCGGGAGCTGCTCGCCGACCGCGTGATCGCGCCAGATCGCGATGCGCAGCGCGCGCAGCCGCTGTTGCGGCGTGACCTTCGCGCTCCACAGCTCGCACAAGCTGATCGAGAGGTCATCGCGGCGGCGCTGCTCCGCGGGGACCGGATCTTCGCCGGCCTCGAGGACGCGCACGACGACGGCGGTCGCGTTGTCACCGCCGCCGCGCTCGAGCGCCAGATCGACGAGCTTCTGCGCGGCGCGCGCCGGGCTCGGCTGCTTGGACAGCACCTCGCCGACCTCGTTCTCCTGCACGTACTCGCTGATGCCGTCGCTGCACAGCAGGAACCGGTCTCCGTCGGCGAGCGGCACGACGAACGTCGCGACCTTGCACTCCTGTCCGATCCCGAGCGCGTTGGTCAGCATGCTGCGAAAGCGCGACCCGTCGCCGGACACGTCGACGTCGATGCCCGCCGTTAGCAACCGCTGGAGCAGCGTGTGGTCCTCGGTGAGCTGCATCGCGATGCCGTCGCGCACGATGTACGCGCGCGAGTCGCCGGCGTGTGCGAACACGAGCTCGGTCCCGACGACCATCGCACCGACGAGCGTCGTGCCCATGCCGCTCTTGCTCGCGTCGCGCTCCGCCTCCGCGATGATCGCCTGGTGCGCCGCGAGCACGCCGTCGCGCAGCCAGTCGATCATCTGCTTCTTCGCGATCGCCGTGCCGCGCGCGAGCCAGACGTCGGCGACCTCCTGCATCTCGTGGTCGGCCCACTTCTCGCGGATCGTCTTGATCGCGATCGCGCTCGCGACCTCACCGGCGGCGTGGCCGCCCATGCCATCGCACACCAGAAACAGCCCGAGATCCGCGTCGAAGAAGTGCGCGTCCTCGTTGTGCTCGCGCACGTTCCCCACGTGCGTCACGGCAGCACCGACGATCGAGGCTCGCCCCGCCACTGTCCCCATCGTATCTCAACCCCGCATCTTGTACCCGACGTTGCGGACGGTCTCGATCAGAGAACCTCGTTCGCCGAGCTTGGCGCGAACCCGCCGGACGTGGATATCGACGGTCCGCGTCCCACCCGCGTAGCGATAGCCCCAGGCTCGCTCCAGGAGCGCCTCCCGCGTGAACACGCGCCCGCGATGCTGGGCGAGATAGCGGAGCAGCTCGAACTCCTGATGCGTCAGCTCGAGACGGCGCCCCGCGACCCGCGCTTCGTAGCCCGCGATGTCGATGACGAGGTCCTCGATCTTGAGCACCTCGTCGGATCCGAAGGTCGCCGTGCGCCAATCGAGCTGACGCATCCGGCCGTAGAGCTCGGCGGGGACGATCGGCATCAATACGAAGTCATCGAAGCCGATCGAGAAGTCGAGCGCGGGCAGGCGCGCCACCGTGACCGCGACGAGGATCGGAGTCTCGACGAGAGGTCCGTCATCGCGGAGGCGCTTGATCGTCTTCTGCGCGCGCCCGAGGTCGTCCCCGGCCTCGACGACCACGACGTTCGAAGGGCGTTCGGCGATCTCGTCGAGATCGAGCCCTCCGAGATCGAACCGCCCGAGGGTCACGCGACAGCCGAGATCCGTGAGGACGGTCGCCACGGAGCCGCTATCGGCAGCCTCCGCGGGGTCCGCACAGATCACGATGACGCGCACGGACGAGTGATCCCCTCCGCATTGCTCCCGCGTCAACCCCGACGGACCGCGACCTAACGTGTACTTCACGGTCCTACCCGTTCGTGCCGGGGTCAGAAGTCATTCCGACGCTGTTGCCACAGCCCTCAAAGATGTAAGAATTGGAGCTGGATGGAAGAGTTCCACTGCTCCTTCTGCGGAAAGCAGCGGCGCGAGGTGCGAAAGCTGATCTCGGGTCCGAGGGTCTTCATCTGCGACCAGTGCGTGACTCTCTGCAACGACATCCTCGCGAAAGAGGAGGCGTCGGAGCGGCCGAAGTACCCGCCGCCGCGGGCGATCGTCGAGGAGCTCGACCGCTACGTCATCGGACAGAAGGACGCGAAGCGGGCGATGTCCGTCGGCGTCTACAACCACTACAAGCGCATCGGCATGCGCGGCAAAGCGTCGGACGTCGAGCTGCAGAAGGGCAACATCCTGCTGATCGGCCCGACGGGCTCCGGCAAGACGCTGCTCGCGCAGACGCTCGCCAAGAAGCTCGACGTGCCGTTCGCCGTCGCCGACGCGACCACGCTCACCGAGGCGGGCTATGTCGGCGAGGACGTCGAGAGCGTCGTGAAGGCGCTGTTCCGCGCCGCCGGTGGCGATGTCGAGAAGACGGCGCGCGGCATCATCTGCATCGACGAGATCGACAAGATCGCGCGCAAGGGCGGCTCGCCGTCCCCGACGCGCGACGTCTCGGGTGAAGGCGTCCAGCAGGCGCTGCTCAAGATCCTCGAGGGCAAGACCGCGACGATCACGCCGGACGGCGCACGCAACCGCCCGCAGCAGGAGCTGATCCAGATCGATACGACGGACATCCTGTTCATCTGCTGCGGCGCCTTCAACGGCCTCGAGGACATCGTCCGCCGGCGGACCGGCCAGCGCGGCCTCGGCTTCGGCGCGAAGATGTCGACCGCCGAGGACGACAAGGACGCGCTGCGGCGTCAGGCGCGCACCGAGGACCTGATCAAGTTCGGCATGATCCCCGAGTTCATGGGCCGCCTGCCGGTGATCGTGTCGTGCGACGCGCTCGACGTCGACGCGCTGACCGAGGTGCTGTGGAAGCCGAAGAACGCGATCGCGAAGCAGTACCAGCGCCTCCTCGAGCTCGAGGGCGTGAAGCTGTCGTTCCGCCCCGACGCGCTGACGGCGATCGCCGAGGAAGCATCGCGCCGCAACTCGGGCGCGCGCGGCCTGCGCGCGATCGTCGAGGAAGTGATGCTCGACGTGATGTACGAGATCCCGTCGCTGACCGGCGTGAAGGAATGCGTCGTGACGCGCGAGGTCGTCGAGCATCGCGCCCGGCCCGAGCTCGTGCTCGAGTCCAAAGCCGCCAGCTGATGCGATAGGCTCCGCCCAGGAGTCGAAGTGGCGGAGCTGCGCAACGTCATCATCTTCGCGGTCGGTGGCGCGCGGTACGCGCTCGAGCTGCGATGGGTGCGCGAGGTCGTCAGCCTCGGCTTCGTGACCGGCGTGCCGACGGCGCCCGCGGCGCTCGGCGGCGTGTGCAATTTGCACGGGGCGATCTTGCCGGTGCTCGACGTCGGCGCGCTGCTCGACCTCCCCGCGGGACCCGCGGCTCGCCAGGGCGATGGCGCGCTCGTCATCGAGACCGATGGCGTCGTGTGCGCCCTCCGTGTCGATCAAGTCGATCACGTCGCCTCGCTGCACGAGTCCGACGACGGCGCGCCCGAGGCCGGTCCCGATGACACGAGCAGCCGGCCTCCGAGTCGCGTGCTCGTCGATGCCGGCGGGCGGCCGCTGATGCTGCTCGACCCCGCGGCGCTCGTGCGCCGGGCGCAGGAGCTCATCACCACGGCGGCCGGCACGTGAGCGACGGCGAGCTCGACTTCGACGCCGACGAGCTGGCGATGTTGCGCCAGCTGTTCCGCGCCGAAGCGCAGGACGCGCTCGAGCAGGTGACGACGCGCGTGCTCGCGGGCGGGTCCGCGCGGCCGAGCGTCGACGCGCTGACCGAGATGATGCGCGTGACGCACACGCTCAAGGGCGCGGCGGGAACCGTCGGGCTCAACGCGATGGTCGACCTCTCGCATCGCCTCGAGAGCGCGCTCGCGATGTTCACGCGCGAGGGGAGCCCGTGGACCGACACGACCGCGGATCAGCTCGTCGAGGTCACCGACGGCCTCCGCGCGTACGTCGAGACCGCGGGCGAGCCCGGGAGCGAGGCGCTCGAGGCCACGCTGCGCGATCAGATCGACCTCATCGCGCGGCCGAACCGGCGCCCGACCTCGCTGCCGCCTCCGTTCGTCGAGCCCCCGCCGGAGCCGATCCTCGAGGTCCCCGCGGAGACCTCGCCCGCGCCCGAGCCCAAGGCGATGCTGCGGATCGAGCCCGAGCGCATCGACGATCTGATGTCGAGCGCGGGCGAGCTCCTGTTCGATCGCACGCGCATCGAGCGACGCGTCCAGCTCCTGCGCACGCTCGCGCGCGACCTCGCGCGTACGCGCCAGAGCCTGCACGACGCGCTCGGCACCGCGGGCACGCCGGACAAGCAGACGCTCTCGCAGGCCGAGGGCGAGCTCGCGGGTCAGGCGGCCCTGCTCTCGCAGACCACCGCGGCGCTGCTCGACGAGATCGAGGCGCTGCGCCGCACGATCGGCGAGCTGCAGCGTGGCCTCACGCGCATCCGCATGGACAGCGCGCGCAATCTGTTCCTTCACGCCGCGCGAACCCTGCGCGCCCTGCGCCGCGCGACCGGCGTGATCGTCGAGCTGAAGACGCTCGGCGAGGACACCGAGTTCGACAAGGCCGTCGCCGAGCAGCTCCTCGATCCGATCACGCAGCTGCTGCGCAACGCGGTCGCGCACGGCGTCGAGCCGCCCGAGGAGCGCGAGGCCCGCGGCAAGCCGCGCACGGCGACGATCACGATCCGCGCGCGGCAAGACGGCAACCTCCTGGTGCTCGAGATCTCCGACGACGGCCGCGGCATCGACACCAACGCGCTCCGCAGTCGCCTGGTCGCGACGGGTCGCTGGTCGCCAACGCGCGCGCAGCTCGCGAACGAGCACGAGATCCTCGATGCGCTCCTCGGCACCGGCGTGTCGATCCGCGGCGACGCCGACGAGCTCGCCGGGCGCGGCATCGGCGTCGGCCTCGTGCGCGAGACCGTGTCCAAGCTCGGCGGCGAGGTGAAGGTGTCGTCGATGCCGGGCCGCGGCACGACGTTCTCGCTGCGCCTCCCGCTGTCGACGGCGCTCGCGCAGGCGATGCTGTTCAAGATCGGCGGCCAGGTGTACGCGATCCCGAACGTGCACGTCGTCGACACGACGATGGTCGACGCGCTCGCCACCACCGCGTCGGTTCGTGACGAGGTGCTGCCGGTGCTTCGCCTCGATCAGATCATCGGCCACGCGTCCGCGACGGAGCGCCGCCCCGGCGTCGTCGTCTCGTTCGCCGGCAAGCGCCTGGTCTGCACCGTCGACAAAATCGTCGGACCGCGCGAGATCATCATCAAGCCGCTCGGGCCCCTGCTCGCCCCGCTCACGCTGTACGCGGGCGCCACGATCAGCGGCTCGGGCAAGGTGCAGCTGATCCTCGATCCGGCGCAGCTCGTCCGCCGCGCGCACCCCGATGCGCCCGAGGCCGCGGTCGATGCGGGCTCGGCGCCGGTCGTGCTCGCCGGTCGCGCCCTCGTCGTCGACGATTCGCGCGCGATCCGCGAGGCGATGACGTCGATGCTCGGCCGCGAGGGCTGGATCGTCGACGTCGCCGAGGACGGCGCGCGTGCGCTGCAGATGACGAGGGGCCTGCGCTACGACCTGATCGTCACCGACCTCGAGATGCCGAACATCGACGGCTTCGACCTCATCGCGCGGCTCCGCAAGGAGGAGCGATTCAAGTCGACGCCGATCGTGATCATCACCTCACGCGCGAACCCCGAGCATCGCCGCCGCGCCCGCGACCTCGGCGTGCGCGCGCTCGTCGCGAAGCCGATCACGCGGCGCAAGCTGCTCGAAGCGCTGGCCGCGCGCTAGCAAGAACCGCGATCGCGCACCCCGTCCTTCGCTCGCACGCCCGATGCAACACATCGACGTGTGACAGGAGCTGATTCACTCATATCTGCGAGCGCAGCTGACCTGGTACGCGAAGGCTTCGCGACGAGCGCGAACCTCTTGCTGCTCCTGCTCGTGACGTTCGCGATCGCGAGCATCGTGACCATGGCGTTTCTCGCGATCCGCCGCGTACGACATCCTCGTCGGCATCACTCCTAGACATCGCGGCCACGCTGCGTACGCGCACGTCGTGCTCAGCGGCGCTTCTTGCCGGGCTTCGCGCTCGGCTTGCCGCGACCGCGCGGCGCGTCGTCGTCGCCGCCGCGCGTGCTGATCCCGCGGTGCGAGACCCCCAGACGCAGCTTGCCGCCGGCGCCGCCCGCGGCCTTTCCACCGCGCCGGTCGTCGTCGCGACCCGCGCGTCCGCGCTGCGCGCGATCGACCTCGCGGCCCGCCTTCTTCTGCTTCGCGAGGCCGGCGCGAGGATTGGCCTCGAGCTTGGGCCGGTCGCGGTTGGACTTCGCCGTCGCGAGCAGCGTGAAGTCGATGCGGCGGCGCACGACGCTCACGTTGTTGATCTGCACCTTGACCTTGTCGCCGAGCTCGATCGAGCGGCCGGTCTTGCGACCCGAGAGGCGCATGTGCACCTCGTCGTACGCGAACGGCTCGTCGCCGAGCGACTCGAGCTTGATCAGGCCCTCGACGTACGGCGAGTCGATCTCGACGAACGCGCCGAACGAGGTGACCGCGGACACGGTGCCCTCGAACTCCTCGCCGACTTGCTCGCGCATCAGGAACGCGCGGTACATCGCGACCGCCTCGCGCTCCGCCTCCATCGCGCGACGCTCCTGCATGCTCGCGTTGTGCGCGAGCTCGGTGAGCTGCTCGGTCGCGGGCGGCGGCTTGGTGTAGCCCTCGCCCGACGGCTGGCCGTCCTTGTGGAGGTGGTACTTGAGGAGGCGATGCACGAGCAGATCCGGGTACCGCCGGATCGGCGACGTGAAGTGCAGGTAGTCGCCGGACGCGAGGCCGAAGTGGCCGATCGGCACGGTATCCCAGACGGCCTGCGTCAGCGTGCGCAGGACGAGGAAGCCGAGCGCCGCAGCGCCGGGCTTCTCGTTGATCTGATCGAGCACCGCCTTCATGCCGAGCGGCGTGACCGCTTCCTCGACGTCGACGGCGATGCCGTACGCGCCGAGGAGCTCCGCGAGCTGCGCGACGCGATCCTGCTTCGGCGGAGCGTGCACGCGCCACACGGTCGGTGCGCCGCGCTTGCGGAAGAAGCTCCCGACCGCTTCGTTCGCGGCGATCATGTACTCCTCGACGAGCTCGTACGCGCCCTTCACGGCGGGGTCGCCCTTGGACTTCACGACGTCGCGCACGAGGCGCGGATCGTCGGCGTCGAGGATGACCTTCGGCTCGCCGATCTCGATCTCGAGCGCGCCGCGCGCTCGGCGCTTCGTGCGCAGCTTGCGCGCGAGCGTGTTCAGGCGCTCGAGCTCCTCGAGCCACGGGCGATACATCTCGCGGCGTCCTCGAAAGTCACCTTCGAGCGCGGCGGCGACGCCCGGGTAGTCGAGGCGCGCCTTCGACTTGATCACCGCCGCCGCGTAGCCGACATCGACGAGCTCGCCGTCGTCGCTGTAGTCGAGGCGCACGACCATCGCGCAGCGATCGACCATCGGGTTCAGCGAGCAGATGCCCGCGGACAGCTGGTGCGGCAGCATCGGGATCACGCGGTCGGGCAAATAGACCGACACGCCGCGGATCGTCGACTCCTTGTCGAGCGCGTCCGCCCAGCGCACGTAGTGCGAGACGTCCGCGACGGCGACCCACACGCGTGGTCCGCCGTGCGGTCCGTCCTCGATGCACAGCGCGTCGTCGAAGTCGCGCGCGGTCTCGGGATCGATCGTGCAGAAGCGGCGATCGCGCAGGTCGATGCGATTCGCGAGGTCGCTCGGGCCGAGCTCCTGCGACGTCTTCTGTGCCTGCGCGAGCGCCTCCTCGGGGAACTCCATCGGGATCTGCGCGGTGACGAGGATCTTCTCGATCTCCGTGCGCGGATCGTCTGGATCGCCGAGCACCTTGAGCAGCTTTCCGGCGATCTCCTTTCGCGCGGCGTCGGGATAGCGCGTGATCTCGATGACGATCGCGTCGCCGTCCTTGCCCATCGGCGCGTCGTCGAGGTGCACGCGTCCGTAGTCGCTCGAGATGCGCGGATCGTCGGGCTCGAGGTACACGGCGCGGCCGATCTTGCGGAGGATGCCCGTCAGGCGCGCGCGACCGCGCGCGAGCACCTCGGTGACGCGACCTTCCGTGCCGCGCACACCGGGCCACGTGTCGACCGCGACGCGATCACCGTCGAGCGAGAGGCCGCGATACTTCGCGGGCACGAACACGGTCTCGCCCGCCTCGGTCTGCACGAAGCCGTAGCCGGCGGGGTGCACCGTGATGCGGCCGATCGTGCGATCGTCCTTGGCGATGTCGGCGGGAAACTCCGGCGTGGCGGGCGCGGGCGCGTCGCCCGGCGGGATGATCTCGCCGGTCTCCGGATCGTACTCGCCGCGGTAGATCGACTTCCCCGACGGTGGCCGCGGCTTCTTCGCCGCGACCGCGAGCTTGGGCGCCGACTTCGACGCGCCCCACGGTAGCGCGCCCTTCTTCGCGCCGGGCTTGACCTTCGATGGCTTGGGCGCCGGCACGCTCGCGTTCGCGAATGGCTCGTCGGGCGGGTCGTACTCCTCGCGCTCTTCTTTGACCTTCGGCGCGATCTTGCGATCCGCGGCGCGCCCCGACGGTGCGAGCGCGTAGGCGCCGCCCGGTAGCTGCTGGGCCGTACCCTCGGCGACGAGGTCCGTGATGATCTTCTTGAGGGCGTTGTACTCGTGCTTGCGCGCGCCCAGCTCGTCGGCGAGCGCGATGAACTTGATGCCCGGCGTGACCAGGCGCGACAGGCATTCCAAAACGGCCTGTCTGCTTAACGTTGACATGTGATTCCTTACTTAACGAAATGCGTGAAGATGTGCGTCGTCGCCGGCCACGAAGATGGTGCCGTCGCGACTGATCGCGGGCGTCGTGTCGACGTCGCCCTGCAGTGGCACGTGCCACAGCAGCGTGCCGTCGGGCGCGACCGCGTAGAGATGTTCGTCCTCGGCTCCGACGAGGATGATGCCGTTGGAGGCGATGCCGGGTGCGGCGATGATCTTGTCGGCGGCGGCGACCCTCCAGCGAACCTTGCCGTCCGGCGCGATCGCGTAGAGCCGCCCGTCGTGACTGCCGACGTAGATCGTGCCGTCCGTGCCGATCGCCGCGCCGCCGCGGATGTCGCCGCCGGTCAGCGTCTTCCACGCGACGCTGCCATCGGGCCGGATCGCGTAGAACGCGTGATCGTCGCTGCCGACGTAGATCGTCCCATCCGCGCCGATCGACGGAGACGCGTCGACGTCGCCGCCGGTGCGGACCTCCCAGCGCTTCGTGCCGTCGGGTGCGACCGCGTACAGCGCGTCGTCCTGGCAGCCCGCGTAGACCGTGCCGTCGCCACCGATCGCGGGCGTCGATGCGACGTGCTCGGAGGTCGCGAGCTTCCAGCGCAGCGTTCCGTCGGGCCAGACCGCGTGGATGCCGTCACCGCCGACGTAGATCGTGCCGTCGGGGCCGATCGTCGGTCCGCCGTCGACGTCGCAGCGCGAGGACTCGGGACCGAAGCCCTTCGGATCGCACGCGCCGAGGCGAAGCTTCCACTTCACCTTGCCGTCCTTGGTGATCGCGTAGAGGTGATCGTCGTCGGAGCCGACGTAGATCGTGCCGTCCTCGGCGACCGCCGGCGTGCTCCACGAACGATCGCCCATCATCACCTTCCACGTCTGCGTGCCGCTCGGATCGAACGCGTAGAGCGCGCCTTCGTGCGACGTGACGTAGATGGTTCCGTCGGGACCGATCGTCGGGGAGCCCGCGACCACGCCACCGACCGGCTGCTTCCACAGCTCCTTCGGTGCCTTCTGCGGAGCCGGGCCACCACGTCGCCCGGTGTGGCGCGCGTCGCCGCCGAACATCGCGAACGGCGGCGCGCCGGCCACCGGCCCCGCGTTGGTGGCAGCGTCGGGCATGACGAGCCTCGATGGATCGCTCACGACGAGGGGGTGCGGGTCGACGCAGACGCCACGCTCGCAGATCCGCGGATCGCGACAATCCACGTCCTTGCTACATGCGGCCGACCGGGTCTGCGTACCGCTACAACCCGCGACCGCGACCAATCCGACCAATCCAACCAGACGAAACAAGATACGAGAGCTCAGCTGCGAACGCGCAGACCCTACCCCGCTACCGCGGACGAGTCACGCCTTGGGTAAGTCATTCGAGAAACGCTCGGCCAGCTTCTCGAAATAGCGGCGCGTTTCTTCGAGAACGACCGGATCTTGATCCGGATACATGCGGATACCGTGCGCTCCGAACGGGTCGGTCGTCACGGGCCCGACGGGCAGGCCACCGACGATGCCGGTCTGCTCGTGATAGAGGAGCGCGAGCACCTCGGCGTGATTTTCAGGGACGAGGAACGTCCTGCGTCCCATGTCCGGCTTTCCGTCTTTGAATCCGTCGACCAGCTTGGCCATGTCCGACTGGAAACAATTCTAGCGTTGCACCAGAGCGGGGGAAAGTCCGTTTTGCTCTCTGATCCCGATGCTCACCATGGTCTGCGGTTTCCCGCGTGACCCGCGTTGGTCCTACACGACCGCACCTGACCGTGCAAAGCTCGGCGAACGGTGCTGGAGCTGTGGTTCGACTTCTCGTGTCCGTACGCCTATCTCGCGTCGCAACAAGCGTCACGGCTCGCTGCCCGAGGTGTCGAGATCGATTGGCGTCCGATGCTGCTCGGCGGGGTGTTCCGAGGGATCGGCGCCGGTGACGGTCCGATGGCGACCTTGTCGCCGTCCAAGGCGCGGCACAACGCCGCCGACATGCACCGCTGGGCGGAGGTGATCGGCGCTCCGTTTCGGCTACCCGATGCGCACCCGATGCGGACCGTCCGCGCGCTCCGCGTGCTCCTCGGCCTCCCGCGCCGGGAGTGGCCGGCGGCGATCCATGCGCTCTACGCCGCGTACTGGCAGCGCGCCGAGGACATCACGCAAGACGAGGTGATCCGCGCCGCGCTCGCGAGCGCGGGCATCGATGCCACCGCCGCGTTCGCGACGGCGGACTCCGACGCGATCAAGGCGGAGCTCCGCGCGCGCACCGATGAAGCGATCGCGCTCGGCATCTTCGGCGCGCCCGCGTGGATCGTCCGGCGCGCGGACGGTCCGCTCCTCCTGTGGGGGCAGGACCGCATCGACTGGGTCCTCGCCGTCCTCGCCGGCTGGGATCCGGATCGCGATCCACCGCCGGGTGGCCCGCGCACGACGGTCGCGTCGCCCGCGGCGCCCGATACGACGCTCGACGTCTACTTCGACGTGTCGAGCCCGTTCGCCTACCTCGGGCTCACGCAGCTCCCTGCCCTCGCGCGCGCATCGGGCGTCACGCCGCGCCTGGTGCCGATCCTCCTCGGCGCGCTGTTCAAGGATCTGCATCAAGCGAACGTCCCGTGGTTCGCGATGCCGGCACCGAAGCAGCGCTACGTCGGTGCCGAGATGTCGCGCTGGGCCCGCTGGTGGGGCGAGCCGTTCGCGTTCCCGACGAAGTTCCCGCAGCGCACGGTCAACGCGCAGCGCCTCGCGATCCTCGCGGCCGACGAGTCGTTCGACGCCGGTGTCCGGTTCGCGATCGCGCTCGGTCGCGCGATGTGGGCCGAGCAACGCGACCTCGAGGACACGCAGGTGCTCTCGCAGCTCCTCGAGGAGAGCGGCCTGCCGCGCGCGTGGGTCGAGCGCACGAGCGAGGCCGCGATCAAGGCGCGCCTCGCCGACAACACCGCCGCCGCACGAGCCGCCGGCGTGTTCGGTGTACCGACGTTCGTCGTGAACGGCGCGCACCTGTTCTGGGGCCAGGACCGCCTGGACCTCGTCGCGCGCGCGCTCGCTGGCTGGACACCGAGCAAGGAAGCCCGCTGATGCTGATCATCCTGACCGTGATCTGCGCCGCGTCGTGCCTCGCGCTCGTCGGAGCCGAGGTCAAGGGCAACGACATCGTCCGCGCGATCGCGAAGCTCATGGCGTCGGGCGCCTTCGTGATGATCGGGCTCGAGGCGCTGCACGCGAGCTCCGTGCACGAGTCGTTCGCGATGTGGATCCTGATCGGCCTCGTGCTCGGCGCGGTCGGCGACATCCTGCTTCTGGGCCGCAGCAACGCGGCGTTCCTCGCGGGTCTCGTCGCGTTCCTCGGCGGGCACGTCGCGTACATCGTCGCGGCCACGCGCGCGCTGTCGGTCGACACCTGGCTGTCTGCGGCCGGCGTCTTCGCGGCGTTGCCGATCGTCGCGGGCGGCGTCGCGTTGTTCGCGTGGCTGTGGCCGCACCTGTCGACGAAGCATCGGCCGATGCGCGCGCCGGTGATCGTCTACGTGATCGCGATCGTCATGATGGTCGTCGCCGCGATCGCGGTCGCACGCGCGGGCGCGCTGCCCGAGCCACAGCGCTGCACGTTCGTGATCGGCGCGGCGCTGTTCTTCGTGTCGGACCTCGCGGTCGCCCGCGACAAGTTCGTATCGAAGACGGTCACCAATCGCATGTGGGGCCTGCCGACGTACTTCGCCGGCCAGCTCCTCATCGCGTGGACCCTGATCGGTCTCTAGGTCACTTCTTGCCGCGGTTCTGGCGGCGCTTGCGCGAGCGGTTGAGTCCGCGCTTGTGGGCCGCCTTCTTCTTCGACTTCATCTTCCGGCCCTTGAGCCGACGCGCGATCTTGAACTTCGGGCGATTCTTCAACTTCTTCTTGGTGCGACCCATAGCGCGAGTTATCGGCAACTCTGCCCGCGGACGCAAGCGATGGGGATCGCCAAGGTTGCCCCCGACGCTGTAACCCAGCCGTGCCTCGGGCGTATACCCGGGACGGTCGGGATGGCCGAGCTTTCAGACCTCATGGCGCGGTACGCCGACGGCGATGCGGGCGCGTTTCGCGAGCTCTACGCCGCCGTCGCTCCACGCTTGTACGGGTACCTCGTGAAGATGACCAGAGCCCGCGCGCTCGCCGACGACCTCCTGCAGCAGACCTTCTTGAAGGTCCATCGCGCCCGCGGCGCGTACGTGCGCGGCGCGGATCCGCTGCCCTGGATCTACTCGATCGCGCATCGCACGTTCATCGATGCCGTGCGCAAGGACAAGCGCGCGATCGTCGGGGTCGGCCCCGACGACGAGCTGCCCGACGTGCGCGCGGACCTCGCGGGGGCGGCCGAGGGGACGCGCGAGGAGGCCGCGGATCCCGAGCAGGTGAAGACCGCGCTCGATGCGCTCGGCGCCCTGCCCGCGCAGCAGCGCGAGGCCGTCGTGCTGACGAAGCTCGAGGGCAAGAGCGTCGCCGAGGCGGCCGAGATCGCGGGAACGACCGTCGGTGCGATGAAGGTGCGCGCGCATCGCGGCTACGAGGCGCTGCGCGCGTTGCTCGGCGCGCGCGCGCCGGCGAAGAAGGTGGCGTCATGAGCGACCGCGACGTGGACGCCGCGCTCGACCTGCCGGACTTCGTGCCGCCGCCGATGTCGGCCGCGCTCGAAGCAGAGCTCGGCGCGATGACGCCGGTGCCGTCGCGGAGGCCGCTGACGCAGCTCGCGAAGCTCGCGTCGGTGTCGCTCGTGTACGGCGCGGGGCTGCTCGCGATCGTCAGCGTGCGCGACGACGCGGGCGAGCTGCCGATGGGCTGGATGCTCGCGGCGGGCCTCGCGTGGCTCGTCGGCTTCGTGCTGCCGATCTACTGGGCGCTCGTCCCGCCGGCCGGCTCGATGATGCCGCGCTGGAAGCTCGCCGGCGGCGCCGCGATCGTGATGGCGATCGGCTTTGTCGTGCTCGGCCTCGCGATCCATCCGAGCGGCCCCTCGAGCGTGCACTACGGGACCGAGCGCTTCGTTCACGGCCACTGGTGCCTCGAGCTCGGCATCGCGACCGCGCTCGTCCCCGTGATCCTCGGCGCGATCTTTCTGCGCGGCGCCCTCCCCGTCGCCTCACGCTGGGTCGCGGCCGGCCTCGGCGCGGGCGGCGGCAGCCTCGGAGGGCTCGTACTTCACTTGCATTGTCACGTCACGGACGCGCTGCACGTCGGCATCGTCCACGGTGGAGTCGTCGGTGTCTCGGCGCTGCTCGCGGCCGCGATCGTTCCGCGCGCCACCGACGTGCGCTAAAAGCGGCGCATGCGAATCGCGCTGCTTGCATTTCTGATCGCGTGCTCCTCGTCGTCGCCGAAGGTCGCGCCGCCGGCGAGCGGCTCCGACACCACCGAGGTGCGCCCGTCGTCGACGGGGCCGCTGACCGAGGACGAGTTCAAGGCGCTGCACACGGCCGCGCCGGCGTCGGGCACGTACGAGCCACGCGGCACGACGATCGACCTGAAGGGGACCCAGGCGTACCTGAGCCTGCCCGAGGGCACCGGTCCGTTCCCCGCGATCGTCGTGATCCACGAGTGGTGGGGCAAGAACCAGCACATCGAGCACTGGGCCGATCGGCTCGCGACCGCGGGCTGGGCCGCGATCGCGGTCGATCTGTACGGCGGGGTCGTCGCGACGGATCGCGACGCGGCGATGGCGGCGATGAAGTCCGTCGACGACGCGAAGGCCGCGGCGACGATCAGCGCGGCGCTCGAGTACGTGTCGACGGATCCGAAGATCATGGCGACGCGCAAGGCGGTGATCGGGTGGTGCTTCGGCGGCGGCTGGTCGTTCAAGACCGCGGTCGCGCACCCCGAGCTGGCGGGCGCGATCATCTACTACGGTCAGGTCGAGACCGATCCGGCGAAGCTCGCTCCGATCAAGGCGAAGGTCCTCGGCGTGTTCGCGAACAAGGACAAGGGCATCCCGCCCGCGACCGTCGACGCGTTCGAGGCGGGCCTCCAGAAGGCCGGCGTCGATGCGAAGATCTATCGCTACGACGCCGAACACGCGTTCGCGAACCCGTCCAATCCGATCTACGACGAGAAGGCCGCGAGCGACGCGTGGAGCCACGTGCTCGAGTTCCTGCGATCGCTCCGCGCGTGATGTTGTAAGCTGGTTGTCTCGTGAGCCTCGGGGTCGTCCTTACGTGCGAGCACGCATCGTGGCAATTGCCGCCCGATGTCGACCTCGGTGTCGGTCAGGACGATCGGCAATCGCAAGCGGGGTGGGACCACGGCGCGTTCGAGATCGCCGAGCACATCTCCGAGGTCCTCGGGCTGCCGGTGCACGCCGGCGCGTTCACGCGCATGTTCGTCGATCTCAACCGGCCCCCCGATCACCCCGACGTGATCCCCGCGAACAGCTACGGCGCGCCGGTCCCGGGCAACGCGCGCCTGTCGCCGAGCGAGCGCGCCGCGCGCATCGCGTCGTTTCACGCGCCGTACTGGGACGCCGTGCGCCGCGACGTGTCCGCGCGCCTGCGCGATCGCGGCGGCGTGCTGCACTTCTCGTCGCACAGCTTCGATCCGTCGCTCGATCCGCGGATCCGTACCTACGACGTGGGCGTGCTCTACGACCCGAGCCACGCGTTCGAGGCGGAGCTCGCCGAGCGCATGATGTTCCAGCTGCGCGCCGCCGGCCTCGACGTGCGCGCGAACCAGCCCTACTCGGGGCTCGGCCCGGCGATCTGCACGACGCTGCGCGAGGAGCTTCGCAGCGAGCGCTACGCCGGCATCGAGCTCGAGACCTCGCACGCGGTCACGTTCACGCCCGGCGGTTGCCAGCGGATCGCGGCGGCGGTGCTGCCCTTCCTCGAGAGCCTCTGATAGCTTCGCGCCGTGAAGCTCTACCTGAAGAAGACGTGAACGAGCTGCCGTGACGCGAGGAGTTCCTTGCGCGAACGAAAGCTCGAGATCGAAGAAGTGGACTACGCGAAGACCGGCCTGACGGCTGCCACCGTCGAGGACATCGTCGCGAAAGCCGGCTCGGTCGCCGCCGTGCTCAACACCCGGCACGCGATCGCCAAGGAGAAGGCCTGGGCTGCCAAGCCGCCCTCGGTGAAGGACTTCGCGAAGGCCGTCGAGAAAGACGTGAACTTGCTCCGCCGTCCGATCTTGATCGACGGGAACAAGGTCATCGTCGGCTTCGACAAGGCCGCGTACGCGAAGCTGACGTAGTCAGCGCTTCTTCGGCTTCTTCTTCTTCGCGAGGGGCGTCGGCTTCTTCGCGAGGGGCTTCTTCGTCCTCGCGATGGCCTTCTTCGTCTTCACGACCGCCTTCTTCGCCTTCGCGACGGCCTTGCGCGTCTTCGCGGCGGCCTTCTTCGCTGTCGCGAGCTTCTTCGCCTTCGCGGCCCGCTTGTTCTCGGCCGCGGTCACGTAGCCGCTCTTCTTTCGGTCGGCGAGCTTCTTCGCGTACTGCGCCGCCGCGGCGGCGGGATCGAGGCGCACGACGTTCGCGGTGCCGTTCGTGCCGATCTTGCCGAACCGCGTGGAGAGGATGCCGGTCGAGGGATCGAGGGCGAGCTCGACGAACAGCGGACCCTTCTCGAGGTACGCGCGCTTCTCGTTCGGAGCGCGCCGCTGTCCGTACATGAGGCGCATCAGGATCGGCGCGCGCTGGACGAGGAGCGTCGCGAGATCGCCGACCAGGCGCGTCGCGAGCATCCACGACAGCGAGACCTCCCACCACATGTCGCTCGCGTTGTCGTAGGCGTGAGAGAACACGCGGCCGTCCTCTCGCTCGATATCCGCGAGGACGGTGACCGGCGTCCCGTCGAGCGTCTCGACGATGACATCGAGGTGCTCGAACAAGGGACGCGCCTGCTCCGCGCGATCGGGCGTGAGGCCGAACAGGTACGCGCTGCCGAGCGCGCGCGCTGCATCGCGACGCGCGAGCACCTCGCGTGGTCCGAGGAGGCGCATGCCGCGCGGCGCGCCGTCGACGTCGAGGCGCCACGAGGCACGACCGTGGGCGCGCCACAGCGCGCGCAGCGAGTCCGGAATCGGCGACGCCTTCTCGGCGGCGAGCGCGTCGATGTCGTCGTCGGTCGCCGGCGGCCCGAGCTGCACGTCGAGCGACGCGAGCGCGCCGGTCGCGAGGTCGTAGTCCGCGAGGTACGTCGCCATCTCCTGGAGGCCGCGCAGGTGCCAGATGGGATCGCGGCTGTCATCGCGCGCTCGATCCTCGAGCCACTCGGCGAGCGTCTGATCCGTCGCGCGGCGCAGACGCTCGACGTGCTCGATCGTGAGCAGCGTGCCGTTCGCGGCGAGGAAGCGGACCTCTCGCGCCTCGTGCTCCGCGATCGCCGCGACGTCGCTGCCGAGGTCGTTCTTGTAGCCGCACAGACCGTCGAGGACCCACAGGTGCTCGCGGTCGCTGTTGTACGTATCGCCTGGCAGCGGCACGTAGTACGTGCGCTGGATCGCGCCCTTGCCGGCGAGGTAGTACGGATCCGACGCGACGAAGCCCTTCGCCGGGTTCGCGCGGAGCTGCTGCATCAGGGCCGCCGCGCGAGCATCGTCCTCGAGCACGACGACGTGTCGCGACGACATGCCGTTGTTCGGGCCGCTGTAGAGGATCACGCGCGAGCCGAGGCGCGAGGCCTCGCGGAACGCCGAGCCGTTGCTCGTCCACCACAGCACGCGCTCGTCGAACGCCTTCGTCGACGAGAGGTCGCCGAGGTGCTCGGCCATGCCCTTCAGCTCGACTCGATGCGCGGCGAGGCTCGCGATCGCGAACCCGTCGAAGAAGCGCATGCGCCCCTCCGCGTCGACGAACAGGATCTCGCCGGTCGCCGGATCGTGCATCCAGCGCGATGCGACCGACGCCCCCGCCAGCACACCGAGCTGGCTGTCGCTGATCTTCAGATTTCGTTTGCCCGTCTCGCGCGCCTCGGTCGCCGCGGCGACGAGCTTCGCCTTCGCTCGATCGGCCTCGCCGGACAGCACCGCGGCGAGCGCGGTCGCCGTGGCCGTCTCCTCGAGCGGGTTGTCGAACGCGCGCCCTCGATGGTCGGGCTCGTCGACCGGCTCCGCGATCGCGGCCGCCGCGGCGTGCAGCGCGCGGACGAGCTCGTACTCCTTCGCGTCGAGCGCCGCCTTCTCGCACGCGATCAGCCCGTACTTGAACGTGCCGCGCGCGTGCGCGTCTCCCGTCGCCGGCCAGCCGACGATCAGCCGCCCCAGCTCGACGAGCGGTGGGCCCTGCTTCACGTGCTGCGCGAGCGCGTGCGCGTAGAGCCCCGCGGCGGTGCGGTGCTCGCGCGCGGCGAGGAGCGCGAGCGCCTCGGCATGCAGCTCGGGCGTGAAGATGTCGCTGATCGCGTTGCACAGCCGCCAGATCGATCGCCGCTCGACGAACAGCCGCTCGAGGATCGCGGTGCGCGACCGCGGCGTCTTCAGCCCGCGGATCGCCGCGTACAGGTTCGCGACGATGTCCTCGAGCTGCTTGCGCTCGCTCGCGCCGTGATCGAGCGCCTTGCCCTCGCCGGCGAAGTCCGCGTACCGCTCGCCGTACTCCGCGAGCGCCGAGATCAAGTAGTCCTCGGCGCCCGGATGGCTGAACCGGAACAGCTGATGACCCGCCGCGCTCCGCGCGTGGATCTGCGGGTGCGTCAGGATGCACCGGATCATCGCCTTCGCGACGCGCACGGCCTGCGCCGCATCGAGCCTGTCCCCGACATAGGTGTCCTTCTGGAACGGACTGAACAGCTTGTTCCACAGCGGGTCCATGAACGTGCGGCCGAGCGGTCGATCCACGCGCTCCATCACCCGGTCGAACACCGCCGGCAGGTGGACCCACGGCGCGAGCGTCTTCAGCGCGGTCTCCTTGCCGCGCTCGACCTGCATGTACGCGCCGAAATCCTCCTCGGGCGGCTCGGGTCCGTCGAGCAGCTCGAACAGCACGTCGAGCATCGGATGCGACGCCGGGTCGTCCGCCTTCTCGAGCGCTGCCTTCACGTCGGCGAGCACGCTGTCCTGCGTGCGCGCATCGAGGCCCGCGATCGCGGGACCGACGATCGCTCCACGCCCTGGATCGTCGCCGCGGATCACGACGCCGAGCGCCCACGCGGCGACCTCGCCGGAGGGCTTGTTGAGGGCCGCGCGCTGCAGCACGCGCCACGCGACCGCGTGCGCGGTCTCCGCGTCGAGCTGGCGAGCAGCGTCCAGCGCGGGCTCGGGCTTCATCAGCTCGGTGTACGGCGCGAGCGCACGCTCGGCGATCGCGAGCTCCGCGTCGAGGACCGCGGGTGCTTCGCCCGCGAGCTTTCGCGCGCGGATCGCCATCACGAGCGCGCGCTTGTGAAAGCGATCGTGCGCGAGGACAGCGCTCGTCGCGCGGACCAGCGCGGGTATGTCGGTCGCGAGCTCGTGCACGTGCCACAGCGCCTCGAGCTGGAGCCACCACGGATCGGCGCTCGCCGGCACCGCGTGGGCGACGGCATCGGCGTGCACGCTCGTCGTCGCGCCCGCGCGCTTCTCGAGGATCGCGCGCAGGAGCGAGACGCCGCTCGCCGGCGCTAGACCCGCGCTCGATACCGCACCCGCATTCGCGCTCGCTCCCTCGATCCGCGCGAGTGCGCTCGCGACCTCGTCGTCGGCGAGCGTGCCCTTGCCGAGCTGATCGATCACGACGCTCGCGTTGGCGAGCGAGCTCGTGTGGGGCTCCGTCTCGAGCGCGCGGAGCACCGTGCGCCCGGGGTCGGGGTTGTCGACGAAGGCGCCGTACGTGAGCGCCAGCGAACGGCGCGTGCGGAAGTCCGGCACGACCGGGAGATCATCGGCGACGCCGAGCGAGCCGACGCGCGTGACGAAGGCCTGCACGAGCTCGTTCGTCGTGGGACCGATCGCCGCGAGCACGCGAGCGCGCGCGGCGTCGTCGCCGATCATCGTCGTGTGGAGGATCCAGTAGATCGCGAGGTGCGGATCGGTCGCGAGCTCCGGCAGCTCCGCCTCGAGCGCGGCGTCGTGCTCCGCCCGCCGCGGCCAGATCCGGCGGAAGCGGCCGATGCCGTTGCGGACGAGATCGTCGGCGGTCTGGGTGGGCACGCCGTTGTCGCGCAGCGGCTGCGCGAGGATCCACACGAGCCACTGATAGCGATCGAGCAGCGCGGGAGTCGAGATGCGGCGCGTCCCGCGGGACTGCGTCGCGTGGAACGATCGCTCGATCTCGCGGGAGTCGACATCGTCCTCGTCGTCGGCCTCGGCCTTCGCCTTCGCGATCGCCTCGGCGGCGGCGCGCTTGTCGGCGAGCGAGTCGAACGTGCGATAGACGATGCGCTCCTCGTGCTCCTGGAAGAAGAGCTGCTTGCTATCGCGCGCGTCGTAGAGGACGTAGTCGTCGCCGGTGTCGTCGAGAACGACGAAGCCCGCGAGCGTCTTGTCGATCGCGCCGAAGTAGCCGTAGTTGATCGCGAGGTGGCGATCGACGAGGTCGGAATATTCCGAGTGGGTCAGGGTTTCGGACGCGGCGGCTTCGATCTCTCGCGGCACATCGACGCCATAAAAGCGACTCATCGCGTACGGGCGTAACACGAGCCGTTGTAGTCTGCGCGGCGTGCGGGTGATCGAGCAGTCGCGGTTGTGGTTCCGCGAAGGCGCGTCGGACAAGGTCTACGAGATCGATCTCGTCGAAGTCGCGGCGAACCAGTACGTCGTCAACTTCCGGTTCGGACGGCGAGGCACCGCGCTCAAGGACGGGACGAAGACCGCCCTGCCCCTCTCGCTCGACAAGGCGCGCGCGGTGTTCCAGAAGCTCGTCGCCGAGAAGCTCGCCGGCGGATTCCAGACCGGCACGCCTCCCGCCGTGGCCCCATCGGTGGTGACGACGGCGCCGGCACCGCCGGCGACGAGCGCGGGCGCGGGCGGCGGTCCGCCGAGCGGCGGTGGGCCGTATCGCGGGGGTGGTGGCGGCGGTGGCTACGATCCGCGCCGCCGCAAGAAGGACGCGATCATCGCGATCCTGCGCGCGGGGCCCGGCATCGGCACCGAGATCGGGCGCGCCGTGTGGCACGCGGGCGACATGGACCTGACGGAGGCCGAGCCGTTCCTGGTCGCGCTCTACGACAAGTCCGTTCCGAAGTATCTGTCGAAGAACGGCGCGACGCGGTGGTGGCACACGGTGACGAGCGCGCTCGTGCGCTGCGGGACGCGCGCGTCGCTTCCGCGGCTCGAGCGCATCCTGTCCGAGCCGCAGTACGACGCGCACGTCAAGGACATCGCCCGCGTCGCGATCGCGAAGATCGATCCGGCGCGCGGGATCGAGCTCGCGCGATCGAGGCTGCCGGCGGCGCTGCTCAAGGCGTTCGATGCGGGCAGCGCGCACGAGCTCGCGATCGCGACCGAGCGCGTGATCGGCGAGAACGCGACGAGCGCGCGCAGCGCGGTCAACGCGCTGTTCCTGCTGAACAGCCCGATCGCGCGACCGGCGATCCTGGCGGCGGCGCGCGTGTCGCGGCTCGAGAATGCGGAGGCGCAGATCGTGCGCCTCGTGTTCCGCATGGCCGAGGTGCTGCGCGACGGCGAGCTCTATGTTCGCGTCGCGCGCCGCATCGATGACTACACCGGCGGTCGACCGCGCTGGGACGGACGCGGCTATCGCTCGGGTCCATTCGGCGAGCTGACGCGGCAGTACTTCCGCCGGCGCACCGCGCGCGTGCTGCGCCGCCTCGCCCGCGCCGGCTCGCCCGACTACGCGCAGATGGCGAGCGCGTGGCTGCTCGCGTACACCGACGAGGACGCGGGCCGCGTGTTCCAGGGGAACATGAGCAGCGACTGGTACGACGCGTTCGCGCGGCACCACACGCTCAACGACATCATCTACGGCAAGAGCCCGCGCTACGAGCGCGCGGCATACGGGCGCTCGGCGTGGAAGTGCAAGCGCGGCTATCGCCCCGGCGGCAACACGCCCTCGCAGCGTGAAGAGCGCTATCCGGATCTGTGGAACGCGGCGCCCGACGCGCTGTGGCGGCTCGTCGCCGGCGCGCGCGCGACGGTCGTGCTCGAGTTCGCGACCAAGGCGCTGCGCAGCAATCGCGCGTACATCGACAGCCTCGACGACGCCACGGTCGCGCGCGTGCTCGGCCTCGGGCATCCGCTCGCGCAGCGCTTCGTGTTCGACATGATCCAGCATCGCGCGATGAACGCGATGCTCGCCCGCGGAGCGCTGTCGTCGTCGCTCACCGACGCGCACGCGTGGGTGCTGCGCTGGGTGACCGCGAACCCCGACGCGACCGCGGCCGATCCGGATCTCGTCGCGCTCCTCGTGACGGGCCGGACGCAGCAGGTGCGAGACGCCGCCGTCACGTTGCTTCGCGGGCGAACGCTCGAGCCCACCGTCGCGCGCTCGGCGGCGCACCGCTCGCTCGCGATCCTGCTCGCGCTCGACGGCGAGGACGCGAGCGAGAACGATCGCGCCGCGGGTGCCGCGAGCGTGATCCTCGACTTCCTCGCCGCGCCGCTCACCGACCTGCCGGCGAACGTGATCCGCGACATGATCGCGCATCCGCTGACCGCCGTCGGCGAGCTCGCGGGCGAGATCATGATGCGGCACTCGCAGCGCGACTCGCTGCCCGCCGATCTCCTCGAGAGCCTGCTGGCCTCGCCGCACCCGGGCGTGCGCGCGGCCGGCGCGCGCATCCTCGCGACGATGCCGCCCGAGATCGCGAAGGACGATCCGCAGGCGATCGTGCTGTTCGCGACGTCGGCGAACGCGGAGCTGCGCGAGCACACGCGGACGCTCGTCGGCGCGATCGCGCGCGACTATCCCGACGTCGGCCGCGTGATCGCGGATCGCCTGATCGACGCGCTGCTGCAGAAGCAACCCGAGGGCGCGCCCGCGCACATCGTCACGCTGCTCCGCGCGGAGCTCGCGAACGTGCTGCCCGTGAAGTCGCCCGCGATGATCATGCGCCTCATCAACGCGTTCTCGCCGCACGCGCGGGAAGCCGGCGGCCTGCTCCTCGGCCAGCTCGGGCCCGACGACCTCGGCCTCGACGACATCGCGCGCCTCGCCAGCCACGAGATCCTCGCGGTCCGTCAGGGCGCGTGGCGGATCGCCCGGCTCGCGATCGGGCGCTATCGCGTCGCGCAGGTCGCGATCTCGCGGCTCGTCGACTCCCCGTGGGAAGACACGCGCGCCGTCGCGATGGAGCTGATCGCCGAGCTCGGCGCGCTGTCGGCCGACGCGATCATCGCGATCTGCGACTCGATCAAGCCCGAGGTGCAAGCGCTCGGCAAGCAGCTCCTGTTCGCGCAGTTCCAGTCGGCGGACGCGGGCAAGTACCTCGTGCGGCTGTCCGAGCATCCGTCGACGAACCTGCAGCTCCTCGTCTCGGGCCTGCTCGACCATCACCTGCAGGGCGACCTCGCGCGCCTCCAGGCGATCGTGCCGTACCTCGTCACCGTCCTCACGCAGGTCAACCGCGGCCGCATCGCGAAGGAGCGCGTGATGGCGCTCGTTCGCCGCGAGGCCGCGCGCACCGCCGAGGGCGCCCGCATCCTCGCCCCGCTGCTCGACCGCCAGTCCGCCACCATCGCGATCACGCAGAAGCATCCGCTGATCGCGACGATGGTCGAGGTCCACCACGTGTTCCCCGACGTGCAGCTGCCGATCACCGTCGTCGAGCCGCCGTCGATCGCGGCCAAGGAGCGCGGCTGATGCTGTTCGAGCATCGCTACGCGGGCACGTCGGGCGTCGCACAGGGCGATGCGTCCACGTCGATGTCGTTCGTGCCCGACGCGCTGCGCCCGCCGACGTTCTTCCGCGGCAACGTCATCAAGCAGGTCGAGTTCCGCGAGGCGATCAGCGCGCTGCACGACGTGGTCACGAGCGATCTGCGCTTCGTCCCGAAGGACCGCACGGACTACATGGCGTGGCGCGAGAAGCAGAGCTATCTCGACCTCGCCTCCGTCACCGCGGATCAGGCGCGCATCTCCGCCGAGATCCGCGCGCTGAACGAGGAGCTCACGCAGCTCGAAGCCGCGGGCGCGGCGCGCCGCCGCGCGTTCTACGAGGCGCGCAGCAAGTACTTCAACTACCTCTACAACCGTGACAAGGAGCTGTGGTTCAAGCTCGACCCGGTGATCACCGTCCACCCGGATCAGGTGTTCTTCGAGTGCTTCAGCAAGGACGAGTCGAGCTACGGGCGGCTCGCGGCGAGCTACGGCGTGTTCGAGGAGATGGGCGATCGCGCGCACGGCACCACGAACATCGACTACAGCGAGAAGCTGTACGGCGAGTTCCAGAAGATCCGCAGCTACAAGACCACCGCGCTCGAGATCGATCCGACCGGCTTCGACGTGAAGACGTCGATGGAAGACACCTACCGCGAGGTGAAGATCGATCTCCCGGACACGTGGGTCCGCGGCTTCCTCCAGGTCAGCTCCGCGGCGACGCTACCGGCGCACGTCGTCGAGTTCCATCCGATGGACGTGCACAACCTGTGTCTGATCCTGCGCCGGAACAAGGAGCTGATCGGACCGCGCTCGATCCGCTTCCAGCTCACGCCGGGTGCGCCGGTCACGCTGACGATCGATCCGTGGGGCACCAAGCTTCACTGCCCGCGCTCGCGCTACCTCGACTCGCGACCGGGCGCGAAGGGCGACACCGAGATCCGCATCTGGGGCCGCCGCCGCCTGTTCATCCTCGAGCGCCTCCTGCCGCGCGCGAAGCGGGTGCGCTGCTTCCTCCTCGGCACGGGCCTGCCGACGTACTGGGTCGTCGACCTCGGTGACCTGTCATTCACGCTCGGACTGTCGGGCTGGACGCTCAACAACTGGTCCGACGCCGGCAACTTCGATCTCATGGCGGCGCGCGAGGACGTCGACACGATCACGCAGAAGCGCGTGTTCGACGAGCTCGGCAAGACCTGGCTCGCCACGCCCGAGGAGCTCGCCGCGCGCACGAACCTGGCGACGCCGATCGTCGCGAGCGCGCTCGCCGGCTGGGTGCAGGCCGGCCGCGCGATCTTCGACCTCGACAAGGGCGTGTATCGCAAGCGCGAGCTGACGCGCGATCCGCTGCCGATGGACAAGCTGCGCTTCTCCAACCCGCGCGAGGAAGCGGCGGCGAAGATGGTCACGCGCGGCAAGATCGCGGTCGATCGCGCCGACGGCTCCGACGGCGGGCTCGTGCTCGCCGGCCGCGTGAAGGATGGCCACAAGACCTTCGCGCCGAAGATGACGTTCGACACCGAGCAGCGCCTCGTCGAGGGCGAGTGCACGTGCGACTACTACGTTCGCAACAAGCTGCATCGCGGTCCGTGCGAGCACATGCTCGCGCTGCGCGCCGCGCATCGCCGCGGCATCAACGACACCATCGAGTTCAAGCCTGTCATCGCGACGAAGTCGTGGGGCCAGGGGACGACGGTGCAGAACGATCCGTCGCGCGAGAACTTCCAGGCCGCGTTCCGCAGGGCGGTCACGCGCGCGGCCGAGCTGCGCGCGCAGGGCCGGCGCGACGACTCGATCCTCGAGCTCGAGCGCGTCGCGCGCCTCGCGCCGCCGAACAGCAACGAGCTCGGCCGCCTGCACGAGGTGATCGCCGAGGCGAAGTACGAGGCCGAGGACGACGACGGCGCACTCGCCTCCGCCGCGATCGCGCTCGACAAGTTCCCGACGAGCGGCCTCGCGCTCCGCGTGAAGCGCGACGCGCTCGTGCGCTCCGGCTTGATCGGCACCGCGATCCCCGTCGCGCGAAACCTGTGCACCGTCGAGAACACGGCCGACCGCTGGCACCAGCTCGTGACGCTGTGCCACCGCGTCGAGGACTGGAAGGCGATGCTCGAGCTGTCCGAGGAGGGCCTGCATCACCATCCGAAGTCCGCGAGCCTGCAGGCCGCGCGCGACCTCGCGCGCCAGCACGCGCCGTCGGGGACGGCGTCCGTGCCCGCGAGCGCACCGGCCGACGACGGCGGCAAGCAGTCGTGGTGGCGCCGCGCGCTCAACAAGGTCACCGGCAAGCAGACGCCGGTCGCCATGTCGCTCGATACCGAGCTCCTCGCGATCGTGAACGAGCTCGCGTTGCGCGCGCGCATCGTCGATCGCGATGCACTGACCCAGGTTCTACGCGTGGCTCACGCGTCGGCAGACAACAAGGAGGCACGGGTGATCGCGATGGTCACCGCACTGAAAGGCACGTACGCGATTCGTGATCTTCCAAGCGATCAGGACCTACTCGCTCTCTTGCGGAGCAATCTGTCGTGATCGTAGTTTCGTTTTCCGTGGCGGGTGGCCACAGACCTTGCAACCTGGGCGGCGGATCGCCGTCCTTGCGCTCACGTCCCGCATGCATCACTGGCTCGCTCAATACTGTGCGACGATCGCGCTCCCCAGCGAATTCCGATAGGGATTCACTGCGAGAAGTCGAATGTCGCCGGGGAGCGCGATCGTCGCTCGAGCAAAGCAATCCAGTCCTGGGAGTAGACGAAGGTAGTCACCCGCCACGGTCTTTTTTCTGCGAGGCGCTGTCGTGAGTAGCGGCAACCTGCCTCCGCGCAACAACCCCGGTCCACCGGCCGGCCCGCCGCCGAAGACGCGCAAGGAGCTCTACGAGCAGATCGCGCAGGGCGGCAAGGACGAGGTCATCTACGAGGAGATGGTGCGCCTCGGCTTCTGGGGCGGTGACAAGCCGCGCCCGACCGATCCGCCCGACGAGATCCGTCGCGCGCTCGATCTGCGCAAGCGCCTCACCGAGCTGCGCCAGAGCGCCGGCCGCCTGCGCAACCTCGCGCAGCTCGAGATCGAGCTGAAGAAGAAACGCATGGCCGAGTCGCGCAAGAAGCGCGAGGAGACCAAGCAGCGAAAGCTCGGCGAACGCGCGGCAAGGCGCGCCGAAACGCAGGACAAGAAGAAGTACGAGCTGCGCTACCTCGGCGCATCCGTCTCCGTCGGCCTCGGTCCCGGTCCCGCCGGCGCGCTCTCCCAGTACAGCGCGCGCGTCCCGACGGGTCCCGATGCTCCGCCCGCCCCGGCGCCGACGACACGCCGCACGTCGGACACCGCGCGCCTGTCAGAGGCGCAGCTCCCCGTCGCGAACACCGCCGCCGAGCTCGCGCGCGCGATGGGCGTGCCGCTCGGCGAGCTGCGCTTCCTCGCGTACTCGCGCGAGGTCTCGACGATCACGCACTACCGCCGCTTCACGATCCCCAAGCGCACCGGCGGCGAGCGCGTCATCTCCGCGCCCCGCGCGCGCCTCAAGAAGCTCCAGCACTGGATCCTCGAGAAGATCCTCGCGCACGTCCCTCTGTCACCGAACGCGCATGGCTTCGTCCCGGGCAGATCGACCGTCTCGAACGCGACGCCGCACCTCAGGTCCGCGATCGTCATCAACGTCGACCTCAAGGACTTCTTCCCCACCGTCAGCTACCGCCGCGTGAAGGGACTGTTCGCGAAGCTCGGCTACTCCGAGGAGGTCGCGACCGTCCTCGGTCTTCTATGCAGCGAGCCCGAGATCGTCGAGACCACGCTCGACCAGATCACGTACTACGTCGCGCGCACCAACCGCCGTCTGCCGCAAGGTGCGCCGACGAGCCCCGCGCTCACGAACATCCTGTGCCGCCGCCTCGACGCGCGCATCGCGGGCTACGCGGCCAAGCACGGCTACACGTTCACGCGCTACGCCGATGACCTGACGCTGTCCACCAAGGACAAGAACGCGAAGGTCGGCTCCGCGCTCGCGTTCCTTCGCCGCGTCACCGCGGCCGAGGGCTTCGCCGTCCACCCCGAGAAGGTGCGCGTGGTCCGCTCGGGCGGCCGCCAGGAGGTCACGGGCGTCGTCGTCAACGAGAAGCCCGGCGTGGTCCGCGCCGAGATGCGCCGGTTCCGCGCGCTGCTCTACCAGATCGAGAAGGACGGCCCCGCCGGCAAGCACTGGGGCGCGGGCGGCGACGTGCTCGAAGCCGCGCTCGGCTTCGCGAGCTACGTCGCGATGGTCGATCCCGCGAAGGGCAACCCGCTGCGCGAGCGCGTGATCGCGCTGCGCGCCAAGCACCGCCGCTGACCATGGCCGACGACGCTGACGATCCGCCGCGCACGTACTCGATCGCGGTCCGGATCCGCCGGACCACCGTCGAGTTCGTTCACGTGCGCGTGCCGATCACCGACGACGTGGTCGTCGACGATCACCTCGATCCGGACAAGGTCTTCGCCGCCGCGATCGAGATCGGCAAGACGGACGCGTCGATTCGCTGGCTCTCGGACGAGGCGCCGGTGATCGAGATCCATCCGCTCCAGACGCCACCGCCCGAGCTGGACAACTAGCGATCAACTAGCGCCGGAGCCTAGTCGGTGTCCGGTGCCGGCATCCCGACGCGATCGACGTGGGGGCCATGGTCAGAGGTATCCGCAGGGTCGTGCTCCTCGTCGACGTTCGGCTTGGGACGAACCACGGGCTCGCCGTGCTCCGTGCGCATGGCCTCGTCCATCGGGATGCCCTTGCGGATCTTGGCGGGTTTGGGCGCTTTGGGGTCGGTCATGTCTCCCAACGCTGCATCGCGCGTTCCGGCGCTCTCCCGAAAAGCCGGACATTCCTGTCTCGACGTTCCCTGCACACCTCGGCCGCCCCCGTGGAACCCCGCGCACTTGGCGCTGGCCACGCCGTTGCACTCACGCCTCGCATGAAGTTTCGCGCCGCTGCTCCGCTCCTGCTGATCGCCCTCGCCCCTTCGATCCCCCGCTCGATCGGCGCGTGCTCGCTCGCACCGCGGGACGGTGGCACCTGGTACGAGGAGCCGCTCCTCGGTGACACCGGCGCGCCGACGCAGCTCACCGCGACCTACGGGATCGAGTGGCCCGAGGGCGGCGACAACGTCGCGTGCGCGGGCTCGTGCGGTCCGGGCCCGGCGTACGTCGTGCTGCACCTGTCCGCGGTGGATGACCTCACCCCGGCCGCGCGCATCGGCTACCGGTTCGAGATCCTCGACGGTCAGCCGCCGCGAAACCTCCAGTTCGACCAGGTGCTGCTGGTCGATCCCTACAGCTACAGCGGCGACGAGATCGGCCTGTCGTTCGATCGCGAGACCGGCCACTTCGACGTCGACCTCCAGATCACGGCGATCGACCAGAACGGCAACGAGAGCGCTCCGATCGTGATCACGATCGCCGGCTAACGATCACCAGGCGTCGTCGGTGACGTCCATGAGGTCGAGGTCGCCGGCCTCGATGAGCTTGCGCGCCAGCGAGATGCCCGGCAGCACGTTCTTCGCGTACCACTTCGACGCGAAGAGCTTGCCGCGATAGAACGCCGCGTCCTCGCCCTGCGCGCTCGCGATCTTCGACTGCGCGATCTTCGCGCTCTCCGCGAGCCGCCATCCGATGACGAGCTCCGCGAGCGCGTAGAGGATGCGGTTGCCCTGGAAGCCGACGTGATAGATCGACTGCCCGAGCTTGGCCATCATCGCGCCCATGATGCCCTGGATGTCGCCGATCGCCTTCGCGAGCGCGGCCTTCTCCGCGTCGAGCTCCGCCGGCAGCGCCTCCACCGTCTTGCCGATCTGGCCGACGAGCGCGGTCAGCGTGGCGCCTTTGTCGCGGCCGATCTTGCGGAAGAAGAGGTCGAGCGCCTGGATGTGCGTCGTGCCCTCGTACAGCGAGTCGATCTTCTGGTCGCGGATGTATTGCTCGATCGGATAGTCCTCGCAGTAGCCCGAGCCGCCGAAACACTGCAGCGACGAGGAGCCGAGGATCTCGTAGACCTTCTCCGACGCGTAGCCCTTGATCAGCGGCAGCATCAGATCGTTCAGCGCGTCGAGCTGGCGGGCCTCGGGCGAGCCGTGACCGCCCGCGAGCGCGACCTGGTCCTGCAGGCTCGCGGTCCACAGGATCACCGCGCGCAGGCCCTCGCTGAACGCCTTCTGCTGCATCAGCATGCGGCGGACGTCGGGGTGCGCGATGATCTCGACGCGCGGCGCGGTCTTGTCCGTCTGCTTCGCGAGGTCGGCGCCCTGCTTGCGCACGCGCGCGTACTCGAGCGCGTTGTGATACGCGGTCGCGAGCGTCGCCATCGACTTCGTGCCGACGCCCATGCGCGCGTACTCGATGACGTGGAACATCTGCGCGATGCCCTCGTGGACTTCACCGACGAGGAGGCCGCGGCACGGCGCGCCATCACCGAGCGTGAGCTCGCACGTCGCGGAGCCCTTGATGCCCATCTTGTGCTCGACCTTGGTGACGACGCACCCGTTGCGCTCGCCGAGCGAACCGTCGGCCTCGACCCAGAACTTGGGCACGATGAACAGCGACAGCCCCTTGGTGCCGGGCCCCGCGCCCTCGGGTCGCGCGAGCACCATGTGCACGATGTTCGACGTGAGATCGAAGTCGCCGTTGGTGATGAACCGCTTCACGCCCTCGAGGTGATACTCGTCACCGGCGATGTGCTTTGCCTTCGTCGTGCCCGCGCCGACGTCGCTGCCGGCGCCGGGCTCGGTCAGCACCATCGTCGCGCCCCAGTGCTTCTCGAGCATGTTCTGCAGGTAGCGCTTCTTCTGTGACTCCGTGCCGAAGCGATCGATGATCTTCGTCATCATCGTTCCGAGCATGTAGAAGCAGATGCTCGGGTTCGCGCCCGCCATCAGCTCGAACGCGGACCACTGCACCGTCGGGGGCGCACCGTAGCCGCCGAGGTGCTCCGGCAGCTCGAGCTTGTTCCAGCCGCCGGCGTGGAACGCTTCGAACGCCTTGCGAAAGCTCGGCGGCAGCGTGACGTTGCCCTTCCCGTCGAAGGTGGCGCCGACGCGATCGCCATCGGCGAACGCGGGGGCCCACGTCGTCTGCATCACCTCGAGGAATCCTTCGAGAGACGCGCGCGCGCTGTCCTCGTCCATCGACTCGAACGGCCCCTTGCCGAGCGAGTGCTTCTGGATCTCGAGGACCTCGAACAGCTGGAAGAACGTGTCGCGGAGATCGGGCTTGTAGTGGTCGACGGTCGTCACGAGCGCAGCATACACGCGCCCGATTCACCGCCCGAGAACGACTGTCAGACTACGGACATGCTCCGGTCGTCTTTGCCAGATTCAGCGTCCGAGTCAGCGTCATCCCGAGCGCCGGGACCGCGAGCAGATCGTCATTCACGTAGCAGTCCGTGCCGCTACGTCCGCGAATGTGAATGCGATAGCCGCCGGAGGCCATGTCCGCGACGCTCAGCACCTGGTCCGCATCCAGGCAGCTGATGGTCGCGGGCGTGCTGCAATTGACGGTGTACGTGCCCGCGGTGCCCATCGCGCCGGCGGAGATATCGAACGTCACGGCAGCGCAGGTCACGTCGCTCGTCCTCTCGAGCGTGATGGTGAGCTGATCGATACCCGCGCCCATGTTCGCCGTCGTCTCGCAGTTGCCCGCCGTCACGCCGAGGGCGCTGAGCGACAGCGCGAGCCCGCCCTTCGCGTTCACCGCGAACGAGATCGGCATGAGCGGCGTGTTCTCGTTGCTCTTGATCTGGATGTCCTGCCGCGGCGCCGTCTTGATCACGGGCGCCGTCGACGGTGCGCCGTTGAGCTCGAAGTCGATCTGGTACTCGCCGGGCGCGATGCCGGGCGACGTGGCCATCCCGCTCGAGCAGCTGAACACCTCGGTCGATCCGCCCTGGATCGCCGGACTGCGCAGCACCGCCGTCACCGTCTGCGCGCCGACTTGCTCGCACGTCACGGGAGCGCCGCCTTCATCGGTCACCGACCACGCGAGCGAGAACGTTCCGGTCGGCGGAGGCGAGTCGGGGCCCGGCGCGTCCGGAAAGCCACCGCCATCTCCACACGCGGCGAGGCTAAGCAGCGCCGAAGCAACGAGCGAACACCGAGTCATCGATGCCCATCTTATGCTGCGCCGAGCCCGACCGCGAGGTCGCCGACGCGCGGACGCCCTTTCGCTGCCTCTCCGAGGGGCTTCCACATCTCGACGAAATGACAGGGCTGTTTGACCGACCGGTGCGTGTACGGGGTGGTGGCGCCGTCGCGATAGCCGAGGCTCCGGTACCAGCGCCCCAGCTCTTCTCGCAGGTTCACGATCTTCAGCGTGACCTCTCTCGCACCCATCGCCTCGCCCATCGCCTCGGCGATGCGAACCAGCCGCGTCCCCAGACCGAACCCCTGCCGGTCCGCGCGCACCGAGAGCATCCCGAAGTAGAGGGCCGAGTCCCGGCGCTCCAGGTACACCGCCGCGGCGAGCCCGTTGGCTTCCTCGAGGACGAGGAACACGCCGCTCGTCATCATCTCGGCGATCTCGTCCGCGTTCGTTCGGTCACCGTCGACGAAGAACTGCTCGACTCGATAGCAGTCGTTGACGAGCTGCGAGAGCGCCACGGCGTCCTGGGAAGTCGCGCGGCGAACCGAGATGGCAAGCGTGTCCACGGGTGATCGCGTACCAGAATGGTCCGACAGTTCCGGCAAGAACGCTACTTCCCAAGAGATCCCGCCTTTGCCACCACGCGGAGCGCGCTCGTTCGTTACACCTGACGTGATGCGTGCACCGCTTGCGTTCCTCGCCTTCGTCGCGTGCACGCCGCCCGTCGGCACCACGACGCCGCGTCCGGTGCCCGACCCGCGCGCGGCGATCGATCCGATCAATCGGCTGAGCGTCGCGCAGCTCGAAGCACACGCGCAGACGATCCTCGGCGAGCTCGTCGCCGCGCTGCCGGCCGACAAGCGCGCGCGCCTCGCCGACTACGAGCTGCAGTTCGACAACGCGCTCGGCGACGTCAACGCGTACGCGACGTGCGGCAACGGCGGCGCGCCGATCATCGCCGTGAGCGACGGCCTGTTGCTGATCGCCGCGCACCTCGCCATGAGCACCGCGACCGACGAGATCTTCGAGACCGAGAAGCGCAGCCAGTACCTCGACTGGGTCTCCGAGCACGGCGTGGCGCCGCCGCCGCCCGGCTTCTACGCGCCCGCGTTTCACATCGATCGCGCGAAGCTGCTGCGCCAGCGCGAGATCTTCGACGAGCAGGTCGCGTTCATCCTCGGCCACGAGCTCGCGCACCACTACCTCGGTCACCTCGGCTGCGATTCATTCCAGGACAACGTGCTGCCCGACGTGCCCGTGTTCGAGCAAGCGGAGGAGCTGTCCGCCGATGTCGCCGCGGTGAAGAACCTGCTCGCGGCCGGACGGCGTCGCGCGGGCTACGAATGGACCGAGGCCGGCGCGCTGCTCGTGCTCTCCGCGTTCCACGCACGCATGGAGATCACGGTGAAGACGATCGTGTTCGCCTTCGAGCGCACGCATCCGCTGCCGGCGCTGCGCATGCCGCTGATCACGACGACCGCGGATCTGTGGAAGGTGACCGGCGAGTACGTACCGCTGTAGCCGGTCTCGTTCGATCAGTTGAAGCGCGTCGGACCCTGCGTCGTGGTCGCGAGCGCGGTGCGCGGATGCAGGCGCCGATTGCGATCGGCGAGCGCCACGTGCACCAGCACGATCACCGTCCCCACCGTCACGTCAGAGACTGCCTTCACCACACGATCTGCCAAGCTCCACATGTCCATAGCTCCACTCGTTGTCCCGAACCCCAGGCTGACAGCTACCCGTGGCGGGCGGTCCACATCGAGGTGACGACTCGGTCAACTTGCATCACAACACCCGACGAGGCAACGGAATTTCCGCGCCGACCACGAGAATCGTTTCGCGGATCGAATCATGTGAGCCAGCTCGCGCGTTCAGAGGGGAATGCATCGCGCTGCGTACGTAGTCCTCCTCGCAACGGCATGCTCGAACCCCTCCAACGCGGCTCCCGCGGGGCGTGCCGCGACGCTCGATTCGGAGCGCGCGCCATCGCGCACGGACAGAGTGCCGCACCCCGCGCCGCGCGCGACAGTGACGATCGAAATTGGTGACGCCACTGAAACGAGCGCGATCACGAAGGTCCGCATCGTCGCGCTCGTGATCGACACGTCCGGCGACGATCGGACGCGTAGCCGGCCCGCCTCCGAGGCCCCCGCCTACGCGCGCGCGGACCAGCGCGTCGTGCTCTATCCCGTCATCGAGGCCGGCGGCTCCGTCTATTCCGACGCCCCCGCGCTGGTGATCGCGAACAAGCGCGTCACGCCGACGCCGCTCTCTCGCGCCCCGCGCGCGACCCTCGCGTGGAGCAAGGTCGAGCCCACGTCGAACAACATCTCCAACGGTGACGGCCCGACGTTCCACTACGAGGTCATCGAGTACGCGACGACGCCGATCGCGATCGCGGCGAGCGACGTCCCCGCCGGCGCGATCGTCGCCGACGTCCGGCCGACGCTGACGCCCGATCACGGCAACGGCGTCGGCACGATGCGGTACCAGCTCGTCGCGACGCAGGGCAGCGGCGGATCCGCGCGAACGATCGCGTCGCCGGGCATCGAAGCGCGCCGCGGCCGCGCCTCCGGTGGGCTCACCGACGCGGTGATGCGCGTCACGATCCGCAAGGACGACACGTACCTCGGCTACCTGACCGAGATGTTCAACCAGCCGTACATCTGGGCATCGGCGGGTCCGACGGCGAAGCAGCACCAGAGCGAGCACCTCGAGGGCTCCGACTGCGCGGACTTCATCGTCTACGGCGCGCGCCGCATGGGCGCCGACATCCCGTACATGTGGACCGGCGGGTTGCCCGGCGTCACGAAGCTCCTCGGCAGCGGCACGCGCAGCGCCGACGGCATCTATCGCGACGCGAAGGGCACGCCGGTGCCGTACACCGTCGCGGGTGACATGGTGCTGTTCCCGCGGCACGTCGGCGCGCTCGTCGACGATCGCGGCACGATCGGCGTGCTCGACGACCAGGATCTGATCATGCACACGCTGTTCGACTCGCCCAAGACGGTGCCGATCGCGGACTCCGGGTACGCGGATCGCCCGCTCGAGGTGCGGCGGTTCAAGGCGAAGCTGCCGGCGACGAAGTCGGTCGCGACGCGCTAGGCGACGTCTTCGTCGGGATCGACGACGAACGACACGAGCCCCTGCGCGATCGGCGGATGAAACGCGGTCGAGCTCGCGGGCAGCCGCGCGTTCAGCTCGTCGACGTGCGTGATCTGCTGCATGGTCAGCGGCCGCATGATCAACACGACGTTCGCACCCTTGCCGAGCGCCGCGAGCGCCGCCTCCGAGTCACGCTCGGGGACGGACGTTCCACCACCGAGGTGCTTCGCGACGAACAGCTGCTCGATCACGAACGGATCGAGCTTCGCGACGGCGCGGTCCGTGTTGATGCCTTCGTTGACCGGGCTGATATCGGGCGACAGCGTCAGCTTCCATCCATCCGGCTCGTTGGCGAACACGACGACAAAGGCAGGCTGGTGCGCGACCGACTGCGCGAGCGCGGCGTGCAGCTTGGGGAGGTCGGTCGCCCCGCCCGCGATCTTCTCGATGATGAAGTGCTGCTTCGCGGCGGCGAGCACGCCGGCCGACGTCGCCGTCGCGCCGGTGAACACGCGGTGCACGGGCGCGGAGATGACGCCCGGATCGTCGAGCGCGACGACGTACGCGAGCCCGTAGTTGCCCGACGAGTACATCGAGAGCGGCGCCTTGGCCTCGAGCTCGCTGCGGTACGCGAGCATCGCGTCGTAGAGGTCGTGGCCCTCGAGCAGGTGCAGCTTCTTCGGCGTGAAGTACGTGCGCAGCTTTCCGATCAGCTCCGCGCTCGTCGAGCGCCACAGCTTGTGCTGCACGCCGTCGGGCGTCGTCACCTCGAGCGTCGGGCGCCCCGAGTCGATGCCGCGGAAGAGGCGCTCGATCTCGTTCGCCGGATCGCGCACGCCGCACAGGATCGCGTCGACGTGGCCCTTGTTGGCGCGGATGCGCGCGAGGTACTGCTCGCGCGCCGCGGGCGTGACCTCGGCGTGGCCGCGGATCTCGCCGTCGGCCCAGTCGGACAGGCGGACGACGCAGCCGAACGAGCGGCGGGTGAACGTGCGGCTGCCGCCGGAGAACGTCTGGTGATAGCGATACACGGCGCGGCTCGCGTCGCGGGTCAGTGCGCCGTCGGCGAGCCCCTTCGCGAGGTCGAGCGGCTTGCCGACCACGTCGGCGACCTTGGCTTGCTCGGCGATGACTCCACGTAGACCAGCGACGTGCGGCATGGTCGCGAACGTATCATCCGTGCGCCGGGGTCATCGACCGCGCGCGCCGATATCGCGGCGCACCTGCTTGCCGGGCAGGTCGATGCGCTCGATCGCGGCGTACGCCTTCTCTCGCGCTTGCGCGACGCCGAGGCCGAGCGCGGTCACGCCGAGCACCCGCCCGCCGGCCGACACGATCGCGCCGTCCTTCACCGCGGTACCCGCGTGGAACACGACGACGTCGTCGCCGACCGCGTCGAGACCACGGATCACGTCGCCGGTCCGCGGCGCCCCCGGATAGCCCGGGGCCGCCACGACGACGCACACGGCGACGCGCGGATCCCACCCGAGCGATCCGACGTGCAGCTCGCCGCGCGCACAGCCGAGCAGCGCCGCGCCGAGGTCGCCCCTGGTGCGCGCCATGATCGGCTGCGTCTCCGGATCGCCGAAGCGGCAGTTGTACTCGAGGAGCCACGGCGTTCCGGCCGCGTCGACCATCACGCCCGCGTAGAGGACGCCGCGATAGTCGATGCCGTCCGCCGCGAGGCCGCGCACCGTCGGCTCGAGGATCTCCGACGTGATCCGGCCCGCGCACTCGTCCGTGATCCACGCGGGCGAGACCGTGCCCATCCCGCCGGTGTTCGGGCCCGTGTCGCCGTCGAAGATCGTCTTGTGGTCCTCGACGGGCGGCAGCACCTCGAGGTGCTTGCCGTCGGTGAGCGCGAGCACGCTGACCTCGCGCCCCGTGATGCACGCCTCGATCACCAGCTGCGCACCGGCCGCACCGAAGCGACCGCCGAGCATCTCGCGCGCCGCGGCTCGCGCTTCGTCGATGCTCGACGCGACGACGACGCCCTTCCCCGCCGCGAGCCCGTCCGCCTTGATCACCACGCGTCCATCGCGCGCGATCGAATCGATCGCCGCGTCCGCCTCGCCGGCGTCGCGCGCGATCGCGAAGGGCGCCGTCGGGATCCGATGCTTCGCGAAGAACGTCTTGCTGAACGCCTTGCTGCCCTCGAGCTGCGCGCCGCTCGCACCGGGGCCGAACGTCGCCACCCCCTTCGCACGCAGGACATCCGCGAGCCCCGCGACGAGCGGCGCTTCCGGACCGACGACCACGAGGTCCACGCCCTCGTCTTGCGCGAGCGACGCGATCCGCTCGTGGTCGTCCTGGCTGACGGCAACGCACGGCACGAGCGCCGCCATGCCCGGATTACCCGGCGCGGCGATGACGCTGTGTCCGTTCTCGACGAGGCGCCACACGAGGGCATGCTCGCGGCCTCCGCTTCCGACGACCAAGATCTTCATGCTGCGAGGTATACCGCCGCGCCCGTCGTTCCATCGGCGAGGTCGTGCTTATAGTTCGCCCACAGAGGGGATGCTCGAGGTCAAGCAGCAGCTGGGGCTCGCGGCCGTGGACGCGCCGCTCGCCGCGCGTCGCCTGAAGAAGCGGAGCGGCACGTGGCTCGTCGCGTACCTCGTCGCGTGCTGCGTGGTGCTCGGCATCGTCGCGTCGCTGATCGCGAGCCACAAGAACGACCTCGTCGACGCCGCGATGAGCTACCTGCTCCCCGAGGAGTGGCTCTTCGCGTCCAAGCTCCTCGTCGACAACTTCTTCGCCGCGCAGGAGCAAGCGGTGATCACGAACGCGGCGATCGTCGCGAGCTTGCTCGTCGTGCAGATCACGCTGTTCCCGCTCAAGGAGCACGTCTCGCTCACGCTCGAGCAAGACAACGCGCTCGTCGAAGATCCGATCGACGAGCATCCGCTGTGGTTCCAGGCCTGGGAGGAAGTGAAGCTCCTCGTCGCGATGCTCGCCGCGCAGGGCACGATCTTCTGGATCGGCTACTCGCCCGATCCCACGCGCCGCGGCTTCGCGACCGTCCTCTCGTTCGCGGTCCTGTTCGCGTCCGTCGGCATCGACTTCCTCTCGCCGATCCTCCAGCGCCACAAGCTTCGCTACTCGGTGATCCTGAAGTCGCTCCTCGCGCACCCGTTCCTCTTGTTCACGTTCGGCGCGCTGTTCTCCCTCCCCGCGATCATCGCGGGCAACGTCGCCGCGAACCACCCGACGTGGAGCTTCTCCACGCAGCTCGTCGTCGTGTTCGGCGCGCAGGTCGTCGGCATCGCGCTCGCCGCCATCGGCGGCACCATCGCCGGCGCGCCGCTCGTCGCCGACGCGAAGCAGCGCACGCCCTCGCACACGATCGTGCGCGTGATCGCGTGGGCCGCGCTGCTCGGGCTCGTCGCGTGGAACGTGCAGCGCTTCGCGGCCGTCGGCAGCTCGCTGCACCACAAGACGCAGGTGCTCAAGTGTTCGTACTCGGTCGACTGGAAGAGCTTCCACGGCGACCTGCCGAGCAAGACCGAGCTGCTGGCCGCGGCGAAGAAGGGCGAGATCACGATCGCGGGCGGCTTCACCGTCACGATCACCAACCCGACCTCCACCGACGTCGACATCGAGGACAACCGGCTCGAGCTGCGCAACAAGGACCAGCTCGTCGCCAAGACCTCGCTGCCAAAGGTCCACGTGCCCGCCGGCGGCGTGGTCACCGTGCCGGTCACGTTCCCGCTCACCGTGTCGATCGGCCAGGTGATGCGGATCCGCGAGCTGATCACGACGCAGGGGTGGTCGTTGACGCTCTATCTCCGCGTTTCCGAAGGCTGGGAGTTCCCGATCTACATCCTGACGGCGGAGTGATCTTTCCTAGCAACCGACACGAGGCGCCGCGGATAGGCGCCCCCAATGTCGAGCTCCACTCCCTCGAAGCTTCCCGCCTCCGCCCCCACCGTCCTCGAGCTCGGTAGCCGCCGGGCGCTCGAGACCTCCCGCACCCTCGACGCGCCGCGGCTCGCGACGGGCACGAACCCGCCATCGAGCGGCCTCGACGCGCACCTGATCGCGATCGGCACGCCGCCCCCCGGATCGGACCTCGGTGGGCCGGTCGAGCCGACCACCGTCTTCCTCGGACAGGGCGCGTATGTCCGCCCGAGCCGGGCCGCTGCGAAGCCACCGCGCCCGCGCGCGCCGCTCGCGATCGCGCTGCTCCTCGGCCTCGTTGCCCTCGCGCTGGCACCGCTCGCCCCGCTCGCGTGGATGCACGCCGCCGAGCAGCTCGATCTGATCGCGCGAGGCGCCTATCGCGAGTCCGGCAAGCGCGTGCTGCACGCGGTCCAGGGCATCGGCATCGCGATGACGATGGTCGCCGTCGCCGCGACCGCGTTCGGCGCCACCGTCCTGATCGCGCGCGCGCTGAGCTCGTGACGTCGCGCCGCCGGCCGATCGTCAGTGCCGGAAGTGGCGCATGCCGGTGAACAGCATCGCGAGGCCGTGCTCGTTCGCGGCGCCGATGACCTCCTCGTCGCGCACCGAGCCGCCGGGTTGCACGACGGCGACCGCGCCCGCCTCGGCGAGCACGTCGACGCCGTCGCGGAACGGGAAGAACGCGTCCGACGCGACGACCGCGCCCTTCAGCGCAGCGCCGGCCTTGCGCTCGCAGATGCGGACCGAGTCCACGCGTGACATCTGGCCCGCGCCGATCGCGACGGTGACGCCGTTCTTGGCGAACACGATCGCGTTCGACTTCACGTGCTTCGCCACGCGCCACGCGAACGCGAGATCCGCGCGCTCCTGATCGCTCGGCGCGCGAGACGTCGCGACCTTTGCCGCCGCGAGGTCGACCATGCCGTTGTCGACGCTCTGCACGAGCGCGCCGCCCGCGATCGTCCGGATCGACCACGCGAGGTCGCCCGTCGGCGCGCGCCAGTCGCCCGGCGCGGCGACGAGCCGGAGGTTCTTCTTGCTCGCGAGGATGTCGCGCGCGGCGGCCGAGTAGCCCGGCGCGACGACGCACTCGAGGAACGTCTCGACGAGCGCGTTCGCGAGCTCCGCGTCGACCTCGCGGTTGACCGCGACGATGCCGCCGAACGCGCTGGTCGCGTCCGCCTCGCGCGCCCGCTTGTACGCGGCGGCGACCGTGGCGTCGAGGGCGACGCCGCAGGGGTTGTTGTGCTTCACGACGACAGCGGCCGGCTCGTCGAGCTCGAGGCACAGGCCGAGCGCCGCGTCGAGATCGAGGATGTTGTTGTACGAGAGCTGCTTGCCGCCGAGGACCTCGGCGCTCGCGATCGTCGGGCGCGCCCGTGACGTGCGGCCGAGCGGCGAGCGCGCGTCGGCGTAGAACGCGGCGCCCTGGTGCGGGTTCTCGCCGTAGCGCAGCTCGTAGAGGCGGCGCCACTGCACCGACAGCGTGTCGGGCAGCTCGCGGCGCGACGGCGCCTGCGTGCGCGTGTGCGCCGCCGCGTCGTCGATCGACGACAGGTACGCGGCGATCGCGGCGTCGTAGGCGGCGGTGTGCGAGAACGCCTTGCGCGCGAGCGCGAACCGCTGGGCGGCCGAGAGCCCCTCGCCTCCGGTCGCCTTGAACGCGCCGACGATGATCGGGTAGTCGTCCGGGTCGACGACGACCGCGACGCGCTCGTGGTTCTTGGCGGCCGAGCGCAGCATCGACGGCCCGCCGATGTCGATGTTCTCGACCGCTTCATCGAGCGTCGTCGTCGGCTTCGCGACGGTCGACTCGAATGGATAGAGGTTCACGATGACGAGATCGATCGGGGTGATCCCGTTCGCCGCCATCTCGGCCTGGTGCTCGGGCGTGTCGCGGCCGAGCAAGCCGCCGTGGATCTTGGGATGCAGCGTCTTGACGCGCCCGTCGAGGATCTCGGGTGCGCCCGTATGGTCGGACACCTGCTTGACGGGCACGCCCGCCGCGGAGAGCGCCGCGAACGTCCCGCCCGTCGAGAGGATCTCGACGCCGTGCTGGGCCAGCACCTTGGCCAGCTCGACGACGCCACGCTTATCGGAGACCGAGATCAGTGCACGCCGGATCATGCGGCGTGCATACCACGCTCAGTTTTCGTTGCGCTCTTTGGCCGCGAGAAGCTCGGCGCCGAGCTCGTCCGGAGAGGGCGATCCCATCTTCAGCTTGAGCAATCCGCGGACTTCCACCTGGCGGATGCGCTCGCGCGTCAGGTTCATGATCTCGCCGACCTCTTCGAGCGTGATGCCGCCGCGCTCGGCGACGTCGAGGGCGCACGTGTGCTTGAGCTCCCACGGCTCGAGGTCGGGGAAGTTGATCTTGATCGACCCGGTCTCCGGGTTGATGTCGAGGTAGAGGTGGTGCTTGCAGGCCACCCACGGGCACGGCCGCATCTCTTCCTTGCACTCCGCGCGCGAGGTCGGGCGCGGGATGTCGACGGGCGGGTACATCAACGCGCCGACCCGCAGCTCCTCGCGCGTGAGCCGCTTCATCGCGATCGTCTTGCTGCGCGGACGCGTGCGACGGCGGCGGCGGCGAATCTTGCGACTCACCTCCGGCGCGTCGTCGGACGGCGTGATGCCGTCCGCGTCCATCAGCTCCTCACCATCCTCGCCCTCGTCCCCCTCGCCCTCGTCGAGGGTCTCGTCGAGCTCGTCGTCGTCGTGCATGTCATCGTCGCTCATCGGATCTCCTTGGTGCTGGCGGTTCAGAGAAGGTCTTCGGCGTCCCCCGCGGCGCCGGCGAGACGGAGGCTGTCGGTACGAGGCGCCGCGACACGGCGCGCGAGGTCATTGAGGCGCTCGACGAGGTCGTCCCCGTCGGCGCGTGCATCCGCGAGCTGCTTCTCGAGCTCGCGCTTTGCTTTCGGTTCGAGCTGCGGCAGATCGGCCGCGAGCCGGATCCACAGCTCGGCGAGGTTCTCGGCGACGCCCTCGACGAGATCGGTGAACAGCAGGAACTGGCCCTGGATCTCTTCGATCGTGTGGCCGGACACCATGAGCTGCTTCACGGTGTTGATGCGGCGGACCGTCTTGGACGGATAGACGCCGAGCGACCCGCGGTGCTTGCCCTTGCGACCGACGCGCTTCGAGCGCGGCAAGAGGCCCTGCTGGACGTACTTGCGAAAGCTCGCCTCGGAGAACTTGATCCCGCGGCTCGTGAAGACATCCACGATCTGCACGGCGGTGATGCCGTCCGGGTACTGAGCCTCGATCGCGCGAAGCTCGTCCTCTTTGAGGAGCGTGTTGCGTGGTGCAGCGCTCGAGTCGCTCGCATCGTCGTCGCGTCGCTGCGCGATGTCCGCGAGCACGGGTCGGCGATGCGCGGCCAGCGGGACGATGGTCCCGACCTCCCCCGCGTGTGCTGCCCAGCCTCGTTGCCCTTGGAACAAAGGAATCCCTCGCGATGCAAAACGCCGTCACGGCTGCGCGACGCACGCACCGCCAGTGCGCTGCCCCCTCGAGCAGCGCATCAGGCTTTGGTCGTGCGTAACTCCGTCTCTGCGCCGTCCACCTTTTCGAGCCGCTGGAGAATCCAGTGTCCGACTAGGTATCGTGACGATATTCGTCTGAATGTAATCGGTCAACAAGAGTGCAGCGACAACAGTCAACTTTTTGCCTGGGACTCTGTTCAGGTCCGGAGTGACTGTCGCGTCGGGTGGATGCAGAGGACCCGCGCTAGATTCGCGAGCGAGTGAGCCGCTCGTTCGCCGCGCTGATCGCGTTCGTGCTTCTGTGCGCGATGGCGATCGGTGCGAGCGTTCTCGTCGGAGATGACGCGCACGCCGAGCTCGAGAACAGCGTGTTCACCTCGCGCGCGAACCGCCTCCGCATGGTCGTGCCGCGTGGATGGCGCGCGACGGATCAACCGAGCTACCCCGGTTTGATCCTGTGGATGATGCGGAGCCAGCCGCCCGGACAGATCGTGCTGACCGCGGAGGCGTTCACGCGCGAGAAGTACTGCGCGTGGCCGATCGCGTGCCGCACGAGCCCCGAGAGCTTGTCGTCGAAGTACGCGTGCGCGCTGCGCGCGAGGCTACAGACGCAGCGCATGCAGGTCGGCCCGGTGCAGGCGGGCCCCAAGGACAACGAAGCGGTCGGGCTGCCATCGGTGTGGTTCGAGTACGACGACGGCCGGAGCTTCTTGCGGCAGGCCGTGGCCGTCGGCGGTGATCGCCTGGTCACGCTCGTGCTGTCGACGCCGACCAACGACGCGCGCGCCGCGCACGTGCGGCCGTTCGAGCAAGCGCTGCGCACGCTGCGCCCGCTCACCACCGACGAGGCGTCGACGAACGAGCCCGACGCGGCGCCCGCGCCGCCGATCGATGCCGGCGCGCCGGCAGACGCGACGACGATCGACGCCGGCTTCGAGTCCGCGCCCGCGCCGAAGATCAACCCTGTCGGCCCCTGCCCTTCGTAGCTAGTCGCTCTCGCCCGAGAGGTAGCGCCACGCGGGACCGAGCATGCGCCACTGCGCGCCGTCCCAGAAGAACATGTGGAACTTCGTGCCGCGGTCCTTGCCCGGCTCGACGGTCTCGACCTCGTAGAACGTCATCGTCGGCCGCAGGATCCCGGTCAGCGTCGCGGCACCCGCGGGGAACTCGGTCGCGGCGACGGTCTGGTCGCCGGGCGCCGCGAGCTCCTCGGTCGTCGCGCGGTGCACGATGATCTGCGTGCGCCCCGGCGGCGAGAGCAGACACGCCGCCTTCTCGTCCTCCGCGGGGACTTCCTTGGCCTGGCCCACGATCTCGTCGACGAGCCCGGGAGGCGTGTCCGACTTCAGCGCGACCAGCACGTGCTGGGTTTTGGGCAGGATCGACTCGACGATCGCGCGACCCTTCGCGTAGTCCTTCGCCTCGCACGCGGCGCGCGCTCGCGCGAACAGGTCGCGCAGGCCGTCGGGGCCATCCTTCGCCGCGATCACCGGCGCGTCCTTGGAGCACGCGACGAGGACCAGACACAGCGCGAGCGTCTTCACACGTCGATACTAGCGCCCGATCAAGACTTCCGTCGCGGCCACGTTCGCCGCACCGGCGACCATCTCGGTGATCAGGTTCGGCAGCTCGCTCTCGGGCGTCGTCAGGCGCTCGAGGAGCGGCTCCATCGGGCCGATGTCGACGCAGCCATACGCGCGATCGCGATCGCTGCAGTAGACGCGCACGTGGATGTGATCGTCGTGGCGCGCGCTGTCGCCGGGCTGCTTCATCACCAGCTTCGCGCGCGCGATCACGAAGTCCGACTCGCCCTTTGCCATCGCGTGCTCGAGCAGCTTGTTCGCGATCGGCTGGTACATGAACACCCACTGCACGTACGCCTCGCGCGCCGTGATCAGCGAGCGAACGAGCTCCCACGTGCGCGGGACGTCGATCGTGATCCCGCTGCCGTCGCGCGCGAGCCCGTTGTCGTCGAACACGCGCATCGCGTCGGCCTCCATCGGCTTGCCCTGCGCGTCGCGCATGAAGTAGACGAGGTCGACGTCGCGCCCGCTCTGGTGCGAGCGGTGCCAGCGGCGCGCCTCGCCGCCGTTGCGCGTCGAGAGGTCGGCGACGACGAGCTTCTCGCCCGGCGTCTGCGCGAGTCGTCGTCCGACCGCGGTGATGAGATCGACGAGCTCGTCGGTGCCGTAGCGAACGCCGCGCGTCCGCCACACGTCCTTCGTCGTGAAGCCCTCGCCGCTATCGGGGAGGCGCCGGCCCGCGAGGAGGTAGCCGCCGCTCGGCTTGCCGATCGACACACTCGTGCCGTCCTCGATCAGACCGAGCTCGACACACCCCACCGCGAGGAGCATCGACGCGAGCACGACGACTGCACGCACAGAGCCCTAGTATGCACGGGCCGGTCGCTGCGTCACGATCGGAAACTTTTGTAGATCGAGCGGGGGCCCGACGAATGCCATGAGCACGGCGGGATCCGGCGACAAGATGCAAAAGCCGTCGCGCATCTCGTACATCTCGGTCGCCGGGTAGGAGCGGAGCGCATGGATGCTCGCGACGGTGCTGCGCGCTGTCACATCGCGGGCGGTCGCGGCGCCCTCCCAACGCAGTGCGTAGAGGTCGCTCTCCGGGTTCGGCACGAGCAGGATCGAGCAGGAGACATCCGCGTACCGGACATCGGCGTCGAACAGCGAGAGCGACCTCCCGACGCAGCGCCGGTCGTTCACCGTCGCGAGCGGGGTGCACGGCATGTTGTCCGCGTCGACCCAGCGGTCGGCGAACGCGATCGGCCGGCCCTCCGCCGCGTAGTACAGGGGGCGCGCATCCCCGGTGCCGAGGGCGATCACGTCGGCGCGGGGCAGCGAGTCGTCGATCGCACCGATCGCGAAGAATGCGAGCCCGGTCTGGTCGGTCGGCACGCAGCTCGCGTCGACGGGGCTGCGCTCGAACGCGCGGTCGCCGATGGCCGAGACGCGGTGGACCGCGCCTTCGAACCGCGCGTGCGTCGGCGGCGCGCACGCGCTCGGATCGAGCGGCTTCACGCTGAACGCGGCGCGCGACGAGCACGTCTCATCCGCGAAGAAGAACGTGGGTCCCGTGCTCCCCGTGGTGCCGGGCAAGCACGGCCCCGCGACGCCGCCGAAGAACGAGCAATCGCGCGCGCCACCTCGCTCGTACGCGTGGTGGAACATCGTGCGCGTGCCGTCGTCGGCGACGAGCGTCCGCGTGCCGAGTTCGTACGTCACGAGGTGATCCTCGAACTCGGCGGCGACGAAGTCGTCGAGCGGCGCGGGCTCGGCCGCGTAGTAGTCGCCCGGCGGAAAGTCCGCGTGCAGGCAGATGTCGCCGACGCGCACGAACAGCGGGCGTAGCGAGTCCTCGAGCGCGAGCGGCGTCGCGACGGTGCCGCCGCAGCCCTCGTCGCGCAGCACCGCCGCGTGGGTGTCACCGCAGTCGCGGCACTGGTAGCGCGGCTCTTGGCACTCCTCGTCGGCGTATCCCGCCGGCTCGACCGCCGCGCGCGGCAGACACCGCCACCGGTTCGCGGGATCGAGCTGGAACGCGCAATCGATCGCGAGCTCGGTGTCGCGGTAGTACGCGATCGCGTCGGCGTCCTCGCCGCCGCTCTCGACGATCGCCTCGAGGCGGTCACCGCTCTCGATCATGCGGAGGTTGTCTCCGCACGAGACCACCGCGAGCAGGACGACCAACCGCACGCCGCGATTGTAGGCCGAAAGGACAACGGGCCCACGGAATGAACCGCGAGCCCGTTGCGCATCGATGCCGTTCGACTAGATGGCTATGTCTTGTCTTCGAACTCGGCGTCGATGACATCGTCCTTCGGCGGCTCCGAGCCACCGTCCGAGGGCGGCGGACCGCCTTCTCCGCCGGACTGCTTGTACATGGCCTCGGCGAGCTTGTGCGCCGCGGCCTGGAGGTTCTCGAACGCCGTGCGGAGCTTGCCCGCATCGCCGTTCTCGCGGTTCTGCTCGAGGACCGACTCGGCCTCCTTGAGGGCCTCCTCGATCATCAGCTTCTCGGTATCGGGCAGCTTGCCCTCGTTCTCCTTGACGAGCTTCTGCGTGCCGTAGACGAGGGTGTCGAGCTGGTTGCGAGCTTCGATCGCTTCCTTGCGCTGCTTGTCCTCTTCCTCGTGCTTCGCAGCGTCCTCGACGGCGCGCTTGATGTCCGCGTCCGAGAGACCGCTCGACGCTTCGATTCGAATCGAGCGCTCCGCACCGGTCGCCTTGTCCTTGGCCGACACGTGCAGGATGCCGTTCGCGTCGATGTCGAACGTCACTTCGATCTGCGGGACACCGCGCGGCGCCGGCGGGATGCCGGTCAGCTGGAACTTGCCGAGCGTCTTGTTGTCCTTCGCCATCGGGCGCTCGCCCTGCGTGACGTGGACCTCGACCGAGCTCTGGTTGTCCGCGGCCGTCGAGAACGTCTCCGTCTTGCGCGTCGGGATGGTCGTGTTGCGCGGGACCTGAACGGTCGCGACACCACCGAGCGTCTCGATCGCGAGAGACAGCGGCGTGACGTCGAGGAGGAGGATGTCCTTGACGTCGCCCGAGAGGACGCCGCCCTGGACCGCTGCACCGAGTGCAACGACCTCGTCGGGGTTCACGCTCTTGTTCGGCTCGCGCTTGAAGAACTCCTTGACCTTGGCCTGGACCATCGGGATGCGCGTCGAGCCACCGACGAGAACGACCTCGTGGATGTCTTCGACCTTCTTGCCGGCGTCGGAGAGCGCCTTCTTGCAGGGCTCCATGGCGCGGGCAACGATGTCCTCGATCATGCGCTCGAAGGCCGAGCGCGAGAGCTTCTTCAAGAGGTGCTTGGGACCGGTCGCGTCGGCGGTGAGGTACGGGAGGTTGACCTCCGTCTCCTGCACGCTCGACAGCTCGATCTTCGCCTTCTCCGCCGCCTCCTTGAGGCGCTGGAGGACCATCTTGTCCTTGGACACGTCGATGCCGGTGTCCTTCTTGAACTCGGCGACGAGCCAGTCCATCAGGCGGTTGTCGATGTCGTCACCGCCGAGGTGCGTGTCGCCGTTCGTCGAGACGACCTCGACGACCTTGTCACCGACCTCGAGGACCGAGATATCGAACGTACCGCCGCCCATATCGAACACGGCGATCAGCTGCTCCTTGGTCTTGTCCAGACCGTAGGCGAGCGCGGCCGCGGTGGGCTCGTTGATGATGCGCTTGACGTCGAGGCCGGCGATCTTGCCGGCGTCCTTGGTCGCCTGGCGCTGGCTGTCGTTGAAGTACGCGGGCACCGTGACGACGGCTTCGGTCACCGTCTCGCCCAGGTACTCCTCGGCGGCGCGCTTGAGCTTCATCAGCACGCGGGCACCGATCTCGGGCGGCGAGTAGCGCTTGCCGCGGATCTCGATGCCGGCGTCGCCGTTGCCGGCCGCGACGATCTTGAAGGGAACGCGCTTCGATTCCTCCTGGACGATGGAGTCGGAGTACTTCCGACCCATGAAGCGCTTGCTGGAGAACACGGTGTTCTCCGGGTTGGTGATGGCCTGACGACGGGCGATCTGTCCTACGAGGACCTCGCCCTTTTCGTCGAAGGCGACCACCGAGGGAGTCAGGCGTGCGCCCTCCTCGTTGGGGATGACCTTGGGCTCCTTGCCCTCCATGATCGCGACCACGGAGTTGGTCGTGCCCAGGTCGATACCGATGATCTTGCCCATGACGTCTATTTCCTCAGCGGGATTGTGTGCTGGGCAACCTAAGTAGGCCCCATCTGGGCGTCAAGCCTCGGAGCGGGGTTCTCACCGATCAGCGAGGATCGTCCTACGAGCGTGACCGGGTGCTCCCGAGCGAGCCCCACCATTCGGGAACTCCGCTCGCCCGCCGCCACTCTCCGGCGGCGGTGTTGCCCTGCAGCCTCGTGGGCGCCTTGCGATCCACCCCGCCGCCCGGGCCTTTCCCGATGACCTTCTGGAACACGGCCGCCAGCTCCTCGCCGTCGAACCAGATCCCGTGCTGCGCGCACCGATCGAGAACGGGCTTGGGCTTGACGTGCTCCGTGTCGATCGCGACCTCGAGCCGGAGCGTCGACATGAGGCCGGTGCAGTGGGGACACGCACGCTGTCCGGGTGCCTCGTCGTGGAACGCCAGGGACGGGATGACGCCGGTGAGCTGCCGGATCTGCTCGTTCAGATCATCGAGCGCGAGGAACATCCCGTCGCACGCATCGCACACGAGCCGCTTGTGGAAGTCGCGCAGCGTGGTCTTGCACGACGGACACGGGTGCGGCGCGGAGCGGTACGGGTCGGACATGCCGCCTCTAGAATAGCTGCTTCAGCCAGCCGACGAGCCCCGTCTTCTCGGGGATGCCGACCTCGACCAGCGCGGTCTGGAGCTCGTGCTCGTCGAACCAGACGCCGTGCCTGCCGCAGCGATCGATCGTCGTCGATGCGCCGAGCTTCTCCACGACCATCGGCTCGATGCACACGGGGCACGCGCGGTCGCCGGCGGCGCCCGACGGCGGGGCCAGCTCGTACGGCTGGTTCGCCATCTCCTCGATCAGCGCCTCGAGCGCGCCGCGCTCGACGTACGCGCCGTGGCAGCTCGCGCACGTCCAGCGATCGCCCGCGAACGAAAGCTCGTGCGGCCTGGTCGGAGGACACGCGGGGCACGCGAGCACCTGATCGCGATAGATGTTCACCGGGGTCACCGTCGGTGGGCGCTTGCGCGGTCGCTGATGCCAGCCGCTGATCGCGAGCGCGCCGCTCGCCGGCCGGTGCTGCGGGACGGGCAACCCGTCGAGGCCGGTCGTCGAGCCCGCGCCGCGCGACGGCGGCGAGTGGCCGCCCCAGCGACGACCGACGATCGCGAACACGCCGGTCAAGACGCCCGTCGCGAACCAGAACCCGTCGCGCTCGCAGTGGAGGAGCTTCGACTTCATCTTCTTGTCGGCGATCGTGACCTTCGCGTTCGCGAGCGCCGCGTTGCACCGCGGACACGGGATCTCGGTCGGCGACTCGGTGTGGATCTCGACGGGAAGATCGATGCCGGCGACGTCTTCGCACGCCGCGGTGAAGTCCTTCACGCCGATCATGATGCCGCCGCACTGATCGCACACGAGGCGCTTCGCGAACTCGCGCAGCGGGGCAGCGCACGTCGGGCACGTGTTGTTCGTCGTGCGATACGCGTCGCTCATAGCGTCTCCACCATCGTCGCGGTCTCCTGGAGCTTGGCGAGTGGCACCTCGTACTGCGTCGCGAGCTGCGCGAGCATCGCCGGCGATCGCCGGCGCACGATCATGCGGCCCATGAACGCACCGACGAAGAACATGACGCCCCACGCGATCGCCGCGCTGCCGACGTTGACGAGCAACAGCGCGCGGCCGTGATTGTGGGCGAACTGGTAGTCCTGCACGAGGTACCAGGTCATCGCGGCCAGCGCGATGCCGGGGATCGCGAAGGCGAGCACCATCAGCATGCGCGTGCGATCGCGCCACTTGCCGAACGCGGTGATCGCGGCGCTCTCGCGCTCGGGCTCGCCGAGCGGATCGCCGTCGGGGTTCCTGCGATACGCATCGCTCATCGCGCTTACGGTAGCGCGACGAGCGACGGCCAGGCCAGGATCGCGCCGCGTCCGCTACGCGGTCGGCTGATTCTCGGACTGGGCGACCTTGGCCAGGTCGAGGATGGACGGAGGCGGATCCTTCAGCGCGAGCGCGAGGACCTCGTCCATGCGCTTCACGGAGAGGATCTCCATCTCCTTCTTCACCTCGTCCGGCACGTCGATCAGATCCTTCACGTTGCGATCCGGGATGATCACGCGCTTGATACCGGCGCGGTGCGCGGCGAGGAGCTTCTCCTTCACGCCGCCGATCTGCAGCACGTTACCGCGCAGCGTGATCTCGCCGGTCATCGCGACGTCGGGTCGCACGGGCACGCCCGTGAACAGCGACACGAGCGCCGTGTACATCGTGATGCCCGCCGACGGGCCGTCCTTGGGCACCGCGCCCGCGGGAACGTGGACGTGGAGATCCTTGTTCTCGAGGAAGTTGCCCGGGTCGAGCCCGAGCGCCGCGGCGCGACCACGCACGAACGAGAGCGCGGCCGTGACCGACTCCTTCATGACGTCGCCGAGCTGTCCGGTCAGCGTCAGCTTGCCCTTGCCGGGCATCTGCGATGCCTCGATGAACAAGATGTCGCCGCCGACCGCCGTCCACGCGAGACCCGTGGCGACGCCCGGCTCGGCCGTGCGCTCCGCGACCTCGCTGACGAACTTCTTCGGACCGAGGAACTCCTCGACCTCCTTCGGCGTGAGGACCTCGTGGTCCTTTGCCTGTCCCTCGGCCACCTTCACGGCGACCGCGCGGAACACGCTACCGATCTCGCGCTCGAGGTTACGGACACCGGCCTCGCGCGTGTACGAGTCGACGATCTCGAAGATCGCCTCGTCGGTCATCTCGGCGCGCTCCTCGGTGAGGCCGTGATCCTCGAGCTGCTTGGGCACGAGGAACTTGCGCGCGATCTGCTTCTTCTCCTGCCGCGTGTAGCCCGGCAGCTCGATGATCTCGAGACGATCGCGGAGCGCCCACGGAATGGGGTCGAGCTGGTTCGCGGTCGCGATGAACAGCACCTTCGATAGATCGAACGTGACCTCGAGGTAGTGATCCGAGAACGAGCTGTTCTGCTCGGGGTCGAGGACCTCGAGGAGCGCGCTCGCGGGATCGCCGCGGAAGTCGTGGCCGAGCTTGTCGATCTCGTCGAGCACGAAGACCGGGTTGTTGGTGCCCGCCTTCTTGATGCCCTGGATGATGCGGCCCGGCAGCGATCCGACGTAGGTGCGCCGGTGACCGCGGATCTCGGCCTCATCGCGCACGCCACCGAGCGAGATGCGACCGAACTTGCGGCCGATCGCGCGAGCGACCGACCGACCGAGCGACGTCTTGCCGACGCCGGGGGGACCCGCCAGGCACAGGATCGGTCCCTTCTTGTCGTTCTTCAGCTTGCGCACGGCCATGTACTCGACGATGCGCTTCTTCACCTTGTCGAGGTCGTAGTGATCCTCGTCGAGGCAGCGACGAACCTCTTGCAGCTCGATGTGATCTTCCGTCGAGATCGACCACGGCAGCTCGACGAGCCACTCGAGGTACGTGCGCGTGACGGTGTACTCCGCGCTCGACGGCTGCATGCCCTTGAGGCGGTCGAGCTGCTTCTTCGCGACCTTCTCGGCCTCCTCGGGCATCTTGGCCTTCGTGATCTTCTCGCCGAACTCGTCGAGGTCACCGCCGCCGTCATCGAGCTCGCCGAGCTCTTCCTTGATCGCCTTGAGCTGCTGGCGCAGCACGTACTCGCGCTGGTTGCGGCCCATCTCCTCTTGCACCTGCGTGTTGATGCGCTCGCGCACCTTCAACACTTCGAGCTGGCGCGACAGGAACTGGAGCACCTTGCGGACGCGAGTCTTGAGGTCGAACGTCTCGAGGACGTCCTGCTTCTCGCCGACCTCGAGCTCGAGGTGGCTCGTGATCAGATCCGCGAGGTGACCCGCTTCGGTGACGCTGTCGACGAGCGCGCCCGCTTCCTTGGGCAGCTCGGGCATCAGCTTCACGACGCGCTTCGCGATGTCCTTGAGGTTCATCACGAGCGCGTCGAGCTCGACGTCGCTCGACGTCGGGTCGGGGACGCTGCGCACCTTGGCCGCGAGGAACGGCTCGGCGCCGTCGAAGCCCGAGACCTCGAAGCGCGAGACGCCTTGCAGGATGACGCTGAAGTTGTCCTTCGCGAGCTTGATGACCTTCAAGATGCGCGCGGCGCATCCGATCATGTAGAGGTCACCGGATCCTGGATCTTCGGTGCGCGCATCCTTCTGGGTGAGGATGCCGATCACCGGACGCTCCTTCGCGATCGCATCCTCGACGAGGCGGACGCTCTTGCGACGGCCAACGTCGATCGGGATGATCGCCCCCGGGAACAGCACGGAGTTGCGGAGCGGGAGGATGGGGAGCGTGTCCGGGATTTCAACCGGCTGTTCCCCACCTGCCTTGGGCTTGGTCATAGATCGGAACCTAGCGAGGCGCGCTCTCCACCGTCAAGCCAACCTGCCTGTAATGACGGGCGGTTTCCGTCGAGCTACACGCCCGAGCGAGGTGGACGTGAGGCGCACACTCCCGAAGTCAGCGTGCAGCAGCGCTGGTTCATGGAAAGTTTTTCGGTTTCGGGCGCACGCTGCGACTACCCCCACAGATGAAGACCCCGAGCCGCACAGCTCTCTTCACCGCCACCCTCCTTGCCGCGTCTGCCCCGACCGCGGCGCTCGCTCGTCCGACGATCATCGTCGACGACACCATCCCGTTCTCGGCCGACGATCTCGCCAGCGCGGTGTCGATCCGCGCGGACTCGAACGCGCAGATCCACGTGAATCGACAGGGCGATGTCCTGGTGATCACCGTGGGCGACCAGGCTCGCAGCGTCGCGGTCGATCCCGCGATCGAGCCGCACGATCTCGCGCGCGTGGTCGCGCTGGTCATCGTCGCGCTCGATGGCCCACCCTCGGCGGGCGCACCGGTGGCCCCGCTGCCACCGCCGCCGCCACCCGCACCGACGCCGCCGCTCCCGCCGGAGCCCCCGCCGCCCCTTCCGGTCGACGCACCGCCGGGCGCCCCGATGCCGATCGCGGCGCCCGGAGCGACCGGATCGACGGTGCTCTTCGGCGCGGGCGGCCTCGTGCCGCCACCGAAGAACTGGACGCTGCGCGTGCAGGTCGGGTACGAGCGCACCGAGTGGATCGACACGACGCCGGTGATGGCGACGATGTCGCGCCGGCTCGGTCCGTCCGCGCACCTCGTCGTGGGCATCGGCCTCGACAAGACGTCGGTCTGGAGCCTCTCGGGCACCGGGCGCCAGGAGGTGTCGTCGATCCCGATGCGCGCCGGCGTCGAGCTGCGCCATCGCTGGATCGCGGTCGAAGCGGGTCTCGCGATGACGCGATGGGAAGACGAGTGTCTCGGTAACACGTTCGCAACTGGTGGTTACGCCGCCGCGCGCGCGTACCTGTTCCCCGTCGGCGCGATCCAGAACCGCCTGTTCGCCGAAGCCGGCATCCGCCACGTCACGAGCGGCATCTGCATGGACTGGGACGGCGTGTCCTACGAGAACCGCGACACGACCGGGCAGCTGTCCGTCGGACTGGAGCTGCCGCTGTGAGGCGCGCCGTTCTCCTCGCAACCTCGCTCGCGGCGACCGTCGCGCACGCGCAGCCGACGATCACCGTCGACGAGTCGGTCCCGTTCACCGCCAAGGAGCTGTCCGACGCGGTGCAGATCCGCGTGCGAGACTCGAGCGCACGGATCCACATCGCGCGCTCGGGCGACCTCATCGTGATCACCGTCGGCGATCGCGCGCGAGCGCTCGAGGTCGATGGCGCACCACCGCACGATCTCGCGCGCGTCGTCGCGCTGGTGATCGTATCGCTCGCCGAGTCGCCGATCTCGACGGCGCCGCTTGCCGCGCCGCCGCCACCACCGACACCGCCAACGCCACCGACGCCGCCGACGCCGCCGCTCGCGCCCGAGCCGCCGGAGCCGCCCGAGCCGCCGGAGCCGCCGATCGCACCCGAGCCGCCCGATGCCGCGATCGACAACGAAGCACCTCCGGGTGCACCGGCGATCATCACGGCATCCGCGCCCGGTTCGCACGCGCGCCACGCGCTCCGCGCGTCGCTCGGCTATCAACGCACCGACGGCGGCATCTACACGACGCCGTTCCTCGCGTCGCTCGCCACCTCGATCAACCCGAGCGTGCGCTTCGTCGTCAGCGCGGGTCTCGACAAGCACGGCACGCACATCGAGACGACGACCTCCGCGCTGGGCCGCGTGGGCATCGAAGGGCGCTTCGGTGCGCTCGGCCTCGAGATCGGCGGCGCGGGCTTCGCGTTCCGCACCTGCGCCGACGGCATCGGCACCGCGGGCGGCGTGTACGGGACCGCGCGCATCTACCTGCCGCTCTCTCCGCGCACGCGCCTCGCGATCGAAGCCGGCGGCTACTACGTGAACACGGACTACATGCGCTGCGATGGCGACATGCACATCGCGTTCGACACGAGCGCGCCGATGACGACGCGGGAGGTCTTCGACGAGTACGCCGGCCACGTCGGGCTTGGAGTCGAGTGGGGCTTGTGACGAAGCAGGCCGCGGGCCGCGGGCCACGCGGGCCCCAACCACCGGACGTGGTCTCGAGCGATCGGACGCTCGCGATGCTCGCCGCCGCGGGCGATCGCGATGCGTTCGAGTCGATCTATCGCGCCCACGCCGATCGCATCTTCGGTCTCCTCACGCGCCTCATCGGTCCCGATCGAGAGCGCGAGGACCTCCTGCAGGAGACGTTCGTCCGCCTGCACGGCGCCCTGCCCCGCTACCGCGGCGACGCGTCGCTGCTCACGTTCCTCTACCAGATCGCGACGCACGTCGCGCTCGATCACCTGCGCCGCCGCCGCCCGCTCGACGAGCTCGATCTCGACGGCGAGCTCGACCCCTCGGCGACGCCCGCGGAGCAAGCCGCGCGCCGCGAAGAGCTCGCGCGCGCGCTCGCGATGCTCGAGAAGCTCTCGCCCAAGCACCGCGTCGCCTTCGTGCTGCGCGAGGTGATGGGCTTCTCGCACGAGGAGGTCGCAGTCCTCGTCGGTTCGTTCGCGGCGACCACCCGCATGCGCGTCAACGCGGCGAAGCGCCGCCTCGCCGCGCTCGCGACCAAGGAGGCAGGTCGATGAGCGGCCCGCTCGATAGCGATACGAACGACGCGACCTCGCACGACGCGTCGGAATCCGCGCGCGATGCCGTGCACTCGCACGACGCGACCTCGCGCGACGCGACCTCGCACGACGCGACAGAGTCCGTACGCGATGCCGTGCGCTCGCTCGATGCGCGGCTCGACGATCTGCGTCGCGAGTCGTCGTGGCGTGCGATCGAAGGCGCGATCGCCGAGCGCCCCGCGATCACGCCGGCGCCGCCGCGCACCTGGCGCTTGCCGGTGTTCGCGCTCGCGACGCTCGCGGTGATCGTCGCGCTCGTCGTGCTGCCGAAGCCGACGCGCGACGAAACGGCACCGAGTCCCATCGCGGCGCCCGCGCCTTCCCCCGTGTCGGCCCCCGCGCCGGTGATCGCGTCGGAGTCGACGACCTTGTCGGCGGCGACGGGCCAGCGCACCGTGTTCGTGCGCGACGGCGTGACGTTCACGCTCGTCGGTCCGAGCGTCGCGACGATCCAGCGCGAGGCCGATCTCGTTCGCGTGACCGTCACGAAAGGCCTCGTGGTCGCGGATCGCACGCCGACCGCCCCCGCGCTCGCGATCGACGCGGGCGACAACCACGTGGTCTCGCGCGACGCGCGGTTCGCGGTGCGCGTGGAGCCGTCGATGGTCGTGCTCGGCGCGGGCGAGCAAGCGCGACAGATCGTCGAGCGTCACGCGCTCGACATGGGCGCACCACCGCTCGCGGAACCTTCCGCGAGCGCTCCGACCACGGGCGAGGCGCGGGTCGATGCAGCGCCCCTCGAGTCTGCACCACCGAAGCCGGCGACGACCACGAGACCGGAGACCGCCGCGAAGATCGGAATGTCGCCGGGGAGCGCGATCGTCGCTCGGGCGCCCGACACCGAGCGCCGCGCACCGACGCTCGTCGAGATCCGCGTCGACGCCGCGGAGCTCTACAAGCGCGCCGAGGCTGCACTCGCGATCCGCGATCCCGCCGGCGCTCGCGAGCTCCTCGAGCGGCTGCTCGCGGAGTATCCGACGGACTCGCGCGTCGATGCCGCGCGCTACGACCTCGCGTTGATCGCGCGCTCGTTCGGCCAGCGCCAGCGCGCGCTCGAGCTCCTCGACGCGCTGATCGCGAACGGCACCGACGAGAACCTCAAGGCCGCCGCACGGCGCCTGCGTCCGACACTCCTGCCTCGCTGACCCGCGCCGACCTGTCCGACGATTGGACACTCCGAAGGGGCGTCCCTTCGTCATCGCGTTGTTGACCATGGGTCAATAAGCCGTGTGATCACGGGTCGATGTACGTCGAACTGAACCCCGAGCACTTTGTGGTTGACCATGACCCGCGGTTGGTCTTACCAATTGGTCTTACCACATGGCGCTTCCCCTCCACGACCCCGACTCCGTCGAAGAACCGACGACCACCGCGATCGATGCAGTGTTCGAGAAGCTGCTCGCCGACATCCTCAAGGGCGTCTATCCGCCCGGCACCCGGCTCCCCGCCGAGCGCGAGCTGAGCCGCCAGCTGGGGGCGTCCCGGCCGACGCTTCGCGAGGCGCTACGGCGGCTCGGCGAGTGGTGTCTGGTCGAGCCGCGGCGCGGATCGGGCATCGTGGTGCGCGCGTATCGCGAGTGGTCGATCGAGGTGCTGCCGGGCTACCTGCGATACGGAAAGCCGGAGCAGAACCAGCCGTCGATCCCGCAGCTGCTCATCGACATGCTGTCGATGCGTCGCGCGATCGTGCTCGAGGTCGTGCGGCAGATCGTGACGCGCGTACCCAAGGGCGGCACGCAGAGCGCGCGGCTCGCGATGGCGCGCGCGTGGGCGATGCGCGACTCGGCGATGTACATCCGCGAGGACTTCGAGGTGCTGCGCAGCGTGGTCGAGGCCGCGAAGTTCACGCCGGGCATGTGGATGCTCAACCGCGTGAGCAACATCTACATGGACATCGCGTCGACGCTGCGCTTCGCGATGAAGCTGCCGGACGACTACGTGCAGGTGCACACCAAGTTCTTCGACATGCTCGAGGCGGGGAGCGGCGACGCGGTCGCGCACATGACCGACTACCTCGATCGACACGACTCGTCGGTCGCGAAGCTCCTGGGGGTGTCGTGAGCGACTTCGCCCCCTACCAACACGGCGAGCTGACGCGAAAGGTGCTCGTCTCGCTCGTGCCGGTGATCTGTCCGGCGGAGGCGGTGCCGTACGCCAGCGACATCGTCGAGCACATGGCGCTCACGATCGGCGCCGCGCCGCGCCTCCTGCAGAAGCTGATCGGCACCGGGATGCTCGCGTACGACCTCGGCGCCGTCCCGTTTCACGGCGCGCGCGCGCATCGGTTGTCGCCGGATCGCGCCGAGAAGTACTACGCGTCGTGGGAGCACGGCCTGACGCCGCTGCACGTGCAGTTCGCGCGCGCGCTCAATCAGCTGATGTCGCTGTCCTGCTACGAGCAGCCGGCGATGGCCGAGCACGTCGGTTATCGCGTCGCGCCGTGGATCGAGAAGGTCACGCAGAAGCGGTTGACCGTGTTCCGCGACGACGTGCGCAAGCAGGAGGCGCAGATCCTCGCGCCCGATCCGCTGCGGCCCGGCGTCGACGTTCGCGCGCTGCGCAGGAAGGTGGGGCGCTGATGGTGGCCGCGCGACCTGCCGTGCATGAAGGAACGCCGCCGCCCGGCGTGTACACGCGCCACGAGCTCGTCGGCGACACGGTGCTCGACTGCGATGTCGTCATCGTCGGGTCGGGCGCCGGCGGTGCGCCCGTCGCCGCGGAGCTCGCGGAAGCGGGCTTCGATGTCGTCGTGCTCGAGGAGGGCAGCTACTACCAGACGCGCGACTTCACCGCCGATACGTCGGCGATGGTGCGCCAGCTGTATCGCGACGGCGGCGCGTCGATGGCGATCGGCAACCCGCCGATCATGTTCCAGGAGGGCAAGGCCGTCGGGGGCTCGACCGTGATCAACGGCGGCATGTCGTGGCGCACCCCCGAGGAGATCCTCGCGCGCTGGCGCAAGGAGGCCGGCCTCGCCGACATGACGCCGAAGCAGCTCGAGCCGTACTTCGAACGCGTCGAGAAGCGCATCCACGTCGCGAAGAACGACAAGGAAGCGATCGGCCGCGAGAACTGGCTGCTCAAGAAGGGCGCCGATGCGAAGGGCTGGGAGATCATCGACAACCTGCGCAACCAGGCGCACTGCGTCGGATCGAACCGCTGCGCTTTTGGCTGTCCCACGGGCGCGAAGCAGTCCGCGCTCGTCAGCTACATCCCGCGCGCGCTGCACTTCGGCGCGCGCGTGTACTCCGACGTGAAGGTCGACAAGATCACGTTTCACGGCAAGCGCGCGACCGGAGTCGTGGGGCGTGTCGCGCTTCGAAACGGCGGCTCCGGCGCGCGCGTGGCAGTTCGCGCGAAGCTCGTCGTCGCGTCGTGCGGCGCGATCTACACGCCTGCCCTGCTCTCGCGCTCGGGGCTCACCTCGAAGTCCGGCGAGCTGGGCGGCAACCTGTCGCTGCACCCGAACGTGAAGGTGGTCGCGTTCTTCGACGAGGACGTCACGAGCTGGCAGGGCGTCCACCAGGCGTTCCAGGTCCGCGAGTTCGTCCGCGATGGGATCGGCACGTTCGCCGCGGTGAATCTGCCGCCGTCGATCGTCGCGATGTCGCTGCCGCATCGAGGAGCGCAGCTCGGTCAGCTGATGCACCGCTACAACAACATGGTCGTCGCGGGCATGCTGATCGAGGACACCACGACGGGACGCGTCCGCGTGACGAACGGCCGCCCGCAGGCGTTCTACCAGCTGCTCGATCGCGACATCGACACGATGAAGCGCGGCCTCGATCGCCTGAGTGACCTGCTGTTCACCGCGGGCGCGAAGACGATCATCCTGCCGTTCCACCACGCGGTGGAGGTGCACGACGCCGACGAGGCGCGCCGCGTCCTCGCCCAGAAGGTGAAGCCGTCGGAGTGGGAGGTGATGACGGTCCACATGATGGGCACCTGCCGCATGGGAACCGATCGCACGCGCTCCGTCACCGACGAGTTCGGCTTCATGCACGACGTCGACCGCTTGCTGATCAGCGATGCGTCGCTGTTCCCGACCCCGATTCGCACCAACCCGATGGAAACCATCATGACCCTCGCGACGCGCGCGGCGGGTCACGTGATCGACAACGCGCGGAGGTTCTTGTCATGAGTGTCGTCGCTGCTTTCACTCCGTCCCCCACGTCCACGGCTCGTCCGGACCCGTCGCCGTTTCCATCGCGCGCGGCGCTCGCCCTCGAGCAGACGCCGCTGCGCCAGCTCGACCTCGTGTTCGAGCGCGGCTCGATGCCGGACCTCGAAGATCTCGTCGGCTGGGAGTTCCGCGGCATCAACCGCCTCCCGCTCAACGACGTGGTCCCGTTCGGCAACCTCGTCGGCATCAAGAAGTTCGTCAAGGGCTTCTACCGCGACGGCGAGACCGGCAAGGTCATGGGCTACAACTCGCCCGTCGTGTGCAACGTCCTCGACGGACGCTGGCACCTCCGGCCGAACGACACGTCGCCCAAGCGCTACGGCTTCTACGAGGCGTACCCGGTCGATCCGACGTCGCGCGACAACAAGCACCTGCACGCGCTGATGCTCGACTACGGCAAGGGGAACAACCCGCGCTTCGACATCATGGCCGGGCTGCGCGACTACCTCGTGCAGGTCGATCCGTCGAACCCGGATCTGTTCCTCGGAAAGGCCGACTTCGCCCTCGGCCCCGCGCGCCTGAACCTCGGCTGGTTCAACTACTTCATCCTCGAGCGCCATCGCCGCGGCCTCACCGATTTCGCGCAGCGCTGATAGGATCGCCCCATGGGGCGAATCGCGTGGCTCGTGATCGCGCTGGTCGCGTGCGGTGATGACGGCACGACGAACAACGACGGCGGTCCTCCCGGCGACGGGAGCGCGGCCGACGGCGCGGTGATCGGCGGCGCGTCGTGCGAGGCGCTCGCGATGCCGCAGGGCCGCGTCGTGAACGTCACGCCCAAGGACGACCTCCGCCAGGTCGGTCTCGCGGCGCAGGATGGAGACGTGCTGGTCCTCGCGGACGGCACGTATGACGTGACCGCTGACGTCGCGATGCAGCTCGTCGCGCCGAACGTCACGCTGATCTCGGCGTCGCGCGATGCGAGCAAGGTCATCATCGATGGCGGCGCGCACGCCTCGCGCGAGATCCTGCAGGTCGGCGCGTCGAACGTGACGATCGCGCACGTGACGATCAAGAACGCGCGCGATCACGCGATCCACTTCGCGCCGCGCGGCAGCGACATCACGAGCGGCCTGGTCTACGGCGTCGTCCTCGTCGACGCGGGGCAGCAGTTCATCAAGTCGAACCCGACCGGCAACGGCACGCCGATGAACCACGTCGACGGTGTCACCGTGGCGTGCTCGCGCTTCGAGATGACACCGGCCGGCCGCGCGTACGTGCCGACCAACCCCGACAACGCGAGCTACCCCTGCTACACCGGCGGTATCGACGCTCACGCCGCGCGCGACTGGAAGGTGCAGCGCAACGTGTTCACGGGCATCTACTGCGATGTCGACTCGCTCGCCGAGCACGCGATCCACTTCTGGCGCAGCGGCCGCGATCAGCTCATCGAGCAGAACACGATCATCAACTGCGCGCGCGGCATCGGCCTCGGTCTCGGCGACGCGGCGAACGGTGGCTACGAGCGCACGTACGCGGACGATCCGCACGCGAACGACAAGCTCGATCCGTACGCCGGCAACTACGACGGCATCATCCGCAACAACGTCATCTACACGGACACCGACGGCACGACCGACGTCGGCATCGGGCTCGAGCAATCGCTCGGCACGAAGGTGCTGAACAACACCGTCGTCATCACCGGCGGCGCGGCCGGCAACGCGATCGAGTACCGGTTCCGCAACTCGCTCGTCGAGATCCGCAACAACATCGCCACGACGATCCGAGAGCGCGACAACGCGCGCGGCACCGTGATGACGAACCAGCTCGCGCCGCCGCTCTCCCAGTTCGTCGATGCCGCCGCCGGCGACCTGCATCTCGCCGCGAGCGCCGCCGGCGCGATCGATCAGGGCGCCGCGCACGCCGACGTCACGAATGACATCGACGGCGACACGCGCGGCGCGACGCCAGACCTCGGCGCCGACGAGCTCGCGCGATGACTACGGCAAGCAGACGCCGACGTTCACGGTCACGCCGTACGCGAGCTCGCAACGCCATTGATAACAGCGGCCGGTTTCGGTGCCGCCGTCGATCAGGCGCGCGATGAACTCGTCGGGCTCGCAGATCAGCGAGCAGACGTTGTCGGTCGCGAGCTCCGTCGCCAGATCGCAGACATCGCGCTCGGCGTCGTCTGCATCTGCATCCGACGCGAGCACGATGTTCTCGAAGTCGAGCGTCGCGACGTCGCCGACGTACACGGTCGACGTCTGGTCGTTCGCACTCTCGCTGTCATCGAGACAGCCAGTCATCAACAACGCGATGACGAGTGCAGATCTCAGGGGGGCCTTAGTTGCAGACGTCGACGGTCGCGTTCGTGCCGTCCGGCAGCTCGCAGGTCTGCGTGGTGCAGCCGGTGCTGCCACCGAAGACGCGGGCGGCGAACGCATCCGGATCGCAGAGCGACGAGCACACGTCGGACGCGGGCAGACCGTTGACCTGCGCGCAGAGCGAGCGGGCGTTCGGGTCGAGCGTCAGCGTCTCGGCGTTGCGGAGGTCGATGTTGGGCTGCAGGGGCACGCGGCCGGGATAGTCGAGACCGGTCACGACGACGACCTTCGGGTCGATGTTGTCCTCGCCCATGGTGGGGAGCTGGATCTCGTTGACCACGTTCATCGCGGTCACGTCATCCGCGAACACCCGTGCACTCGTAGACGGGTCGTCCGCCACACACGCCCCAGCGCCGATCGCGAGAGCCACCGAGAAACCGACCAGAAACCGAGATGAATCGAGCTTCGCCAAGTGTCGCCTCCTGTTCTTTCCTGTCCTCACACGAAGGACCAGCTTTCACCCTAAGGAACGGTCGTCGTGTTTGCAAGAATGCTTGTGTGGCAAGGAGTGGGATAACCATGGTCATGCAACGTGTAAGCGTGTTCGTGATCGCCGCGATCACGTTCGGGTGCGGCAAGCCGCCCACATCTGCGACAAAACCGAGCGTCGCACCCGAATCGTCGACGGAGATCATGTCGAGCCCACACGAGTACGACATCGACCGCATCAGCGCTAACAGCGGCAAAACGATCTTCGAAAAAACGGGGATTGGAGACCCGTACAAAACCGGGATCCCGTATGCATTTTTTTTGGCGATGGAGCGCGCGTACCCCGAAATTTGGGGTGCGAACTGGACGCAGCGATCGGCGACCTTCGGCTTCCTCGATCGCACTCCGGACCCGACGAGCGAGGACATCGATAAGCGCTTCGGTTTGCCGGTCGGGATGCACCTCACGACCGACCCGCTGACCGGCGTCGAGTTCCTCGTGACCAACTGCTCGCTGTGTCACGCCGAGCGCGTGCGCACTGCGAACGGCACGGATGATGTGGTGTACGGACTCGGCAACAAGCGAGTACGTATTCATGCGTACGACGCCGCATTCGCAGACGTGGTCACGAAGCCGCGCTTCACGGCGACGTATCTCGGCGCGCTCGCAGCCGAGGCGGCCGAGAAGCACGGCCTCGCGTGGCCCGAGGCGTACCGCGAGGTGATGGTCGGCGCGACGATCGACGCGATGAAGAAGCGCGCTGCGGAGCGCGCGGACCTCGTCGCACGCACGCGAGACAACCCGCCGGGCCGCGTGGCGACGATCGAGAGCTTCGCGGTCGCGCTCGCACGGCTCGCGAACCAGCCGGTCGCGTTCGCGAACGATGTCGGCTGGGCCAAGGTGCCCGACGTCATCGGCTACGCGCATCGCGTGACGCTGTCGTGGGACGGCAGCCAGGAGGGTCCGATCGATCTGCTCGTCGTCGAGGCCGACCTCGCCGCGGGCGCGCGCGTGAAGTGGCTCGAGGAGCATCCGTTCCAGGGCGCGTCGCTCGGCGCGTACCTGCGCGCACCCGCGCCGCGCCCCGCGTTCCCCGGTGCGATCGATCGCGCGCTCGCCGCCAAGGGCAAGCAGCTGTTCGCGGACACGTGCGAGCACTGCCACGGCTCGTACGCGGACGACGGCCACGTCGAGGAGTATGCGGAGCAGGTCGTCCCGCTCGCCGACGTGCACACCGACGCCGCGCGCTTGCTCGCGCCGACCGAGAGCTTCGAGCGTGCGGCGAACGAGCCGGCCCTCACGCGCGGCTACACGCGCTTCCGCCGCTCGACGGGCTACGTGCCGCCGGTGCTCACCAACGTATGGGCGCGCGCGCCGTACGGCCACGCCGGGCAATGGCCATCGCTCGCGTTCCTCGCGACGCCGCCGGATCGGCGCGCGAAGCAGTTCGTCGTCGACCTCGGCGCGCTGTACGACCTCGCGACCGTCGGCGTCGCCGTGCTGCCCGCGGGCGCACCGGTGCCGGCGACCGGCTACGCGCACGACGCGACGAAGCCCGGCTTCTCCGTCGACGGCCATCCGTTCCTCGCGGATCTCGGCGGCGACGCGCGCGCGGTGATCGAGTACTTGAAGACGCTCTGATCAGTCGAACGAATGCCGCGCGACGGGAACCGCGCCGCGTCCGATCCACACGTCGCGCTGCGGCGCTCGTCGCGCGAACCCCGAGCTCGATCGCTTCAGGCAGCCCCAGTCCGCGGCGTCGTCCGTATTGCCGGGCGTGGCGGAGCTTCGACGAGGCAGGGTCGCGCAGTCGGGGTACGGCGCGTCGGGAGTCATGTCCCCATTGGAGTCGTAGAGGAAGTTGTCGACCGCGAAGCACACGCCGAGCGTGTCGACGAGGCTCGATGCGGCGAACGCCGCGGGTAGCTCACCGGTCGCGTCGTCTTCGAGGTACGGCCACAAGAACTTGCAGCGCGAGCTCGATCCCGATCCCTTCTTGCCCGCAGCGCACGTCGCGTTGCCCGCGACCGGCGTCGCCTGCAGTGGCAGCTTGGCCAGCGCCGTGGGATCGCCGAGCCCGTTGTTCCGGTGCGCCGGCGTGTTGTCCGTCTCGAGCGCCGCGCAGAAGCCCGTGCACAGCGTCGTCGTCGATCCGGTGGTCGAATAGAACAGCGGGATGAACCCCGGTGCGCAGCCGTTGAGGTACGGCGCGCCATTCGGATCGGTCCTGGGATACGCACGATCGGTGAGCGTCAGGTTTGCGGCGCTCGTGGCGCTACAATCGAACGAGTCGTAGCCGAAGCAGCCACGGTCCGGCATCGACGGGTTCGTCGAGCCACACGCCTCCGGTGACGGCCCGGACCAGCATTGCGTGAGCGGATCGCACGAGCCGGGCGTCCCCGGCGCGATGGGACATGACGAGGTCGTGTAGGGAGCATCGACGACGAACGTGTCGACGATGATGCCCGCGTCCAGATCGAGGTCGCCCCAGAGCGAGCCATCGCCATGACCGCCGCCACCGCATCCCGCGAACACGCAGGTGAACCAGAGGAGTCTCCGCATGGCACCTCGTACCCTCGGCGGTCCCTTCTCACGCGCCATTCGATTCGCCTGACACGCCAAACCGCACGCTTGGCGGGCGATGTGACCGCAACAAGCGACGCGCGATTTGGCTCAGCGCACGCCGGGCGCGCCCGTCGTCGACAGCACCGGATCGACCGAGATCCCGACGCCGAGCGGCACGCTGATGCGCTTCACCTCTTCGCGCGCCATCGGGTCCGACGGTGCGCCTTCATCCCAGCCCATCTGCAGCACGATGATCGTGTCACCGCCCTGCGTGGTGACGTGCAGCTCGGTGCCCGTGCCGCCGTTGCGACAGCGCATGCCGGTGAGCGCGTGCATGTCGGCCGCGGGAACGATCACCTCGCACGTCCCCTTCCAGCGACCGAGCTCGTGGCTCGCGACTTGACCGCGCTCGTCGGTGAGCGCGAGGTACAGATCCGCCATCGCTTCGTTGTTGACCGTCGTCGGTTGGATGCCCCACGCGAGAGAGATTCTCTTGGCGAGAGGTGCGGGACCCGATCCGGAGCCAGCGCCGGTGGCGGGCTCGGGCTTGGCGGGGCCGGGGCATCCGGCGGCGCCGACAGCGAAGAGGATCGCGGCGACGATCGGCAGGGGGCGCGTCATGCAGCGAACCCTACTACAGCGGTAAGATGCGGGCATGTCACTGGCCCGCCTGGTCGTGATCGAGGGACCCGACGCGGGGCGCGAGTTCGAGCTGCCCATGCGCGGTGGCGTCGTCGGGCGCGGCGACGGCAGCCTCGTGCAGCTCACGGATCCCACGGTGTCGCGCAACCACGGCTCGATCGAGCTGCGTGACGGTGCGATGTGCTGGATCGACGACAGCGGCAAGACGCGCACGCTGATCAACGGTGCGCCGGTGTCCGTGCATCGCCTGGAGGCCGGCGACGAGATCGTGCTCGGCGGCACGAAGATGGCGTACCTGCCGGTCGATGGCGTCGCGGTGACCAAGGCGACGAGCCACGTGACGATGGAGGTCAACAGCCGCCAGCTGTTCGCGCTCGTCGGCGTCGACGATCGCGCGCGCCGTCACCTCGCGGCGCTCGCGCAGCTCGGCGATCGACTGCGCGTCGAGAGCGCCGCCGGGCGCGAGGCCGTCGCGCGCGCGGCGTGCGACGCGGCGCTGTCCGCCCTCGGTGCGCATCGCGCGTTCGTGCTGTCGGCCGGGCGGCGGGTCGCGCCCGTGAGCGCGGCGGTCGGCACCGGCGAGTCGACGCAGCTGCAGGCGCCGGCGGACGTGGTCGACAAGGTCGTCGGCCAGCGCCAGGTGGTGACCGCGGAGAACGGCGGGCGCGCGCTGATCGCCACGCCGATCAGCGGCAGCGGCGAGGACATCGCCGGCATCCTGTGGGTCGATCGCAAGGGCGGACCGTGGGAGCAGGCCGACTCGCTCGCAGCCAGCTGCCTCGCGCATCTGCTGTCGGCCGCGTGGGTCGCCGCCGATGCACGCGATCAAGCGGTGCGCCGCGCCGACGCGCTCGAGGAGCAGCTCGAGGGTCGCAACGCGGCCGACGGTGATCTGATCGGCAAGAGCGAGGCAGCGCAGCGCGTGGTCTCGTTCGTCAAGCGCGTCGGACCGTCGGACGCGACCGTGCTCCTCGGCGGCGAGTCGGGCGCCGGCAAGGAGATGGTCGCGCGCGCGATCCATCGCGCCTCGCGTCGCGCGAAGGGGCCGTGCGTCGCGGTCAACTGCGCCGCGTTGACCGAGAGCCTGATCGAGAGCGAGCTGTTCGGTCACGAGAAGGGCGCGTTCACCGGCGCGACCGAGAAGAAAGCCGGCCGCTTCGAGATGGCCGACCGCGGCACGTTGTTCCTCGACGAGGTCGGCGAGCTCCCGCTCGGCCTGCAGACCAAGTTCTTGCGCGTGCTCGAGGAGCGGCGCTTCGAGCGCGTCGGCGGCCAGCGCGCGATCGAGGTCGACGTGCGCGTCGTCGCGGCGACCAATCGCGATCTCGCGGAGATGGTCAAGCGCGGCACGTTCCGCGAGGACCTCTATTACCGCCTGTCGGTGATCACGATCGAGGTGCCGCCGCTGCGCGATCGCCTCGACGATGTCCCACTGCTCGCGGAGTTCTTCCTGAACCGCTTCCGCCACCAGGCGGCCCGCCGACTCTCGGGGTTCGCGCCCGACGCGATCGCCGCGATGACGCGCTACTCGTGGCCCGGCAACGTGCGCGAGCTCCGCAACGCCGTCGAGCGCGCGATCGTGCTCGGCGATCGCGATCAGATCGTGGCGCAAGATCTGCCGCCACAGGTGCTCGCGCAGGCGCAGGCGCCCCGCGCGCGCACCTCGCCGCCGACGCCGCCGCTCGGCTCGCTGTCCGTCGGTGCAGCGCCACCGCCGATCGCGAACGTCACGATCGATCAAGGTCCCCCGCCCGCGCGCCCTGCCCCTGCTCCAGCGGCGCCGGCCGCCGCGAAGTCACTGCGCGAGCTCGAGAAGGAAGGCATCCTCGCCGCGCTCGCCGCGACGAACGGCAACAAGGCGCAGGCGGCAGCGATCCTCGAGATCGATCGCTCCACGCTCTACAAGAAGCTCAAGGATTACGAGATCGAATCGTAGGTGTAATGGCCCACCATCCGCCGCGTCGTACGCACGAAAGGATGATGACCATGACCACGAACCAGACCGAATCCACGAAGAACACCGAAGCCCCGTGTCGCCACTGCCAGAAGAGCTCGTGTGGCTGCGATGCGACCACCCGAACGAGCTGCCCGTGCGAGCAGTGCGAGTGCAGCGAGTGCACGTGCGTCCGTTGCGCGTGCGCCGAGTAGGGAGCAAGCAACGACCATGACGACACCGGATGATCTCGCCGCGATCCTCGTCGCGCATCATCGCGAGCTGCTCGCGTTCGTCGAGCGGCGCGTGCACGACCGGGCACTCGCGGAGGAGATCCTCCAGGACGCCTTCGTCCGCGGGATCGAGAAGTCGGACGAGATCCGCGACTCGGCCCTCGGCTGGATGTACCGCATGCTGCGCAACGCGATCATCGATCGCGCGCGGCGTGCGGCCGTCCAGCGCGACCGGCTCGAGGCGCTCGCGGCCGAGCTCGAGACGACGACCGATCCCGAGCTCGCGAACGTCGCCTGCAAGTGCGTCACCGAGCTCGCGTCGACGCTCAAGCCCGAGTACGCCGATGCGCTGCAACGCATCGACGTCGACGGGGTCGCCGTGAGGGACTACGCGGAGCAGCGCGGGATCACCGCGAGCAACGCGGGCGTGCGCGTGTTCCGCGCGCGCGATGCGCTGCGCTCGCAGGTCGCGAAGGCGTGCGGTACGTGCGCGACGCATGGCTGCGTCGATTGCACGTGCGGCACGCGGCGCGGCGCGCACGAATAGCGCGAGCGCCGGGGCGCGGACGCAAGGGATGCGCCCGGACGAGCCGTCTCGTCGGGATTCGCGTCCCTTCGACCGGCGCGCGCGGTGCAGTGGGGCCAGGTCATGGCGAAGCTCGACGATGGAATCGAGGTGCGCGCGAGCGTCGACATCGAGGCACCCGCGCGCGCGGTGTGGTCCGTGCTGACCGACCTGGCTCGCTTCGCGGCGTGGAACCCGTTCATCCGCGCGGCGAAGGGATCCACCGACGCCGGCGGGACGGTGCACGTACGCGTGCGGTCGTCGTTCGGACTGCCGCTCCGGTTTCGCGCGCAGGTGCTGGAGTCCGAGGCGAATCGCGAGCTGCACTGGCGCGGGCACTTCGTCGCGCCGTGGCTCGCGTGCGGAGAGCACTGGTTCACCATCGAGCCGATCGACGCGACGCACGTGCGCTTCGAGCAGCGCGAGCGGTTCACCGGCATCCTGCCGCGGCTCGCAGCGCGCCTGCTCGCGCGAGAGGCGACGCGCGGGTTCGAGGCGATGAACGCGGCGCTCGCCGCGCGTGCTCAGATCGCATCCTGAACGTACAGCGCGATCCCGATCGTGATCCCCGCCCCGGCGGTGACCACGAGGGTGCGGCGGGCGCGGTGGAACTGCCCCGTCGAGAACGCTGCCTCGAGCGCCGCGATCGGCCCCGCCGTGTGGGCCGCGGCGAGCGCGGGCGCGACCACCGGTAACCGGTCCGCGAGGCCGAGCCCGTGCGCCACTCCTCGCGCGAACGACGGCGGGTACTGACTCGCGATCAGGAGATCGATGTCCGCGGCGCGAAGCCGTCGCCGATCGAGGAACCCGGCGCCGACCTCGGTCGCGAGCTGGATGCAGCGCTCGGCGAAGCTCGGAGCCTCGCGAACCTCGAGGACGTTGCGGCCGCGATGCAGCACGCCCTCGCGCGGCTTCCACCGCACGTGCACCTCGAACAGCGAGGCGTGCTCGCCGAACGTCCGCAGCTCGATCTGCTCGAAGCCCGTCGCGTCGTCGGTGTGGCCGAGCAGCATCGCGCCGGCGACCGGCGAGAACGGATAGCCATCGGAGACGCCCGGCGATGGATCGACATCGCCGGCGACGATCAACGCGCGGCGCGCGGCGCCGTACCCGACGAAGCCGTCGGCGATCGTCGCCGCGGTCAGCACGCCGCAGCCGCCGCCGAGGACATCGAACGAGAACGTGCCGTGATGGCCGCGCACGATCTTCGTGCCGGGATTGGCGCCGATGTCCTCCTGGATGATCGCCGCGAGCGCCGGCTCGGCGACGTTGGCGTTGCGGTAGAGCCCGGCGTTGATGAGCAGGTCGAGGTCCTCGGCGCGCGCGCGCCCGCGTTCGAGGCACGCCTCGGCGGCGACGTCGGTCAGGTGCAGGGCACCGCGCCCGAGGCGCCACCCGTGTCCGTGCGCGGTCGCGACCGCCTCAATGCGCGTGCCCATGGCTCACCTCCAGCTCGTCGAGCTCGAACAGGACGACCCCGACCTGCAGCCCCGACGCGACCGACAGCAAGAGGATCTTGTCGCCGGCGTGAAGTCGCTTGTCGTCGAGATAGCGATGGAGCGCGACGAAGAGCGTGGTCGACGCGGTGTTGCCGAGCTCGTCGACGGTGACCACGACGTTCTTCGGGTGCTCGCCGAGCTGGTCGGCCAGCACGCGCTCGCCCGAGCGGATCGCGCGCACCGAGGTCTGGTGCGGGATCAGCCAGTCGATGTCGCCGAGCGAGAGGCCGGCCTGCTCGAGGATCTGTTCGATCAGCGGCGGTCCATCGCGCATCGCGACCTCGTGGATCTTCCGCGCCCGCGTGAACATCACCGCGCCCGGGTGGTGCCACGCCGGCAGTCCGACGCAGAGGCGGCTGTGCTCGGCGAGCGTGGTGAAGCCCGCGAGCAGGATGCCGCGCGTCCCCTCCGGCGCGCGGTCGACGATCACCGCCGCGCCGGCGTCGCCGAGCGTGAGCGATGCGAGCTGCGCGCTGAGGATGCTGCGGATCGAGCGCGACGCGTTCGCGCCGAGCCCGCTGATGCGCTCGCCGCTCACGACCATGCCGCGCCGGATCACGCCGCGCCGGATCATGTCGTGCAGCACGAAGACGCCGGTCAGCATGCCGGCGCACGCATTGGAGATGTCGAAGTTGATCGCGCGGTCGGCGCCGATCGCCTGCTTGACCGACAGGCTCAGCGGCGGCTCGAAGCGGTGCGTCGTCGCGTCGACGTAGCGGGTGATGCTCGCATCGATCACCACGTCGAGGTCGGCGCCCGTGTAGCGCGAACGCGCGAGGCAGTCGCGCGCCGCATCGATCGCGAGCGTCAGCGACGTCTCGCCGGGCCCGCACGCGCGGTGCTCGCGGATGCCGGTCAGGCGCTCGAGGTCGATGCGCGTGTGATGTCGCGTGCCGGCCATGAGCTCCTTGGTGGACACCACGTGCGCGGGCAGCTTCATGCCGACGCTCTCGAAGCGCGCTCCGAACCGCGCGCCCGGGGTGCGGCTGGTTTCGACGAGCATCCACGGCGTGTCCATGAGCATCTCCTTCAGGTGGTGTGCGGTGACGGCGCCCCGAGGAGGAACCGGCGTCCGCGGGTCAGCCGCGTCAGCGTCGCCTGCATCGCCGCCTCGACCTCGCGGTAGCAGCGCTCGAGGACGTCGGGGCGATCCGCGGCATCGGGGCCGAGCTCGGGCCAGCTCATCGGCGGCAGGAACGCCTGGGTCGTCTGCGCGGGCAGCGGCACGTACGGCACGAAGCCCGACGTGATGCCCCACGGCAGCGAGAACGCGATCGGCAGCACCTCCGTGCGCGCCCAGCGGTGTGCGCGCAACAGGCGTGCGAGTCGATCGCCGCGCGAGAGGACGATCAGCTGCTCGTGGTTGCCGGCGGTCACCACCGGGACGATCGGGACGCGCTCGCGGAGCGCGAGCTTGAGGAAGCCTTTGCGCCCGCCGAGGACGACCGTGTTGCGATCGCGAAACGAGCGGAACGTGTCGAGATCCGATCCGGGATACACGAGCACGCACGCCCCCGCGGCAAAGGCGTGGCGCGCGCTGTCGTGCCCGGCGCGCAACAAGCCCAGGCGTCCCGCGTAGCGGCGCAGGATGGGGTCCTCGAACAAGAAGTCGTGCGCGAGCGCGTAGACCGGGCGCGCCGGGCCGAAGTGATCGTAGAGCGCGATCTCGGTGAAGAACCCCTCGCTCGGCAAGAACCCGCCGCTGTGGTTTCCGACGAGCAGGAGCGGCCCGCGCGCCGGTACGTTCTCGATCCCCTCGACGCGGAGCCGGAAGTAGTGCGTCCCGAGCCACTTGTAGAGGTCCCGGACCAGGAGGAGCAGCTCCGGATCGCGCGCCCCGATGTCGTCGGCAGCGGTCTCGCCCGCATGACCCAGCGCGCGACGCAGCGCGAACTTCGCGAACCTCGCGACGAGCCGCGGCGGCGACAGCAAGACCTTGCGGTCCGCCCTCGGGACGAGCCTGCGCGCTCGGGCGATCCAGTCGATGGCGTCGACGACCGCGTTCGCCATGTGCATTTCATCCCCGCGCCGGTGTGACGTGGAGCGCCGCCGGCCCCGCGTGCGGATGCGCGTAGAGCGCCTCCAGCGCGTCGCCGAACCGCGCCATGACCTCGCGGCGCTTGAGCTTGAGCGTCGGCGTCAGCATCCCGTTCTCGAGCGTGAACGGCGTCGTGGTGAGCACGAAATCGACGGGACGCTCGTATCCGCGGAGGCCGCGCGCCTCTCGTGCGAGCTCCTCGCCGATCAACGCACGGACGCGGTCGTCGGTCGTGATGTCGCGGACCGCGAGGCCCTTGCCCGCGGCCCACGCGCGGATCTGCTCCTCGTCGACGACGACGAGCGCGACGTTGTACGGGCGCCCCGAGCCGTGCAGCATCACGTTCTTCACGAACGGAGACAGTGCGAGCTGCTCCTCGATCGGCGTCGGCATGACGTACTTGCCGTTCTCGAGCTTGTACTGCTCCTTGATCCGCCCCGTGATGAACAGGAACCCGTCCGCGTCGACGCGACCGAGGTCGCCGGTGCGCAGGCCGCCGTCCGCGGTGAACGCACGCGCGTTCTCCTCGGGTCGCGCGTGGTAGCCCTTCATGACGTTGGGTCCGTAGACGACGATCTCGCCCTCGCCGGGCGCCTCGCCGCGGCTCGTGTCGATCGCGATGCGAACACCGGCGATCGGCAGCCCGACGCTTCCGAGCTTGCGGCGGCCCGGGCGGTTCATCGAGACGACCGGAGACGTCTCGGTGAGGCCGTAGCCTTCGTACACCTCGATGCCGAGGCCGTCGATGAAGTCGGCGACGTCGTGAGAGAGCGTCGCGCTCGCGCTGATCGCGTAGCGCAGCCGTCCGCCGAACTTGCGGCGGATCGCCGCGAACAAGAAGCCCGCGAGCCAGAGCACGATCCGGTCGAGGAGTCCGAGGCGCTCGCCGCGGCGCGAACGCAGCGACGCTGCGTGGCCGCGCCGGAACAGCGCGCGCACGAGGCGCGGCTTCTTCTCGATGCTCGCCACCACGCCCGCGCGGATCTGGTTGAAGATCCGCGGCACGGCGACGAGGATCGTCGGCTTCACCTCGCGTAGCTCCTCGGTGAGATGCGCGATGTCCGTGTTGAACGCCGTCGACGCGCCGGCCGCGATCAGGATGTGGAGCTCGACGACCTGGCCGTAGACATGTGCCCAGGGGAGGAACGACAGCGTCCGATCGTCGGGCCCGAGTGGAAACTCGGCGACGGTGGCGAGCGCGTTGGAGGTCAGGTTGGCGTGCGTGAGCATCGCGCCCTTCGGCCGTCCGGTCGTGCCCGACGTGTAGACGAGCCCCGCGATGTCATCCGGTGCCGCGCGATACACGGGCGTCGGATGCAGTCGCCCGTGCATCATCAGCGACGCGATCGAGTGCGTGTCGTCCGCCGCGCCCTCGATGCAGAGGACGTGGCGAAGCGAAGGCAGCCGCGGCTGCATCTCGGCGAGCGCGGCCGCGATCTGCGGCGTGCGGCCCAGCACGACGCTGGCGCCGCAGTCGCCGAGGATAAACTCCCAGTCCGAGGGGCGCTGCGCTTCGTACATCGGGATGAACGTCGCGCCGAGGCCGTACGTCGCGTACGCGGCCGTGGCCCACGCGGTGCTGTTGCGCGACACGATCGCGACGCGATGGCCCGGGCCGACGCCGAGGAGCGCGAGTCCGGCGCGCAGCGTCTCGACCTGCTCCTGCCATGCTCGATACGTGATCCACTGCCATGCAGCGCCGGTGCGCTCGGCGAACAACGGGCGATCCCCGAACCGAGCGACGCTGGCCTCGGCGAGCTCGACGAGGTTCGTCGGGATCGCGGCGCGGCGATCGCGCAAAGCTGTCGCCCCGTCGACCAAGGCCTCGCGCGAGTTGCGCGCGTCTTCGTCGTTGGCGAGAAAAAGGTGGCCCGTGTGGATGGGTGCGGCCATGCATCTGGCCGACTGCACCCGACATGCCGTGCGCGTTGCCGCGACGAGTCAGGACGAGGAGACGAACATCGAGCCGCGCCTGACGCGCTCGCTCAGTCGTACTGTCCGCGGTACAGCCCGGCGCGCTGCTGGATCACGTGCGCCGCCTCGTGACCGAGCAGCCCGTCGCCGCCGGAGCGGCCACCGAGACCGAGCGAGTCGCCCTGCGTGAAGGCGAGTGCTCCCATCGAAGCGGCCTCGTTGCCCTCGTGAACACGAACGTCGCCGAAGTCAGCTCCGAAGGCCCTCTCGATCCGCGCACGCTGCACGTCGGGCAAGGGCTGGTCGCCGACAGGGAGGGTTGGAGGACGGCGTGCAGAGTCTTCGTACATCTCGAGGGAACATACGCAGTCCGCAGAGCTCGCCTCGGGTACGGCCCGGGTACGGCGGTACGATCACATCGGGCACGCGGGAAACTGCGCTGCGCCCGTCCGGGCCACGTCGTCGCCGACCGCGATGTTCGCGTCCTCGAGCGCGTGACCGCGCGTGTCGGTCACGCGAAGCGTGTACGGACCGGGGCCGAGGCCCGCCGTGTCGACGAAGTAGTTGTAGTCGGCGCGCTTGATCGCGCGAAAGGCGCCGGTCTCGTCGCGCACCTCGAGCGTTGCGATCGGATAGCGATGGTTCTGCACCTGGATGCCGGTCCAGAACCGCGAGGAGCCATCCTTGAATCGATAGCCGATCGGACCGACGACGTCGCACGCGACCTCGCGCCAGGTGATCGCGACGCGCCCGGCGTCGAGCGGCGAGATGCGCTCGAACGCTTCGCGCGACAGATCGAGGCCATTGGGCGCGCAGCCCCGGCACTTGTCGACGATGCGAACGACGACGGAGCCCGACGGTCCCGTGATCTCGACGCACGCACCGCACCACGCGGCGGAGGCGTAGTCCGCTCCGTTGATCGCGGCCACCATCCTCGTCGCGTCGGCGACGAAGCTACAGCTACCGGTACCGTCGGCGTCGTAGTGCGTCGCTTGCCCCGTCACGGGCGCGCGCGCCGGAAGGCACGGTGGGGGCGCCTCTCGCTTCGGCTTCTCGTCGCGGCACGCGCCACATCCGGCGAGCGCGATCAGCGACGAGAGCGCGCGGAGCACGCGACAACAATAAGCGAACGAAGAGCTGCGTCGGCTGCGTCAGCGCGCAGCGAAGAGGTGCGGGCCGTACGCCCCCCGACGTACGGCCCAGAAGGGTTCAGCGCGGATGCTTGCGGGGGCGACCACGTTTGCGTGGAGCCTCGCCGTTCCCGAAGTCGAGCTCCTCGGCGAAGCGCTCCTCGACGAGGTCGTCGACGGACGTGTGAAGGGAATCCAGTCGACGAAGCTCCTCTCGCTCGAACTCGGCAAACGACGTATAAATGCGCGGAATTCCACCAGACATTTGTTCCCTTTCAGGACATGACCCACATGTCCTACATCTGCGTACAAAGTACGCGAGGAACCAATCCGGACCCAATTTTTTTTCGCAGAGCGATGCGAATTTGCTCCGAGCACGGCCGAGTGCGACGAGGGTGCATGCAAGGGATCGTCATAGCGGGGTGCTATCCCGCTCGCATGACTCGCATCGTCGCGGTCGCGAATCAGAAGGGTGGCGTAGGCAAGACTACGACCGCGATCAACCTCGCCGCGTCGGTCGCTTCGCGCGGACATCGCGTGTTGCTCGTGGACTTCGATCCACAGGGCAACGCATCGAGTGGCGTGGGGTTCCCCCGCGACAGGGTCCAGAAGAGCATCTACGACGCGCTCGCCGGGGACGCGACGATGGCGGAGGTCATCGTCCAGACCGAGATCGCGACGCTGTTCCTCGCGCCCGCGACCACGGACCTCGTCGGCGCGGAGATCGAGCTCATCAGCGCGGATCGCCGCGAGCGGTTCCTCGCCGATGCGCTCGCGTCGGTGGCCGGGCAGTACGAGTACATCGTGATCGATTGCCCGCCGTCGCTGGGGCTCCTCACGCTCAACGCGCTCGTCGCCGCCGACGGCGTCGTGATTCCGATGCAGGCGGAGTACTTCGCGCTCGAGGGTCTGTCGGCGCTCAGCTCGACGATCGACAAGGTGAAGGCCGCGTACAACCCGCGCCTGACCATCGACGGCGTGCTGTTCACGATGTACGACGGTCGCCTCTCGGTCGCGAACCAGGTGCGCGACGAGGTGCTGAAGTTTTTCGGCAAGAAGGTGTTCGAGGAGAACGTGCCGCGCAACGTGCGCCTGTCCGAGGCTCCGAGCCACGGCAAGCCCGTGCTGCTGTACGACCTGCGCTGCGCGGGAACCAAGAGCTACCTCGCGATCGCCGACGAGTTCCTCGATCGAACCACCACCAAGGTGCAGCCTCAGGCTGGAGGCACACAGGGGCATCCATGATGAGCGATACAAAGAAGCGCGGGCTGGGACGTGGTCTCGGCGCGCTCATGCCGAGCGGTTCGCCGGCGCCGAACTGGTCGCCACCACCGCCGACGACCTCGGCCGCCGACGAGGCACCGCGCTCGCGGACCTACTTCGCCGCGGGGATCGAGGACCTCTATCCGAGCCCCGAGCAGCCGCGCCGCCACTTCGATACCGCCAAGCTCGACGAGCTCGCCGATTCGATCAAGGTGCACGGCATCATCGTGCCGCTCGTGGTGCGGCCGCGTCCGGGCGGCGGCTACTTCCTGATCGCGGGCGAGCGACGATGGCGCGCGGCGCAGCGCGCGGGCGTCACCGAGATCCCCGTGGTCGTACAGGACGTCGCCGAGGGCGAAGCGCTCGAGCGCGCGCTCGTCGAGAACCTGCAGCGCGCGGACCTCGGACCGCTCGAGGAGGCGGCGGCGTTCCAGCGCCTCGCCGACGAGTTCGGCCTGACGCAGGATCAGATCGGCGAGCGCATCGGCAAGGATCGCTCGAGCGTCGCCAACACGATGCGCCTGCTCAAGCTCCCGCCGTCGGTGCGGCAGCTCGTCGAGGACACGCAGCTCACCATGGGTCACGCGCGCGCGCTGCTCGGCCTCGAGTCCGCCGACGCGATCGAAGCGGCCGCGCGCAAGGTCGTCGCCAAGCAGATGTCGGTGCGCGCGACCGAAGATCTGGTCAAGCGCGCGCGCGATCCGGAGGCGGTGAAGGCCGACCGCGCCCCGCCCAAGCCGTCGCAGAAGTCGGCGTCGGTGCGCGACCTCGAGCAGCGGCTGACGCGCGCGCTCGGGGGTCCCGTGACGATCACCGAGGACGAGCCGGGCAAGGCGGGACGTATCGAGATTCGCTACATGAACCTCGATCATCTGGAGCGCTTGTTGGACCGCCTGCTGTAGGTGCAAGGGTGCCGCATGGAACGGCACCGAACGCCCACGATTCAGCGCGACTTTCCGTGATACTGAGGGCCGTTAATGTCCGAGCGGGAACACGAACGGGTTCCGTATGTGGTCCAGGTCGAGTTCCGGACAGCGTCGTCGTTCCTCGTCGCGTACTCGGTGAACCTGTCGCGCGGCGGGCTGTTCATCGAGACGCCGCATGAGATCCCGAGCGGCTCCACGACGCAGGTGACGCTCAAGGTGCCCGGCGCGACGCCGGTGAAGCTCGTCGGCGTCGTGCAATGGCGCCGCGGCGAAGAGTCGCCCGAAGGGCCTGCCGGTCTCGGCATCGAGTTCGAGGACATCGGCCTCCAGCTCGGGATGGTGATCGACCAGCTCGTCGGCACGTTCCACGGCATGCAGGTCCTCGTGCTGTCGGGCGACCGGCAGGACCGCACGACGCTCGCGCGATCGATCAAGTCGATCATCTCGACCGCCGAGATCATGCAAGCGGCCGACGCATCCGTCGCCGCCGCGCTGATGACGAGCGAGGTCGACCTCGCCGTCGTCGACATCGACTTCGATCAGGAGGGCGGGCTCGCGACGCTGCGCATGGCAAAGGCGCTGCGGCCACCGGTGCCGGTCGTCGCGATCACCTCGCGACCCGAGCTGCGCGAGCTCGCGCGCGCCGCCGGCGCCGACGAGCTCGCGACCAATCCGCCGCCGTTCGCGGAGCTGCAGGTCGTGCTCGTTCGCGCGATGTCCAAGCCGGTCGGCGTGACCGGCCACGCGACCTGATCTAGTGCGCCGACTCGACGCCGCGCCGAGCGCGCGCGGCTTCGACGGTGTTCTCGAGCAAGCACGCGATCGTCATCGGTCCCACGCCGCCCGGCACCGGCGTGATCGCGCGTGCGCGCTGCGCGGCGACCGCGAACTCGACATCGCCGATCAGCTTTCCGTCGACGCGGTTGATGCCGACATCGATCACCACGGCGCCGTCTGCGATCCACTCGCCGCGGATCATCTCGGCCTTGCCGACCGCCGCGACGACGATCTCCGCGCGCTTCACCTCCGCCGCCAGATCCTTCGTTCGCGAGTGGCACATGGTGACCGTCGCGTTCGCGTTCGCGAGCAGATAGGCGACCGGCTTGCCGACCAGCACGCTGCGCCCGATCACGACGGCGCGCGCACCGGCGAGTGGCACGCCGAGATCCGCGAGCAATCGCATGCAGCCCTTCGGCGTGCACGACACGAGCGTCGGCCTGCCCTGCGCGAGGAAGCCGAGGCTCATCGGGTGCAGCCCGTCCACGTCCTTGGCCGGATCGATCGAGCGGATGATCAGATCGCTGTCGATGTGCGCCGGCAGCGGCAGCTGCACCAGGATGCCATCGACGGCCGGATCCGCGTTGAGCTCGCGCACGAGGGCGAGCAGCTCGTCCTGCTTCGTGCTCGCCGCGAGCTTGTGATCGCGGACATCGACGTTCGCCTCGCGTGCCGCCTTGGTCTTGCTTCGCACGTACACCGCCGACGCCGGATCATCACCGACGAGCACGACGGCCAGCGTCGGCGCGATGCCTCGCCCGCGCAGCTCGACCGCGGCACTCGCGACCTCGCCGCGCAACCGCGCCGCCGCCGCTTTGCCGTCGATGAGCTGCGCGCCGCTCACGGGGTCCTCGCCGACGTCGACGAGCCACCCGACCCACCACTCGATCCACCGCCGCTCGCTCCGCCCCCGCCGCTCGATCCACCGCCCGATCCACCGCCCGAGCCGCTGCTCGTTCCGCCGCCCGTCGATCCGCCGCCGGTCTGCGACAGCGGCCGCGTGTCCGACCACTCGCTCGTCCCCGACGACTTGCTCTCGCTCTTCGCGCCGCCCTCGCCCTTGCTCTCCGACGCGCCCGCGGCCTTCGCCTCGGGAGGCTTGCTCGAGTCCGTCGGAGGCGCCGGCGGGGAGGCGTACAGATCGCGATACCAGCCGCTGCCCTTCAGCACGAACCCGCCGCCACCCGAGATCAACTTCTCCAGCTTCGGCTGACCACACGCCTCGCAATCGACGAGGTCGTCATCGGACATGCGCTGTTGGTATTCGAAGTTCTTCCCGCACGCGTTGCATCGATATTCGTAGGTAGGCACTGGGTTACTCCTGGAGCGACACGATGCGCACGCCCAGCTCGCCGTCAACATCGACGAGCTCGCCCTGCCCGACCAGCCTGCCGGCCGCCCGCACCTCGAACGGCCCGCTGAGCGGGCGTCCGAGGGGCACGATCGAGCCGGGCACCAGGTCGGAGAGCTGACGCAACGATAGACGCGTCGTCCCGAGCTGAACCGTCAGCTCGAGGTGTGCATCGTCGGGCAGCGCCATGTCGCGCCGAACATAGTCGCTCGCGACCTTTGCTTCCACTGCCCCCGGCGCCGCGGACACGGCGATCGCTCCGTCCCCGACCCGCAATGTAAGGTGGCGTTCGATGGTGATGACATCCCTCACCTGAAGCCGCCCCACATCGTCGCGATGCAACGCGCAGCGGCCGACCACCACCGGGACATCGAGCTCCCACGCGGGTATCGGGCGCGGCGGCGGACTCGCCACCCGCATCGACACCGGACACCACACCCAGACCGAGACCGTCCCCGACCGACCTTCGATCTCGAGGGCGAGCTCCGCGAGCGCTGACGCGCCCGAGCCACCCGGTCCCAATATCGGCGAATTCAAGCGTGCGCGGGCGCGCTCCGCGTCCACGACGGGCCACACCTCGCCCGCGATCCTCGCGTCCACGATCGCGGCCGCGACCAGCGCCGCGAACAGCGCGTGCTCCACGTGCGTGAGCGGTCGCGGCGCATCGAGCTCCTCGGGCCCATAGAGCCGCTTCTGCGCGAGCTCGCGAACGAACGCGCTGCTCGCGCCGACGAAGAACGAGTGCCCGTGAACGCGCACCTCGGCCAGGGCCGCGAACGGATCGAACGACGACGATGCGCCCGACGACGACGCGCCCCCTTCGCTCACGCGCACCAAGCGAATGCGTGTGGGCGCGCCGACCATCTTCGCCACCTTCGCTCCGATCGGCCGCGCGAGCGTCCATCGCGCGAGCAGCGACTCGAGCGACGCGCTCGCGCGCGATACTCGACGCAGCGACGTGAATGGAAACTGCGAGACCGCCAACCCCGATAGACGTAACAACCAACGACGGCGAAGGGTGGGGTTGAAGACCGGGCTGGCGAAAAGTTTGGGCCTCCTCGCGCGCCTGGTACGCTTTTATCCTACATCGGCTCCATGGTTGGGCCGTGTCGAGGAGAAGCCGTGCAAGAGCGACGACTTGGGTATCGCATCCCGTTCGAGACGATGGTCACCTCGTACATCCACGATCGGCCCGTTCGCGGGCTGACGGGCGACCTCAGCGACACCGGAATTTCGCTCTCGGCGATCTCGATGCTCGCGCCGCCGCCGGGCCTCGTGGTGGGCCTGGAGCTGAACCTGCCCGAGGTCGAGGACGCGATCTGGGCGTCGGGCAAGATCTGCTATCGCAAGGACGACCGCATGGCGTCGGGCCTGGGTGTCCGGTTCGTCGCGATGGCGAAGAGCCAGGCACGCATGATTCGCGACTACTGCATCGAGAGCCGGCGCAAGAACCTCGGCTCGCTGCTCGCGCGAATTCGCGCGTAGCCCGGGCGCGCCCAGCGTCGCGTGCGACCGCGTGGGGCGCCGGCAAGCCCACGAAACTCGTAGGCAAGAGTGACGGGCACGGCCCCGGTTCAGGGGCTATGATCCGACGAGGATGCGGCGCCTTCGTCTGCTGTTCGTTGCTGCGTTGTCGGTCGGAGCTCCATCGGTCGCGCTCGCGCAGGCCGGTGACTGGGGCGTCACGCGAGACCCGTTCGATAAAGCGGTCGTCGCGAAGTACAAGGCGATCCTCGCCCGGAACCCGCACGACGGGACCGCGCTCGCGAGGCTGCTCGACATGTACCGGCGGTATCGGACCGTCGACCAGCTGAAAGAAGAGCTCGGCAAGACGCTCGCGAAGTCGCCCGGTGATACGGCGACCATGGTGACGCTCGGCCGGCTGCATCGCATGACCGGCGACGATGTTCGGGCGCTCGAGATGTTCACCCAGGCGGTCGGCAAGAAGGACAGCGACGCGCAGACGTGGATCTACATCGGCGAGCTGCAGAAGGCGGGCAGCAAGAACAAGGAGGCGCGCTCGGCGTACGAGAAGGCGCTCGGCCACGCGTCCGCGAAGGAGATGAAGAAGAAGGCGCTGCGGTCGCTCGCGGACCTGGCGCTCGCGACCAACGACGTCGACGGCGCGAACGAGTACTTCAAGCAGTTCCTCGCGCTCGATCCGAAGAACGCACAGCTCTGGATCGAACGCGGCGACGCGATGCTCGCGGCCGAGAAGCGCGAGATCGCGCTCGAGAGCTACGCGGCGGCGGAGAAGCTGCTTGGCAGCGATCCTGCCAAGCGCGTCGAGGTCGTGTCGCGGCGCGGCCAGGCGTACGAGGGGCTCGGCAAGGACGACGAGGCGATCGCGGAGTATCGCCGCGCGATCAAGCTCGCACCGAAGGGCTACTACCTCGAGGTCGAGCTCACCGGTCGCATCATCGACATCTATCGCAAGAAGCAGGCGCTGCCGGCGCTGCTCGCGGAGTACGAGAAGGCGTGGCCGGAGGGCAGCCGTGGCCACTTCGAGTGGGACACGCTCGGCAGGCTGTACGAGGAGACCGGCGCGCAGGACAAGGCGATCGCCGCGCTGAAGAAGGCGGTCGCGAAGGCGCCGTGGGAGCTCGAGACGCAGCGCAAGTTGATCGCGCTGCTCGAGAACTCGGGCCGCGATCTCGAGGCGCTCGCCGTCTACGAGAAGGTCGTGCAGACCGCGCCCGGCGAGGCGCGCTTCCAGCTCGAGCTCGCCGAGCGGTACTGGGGACGCGGGCAGGAGAAGAAGGCGATGGACGCGCTCGCGCGACTGCAGGCGCGCTTCCCGAGCGACGCCGGCGTGATCAGCGCGATCGCGGACATGTACCAGCGCTGGGGCAAGGACCAAAAGGCGATCGAGCAGTACGAGCTGCTCGCGCGCCTCGAGCCCGATGACTCGAGCCACCTCGTCACGCTCGGCGAGCAGTACTGGGCCAAGGGCGACACGCAGAGCAAGGCGAAGGCGATGGCGACGTGGAAGCGCCTCATCGCGAGCGGAAAGGCGACCGGCTTCGCGAAGTATGCCGAGGTGCTCGCGGAGCACGGCAGTCGCGCCGAGGCGCTCGCGAACTACGAGAAGGCGATCAAGCTCGACGACAAGAACCCCGAGTTCTACAAGGGCCGCGCCGGCGTCTACGACATGGAGCGCAAGCTCGACCTCGCGATCGCCGACTGGGAGAAGGTGCTCTCGCTCCTCGGCAACAAACCCACGGATCGCCTGGCGCGCAAGGACGCGCGCCGCCACAAGGTGCAGCTCGTCCAGCGCTACACCGCGAAGACGAACTGGTATCGCGAGGAGTGGATCAAGCGGTTCCGCGCCGGCAGCATCGAGGACGGCTACTTCCTCGCCGAGCTGTACTCGACGGGCAAGACGCTGACCAAGGGCGAGCCGCTCGCGACGCTCGAGAAGCTGCGCACGATGGTGCCCGACGATCAGGAGCTGATCCTCGATCTCGTGAAGGAGTACCGGCGCCCACACGTCCAGAAGTACGACAAGGCCGTCGCCGCGCTGCTCGATCTCGCGAAGCTCGCACCGTCGAGGGAGCGCGAGGTGTACTGGATGATCTCCGAGATCAAGCGACGCGATCAGAAGAAGGACGACGAGGCGCTCGAGTGGCAGGCCAAGGCGCTCGCGAAGAGCCCGGGCGATGCCTCCGCGTACGAGCGCATGGCCGAGGGCTTCGTCGAGATGCAGCGCTTCGACGACGCGATCGAAGCGTACGAGAAGGCAGCGAAGATCGATCCGCGCGCGGCCAAGGCGCAGTTCGCGCTCGCGCAGCTCTACATCCAGAGCGGCAAGCCGATGAAGGCAGCCGAGCTGCTCCGCAACGTCCTGCGCAACGCGACCGACGAGGAGGTCGTGGGGCGCGCGGGTCGCGAGGCGATCGATCTCGAGGAGATGACCGACTCGCTCGGCGAGCTCGAGAAGGTGATCTCGCCGCTGTCGTTCATGATGGCGCACAAGCAGGTCTATCGCCGCGTGCTCGTCGATCTGTACCTGCGGTACGTGCCGCGCCTCGTCGATCGCGAGCGCCACGGCACCGACGAGGTGAAGAAGGCCGCGCGCGCCGAGCTCGTGCGCGTCGGCGGTCACGGCCTCCAGCCGCTGCTCGAAGCGCTGCGCGACGAGAAGGACACGAACCAGCAGCGCGTCGCGGTCGCGGTGCTCGGCCACCTCGGCAACAAGGGCGCGGCGCAGCCGCTCGTCCGCATGGCGCGCCTCGAGCCGCCCAAGGATCAACCGCGCCACCTCGGGACGCTGATGGACAACCCCGAGCGCGAGGTCCGCGTCGCGGCGCTCGTCGCGGCGGGTCGCCTCGCGGATCCGAGCGTGCTCGCCGATGTCATTCCGCTCGCGAAGCACAGCGAGGTCGCGATGCGCGAAGCCGCGACGTTCACCATCGGACGCACCGGCGATCGGCGTGCGGTCGCGCCGCTGATCGAGCGGCTCGGCGACAACCGCGGCTCGGTGCAGACGCTCGCTTGCCTCGGCCTCGGCCGCATCGACGACTCGCGCGTCGCCCCTGCCCTGATCGCCACGCTGTCGGATGCGCGCCGCGACGACTCCACGCGCGCGGCGTGCGCGTACGCGCTCGGCATGCGCAGAGCACAGAGTGGTGTCCCCGCGCTGATCGCGGCGCTCGAGGACAACCGCGGTGAAGCGCAGCGCCTCGCCGCGTGGGCCCTGGGGCAGATCGGCGACGCGCGGGCGCTCGGTCCGCTGATCCGCGCGTACTTCGCGCGTGCAGGACGCAGCGAGCCGGAGCTCGTGTGGGCGATCGGTCGCACGAGCAACGCCGGCCTCGCGCCGCTCGCGAACACCGGCTCGAACGACTACCCGCAGCGCGGCGAGAAGTACAACGCGTCGGAGGCGATCGCGATGCTGCCCGGCTCGCTCGCCGCGGCGCCCGCGTCGGCGAAGCTCGTCATCGATCACGACAAGGACATCGCGAAGGGCCTGGGCGACGCGCTGTCCGAGCACCGCGACGTCGTCGTGTCCGTGCTCTCGGATCTCGACGGCGCGCCGACATCGATCGGCCTCGGCGCGCTCACGCCGAGCACGAGCAACGACACCAAGCTCGCCGCCGCGCTGCAGAACGTCGGCACCGCGATCGCGGGCGACGTGAAGGCGCAGCTCGCGAGCGAGGATCCCAAGGTCCGCGCGCTCGCGGTCTCGGTGCTCGCGAAGCTCGACAGCCCCAAGGTGACGGGCGCCGACGCGGCGATCACCAAGGCGTTGACCGACCCGGTCGACCAGGTCCGCGCCGCCGCGATGTCCTCCGTCGCGACCCTCGCGCAGCGCCGCGGCACCGCCCCGCCCGCTCTCGTCGCCGCGCTCACCAAGACGCTCGCGACCGGCAGCTGGGCCGACCGTCGCGTGGCAGCGATCGCGCTCGGGCGGCTCGGCGCATCGACGGACACCGCCGCGCTGGTCAAGGCGAGCAAGGACACGTCGAGCTTCGTTCGCGAGGCGGTGGCGCAGGCGATGGGCGTCGTCGCGTCGCCCGCGATCGTCGGTGCGCTCCTCGACCTGTCGCGCGACGAGGTCGCCCAGGTCCGCGCCGCGGCCGCGCGATCGCTCGGCAACGTGAAGGACGAGCGGGCCCACAAGCGCAGGCAGGAGCTGACCGCGGACCCCGATTCGTCCGTTCGGGCAGCCGCCGGCGGCAGGTAACGCCGCGCAAATCGCGCGATCCTGAGCGATCTGACGGGGTCCGTTCTTTGACGAGGATCTTTCTAAGGGGGTAGAATTCCAGCGCGATGGATGTGGGTCTCGTTTGCGACGCGTGCAGCGCGTTGACCCCGATCGGGGTGCCGCAATGCACGCGCTGCGGCGCTCCCGTTGCCCTCGATCCGCGTCCCAAGTCCGCCTCGCGACCGCCACCAGGCCCCACGACGCTCGGTGGCGTCGGGGGAGGCATCACCTGCAACAAGTGCGGCATCGTCGTGCAAGGCGGTCAGAAGTTTTGCCCGAACTGCGGAAATCGAATGCCGACGGAGGTCAGCTTCGATATCGAGACGCGCGTCGGTCCGCGTCCAGGTGGCGGCCCTGCTCCATCCTCGTCGGGAAAATCCGGTCGCGCGACGATGATGTTCGGCGGCGCGCATCAGACCGCGCGCGCGAAGCTCACGCTCATTCGTGGTGACGGTGAAGATGGCGTCTCGTTCACGCTCGCGGGACAGGAGCATCCCGCCGGTCGCGGCGAGGTTCCGATCTCGTTCCCCGACGATCCGTTCCTGTCGCCGACGCACGCGAACTTTCTCTATCGCAACTCGACCAACGGTCGCGGCGTCGTCGCGGATCTCGTCGTGCGCGACGAGGGCTCGCTCAACGGCGTCTACGTGCGCATCAACGGAACCGTCCCGCTCCAGTCGGGCGCGACGGTGTTGATCGGCGAGCAGGTCCTCACCGTCGTCATCGCGCATCAGCCGGACGACCTCCCGGACAACGAGGGCACGTACTACTCGTCGAGCATGCCGCGTCCGGCCACGTTCGAGGTGCGCCAGACGCTGCGCGGTGGAATGCCCGGCTGGGTGTTTCGCCTCTCGTCGGACACGGCGGTCATCGGCCGCGAGGGCAACGACATCAACTTTCCCGAGGATCCATTCATCTCGGGTCGACACGCCGAGCTCCGGCTATCCAACGGTGTGTTAAGCGTTACCGATCTAGGGTCGCGTAATGGAACGTTCGTTCGCGTCAAAGGCGAACAAGTGCTCCATCACGGCGACTACGTCTTCTTGGGGCAGCAGCTACTACGCGTCGAAATCGTCTGAACGTTTCGTCGGGAGCCATCATGACCGTCTGCAATCGTTGTGGGAAAGAAAACCAGGACCACTACAAGTTCTGCCTCGGGTGCGGAGCCGAGCTCACGGCCGCCCCCAAGCAGGGCGACGTGGGAATGATGAAGACCATGATGGCCGAACCCGGTCAGAGCCCCATCCCTGGGGCTCCCCTCGGTGGCGGTCCACGTGGCCCATCGGGCGGCATGGCACAACCGGCGCCGCTTCCGCGCGTGACGGGTGGAGCGCAGGGCGGAATGGCCGGGATTCCCTCGGGCCCGCTCGGCGGTCCGCCGGGTCCCGGGGCCTCGATGCCGGGCCCGGGTCCGATGGGTGGCCCGCCGATGGGTGGCCCGCCGATGGGGGGTCCGCAGATGCCGCCGCCGATGGGTGGCCCGCAGATGCCGCCGCCGATGGGGCCTCCCCCCGGCGTTCCGGGCTTCTCTCCGTCGTACGTGCCTCCGGCCGCAGCGGCCGCGCCGGCCGGGGGGATGCGACGCTGCCCCTCGTGCGGTAGCGATGTCCCGCCGACGTTCCGCTTCTGCGGCACGTGCGGCTTCCGCATGGACGAGCAATCGGGCGCGATGCCGATGCCGCAGCCCGGTGGGCCCGCGCCGATCGGTGGCGCACCGGTCGCCGCGCCCCGCGCGCGGCTGTCGATGACGCTGATCCGCCCCGACGGCACCGAGGGCGGAACGCACGACCTTCGCCAGGGCGAGAACAAGCTCGGGCGCAGCTTCGGTCCGGTGTTCGAGAACGACGGCTACCTCTCGCCGATCCACGCGCAGCTGGACATTCGCGGCCAGCAAGCGATGGTCCGCGATCTCGACTCGCTCAACGGCGTGTTCGTGAAGATGACCGGTGAAGAAGAGCTGACCTCGGGTCAGATCATTCGCATCGGCCAGGAGCTGCTGCGCTTCGAGCTGATCGGCGCACCGGAGCCGACCGCCGACGGCACCGAGCTCATGGGCAGCCCGAACCCGGGCTACTGGGGCAAGCTGACGGTGATCATCGGACGCGATATCACGGGCGCCGCGTTCCCGCTCCTCGGCGAGCAGGTCACGCTCGGCCGCGAGCGCGGCGAGATCAACTTCCCCGACGACGGCTACGTGTCGGGCCTGCACGCGCGCGTGTCGCTGCGCGATGGCCGGGTGTTCCTGACGGACCTCGGCTCGTCGAACGGCACGTTCGTGAAGGTCAACGGAGAGCGCGCGGTCGGCAACGAGTCGTTCGTGTTGCTCGGCCAGCAGCTGTTCCGGCTGAACTTCTCGTAGCGATCGGTCGCGCTACGTCTCGTAGCGATCGGTCGCCGCTACTTCTTCGGCTTGCTGATGTCGAGATCCTGCACCGACGGCATGTCGGTGTTCTTCTCGACGAACGTGAAGCCGTCCTTGATCTTCAGCTGACCGCCCGGGTCGAAGATGATCAAGACGTCGACCTTCTCGCCGGGCTTGCCGCCGGGCGCTTCGACGATCAGCTCGCTGTCGCTCGCGAAGCGGACCACGGTGCCCTGGCGAGAGCCGAAGTACACCTTGGTCGTGCGCGGGCCGTCGTCGATGAAGCGATTGCCCTTGATGCGGACGTACGTGCCGCCCTCGACATCGCCCTTCTCGGGCTCGATGCCGGTGACCTTGAGCTTGGTGTCCTTCTCACCGCAAGCGGAGGCCGCGAGCAGAAAAGCGAGCGGAAGCACCAGACGCGTCATGCAGGGAAAGGTACCGAAATTCGGGCGTGGTTTCCAACTCCCGATCGTCTCCTGATTCCCCATCGGTGGTCCTCCAGTTACATGAGGTCGCGGCGGGCCAGGGCGCGCCGCATCTTGGCCAGCGCCTGCTCCTGGAGCTGGCGGATGCGCTCGCGGGACAGGTTGTACTTGTCCCCGATCTCCTTGAGGGTCAGCTCCTGCTCGGTCCCCAGGCCGAAACGCTGGCGGAGGATGTCCGCCTCGATCGGGCGCAGCTCGCGGAGGAGATCCCGAACCTCGGTGGTCAGGGCCTCCCACTCGAGGTCCTGGGTCGGCGAGATGTCCTCGCGGTCCGGATCCTCGAGCACCTCGCCCAGGACGCGGCCTTCGTCGTCGCCGACGGGCTTGTCGATCGAGATCGATTGCTCGAGCAGCCAACTGCGCATCTTCTCGATCTTGTCGAGCGGCATCTGGGTCGCCTTGGCCAGCTCCTCGCTCGTCGGGTTGCGCCCGAGCTGCCCGGTGAGCATGCGGCGCGCCTTGGTCAGGCGGTGCTGCGCGTCGATCATGTGCACCGGCAAGCGAACCTCGCGGCCCTTGTCGGCGAGCGCGCGGCTGATCGCGTGGCGGATCCACCACGACGCGTACGTCGAGAAGCGAAAGCCGCGGCGATAGTCGTAGCGCTCGACGGCCTTGAGCAGGCCGAGGTTGCCCTCCTGGATCAGATCCGCGAGCGCCATGCGGCCGTGGTTGAAGCGGCGCGCGATGCTGACGACGAGGCGCAGGTTCGCGCGCACGAAGTCATTGCGGGCGTCGGTCGCCGCGCGATTCGCGTTGATCACCTTGCGCAGCCACTCCGCGCGCGCGCGCTCGCGACCGAGCGAGCCGACGTCGGCGCCACGAACACCGATGCCGAGCGCGATGCGATCGATCGTCAGCAGCGCGGCGTCGATGAAGAGATGATCCGTGTCCGCCGCGCGCAGCTTGCGAGCGGCGCGAGACACGAGCCTCGTCCAGTCCTTGCCGCTCGCCTTGTCACTCTTCTCTGCGGCGGTGCGCAGGTGCTTCGCTTCGATCGGCAGCGCGATCAGCAGCTCGACGGCGGCCATCACGTGCTCGACGGCAGGTGCGTACGCGAGCACGGCCTCCCACAGCATGATCTCGAGCGCCTCGATCTCGCGCGCCGCCGTGAACTCTTCCTCGGGGCGCAGCACATCGAGCGCCGCCATGTCCTTGAAGTACATCGAGAGGTACGTCCCACCGTCGGGACGCGCCTTCTTTGCCTCGACGGCTCCCTCGACGACGTCGCCCTCGTCGTCGCCCGCGAGCGCCTCCGCGTCGAGCTCGGGCTCCTCTTCTTTCGTAGCGGTCGCCTTCTTCGGCATGCGCGCGGCCTTCTTGGCCCCGACACGCGCGATGCGTTCCTTTTGCGGTCGCCCGAAACCAGTAGCTCCGACCTTCGTGACAATGGCTGCCATCGAACTGCCCTTCTGCGCGCGCGGCGCTACGAAATCAGACGCGCGAGCAGGCCAAATGTTTTGGCGATTTCCTGCATGCCCGGCACACGGAGAGACTCCCGAGAAGGTCGAGTTATTCCATCGTTACCGAGTGTGAAGCCGGTGCGACAGTGCGTCGTCGAGCGGCGACAGTCGTAACGAGTCGTAACTAGGCCGCGGAAGGATCTTTGCGCTCGGCTAGGACAATGATGTGGCGCGACTGGTTGCCGAAAAATCGCCCGCGGGTGTGATAGCCGCCCGAAACCTCGAGGACGCGGAATCCAGCCGCATGCATGAGTTTTCCTACCTCGTGGAGGGAATACGCACGCACGGAGATCTCTTGCTCGAGCTGGCGGCCGTCGTCGAACACGACCGAGCGATTTACCTGGATCCGCGACGAGAAGTAGTTGAGCTCGACTTCCTCGAGCACGACGCAGCCCTCGCCTTCCCACCACACGCGCGTCGGTAGATCCGCGATCACGTAGTCGCGGTTGAGGATCTCGATCATCACGCGGCCGCCGGGCTTGAGCGCGCGCGCGATGTTCGCGACCGTCTTCTTGTTCGTCTCGTCGTCGAAGTAACCGAACGTCGAGAACATGCAGTACGCGCCGTCGAACTGCGCGTCGAAGTCGAGCTCGCGCATGTCGCCGCGTACGAAGTTGATCTCGAGGCCGCGGCGCTGCGCTTCTTCACCGCCGCGCACGAGCAGCGGCGTCGAGAGATCGAGACCGACGACGTGGAAGCCGCGCGCGGCGAGCTCCATCGCGTGGCGCCCGTAGCCGCAGCCCACGTCGAGCACCTGCGCGCCCGGCGAGAGGCCCATCGCGTCGATGACGAACTCGGCCTCGGACTGCGTCGCCTGCGGCGTCAAGAACGGCAGCGTGCGCAGGTAATCCTCGTCGAACAGATCGACGAACCACGGCTTGCCGCGCGCCGCCTTGCCTTCGATCGGCTTGGCCGCGGCAGCCGCGACCACCGGCGCCGGCGCCTTCTCCGGCTTCTTCGGTGGAGCGGGCGGCTTGACGTGGTGATCCTTCGCGGCCTGCGGCGGCGGAGGCGGCGGGTGATGATCCTTGTGGTCCTTGTCCTTGTCCTTCGCCGGCGGCATCGGCGGCGGCGCGGCGGCGCGATCCGGATCCGGCGTGCCCTTCTTCACGTCGACGTGACCACCGGCGGGCGGCGGCACCGACGGTGGACGCTGGCGAGGAACGGGCCCGGTTCCCACCGGCGTGGGAGCCGGCGGTGGCGGCGTCTCGACGTCGACCTCGAACTCGCCCGAGTCCGACGTGCGCGCGACGAGATCGTTGAGATCGATCTCCGGAACCGAGCCGCCCTGCATGCCGCCCGCGGGCTTGTCGACCTGCTCGATGTCGAGCGCGGACAGCGGCTGCGTCGCGTTCGACGACAGCGGCTTCTGCGGGCCCGTCGGCGTCGTCGACGGCGCGGGCTTCACCGCTTCTGCCGGCTGCGACGCCGCGCGTACGGCCTCGCGCACCTCCTCGAGATCCTCCTCGGACAGCGCGACGGTCTTGAGGCGCTCGCGCGTCGCCACGCGGGGCTCGGGAGCCGGCGCGGTGGTCGGGGGCTCCGTCGCGGCGCGCGGCGCGCGCTTGAACGGCGGCGGCTCCGACGTGCTCGGCTGACGCGCGACCGGTCCCGTCGGTGCGGTGTGCACCGGCGCCGGCGAGCTGCCGTTGGTCGGCGCGGGCTCGCCCATGTCGACATCGACCTCGACGTCCGCGATCACCGTCGGCGGCGCGCTGGGCTCCGTCGTGCTGCGCGCCTTGAACGTGACCGTCGGCTCGCTCGGCTGCGTCGCAGCCTGGATCGCTGCGGCCGGGATCCCCGGCGACGAGATGCGCCTGGGCACCGACGTGTCGTTCGGATCGGTGAGCCCGAGCGCTTCGAGATCGACCGCGCTCATCTCGCGCGTCTTCATCTCGAAGTCCGCGCTCTCGACGGGCGCGCTCGGCGGATCGATCACCGTCGACATGCTGTCGGGCGCGACCGGATCGGCGAACGACGGTACGGGCGTCGGACGCGAGTGATCCTCGATGTCGTCGATGCGCGGCACCGGCTCGCTGCCTTCGCTCGTGAAGCTGTACGCGATCGACATCGCGAGCGACGGATCCTCGGGCACCGGCGCGACGACCGGCGGGGTCGTGCGCCGCGGGACGTTATCCGACGGTACGCGCAGACCACCACCGCGACGGCGACGGCGACGGCGCTCGGCCGTCGTCATGCCGGCCTCCATGTCGCTCGTCGAGTGAGCGCCGGAATCGTCGTCGCGCTTGCTCACGCGATCCTCCCGATGCGCTGACCGAACTGCACGTTGGTCCCGACCGCGATCTCGCTCGACAGCGCCGCCCTGCCCGGCGGAAACACCAGCACCACCGTCGAGCCGAGGCGGAACGCGCCGAGCTCGTCGCCCTTCGCGATCGGCTTGTGGGGCAGCTCGATCGTCTGGCGCTCGCGGAACCGGCGAAACGTCGCGCTCTGGGGCGCGTCTGCGAGCGCGATGTTGCCGACGCCGGCGGCGCCGACCATGACCACTGCGACGCCGCCGATCTGGTCGGCATTCAAGCGGATGACGACCCGCTCGTTGCGCGCGAGCAGGCCCTCGCGCCGCTGGGTCGCCCAGCGGTTCACCGGCCACAGCGTGCCGGGCACGTAGTCGTAGCTCTCGAGGTGGCCGCCGACCGGTGCGTGCACGCGGTGATAGTCGCGCGGCGAGAGGTAGATCGTCAGGTATGCACCGCCGAGGAGCGAGCGTGCGAAGTCCGCGTCGGGGATCAGCTCGTCGAGGCGATAGTCGCGTCCCTTCGCCTGCACGAGCGTCCCGTCGGTGACGACGCCGCCGGCGGCGATCGCGCCGTCGCACGGCGAGATGATCGCGCTCGGCGCCGGATCCACGCGACGCGCTCCTTCACGCAGCTTGCGCGCGAAGAAGTCGCCGAGCGAGGCGTACTTGTCGAGCTCGAGCTCGGCCTCGGCGAGGTTCGCGCCGACCGCGCGCGCGAACGTGCGATACGCGAAGCGGCGCAGCGCTGGCGGCAGCGTTCGACTCGCGACCGTTCCGATCAGCGCCGAATACGCAGCCCCGGGACGTAGCCCAAAACGGCGGGGGCTTTCGGAGGTGTCCCCCGAATGCACGGTGCCTGGCTGAGCAGAAGATGCCACGCGGATTACGGTATCCCCCCTGGTACACGTGTTTCCACGCGACCCGGAATACCAAGATTCTGCCAGCGACCGCGCCGGGTTACAAGCGCGGGAGCGCCCTTGGCGCCGCTACCCCAAGAGCGCTGCCCCGGACGAGATCAGCAATCGTAGTACAGCTGGAACTCGGCCGGCACGGGGCGGAGGCGAACGTGATCCGCCTCGGCTTCGCGCTTGTAGCCGATCCAGGCGTCGATCAGGTCGTTCGAGAACACATCGCCCTTCATCAGGAACGCGCGATCCTTGTGGAGCGCGTCGAGCGCGGCGTCGAGCGAGCCCGGCACCGTCGGCACCTCGGCCAGCTCCTCGGGGGACAGCGAGTAGATGTCCTTGTCGAGCGGCTCGCCGGGGTGGATGCGGTTCTCGATGCCGTCGAGTCCCGCCATGAGCATCGCCGAGAACGCGAGGTACGGGTTGCACGACGGGTCCGGCGAGCGGAGCTCGAGGCGCTTGGCCTTGGGCGAGCTCGAGTACATCGGGATGCGGATCGACGCGGAGCGGTTGCGCGCCGAGTACGCGAGGTTGACGGGCGCCTCGTAGCCGGGCACCAGGCGGCGATAGCTGTTCGTGGTCGGGTTGGCGAACGCGCAGATCGCGCCGGCGTGCTTGAGCAGACCGCCGATGTAGAACAGCGCCATCTCGCTCATGCCCGCGTACGCGTCGCCCGCGAACAGCGGCTTGTTCGACTTCCACAGCGACTGGTGCGTGTGCATGCCGCTGCCGTTGTCACCGTAGAGCGGCTTGGGCATGAACGTCGCCGTCTTGCCCGCGGCGCGCGCGACGTTCTTGACGATGTGCTTGTACCAGAGCACCTGGTCCGCCATCTTGACCAGCGTCTCGTACTTCATGTCGATCTCGCACTGCCCGGCCGAGGCGACCTCGTGGTGGTGCGTCTCGATGACGATGCCGACCGCCTGCATCAGCGACACCATGTTGGTGCGCAGATCCGAGAGCTGATCCATCGGACCGACCGTGCAGTAGCCGCCCTTCGTCGCCGTCTTCGAGCCGAGGTTACGTCCGCCCTCGTCGCGGCGGTTGTTCCAGCCGCCCTCGTCGGAGTCGACGTGGAAGAACGAGTGGTTCGGATCTTCGGAGTACTTGATCCCGTCGAAGACGAAGAACTCGGCCTCGGGGCCGTAGTACGCGGTGTCGGCGATGCCCGTCGACTTGAGGTAGTTCACGGCGCGCTTCGAGAGCGACCGCGGATCGCGCGAGTACGGCTCGTGCGTGATCGGATCGATCACGTCGCACAACAGCGACAGCGTCGGCGTCTTCAGGAACGGATCCATGACGGCGGTCGTCGGATCCGGCTTCATCAGCATGTCGGACGAGTTGATCGCCTTCCATCCCGCGATCGACGAGCCGTCGAAGCCGAAGCCCTCCTCGATGCCCTCGTTGAGGCGCTCGATCGGATAGGTCAGGTGCTTCCATTGGCCGAGGAAGTCGACGAACTTCGCGTCGATCATCTTCGCTCCGTGCTTCTTGACGTACTCGTTCAGCTCGCTTGGGGTCACGTTTGTCTCTCCTCGTCGCGTCTAGTTAGATGGCGTCTTCACCGGTCTCGCCGGTGCGAATGCGAATGACCTCGTCGATCGGCGAGATGAAGATCTTGCCGTCGCCGATCTTTCCCGTGCGCGCGGCCTCGGTGATCACGTTGACCACCTGCTGCACGCTGTCGTTGGGAACGATGATCTCGACCTTCACCTTCGGCACGAAGTCGACGACGTACGCCGAGCCTCGATAGACCTCTTTCTTGCCGCCGGTTCGACCGAAGCCTTTTACTTCGATGACCGTCATGCCGTGCACGCCAATCTCGGCGAGGCGTTCCTTCACCTCGTCGAGCTTGAACGGCTTGATGATGGCCTCGACCTTCTTCATGAAGTGAGGGATAGCCGATCGATTGTTTCCGGTGCGTTTCGCCGCCGGCAATTCTCCGCTCCCGCCCGGAACGAGATCGACGAGCGATCGCGCCCAGCCGGACCACCGCGGGTCAGTCGCGAAGCTTGGCGCGGAAGCTATCGATCCGGCGAGCGGCCTCTTCGAGGTTGTCGCTCTTCATCTTGTTCTGCAGGTACTGGATCAGCTCGTTCCACTCGGCGTCGAGCTGCATCCCGTTCTTCGTCTTGTAGGCCTGGTACTGCCGCGAGGTGGCCTGCATCTTTGCCTTCACCGCTTCGAGCGTCACCTCGGCCTTCGGCGGTGACGTGGATTCCTTCGGGAGCTTGTCCTGCTTTTGATCCTTCTTCGGTCGCACGCGCGGCTCGACCTCGACCTTGTCGTCGACCTTGTCCTCCACCTTGTCCTCGACGGCGGCGACGGCCGCGTCGGGAGTCGGAGGTGGCGCGAGCTCGGGCTGCGTCTTCTTGTCGTCGATCGGCTCGAACGTGATCGCGTTCGCGGCCTTGTTCTCGGCGACCTTGACCTTCTCGGTCTCGCCCTTGCGGCCGAGCGCGATCACGATCGCGACCGTCGCGACCGCGATCACCGCGAGCGACACGAGGATGATCACCGTCGGCCGCTTGCGCGGCTCGACGTCGGCCGGCATCTCGCGCACCGCGGTGCCGGTGCCATCGGCGAGATCGAGCTCCTCGGCGAGCGACTGCGAGGGGAGCACCGTCGACGGAATCGCGCGCTGCTGACCGGACGCGCGCGTGCGCACCGGCGGCGGTGGCGCGGGCTCGGGCGGTGCTTGCAGCGGGAGCTGCGCGAGCGCGAACGAGACCGTCGAGATCGTCTGCGTGTGGAAGTCGGCCTGGAAGTCCTCGAGGTGCGTCTTCGCGATGCGATCGTGGAGCTCGCGCTGCGCGGTCATCTCGTCGGAGAACAGGTCGCGCATGTACGAGCCGAGCTGATCCGTCGAGATCGTCGGGTTCACCGCGACGAGCGCCTGCTGGATCGCGTCGCGCAGCTCGGCGGCGGATTGATAGCGATCCTCGGACTTGGGACGCAGCGCCGTCGAGACGAGCTGATCGTACGGCGCGAGCGCCGGATCGATCGACGACGGCAGCGGATACTCGCCGCGCGCGACCTTCTTCGCGAGCGCGCGATAGTCGGGCTCGGGGCCGGGCTCGTAGAGGCGCTGACCGGTGAGTAGCTCGTAGAGGACGACGCCGGCGGCGTAGATGTCCGTGCGGTGATCGACGATGCCGCCGCGGATCAGCTGCTCGGGCGCCATGTAGCCGAACTTGCCAAAGCCCATCTTCGGATCGGTCGCGGTGCCGCGCAGCGCGCTCTTCGCGATGCCGAAGTCGATCACCTTGGTCTCGCCTTCGAACGACACGAGGACGTTCGGCGGCGAGATATCGCAGTGCACGAGGTTGAGCGACGAACCGTCGGAGCCGGTGCGGCGGTGCGCGTACGCGAGACCGTTCGCGAGCTCGCGGCCGATGAACAGCGCGAGGTCGACGGGCAAGCGCTTCTTGTCGTGACCGAGGCGCGCCAATGTTCGACGGAGATCGCGACCCTCGACGTACTCGAGCGCGAGGAAGTACTCGTCGCCGACGCGGCCGACCTCGAACACCTGCGCGACGTTCACGTGCTGCAGCTTGATCGCGACCTGCGCTTCATCGACGAAGCGGGAGATGAACTGCGCGTCGGCCGCGAGGTGCGGGAGCACCTTCTTGATGACCGCGAGCTTCTCGAAGCCGGTGAGGCCGTGCTTCGCCAGAAAGATCTCGCCCATGCCGCCGCGCGAGAGACGCTGCACGAGCAAGTAGCGGCCAAAGACCTGCGGGAGACTCGGGTCTTGCCGCGCCGTCGGACCCGTGGTCCCACCCTTGTCCGCTTGGGCCTGCAACGCCGCCAATCCTAACTCGGGACGGGCTCGTCACAATGCCCAACGACGGTGGCAGGATCTACAGCATTTCATGCATGAGTTGCGGTAGCTTGGCCGTCGCGCATGCGGATCTGTGCCCTCGCGGCCTGCCTCGTGACGGCGTGCACGCCCCAGCAGGGCTCGCTCGAGCTCAGCCTGTCGTTGCCCACCGAGACCACGCTGCGTCCGAGCGGGATGACCACCGTGACCGTCACCGCGACGTTCCCGGGCGAGTCGCCGCTGACCTCGACCGCCGTGATCGACGACGGGACGTTCACCGCGTCTGATTTGCCGATCGGCGAGGACGTCCAGCTCGGCGTCGTGCTGCGCGATGTCTCGAACCGCATCGTCGGGGTCGGTGAAGCGGGCCAGACGATCGATCTGGTCGCCGACGAGGCCACGCAGATCACGATCCCCGTGCGCAAGCCGTTCGTCTACGCGTCGGGCGCGCAGCCGCTCGTCTCGTTCGACACGACGCTCGATCCGCGGATGGACGGATTTCAGGGCATGGTCGCGGGCGTCACGAACCCGCTGTTCACGATCAGCGTCGGCGGTGATCGCCTCGCGGTCGTGACCAGCTCGAGCGTGCTCGTGATCGCGACGGACACCAACGCCGTCACCGGCACGATCGCGATCCCGAGCCCGCCGCGCGACGCGACCGCGGTGCCCGGCACGCACAAGGTCGCCGTCGCGCACGCGACCGGCATCACCATCGTCGATCTCGACGCGAGCAGCGTCGCGACGGCGATGGTCGGCCCGATCGATCGCGTGACCGCGGGGCCGAACGAGGCCGGCGCGCTCTACGCGTACGGGCTCGTGGGGCGCGTCGCACCGGCGGAGCTGCCGCCTCCGATGGGCGCGTGTACGTCGCCGCCTTCGTCGATCGTCGCGATCGAGGTCGACAACCCGACGACGCGCGCCCCCCGGCCGGTCGGCGCGACGCTCGCGGACATCGCCGCGGCGCCCGACGCCGCGCGCCTCGTCGGTGCCGATCCGTGCAGCGGCCAGGTCGTGCGCGTGACCGGCGATCCGACCGCCGAGGTCGGCACGCTCGCCGTCGAGAACATCGCCGCGATCGAGCGCGCCGCGGTGCTCACCGTCGCCGGCAACCGGATCTGGGCGGCCGGCACCGACACCGCCGTTCCGTTCTGCGAGGGCCCGCCGCTCGGCACGTGCTCCCCGAGCTCGGCCCCGTCGTGCACCGCGACGCCGCAGAACGACCTCGGCTACGCCAACGAGGGCGCCACGCTGATCGTCGCGTCGATCTCGCTCGACGGCAGCGACGTCATCAGGTTCGTCGCGCCCGACCACCGCGAGACGATGCTCGACCGCGACGACGGCGCCGAGCAGCACGCGCAGGTGCTCAAGGCGCTCTCGATCGTGCCGATCGATCTCGTCACGCTGCCGGGCGGTCAGTTCGTCAGCGTGATCGCGCAGAGCAAGTACTTCATCGTCGCGCTCCTGCCCGACCTGCCCTGCCTCGAGGCGATGGCCGAAGAGTGGATGCTGTTCGACCTCGCGAGCTCCGCCGTCGCGCAGCGCGTGCGCACGTTCTGCGAGGTCGAGGCGACGCCGCCGCTCGTGACGTTCCCGAACTGGAAGTGCGGCGACCCGCCGCTCGCCGAGCAATCCAAGGTGCAGTACCACCCGACGTCCGTCGGCGCGCTGTTCGGAGCGCGATGAGGCGCGCACTCGCGGCCCTCGCGCTCCTCGCGTTCGCGACCCTCGCGCACGCGGACCCCGATCCGAAGCGCAAGGTCAGCGTGCTCGAGTACCGCTCGGGAAGCTCGGCGATGCCGGGCATCAGCGCGCGCATCTACGACGCGATGTCCAAGCAGACGTCGCTGCAGCTCTCGAACCTCGACGCCACGCGCACGCAGTACGGCGCGGATCTCGACGCGATGATCGTCAAGTGCGCCGGCGAGGCCGCGTGCATCGCGAGCATCGGCAAGAAGGTCGGCGCCGCCGACGTCGTCCTCGTCGCCATCTCCGAGCTCGGCGACGTGATCCTCACGGTCCAGCGCATCGACGTCGCGAAGCAACAAGCCGTCACGCGCATCGCCGACTCGTTCGCGCCGGGCAGCTCGCCGTCGGACGATCAGGTCAACGGCTACCTCGCGCGCCTGCTCGCGCCGAACGACTTCGTGCGCTACGGCGTCATCGACATCGTCGCGAACCTCACCGGCGCCGCGGTCACCGTCGGCGGTACGTCGCGCGGCCTCACGCCGATCCAGCCGCTCAAGCTCCCGGCACCCGCGGACTACGAGGTCAAGGTCACCAAGGAAGGCTACGAGCCATTCTCGACGCGGATCCAGCTGCCGCCCGACGGCGAGCTCAAGGTCGAGGCGCGCCTGTCCAAGCGAGGCGCCGGCACGGCCTGGTACCAGAAGTGGTACGTGCTCACGGTCGCGGGCGTGCTCGTCGCGGGCACCGCGGGCACCGTCATCTACTTCGCGACGCGCGACCCCGCCGACACGGTCACCGTCGGCGGCACGCTATAGCGCCCGCGTCATCACGAGCGCGTCCTCGTCGTTGTCCTGGTAGTACCGCGCGCGCACGTGCACCGTGCAGAAGCCGCATCGCTCGTACAGCGCGATCGCGGGCGCGTTGCTCTTGCGCACCTCGAGCGTGGCGAGCGTCGCGCCGATCGCGCGCGCGGCCTCGATCGCGTGCGCGAGCAGCTGACCGCCCAGGCCGCGCCGCCGATGGTCCGGGTGCACCGCGATCGACAACACGTGCAGCTCGCCGCTCGCGGGCACGAGCCAGTAATTGTGAAACGCGCGAACGACGCGCCGCTCGTCGCGGACGACATCGATCCGCGCGTGGTGCGTGGCGAGCTCGCGCTCGAAGGTCTCGCGCGTCCACGCCGTGTGAAACGAGTGCCGCTCGATCTCGAGGACCGCGTCGAGATCCGCGAGCGTCGCCGGCTCGATCATGCCGCGGTCGGTTGTTTCGGCGCGGGCGGCACGACGAGCTTCAGCACCGCGCGCCACACCGGATCGAGCCCCTCGCCGTCGAGCGTCGACACCGGAAACGGATCGCGCGTGAGTGCGAGCGTCTTGCGCGCCTGCTGCACCTCGACCATGCGCTTGTTTTTGGCCAGCTTGTCGGACTTGGTCAGCGCGACGACGACGGGCACGCCTCGCTCCGCGAGCCACGGGACGAAGTCGAGCTCCTCCTCCTGCGGTCCGCGACGGATATCGATCAGCAACAGCACGCCCGCGAGCGTCTCGCGCTTGGCGAGGTACTCCTCGATCAGCGGCTTCCAGCTCTCCTTGAGCGCGACGTTGACCGCCGCGTAGCCGTAGCCCGGCAAGTCGACGAGGTGAAACGTCGGCTTCGCCTCGATCTGGAACCAGTTGAGGAGCCGCGTGCGCCCCGGCGTGCGCGACGTGCGCGCGAGGCCATCCTGTCCGACGAGCGCGTTGATCAGGCTCGACTTGCCCACGTTCGATCGCCCGACGACCGCGACCTCGGGCAGCGAGGGCGGCGGAAAGTCTTTCGGCGCCGCGGCGGACGTGACGAACGACGCCTTGGGCTTTGGATGCGAGCGAGGCATGCGGCGCGGACCTTACCGCACGCGTGTCGGAATAACCGCACGAGAACAGAGGCTGGTTGGCTCGCGCACGTTCTTCGCAACTTCTATGGAAGGGCGTGGATAGGGCGGGTTTGCTCTGAAAGCGGTGCCGGCCCGACTGCGCTGAGGTCAGGCACCCTTCCGCTTACGTGGTAGTGCGCCCGATCGATACGCCAGCGCGATCATCTCTTCGAGCCACGCGAGTCGCTGAGCCGGGGTCGCGCGTAGCGCGAGGATGAGCTTCTGCTCGTCATTAGCCTCCCAGCTCCCCCAGTCCTCGTCGATTTTATTCGCCATTGCTTCTCCTTCGCCGAATCGCCTGCAGCGCTTCGATGTCACGCAGGTCTTCAGGGCGATTCGCGAGCCGTTTGAGCTGGATCAAGTCCTCGATCGAGGCGATGCGAACGCTCGTCGTCGTGAGCGGTACAAGATGGCTACGCTCGTATAGCAAGTCGAAGTCGATCGGATTCTCGATAAAGAGATCAACTTCGCGCATCGGGTTCTCGGGATCCCAGAGAGAGAGAACACGCATCGCCTTTTCCTCGAACCACATGCGCCTCGTCTCTGCGTTCGCATAGTCCTCGGCACTGACTGGTGGTCGGGGAATGAAACCGAGCGATCCGAGTACGCGAATTGCTTTGAGGGCCTCTTCTGGGGCCTGGTCGACCACGAGATCGACGTCAGCGGTAAGGCGCGCGTAACCATGAAGCACGGTTGCCATGCCGCCGACAACGACGTAGCGAACCTGGCCCGCCTCGAGAGCTACAAAGATGGGTTCGAAGAGCGACATGCGCGCGGTCTTCACATCGAGTGTACACGTGAGTGTTCGCCGACGCGGATGTCCGTGAGGGCAGTAGGATAGATTCGCCGGATGGCCGACGTGACGTTTCGAGATTTTGCCGGCGCGGTGATGGCAGGCGACCGCGCGAAGGCGGCGAGCGTGCTCGAGGTGCTGCTCGCGGCGTCGCCCGAGACCGCGGCGGCGGCGACAGGTGTGTTCGCGAGCAAGATGAGCGATCCGGCGTTCATGCCCAAGGCGATGGGCCTGCGCACGGCCGTGACGTCGGGCACCGACGAGGAGCTCGGCATGTTGCTCGAGCAGTGCTTCGGATTGCACGGGCCGGCGCTCGACAGTGCGGTCGCGGCGCTGCGCGCGCGCTATCCCCGCGCGTGACTCGGTCGCGCACGCTTTGCGCGCGTGCGTCCCGATGCGACGACGTCGCGCAAGATTCGCACGATGAAGCGTGCGCTGCGCGGCTCGTCGTTTGCAGCCCGGTCCCGCCATGCAGGCACCGCGCGCTCACGAGGCGTTGCTCCGCGTGGCCGAAGCCGCCGCGCTCGCGCCGAGCTCGTACAACACGCAACCATGGCGCTTCCGCATCGCGGGCGACTTCTTCGAGATCCACGCGGACCGGACGCGTCACCTCCGCACCATCGATCCCGATCGACGCGGACAGCTGCTGAGCTGCGGCTGTGCGCTGTTCAACGCGCGGGTCGCGATGCGCGGCCAGGGATACGTCGACGAGGTCACGACCATGATCGCCGATCTCGAGGATCCCGATCTCGTGGCGACGTTGCGCGCGCACACGCCGTACATCCCGAACGAGTACGACGAGTCGCTCGTCGCCGCGATCCCCAAGCGCCGGACGAACCGGCGCGCCTTCCTTCCGCGCGCGGTCGCGGCCAAGCTCAGCGACACGCTCGTCGAGGCGGCGGCGGTCGAGCACGCGACGATGGTCCGCCTCGTGCCGGAGCAGAAGTACGCGCTCGCCGCGTTGATCGACGAGGCCGATCGCATGCAATACGGAGATCCCGCGTTTCGTGCGGAGCTCGAGCAGTGGCTCGTCCCGACGGGGAGCCGCCGTCACGACGGCGTGCCGCTCGTCGAGAAGGAGTACGGCACCGCGTTGCCGTTCAGCCTCGGACGCATCGTTCACTCGCCCACCCTTCCGGATCGGCTCGCGGCGCTCGAGGCCGAGCTCGTCCACGAGGCACCGGTCGTGTTCGTGATCGGCACGCATTCGGACGAGCCCACCGATTGGATCTCGTGCGGGCAAGCGCTCGAGGCCGTGCTCCTGCTCGCGACGACGTACGGGATGTCGGCGGCGTTCCTCAACCAGGTGCTCGAGCGTGCCGAATCTCGCGGGCGCGTCGCCGAGCTGGTTCCCGAGGTTGGCTATCCGCACATGGTGCTTCGCCTCGGGTACGCGGTCGAGCCGGTCCACCGGATCGCACCTCGCCGACCGATCGAAGAGATGCTCGAGATCGTCGCGGCTCACAATCGCCGCAGGAACCCGACCCCACCGACCGGGTAGAAGTTGCAGGCGGGTGCGCCGAGATCCGTCTCGAGGACGCCGGCGACGTAGATGCCGGCCGACGGCGAACCGGCGATTCCGATCATCGCGTCGTCGGTGGTGTCTCCGAGATCGAACGTCTCGATCGCCTTGGTGGTGACGTCTGCGACCGAGACGAACGCGTCCGCGCCGCCGCGCGACGTTCGGAGACCGTCGCCGAGATCGATCGTTCCCGAATAGGCGCCACCGAACACCAGCCCCGCGCCGGCCGGCTCGATCGCGAAGACGTGGTCGCAGCCGGGACCACCGAACACGTCGATGTCCCTCCGGTCCCCATCCAGCGAATATCCCGCGACGAACGCATCCTTGCCGCCCGCGGGAAGAGGCACGGTCGATGTGAAGTCGAGCGGACCGTCGTAGTAGCCCGACACGAACAGCACGTCCCCGACGATCGCCGCGCCAAACGCCCACTCCTCACCCGGCCCCCCGAACGTGTCGTGCCCGACATAGTCTCCGGCGCTATCGAGCGCCATCACGAAGACGTCGGCCCCGCCGCGACTCGGTTCGGCCGCGCCCGAGCCGAGGTCTGCTCCCGGCTGATAGTCACCGACGACGAACACCTGATCGTTCGCGTCGATCGCGATCCCGAACACCTCGCTCGCGCCCGCTCCGTCGGCACGCCCCGCCCAGCGCGTCGCGCCCGACGCGCGATCGAGGCGCACCACGAACGCGTTCCACGCGGCGCCCGTCTCGGCCAACACACCAAGCCCGAGGTCGACAGCGCCCGCGACCCGACCACCGACGGCGATGTCGCCGTTCTGGAACCTCGCCAGGCGAAACCCGACCTGCGCGAGATCCGGTGCGGGTGCCCCCTGGCCTGGAAATCGAACGGACCAGCGATGTGTCCCGTCGGCGGTGAAGCTCGCGACGAAGACATCCTCGACGCTCGGAACGAGTACCGAGCCGCCGAACGAGATGGCGCCGCCGATCGCGCCGGTGATGAAGATCGAGCCGTCCGGATCCGCGAGGACATCCCACGAATCGTCGAAGCCGCTGCTCCCGAACGCCTTGGCCCAGCGAACGACGCCCGTTGGCTCGACGACCGCGAGCACGATGTCGCCGTCACCCGCGTGAGCGAGCGGGATGCCGCCGAACGTGACCGGAGCCGCGAACTGACCGGTGACCGCGACGGCGCCATCGGGGAGGAGCGCCACACCGCGCAGTGCGCTCGGTGCTCCGAGGTCGATCGAGAACGGCGTGGCCTCCGGACCGTCGGGGGTCTCCGCCGGCTCGAACCCGATCCGCCCACAAGCAGCGGTGACCAGCAGCGCGAGAGCTCGCTTCATCGTGTGCGATCATCGAGTGTACACCGCGCGGTCAGTGAACCCTGGCGGTCGCGTCGAACGGCTTCGACGTGGTCGTCCGCGAGTGGCACTGCGCGCAGAGTGCCGCGCGCGCTTTCGGGGTCGACAGGTCCGCGAGGCCCATCGCGCGCGCCACCGGAGGGTTCCGCATGATGTCGTCCGCGGCGTACGCGGCGCCCGCGCCGTGGCACGCCTCGCAGCCGACCTCGACGGCGATGGCCGGGCCGGCGGGCGCTTCCCCCGTGCCGTGACACGCGAGGCACTTCGCGGCCGGCTTGGCGACGAAGCGATCGCGGGTGAGCGCGTGCCGCGTGGTCTGCCACGATGCGAGCTGCGTGGGGTGGCACGTACCGCACGCGGCGGTGCCGGTCCAGTCGCGCTTCGATGCGGTCGCGACACCGAAGGCGATCGCGATCGTCGCGAGGGCGACGAAGGCGACGAGGACGGGCGCGCGCGGCATGCGGCGAAGGTACCTCGACCGCGACGGACGTGGTAACGAAGCATCGTGGCGGTGCACGTGATCGGATTGACCGGCGGAATCGCGTCGGGCAAGAGCACGGTGGCGAAGATGCTGGCGGAGAGGGGCGCCGCGATCGTCGACGCGGACCTGCTCGCGCGGCAGGTCGTGGAGCCCGGACAGCCCGCGCTCGCGGAGCTGGTGGCGCGGTTCGGGACGCAGATCCTGACGGCGGAGGGCACGCTCGATCGGAAGCGCCTGGGCGCGATCGCGTTCTCGGATCCGCAGGCGCGCGCGGACCTGGGGCGCATCACGCATCCGCGGATCGCGGCGGCGAGCGCGGCCGCGATCGCGACGTGGGCGGATGCGGGCGCGAACGTCGTGTTCTACGAGGCCGCGCTGCTCGTCGAGAATCGCGCGCACCTCGCGCTCGAGGCGCTGGTCGTGGTCAGCGTGACGCCGGACATCCAGCGCGAGCGGCTCGTGGTGCGCGATGGGCTCACGCCCGACGAGGCGAACGCGCGCATCTCGTCGCAGGCGCCGCTGGCGGACAAGATCGCGGTCGCGACGTGGGTGATCGAGAATCACGGCGATCAGGAGGAGCTCGCGCGCGAGGTCGATCGCGTCGTGAAGCTGATCGAGGAGCGCTTCGGCCCGATCGCCGTGCCGCCGGCGAAGGCGGGCCGCGCGAGGACGAACCACGAGACCGGGCGCGTGTCGCTCGTGCGCGAGGAGGTCGCGCTCGTGACGGGCTATCCCGCGTTCACCGCGAAGCGAATGATCGCGCGGCTCCTGGCGCCTGCCGACGAGAGCGAGCGGCCCGACAAGCTGTACGTCCTCGCGCGCGAGCAGTTCGCCGAGGAAGCGCGGCGCTTCGTCGAGCCGCACAAGGATCGCGCGGAGGTGCTCGTCGGCGACGTCTGCGACATGGACCTCGGGCTGTCGAGCGTCGAGTACCGGGCGCTGTCGCGCGAGGTCACGTGGATCCACCACCTCGCGGGCATCTACTTCGCGGGGGTCGACGCCAAGACGATGCATCGCGTGAACGTGACCGGCACGAAGTCGGTGCTCGATCTCGCGCGCGACGCGGCGCGGCTCGAGCGGTTCGTGCACTGGTCGACCGCGATGGTGTCGGGCGATCGCCGCGGCACGTTCTTCGAGGACGACCTCGAGGCGGGGCAGAAGTTTCACAACGAGTACGAGAAGACGAAGTGGCAGGCAGAGAAGCTCGTGCGCGGCGCGATGGGGCAGCTGCCGATCACGATCATCCGCCCGGGCATCATCGTCGGCGACAGCAAGACGGGCGCGATCGACAAGCTCGACGGGCCGTACTACCTGATCACGCTGATCGCCACGAACGCGAGCGGCGTGCGGCTGCCGCTGCTCGGGCGCGGCGATGCGCCGCTGCACCTCGTTCCGATCGACTACGTGATCGAGGCGGCCGCGCGCGTGATCCGCAGCGAGGGGGCGGCCGGCAAGACGTTCCACATCGTCGATCCGTCGCCGATGTCGGCGCGCGCGGTGTTCGAGGCGGTGGCGGAGCACGCGAACACCGAGAAGCCGTTCGGGCACATCCCGCGGCCGATCGCGCGCGCGGTGTTGCGCACGCCGGGGCTCGCGAAGCTCGCGGGTGGACCGCGCGCGTTCGTCGACGTGCTCGATCACCCGGTCACGTACGACCACACGAACACGCAGCAGGCGCTCGCGGGCACGAACATCCGCTGCCCTCCCCTCGCCGAGTATCTCCCGGTGCTCGTGCAGTACGTGCTCGACGTGACGCGCGCCGCGCCGCCGCCCGTCGAGGACATCGCGGACCCGCTCGCGTGAGCTACTGAGCCGTCGCGAAGAACAGCTGCCAGTCGACGCCGCCCCCGACGTTGCGCGCGAAGTAGATGCGGCAGCCGTCCGCGCTCACGTGCGGATCGCCGTCGTCGAGGTTGGAGCTCACGCCGGAAAGCAGGATCGGCTCGCCGAACGCGGCATTCGACTGCGCGCGCGTCGCGTACCAGATGTTGTCGCCCGTGCTGCTCGCGGCGCGATCCGAGGCGAAGACGATCACGCGATCGTCCGCGATCAGCGTCGGATCGAAGTTCGCGCCGGCGGTGTTCAGGGCCGCGACCTCCGCGACCGAACCGAAGTTCTCGCTCGTCGTGCCGCGCTTCGCGGTCATGATGCGCTGCGGAGTTGGCGGCGTCGGCGACCAGTAGATCGCGAGCCCGTCGGACGTGACGAACGGGTCGAGCTCGCTCCCCGTGGTCTCGAGGGCCATCACGTGGGTGCGCGTGAGGGCGCCCCAGGTCGCGCTCGTGTTCGGGCGCGACGTCTCCCAGATGTCGGAGCCACCCGCGCCGCCCTGCTCGGTCGAGGACACGACCGCGTACATCCGGTTCGACGTCATCGACATCTTGCTCTCGACCGCACCCGTCGTGCTGAAGTCAGGATCGCGCGCGCTCGAGCCGAACGACTGCGCGAGGTTCGCGCGCGTCGCCTTGAACACGTCGCCACCGCCGAGGCTGTTGGAGTTCCCGCTCGACCACCAGATCGTGAGCTCGTCGGCCGACACGAACGGATCGCGGTCGTACGAGGTCGAGTTGATCGTCGTCAGCTCGGTGGCGGTGTCGAACGCGATGGTGTGATTGAGCCACGCGAGGATGCACGTGTTCTGGAACGAGCCATCGACGGGCATGTCGACCACGGATCCGTCGGTGAGATCGGCGTCGTCGGTCGTGCCATCGCTCGTGGGGTCGCCGTCGATCGCGCCGCCGTCACCGGTGTTGGAGCCGGAGGTGATCCGGAACCCGCATCCAGCGCAGAGCACGATCAGGAGCGCGCGCCTCACGATCCCAGCGTATCACTCGTCCGGCGTCTCGGTCGTGCCGAGCAGGCGCGGCAGCGGATCGGCCCCGGTCCCCAGCTGGCGCAGGCTCGCGAGGTGATGCAACAGGAAGTCGCGGTTGTCACCGACGGAGAGGTTCTGCAGCTCAAGCGCGCCGATGCGATCCTCGGGCGTGAACGCCGGGGCCTCGACGCGCTCCATCGACAGCTTGTCCGGGCCATATGCCATGTGCTCCGCGCGCGTACTCACGATCGTGTAGTCGTCGCCGCGGCGCAGCTCGAGCGTGACCTCGCCCGTGATGCTCGGCGCGACCCAGCGCGTGAGGCCGTCCTTGAGCAGGCACGCCTCCGGATCGAACCACTTGCCCTCGTAGAGCAAGCGGCCGAGGCGGCGGCCGAGCGTGTAGTAGAGATCGAGCGTGTTCTCGTTGTGGATCGCGCTGAGCAGGCGCTCGTACGCGATGTGGAGCAGCGCCATGCCGGGCGCCTCGTAGATGCCGCGGCTCTTCGCGTCGATCACGCGGTTCTCGATCTGGTCCGACATGCCGAGGCCGTGGCGTCCGCCGATCGCGTTGGCGGTGACGAACAGCGCGTACGGCGAGTCGAAGCGCAACCCGTTGAGCGTCGTCGGGCGGCCCTGCTCGAAGCCGATCGCGATCTCCTCGGCGACGATGTTCGTGTCGGGCTTCCAGTGCGCGACGCCCATGATCGGCTCGACGATGCGCATGCCGCTGTCGAGGCGCTCGAGGTCCTTGGCCTCGTGCGTCGCGCCGAGGAGGTTCGCGTCGGTCGAGTACGCCTTCTCGACGCCCATGCGATACGGCTTGCCGATCTTCGCGAGGTACTGCGACATCTCGGTGCGGCCACCGAACGCGCGGACGAACGCCGCGTCGAGCCAGGGCTTGTAGATGCGCAGCGACGGATCGACGAGGATGCCGTAGCGATAGAAGCGCTGGATGTCGTTGCCCTTGTGCGTCGAGCCATCGCCGAACACGTGGACATCGTCGTCGACCATCGCGCGCACGATCGCCGTCGTCGTGACGGCGCGGCCGAGCGGCGTGGTGTTGAAGTACTTCTTGCCGCCGACGGAGAGGTGGAACGCGCCGCACTGGATCGCGACGAGACCCTCGCGCACGAGGCCGTCCTTGCAGTCGATCAAGCGGGCGACGCGCGCGCCGTGCTCGAGCGCGCCGGGCGGGATGTCGGCGGGGTTCGCCTCGTCGGGCTGCGCGAGGTCCGCGGTGTACGCGTAGACCTCCATCCCTTGCTCGGCGAGCCACGCGACCGCGCAGCGCGTGTCGAGGCCACCGGAGTATGCGATCGCGAGGCGCGTGCCCTTGGGCGGAAGCTGTCTGTAGATGCGGCTCATTCGTCGTCAGCTTTGTCGTCTGGTGGTTCGTCCGTGGCCTTCTGCCGAAGCCCTGCCCGCTCCATCACCTTGTAGAGGAACTTTCGCTCGAGCCCCGCGATGCGCGCGGCCTGCGAGAGGTTGCCGCCCGCGCGCTGCACGAGGTCGGTCAGGTACTCGCGCTCGAACCGCGCGATGACCTCGTCCTTCGCCTCGTGGAACGGACGATCGGCGCGCGCCGTGGCCGTCTCGGGCGCGGCCACCGTCGGGCGCAGCACGAACGGCAGCGATTGAAAATCGTCGTCGGGGCCCGCGAGCGCGACCGCGCGCGTGATCACGTTGCGAAGCTCGCGGACGTTGCCCGGCCAGTGGTAGCGCTCGAGCTTCTGGAGCGCCGGGCCGCCGACCTGCTTCGCGAGCTCCTTCGCGCCCGCTCGCTCGAGGAACATGCTGATCAGCTGCGCCAGATCGCCGGTGCGCGCGCGCAGCGGCGGCACGTGGACCTCGACGACGGCGAGCCGGTAGTACAGATCGCCACGGAACCCGCCCCGCGCGACCTCGCCGAACACGTCGCGATGCGTGGCCGCGACGATGCGCACGTCGTACTTCTCGCTCTTGCGCCCGCCGAGCGGCACGACCTCGCCGGCCTCGAGCATGCGCAGCAGTTTCGGCTGCAGCCCGACCGGCAGGTCGCCGATCTCGTCGAGGAACAGCGTGCCGCCGTGGGCCGCCGCGAACGCGCCCTGGCGCTCGCTCGCCGCGCCGGTGAACGCGCCCTTGGTGTGGCCGAACAGATCGCTCTCGATCAGCGTCTCCGTGCTCGCGCCACAGTCGAACACGACGAAGGGACCGTCCTTGCGTGGCGAGTTGTCGTGAACGCCGCGCGCCATCAGCTCCTTGCCGGTCCCGCTCTCGCCGAGGAACAGCACGGGCGCGCTCGACTTGCTGGCGCGCTCGAGCACCGCGAACACCGAGCGCATCGTCTGGCTTCCGCCGTACAGCGCACCGAACCGGTCGTTCGTCGACGGCGGGATGTCGAGCACCTCGTCCGCAGGCATCAGCTGCACGAGCGTCTTGCCGATGCGGATCGCCACACCCGGCGGCGCGACGACCTTCTGCACCGCGACGCCGTCGATCACGGTGCCGTTCTTGCTGCCGAGGTCGGTGACCGCGAAGCCCTGCGCGTTCGGCGCGATCGAGCAGTGGCGGCGCGACACGAACGCATCGGTGAGCACGACGTCGCACGAGCGCTCGGTGCCGATGACGACACCGACGTTGGGCACCTCGATCTCGAGCCCGCGGTCGGGACCATCGACCACGCGCAGCTGCGCGGACCGCACGGCTGGCCGCGCTCCGACGACGTTGGTGACCCGCGTGACGAGCACCGGCCTGCTTTACCGCAGGATCCCGCGCAAAAATAGCTGGCAGAGGTGTCGATACGCCTCCAGCCTCGGCATGCCCGAGACATCGAGCAGCTCGTCGAGGGAGAGCGTGCCGTCGATGCGGCTGAGCAGGAATGCGGCGCGCGGGCTGATCGGCGCGTTCGCGAGCTCGTGCAGCGGACGCGCGAGCTCGGGCTGGCGGTCGAGGTTCCCGAGGAACGCCTGGAACACGTTCATGATCGCGTCGCGGTTGCGATGGATCAGCTTCTGCGCGAGCGCGCTGTTCGGATCCTCGGACAGCGCGAGGTCGACCGCCGCGACGGCGCGATCGAGATCGATCGACGACCACAGCGTCGCGCGCTCGAGCAGCGTCGAGATCCGGCGGCGCAGGCGATCGTCCTTGGTCTCCTCCGCCGGCGCGTTGTCGTCGATCTCCTCGAGGATCTGCGTCGCGCGCGCGTCGATCGGATCGAACGGCAACACGATGTCTGCCCGGGTGCCGCCTCGATCCTGCGCCGTCGGCTCGCTGGTGCGGATCCGCTTGTTCATCTGCGTCGGCTCGTCCTCCGTCGGCGCCCTGCCACCGGGGCGGAGACCGAGCTCGCGCGTCGGCGCGCTGATCAGCGGGCTCTGATCTTGAACCTGCGCCGGACGCTTCGTCTCCTGCGTCGGCTTCTCCGAGAAGTCGCGCGTCGGCGTCGACGGCTGGGCCGGTGACGAGAACGAGATCTGGAGGTTCTCGGGCACGAGGTCGCGCGTCGGTGCCGTCGGTGACACCTCCGGCGGCTGCTGGTCGAACGCGGAGTCGAAGCCGGCCATGTCGGGAGCGTCGAGATCGATCGCTTCGATCGCCGACTGCACGGCGGGCGGCCGCCTGGGAAGCTCGGCGACGGCCTCGGGCCGCCTCGTCGGCGGTGGCGTGGTCGGCGCGGTGGACGACGGCGCGACCGTCGCCGGTGGGATCGTCGACGACGCCGGCTTGTTCGGCGGCGGCGTCGTCGCCGGCTTCACCGACGGCGGCGGCAGGTCGCGCGTGATGTGCGCGGGCTTGGGGCTCGGCAGCGACGCGATCAGATCATCGGGCTCGATCGGCGCCACCGGTGGATGCTCGCCCGACGGCAGATCGAGCTCCGCCGCGTTGTACGAGCGCTCGAAGGCGGTCGCGCGGTCCTGGAGCTCGGTCTCCTTCGTCGGATCCTCGTGCGCGAGACGCGGGAAGTCGGGCGTACGTAGCGTCATCTTGAGCTCGGGCGGTTCTGCCTTGGGTTTCACGAACCCCATGTCCCGCCGCCGGACGTCCGTGAGCTGCGAGCTGCCAAAGCCCGGCGTGCCCTCCGGCGTGAACTCGTTGGTGACGGGCTCCGGCGTCGCGAAGTCCCCCACCGAGCTCTGGCGATCGCGACCGCCGCGCGGCCCGTCGTACTCGCGCGTGTCGCCGTCGAAGCTGACGCCGTCGGGGTTCTGCGTGATCGCGCGGCCCTTCACGCTCGGCGCCGGCAGCCCGGCGAGCAGATCGGCGTCCGGATCCGGCGGCTCGTCGGCCTCGAGCTCGAGCTCCAGTGGCTCGTCGCCCGTGCGCGCGTCGTCGAACGTGTTGCCCGACGGGGCGAGGTGGCGCGCGGCTTCGTCGTCTTCGATCATCCAGCCCACATCCGTCGGGTCCATGTACATCGGCGCGTTCGTGCCTCGCGGCAACTCGCCTTCGGTGATCTCGATCTGATATTCGGGCTCGTCATCGCCGATTCCAAACGGCGCGGACGACTCGTCGCCCGTGTCCGCCGTCAGCATCTCGTAGTTCATGCGGACGTAGTCGACATAACTGTTCGCTTGTTCGTTTCCCGGGTCGACCGAAAGCACCTGCTCCCACACGGCAAGCGCAGCGTCGAGCTCTCCTCGGCCGTAGAGGCTCAAGCCCTCCTCGATCAACCGATCGAGATCGAGCGGTTCTCCAGAGCTCGGGGGCATTTCTAGCCACGCGTCTTGGAGACCACGCCTCGGAACATGTTGAGCGTACGGTTCAACGCCTCGGTCGCTTCGGTGAGGGTCGTGAGGTCCTTGGCCGCGATCGCCTGCCGCGTGCGATCCACGACGGCGCGCGCCTTCTTCACCGCGTCCTGACCGAAGTCAGAGCCGGCGATGATGTCGGTGACCTGCGGGAACAGGCTCTCGATCTCCTCGAGCGCTTTCTCGGCGGCGTGGCGCGCCTTGTCGAACTCGTGGCCGGAGCGAACCTCGACCATGTAGTCCTTGTTCGCCTCGACCATCTTCTTGATCTCGTCCTCGGTCAGGCCGGACGTTGCCGTCACGGTGATGGACTGCTCGAGGCCCGTCTCGAGGTCGCGCGCCTTCACGCTGACGATGCCGTCGGCGCTGATGTGGAACATGACCTCGATCTCGACCTCGCCACGCGGGGCGCGACGCAGACCCGTCAGCACGAACTCGCCGAGCAGCTCGTTCTCCTCGGCGCGATCGCTCTCGCCCTGCAGCACGAGGATCTTCACCGACGTCTGGTTGTCCTTCACCGTGGTGAAGACGTGCTGCTCGCTCGTCGGCACCGTGGTGTTCTGTTCGATCAGCTTGTGGAAGTACCCACCGACGATCATGATGCCGAGCGAGTGCGGCGTGACGTCGAGGAGCAGGATGTCGCTCTTCTCGTCGGTGAGCGCGGCACCCTGGATCGCGGCGCCGAGCGCGACGACCTCGTCGGGGTGAACGCCCTTGCACGGCTCGAGGCCGAAGAACTCGGCGACGGCGGACTGCACGCGCGGCATGCGGGTCATGCCGCCGACGAGGATCACGTCCTCGATTTGCGACTTCTGGATCTCGGCTTCCTCGAGCGTGCGCGCGCAGATCTCGACGGTGCGATCGATCAGGTCTGCCGTCAGCTCCTCGAGCTTGTCGCGCGTCAGCATCGTCTGGAGGTGCAGCGCTTCGTTGCGCCCCGTCGAGATGATGAACGGCAGGTTGATCTCGGTCTCCTTGACCGACGACAGCTCGCACTTCGCCTTCTCGGCGACGTCCTTGAGGCGCTGGAGCGCCATCTTGTCCTTGCGGAGATCGATGCCGTTCTGCTTCTCGAAGCCCATCACGAGCCAGTCGATGATGCGGCGATCGAAGTCCTCACCGCCGAGGAACGTGTCGCCGGCGGTCGAGATGACCTCGAACACGCCGTTCCCGATCTCGAGGATCGAGATATCGAACGTGCCGCCGCCGAGATCGTAGACCGCGACCTTGCGCTCGATGTTGCGGCCAAAGCCGTACGCGAGCGCGGCCGCCGTCGGCTCGTTGATGATGCGGATGACGTCGAGGCCGGCGATGCGGCCCGCGTCCTTGGTCGCCTGACGCTGGCCGTCGTTGAAGTACGCCGGGACGGTGATGACCGCCTTCTGGACTTCCTCGCCGAGGTACTCCTCGGAGATCAGCTTCATCTCCTGCAGGATGTACGCGGACACTTCCGGAACGCTGAACACCTGATCGCGCAGCATGATGCGCACGTCGTCGTGGGGTCCCTCGACGATGCGGTACGGCATGATCTCGAGCGAGGACCGCACCGCGGCCGAGCCCCACTTGCGTCCGATCAGGCGCTTCGCGGCGTAGACCGTGTTCTCCGCGTTGGTGATCGCTTGTCGCTTGGCAATGTGACCGACCAGTCGCTTGCCGTTCTCCGCGATCGCGACCATGGACGGCGTGGTCTTGTAGCCGCCGCGGTTCGGGATCACGGACGGTGTCCCATCCTCGACAATGGCAACGCACGAGTTCGTGGTTCCCAGGTCGATGCCGATCACCTTGTCACTAGCCATCGCTGCGTATTTTCTCCCCGTTTTCGGGAAGATCGCCAGTGCAGAGCCGATTTTGTTGGCCGGGGCTGGGGTGCGGATCGGCTAGCTTGACGCAGCAATCTGGCGCCGGACCTCGGCCAGATCGTTGCGTAGCTCGGACGTCAAGACGTCGTTCTCGCTCTTGAGCGCCATCGCCATCAGCAGGACGTCCTCGGCATCCGAGAGCTTGCCCGCCGCGCGGAACGCGGTCGCGAGGAGGCGCGCGCTGGACACGTCGTTGGGCGCCTGCAGCTGCGCTTTCTTCGCATACTCGACCGCGGTCCGGGGCTGGCCGGCCTGGAGCGCGCAGCTCGTCGCGCGGCGCAGGTATCGCGTCTGGGGATCCATGCGCACCGCCGCGGCGAACAGCTTCATCGCGCCGAGCGCGTCGCCGCCGACCTCGAGCTGACACGCGCGCTCGAACAGCTCGGCCGCGTACTCCTGCGGGGTCTGCGGCTGATCGCTGTCGACGGCGGCCTGCGCGCCGGTGCTGCGCTTGTTGCCACTCGTGATGCGGTTGTACGCGCGGCTCGTCGCCTCGAACACCATCGTCATGCGGTCGGCGAAGGTGCCGAGGCGCTTGCCGTAGTAGCGGTCGGGATGGATCTCCTTGGACAGCAAGAAGTAGGCGCGCTTGAGCGTCTTTGCGTCGGCGGCGCCGGACACGCCGAGGAGCAAGTGCGGATCGTTCTTGTCGATGAGGCGCGCCATCGCGAGGATGCGCCGGCGCTCGGTGTCGTCGAGGTCGACGTCCTCGGCGAGCGCGCGCTGCTCGTCGGGGGTCATCGCGGGCAGGCTCAGGTCGTGCGTGAAGTGAGTGCCGCCGATCGGCGAGCTCGGCCCGCTCCCCGTCCCGGCGGCGGTGCGCAGCGCGGGCTTGGCCTGGGAGGGCGGCGCGGTGCCGGCGCGCGCGGGCGCGACCGGAGGCGAGGCCTCTCCCGGCAGCAAGAGCGCGCCGATCGTGCGGAGGCGCATGATGATCGCGACGGCCTTGTCGACCTGGAGCCCGCTGTCGAGGACGACCGATCGAAGCGGCGTGTTGCCGTCGATACGCGACAGGAGGAAGTACTCCTCGGGTCCCACCCCTGCCTTGAGCGGATCGAAGCCAGGGCTGACGCGCAGCTTCTGGTTCGTCGATCCGATCCCGGCGATTTCGGCCGGTATGCCGCTCACGAGAGGAGCCTATCACGCACGGGGTCACCTCCTCATGGGCGCATGACGTACTCGAGGATGGCTTTTGCGACGTGGAGCCGGTTCTCGGCTTGCTTCCACGCGAGCGACTGCGGTCCGTCGAGGACCTCGCCCGCGATCTCCTCGCCGCGATGCGCGGGCAAGCAGTGCAGCACGATCGCGTCGGGCGCCGCGAGCGCGAGCAGTCCCTTGTCGATGCAGTAGCCCTGGAACGCGACGCGCCGGGCGGCCTCGTCGGTCTGGCCCATCGAGACCCAGACGTCGGTGTTCAGGACATGCGCGCCGCGCGCGGCCTGCTCCGGATCCGTGGTCAGCGTGATCGAGCCCCTGCCGAGCGCCTTCTGCGCGTCGCGCGACGCGTTCACGAGCAGCGAGTCGGGCGCGAAGCCCTCGGGGCACGCGAGCACGAGGTCGAGGCCGAACATGCCCGCGGCCTCGATCCACGACTGCGCCATGTTGTTGCCGTCGCCGATCCACGCGTACCGCAGGCGGTCGATGCGTCCGAAGTGCTCGCGCACGGTGTAGAGGTCCGTCGCGACCTGACACGGATGGTGCTGATCGGAGAGGCCGTTGATCACGGGCACGCTCGAGTGCTTCGCGTACTCCGCGACGCGGTCCTGGCCGAACGTGCGCACCATGATCGCGCTGCAGTAGCTCGCGAGGACGCGCGCGGTATCGGACACCGGCTCGCCGCGTGCGATCTGGCTGCCCTCGGTCATCAGCACGACGGCGTGGCCGCCGAGCTCGTAGGCGGCGACCTCGAACGACACGCGCGTGCGCGTCGAGTTCTTCTCGAACACGAGCGCGATCGTCTTGTTCGCGAACGTCTTTGCGATGCGGTTGGTCTCGAGCTCGCGCGTGCGGTCCCACAGCGCGGGCCAGTCGGCGGCCGGGACATCGGCGAGCGTGAGGAACCCGCGCGGCATTACTTGCCCGCTCCCTCGGCGAGCACGGCGTCGAGGATGCCGACCGCCTCGTCGAGCTGCGCCTTGGTGACGACGAACGGCGGCGCGAAGCGCACGACCTTGTCGCCCGCGACGCTGAGCAGGCAGCCCTTCTCGCGCGCCTTGGTCGTCACCTGCGCCGGCGCTCCCGACACCGCGAGCCCGCGCAACAGGCCGCGCCCGCGCACCTCGGTCGCGTGACCGGGGTACTTCTCGACGAGCGTCGCGAGCCGACCCGCGAGGTGCTCGCCCATCGCAGTGACGTTGTCGAGGAGCTTGTCCTTCTCGATGATGTCGAACACCGCGTTCGCCGCCGCCGTGGCGAGCGGGTTGCCGCCGAACGTCGACGCGTGCGGGACCGCCGCCGGCGCGACGGCGCCCAGGCCCGCGGCCGCTCGCTCGGTGACCGCGAGCGCGCCGATCGGCACGCCGCCGCCCAGGCCCTTCGCGAGCGTCATCACGTCGGGCGTGACGCCGTCGTGCTGGTGACCGAACCACCTGCCGGTGCGGCCCATGCCGGTCTGCACCTCGTCGAAGATCAACAGGGTCCCCGTGCGATCGCACAGCTCGCGCAGCCCCGCGAGGTAGCCGGCGGGTGGGACCGTGATGCCGCCCTCGGCCTGGATCGGCTCGAGGATGATGCAGCACGCGGTCTTCTTCTCGAGGAGCGCCGTCGCCGCCGCGAGGTCGCCATACGGCAAGAACTCGACGGGGCCGACCATCGGGCCGAAGCCCTCGCGATACTTCGGCTGGCCCGTGATCGACACCGTCGCGAACGAGCGGCCGTGGAAGCTGCCGTGCGTCGACACGATCGTCGTGCGCTCCGGCGCGCCGTTCACGAACTGATAGCGGCGCGCGAGCTTGAGCGCGCCCTCGTTGGCCTCGGCCCCGGAGTTACAGAAGAACACGCGGTCGGCGAACGAGCGATCGACGATGTGCTTCGCGCACGTGATCTCCTGGTCGTTCCAGTAGAGGTTGGAGACGTGGACGAGCTTCTGGAGCTGCGCGGACACGCGTGCGACCCACTCGGGGTGCGAGTGGCCGAGGCCGCACACGGCGATGCCGGCGGTCATGTCGAGGAAGCGCGTGCCCGCCTTGTCCCAGACCTCGCAGCCCGCACCGCGCTCGAGCACGATCGGCTGCTGGCGGTAGTTCTTGATGAAGACCTTGTCGGCGAGGGACAGCAAATCCGCTTGGGTGGCGCTCACGCCCGTGGTGTACCACCCACCGGCTACAAGATGTAGCGGGCCAGATCCTCGTCGGCGACGAGCGCACCGAGGCGCTCGCGCACGTAGTCCGGCGTGATCGGAATCGTCTGCGCGCCGATGTCCGGAGCGTTGTACAAGAGGTCGTCGAGCAGGCGCTCGAGCACCGTGTGCAGGCGGCGCGCGCCGATGTCGTTGGTGCGGCGGTTCACGTCGGCGGCGATCTGCGCGAGCTCCTTCACCGCGTCCGCCGTCCACTCGATCGTCACGCCCTCGGTCGCGAGGAGCGCCGCGTACTGGCGGGTCATCGCGTTGTTCGGCTCGGTCAAGATGCGCACGAAGTCCTCGGCGGTCAGCGCCGCGAGCTCGACGCGGATCGGGAAGCGGCCCTGCATCTCGGGGATGAGGTCCGACGGCTTGGCCATGTGGAACGCGCCGGCGGCGATGAACAGCACGTGGTCCGTCTTCACCGGGCCGTACTTCGTGGTCACGGTCGAGCCCTCGACGATCGGCAAGAGGTCGCGCTGGACGCCCTCGCGCGAGACGTCGACGCCGTGGCGCTCGCGGCTCGTCGCGATCTTGTCGATCTCGTCGATGAACACGATGCCCGCGTTCTCGGCGCGCGACACCGCCTCGCGCGTGGCGGCCTCGTGATCGATCAGCTTGTCGACCTCCTGCTCCGTCAGCGCGCGCCACGCCTGCGGCACCTTCATCTTCTGGCGCTTCGTCTTGCGACCGAACGCGCCGAACATGTCCTTGAGCCCGGACAGCGCGCTCTCGTCGATGCCGGGCTGACCGCCGAGCACGGACACGAGCGGGTTCGCGTCGTCGGCGAGCTCGACCTCGACCTCGCGGTCGTCGAGCTTGCCCTCGCGGAGCATCACGCGCAGCTTCTCGCGCGTCGCATCACCGGACCCCGCCCCCGCGCTCGGCTCGCCGGGGCGATCCGTGAACGCGCGGCCCGCGCTGCGCGGCAGCAAAAGATCGAGCACGCGATCTTCGGCGGCTTCCTTCGCGCGGGGGCGCACGCGGCTCGCCTCCTCCTCGCGCACGAGCTTGACCGCGACCTCGACGAGATCGCGGACGATCGATTCGACGTCGCGACCGACGTAGCCGACCTCGGTGAACTTGCTCGCCTCGACCTTGAGGAACGGCGCGCGTGCGAGCTTGGCCAGCCGGCGCGCGATCTCGGTCTTCCCGACGCCGGTCGGTCCGATCATGATGATGTTCTTCGGCGCGATCTCGTCGCGCAGATCGCCCGGCACCTGCTGCCGGCGCCAGCGATTGCGAAGCGCCACCGCGACCGCGCGCTTCGCGTCGCGCTGGCCGACGACGTAGCGATCGAGCTCCTCGACGATCTTCGCCGGCGTCAGCTGTCCGTCCGTCCACTTGGCGGTCACGACGCCAGCTCCTCGATGGTGAGCGAGGAGTTCGTGTAGATGCAGATCTCCGCGGCGAGCTGCAGCGATGCCTCGGCGATCGCCCGCGCCGGCAGCTCCGTGTTGCGCAGGAGGGCGCGCGCCGCGGCGAGCGCGTAGCTACCGCCCGAGCCGATCGCGCACACGCCGTCGTCGGGCTCGATCACGTCGCCGGAGCCCGACAGGATGAACGTTGCCTCGGAGTCCGCGACGACGAGCATCGCCTCGAGCCGGCGCAGCGCGCGGTCCATGCGCCACTCCTTGGCCAGCTCGACGGCCGCGCGGCGCAGCGGACTGCGCTGCTCGCGCAGCTTCTCGTCGAGGCGCTCGAACAGCGCGATGCCGTCGGCCGCGCCACCGGCGAAGCCGCCGATCGCCCTGCCCTCGCCGAGGCGGCGCACCTTGCGCGCGCCGCCCTTGACGATCGTGTTGCCCAGCGTGACCTGGCCATCGCCGGCGACGACGACGGAGTTGCCTCGCCGGACGGACAGGATGGTCGTGCCGTGGATCTCGACTTTCACCCTCGCTGCTTAGCACACCTACGACTTGGTCTTCGCGCGTGGATGCGCGTCGTCGTAGACGCGGGTCAGGTGGTCGAGCGACACCTTCGTGTAGATCTGCGTCGACGACAGGCTCGCGTGGCCGAGCAGCTCCTGGATCGAGCGCAGGTCGGCGCCGCCGTCGAGGAGGTGCGTCGCGTACGAGTGGCGAAGGCCGTGCGGGGTGGCGCGCGCGCGGATGCCGCCCGCGATCGACCAGCGCTTCACCATGCGCTGCACCGAGCGCGGCGAGAGACGCTCGCCGCCCGCGTTCACGAACAGCGCGTTGCCGCTCGCGTGGAGCTCCGCGCGGATCGCGAGGTAGTCGCGCAAGACGTCGTCGGTCGCCGACACGATCGGCACCTGGCGCTGCTTGCCTCCCTTGCCGCGACGAACGACCAGCATCGGCGTGTCGTAGCGATCGCGATCGATATCTCCGAGATCCAGCGCGCAGGCCTCGGACACGCGGAGCCCGGTGCCCCAGAGCAGCTCCATCAGCGCCGCATCTCGCTTGCGGAGCAGGTCGTGGCGCGTCTGCTCGGCGGTGGACAGCGTGCGGTGGCTCGTCCGGCCCGTGCGCGCCGGCGCCTCGACGAGCTGCGTGGCATCGTCGACGTCGAGCGCGCGCGGCAGGCCGCGGTGCTTCTTCGGGCCGCGGATCGCGTCGGCCGGGTTGCCGGCGATCACGCCGCGCTTGACGAGGAAGCGGCAGAACGCGCGCACGCTCGACAGCTTGCGGCCGATCGTCGCCGGCCCGTTGTTGCCGAACAGCGCCGCGAGCTGGCTGCGGATGTCGATCGCGGAGAGTCGCGGCAGCGGCGTGTCCTTCCCGCGCTTCTCGCGGAGGTGGGCCCGCAGCGCCTCGACGTCGCGCGCGTACACCTCGATCGTCCGGGGCGAGTAAGCGCGCTCGACCTCGAGGTACTGGCGGAAGCCAGCGAGGGCGGAATCCCAGTCCACGTGGCAAGGATGTGCCGCCGCTGGCGCGACGGGCGAGTTTTCGTCACTGTAGGAGCGTGAGGGCCGCCGCTGTCGGGATCGCGCTGTGCGCCGCGTGTCGCGCGTTGCCGCCGGCGCCGGTCGTGCCGCTCCACGCCTCGACCGCGCCGGAGGCGGTCGACGAGGTCACCGTGTCGCTGATCATCGGCATCGTGATGCAGCCGCTCGGCGGCGCGGGGCTCGGCTCCGCGATCCGCGTCGAGCGCCAACAGACCGATCGCACGGCGCTCGGCGGCGAGCTCGCGATCGGCTGGGCCGACGCCGACGACACCCGCTTCTGGATGATCGCGCTTCGCGGCTACGGCCAGGGCACGCCGCGCACGCACGACTGGGTCGCGGTGACCTACGGCGCCGGCCTGAGCGTCCTCACGACCGGCATGGTCAGCCTGCAGCTGCACGGCGGCGGCGCGGTCGCGTACCCGAACGACCACGTGGTGCCGTACCTGTCGACCGGCGTCGCCGCCTCGTTCCCGCTCGTCAACGGCCGCGCGTTCGGCCACCTCCGCGGCTACACCGGCCGCGGCGCGTGGCGCGCTCCGCGCGAGCAGCGGATCGCCGGTGCGGTGCCGTTCGACTTCTCGCCCGAGCCGCGCGAGGAGCGCGACCCGCGCACGGAGCTCTACATCTACGGATCTATCGGAACCGCCGTGCCGCTCGGCGACACCGGCAACGCGTTGTCCTTGGACTTCGGCGTCGCCGAGTCGTTGCGCGACGGTGCGCCCTTCTTCGCCCTCTCGCTCGCCGACACGCAGCAGTGACGCTATACCGATCGTATGCACTGGCTCGTGGTCGTGGCCTACGCCGCGGTGGCGCGGAAGCTGATCCAGCGCTATCGCCGCGGCGTCGAGGTCGACGTCCTCCTCGCGGACCCGGATCACGTGCGCACGCTCGCGCAGTTCGAGCTCGCCGACCCCGCCCACGCCCGCGCGCTGCTGGTCGCGATCGGCGAGGCCCTCGCGCTCGATGGCTGGGTCGTGGAGGACAACGCGATCCGCGCGCGGCGCCCGGGCACGGATCGCGACATCGACGCGGTCCGCCTCGCGTGCACCGACGGACGCTACACGCTCGAGCTCACGCGCGCGTGGACGGGCGCCGAGCTCGGCGCGCCGACACGAACGATGCTGATCAAGATCCACGACGTGCTCGCCGCCGACCCGAACGTGCATCGCCTCGGCTGGCACCAGCGCCAGGATCGCGCGCTCGCGATTCCACACGCCGCGCCCGTCGCGGTGTGAGCGCTTACAGCGCGCCCGCGGGCGGCGTGATCGTCACTTCTTCGACGGAGATGTTCGGTCGCGCGACGATCGACACCAGGAAGCCGGCGACGTCCTCGGGCTTCATCATCTTCGTGCGATCGAAGCCCGGCCGATCGTCCCAGATCGGCGTGTCGGTCGCGCCGGGCAGGATCGCGGTGACGCGAACGTCGTACGGGCGCGCTTCCTCGGCGAGCACGCGCACGAGGCCGAGCTGGCCCGCCTTCGCCGCCGTGTAGCCGCCGCAGTCGGTGAACGCGCGGTGCGCGACGTGCGAGCAGATCACGACGATGTGCCCGCGGCGCCGTGGCTGCATGCGGCGCAGCGCAGCGCGCGCGCAGTTGAGGACGCCGATGATGTGGACGTCGAGCATCTCGCGCACGTTGGCCGTGCTCGCGTTGATCACGGGCTCGAACGTGCCGGTGCCCGCCGCGCAGACGACGATGTCGAGCTCCGGCAGCTCGGCGAGGATGCGATCGACCTCGGCCTCGTCGGTGACATCGAGGTGCGCGTGCGCGACCTGGCCGAGCGCGGGGTGGCTCGTCGGGCCGATGTCGAAGCGGCGGCCGGTCGCGAGGACGGCGGCGCCCTCGGACGCGAGCGCTTCCGCGCACGCCGCGCCGATGCCGCTCGAGCCACCCGTCACGACCGCGAACTTTCCGAGGAGGCGCTTCACCGCGAGAGCTGTAGCACGGGGCCGCCGACCGCGATCACACGGCCGACGACAACCAGACCTCGAGGTCCGCGCGCGCGCGCTCGGCCATTCGCTCCTTGCGGTTGTCCTTGCGCGTGCCCGGCAGCGGCGGCAAGAGGCCATAGTTCACGTTCGTCGGCCCGTACTTGTAGTTGCCCTCGCGCGGCGCGGTCACGTGGTGATACAGGCCGCCGAGCATCGTCGTCGGAGGCGGGGGCACGCGCGTCGTCCCGCGGAGCTCCGCCGCGAGCATCCACGCCACGACGAGGCCCATCGCGCACGACTCGATGTAGCCCTCGACGCCGGTGAGCAGCCCCGCGAAGCGCACGTTCGGCCGCGTGCGCAGCTCGAACCGCGTGCCGAGGCGCGCGGGCGCGTCGATGTACGTGTTGCGATGGATCGATCCGAAGCGCAAGAACTCCGCGCGGCGCAGCGCGGGGATCATCTGGAAGATGCGCTGCTGCTCGGGATACGCGAGGCGCGTCTGGAACCCGACGAGGTTGTACGCGGTGAGGTACTTGTTCTCGGGCCGCAGCTGGACGACCGCCCACGGCCGGTGCCCGGTCCGCGGATCGCGCAGCCCGATCGGGCGCATCGGACCGAAGCGCAGCGTCTCGTGTCCGCGCTCCGCCATCACCTCGATCGGCATGCAGCTCTCGAAGTACTTCGGCTCCTCGAAGTCGTGCGGCAACACCTTGCGCCCCGCGTTCACCGCCGCGACGAACGCGTCGTACTCGTCCTTGTTCATCGGACAGTTCACGTAGTCACCGACGCCGACATCGCCACCCGCGGCCGCGTCGCTCGCCTCGGCATCCGGATCGGGCGCGCTGTCCCTGCCCCACCGCGACGCGCGAAACGCGAAGTCCCAGTCGATCGACTCCGCGGCGACGATCGGCGCGATCGCGTCGTAGAAGTACATGCGATCGCCGCCGAGCTCCGCGCGGATCACCTCGCCGAGCGCGCCCTCGGTCAGCGGGCCGGTGCACACGATCACCGGGCCGTCGGGCAGGTCCTCGATCGGACGCCGCTCGATGCGCACGTTCGGATGCAGCGCGAGCTTCTCCGTGATCGCGCGCGCGAACCCGAACCGCTCGACGGCGAGCGCCTGCCCCGCCGGCACGCGATGCTTGTCGGCGCACGCGATGACGAGCGACCCGCAGCGGCGCAGCTCGTGCTTGAGCAAGCCCGCCGGCGCGACGGTGTCGTCGCTGCGCAGCGAGTTCGAGCACACGAGCTCGCCGAGCAGCGGCGACTGATGCGCCGGCGACATCGCGCACGGCTTCATCTCGACGAGCGCGACGCGCAGCCCGGCTTCGGCGAGCTGCCACGCGGCCTCGCTGCCGGCCATGCCGGCACCGACGACGGTGACATCGGGCGTCCACATCGCCCGCACCATACCGCACGACGCTCGCTTCGCGGGCTCGTCGCGCCGGCCGCCCTCACCGGTCGCGGCGGACGAGCGTGCCGTGCTCTCGCACGAAGCGCGCCTTGCACGACCTGCAGTGCCACGCGAAGTCGCGACCGTGGACGAGCTCGCCCTTGCGACACGCGGTGCACGGCTCGCGCGCTCGCCTCGCGAGCGTCAGCGCGGAGCCCGCGAGGACGAGCGAGAGGAAGAACACGACGGCGACCGGCGTCACGCCGATCGCATACCAAACCGCGCGGCCACCGCCAACGCGCGAGTTGTCGTTGATCGGCGCGTCCGACGTGTCGGACTTGTCGCTTACTCGGGCACGAGCTGGATGCCGACGCGCACGTAGCGCTTGCCGCACGCGCGACACGCGGACTTCTCCCAGCCCGCGTCGACGAGGTCGGCGCCGCAGCACGCACTTCCTCTCGCGCCGTCCACGACGCGCGCCGGGGGGAACGGGTCATCGGCCGCGTACATGCCGCCGATGCGCACCCACGCGCGACCGCACTGCGCGCACGTGTAACGCTCGCGCTCCCCCCGCTCCAGGTCTTGCTGGCAATCGGGACAGCGGGCCTCGGCGAGCACTACGCGGCGCTCTCGGCTTCGTCGGCGACGCCCTGCTGCCAGTCGCACTCCATACAGCGGAGCGTGATGCCGCGCTTGGTCTCCTTCTTGAGGACGAACTTGGCCCCACAGGTCGGGCACGGCTGCGGGATGGGCTTGTCCCATGCGACGAAGTCGCACTGCTTCTTCGCCCAGTTCGAGCAGCCGTAGAACGGCTTGCCGCGGCGCGAGCGCTTCTCCGCGATGAAGCCGCCGCAGCCGGGCCGCGGGCACTTCACGCCGAGCGAGATCGGCTTGGTCGTCTTGCACTCGGGGTACTTCGTGCACGCGAGGAAGCTGCCGAACCGCCCGCGCTTCACCGTCATCGGCGCGCCGCACGTCTCGCAGATCTCGTCGGTGGTCTGCGGCGGGACCTTCTCCCACGTGCCGTCGAGGTTCTTCACGACCTCCATCGTGTTGCGGCACTCGGGGTAGCCCTGGCACGCGAGGAAGCTGCCGTTGCGGCCCCACTTGATCACCATGGGCTTGCCGCACTTCTCGCACACCCACTCGGTCGCGATCTCCTCGCGCTTGACGTCGCGCATCTCGGTCTTCGCGGTCTCGAGCTCGATCTTGAACGGCTCGTAGAACCCGCCGAGGAGCTTGCGCCAGTCCTGCGAGCCCTCTTCGACGCGATCGAGATCCGACTCCATCTTCGCGGTGAAGTCGCTCGACACGATCTCCGGGAAGCTCTGGACGAGCAGGCCGTTGACCAGGATGCCTAGCTCGGTCGGGAAGAACCGGGCCTCGCGCTTCTCGACGTATCCGCGATCCGCGATCGTCGACATGATCGACGCGTACGTCGACGGACGACCGATGCCGCGCTCCTCGAGCTCCTTGACGAGCGACGCCTCGGAGTACCGCGGCGGCGGCTGCGTGAAGTGCTGCTCGGGACGGATCTCGGTCAGCTGGATCACGTCGCCGACCTCGAGCGGCGGCAGCAGGCGATCCGCGGACTCCGCCGCTTCGGCCTTCGCGTCGTCGGTCTCGGCGACCTCGTAGACCTTGGTGTAGCCCGCGAACTTCAGGATCTGACCGGTCGCGCGCAGCTGCGCCTCGCCGCGATCCATGTCGACCGTGGTCGCGTCGTACACCGCGGGCACCATCTGGCTCGCGACGAAGCGCTGCCAGATCAGCGTGTACAGCTTGGTCAGCTCGCTGCCCTCGGGGTGCTCGGCGAGCGCGGTGGCGACGCGGTCCGGCGTCCACTCCATCAGCGTCGGACGGATCGCTTCGTGCGCGTCCTGCGCGCGATCCTTGTTGCCGTACGTGTTGGGCTCCTCGGGGAGGTAGTCCGGGCCGTACGTGTCGCGGATGTGATCGCGCACCGCGGTCATCGCGTCGTCGGAGATACGCGTGGAGTCGGTACGCATGTACGTGATGAGACCCGTCGGGCCTTCTTCACCGAGCTCCACGCCTTCATAGAGGCGCTGCGCGAGCGCCATGGTGCGCTTCGCGGAGTAGCGGAGCTTGCGCGCCGCGTCCTGCTGGAGGCGCGACGTGATAAACGGCGCCTGCGCCTTCTTGCGGCGCTCCTTCTTCTCCACGTTGGAGACGGTCGCGTTGCCGGCCGCGAGCTCGTCGCGGATCGCGTGGGCCTCGGCCTCCGTCTTGGGCTCGGCCTTCTCGTTTTTCCACCGCCAGATGCGCGAGTTGAATGGAAGCGCGGTGTCCGCCTCCTTCACGCACGTGGCCTCGACCGACCAGTACTCCTCGGGCACGAACGTCTTGATCTCTTCCTCGCGTTCGCACACGAGGCGCACGGCGACCGACTGCACGCGGCCCGCGGAGAGGCCGCGCTGCACCTTGTTCCACAGGATCGGGCTGATCTCGTAGCCGACGAGGCGGTCGAGGATGCGGCGCGCTTGCTGCGCGTCCGTCTTGTTCATGTCGATCTCGCGCGGTGCGGCGATCGCGGCGTTGACGCCCTTCTTCGTGATCTCGTTGATCAGGACGCGCTTGTAGTTGGTGTTGACGTCCTTGATCTCCTCGGCGATGTGCCACGCGATCGCTTCACCTTCGCGATCGGGGTCGGATGCGAGGTAGACGGTCTCGTTCTCGCGCGCGGCCTTGCGGATCTCCGCGACCACCTTCTTCTTGCCCTCGAGCACCTCGTACGACGGCTCGAAGTTGTTCTCGAAGTCGACGCCGATCTTGCTCTTGGGCAGATCGCGAACGTGACCGACCGACGCCTTCACGACGTAGCCCGCGCCGAGGTACTTGCCGATCGTCTTGGCCTTCGCGGGCGACTCGACGACGACGAGCGCGCTGCCCGGCTTCACCTTCTTCGGCTTGCGCTTGATCTCGGCCTCGATCTCCGCCACCTCGGCGTCGATCGCGGCGAGCTCCTCCTTGGTCTTCTTGCCGAACTTGCCGCGCCTGCCGGACGACGCCCGGCCACCCTTGCCACCCTTGCCCTTGCCACCCGCGTCGGCCTTGTCGGGCTTCGCGGCCTCCACCTTCACGGGCTTGTTGGCCTTTGCAGGTACAGCAGGCTTGGCAGCCTTCGCTGGCGTCGCGGGCTTGTCGGCCTTGTCTTTGGTCGGCTTGGCTTGTGCTTTCGCCTTTGCCTTCGCCGCCGGCTTCTTCGCCTTTGCTTTACTCACAGCTTCCTCGCGTGGGACGTCTGTTCGATCAGAGGCAGCGCGCGCAAGACTGCGCGCACCGCGAGGCCAGTGGTGCGAAGGATGTCGTCGAGCGTGACGCATCCATCATCGATCGCGGCGCGCACCTGCAGCGCGATCGGGTCGAGTTGAACGGGCGGGCGTTCGCGCGGCGTGCCGAGCATCGCGAGCAGCGCGTCGTGCTCGCTCTCGACGATCGCGGCGCCATCGGCGAGCAGGCGATCGCAGCCGGGGCTGCCCGGCCAGGCCGCGACGAGGCGACCGTGCTTCTTCGCGGCGTTCGCCGTCGACAGCGAGCCGCTGCGCACGTCCGCCTCGACGACGATGACGACATCCGCGAGCGCGGCGATCAGCTCGTTGCGCTTGGTGAACGAGTGACGCCGCGGCTGCGAGCCATCCGGGAACATGCTGACGAGGGCGCCGCCCTTCGCGAGCACGTCGCGAAACAGCGACGCGTGCCTCGCGGGGTACCAGACGTCGACGCCCGTGCCGAGCACGACCGTCGTGGTGCCTCCGCCGTCGAGCGCACCGCGGTGCGCGGCCCCATCGACACCGAGCGCACCGCCCGACACGACGTGCACGCCGTGCCCCGCGAGGTGCCGAGCGATCGCATGCGCTCGACCGACCGCGACCATGGTCGCCGCGCGGGCTCCGACGATCGCCACCGATCGATGGGGGCTCGCCAGCGTGCCCGCCACGCGGACCTCGGATCTCCAGCCGCACCGCACGAGGCGGGTCGGGAGCATGTCGGGAGTCAGGACGACCGAGGTCACAGGGGGGAAGCAAATAGCTACCTGACACGGCGCCGTCAAGTCGGCCGGACCTCGGTCGAGCGATTTCAGCTACATCGCCGATCGCCCTTCCTTATATACGGTGCGCGCGCGTCCTGACTGTTCGGTCTGGAGCCCGATTACTTCGCAGCCTGCATCATCACTAGATCGCCCACGCTCATCTCCTGCACGGAGAGGGTGACGAGACCGATCGAGACCTTCTCGCCGACCTCCACGATCACGACCTCGCCGAGCGCCCGCGCGGGGAACCGGCGGTCATCCTTGCCCGCGCCGGGCGACATGATGTCCGGCTTCGCGTCACCGCGACGCACGACGTACATCCGGTTGCCGACCTCGACGCCACTGCTCTTGCCGAGCGCGACGAACACGATCTCGCCGTCCCCGATCAACTGATCGCGCGTGAGCATGCCGATGATCGGTCCCTGCGCGTCGACCTTCGGCGGCACGGGCGGCACGTTCTTGAACTGCTTCACGAGCGGGCCGACCTTCGCGCCGCGCTCGATCTCCTGGTTCGCCTGCACGATCACGCCGCGCGCGCGCTTCTTCTCCTTGACGCTGACGATCTCGACCGTGCCGATCACCTTCACGTACGAGCCGAACTTCTGGTAGCCGGCGGTGACCTCGCTGCCCGGGATGTAGATCGAGTAGCGCTTGCCGACCTGCGGCGGCTTGCCCGAGGGATAGCTCAGATACACCGAGTCGCCGTCGCCGAGCAGCTCCTTCTCGTCGACGCTGCCGTCGATCACGACGCTCTCGTCGAGGTCTTTCTTCTCGACGAACGCCGTCTGCTTGATGCCGACGTCCGTGCGACGCGCGGGAGGCGGCACCACATCCGGCTGCTTCTGCACCTGCTGCTGCTGGTTCTCCGGCTCGGGGTTCGACGACACGAACACGCCGCGCGGCAACAGCCGCACGAGGTCACCGGGATAGATCCAGTGCGGGTTCGTGATCTGCGGGTTGTACGACCAGACCTTGGGCCACTCCCACGGGTTGGCGAAGTAGAAGCCGCTGATGTCCCACAGCGTGTCGCCCGTGCGAACGACGTGCAGCTCGGGAATCGGCCCCGCGTGCATCTCGAACGAATCGGTGGTCTGCAGCGGCTGTCCGCCCGACACGTAGTAGCCGTTCTCGGCCGGCTCCTGCGCGTTCGACGACGTGATCTTGCCGTCGGGCCCGACGACGATCACGTTCGGCTGCGTATCGCCACCCTGCGGAATCGCCTGCCGCCCTCCGTTCGCGCCTTGCGACGTCGACGCCGGCCGCGATGCCTGCGGTGGCGCTGCGCTCGGATCGAGGTTCGTGTTGACGTCCCCCGTCGGGATGTTCTGTGCGAGGGCGGTGGCCGGGAACAGCGACGCTGCACCGAACACGATCCGCTTGATGCCTTTCCCGCTGCGCTTCCGCACTAGGTGCCTCCTTCGAGTCGCTTGGACGCGAGCACCGCCGGCTCCGTCCTCGGGTAGAGGTTCACCACTTGCTCTAGCACGGCCCTCGCCTTCTCGCCCTGGCCCATTGCCTGGTAGCAAAAGCCCACCTTCAAGAGCGCGTCCGGCACCTTGTTGCCTCGAGGATACGTCTCGATCACGTTGCGGAACTCGGCGAGCGCACGGGTGAAGTCCTTCTGCGCGTAGAACGCCTCGCCGAGCCAGTACTGCGCATTGTCGGCGTAGTCGTGGCGCGGGAACTTCTGGAGGAACGCGCGCAAGCTCGCGATCGCCGTCACGTGATCGCCCGAGCGAACCTGCTCGACCGCCGCGCGATAGTCCGCGTTCGCCGCATCGCTGCGCTCGCTCGGTCCGCTATCGCGATCGCGCATCGGCGTGCGACCGACGCGCGCACTCACGGGCGGAATGCGCCGCGTGACCTCGATGCGATCGCTCGTCGCGACATACGGCGCCTCGACCACCGGCTCGCGACGCGCGCGACGCGGCGCGGGCTCGTCGTCCCACGTGGCCACCTTCCCCGCCGCCGCATCGCCCTCGTACACGATCTCGGTTCCGTCGTCGGTCACACCGATGACGCGCGAGCCATCACTGCTCTCCGGCGCTGGCGCAGGCCCGACGACCTCGACGGGCAGCGCGGGCATCTGCGCGACCAGCGCGCCGACTCGCTCCGCACGCAGCTTGTCGAGCTGATGTTGCAGGTCGCGCATCTTGCGATCCTGTGCGCGCCTCTCCTCGCGAAGCTGCGTGACTTCCTTGTCGAGCCGGCGGTTGTCTTCGCGCGCTGCTTTCAGCGGCGTCGCGCAGCCCACCAACAGCATCAGACACAATGCTCGCCTGCTCATCTCGCCGAAATCGTAGGCTGTCGTCGTCGGTACTGCAAAAATCTGGCGTTGGCCGCTCGCCACGCCGCGCTTACAGAAGCGCTTCGATGCGTCGCTCCGCGCTCGAAGGGCAACGTGGATGCCGAGCGCAAACGATGCAGCCATCACCGCCGTTGGTGCCGAATTCGAGAGGCGTCGCCCGCGGTTCGCGCCGGCGTGACATCGAGCGAACGAAGCCGATGCGTCGTGCGACAGGTCGCTCGAAGCGAGGGACGTGGTTCGGAGCTTGCCGGACTTAGGGGCATGGCAGCACGAGACGCGTACGAAACGAGGAGGAGCACGAGCACCAGCACGGGTATGAGGTGACGTCTCGCCGCCTGCGTTGGTGCCGAATTCAAGAGGTGGCATCCGGCGTTCACGCCACCGCCGCGAGTCTCAGGCGCAGCGACGCATGCCTCTCGCACGTGTGACATCGAGCGAACGAAGCCGATGCGTCGCGCGACAGGCCGCTCGAAGCGAGGGACGTGGGTTCGGAGCTTGAGGGACCTGGGGGCACGGCAGCACGACGGGCACGAGCACGGCGAGGCACACGCGAGCGCGAGCACAAGTACGAGACGCGTGCGAAACGAGCTGGAGCGGAGCACCAGCAGGAGCACGAGCACCAGCACCAGCACGAGCACGAGCACGAGGTGATGCCTGACAACGGCCCGCCGTTGGTGCCGAATTCAAGAGGTGGCATCGGACGTTCGCGCCGCCGCCGCGAATCTCGGGGGCATCGATGCATGCCTCTCGCACGTGTGACATCGAGCGAACGAAGACGATGTGTCGTGCAACAGGTTGCTCGAAGCGAGGGACGTGGTTCGGAGCTTGCGGGACCTGGGGGCACGGCAGCACGAGGGCACGAGCACGGCGAGGCACACGCGAGCGCGAGCACAAGCACGAGACGCGTGCGAAACGAGCTGGAGCGGAGCACCAGCACCGGCTCCAGCTCAAGCACAAGCACAAGCACGAGACGCGTGCGAAACGAGCTAAAGCGGAGCAGCAGCAGGAGCACCGGCGCCAGCACCAGCACGAGCACGAGCACGAGCACGAGCACGAGCACGAGCACGAGCACGAGCACGAGACGCGTGCGAAACGAGCTAAAGCGGAGCAGCAGCAGGAGCACCGGCGCCAGCACGAGCACGAGCACGAGCACGAGGACGAGGACGAGGTGACGTCTCGCGGCCTGCCGTTGGTGCCGAATTCAAGAGGCGACATCGAGCGTTCACGCTGCCGCCGCGAGTCTCAGGTGCAACGACGCATGCGTCGGCGGCCGTTGATGCCGAATTCAGGAGGGGCTACCGGAACGAGGTCGGACGGAAGCTCGCGGTCGCTGTCGCGCGCCATCGAGCGTGCGCGCAAGCGCAGCGTGTGCTGCTTCTCGATGGACCGTCAGCTCGCACGAAGCCTCTCGCTCGAGGCTCCAGCTCATGACGAGGCAGGGTCCGAGCGGTAGTCAGACGATCGGAACGAGCTCGTCCGAGTTCCTCGAACCCACACCGCAGCGCGGCAGCGAGGCCGGCGGCAGGTGACGTCACGGCGTCGCGACATCGCAACGCTCACGTCGATCACCGTCAGGTCGAGCGCGGTGGCGTCGACGCTTCCGATCGAGCACGCCCGCGCCGATCACCTCGATTCGAGGCAGTCGCGCCGGTGCCGTGGTTTCCGATCATGTCCGCACGGCGTGATGGGAGCTGCGTCGTCGAGTCGTTCGACTCGTTCGACTCGTTCGACTCGTTCGACTCGTTCGAGTCGCTCGCTCAACGCATCGCCGGCATGCGTCGTCGCGTCGCTCCCGTCGCTCTCGTCGCTCCCGTCGCTCGCGTCGCTCCCGTCGTTTGGAGCTTCCGTGCTCCGACGCGCGCACGCGTATTCGATAGTTGCCCTGGCACTTCGCGTACGGAGATCAACGCATGCCGTCTCCATCCCACTCGCAATAGCCACGATCTCGGCTCGGCCGACGGCAATCGATCCCACATTGGCACCTCATCGAGATCGCTCCACCCATCGAACGCCCACGCCGTCGAGTAAGGATCGATCAGCGCGTTCTCCGCGCCCGGCGTCGTTAGATCCTCGCGATGCCGGCGCCAGTTGTTCAAGACATACGCGAGCGCGCAGCGCATCTGCCGGGGCGTCGTGATGTCGACGCGGTGATAACGGAACTGGAACACCTTTCCCGTGCGATCGAGCGTCCTGTTGATCGACTTCGCCGCGATGATCTCGAACCGCTGCATCCCCGCGGCCAGTGCCTGCTCGTCGCTCGCCTCGACCAACAGGTGAAGGTGGTTGCCTTGGATCGACATGTGGACGATGCGAAACGAATCGGTGTTCCCGGCCAGCAACGCCGCGCGCTTCACCGCGCGATAGAGCTTCCACTTCCGCATGCGCCCGACCGCCGCGCACACGCGAAGGGTGATGTGCGAAGGATGTCGCGCCTTGTGGACGGGGCGCTTCGCGTGACTCGGATCGTGCTTGTGCCGGATCCGCGGACGCCCCGCGCCCGGTCGCGCGCCACCGTGAGGCCCCTTGCGCTTCGGCTCGGGAAACGAAAATCCGATCTGCTCGCACCTGCCCATGAACTGTTTCTATTCGATGGGTCTGACAGATTCCTCGACGAGAACGCGGCGTTTCTCGACGAGAGCACACCGTTCTCGAGGCGACACATCGAGCCGCTCGACGAGCGTGCTGGAACAGATCCGCGACTCGCGAACAGGAGGTCCTCTCCGGACGAGATCACACCCGCAGCGTTTGATCTCGAGATGATGAGAGAAGGGATCTGAATCGGCCGAGGTACGCGATCTGTGATCATCGCTCGCCCTCCGATGAAGTGCGCACGAACTGCAACAGCACGGTGCCGGACTCGACTTCTTGCTCGATTGATTCCGCAGGCTCGACCTGGTCCGGTGTCCCCGGCCTCCCGCGCACGCCCGCAAGTTCAGCAGTGAGCAGTGACGCGCAGCATCGCCACGATCCGGCCCGCGACTTCATCAACCACCGGGCCGCAACGTTGTTCGACGCGAATGCGACCGCGCCCTCACCGGCCCATCAGGGATGTTGCCTCGATGTCGACGACTACGTGGCGGGCGACTGCGACCTGACCTCGTTCGCCACCGGTCCATGATCACGAACTCCGCCCGCCCTCGAGTCGACAGCTCCCGCACCGGACCTCGGCATCGACGATCGCGGCACGCGCGGACGCTTGTCTCCGATCTCGACTTCGACTCCATCTTCGTCGGCACGCAATCTCGCCGACCTCGTCTTCGACGATCGCCGCGACTCGTTCGAGATCCGTCCGCGACCCGACCTGGCCGATGCCCCACAGCGAACTCGACAACGCCGCAGCTCGAACTGCGTCAACGGCCGGGCCATCCAGAGGACGCTTGCCTCGCTCTCGATTTCGACATTGCTGTCGACGGCCACTGCGACCGTACGTTCGACACGTGTTTGCCAACCACGTCGACCAACGTGCCGACCTCGACAACGCCGCACCTTGCATTCGGCAGTTGTGGGTTCCGGAAACTCTGACGAGCTCGTTCCGGATATCTGTCCATTAAGAACTAGGATGCTGCTTCGACATCGACCTACCCCACGCCGCGAGCGTGACCTCGTTCGAGACCGCTCCACGATCTCGACCTTCTGTCCGGGCATCCGCCCATCTTGAATTCGGCATCAGTTCGCCGCGGCACACGAAGCGTGCCTCGACCTCGATCTCGACCTCGATCTCGACCTCGACCTCGACCTCGATCTCGATCTCGATCGCACCGACGCAACCGCGACCGCGACTTCGTCGACTCGAGATGTCGCCCTGCCCCACGACCGACAACCTGACCTCGTTCGAGACCGCTCCACGATCTCGACCTTCCGTCCGACCTCGGCCCGGCCCATCTTGAATTCGGCATCAGTTCGCCGCGGCACACGAAGCGTGCCTCGACCTCGACCTGGACCTCGACCTCCACCTCGAGCTCGACCTCGGCCTCCACCTCCACCTCGATCGCACCGACGCAACTGTGATCACGACTTCATTGGCTCATCACAAGGTTGCTTCGACCGACCTGCCTCACGACCGAGAGCCTGACCTTCGAGACCGCTCTACGATCTCGATTTCCGTCCGAGCTCCTCACGGCATCCGCCCATCTTGAACTCGGCATCAATTGGCCGCGGCACACGAAGCGTGCCTCGACCTCGACCTCGCTCTCGCTCGCACCGACGCAACCGCGACCGCGACTTCATCGACTCGAGATGTCGACCTGCCCCACGACGGCGAGCCTGACCTCGTTCGAGACCGGTCCACATGTCGACCTTCCGTCCGACCTCGGCCCGGCAACCGCCCATCTTGAATTCGGCATCAACGGCCGAGGCACACGAAGCGTGCCTCGACCTCGTTCTCGGTCGCACCGACGCAACCGCGACCGCGACTTCGTCGACTCACGATGTTGACCTGCCCCACGATCGCGAGCCTGACCTCGTTCGAGACCGCTCCACGATCGCGACCTTCCGGTCCGACTTCCGTCTGATCTCCCTCCGGCATCCGCCGATCGTGAACTCGGCATCAATTGGCCGCGGCACACGAAGCGTGCCTCGACCTCGACCTCGCTCTCGCTCTCGGTCGCACCGACGCCACCGCGACCGCGACTTCATCGACTCACCGATGTCGACCTGCCCCACGACCGAGAGCCTGACCTCGTTCGAGACCGCTCCACGATCTCGACCTTCTGTCCGACCTTGGCCCGGCATCCGCCCATCTTGAATTCGGCATCAATTGGCCGCGGCACACGAAGCGTGCCTCGAGCTCGACCTCGCTCTCGCTCTCGCTCTCGGTCGCACCGACGCCACCGCGACCGCGACTTCATCGACTCACCGATGTCGACCTGCCCCACGACCGAGAGCCTGACCTCGTTCGAGACCGGTCCACAATGTCGACCTTCCGTCCGACCTCGGCCCGTTATCCGCCCATCTTGAATTCGGCATCAATGCCCGCGGCACACGAAGCGTGCCTCGACCTCGACCTCGACCTCGGCCTCCACCTCCACCTCGATCGCACCTACGCAACTGTGATCACGACTTCATTGGCTCATCACAAGGTTGCTTCGACCGACCTGCCCCACGACCGAGAGCCTGACCTCGTTCGAGACCGCTCTACGATCTCGACTTCCGTCCGAGCTCCTCACCGCATCCGCCCATCTTGAATTCGGCATCAATTGGCCGCGGCACACGAACGTGCCTGGACCTCGATCTGGACCTCGATCTGGACCTCGATCTGGACCTCGATCTGGACCTCGACCTCCTCCTCGAGCTCGACCTCGGCCTCCACCTCGATCGCACCGACGCAACTGCGATCACGACTTCATTCGCTCATCACAAGGTTGTTTCGACCGACCTGCCCCACGACCGCGAGCGTGACCTCGTTCGAGACCGGTCCACAATGTCGACCTTCCGTCCGACCTCGGCCCGGCCCATCTTGAATTCGGCATCAGTTCGCCGCGGCACACGAAGCGTGCCTCGACCTCGACCTCGCTCTCGCTCTTGGTCGCACCGACGCCACCGCGATCACGACTTCATTGGCTCATCACAAGGTTGCTTCGACCGACCTGCCCCACGACCGAGAGCCTGACCTTCGAGACCGCTCTACGATCTCGATTTCCGTCCGAACTCCTCACGGCATCGGCCCATCTTGAATTCGGCATCAATTGGCCGCGGCACACGAAGCGTGCCTCGCTCTCGCTCTCGGTCGCACCGACGCAACCGCGACCGCGACTTCATCGACTCGAGATGTCGACCTGCCCCGGGACCGCTCCACGATCTCGACCTTCTGTCCGACCTCGGCCCGGCATCCGCCCATCTTGAATTCGGCATCAACGGCCGCACACGGCTACACGCTTGCCCTCGATCTCGATTCGACCTCGCTCTCGGTGGCGCGCGATCGGTATCAACGGCCGCGGCACACGCAGCATGCTTGCCCCACGACCGCGACCTCGTTTGCCCTCGGCCTCGCGCACTGACGCCGGAGCGCGCGTTCCCGTCTGCGAGCGAAAGGCGATAGGGTTACTCGTGCCGATGTGCTCGCTTCATCGCGGTGGGCCGTGACGGCCGCGCGCGTGGCGGCGTTGACCATCGCGGCGCTGGTCGGCTTCGCGGCGAACTCGCTGCTGTGTCGCGCCGCGATCGGCGCGGGCGAGATCGATCCCGCGACGTTCACCGCGATCCGGCTGGTGGCGGGCGCGATCGTCCTCGCGATGATCGCCTTCATCTCGCGCGAGCGCGGGCCCGCGCGCGCACGCGGCTCGTGGACGTCCGCGTTCGCGCTGTTCGCGTATGCCGCTGCGTTCTCCGTCGCGTACACGAGGCTCACGGCGGCGACGGGCGCGCTCATCCTGTTCGCCTTCGTGCAGCTCGCGATGGTCGGGGCCGGGCTCGCGCGGGGCGAGCGACCGCGCGCGATCGAATGGGTCGGACACGCGACGGCGATCACGGGCCTCGTCGCGCTGGCGCTGCCGGGACTGGCCGCACCGGATCCGCTCGGGGCGGCGCTCATGGCGAGCGCTGGGGTCGCGTGGGGCGTGTACTCGCTGCGCGGGCGGGGCGCGAAGGACCCGCTCGCGGTCACCGCGGACAACTTCGTGCGCACGATCCCGATGGTGCTCGTGCTGGTCGTGCCGGTTGTGCTGTTCGGTGCGGGCGGCGTGACCGCGACGGCCCGCGGGGTGGCGCTCGCGATCGGCAGCGGCGCGCTCGCGAGTGGCGTCGGGTACAGCATCTGGTACGCGGCCCTGCCCCATCTGCCCGCGACGCGGGCGGCGGTCGTGCAGCTGACGGTGCCGGCGGTGGCGGCCGTCGGGGGCGTCGTGGTGCTCGGGGAAGTGCTGACCGCGCGGTTCGTGATCTGTGCCGCGGCGATCCTCGGCGGGGTGGCGCTCGCGATCGCGGCTCGTCGCCGGTAGGACCCCAGCGAGGAACGCGAGCATCGGCCGGGCATCGATTGCGAGCGCCGGCGAGCGAGGACGGTGGCGGCGGCGGCGTAGACTCGCGCCCATGCGATTGGCTGTGCTCGCGATCGGAGTCGGAGTCGGAGTCGGGGTCGGGGTGGGCGTCGGGGCGTGTGGCGATAACTTCGAGCCCGAAGGCGTCGCGCTGCCGTGCGTGCCCGATACGCCGTCGCCGATGCCGGTCGTCGGTCCGTTCGATCAGCCGCTGGATGTTCCGTTGCCGTCGAGCTGTGTCGAGGGCGGCCTGCGCGACTTGCCCGGGCGCTGGTGGGTGAATGCGCCCGGCGAGCTGTTCTCGTTCAGCTATCCGATCTTCGAGGGCACGTGCGAGAGCGGGTTCCGGCGCGCGCAGTGGATCGAGGAGGACGACAACGACGCCGATGGCTTCACGTACCAGACGTGGAGCGACGGCACGCGCTTCTACACGCGGCAGTACGGGCGCTTCGAGTTTCCCGAGGGCACGTTCGAGTTCGCGAACATGTTCGCGGCGTGCATGCGCCCGAACGGGACGCTCGCGACGGTGGAGGCGACGTTCAACTCGGATCTCGGCGCCGAGTATCAGTACGGCACCGGCGAGCGGTTCGAGGCGAAGGACGAGCTCGCGAGCGGGCTCTCGCTCGTCGGCGAGCTGCCGTTCGCGAGCCGCGGATACAACGTCGCCGTCGATGGCACGCACGCGTACATGGCGGGGCCCGATGGCTTCGACGTGATCGACGTGGCGGATCCCGCGCGCCCGATGCGCGTCGGCCACATCGAGGGCGAGTACAACGACGTGAAGCTCGCGCGCGGCAACGGCAAGCTCGTCGCGTACCTCGCGCCGATCAACGAGAACGGGACCGGGATCGTCGACGTCACGGTGCCGAACGGGCCGCTGTTCACGGGCTACGTTCCGGCGTACTCGCACTCGATCTTCATCACGCCGGACACGACGCCGCCGCGGATGTATCTCGGGAACTACAGCGAGAAGGTCCCGGTCTACGACATCACGAATCCGTTGATCCCGGTGCTCACCGCGTCGGTGCCGATCGAAGGAACCGGTGAGGCCGCCGGCATTCACGACATCCACGTCGACGGCACGCGCATCTACGCGGACAAGACGATCGACGGCGTCGTCGCGGTCGATGTCGCCGGCGGGTTCACCTCGCCCGTCGAGCTCGGACGGATCAAGACGTCGTACTCGCACGCGACGTGGGCCGGCGTCGCCGGTGGCCGCAAGATCGCGATCCACGGCGACGAGGGGATGACCGTGAGCGAGGGCGGTGCGTTCTTGCGCGTGATCGACGCGGACGAGACGTCGCCGACGTTCATGAAGGAGATCGCGCGGTACCAGTCGCGGCGCGCGGTCGGCATCCACAACATGATCCTCGTCGGAGATCGCGCGTACATCGCGTACTACCAGGACGGCATTCGCGTGCTCGATCTGTCGAACCCCGCGCAGCCGCGCGAGATCGCGCACTACAACACGTTCGACGTCGACAGCGCTCCCGGCCAGCCATTCGAGGGCGCCCTCGGACTCGCCGTCGTGGGCGACCTGATCTACGTCGCCGACGATCTGCGCGGCTTGATCATCCTGCGTATCGAGTCCTGACGGTTCGCGCGTCGAGGATCTGTCACCGATGCGGCTTCGGTGCGGCAACCGCGCGATTGCCAGTGCGCTGCCGGGTGCGATGGCAATGGTTCGACCCGTGCACCACGTTGCCGGATGCTCCGTCGCTTCGCGCTCGTGGTCCTCGCCGTCCTGATCGCTGGCTCTGGTTGCACGATGTCTCGCGATGGCCGTCGCGGGACGATCATCGCGGGTGCGGCCATGAGCGCGTCGAGCGTCCTGCTGATCCGCTCGGGCGCCAACGACAGCGATCACGATGGAACGAACGAGCTCTGGCTGAACGATGACTGGGGCGCGTACATGCTGGGCTCGGCCCTGCTGATCACCGGGATCGGCGTGCTGGTCGCGGGGCTCGCGAGCAGCGAGGAGCCCGAGGCCGATCGCAGCGTCGTCTACGCTCCGCCCGTCGCTCCGCCCGTCGCCACGTCCGCGCCGCAGCCGGCCGCATACACGCCGATGCTCGCGGCGCCCGGCGCGCCCGGTGCACCCGGCGCACCCGGCGAGACGCAGGTGGTCGAGGTCACGCGCGTGCCGCTCGTCGCGCTGCCCGAGCTCCCCGCCACCGCGGACGTGCTGCGCCTCGCGAAGCAGGTGCGCTCCGCGTCGGTGCACGGGCGCTGCGAGGCCGCGTGGATCATGTGGACGGACCTGCAGAAGCTCGACGACACGTATGCACGCGCGTTGCGCGATGGTCCCGTGATGGCGCGCTGCGCGTTGTGATCGCCCGATGCGCGATGGCCCCGTGATAACGCGCTACGCGCTGTGCCCGCGCGGCGCGCGGTGCTCAGTCCTTGGTCGCCGCGAGGATCGCGTCCGCGCCCTGCGCGAGCAGATCCTCGGCGAGGCGCGTGCCGAGCACCTCCGCGTCGCTCGCGGGGCCACCGATCTCGGCGCGCAGGATCTTCGAGCCGTCGGGCATGCCGCACATGCCGACGATGCGGATGCCGCCCTCGGCGCGATCGACCGCGTGCGCGGCGAGCGGCGTCTGACACGAGCCGCCCATGCGCGCGAGGAAGCTCCGCTCGGCGGCGACGCGGCGCTCCTCGGCGGGGTCGTGCAACGCGCGGCGGATCAGCTCGGCGGTCAAGAAGTCCTTGGCGCGCGTCTCGAGGCCGAGCACGCCCTGCGCGCACGCGGGGATCGACAGCTCGAGCGGCAGCATCTGCGTGATGCGATCCGCCATGCCGAGGCGCGTGAGGCCCGCGGCCGCGAGGATGATCGCGTCGAACTCGCCGTCGTCGAGCTTCTTCAGGCGCGTGGGCACGTTGCCGCGCAGCATCGCGATCTGCAGATCGGGGCGCACGGCGAGCAGCTGGCACTGGCGGCGCATGCTCGACGTGCCGACCTTCGCGCCCTTCGGCAACGTCTCGACGGTGACGGGGGCGCGCGCGCACAGCGCGTCCCACGGGACCTCGCGCGTCGACACCGCGGCGAGCGCGAGGCCGGGCGCGAGCTCGGCGGGCACGTCCTTCATCGAGTGGACCGCGATGTCCGCTTTCTCGTCGAGGAGCGCCTGCTCGATCTCCTTCACGAAGAGCCCCTTCCCGCCGACCTTGGCGAGCGGGACGTCGAGGATCTTGTCGCCCTGCGTCTTGATCACCTCGAACGCGACCTCGAGGCCGGGCTGGGTCGCGAGCAGGCGCGCCTTGGTGTGCTCTGCTTGCCAGAGCGCGAGCTGGCTGCCGCGGGTTGCGATGACGACTCGTTGGCTCACGTGACGACCTTGGGTCCTGGAGACCCGGACTCTGGCACGGACTCGGGCAGCGTGGGATTCGTCTCGCGCTGGTATTCGCTCGGATCGAGCGAGAAGAGCTCGCTGAGCACGTCGGCGCGGAGCGCGGCCTCGTCGGGCGGCGACTCGCGGAGCGCGGTGGTCGGCTGGTGCAACAGCTTGTTCACGACGAGCCGCACGAGCTGCTGGATCGCCTCGCGTTGCTGCGCGGGCGTGTGCTCGCGGCGCGACAGCGCGTCGAGCGTCTTCTGCAGCTCGGTGTCCGCGACCTGCGCGAACTTCTCGCGCAGCGCGCGGATCACCGGGACGACGCCCTGCGAGCGCACCCAGTGCTCGAACTGCGTGGCCTCGTGCTCGACGATCTTGCCGGCTTGCTCGGCGGCCTTCGCGCGGTCCGTGAGGTTCTGCGCGACGATCCGCTCGAGGTGATCGATGTTGTACAGGTAGACGCCGTCGAGATCCTCGACGGAGGGCTCGGCATCGCGCGGCACCGCGATGTCGATCACGACGATGTCGCGCCACTTGCGCGCCTTCATCACCTTCTTGAACAGCGGCTTGGTCAGGATCGGCTCGCGCGCGCCCGTCGAGCTGATCACGACGTCGCTCTCGGCGAGCAGCGTCTCGAGGTCGGCCCATGACTTCGCGATGCCGTCGATCTGCTCGGCGAGCCGCTCCGCCTTCTCGGGCGAGCGATTCGTGACGACGATGTGGTCCGCGCCCTTCGCGCGCAGGTGCCGCGCCGCGAGCGTCGACATCTTGCCCGCGCCGACGACGAGCACGCTCTTGCCGCGCAGCTCGAAGATGCGGCTCGCGAGATCGACCGCGACCGTCGACACGTTCGCGGCGCCGCGCGCGATCGTGGTCTCCGTGCGCACGCGCTTCGCCACGCCGAACGCGCGCTCGAGGCAGCGGCCGAGCACCGGCCCGGACGTGGCCGCGGTGCCCGCGACCTCGTACGCGTCCTTGAGCTGGCCGAGGATCTGCGCCTCGCCGAGCACGAGCGAATCGAGCGCACTCGCGACGCGGAATACGTGGCGGATCGCCGCGGGGCCGCGATGGTCGTAGATCGCGTCGGAGATATCGGCCGGTTTGAGGCCGCGCTGCTCGGCGAGGAACGCGCGCACCGGTCCCGTCGCGTCCGCGCCCGACTTCGCGACGCCGTAGACCTCGACGCGATTGCACGTCGAGATCAGGAGCGCCTCGGCGACCGGCAGCGACTTCGTCAGCGCCGCGAGCGTGGTGGCGAGCTCGTCCTCGCGAAACGCCAGCTTCTCGCGCACCGCGACGGGCGCGGTTCGCCAGCTGATCCCGACGACGAACAGCTCGGACATCCGGCTACGCCACCATCCGGCGCACGAGGTAGATCGCGAGCACCGCGAGCGCGGCCGCGAAGCCGAGCAGCGTCAGCTTCGCCGCGCGCTTGCCGCGCCAGCCGTAGACCTGCCGCGACACGAGCAGGATCGCGTAGGCGATCCACGTCACCGCCGCGAGCGGATACTCGAGGCGATCGAGGCTCTCGCCGAGCTTGGAGACCCACACGGCGCCGAGCCCGAGCGCGATGGTGAAGATCGGGAACCCGACCCAGATCAGGCGATGCGACAGCCTGTCGAGCGCCTCGAGCGGCGCGCCCTTGTCCTTGAACGCGAGCGTGTCGAACTTCTTCCTCTTCAGCGCGCGCTCCTCGACGATGTAGATCGCGCTGAGCGCGCTCGCGAGCGCGAACACGCCGACGCCGATCGTCGCGAGCGAGATGTGAATGCGTCCGAGCGTCGAGAGGTCGACCGATTCTCCGACGGGAGAGAGCCGCGCGACGACGAGGAGGATCAGCGAGACGGGCATCACGACGACGCCGCCGAGCGTGAGGCGGTAGCGCGTGCTCGCGAGCAAGTAGCCACCGGTCACGATGAACGAGAGGAACCCGAGCGCCTCGCGCACCGACTGCGCGGGGTGTACGTGCTGCGTTCCGCGCCATCCGATGTCGACGCCGTGCGCGACGAACGCGACCGCGACGAGACCGATCGCCAGCGGACGGAGGCGCGTCGTGCCGGCGAGCACGACGAGCAGCGCGGCGGACGCCGCGGTGTACGCGACGACCGCGACCCAGAACGCGGGAGACGGCTCGACGCTGAGCAACCGCGCGCCCGTGTCGACGGCTGCGGCGATCGCGTTACTCACGGCGGCAGCGGATCGCCGATAAAGCCGTCGATGACCTCGTAGGCCGTGTCGTTGTAGATGACCGAGTTGGCGAACTGCTCGGCACCCATCGACTCGAGGGCCTCTTTGGACTTCACGCGACCGATCAGATCGTGTGGATCGGTCTCGGTGCCGGTCGCGCTCACGAAGTGCACCGCGGGCGCCATCGCGAACTTGCGACCTAGCTCGGTCAGCGTCATGCGATCTCCTTCGAGCGCGGCCCGCCCTTCCGCCGTCCACGCTTCCAGCCGTTCCACCGAGATAAAGAGGCGCGACATTCGAGATCCTCAGTCTACCGGTGCTCTTGGCAGCAAGCTACTTGGCTGGGTTGTCACGGCCTATATAGGGAGTTACAACGGCGCAACTGGAGGCAGTTCCCATGGCCAGCGAGAACGTCAAAGAGCTCACCGACGCCACTTTCGAAGCAGAGGTCCTGAAGTCGGAGATTCCGACGCTCGTGGACTTCTGGGCCGTCTGGTGTGGCCCCTGCAAGCAGATCGCCCCGACGGTCGACGCGCTCGCAAACGACTACAAGGGCCGCCTGAAGGTCGCGAAGATGGACGTCGACCACCATCAGATCGTCCCGCAGCAGTACCAGGTGCGCACGATCCCGACCCTGTTGATCTTCAAGGGCGGCCGCGTCGTCGGTCAGCTCGTCGGGGCGCTGCCGCGCTCGAAGATCGAAGCCGAGATCCAGAAGCACGTCGGCGCGTAGTGCGCGCCCAGATCGCCGCCGCCCTCGTCGCGATCGGGTGCGCCGGCGCGTGCAAGAAGAAGCCACCACCGCCGCGCGATGCCCTTCGCGACGCGCTGTGGGCGGAGCTCGTCCCCGTCGCGCTGTCGAACTGCACCATCAAGCGGTTCGGTAGCGCGAACGACGGCGGCTACCTCATGTGCGAGAACCTGATCGACGGCGCACAGGCCGCCTACTCGTACGGCATCGAGCACGAGGACAACTGGGGCTGCGAGGTCTCGAAGCGCTGGCACGTCCCGGTCCACCAGTACGACTGCTTCACCGAGGATCGCCCGACCTGCGAGGGCGGCACCTTCGTGTTCCACGACGAGTGCGTCGGCGCGAAGACCGAGACGCTCGACGGCCAGCCGTTCGACAGCTTCGCGAACCAGGTGGCCAAGAACGGCGACACGGGCAAGCGCGTGCTCGTGAAGATGGACGTCGAGGGTGCCGAGTGGGACACGTTCCTCGCGACGCCCGACGAGGTGCTCGCGACGATCGATCAGCTCCCGATGGAGCTGCACGGGGTGGGCGAGCAGCGCCACATCGATCTCGTGAAGAAGCTGAAGAAGACGTTCCACCTCGTCTCGATCCACTTCAACAACTACGCGTGCGGCGGGAAGAAGCAGAAGTTCTACCCGTTCCCCGCGGACGCGTATCAGGTGCTGTGGGTGAACAAGCGGCTCGGCGTGGTCGACGCGGGCAAGCCCGGCCGCGTGCCCGGAAGTCCGCCGGATGCCAAGGATGCGCCCGACAAGCGGGATTGCCAGCCGCCCGCATAGCTCGATCCGCGCACCTCGTGCGTAACTAGCCGCATGAAGCTCGCGTCCGTCTGGGTGGCCGCCGTGTTTGTCGTGGGTTGCAGCAAGGCCGACTCGGGGACGCCGAGCGCGGCGCGACCCGCGAACGGCAAGGAGCGCGGCGACTGCGTCGCGCCGAAGCAGGCCGTGGGCGAGCCGAAGGACGACTTCGCGGTCGGGACGTGCGATCCGGGCCTTCTGTGCCTCTCGAACCTGTGCGTTCGCCCGCCGCCCGCGGACTGCCAGGCGATCGGCGAGCTGCTCGCGTCGTTCGACCTCGGCAACTACGCCGAGCCCGAGGAGCGCGCGCCCGTCGTCGACAAGTACAAGCGCGCCTGTCACAAGGCGATGGTGTCCAAGGAGCAGGGCGCGTGCATCGAGAAGGCGACGGACAAGTCGGGCGCGTTCCAGTGTGCGCCGCTGATGTTCCCCGAGATGGGCAAGCCGCCCGCCGAGGCCGGCGGCACGGACTGCGAACAGATCGCGACCCTCACGCGCGCCGCGATGGCGAAGTCGGTCGGCAGCACGCAGGATCCGCAGATGCTGCGGATGCTCGACGGCGTCGTGGTCGCCATGCGCGAGTCGTGCGAGCAGGACGCGTGGCCCGACAACTTCAAGCAGTGCATCCTCTCGGCCGGCGAGAACACGGATGCCATGAACCGCTGCAACGGTCAGATGCCTCCCGATCTCCAGCAAAAGCTGACGGAACGCATGATGAAGATCGTGCAACCGCAGGCCCCACAGCCCCCCACTACCCCGTTCTGACCCCGTTCGTGCGCTGCTTTTCGGTAAGCTTCCTCCGAACGGCGCATGGCACGAGACGATTACGAGGACATCGACACCGCGGTTGCCCAGGAGCCCGCGGCGTCACCGCCGCTCTGCGCGATGATCAGTGTCGACGGCGTGGTGACCTCCGTGCCGCTGCCCGACGCCGGTGACGTGCGCATCGGGCGCACCGCGAGCTGCGACGTCGTGATCCAGCACAAGAGCGTGTCGCGCCACCACGCCACGCTGCGGATCACGCGCGGCGAGCCCCCGCTCGAGATCACCGACGCCGGCAGCCGCAACGGCACGCGACTGCGCGGCAGCGCGCTGCCCACGGGCGTGCCCGCGTCGCTCGCGATCGGCGAGGCGCTGCAGCTCGGCGAGGTGACCGTGCTGATCCATCATCGCGCGCTCGCGCTCGACACGACGATCACGCTCGACACCGAGACGGCGACGCCCGACGCGATCGCGCGCATGCTCGAGATCGAGTGCGCTCGCTCGGCGCGCAGCCGCTCGCCGTTCGCGTACGTCCGCGTGCAGCTCGACGCGGTACGCGATCCGCACGAGGCGCACGAGTACCTGCTCGCGGCGCTGCGCACCTCCGATGCGATCGGCATCGACGAGCCGGGCGCGTATCAGGTGCTGCTCCTCGACACCGGCGCGGCGCAGGCGCGCATCGCCGCCGATCGCATCACGCAGCTGCTCGGCCAGCACGGCATCACGGCACGCATGGGCATCGCGCGCTATCCGCACGACGGCGTCACGCCCGAGCAGCTCACCGCGCACGCGTGGGAGCAGCTCGAGCGCGGACCGCATGCCCCGCCGACGACGATGGACGACGTGCGCGCGCTCGTCGCGCAGGTCGCCGCCGCGGACATGTCCGTACTGATCACCGGCGAGACCGGTGTCGGCAAGGAGCTGTGCGCCGAGATGATCCATCGGCTGAGCGCACGCGCGAACAAGCCGTTCGTGAAGCTCAACTGCTCGGTGTTCGTCGAGTCGCTGATCGAGAGCGAGCTGTTCGGCCACGAGCGCGGCGCGTTCACCGGCGCGGTCTCGTCGCGCGCGGGTCTGCTCGAGACCGGCGACGGCGGGACGGTGTTCCTCGACGAGATCGGCGAGCTACCGCTGCAGGTGCAGGCGAAGCTCTTGCGCGTGCTCGAGGAGCGCGTCGTGCGGCGCGTCGGCTCGTCGACCGGCAAGACGCTCGACGTGCGCTTCATCTGCGCGACGAACCGGTCTCTCGTCGACGAGGTCGAGCTCGGCCGCTTCCGTCGCGACCTCTACTACCGCATCAACGGCGTGAGCATCACGATCCCGCCGCTGCGCGAGCGCACGAACGAGATCAAGCACCTCGCGAGGGCGTTCTCCGTCCGCGCGCGCTCGGTACCGCTCGTGCTCGGGCCCGATGCGATCGCCGCGCTCGAGCAACACTCGTGGCCCGGCAACATCCGCGAGCTGCGCAACACGATCGAACGCGCGGTGATGATCGCGTCGGGCGGCGCGGTGCGCGCATCGCACCTGCACCTCGAGCGCCCCTCGCAGCGCGCGATCCACGCGACGCTACCCGGCATCCCGACGGTGGAGATCGACGGCGGCGCCTCCCTCGCGGCCACCGTCGCCGAGGTCGAGAAGAAGCGCATCCTCGACACGCTCGAGCAGTGCGGCGGCAACCAGACGCGCGCGGCGCGCATGCTCGGCATCTCGCGCAACACGCTCCTGTCTCGCCTCGACGCCTACGGCCTGCCGCGACCGCGCAAGAGCTGACGACCGGGGCGAGGGCGCCGCGCGAGCAGCACGAACAGCGCGAGCAGGATCGATGGCTGCGGCGCGCCCGAGCAGCAGCCACCCTCCGCCGCGCGGAAGCACGCTTCGCCGTCGTCGCTGGCGGGCTCGCACGCCGTGCCGCTCGGGCACTCGAACCCCGGCAGGTCGCTGAAGCAGCGGCGCGTGCAGCGCGTGTCGTCATCACCCGCCGGCGCGAGGCAGAGCTCGTCGGCGCAGTCCTCGTCGATCGTGCAGCGCGACGTCAGCGCACCGGGGCTCGGCGAACGGTGATGACAGCTGCCCTGCAGGCAGACGAGGTCGCCCGGGCAGTCGTCGCCGGTACAGTCCATCGTGCAGAACGACAGGCGCGGATCGTCGAGGGCCGGACGGCAATCGAGGAGCTCGCAGTTCTCGGTGTACCAGCAGCGATCACCGACCTTGCCGACGCTCGGCAGCGTCGCCGCGACGACCGCGTCGATCCACGCGGCGTGGTCGGCGATGCGGACGTGTCGCGAGTGCTCCGCGCACCCCACGTCCCCCGATGACGTGACGCCGACGATGCGGTCGCCGAGCAGCGCGGGACCGCCCGAGTCGCCCTCGCACGTGAACGCGGGCCCGCGAGACACGATGCCGGCCGGCGACGACTCGACGATGGTGGCCGCGCCCGTACGCAGCACGAACGGCGACGTGTCATCGGGAGCCGTGCGGCCGTAGCCGACGAGCTGGATCATCTCGCCGACGATCGGGGGCGCGAGCTCGATCGGCGTGGGCGGCGCCGCGACCAGCGGTTGATCGAACACGAGGATCGCGACGTCGTTCTCGAGCGTCGTCGCGTCGAAGCCCGGCGCGATGAACCGCGCGACGGGCCGCCGGCGCTCGCCTCCGACGAGGACGTCGGGCAACGTTCCATTCGCCAGGCAGTGCGCCGCGGTCAGCACGGCGTGGAGCTGGATCGCGATGCCGCTGCAGACGAGCTCGGTGGCCGCGCCCTCCCCCCGGACAAGCGCGACCACCGATGGATCCGTGCTCGGCGTCCCGCCGACGATCGCGTGCGCCTCGGTCGCGACCATCGCGAAGATGACTACGACGACGAGCGCGCGCACATGGCGATGCTAACAGCCGAACAGGGCGATGACGGCGGTGATGTTGTAGCAGTAGTACCACTGGCCGTTGCGGCACCAGCTGTCGTGCTTGGCGCAGCCACCGTGGTAGCAGCAGTCACCGCACACCCACGACCAGCAGCTGCAACCGTTGCCGCACATGCCGTAGCACTGGTTGGCGGTCGGGCGCGAGCACTGGCTGTTCTCCGTCGCCATCTCGAGCGGCGGCACGTCGATCGCGAGCGCCTTCGCGCTCTGCTTGGCCGACTTGTGGATCGCGAGGCTCGCCGGATGCGAGCTGCCGGTGATGCCCGCGACGCCGAGCGCGCGCGACATCCACGGCAACGCGTTCATCTCGGGGAGCGCGAGCATCGCGTCGAGCACGTTGCGATCGCCCTCCCACCGCGCGGCGCTCTCGTCGGCCGCCGCCGGGCCATCGTCGCCCTCGGCCTTGACCTGCGCGACCCACGCCTTGGACACGGTCAGCTTCAGCTGGCCGCCCATGTAGCGGAACACGTAGTCGTCGCCGACGGTCTCGGCATGGATCAGCTCGGTGCCGTTCATGCTGACGAGATCGAGGTAGAGCATGTCGCCGACACGCGCCGACTCGAACTGGATGCCGACGTTCGTCGCGGGGTCGACGTACGTGCCGGCGATGCGCTCCGGCGTGGAGACCCGAAGGGTCAAGCCATCGGCTTCGTCGGTGGTCGTGGGCGTCTGCTCGGGTACTGCGTTCTCGCACCCGATCGCGAACACGGACAGGAGGGCGACGGTGATGAGCTTCATGGGCTCCGGCTTATTCATGTGATGTGCCCTCGGTTTTGCCGTCGGGCGGCAGAGCAGATCTCGCGAGTTTCGCGGGGTTCGGCGGGTGCGAGGAGCAGCGGCGGCGAGCGCTGCGCGGGTTGCCCAACGCGGTTGCTCAAACGTTGGGCAATCCGCTGACCGCGGAATGTTCGCGCGCTCCGATCGGTTGCGCGCAACGTGAGGACGCTGGGGATCGTGTGTGCCGTGCTCGCGGGCTGTACCGGCCCGACCGTCGACATCGTTCCGGCCGCGGACGCGACCACGATCTCGCAGATCGACCGGGGCGTGCTGTTCGTCGACGCGCGATGGAGCGTTCCGTCGCTGCGAGCGCGCGGCGCCCTCGAGGAGCGGATCGAGGACCTGCCGATCGAGCTCGTGATCGCCGACATCGATCGCTCGCCGGCGCTGGCGTCGCTGCCCGCGCTCGCCGACAAGCTCACCGGCGCCGGCGAGAGCATCTGGGTTCGCAACGGCACGATCTGCTACGTGTGCACGCACGCCGACTGCCTCGAGGACGGCCTCGCGACGGTGTTTCCGATCGACCCGCTCAAGTCCCTCGGCTCCTGCTGATACCCTCGCCGCGTGATCACCCACGGCGGGCGCAGCACGAAGGTCGCGACCGCGACGCTCGAGCTGTTCCACCTCTACGCCGAGGAGGCGGGCTGGACCCTCGACGCGACGCTGGACGGCGGCGATCGCCTCGCGCTCGAAGGCCGCGTCCGCACGCCGGCGCTCCCGGGCCCGAGCGAGCTCGTCGTCTGGTACGTCGATGCGCCGCGCGTCGTCACGCTCGACGGCGATCACGGCTCGCTCGGGTCGCCCGATCCGCGTGCCCGCATGACGTGCACCGCGCTCGGCGCCGGGCGCGTCCACGTGGAGGGCGCGCTCGAGCTCGCGTGGACCGCGCTGACCGGCGGTGCGTCGCGCCCGTACACGATCACGATCGCGCTCGACGCCGCGCTGATCACGTGATCGCGGCGGGTTCCTTCGCGCGTTTCGCGCATAAGATGCCCCGTCGATGTCGCGGGCCAGCAAGTTCCTGTCACTGATCCTGCGGCACGAGCCGCACCGGGTCGGCGTGACGCTCGACGAGAACGGTTGGACCGACGTCGATGCGCTCCTCGCCGGCCTCGCCGCGAACGGGCTGCCGCTCACGCGCGACGAGCTGTTCGCGATCGTGCGCGACTCCGACAAGCAGCGCTTCGCCCTCTCCGAGGACCAGACGCGGATCCGCGCCAACCAGGGCCACTCGGTCCAGATCGAGCTCGACCTGCCCGACGCCACGCCGCCCGCGCGCCTCTACCACGGCACGTACGCCGACGCGATCGCGAGCATCCACGCGACGGGCCTCGCGAAGGGCCAGCGCCACGCCGTGCACATGGCTGCCGAGACCGACACCGCGAGCAAGGTCGGCATGCGCAAGGGCGCCCCGGTGATCCTGACGATCCGCGCCGACGAGATGGTCGCGGAGGGGATCAAGTTCCAGCAGTCGGCGAACGGCGTGTGGCTGACCGAGCACGTGCCCGCGCGGTTCATCGATTTCCCCTCGGAGGCCGAGCGTCCCGAGTGGCGCCACTGGGCCGGCTCCGGCGCGAAGCCGCGCGTGCAGATCGCCGGCGAGACGGAGCGCGCGGTCAAGGCCGGCTGGTACACGGCGCCGAGCGGCGCACGCGTGTCGATCGCCGCGACCACCGAGCTCGCGCGCCATCGCACGGTGATGTACGAGGCCGACGCCGTCCTCCAGCCGGCGACGAAGAAGCACGCGACCACGTTCGCCGTCGTGAACGAGAGCACCAATCAGTCGATCGCGCGGCTGCTCTCGCGTCCCGATCCGGGCCATGTCTGCGCGCTCAACTTCGCCTCGGCGAAGAACCCCGGCGGTGGGTGGCGCGGCGGCGCGCGCGCGCAGGAGGAGTCGATCGCGCGCACCTCGTCGCTCGTGCACTGCCTCGAGTCACAGCCGCGCTACTACGAGCGCAATCGCGCGATGAAGTCGGCGATGTACCTCGACCTCGTGCTGTTCTCGCCGTACGTCCCGTTCTTTCGCGACGACGACGGCGCCTGGCTCGAGCGCCCGCTGCTCGCCTCCATCGTCACGGCGGCAGCGCCGAACGCCTCCGCGCTCCGCCAGCACGGCGCGCAGAGCTCGATCGACGAGGCGGAGCTCGAGGCCACGCTGCGCCGCCGCGCGCGCTTGGCGCTCGACGTCTGCGTCCACCATCACGTCGACCGCCTCATCCTCGGTGCGTGGGGCGCCGGCGTGTTCGGCAACGATCCGGACCTGATCGCGGATTGCTTCGCCCAGCCGCTCCTCGGGGACCTCACCGGTGCGTTCATCGAGGTCGTGTTCGCGATCCTCGGCGGGCCCGGCGCCGCGAACTACGACGCGTTCGCGAAGCGGTTCCCGACGGTCGAGATCCACTGATCTCGCGCGCTCAGTACCCGTGCTTGCGTAGCGAGACGTTCGCGACGAGGCCCATCGCGATGAAGAACGTGAGCAGCGACGAGCCGCCGTACGAGATGAACGGCAGCGTCACCCCGACGACGGGCGCGATGCCGAGCACCATCGCGACGTTGACGATCACGTGCCAGAACGTCATCGCGGCGACGCCGACGCAGATCACCGCGCCGACGCGATCGCGCGCCGACAGCGCGACGTTCAGAATCCACACGAGCAGGAACGCGAACAGCGCGAGCAGGAACGCGCTGCCGATGAAGCCCCACTCCTCGGCCCACACCGAGTACGGGAAGTCCGTCCAGTGCTCGGGAACGAAGTTGAACTGGTTCTGCGTGCCCTCGAGGAAGCCCTTGCCGCTGATCTTGCCGGAGCCGACGGCGAAGATGGACTGCGTGGTGTGCCAGCAGTTCGACGCGGTCGACGTGCGGTCGGCGGCGTTGCAGTCGATGAACCCGAGGATGCGGTTCTTCTGATACTCGTGCATCGACTCCCACAGGATGGGAATCATCAACAGGCCGGCGAGCGTGACGTGGACGACCGGCCACACGTTCGGCATCGCGAGGAAGCCGACGGACAAGACGATCAGCGTGAGCAGCGTCGCGGTGCCGAGGTCGGGCTGGGTCGCGATCAGGCCGATCGGAATGAGGACGATGACGAGGCGAATGATCAGATCGCGCGGCGAGTACTGCGATGCCTCCGAGTCCGCGAACATCTTCGCGAGCACGAGGATCATCATCACCTTGACGAGCTCGGACGGCTGGATGCCCTGCCCGCCGATGAACAGCCAGCGATACGTGGACCCGTGGCGTTGATCGCCGCCCGTCGCGCCCTGGAGCCGCGCGGCGAGCATCAGCAGGATCGCGAGGCCGAGCCCGACCCACGCGAGGCGCACGAGCGTGCGGTAGTCGACGATCGTCGCGATGGTGAACGCGATGCCGCCGACGACCATCCACTTCACCTGCGTGTCGAACTTGACCTGCTGCTTGAGGCCGCGCGTCGCGGAGTAGAGGTTCAACAGGCCGATCGTGCACAGCGCGATGATCGTCAGGATCAGCGGCCAGTCGACCGCGGCGCGGAAGCGGCGCCAGCGCGAGACGCCGACGGTGGCGCGCGGGAGATAGATGCCCTTCACGGCGCCTCCCATGGCCGGCCGAACGCGGTCTTGCTGCGCTTGATCATCGGAGACTTCGGATCGACGGGCTCGGCCTTCGGCATCGGCGCCTTGCCGCGGAGCTTGGACGACGTGAAGTACGTCTCGATGATCTGCTTCGCGATCGGCCACGCGACGCGGCCACCGGATCCGCCGTGCTCGACGAACACGACGATCGCGAGCTCGGGATCCTCCGCGGGAGCCCAGCCCGCGAACCACGCGTGCGAGCGCGTCGGGTGGTAGCCCTCGACGTCGCGCTGGTCGTCTTCCTTGCGCCGCTTCGTGCGGATCTCGGCGGTGCCGGTCTTGCCCATGATCGGGACGACATCGCTGTAGCCGTGATCGAACGCGGTGCCGCCGAGCTCGTTGGTCACGCGCCACATGCCGCGCTTCCAGATCTCGAGCGCGTCGGTCGGGACCTTGACGTCGCGCGCGACCGTCGGTTGATACGCGACGATCGTGTGACCGTCGCTCGCCTCGACGCGCTCGACGACCTGCGGGACGTACAGCGTGCCGCCGTTCGCGAGCGTCGCGTATGCCATCGCGGTCTGCAGCACGGTGACCTCGACATCGCCCTGCCCGGTCGCCGCGTTCGTGGCGTAGCCGACCTTGTAGCGCCCCTGCTTCTCGTACCAGGCCTTCGTCGGGATGCGTCCGCCGGTGTCGCCCTGGCCCATGTTGGTCGGCGCCCCGAACCCGAAGGCGCGCGCGGTCTCGGCGATGCGGTCGAGGCCGATGCGCTGCGCGAGCTCCCAGAAGTAGACGTTGCACGAGTGCTGGATCGCGCCGATCAGGTCGAGCTTGCCGTGCGCGCCGTTGCACCGGAACGTGGTCTTCGACAACTGGTACGTGCCCGTGCAGAAGATCGATTCATCCTGCGCGGCCTGACCGTCCTCGAGCGCCGCGAGCGCCGTGACGAACTTGAACACCGAGCCCGGCGGATACGACGCGCGCATCGACTTGTCGATGAACGGCTTGCGCGGATCCGAGAGCAGCAGCGTCTCCTCGGCGCGCGTCAGGTGGCCCGTCATCACGTTCGGATCGAAGCTCGGCTTGCTGACGATCGCGCGGATCTTTCCGGTCTTCGGCTCGACGATCACGACCGCCGCCGCGCTGACCTGCGAGACCGCCTTCTCCGCGATGCGCTGGAGCTCGGCATCGACCGTCAGCACGAGGTTCGCGCCCGGCACCGCACCGACGATGCGGTCGCCGTGGATCAGCGACATCGTCGTCTTGTCGTCGAGGCGCTGCCCCTTGGCATCGACGGCGTAGCGCTCGACGCCCTTCTTGCCGCGCAGGTAGTTCTCCCACGCCGACTCGAGGCCGTAGCGCCCGACGAGCTCGCTCGGCTCGTAGCCCTGGTTCGACAGCTTGTCGACCTCGGCCGCGGTCATCTGCGTCATGTAGCCGATCAGGTGCGCCGCGAGATCGCCCTGCGGGTAGTAGCGATACGGCTCGTGCTGCACCTCGACGCCCGCGATGCGCTTGACGGATTGCTCGACGAGCGCCGCGCGATCGCGACCTTGATCCTCGAGGATCACGACGGGCGAGCGCGGGTCGCGTTTCTTGCCGACCTCGAGGCGCTCGTCGATCTTCGCCACCTCGTCGTCGGACAGGCCGAGCATGCGCACGAGCTCGGCCTTCGCCTCGGGCGTGAACTGCTTGGGCGTCGCGTAGATGTTGAACGCGAGCCGGTTGTCGGCGAGCGGCACGCCGTTGCGGTCGAGGATCTTGCCGCGCACGCTCGAGAGGTAGCGCTCCTTGACCACGTTCGAGACGGTGCGCTCGTAGTAGCTGTCGCCGCGCATGACCTGCAGCTGCCACAGCCGCACGAGGAGCGTCGCGAAGCCCAGGATCACGATGAGCGCGACCCACTTGAGCCGCCGGTGCAGCTCCGGCAACGCGGGACCACCGCCCGCACCGCTGCCGCTCTGCGCGCGGATCAACATCAGGGCGCCAGTCCTTCCAGCGCGGCATCGCGCTCGCGATGCGTGCGCGCGAACGCGGCGTCGACGCGGCGGAAGATGCGCCACACGAGCGGGCCGATCAGCGCCGTCGCGATCGTGACGAGCGCCAGGTGCTGCAGTTCGGTCGCGAACGCGGCGCGCGGCACGCTGTACAGCGCGCGCACGATCCACGACAGCACGCCCGCGATCAGCGCGACGAAGGCGGAGAAGCCGATCGTCATCGCCGCGCCGCGCACCAGGATGCGCTGCTGCACGGTGCGCGCGATCATCGTCGTCAGGCCCGCGACCACCGCGCACAGCCCCGGCGGCGTGCCGCTGATGAGATCGACGAGATAGCCGAGGACGACCGCGCCACCGACCGACGGCGCAATGTCGCGGCGCGCGGTGAGCCCGAGGTACGCGCCGGTCAGCGCGGCGAGATCCGGAATCGCGTCGCGCAACAGCTGCGCCGGCATGAGCCGCCACACCGCGGCGAGGATCACGCACGCGACGTACGCGACCAGCACGATCGTCGCGGTCCTCATGCGTCGCCTCCGGGCGGCCGCTCCGCCGGGTCTTCCTCGGCGGGCGCGGGCGACACGCTGAAGAACGCGATCAGCGCGATGACGAGGAGGATCACGAGCCACACCCAGATCGAGAGACCGAGGAACATCAGAGAGCCTCCTCGTCGGGTGAGACCACGACGAACGACACGAGCACCACGACCACGAGGAGCGCGATCCACAGCGGCATGGTCCCGAGCGTGTCTCGGATCACCCGCCCGCTCGCCATGAACGCGCCGGTGGCGAGCATCGCGACGCCGCACGATGGACGGCAGCACCTCACAGCGGCCTCCCGCCGAACGCCGGCTCGCTCTTCTTCTTGGACTTCGCGTCGGGATCCGCCGGCGGCGGCGGCGCGAGCAACACCATCACGGCGCGCACGCGCGACACGTCGACGACAGGCTCGACCTCGACGGACTGGAACATGCCGTCGTCGCCGTTGATCTTGGTCACCTTGCCGACGACGAGCCCGGGCGGGAACGACGCGCCGAGGCCCGAGGTGACGACCTCGTCACCGACGGCGATCTTGCCCTCGGGCCTGAGCTGGCGCTCGAGCCACTCGATCTTGCACGCGTACGAGTCGGGCTTGCCGTTGCCGATCAACAGACCTCGACCGCCGGTGCGCGGGATGACGACCTCGATCTTCGACGAGGGATCGCTGATCAGCACGACGTCGGCGTAGTCGCCGTAGACCTTGTCGATGCGGCCGACCGGCCCCGCGCCGACGATCACCGGCATGCCGGTCTGCACCTCGCGATCGCCGCGATCGATGCGCAGGCGGAGCACGCGGAACTGCGGCGACAACGGTGCGCCGATCACGCGCGCGCCGATCGTGTCGGCGGGCGTGCGCTTCTTGACGACCGCGAGATCCTCGAGCGCCGCGACGTCGAACGCCTTGCGCGTCATCGCGGCGAGCTCCTTGCGCAGCCGCTCGTTCTCCTCGCGCAGCTCGCGGTTCTCGCTCTCGACATCGACGACGGCGACGTAGCGCGACCACAGCCCGCCGATGCCCTCGACGATCCACGACACGCCCGCTTGCAGCGGCGCGGTGATGCGGAGCAGCGCCTCGTCGACGGCGGACGGCGTGCCGCGCGTCATGTTCGCCTTGAGCACGAGCGCGGGAATGATGATCAGAGCGCCCGCGAGCACCCAGTCGACCAACCTCCGGCGCATCGTCACGGCGAATGAAACGCGCTAGCGGAGCGCGATCTCCCGGAGCAGCGAGAGCTCGTCGAGCACCTTGCCGGTGCCGAGCACCACGGCGAGCTGCGGGTTCTCGCACACCATCACGGGAAGTCCGGTCTCCTCGCGCAGGAGCACGTCGAGGTTCTTGAGCTGCGCGCCGCCGCCCGAGAGAACGACGCCGCGATCGACGATGTCGGCCGACAGCTCGGGCGGCGTGCGCTCGAGCACCGAGCGAACCGCGTCGACGATCGCGTTCACGGGCTCGCTGAGCGCCTCGCGAATCTCGTCGGAGTTGACGAGCAGCGTCTTCGGCACACCGGCGACGAGATCGCGACCCTTCACCTCGACGGTGAGCGGCTCCTCGAGCGGATACGCGCTGCCGATCTCCTTCTTGATGATCTCGGCGGTGCGCTCGCCGATCAGCAGGTTGTACTTGCGCTTGATGTACTGGACGATCGCCTCGTCCATCTTGTCGCCGGCGACGCGGATCGACTTCGAGAGCACGACACCCGCGAGCGCGATCACCGCGACCTCGGTGGTGCCGCCGCCGATGTCGACGATCATGTTGCCCGTCGGCTCGGTGATCGGCAACCCGCCGCCGATCGCGGCCGCCATCGGCTCTTCGATCAAGTAGACCTCGCGCGCCGCCGCGGCGAGCGCCGAGTCACGCACCGCGCGCTTCTCGACCTCGGTGATCCCCGACGGGACCGAGACGATCACGCGCGGGCGAACGAGCGTGCGGCGCTGGTGCGCTTTCTGGATGAAGTAGCGCAGCATCGCCTCGGTGACCTCGAAGTCGGCGATGACGCCGTCCTTCATCGGGCGGATCGCGACGATGTTGCCCGGCGTTCGTCCGAGCATCTCCTTCGCTTCTTTTCCGACGGCGAGGACCTTCTTCGGACCGGCCGAAGATGCTTGCACGGCCACCACGCTCGGTTCGTTGGCCACGATCCCGCGTCCCTTCACGAAGGTGAGCGTGGTCGCGGTGCCGAGATCGATCGCGAGGTCGTTGGAAAACATTCCGTAGACCCAGTCGAAGAGCATGGTGAAGTCCTGTAACGCGCTGCGTGCGCGGAAGAGAGAGCGAGCAAAAGTGATGGCCGGATAACCACCTACCGACCTGGAAGCGCAGCGGAGTTATCACGCGCCAAACCCGCGGTGCAACACAATCTTGGGAACGCCCGAACGAGCCTCATTCCGGTCGGCAGGCTTGTGGTGGGATCCAGCGGTAGCTAGGATGCGCCGCTCGTTCTACAAGCAGGCCAGGCCCCATGCTCGAATCACTGCGCAAGCAAGGCGCGTCCATCTTCATCTATTTGATCTTCGGTCTGCTGATCGTGATCTTCGTGATCAACTTTGCGCCGAACGCGGGCCAAGGCGGCGGTGGCTGCATGGGTCAGTCGACGACGGCGGTCAAGGTCGACGGTCACAAGGTCAATCAGACCTCGTACAAGATCGCCTACTCGGGCAATCAGTACACGGGCCGACAGAAGGTCTATGTCGCGCTCGAGATGCTGATCCGGCGCGAGCTCCTCGCGCAGGAAGCGGAGAAGCGCGGGCTGCGCGTCACCGGCGACATGCTCGACGAGGAGATCAAGAAGGGCTACTTCTTCCTCGGCGGTAACCGCAACAAGCTCGACTTCTGGATCGACGACGTCGACGGCGAGAAGTTCTTCAACTTCGGCAAGCTCCGTGGCTGGGTCGGCCAGCTCAACGTGTCGATGAACTCGTACAAGGACGAGCAAGCGCGCGGCCTGCAAGCCGCGCTCATGGCGGAGATGCTCGCCGACACCGTTCGCGTCTCGCGCGAGGAAGCGCTCGCCGACTATCTGTTCGAGAACAACACCGTCACCTACGACATGGTCGAGTTCTCGGCGACGCCCTACAAGAACGCGATGCGCCTCACCGACGCCGACGTCGAGCGCTTCCTCGCCGGCCACGAGGCCGAGGTGAAGAAGAAGTTCACCGACGACGAGCGCACGTACAAGGCGACCAAGCCCGCGCTCAAGCTGCGCTCGATCTTCATCCAGAAGCTCGCCGAGGCGCCCAAGCCCGCCGACGAGCCCAAGCCCGCCGACGGTGCAGGGAGCGGTAGCGCCGCCGGCAGCGCGGCACCGCCCGCCGAGAAGCCGGCCGACAAGGCCGAGCCGAAGAAGCCCGACGTCAAGCCGGTGGGGATGCCGATCGACGCCGCGAAGGCGACGCTCACCGCGGCGCGCAAGTCGATCGCCGACGGCAAGCAGAAGTTCGCCGACGCCGCGAAGCTCCTCAACACCGACGACGCCGCGAAGGCGAACGGCGGCTTCGTCGGCTGGAAGCCCGTCGACAACGCGCAGCTCGGCGACAAGGCCGTCAACGACGCGGTCAAGGCGCTCAAGCCCGGCGAGATGACCGACGTGATCACCACCGACAACGGCGCGTACCTCGTGATCGCTGAGGACAAGCGCGAAGGCGACCTGACCTACGATCAGGTGAAGCACGAGATCGCGATGGAGCTCGCGAAGGACGTGTGGAGCAAGGAAGCCGCGAAGCGCGCCGCTCTCGACGCGCTCGCGTCCGCGCGCGCGGGCACCGGCAAGTCGCTCGATCAGATGTTCAAGCCGGACCCCGCCGAGCTCCAGCGCAAGATGCAGGAGGACATCCAGCGTCAGTTCCAGGAGCAGATGCAGCAGCAGCTCCAGAACAAGCAGGGCTTCTACGTGCCGCCGTCCGCGACCAAGGACGTGCCGGCCTCGTGGCAGGCGCAGGCCGGCGGTCCCTCGGGATCGGCGGGCTCCGCCGCGACCGGCTCCGCGACCGCAGCGACGGGCTCTGCCGCGACGGGCTCCGCCGCGACGGGTTCCGCCGCGAGTGGCTCGGCAGCGGGGAGCGCCTCCGCGCCATCGACACCGCCCGCGGGATCGCCCGCGCCGACGCCGCCCGCGCCGGCGACGCTCGAGCAGTCCAAGGACGTGCTGCCGGCGTTCGGCGAGATCAAGACGCCGTACCTCGAGACGGTGGGCCCGGTCCCGCACGCGCCCGAGCTGCCCGGCGTCGGCGAGAACGCCGCCGCGATCGCGTCGATGTTCGACGAGCTCACCCCCGGCATGCTCGCGAAGCAAGTCTACGAGTCGGACGGCTCTTACATCGTCCTCCAGCTCAAGGACAAGCAGACGCCGAAGATGGAGGACTTCGACAAGTCCGCCGACGCGAAGATCGAGACGCTGCGCGCGATCCGCGGCGCGATGCTCCTCGAGAACTGGCTCAAGGAGCGCTGCGAGCAGTATCAGAAGGACGGCAAGATCGAGCCGATGGCCGAGCTGCTGCGCGAGACGGACGACAAGGGTAATCCCCTGCCCGTCAGCTACCGTCCGTGCATGAGCTTCCGCTAGACGAGGCGCCACGGGGTGTACCGCCAAGGCGCCACGCGGTGTACCGCCAAGGCGCCAATCTCGGAGTTACCGCCATGACGCCATGTGCGCCAAGGATTCTTAGATCCGCTCGCGAGCGTCCGTCGAGAACATGACGCGTCGCTTGCGCGAAAGGGATCACGCGTGACGTTCATGCAGACCGAGCTCGGGCACGCCACGGCACACAAGTGCGAACGGACCCGAGTTCGGGATGGGTGACGTTCACTCGACCGCAGTGCTCGCGCATGGGTGACAACACCTCCTTGCTGGCGAGGCAATCGCGGTCGGACGTTGCACACCGACGGATGATCACGACGACATCCGCAGGTCCTGCGAGAGATCGAGTTCGACGCGGTGTGTGTGGGTGACAGCGCCTCGTTGCTAGCGAAGCGTTGCTGGCGAAGCAGTCGTAGGCTTCCGAGCCCGGTCTGCACGAAACGTCACGCGTGATCCCGTCGTTGGGGAGCGCAGGTACTCGGATTCGGTTCGTGATGGCGTGGGTGACAGCGCCGCTGCTAGCGAGGCGCGCTTGGGGTAGCAATCGCTCACCCACACGCGCATCACCGCTCGGGAACGGTCAGCGCTCTAACGGATGATCACGACGATGCGTACGTTCTATCGGGAGATCGTGTTCGACGGAGCGTTCGCGACGGGCTCGAAAAGATCCTTGGCGCTCATGGCGTCATGGCGGTAAGTCCGAGATTGGCGCCTTGGCGGTAACGGCGGCGCCGCCCTCCACGCCTTGGCGGTAGCACCTCCCCTCTGCGCCGTGGCGGTAACGCCTCCGTAGTGGCGGCTCGCGACAAGCGCGCCTTGGCGGTAACGCGCGGGGCGGAAGTGGAGTATTTTCGGCATCGTGCTCGAGGGTGACCACGCTGGGCCGACGCGCCTGCCGTTCTCCTTCGAAGCGAAAGGCGGCGTCGGCCGTCTCGCGCTCGAGGGAGTCACGGTGGGGCCGCTGGTCCTGGACCGACTCGAGCTCGAGGTCACCGACCTCGGCACCGATCCGGGCAAGGCGGTCGCCGAGAAGTTTCAGCGCCGCCGCACGCGGTTGCGCTCGCTCGCGATCCACGTGTCGTCCGCGGCGCTCGACGAGCGCGTCGAGCAGGTTCGCCGCCCCCTCGCGGGCCTCGGCATCACGCAGCTGTCGGCGAAGCTGAACGACGGGTTCGTGTCGGTGCGCGCCCGGGCGGCGGACGGGCTCGCCGCGTCGGACCTCTCGTTCCGGATCCAGCTCGTGAGCGCGGGGACGCACCTGCGCGCGCTCGCGTCGACGATTCGCGTGCACGGCCACCTCCCGACGCCGGGGCCGGTGATCGTCGATCGCATCCTCGTCGCCCTGTTGTCGGCGACGGACGCCGCGGGCGTCGTCGAGCGCCCGCACGTGCGCGGGTTGTGCGACGTCGAGATCGATCTCGTCGGCGCGCTGCTGTGGCACGTGCTGCCGCCGGCGGGCTGGCGGCTGCCCGCGGTCGGCGATCTCGAGCTCGTGCGGATCAACATCGGGCGCGGCGCGCTCGAGGTCGTCTATGGACCCGCGGGCACGCGCACGGGCGAGCTCGGCGTCCGCCCGCAGACGCATCAGCTCGCCGCCGCGCACGACCTGATGCACTCGGCGGACACGCAGCTGCGCGACGGTCACTTCGAGGACGCGATGCGCGGCTATCGCGCGCTGCTCGCAGCCGGCGGCCCGGAGCAGCCGCTGCTGCTCGAGCGATTGCTCGCCGTCGCCGCCGCGCGGCCCGCCTGGTTCTTCGACGGCCTCGAGCTGTCGCGGCAAGCGCTCACGCGGTGGCCGAGCTTCCCGCCGTCGCACGCGGCGCTCGCCTCGATCACGCTCGCGCAGGGCGACGCGCGGATCGCGGCGGAGCACCTCGCGGCGCTCGCACAGCTCGCGAGCGCGGAGGGCGACGACGACCAGGCGGCGCTGTCGGCGCTCGCGGGTGCGCGGCTCTTGCGCGTCCTCGATCCGCGCGCGGCGACGCAGCTCTACCAGCTCGCGCTCGAGCACGACGCGAGCTCGACGGAGGCGGCGGACGCGCTCGCCGATCGCTTCGCCGACGAGCAGCGCTGGCCCGAGCTCGTGCGCCTGGTCCGCGCGCGCGCGGTGATCACGCCGGACACGGCGCGTGCGGTGCAGCTTCGCCTGCGCCTCGCGGACGTGTTCGTGCATCAGCTCGACGATCCGCACAGCGCGCAGCAAGAGCTCGCGGTGGCGCGCCACCTCGCGCCCGACGATCCGTCGGTGCACGAGATGACGGCCACGATCCTGTCGACGATCGACCCGGTGGCGGCGGTCGCCGCGTGGCGAGAGGTCGCGCGGCTCGCCGAGGCGCGCGGCGATCATCGAACGACGGCGCGCGCGCTCGCGATCGTCGGCGACAAGCTGGTGGCGACGGGCGCCGGCTCGCACGAGGCCGAGGAGGCCTGGCGTCGCGCGCTCGAGCTCGATCCGCTGCAAGCGGACGCGATCGCGGGGCTCGCGTACGCGGCGGCCGCACGCGAGGATCACGCGACCGCGGCGGACCACCTCGAGCGACTGCGCGGCATCGGCCTCGCGCCTCAGGTCGCCGCGCGTCACGAGCTCGCGCTCGCGCGATCGCTCGTCGCGATCGGCCGCACCGACGACGCCCGCGCCTCGCTGCGCCGCGCGACGCTCGCGGGAGGCGAGACGGCGGCCGAGGCGCACGCGGTCCTCGCGGAGGTGGCCGAGGCCTCCGACGATCGCGAGCACGCGGCGACCGAGCTCGACACGGCGATCGCGCAGCTCCTCGAGCTCGCGTCACACGCGGCGCAGGATCCGGCCGGCGAGCGCATGTACACGCGCGCCGCCGAGCTCGCGATGGCGCGCGCCGCGCTGTTCGATCGCTCGGGGCAAGTGAGCGCGGCGAGCGGCGAGTGGGTCCGCGCGCACGAGCTCGCGATCCATCACGCACCGCAGATCGCACGCAGCGCCGCGCGCACGATGCTCGCGCGCTCGAGCGGCGATGGCACCGAGCGCCAGTGGATCGACGCGGTGCTCGCGACGCGCCCGCCCGCGGCCGAGCGCGCGCAGCTGCTCGTTCGGCGAGCCGCGGCGCGCCGCGACGAGCGCACACCCGACATGGCCGCCGCGCTCGCCGATCTGCACGAGGCGCTCCGCATCTGCGAGGCGATGGCGTCCAATCAGGACGGCAGCGATCCCGAAGCGACGGACATCCGCAAGAAGGCGTATCAGCTCGAGGCCGAGCTGCTCGCGACGTCGGGCGATCAGCGCGCCCGCGCGCAAGCCCTCGCGGCGCTCGCGAAGATGGCCGCGCGCGAAGAGCGCGTCGAGGTCGAGACCGCCGCCGCCGCCGCGTGGCTCGCCGCCGACGAGCCCGCCGCCGCCCTGCCCCACGGCGCGCGCGCCCACGCCGCGCTCGATGTCGAGGTGCCGGCGCGCGTGCGCCGCGACGTGCTGCTCACGCTCGGCGAGGCCGCGTGGCGCCAGCGCGCGTGGCCCGACGTCATGCGCGCGTATCGCGGGCTCCTCGACGAGCCCGTCGACCCGAGCGACCCCAAGCTCGGCGTGTATCGCTATCGCCTCGCGGTCGCCGCGGATCGCAGCGGCGACGCGCCGGTCGCGATCGACGCCTTGCGCCCGCTCGTCGATCCGGCGGACCCCACCGCCCACAACATGACGCCCGAGCTGCGCGGTCAGGCGCTGCGCCTGTTCGCGGATCTCGCCGAGCGCGCCGGCGATCTCGCGGCGGCGGCCGTCGCGCTCGAAGGGTTCGCTTCGCTCGCGGTCGACTCGTCGCCGACCGCACGCGCCGATGCGATGTATCGCGCGGGCGAGCTGTTCCGCCGCGCCGATCGCGCCGACGACGCGATCCGATGTCTCGAGAGCGCGCTGCGGATCAGCGAGACGCACCTGCCCGCCCTCGACGCGCTCGAGATGGCGTGGCGCGAGCGCGGCGACAACGAGCGCGTCAGCGTGATCCTCGGGCGCAAGGTCGCCGCGACCACGCGCCATCCGGGACGCCAGAAGCCGCTGCTGTCGCGGCTCGGTGATCTGCAGGATCAGCTCGGCCGGCCCGACGTCGCCCTCGCCACGCATCAACGCGCGCTCGAGATCGATCCGACGTGGCGACCATCGCTGCGCTACGTGACGCTGCGCCTCCGCGACGCGGGGCAGCTCGTCGCCGCCGCGGGCGGGCTCGCGCAGCTCGCCGGCGAGCTCCCGGGTGACTCGGGCGTCGATCTCGCGATCGTCGCCCGCGAGCGCCAGGTCGCGGCGCACGCGCTGTCCGAGCTCGTGATGTCGCTCGACGCGCAGCAGCTCGACGCCGTCGCCGACGTCGCGCGTCCCGCCCTCGAGCGCGCGAGCGCCGACGGCGCCGACGTCGCGGCCGGCCTCGCACGCATCCGCGGCGAGGTCGTTCACGTCACGACGATCACCACGTTCGCCGCCGAGGAAGACACCGCGAGCGGGCGCTCGTCGTCGCCGACCATCGGCGCGCTCTCGCTCAAGGACGCCGCGCACCGCGCGCGCCTCGCTGGAAAGCTCGACGACGCGCTCGCCACGCTCGAGGCCGCGAACCATGTCAACCCGGGCGATATCGCCGTGCTCCAGGAGCTCGTCGAGCTCGCGTCCGAGCTCGGCGATCACGCCGCCGCGGCGCGCCACCTGACCTCGCTCGCGGATCTGATGTCCGGCGCTCGTCGCGGCAACGCGCTCCTCGAGCTGGCCGAGCTCTACTACGATCACCTCGACGACGCCGCGCGCGGTCGCCAGGCGATGCGCGCCGCCGCCGAGGCGTTCGGCAAGGGGACGCGCCGCGATGCCACGCTGCGCATGGTCGCGAGCGAGGCGCGCGCGAACCTCGCGTGGGCCGTGGTCGTCGAGGTGCTCGAGAGCATCGAGCCCGCGCGCCGCGCCGCGGGCGACATCATCGATCTCGCGAACGCGCTCGTCCGCTGCGGCCGCGACGGCTCCGCGCTCGCGCTCGTCGAGGATCCCGACGTCGCCGCCAAGCTCGCCGACGGTGGCGAGCTCGAGCGCACGATCCGCGCGAACCGAGATCGCAAGCTCGCCTTCGCGAACCAGCTCGAGCACGAGGCCGACACCGCCACAGGCGAGCACGACGCGACCGAGCTGCGCGACACGGCGGATTCGATCCGCACGTCCGCCGATCCGCGCACGAGGACCCTGCCCGGTGTCGTCGCGGATCCCGACGATCCCGACGGAGAAGGCCTCGCGGCCGAGCCGCGCACGAAGACCAAGCCCGGTCCCGGCGAGGCGCCGCCCCCACCGCCGCAGCCGAGCACGCTCGGCCGCATCAAGCTGGTCTCGGTTCCGCGCACCACGCCGCCCGCGCTTCCTCCGATCATCGAGATCCGCCAGTCCGATCCCGAGATCGAGATCATCGAGGAGCGCGCGATCGATGAAGACGAGAACGAGACCGGCTTCCAGTCGGTCTCGAACCCGCGCATCAAGTCCGGGCCGATCGCGGTCCCCGTCGATCTCGCGAGCGCGCCGGACCGCATCGAGGACGCGCGCGCCTCGGGTACGATCGAGCCCGACACCACGCTCCGCGATCTACCCGCGCAGGGTGACGAACGGCCGGAGACCACCGACGCGTCGTCGACCGAGCACGACGACGAGGGCATCACCACGTGGCGTCGCTCGGGCACGCTGCGCCCGCCCGCCGAGCCGCATCCACGCGCGCCCCGCCCGCGCGCGCATATCGTCGAGGAGGACGAGCACGAGGTCGCGCTTCCCGAGCACGACGCACCCTACTCGCCCGCGATCACGCTGCGCGGGATGCCGCAGGCGAGCGACGAGGATCGCGGTGGCGAGGACAGCCCGCGCAAGCCTCCGACGCTGCCGCCGCTCCAGGCACTGCGCCGCCCCGCGCCGACGAACCCGCCCCGCACCACGCTGCGCGACGTCCCCTCGCCGCCCGCGCCCGAGACGTTCGACGACATCGTGCCGACCGCGCCGCAGCGATCCGTCACGCGCGACGATGTCGATGCGCCGGCCACCGGTCGCACGCCGACGCCGTCGTACGGCGTGCGCACGACGACCGACGCTCCTCGACGAGCGATCACGAACGATGACTACGCCGCGGAGTCACCCGACGCGCAGCGCACGCCGTCGTACGGCACGCGCGCGACCGTCGACGCGTCGAGTACCGCGCGCGCGACGAGCGGCTCCGACGACGACGCGCCGAGCACGCCACGTACGACGACGCCGGCGTATGTCTCGCGCACGGCGACGGGGCCGATCGCGATCCCCGTCGTACCGGGCACGGGACCGATCCCCGTCACGCCGGGCTCCGTCTCCATCACGCCGGGATCGAGCCCGATCCCTGTGCCGGCCGAGGATCGCCCGAGCGGACGGCGTTCGTCGACGATCGCGCCGCCGACGCCGACGGGCGATCGCCCGCGGGCGCCGAGCGTCCCGCCGCCGATGGACTCGCCGATGCCGCCGACGATCACGATCCAGCCGATGTCGCGCCGCGCGCCGACGACGCCGCCGACGCTCGGTGGATTGCCCGCGGTTCCCGCGCCCGCCGGCCGCGAACGCCGGCCGTCCTCGCTACCGCCGATGACCGCGAGCGCGTCGAGCGACTCGTCGCCGCCGCCGCTCGCCGAGGCGCGCACGCGCACGCCGTCGAACCCGGTGCCCGCCGGCTTGCGCAAGCCACCCAGCGCGCCGCCGCCGATCGCGCCGCAGCCGGCGACGACGCTGCGCGAGTACACGCCGGCCGCGCCGCGCGATCCGGCGGCGCCGACGCGCGAGGACGCGACCGCGAGTGCGCTGTTGCCCGCCTCGGTCGCCGACGTGCCGTCGCTCAAGCTCTCGCGAACGACGAACACCGCGCTCGTCACCGTCGACGCGCTCGCGATCTCGCGCGCGAGCGCTGACAAGCTCGATCACGCGCCCGATCGGCCACCGTCGCAGGATGCATCGGCGACGACCACGACGCAGATGGAAGTTCCCGTCACGACCGCGTCGCTGCTCACCGACGAGCGCGAGCGCTTGCTCGCCGCGCACCGCGCGAACCCCGACGACGTTCCGACGCTGACGGCGCTGCTCGCGAACCTGCTCGAGGCACCCGCCCTGCGCCGCGAGGTGCTCGACGCCGCGCAGCGCACGACGCACGGCCCCGCGCTCGCGATCGTGCTGTACGAGCTCGCGCTGCACGCGCGCGCGGCGCAGGACTTGATCCGCGCGGCGGCGCTGCTCTCTCGCGCGCACGAGGTCGATCCGACGTACGCGCCGGTGTGGATGCCGCTCGCCGATACGCTCGCCGCGTCGGACGAGCTCGACGCCGCGCGCGAGCTGTACGAGAAGGTCGCGGTGTCCGACGCGTACGACGTGCGGCGCCGTGCGTTCGCGCAGGACCGCGCCGATGCGCTCGGCAAGGACGGTACCGTGGTGTCGGGCGAGATCGTCTCGCGCCCCAAGCGCAGCGGCGCGCGCGCCGCGCAGCTCCACCCCGAGCTCGACCGCGCTCGCGCGCTCGCCGACGCCGAGGACATCAAGGGCGCGATCGCCGTCGCCGAACAGATCGCGACCGCGAACCACGACGACGTCGCCGCACTCGAGCTGCTCGAACAGCTCTACCTCCGCTCGGGGGACGTCACCGGCGCTTCCGAGGCGATCGGCCGCCAGCTGATGGTGCAGGACGACGAGATCGAGAAGGCGAACCTGTGGCGCCGCCGCGCGAAGCTGTATCGCGATTCGCTCAACCGCGACGCGGAGGCGTATCGCTGCCTCAAGGAGGCGCACGCCTGTTCGCCCGCCGATCCCGAGATCGCGTACCAGCTCCGCACCGCGGCGATGGTGCGCGGCGAGTGGCCTCTCGTCGCGGCGCTGCTCCATCGCGAGATCGCGGCCGCCGAGACGCCGCGCGATCGCGGTGCGCTCCACCTCGAGCTCGCGCTCATCTTGGACGAGCGCCTCGACGACGATGCGCAGGCGCAGGCGCACTTCGAGCAAGCGCTCGCGTTCGATCCATCGATCCCCGCGGCGAAGCTTCCGCTCGCCCGTCGCTACGAGATGCTCGGGCGCCACGCGGAGGCCGCGACGCTGTACGAGGAGGCCGCGACCACGGCGCGCGCCGCCGATCGCCCCGCGCTGTACGAGGCGGCCGCGCGCTGCAAGACCGCGTCGCTCGGCCCCGCGTCGCGGCCCACGCCGCCGGGCGAGGTTCCGCTCTCGACGCGCGTCGAGCAGGCCGAGGCCGCGGGCGCGAACGACGTCGCGGTCGATCTCGCGCATCAGCTGTGGCGGTCCGAGCCCGGCCATCCGAGTGCGTATCGCGTGCTGGCGCAGAACTACCGCACCTCCGGCGACCTCGCCGCGCTGACCGACATCACCGGCGTCCGCGCGAGTCGCGCCGACAGCCCCGAGGAGCGCGCCGCCGCGTGGATCAGCGTCGCGCGCCTCGCCGAAGAGGTCGGCGAGCTCGACCAGGCCGCGCGCGCGTACGACCTCGCGCTCGTCGAGGATCCCGGCCACATCGAAGCGCTCGACGCGCGCGGCTCCCTCGCGTTCCGGCTCGACGACTTCTCGACCGCCGACAGCATCTATCGCGACCTCACGCCGAGCGAGACGCTGCTCGGCATCGACGAGCTCGCGCTGCGTCGCTCGATCATCTCGGAGAAGCTCGGCCGTGACTCCGAGGCGCTCACCCTCGCGCAGACCGCCGCGGAGGTGGCGCCGGGTCGCCGCGATCTCGTGCTGCGCGTGCAGGAGCTCGCGACGCGCATCGGCGAGCTCGACACCGCGCTCGTCGCCGCGCGCTCGGTGCTCGATCTCGTGCCGCTCGAGGACGAGGAGGGCAAGCTCCGCGCTCACTTCGCGCTCGTCGAGCTCTTGCGCGAAGCGGGCAACCTCGACGAGGCGGTCGCGCAGCTCGAGCGCGTGCTGCGCGACTATCCGATCCACTCGCGCGCGCTCGAGATGCTCGCCGAGCTTCACATGGCGCGTGGCGACTGGCAGACCGCGACGCGCATCCTCTATCAGCTCGTGCCGCTCGCGCCCAACAGCCAGCAGCGCGCGGAGCGGCTGTATCGGCTCGGCGAGGCCGTCCTCGTCCATCTCGGCGATGTCGATCGCGCGGACGACGTGTTCCTGCGCGCGTCCGATCTCGATCCGTCGCACGTGCCGACGCTGCGCCGCCTGCTCGACGTGTACTGGCGCGCCGACGATCCGGGCGCGCTCGTCGAGGTCGCCTCCGAGCTCGCCGAGCGCGGCGCGCTCGCGACGGGCCCGACGGCCGAGGCCTCGCTCGCCCACGCGTTGATCGCGGCCGCGCTGATCGGCGACACGGCGCTCGCCGCTCGCCTCGGCACCGCGCTCGGCGAGGCCGCGCCCCGCTGGATCGCCACCGCGCTCGGCGAGCTGGCCGGGCGCGAAGGCCGCCTCCAGCTGTCGTCGGCGTCGACGGCCATCACCGAGCTGGCGCGACGCGGCATGCTCGATCTCGCGAAGGTCCGCGCCGCCGCGGCGGGAACGCCGGTCGCGTCGATCTTGTCGTCGATCTAGATTGAAACAAAGGCGGTCGTCGGTCGCGCTTCGATCGCGAATCCGAGGCC
>CAZUAR010000011.1:158953-260908 GCA_964617845.1 uncultured Kofleriaceae bacterium | reverse complement strand
GAAACCGTCGCGTTCACGCTCTCGTCGACGAGCCACCCGAAACCCGGGAGCCGCCGGTTTTCTTTCGCTGCGGCATACGTGATCTTCGAGCGCGGAAAGAATCACGTTAAGGTCGGCCCGGCTGGTCGCCCGGAGATTTGGTTCATGCTTGGTCGTGCAACTGTGCCGGATATCAATCTGGCAGCTGGCGTACGCAACCTCTTCGCAAAGCAGGAACTGCCTTTGTACCAACCGCCGTTGGCTGTCGGTGGAACGGTTTCGGCCTACCAGTTCAAGGACCCCACGATGGACTGGCTCGTGGTGTTGTCCGGTTTCGAACTCGCGGAAATCGACTCTCCCCAAGCTCTCAAGGAGAAGGTTGTGATGCCTCTCATTGGTGCTGCGAATGAGCGATCGATGAATCTCTAACCGCCATGGAGTTGTCCGAACACGCGGCAGCGCTCACCGCGCTCGAGGAGCAGATCGACGGCCTCGAGCATCCGAGCGACCTGCTCGTGCTCTCGACCAAGATCGATGACCTCGGCCGACAACTCGCACTCGAGCTCCAGCGCCTGGCGCTCGAGCCCGCGCGAATGGCCCCGCTCAAACCCGTGCTGTTGCGCGTGCCCGTGGTGCATACGCGTGCGCTATTGCGGTGCGCCGAGAAGCTCGATGATCTCGGCAGCCCACGGCGCGCGGTGCGCGTGCTGCTCGAAGCGCTGCGTAAGGCGTTCGACGCGAACATGGTCGAGATGGTGGTCGACGCTCTCGTGTTCACGCTCGACGCGTTCGAGCAGCGCGCGGCGGCGGCTCGAGTGCGCGCGCTGCTCGAGCCGCTCCCCGACGCCAGCCGCCGCGAGGCCCGCGTGCGTCACATGGGGATCGTCGACGAGCTGATCGCGCTGATCGAATGGGCTGCGCTCGACGACGAGCTCGGGTACGACTGACGCGGGCCGCGTGCATGTTCGTGATACAAGGGAGCGATGCGTGGCCACGTTGTTGTCCTGTCGGCCTTGTTGATCGTCGCGTGCGGTAGCTCGTCCAAGGGGCGCCCGGACGCGGCTGCCGGAAGCGATTCCGCGCCCGATGACGCGGATCCGCCTGGCGATGGCACCAGCGATGACGCGCCGATCGACAGCGCGATGGTCGATGCGCCCGTCGATGGGATGCAGCCGTCGACGCAGGTGTTGCGCATCAACGAGGTCAACGCGAACGCCACGAACTGCGATCTCGTCGAGCTTCGCGCGATCGCCGGCGGCACCCTGACCGGTCTCCGGCTGGTCGAGCGCAAGGACATCGTGTTCACGTTCCCCGCGATGACGGTCGCGCCGGGCGCGCTCATCGTCGTGCACTTCGGTGCGGCGACGAGCGGGCCGTGCAGCAACGGCATCAGCGACGACGAGACTACGAGTCCGGATCAGTTCCCGAGCTCGACGTATCCGGGCAACTACGACGGCGCGTACGATCTGTTCGCGACGGATGCGGGGCTCACCGCGACGAACAACGTGATCAGCGTGATGCAGACCACCACGGTGATCGATGCGGTGCTCCTGGCCTCCGCGGCGACCGGCGACTCCGCGGGGGATTCCGAGGATCAGGCCGCGATCGTCGCCGCGCAGAATCAGTGGCAGATGATCGGCGGCGGGGTTCCGACGGGTGGCTTCGTCAATGACGACTTCAGCGCGCACGCGGCACTCGATCTCGACGCGGGCGGCGCGACTCCGGCGGGCGTGTCGATCCAGCGCCTCGACAACACCGATGACAACGACAAGGCCGACTGGAACAGCGCGACGGTCACCGTGCAGCCGTCGACGTGGGGCGCCTTGAACGCCGGCCAGTCGCCGCTCTAGTTCCTCGCTTCCAGCGACGCGTACGAGCTCTTCGAGATGACGAACGACAGGCGGAGGTCGAGCGAAACCACGTCGTCTTCTTGGGAGTCTGAGCGCGTTTGGGTAAGCTCCCCAGGCTCTCATGCGCCGCTTTCTTCTTTCGATGGTCTCGTTGGGCGGTATTGCATGCGGCAGCGAAAAGAAGACTCCTCCTCCTCCGGAGGAGCCGGAGGTCGTGCAACCGACATTCAAGACCGAGCGCGTCGAGTGCTACATCGAGCCTGGCGCGATGGGAGCAGGTGGCCGCTTGGATGCTGGTCGCCGAGGGCTTCACGAATGCGAACACGTCCTGACGAACTTTCTCGCTGACAACGCAGCGCGACACCTCGTCTCCATCGTTCCGATCGAGTTCCCCCTCGCGCCACTAGCCGAGGGAGAGAAGCTCGAGGTTCGCGATCAAGGAACTCAGGAGCTAATTGTCACAACGGCGGATCGCGGAGGGTGGCCAAAGGTCGGCGACCTGCAAGTGTCGGCGTTCCCATGCATCGAAGAGCGCGAAGGGCAGCCAACGATTCCCGAGCCGCAGGCATGCATCAAGATGATCACCGAGTTCACGACGGCGAGGACGGCGTTCTGGGTCTCGCTCTCCGGTCCGGGCACAGAACTGGATCCAACGAAGGAAGACCTACGACCGAGGACTATCCTGCTGTTCCGTATCGCGCAAAAGACGCATCAGTCCTCGCCGGGCCGCTGACCCAGGATCTGCTGCTTGACGTTCATGAGGGCGTTGAGGCGTTGGGTCCAGTCACCCTCGATCGTGCTCGCGTAGAGCTTCACGTGAGCGAGCTCGCCGCATGCGCGGAGAAACCTGTCGGCGACAGGTAAACCGTTGGCCTTCGCCATGCCCAAGCCGCGACCGGCCATCTCGGAATAGATCGGTGGCGTACAGGCTTCGTTGAGACCACGCGCCTTGGAGACGACGATCTCGACGAGTGGAATCGCGGCGAGGATTCCTGAGATCTTTTTCCGGCTAGATTCGGGGCAGGGGAGATGGTCTCCCGTCGTAAGCGCCAGCTTGTTGTAGGCGATCCGGCGATCGGTGAGAGCGAATTGAAGGAAGGCGCCGCTCTGTCTAACGCCAGCCTTCGCACCTTCGACGTCTGCTCGCGTTCCGGTCAGTTCCGCCATGAGCCCTTGTGCTTCGGTGGTCTTCACCTTCTTCTCGAGCTTGGTGAGTTTCGCGACCGCGAGATCGATCTTCCCATCGTTCAGGTGACCGATGAGGGTTGCGGCGATCGCGCCGGCCTTATCGATCGCATCACCAACCTCACCGGATAGCGCGAACGCAACGCCCGACGCGATGTTGCCGAGTAGCTCGACAACCTCACGCGCGGAGCCGGCGTCGTCGCGGAGCGCCTGGATCTCGGCGCGAACGTCGTCAGCCTTTCCTTGCAACTCGAACGTCTCGATCGCGAGGATCGCGCGCTGCAACCGAGCCTTTGCTGCGTCCAGGGCATGGAACTCCTTCTTCACGCCCTCGTTCGCGGCGTGCAGCCGCTCGTCCGCACGCTGTGCATCGAGCCCACGCATCTGGATTCCGTCCTCGCCGCCCTTCCCACGATCCACTGCATTGGCACCCGTCTTGATCGCGGCTTGGTCGTGCTTGTCGAGTTGCAGGTTGTTGTCCTTGCCGAACAGGCTTCCGACCGTCGCGCCGTTCTTGAGCGGCACGTGCTGCTTCTCGGTGAGCGTTGCGAGGTCGCCTTCCCATCCCTTCTCGACGTCAAAACCCAGCGCGCCGAGCTGGGTGTCGTACTGCGCGCTCTTCATGCGAATGAGGCGGATGGCCATGTCATCGTGATGCAGCTCGGCCTGCGCGGCCGCAGCTCGAAACGCCGACCAGTATCGATGCCGATCGAGGTCGGGCTCGGGCTGGAAGGGAATGGGTCGGTCGCTTGGATCGCCATGATGACGTTGCATCGGAGCGCGAGCTTGCGTGCTGATGTCATTGGCCGGCTTCGGCGCTTCGCCCACATCGAGATCCAAGGACTGAACAGGCTCTGGCGGTGCGTGGCGTTGGCCGCGCCAGTCGATCGGGTTCTCGTCCGGGTGCCGAACGCGCGGCAAGCCCTTCATCGGAACGGACGTGGCCGATCCAGTGCCGGCTTGCATCGTGTGCCCGACGAACATCGATGAAGCGCCCTGCTGTGGATCTGCCTTCGCTTGTACGTCAGCAGCAACCTCGCCACCCACGTCTGAAATATCGAGGCCGAAGATCGCAGGATCAACCGCGCCGAGCTTCACGTACTCGGACTTGGGCGTGGTCCACCAGGCGGCGTCGTTCGTAGCTGAAGCACCATCGCCACCCGACGAGCGACTCGTGCCTGACTGCGAGGAGGAACCGAACGCGTTGGAAGACGTGTCCAAACCGCCAACAGACAAGGATTGCGACATAGGCGGCCCTGTCGCGGAGACCTGACTGCGGTTGCGGGGAGATTTCGCTTTCTTCTAACTGCCGGGATCCACGGGCTGACCTGTCCGAGCTTGGTCGTCTCGGACATCGGACTCGTAGCTGCGTGATGGGGCCGGTGTTGTCGGGCCTCTGCCGGTCTGGCGGTGGCGTTCGGAAAGCGACTAACGAGTCGCGGGTCAGGGGCGGAAGCGCGAGGGTGGGGCGCCGAACCGGCGGCGAAACGCGAAGCCGAACGCGGTCGGGTTCTCGTAGCCGGCGCGCGTCGCGACCTCTGCGACGCTCGCACCGCTCCGCAGCCACAGCAGCGTCTCGTCGAGCTTGCGGTTGCGCCAGAACGCACCCGGGCTGATGCCGACCTCGGCGTGGAACGCACGCAACAGCGTGCTCGTGCTCGCACCGGCGACGCGCGCGAGCGCCGTGACGTTCACTTCGTCGACGAGGTGCGCTTCGATGTGGTGCAGCGCGCGCTGCACCGGGCTCGAGTGGGTGCGGACGATCGTCGCGCGCTCCGCGCCCGCGTCGCGATCGCGAAACAGGAAGAAGACCTCCTTCGCGATCTCGATCTCGAGGAACTGCGTGGCGAGGTTCGGGTGCTTGCCGAGGGCGTGGCGCTCGAACACGTAGCGGTGCAAGAGCTCGTGCACCCAGACGGTCCGCGGGAGGGTGCTCGGCCGCTGGAGCCAGCGGTCCAGCGTCCGTCGCTGGAAGCCGAGCTCCGCGTATTCGCGCTCGACCGCGGGGAGCACGGCGCCGAACGCGAACACGGCGATGCGGCTGGCGGACGAGGAGGCGAGCGAGACAGACCCGCGCGCCGAGACCAGCACGTTCGATCGATCGAGGACCGTCTTGCCTGCCGATGCGACCGACGACTCGATCGTGAAGACGATCGTGGGCCCCGTGATCGCGACGCGCGTGCCGGCGCCCGCGGTGATCGCGTGCACGTCGAGTGACGGTTTCTGTGGGATCAATACCGGTTCCTCGCGCGCATGGGAGCGTGGACCGAGGCTACACGAGGCGCATGAAGCACGCGCCGTTGTTGTTGCTCGCTGCCTGCGCCAGCAGCCATCCCGCGATCGAGCCCGACGCGTCGGGGGCAGAGCCGCCGGATGCAGCCGTCGAGGAGCTCGTGGACACGCGAGAGCCGTTCGAGGTGTGGCGTCACCGCGAGCCGATCTACGAGCTGTACGTTCGCCACTTCTCCGCGAGCGGAGACTTCGCGGGCGTCGAGGCGCGGCTCGACGAGCTGAAGGCGCTCGGCGTGGGCATCCTGTGGCTGTTGCCGGTGAACGAGATCGGGTCGATCGATCACATCGATGCGCCGCACGGCAACCCGTACGCGGTGAAGGCGTACGAGCGCCTCAACCCCGAGTACGGCACCGAGGAGCAGTTTCGCAGCTTGATCCGCGCGGCTCATCATCGCGGCATGAGCGTCCTGGTGGACTGGGTGCCGAACCACACCGCGTGGGACAACCACCTGATCACCGAACACCCCGAGTGGTACGTGCACCGCGATGGCGCCATCGCCTCGGTGGGCGGCGACTTCGAGTGGATCGCGCAGCTCGATTGGTCGAACGCGGACCTCCGTCGGTACATGACCGGCGTGATGACGGACTGGGTGCGCGCCTTCGACTTCGATGGCTTCCGGATCGACTTCGCGCACCACATGCCGATCGACTACTTCGAGGAGCTGCGGCGCGAGCTCGAGAAGATCAAGCCGGTGTTCCTGCTCGCCGAGGCGGGCGATGTCGCGCGCCACCCCGCGTTCGACATGACCTACGACTGGGACGTGTACCCCGTGCTCGGCGATGTCGCGCAGGGGGCGCGGCAGGCCTCGGCGATCGACGACGAGCTGTACTTCGATCAGCTGCTTCCGTACCAGGACAAGCCGGAGGCGTTGATCATGCGCATGACCTACAACCACGACGACAACGGACGGTTCACGTTGCCCGAGCGATATCGCGGCGGCGTGAAGGCGGCCGCGGTGCTCGCGTGCACGCTGCCCGGGAAGCCGCTCGTGTTCGAGGGGCAGGAGGTCGGCGACAGCAAGTCGCTCGGGCACGATCCCGCGATCAAGACCGACTGGTCCGATCCGGACGGGTTCCGACCGTTCTACACGAAGCTCCTCCAGCTGTTTCGAGCGAGCTCCGCGCTGCACCACCCGGGCATGGCGGACTTCCGCAAGATCGATCTCGTGCCGGGCGACTATCCATACGCGTTCGTTCGGCGCGATGGCGCGAACGTCGTGCTGGTGATCGTGAACCTCTCGCCGAACGAGTACCCGAGCGTGGTGCTCGCGCCGCAACCGAACGCAGGAGCGATCGACGGGACGTACACCGAGCTGTTCTCGGGCGAGGTCGCGACGCTCCACGCGGGTCAGACGATCCGGCTCGCGCCCTGGGAGTATCGCGTCTACGTGCGGGGCAGCGGCGTGTAGACGCCGTCACGACTGCCCTTCGATTCGCAGGGCGGCGGCATGCGCGTTGCAACTCGATAAGGCGATCTGACATGCAGATGGATCAGCTCGCCCCGCGAGCGAATCACCGAGGCGGAAGTGCTCGCCGCGATCCGCGAGCACGGGATCGCGACGATCGACGAGGTCGAGGCGGTCGTGCTCGAGCCCGCGGGGGAGATGTCGGTCGTGCGTCGTGCCACCGGCCCGGCGACCACGCTTCGCGAGCTCGAGGCGTATCCCGCGGCGGAACGAGCGCCGCGCGCGTAGCGCGGATGTCGGATCGTGCGCCTCCGGGGCACTCGGCAAGCCCGCCGGTCGCGGCGAGCGACGTATAGTCGGCGCGTGAAGGAATCGTCTGCACGGGTGATCGCGGACCTCGAGGAGCTCGCGAAGCTGACATCGAACGAGCGTGGCGCGCAGCGCGTGGCGTGGGGCCCGGTCTGGCGCACGACGCGCGAGTGGTTCACCAAGAAGATCGAGACGGAGCTCGGCGTGACGCCGCATCGCGACGGCGCGGCGAACCTGTGGGCGACGTTGCCCGGTGCGTCGACGAAGAGCCTCGTCCTCGGCAGCCATCTCGACTCGGTGCCCGGCGGCGGCTGGCTCGACGGCTGCCTCGGCGTGCTCGCGGGGCTCGAGGCGCTGCGCCGCGCGAAGGCCGCGGGGAATCCTCCGCTCACCCTCCACCTGGTCGACTGGGCCGACGAGGAAGGCGCGCGGTTCGGGCGCAGCCTCACCGGGTCTGCGGCGTCAGCCGGCGCGCTCGATGCGCACGCGGAGCTGGCGAACCTCGTCGATCGGCAGGGCGTGAAGCTGCCGGATGCGCTCGCGGAGAACGGCATCTCGCTCGACTCGATGGCGACCGCAGCCGACTACTTCAAGACGCTCGATGCGCTGGCGTACCTCGAGCTGCATATCGAGCAGGGCCCGGTGCTCGAGGAGATGAAGGCGCCCGTCGGTGTCGTGCTCGGGACGATGGGCGTCGAGCGCTACAACCTGCGGTTCGTCGGGCAGGCCGCGCACTCGGGCGCCGCGCCGATTCACCTGCGCAAGGATGCGTTCCTCGCGGCGGCGGAGTTCGCGCTCGGTTGCCGCGAGATCAGCATCAAGCACTCGGGCAAGACGCCGAAGACGCGCGTCGTGGCCACGTGCGGTGTGGTGAAGGTCGAGCCCAACTTCGTCACGGCCGTTCCGGGGTCGACGGAGATCTCGATCGACCTGCGAGCGCTCGACGCGAAGGTGCTGAAGAAGATGCTCGCCGATGCGAACGCGGTGGCGGCGCGGGCGGCGAAGAAGCACCTCGTGAAGGTCGAGTGGAGCCCGCTGCTCCACATCACGCCGCGGCTGTTCGACGAGGATCTGATGGCGATCATCCGTACGGCCGTTCGAGAGGTCACGGGCAAGGCGCCGGAGATTCCGTCGGGGCCGCTGCACGATGCGGCCGAGATGGCGGCGGTGTGCCCGACGGCGATGGTGTTCGCGCAGTCGAGCCCGGGCATCTCGCACACGCGGTTCGAGGACACGCCGAGGCCGGCGCTCGACAAGTCGATCCGCGTGTTCCTGACCGCCGTCGAGCGGACGATCGCGACGCTGTCGTCGGCCAGCTCGGCGCGATCGACGAAGCCGACGAGATCGACGTCGGCGAGCACGAAGAAGAAGCGCGCGGCGTGAGGTCGCCGGAGCGCGCCGGCGCTACTCGGTGTCGAACACGAGCTCGATCGGGATCGTGAGCGCGATCGGATCGGTGACCATGTAGCTGGTCCAGATCGTCATGCTCGAGGCCGCTGCCGTGTACGTCAGGCCGGACAGCGGGTTCATTCCGCCGCAGCCCTCGGCGAGGTTCAGCGCGCTGCCGGCGATCGTGTAGAGCCCCGCGCCGTTGACGTCCTGCTCCACCGGCATTCCGAGCGCCATCGCGTCGATGATCAGCGCCACGCGCGCTGCACCGGAGGTCGCGTCGCCGGTGACGAACTCGACGCGCGCCTTCGCCGTGCCGGACACGGAGATGCCCTGCGCGTAGAGCTTCACGCTCGTGAGCTTGTAGGTGCCGGCGACGATCGTTCCGCCCTGTGCGTTGGGCGTGACCTGCTGGTTCGTGATCGGGATCGCCGCCGCGCTCGTGAGGTCGAGCGGTGTGCAGTTCGCCATGGGCGGGACGTACATGTCCTGCCCGCTGCCGCCGCCGTCGACACCACTGCCGCCGCCGTCGTCACCGCACGCGGCAACCAGGATGAAGAGAAGACACGCGAGCCCACTCCGATGGCGCATGAGCCGAGGCTATTCCGAAATGGAAGGCATCCGCCAGAAGATCATGCAACGGCGCGCAGACTGCGCAGATTGCGCGTACCTGGGGGCACGCTGTGCGCTACGCCGCGGGCTTCGACGCCAGCGTCTTGACCGCGAGCAGCGTCAGGAGCACCGCGAGGATCCACACCGGCGCGACGAACGGCTTGATCTCCTGCGGGCTCGCGTGGGGCACGATCTCGTGAAAGTTCGATACAACGCCGACGCCGACCCAGCCGACGACCGCGAGGATGACTGCGAGGGGCTTGTTCATGGGCCTACGGGATCGGACGTGTCGCGCTGGACAAAGTCGCATGCGATCTGCCGGACGAGCACGCGGGGAGCCTCGCAGTTATCGTTGGCGGATGCGAATGTCCTGTCTTCTCGCGGTCGCGGTCGGGTGCGGTCGTTCAGCGTCTCCACCACCCGAAGCGCCGGTGACGCCCGAGACGGCGACCAACGTCGACATCGCCGACGATGCGATGCCGCTCGTGGATGCGTGGGCCGAGGCGCTCGGTGGTCGCGACGCGATCTCTCGGCTCGGCACGGTTCACGTGAAGGGCGACTGCGTGATCGATCAGCGCGCATGCACGTTCGAGTCGTTCGTCTCGCCGGCCGGCGAGGTTCGGTACGCCGTCGCGTATCCGGACGGTGGCTTCGCGTACGCGTTCGATGGCACCGCGGGATGGCGCAAGGAAGGTGACGCGGTCACGGACCTCGCGGGTGCGGACCTCGAGAGCGCGCGGCGCGCGTCGTTCCTCGACAGCTACTCGATGTTCTATCCGGATCGTCAGTATGGACGCATCACGCGCGACGGTGCCGCGAGCCTCGCGATCCTGCCGCGCGGCGCGAGCACGCCGATCGTCATGCGGTTTCGCGGCGACCAGCTTCCCGTATCCGGCGACGGTACCGGCTTCCGCGTGGTGTACACGGCGTGGAACGAGTACCTCGGTGTCCAGGTGCCGCAGGCGTGGACGTCGGGGCCGACGGGCAGCGAGAACACGTTTCGCGTGTCGCGGATCGACGACGACAAGGGCACGTACACGAAGCCGTAGCGTCGTGCGTCCGCGACACGAGTCAGCGAGCTGCTGCGCGCCGCGCCGCGATCTTGCGGATCAGAAACGGCGCAGCGATCGCCGCCACGGTCCCGATCGCCGACGCGCCGCGGTGGTTGTTCACGCCGTTGACGAGGCCACCGCGTCGGCGGCGATCGATGAGTCCGAGGAGGCCGGAGCGTCGACGTCCCATCAGGAGGTTCGAGAGAAATGACAGCATGCAAGGAGCTGCTGCACGGCACGTTCCAGCTCGCACGCGTGGGGCGACGGCGCGTTGATTGCACGAGCTCGATCCATGTTGATCCTCGGCATTCTTCTCGTGTTGGGCTGGATCGCGCTCAAGGTCGTCGTCGGCGTGACGTCCTTCGCGGTCCATGCACTTCTTCTCGTCGCAGTCGTCGCGGTGATCGCTCACTTCGTGCGCTCGCGCGGCACCGACGCTACGTAGTCATCCCGTGAGCGCGTGCGCACGCTTGAACGCTCTCACTCGGGAGAAGTTGCGTCGCGCGTCGACGCGTGCGAGCACTCGCGCATGACGAAGCGCAAGACGCCGACCACCAGCACTCTCACCCGCGCGACGACGTCTGCACCGAAGCGTGTGACGGCGGATGCGGCGCTGGACCAGCAGGCGGTGGCTCGTCGCGCGTACGAGAAGTTCCTCGAGCGCGGTGGCCAGCATGGAAGCGACGTCGAGGATTGGCTCGCCGCCGAGGCGGAGCTGCGCGCGCTGTAGGCGCCCTAGCGAGGAACCGCGCGATAGCTGTCGAAGCCGAGGTGCACGAGGAACTTGTCGGGCAGGACCACGAACGCGCGGCCCGCGTCCTCGCCGACCGGGGTCGGCGCCAAACGGGTTCGCGCGCGCAAGAGTGCCAGATCGAAGTGAACCGCCGTACGTTACCGAGCGCATGCGTCTGGTGCGCGCCGGAGCGGTGATCGTGGGCCTCGCGGGCGTGACGCTGCTCGTGACCACGGGTGGCACCACGACGACGCGCGATCCGGACCGGTGCCGCTTCGACTTCCCGGTCGGTCCGCCCGACGGCGAGGGCTACTACGACGCGCAGCCGTTCGGCATGAACGATCACCTCGGCAACGACTGGAATGGCGTCTATGGCGGCGACAGCGACCTCGGCGATCCGGTGCACGCGGTGGCGGTCGGCGTCGTGATCGAAGCGACCGACTATGCCGGCGGATGGGGCAACGTGGTTCGCATCGCGCACGAGTGCGACGGTCGCGTCGAATCGCTGTACGCGCACCTCGATACGGTCGAGGTCATGCCGGGGCAGCCGGTCGTGCGCGGCCAGCGCATCGGCAGCATCGGCACGGCGCACGGGCGATACCTCGCGCACCTGCACTTCGAGATTCGCGACGGTCACCTTCCACTCGGCGAGGGCTACAGCGCGAACCGCGCCGGCTACCTCGACCCGACCGGCTACATCCGCAACCATCGAACAGAGCGCTGACGCAGGAACGTTCGTCGGTCCGCGCGTCTATAGTGACGCGGTGACGTGCATCGTTTGCGGCGACACGCGCGATCCTGCGGAGACGGCGAACGTGCGCTCGAACGTCCGGGCATTTCGCGCGGAAGAGTTCGCGGTCTGGCGCTGCGGCCGTTGCCGCACGATCCATGCACGCGACGAGGTCGACCTCGCGCACTACTACGCCGCCTATCCGATGCACGGTGGCGGCGATGGCGCCGCGATGCGCGCGTTCTTCGGCATCCAGCGCCGGCGGCTGCGCGCGGCCGGGCTCGCCCGCGGTGCGCGCGTGCTCGATTACGGCTGTGGTGCCGGCGCGTTCGTGCGCTATCTCGACGGTGCGGTCGGCTACGACGCGTACGCCGAGGCCTACGCGGATCGCGCCGTGCTCGCGCGCAGCTACGACGCCGTCGTCGCGCAGGACGTGATCGAGCACGTCGCGGATCCGGTCGCGCTGCTCGCGGAGCTCGACGCGCTCGTGCGGCCCGGCGGCCTCGTTCTCGTCGGCACGCCGGACGCGGACGCGATCGACCTCTCGCGCACCACTCGCTTCACGCACGCGCTCCACGCGCCGTACCACCGCCACATCCTCGCGCGCGGCGAGCTCGTGCGGCGCGGCGAGGCGCAGGGCTGGTCGCTCGTTCGCCTCTATCGCTCGCACTACGCGAACACCGCGCGGCCGTTCCTCAACGCGCGCTTCGTGCACCACTACCTGCGCACGCGCGACAACACGCTCGATGCCGCGCTCGATCCGCCGCACTTGAATCTCAAGCTGCTGATCGATCCGCGCACGTACGTTCTCGCGCTGTTCGGTGCGCTCGCGCCGCCGCGCGAGGACATCTGCGCCGTGTTTCGCAAACCGGGTTAGGGAGCGCTGCAGTCGACGGGGATGTACGAGTGGATCGTGCAGATCGTGACCCGGAAGTCGAACGTGCCGGTGAACAGCGTGCCGCACCACTCGCGAACAGTGTCGTGGTAGCTCATCCCGGGCTCGAGCCCGATGATGATCGGCACCTGGTTGAACTGATCGATCTTCGCGACATCGCACTCGGTGTCGCCGACGTTGATCCAGTTCACGGTGAACTCGGTGCCGGTCGGTACGTCGATCCGTGGAGGATTCGCGGTGAGCACGCACGTGTTGTGGCAGTCGATGCGCATGTCGATGACGCCCGAGAACGCATCCGCCGTGGGGGCGTCGATCGGTGCATCGATCGACACCGCGTCGACGACGGCGTCATCGGGCGCGTCGATATCGGCGACGTCACCGGGCGCATCGCTCGGCGTGGCCGCGTCGTCGTTGCCGCTTCCGCGCTCGCGGCCGCAGGCGGCGAGGACGCAGACGATGATGAACGCGCGGCGCATGGTGGTCCGGACGAGGCGATCAGGATACCCGTCGCACCGGCAACGTTGCTAGCGATCGAGCGCTGCCGCCGCGGCTGCCACCACGACCTTCGTGTTCGCGATCGCGAAGTCGTAGTCGATGTCCGCGAGCACGTCGGGCATCGAGCGCAGGCAGTGATAGTGGTTGTTGCGGTAGTCGGCGGTGTCCGTGATGAACAGCGCCGGGTAATCCGCGTCCCAGAACGGCGCGTGGTCGGAGCGACGGAGCGCGTCGAGCGAGGTCTTGAGCGCGGCGAGCAGGGAGATGTTGACGATCGGAAGCCCGATGTCCGTCGCGACCTTCTGCATGTCGGCGACCGCGGTCGTCGCGGTCTCGTCGTTGACCACGAGCGCGAAGTCGCCGCGGTACTCGTTCGCCATGATCTGCGCGCCCGCATCGGGAAACACGGCCTCGAGCTGCGGATCCGTGCGCTGCGACATCGGCTCGCTGCTGCGGAAGCCGATCATCTCGAACACGAGCGCGAGGACGATCTGCTCGCCGGCGGCCTTCGCGCGGGCGACGTACGCCTTCGAGCCGATCAGCCCGCGCTCCTCCTCGTCCCAGCACGCGACCACGAGCGTGCGCGCGTGCGGCTGGAGTGACAGCACGCGCGCGACCTCGAGCGTCGCGGCGACCCCGGTGCCGTTGTCGTCGGCGCCCGCGCAGTTGGTGACGCTGTCGTAGTGGGCGGAGACCACGACGCGCTCGGCGGGCTTCGAGGTGCCGGGGCGGACGCCGATCACGTTGACGCCGGTCGCGTAGGCGTGGCGCTCGACCTGGAAGCCGAGCGCGGCGAAGCGGTCGGCGCAGAGATCCTGGACCGCTTGCCAGCCCGGCGTCTGGGGACTGCGCGGCTGGGCGATCATCGTGAGGTCTGCCTCGTACGCGGCGCGATCGACCTGATCGACCGGCGACTTTGCCGGATCGGAACAACCCATGGCCGCGAGAGCACAGAGGCAAAAGCGATGCATCGCGATCGTTCTACCAGAGGGCGAGGACCGTGCCCCCAGGGTGGGGGAGGGGACTGCCACCAATCGTGGTCAATTGCGCGAGCTGCCGGGGATCGATCGCGGGGCAATCGCGTGTCCTTGCGCAAATTGTCCGCGGCATGGCGCGTGCTCCTTCGTCGGCGCGATGCGCCTCATCCTTTCGATTCTACTGACTACTGTAGTTGCCGGTTGCATGGTGGGAGGGGACGAGGTGAACGTCGGCGACTCTTCGGGCAACGAGAACGAGCTCGCGGTGAACGAGATCGTCACGGCGGGCACCGTGCTTCGCGTGACCGCCTCGTCGCTCAACCTCCGGGCGAGCGCGAGCACGAGCGCGACCATCATCGGATCGCTCGCGAACAACGCGAAGGTCACGGCCACCGTGACCAGCGGTTCGAATGGCTGGGTCAGCGTGGAGACGACGGACGGCAAGCGCGGCTGGGTGTTCGGTCGCTATGTCGTGCGCGATGGCGCCGATCCGGCTCCGCCGTCCGGTGCGTCGTGCTCGCCGTCGCGCGCGAACGGAGTGATCACCTCGTATCAGAAGGCGCTGCACGACGCGATCGCCTACGCGGAAGGCACGCGCGGCTACTCGCAGGATGGCTACAACGTGATGTTCTCGTTCCGCCTCGCGTCGAGCTGTTCGAGCCACCCCAACCAGTGCATTCGCTTCGGCGGCACGTGCTCGACGGCCGCGGGTCGCTATCAGTTCTTGACCAACACCTGGCGCTCGGTCGCGAACGCACGCAACCTGACGTCGTTCGAGCCGGAGAACCAGGAGCGCGGCGCGGCGTACCTCATCTCCACCACGCGCCGCGTGTCGGTGCCGCAGGATCGGCCGATGACGGCGGCGGAGTTCTCGAACGCGATGTCGAAGCTGTCGTACGAGTGGGCGTCGCTGCCGCCCGGTCGCTACGGTCAGCCGTCGAAGACGTCGAGCCAGATGCGATCGATGTACTGCAGCCTCGCGGGGTGCTAACCGTGACGCAGTCGTCGCGACGGTGGACGGGGATCGCGCTGGCCGCGCTCGCGGGCGCCGCGGCGCTCGTCGTCGTCTTCGCCCTGTCGCGCGCGACGCATGAAGCGACCGCCACGCCGGTGGTCGCGCCGCCGGTCCCGACGGCGACAGCGACCACCGCCGCACCCGCGGCGACGCGCACCGCCGCGATCGCATCGGCGCCCGCGGCGGCAGCGGCCGGCGATGTCATCGCGGCACCGTCGCCCTCGCCGTCGATCGACGACGTGATGCAAGCGCAGGCCTCGGGCGCGATCGACGTCCTCGTCGCGGGCCTGTCGGCGACGGATGCCGTCGTCGTCGCCGAGTCGGCGAACGGCCTCGTCGCGCGCGGTGCGCTCTCGGCGATCCCGTCGCTCGTCGAGCTCGACGTGGTCGCGCGCCCGTGGGCGGCGCCATCCGTCATTTACGCGATGGGCCGCCTCGCCGCGCTGGCGAGCGACGAGGAGCGCGGCCTCGCCGTCGAGCGCTTGCTCGCGCTGCTCGCGGCGGAGAAGGAGCGCAACTCGCCCGAGGCGCTGGCGAACCTGCTCCACATCTACGAGGCGCTCGGTCACACCGGCGACGCGCGCGCGATCGCCCCGCTCGAGCACGAGCTCGCCGACCGCCGCGTGGCGACCGCGCCCAAGGTCGTGGTCGTGCAGGCGCTCGTCCAGCTCGGCGCGCGGCAGAGTAGGCCGGCGCTCGAGCGCGCGCTCGTCGAGCTCGCACCGACCCTGGTCGGCGATGACTTCGAGGCGGCCGTGCGCCGCGATCTCGAAGCGGCGATCCGCGAGGCGCTGGTGCAGCTGACATGATCGCGCGCGTCGCGATCGTGTGTGCGTTGCTCGGCGCGACCGCGTCGGCCTCCCCACGCCGCGGCGTCGTCGAGTCCACCACGTCGCGCTGGGCGGGCGACATGATCGTCACCGACGTCATGATCCGCGCCGCCGACGGAACGCACACCACGATCACGGAGCACGGCGGCAGCGTCGAGGGCATCGGGATGTCCGTGTCGCATCGCCACGTCCCGCACGTCGGCGACGAGGTCGCGATCGACGGCCGCACGCTGCGCATGCAGCGCCCCGCCGCCGCGCAGACAACGATCGCGCACGCGACGACCGGCATCGGCGTTCAGCGCACCTCGCGCAGCGGCGTCCCGCTCTATCACCCGACCGGCTGCGTGAACTTCGAGCTCGACGCGCGCGGCACGACGAAGCTCGAAGGTGAGTGGCCCGCGATCGACGCCGCGTTCGCCGCGTGGGAGAGCGCCTCGTCGGCGATGGCGTGCGGCGGCGTTCGCTTCACGACGCAGATCGTTCAGGCGCCCGAGGGTCGCGACGGCGTCAACACGATCCACTTCCGCGACGACACGTGGTGCCGCCCGGGCACGATCGGCGACCCCGAGGTCTGCCACTCCCCCGACGCGGTCGCGGTGACGCGCGTGCTCTACGTCGACGATCCCGCGTCCCCGCGCGACGGCGAGATCCTCGAGGTCGACATCGACATCAACGCCGTCGGCTTCACGCTCGCGACCGACGGGCGCGCGAACGCGATCGATCTCCAGAGCGCCGCGACGCACGAGATCGGCCACGCACTCGGACTCGATCACAACTGCGGCGTCGAGAACGGGGCATGGCCCTCCGACCGCGCCGGCACACCGGTGCCGAGCTGCGAGAGCGTGACGTCGGATCTCGCGACCGCGACGATGTACGTGCAGGTTGTCCCGGGCGACACGAACATGCGAACGCCAAAAGCGAGCGACACGTCGGATCTGTGCAACGCCGTCGGCGGCACGTGCGAGACCGAGGTCACCGGTGGCTGCTCCGCGGGCGCTGACGGCGCGGGCGCGGGCACCCTCCTGGTCGGCTTTCTCGCACTGCGCCACCGGCGGCGCCGTCGCCGCTAGTCGCCGCGCAGGTACTTCGTTGTGATCGAGTGCTGCTGCCTATCGCGCCGAGTATATTCACGGCGTGACGTCTGCGATCCCGCGTGAATCCCACATCCGGCACGGGACCAAGGTGGGCCGGTTCGTGGTGGTCGGCGAGCTCGGCAAGGGCGGCATGGGCGTCGTGTACGCGGCGCACGACCGCGAGCTCGATCGCCAGGTCGCGCTCAAGGTGATGCGGATCGCGTCGGTCGAGGAGATCGATCGCGTGCGCATGCTCCGCGAGGGGCAGGCGATGGCGCGCATCACGCACCCGAACGTGATCACCGTGTTCGAGGTCGGCTCCGACGACGGCGTGGTGTTCCTCGCCCAGGAGCTGCTCGACGGCGGCACGCTCGCCGACTGGCTCGAGAAGCCGCGCCCGCAGGCCGCGATCGTCGACAAGTTCGTCGCGGCCGGTCGCGGCCTCGCCGCCGCCCACGCGGTCGGGCTCGTGCATCGTGACTTCAAGCCCGACAACGTGTTGCTCGGCAAGGACGGCCGCGTGCGCGTCGCCGACTTCGGCCTCGCGCGCGAGGTCGGCGGCATGGACGCCGCGCTGCTCGCGACCGCACCGGGCGGTGGACCGCCGGCCGCCGACGAGCCACCCGAGACGGACAGCGGCGCGCTCGCACGCAACCTCACGCGCACCGGCGTGGTGATGGGCACGCCGATGTTCATGGCGCCCGAGCAGCACGAGGGCAAAGGTGCCGACGCGCGCAGCGATCAGTTCGCGTTCTGCGTCGCGCTGTATCACGCGCTCTACGGCGATTGGCCGTACGACGGCAAGACGGCGGTCGCGCTCGCGGACAACGTGATCAACGGCGTGCGCAAGGAGCCGCCCGTATCGGCGAAGGTGCCGGCGCACCTGCGCAAGCTGCTCTCGCGCGGCCTGTCGACAAAGTCGAGCGATCGCTTTGCCTCGATGGACGAGCTGCTCGCCGAGCTGACGAAGCGACCGAAGTCGGCCAGGCCCGTGCTGATGATCGTCGCCGGCGCGTTCGTCGTGGCGGCGGGCGCGGCCGCGTCGATCCTCCTCCTCAGCGAGAAGAAGCCGGAGGCGGCACCGGTGGTCGCGCCGGCGCCGGTGTCGACCCCCGTGCCGACCACGACGGCGGAGCGCGATCTCGATCCCAAGGCGCTCACCGAGGCGCTCGATCTCGGACAGCTCGACAACGCGAGCCGCAAGTTCGAGGACGACGCGCTCCTGATCCAGGATCCCGCGAAGTCCTCGGCCGCGAGGTCAGCGGCGGCGTTCGTGCTGGTGTTGAGCGGCGACGTCGCCGGGGCCGAGGCAAAGCTGAAGCAGGCCGAGGAGTCAAAGGGCACCGACCAGCGCGCGATCGCCTACGCCGACATGGCCGCGGCGGCGCTCGCGTGGATGCGCGGCGATCTGTCGACGGCCATCGATCGCAGCGAGCATTGCGTGGGCGCCCTCGGTGCGACCTCGCCGATCGTGGCGTCGATCTGCCATCAGATCCGCGGCGACGCCGAGGCGGATCGCGGCGACGTCGCGGCGGCGCGCCAGGCCTACGCGGCGGGCAAGGCGCTCGCAGACGAAGCGAAGGACGCGCAGCGGATCAGCGAGCTGTCCCTGGCGGTGGCGCAGCTCGAGTTCGACGAGAAGCAGGACAACGTCTCGCTCGACAGCGTCACGAAGCTGCAGAAGGACGCGCGCCGGCGCGGCGCCGTGAGCTGCGAAGCGACCGCGGCGGTGCTCGCGTCGCGCATTCGGCTGGCGAAGGCCGATCCGCAGGGAGCGCTCGACGTGTTCGACGAGATCAACCCCGACGTGCTGCAGGCCTATCGCACGAAGATGATCGCGAGGATCACCCTCGGTCAGCTCTTCGGCTATCGCGGCGAGGCGGACGAGGAGGGCGTCGTCGGCCTCGACCGGATCGCCGCCGTGATCGCCGACGCGAAGAAGCGCGGGCTCGTGGGCCTCGAGCTCGAGGCGCGGCTCGGTCGCGTGCTCGTCAAGCTGATCACGTCCGCCGACGACGCGGAGCAGGAGCGCGAGGCGCTCGTGAAGGACGCGACCGCCAAGGGCTACCTTCGCATCGCGAAGCTCGCGGCCGCCGCGAACCGCGATCCGATGCCGGCAGAGACTCCGCCGCCGCAGTGATATGGTCGCCGCCCATGGCCGACTGTCAGTTGTGCGGCGGTTCCCACCCGGATGACGTCGCGGTCTGTCCGCGCGCGCGCACCGGCCAGCAACACGACAAGTACACGATCGGCCCGCTGCTCGGCGTCGGCGGCATCGCCGCGGTCTACGCCGCGACGCACCCCGTCCTCGGCACCGAGGTCGCGCTGAAGATCCTGCACGAGCGCTTCGCGAAGGACGCCGAGCTCACCGGTCGCTTCGTTCGCGAGGCGCGCGAGACCGCGGCGCTCGGTCATCCCGCGTTCGTCCGCGTTCACGACGCCGGCACCACGAGCGATGGCTGCGCGTTCATCGAGATGGATCGCCTCTCGGGCGCCGAGCTGTACGGCCTGCGCAAGCAGCAGGGGCCGTTCCCGCCGGAGCGCGTGATCCACCTCGCGATCCAGATCCTCGACGCGCTCGCAGCGCTCCACGCGCGCGGCGTCGTCCACCGCGACCTGAAGTCGCAGAACGTCTACGTCTCGCCATCGCCGAACGGCGAGCAGATCAAGCTGCTCGATCTCGGCTTCGCGAAGGTCGAGGACAACCTCCAGCTCACGTCGAAGGAGCACATCCTCGGCACGCCGCTCTACATCAGCCCGGAGCAGTACCTCGATCCGAGCGCCGTCGACGGTCGCGCCGATCTGTTCTCGCTCGGTGTCCTGATGTTCGAGCTGCTGACCGGCGAGTGGCCGTACGAGTGGACGACCAAGCGCGACCTCCTCGGCAAGGTGATGAAGGGCGATCTCGAGCGCCACCCGAAGACTCGCCGCGAGGACATCCCCGCGTGGCTCGACGAGATCGTCGCGAAGTCGCTCGCGCGCGAGCGCGACGATCGCTTCGAGTCGGCGCTCGCGATGAAGGCGGCGCTCGAGCAAGGCGCGCCGCCCGAGAAGCAAGGCCTGCTCAGCCGCCTGTTCGGCTGAGCGGCAGGCTCTCGGGAACCTCGAAGCCGCGGAGGTAGCCCGCTCCGATGAACGTGATCACGTCCGCGGCGCGCTCGCCGTCGAAGCGCACGAGCTGGATCGAGTGCCGGCGAAAGGTCTCGCCATCGCGCAGGAAGAACGCCAGCGCGAGCTGCCCGTTCGCGCGCGTCTCGACGACGCGGAAGCCCTCGCTCCAGCGCGCCGTGAATCGCGGCCCTCGCAAGAAGCGCTCGAGCTCCGCGCGAGCGTCGAACCACGTCGCCCACGGCGGCATGGCGAAGCGCACGTCCTCGCGCAGCAGCGAGACGAGCGAATCGATATCGTGCTCCTCCCACGATTGGATGTACGCGCGGAGCACGTCGGGCGACGGATCGCGCGATGGTGGCGACGGTGGAGCGGCGATCGTCTCGCGCGCACGATGCAGCGCGCTGTTCACGGAGCCGAGCGTCAGCTCGAGCGTCGCCGCGATCTCGTCGGCCGAGAAGCCGACGACGTCCTTGAGCAGCAAGACCGCGCGTTGCCTGGGCGGCAGGCGCTGCAGCAGCGCGAGGAACGCGAGCGCCACGCTCTCGCGTGCTTCGAGCGCGCGCAGCGGCGCGGCGAACAGCTGCGAGTCGGGCGCGGGCGTGAGCCAGTCGGCCTCCTCCAGCTCCTCGATCGCCGCGGTCCCCGACGACGCCGCGCGCTCGCTCGGCGGTAGTCCGCGACGACGCCTGCGCGCGAGCTCGTTCAAGCACGCGTTCGTCGCGATCCGCATCAGCCAGTGGCCGAGCGGCGCGTCGCCGGCGTAGCTCTCGCGGGCCTTCCACGCGTTCGCGAGCACGTCCTGCACGACGTCCTCCGCGTCGGCGAACGAGCCGAGCATGCGGTAGCAATGCCGCAACAGGTCCGGCCGGTGCGTCGCGAGCTCGTCGCGGACCTCGGTCATGCGCGTGCCTTCGCCGCTCGACGAGCGAGCTCCTCGCGCAGCGTCATCCACGGAACTTGATCGTAGTAGAGGTTCACCGTGGTGATGCGTCCGTTCGAGAAGCGGATCCACTCGATCGTCGGCACGGCGCCGAGCGTATCGGTGACGAAGTCGTAGATCACGCAGACCTCGTTGCCGTCGCTGAACACGCGCTCGATGTCGTTCCGCACGTGGACCGCGCCGATGCGGCGAAACGCGCCCACGAGGTCCTTCACGCCCGTGATCGTGCCCGCCGGCCCGATGAAGCGGATGTCTGGATCGACCAGCGCTTCCACGCGTCCGAGGTCCTTGGATGCGACCGCGTCCAGGTATGCCAGGGCCGTTGCTTGTAGCTCGCTCATGATTGCCTCCTACAACCGAGACAATCGAGGACGCCGAAACTGTTCGGTCGGCGGACGGCCGTCACTCGCAGTAGTCGATGAACGGCGCGTTGTAGAGCTTGGCGCTGCCGTCGCCGAACCGGATCACGTATGCGGCAGAGTCCATCGCGACGGGGCCGAGCCGTGCATCCGGATCGGCGAACAGATCGGCGAACGTCGCGACGCGCGGGCCCGCGGTCTCGGTCGCTCCATCGACGGCGAGCAGCAGTCCGCGCTCGCCGAGCACGATGCCGTGCATGACGGCGCGCGGCGTTCCGATCGCGGCGAGATCCTCGGCGCGCGGCGTGAACACCTCCGCGAGCGTGCCTCCGGTCTGCGACCATTCGACCCGGTGGAAGGCCGCGCCGTCGAAGAACACCGGTGCGTCGTCGCGTGGAACGGGCAGCAGCGTGCCATCGCCCACCGAGATCGATTGCATGTCGGTGGAGAACCGCCGGCTCGCGACGAGTGACCCCGGAAGATGGAGGGTCATGAAGTAGTAGTTGCCGACGACCTCGAGCGGCGCGGCGGCGAGCGGAACACGCCGCACGATCGTCGTCGTCTCGCTGTTCATCTCGCGCCCGAGGAACAAGACCTCGGAGTCGACGACGGCGCCGGCGTTGTACTTCACGGCGAACGCGCGCGTTCCGGTGCCGAGCTCCACCTCGTCTGCGACCACCAGCTGGTCGTTGGCCGTCGTCCACGTGCGATAGACGAAGCCGTCCGCGGTGCGCTGGATCGTCGCGGGCGAGGCCTGCGTGCCCGGAAAACCGCTCGCGTCGACGATCTCGTCGGTGGCGAGCTCGATGTCGTGGAAGTGAACGGCGTCACGCTCGACCCATTGCTGCGTCGAGAGGACCACCGTGGTCTCCGCGGCGTCGGGATCGAGGACGACCGCGGGGTCGAGCTTCATCTCGTCGGGCTCGAGCGCGAGCATCACGGTGCCATCGTCACGCAGCGCGCGTCCCTCGATCGTCACCGTGCTGTCGAAGCCGGTGAGTGACATCGCCATCCCGTCGTGACTGCCGGTGAGCGTGTCACCCGCGGTCCAGCCGGAGCCGGCGCTCGCGCTCGTGACGCGCCAACACGTGCGGTCGATGCGATCGCGCTCCTCGTTGAACAGATCGCCTCTGTCCGACCAGCCGACCCATGCCTGGTGGAGTGGGTACTGCGCCGGGCTGCAGGCACCACCGCCGACGTACGCGTACGTCCGACCGTCGAAGACGGCGGGTACGGACCAGAGCGATGGATCGTCGCAGCCCGTCACCACGACGCCGACGATCGGGTCTGGGGCCGCGTCGGGCGACGGGGAGCGCCCCTCACCGCACGCGGCGAGAGCGAGCGTGATCGCGACGAATCGCATCCCCGGACGATATCATCTACATGCGATGACCGAGTGGAACCTTCCGTGGACTGCCGCCTGCCGCTGCGAGCGACTTCGCATGCGAATCAGCGAACCGCCGATCGTGACGATGGCGTGTCATTGCGCCGGCTGCCAGCGCATGTCCGCCAGCGCGTTCTCGCTCAGCATCCTGGTGCCGGCCAGCGGCTTCGAGGTCACGGCAGGGGAGACGGTGATCGGCGGCCTGCACGGACCCGCGCGGCACTTTCATTGCGAGTTCTGCAAGACGTGGGCGTTCACGCGCCCCGAGGGAATGGACGCATTCGTGAACGTGCGCGCGACGATGCTCGACGACCACTCGTGGTTCTCGCCGTTCGTCGAGACGAGCCGCGCCGAGGGGTTCGCGTGGGCGACGACCGGTGCGCCGCATAGCTTCCCGAACATCCCGCCGCCCGAGGCGTTCGGGCCGATCGTCGCCGACTTCCAGCAGCGCGGTCCGCGACCGCGCGCGCGGACGTAGACGATCGTACGCGAGAGGTCGCTAGTTGCGGGTCTGCGTGTTCTTGAGGGTCGCGTCGAGACCGCGCGCCAGCTCCAGCCGCTCCGCCTCCGTCAGCTGCGCTTCCGGATGCGCGACCATGTACTTCGCGGGCGGCATGTTGCCGTCGAGCGTGCGCTGGCCGGAGTACGACGCGAGCGCGTACGTGCGGTTCCACTCGGAGAAGTTCACGACCTCGCGCGCGACGTCGACGTCGAACTGCACGGCCCACGACATCGGCGCGACGTTCGCGTACCACGGCCACCGCGTGTGGTTGGAGTGACAGTCGAAGCACGCGCGGACCGCGAGCTCGCGCGTGCGCGGCGAGTCCCACTCCGGCTCGGAGATGGTCGGCGGGTTCGAGTGCGTGCGCCCGTACGGGATGATCTGGATCGCGAGGAACACCGCGACCAGCACACCGAACGCTGTGGCGATCTTCTTCATGTGCCTATTGGATGCGGTGTTGGCTCGGAGTCCATGGTGTCACGTTGCCGCAGTCTAAACGAATGCTCAGTGTCAGGGTAGGCCCGTACTGTCGGCAGGTTCCCGATGCTCGCGCCGCGGATCTGCTGCCTCGACCTCGACACGTTCTTCGTGTCCGTCGAGCGCTTGCTCGATCCCTCGCTGAACGGGCGGCCGGTGATCGTCGGAGGTCACCGCGGTGGGCGCGGCGTCGTGACGTCGTGCAGCTACGAGGCGCGCGCGATGGGCGTGCGATCGGGGATCTCGATCCGCGAGGCGTCCGAGAAGGCGTCCGCCGATGCCGTGTTCCTGCCGGGGCACCACGACCTGTACATGGACTACTCGCGAAAGGCGCGCGAGATCGTCGAGCGGTTCAGCCCGATCGTGATCGCGGCGAGCATCGACGAGCACTACATCGACTTCACCGGATGCGAGCGGCTGTATCGCAAGCCGGGCGACGCCGATGACGACGCGACGATCGAGCGCGTCGTTCGCGAGTGCACCGGCGCGATCCAGCGCGAGCTCGGGCTGCCGTCGAGCGCGGGCATCGCGACGAGCAAGCCGATGGCAAAGGTCGCGAGCGGGCTGGCCAAGCCCGCCGGCGTGCTGATGGTGCGCGCGGGACGCGAGGCCGAGACGCTCGCTCCGCTGCCCGTGCGCAAGCTTCCGGGCATCGGGCCGGTCGCGGAGGGCAAGCTCGCCGGGCTCGGCATCCTCACGCTCGCGCAGGTCGTCGAGGCGCCGGATGCGCTGCTGAAGCCGATCTTCGGCGCGTACACACGAGGCATCCGGCTCGCCGCGCGAGGCGAGGGCAACGACGAGCTCGGACGCGAGCGGCCCGCGTTTCGCGAGCACGATCCCGAGGGTGTCATCGCGGGCACGATCTCCAACGAGCGCACGTTCGCGGAGACCACGCCGGAGACGGCGGCGTCGATCCTGTCCGGACTCTGCGAGCGCGTGTGTTCCCGCGCGCGGCGGCGGGGCGCGCTCGCGGGGCAGGTGACGCTGAAGCTGCGCTACACGGACTTCCAGACGCTGACGCGCGGCCGCACGATCACGCCGACGAACGACGAGTTCGAGCTGCACCGCACCGTGCTCGACATCTATCGCGAGACGCGGACGCGGCCGATGCCGATCCGCCTCCTCGGTGTCGCGGTCGCGAAGCTGCGCCTCGACAGCGTGCAGCTGCCGCTGTTCGAGCACGGCGAGCGGCGCGTGAAGGCCGTGGATCGCGTGCGCGACAAGTTCGGCTACGACGCCGTGCATCTCGCGACCACGCTCGGCCGCCGCCGGCGATAATGCGGCGTGCCTCCCGCGATCATCGACATCGGCGTGAACCTGACGCATCGCCACTTCGCGCGCGATCGCGAGCAGGTGATCGATCGCGCGATCGCCGCCGGCGTCGGCGTGATGATCCTGACGGGTACGTCGGAGGCAAACAGCCGCGAGGCGCAGGCGCTCGCAGCCACGCGACCGGGCGTCTTGTTCTCGACGGCGGGCGTGCATCCGCACGGCGCGAGTCAGTGCACCGACGAGACGATCGACCGGCTGCGCGCGATCGCGACGCTGCCGGGCGTCGTCGCGATCGGCGAGTGCGGTCTCGACTTCAACCGCGACTTCTCGCCGCGTCCGGTGCAGGAGAAGTGGTTCGCGGCGCAGCTCGCGCTCGCTGTGGAGCGGAGGCTCCCGGTGTTCTTGCACGAGCGGGACGCGCACGATCGGTTCCTCGCGATCCTGCGCGAGCACATGCCCTCGCTCGTCGATGCCGTCGTGCACTGCTTCACCGGCGGCCCGGCGGAGCTCGACGCGTACCTCGAGCTCGGCGCGTGCATCGGCATCACGGGGTGGATCTGCGACGAGCGGCGCGGCGTCGAGCTGCGAGCGCTGACGACGAAGATCCCGCTCGATCGGCTGATGATCGAGACCGACGCGCCGTTCCTGGCCCCGCGCGACGTGCGGCCGAAGATCACGCGGAACGAACCGATGTACCTGCCGAGCGTGCTCGCGGCGATCGCGCGCGAACGCGATGAGTCGATCGAGGCGGTGGCCGCCGCGACGACAGCGACCGCGCGCCGCGTGTTCCGGCTGCCTTAGCGTTTCTTGCGCAGCGCGCGGAAGTCGATGCGCGAGCTCGCGGGCGTCTGCACGTCGAGGTGGGCGCGCATGTACGCGAGCGCTTCGCGGTTCTCGCGCGCCTGCTCCGACGCGACGCAGTCGCGCGGCACGATCACCTCGTAGTCGCGAAGGAACGCGTCCTGCGCCGTGAACCGCACACAGCGATCGCCGGCGAACCCCGCGAGCACGAGCGTCTCGCTGCCGACGTAGTCGAGCAACAGCTCGAGCGATGAGCCGTAGAACGCCGAGTGCTTCGGCTTGAGGACGAAGTAGTCCTCCTCGTCGGGCGCGAGCATCAGCGCGATCTCGTGACCGGGCTTGTCGGGATGCGATGCGTTCTCGAGGGTCGCGCGAAAGTCCGAGCGCCATCGACCGTAGTTGTCGTTCGCGTAGATCGTCGGGACGTTGGCGGCCTTCGCGCGGCGCTTGAGCGCGGCGATCTTCTTGGCCGCGGGATAGGCGTGCTTGACGAGCAGGCGCCCGGTCGGAAAATCCATCGCGTTGATGACGTCGATCAGGATCAGCGCGACCTTCGAGCTCGTCGGGGCGGAGCCGTGCAGGTCATGCGTTGCCATGAGGCCACTCTAGGGGTCGGCTCACGGACGGCAAACGTGCGGAATCGAGACAGTCGAGTGGTGCTGGATTTGCACCCTGTAGCGACATGCCGACCTCCTTCCTCACGTGCTGTGCTCGCACCGACGCCGGAATGCGGCGTTCGAGCAACGAGGACGCCTTTCTTCTGCTCGATCTCGACGCGCCCCAGCGCCCGATCGCGTGCCAGGGCGAGCGCATCGACGTCGGTGGGCGCCGGATGCTCCTCGCGGTCTCCGATGGAATGGGCGGTGCGGCGGCGGGCGAGGTCGCCAGCTCGCTCGCACTCTCGACGCTCGCGCGCTCGCTCCAGGAGCACGGGGACCGGCCGATCGAGCGGCAGCTCGAGGCCGCCGTGCTCGCCGCGAACGCGCGCGTGCTCGAAGCCGCGAAGCGGGACGGGCGCGAGGGCATGGGCGCGACGCTGACCGCGGTCGTCGTCGCGAACAACACGGCGTGGATCGCCGAGGTCGGAGACTCGCGCGCGTACCTGCTGCGCGGCGGGCGGCTGCGCCAGCTCACGCGCGATCAGAGCTACGTGCAGATGCTCGTCGATATCGGCGCGATGGACGAGAGCACGGCGCGCCAGTCATCGCAGCGCAACGTGATCCTGCAGGCGGTCGGTACGCAGCCATCGCTCGAGGTCGCGCTCGGCCGGCTCGAGCTGCGGCGCGGCGATCGACTGCTGCTGTGCAGCGATGGGCTGTCGAACGAGCTCGCCGACGACGAGCTGGCGACGCTGTTGTCGAGCCAGGCGCCGAGCGTGGCGTGCGAGGCGGCGATCGCCCGCGCGAACGATCACGGCGGTCGCGATAACGTCACGGTGATCGTGGCCGTCGTCGACGGTGATGGTGTTCCGCTGTCACCACCGAACGAGACGATCACGGGTACGCATCGCGTGATCCAGGACTACACGGGCGCCGGACGCTGACGCGGCGGAACGGTTCGCAGCACGGCGCGGCTGCGCTCGTACGCGGGATCCTCGACGATCGCTCGCTCGAGCTCGTCGCGCGCCGCGTTCGCGTCGCCGTGCGCGAGCAGCCACTCGGCGCGCCGCGTGCGCAGCCGGCCGCGGCGATGGGGCGGGGCGGCGGCGATCGCGCGCGCCATCTCGGCGAGCGCGCGCGTGCAGTCGCCGTCGAGCCAGCTCCACTCGGCGAGCGTGGCGAGCGGTCCGTGCGGATAGAGCGCCTCACCGGCGACGCGTTCGAGCGCGCCTCGCGCCTCCGCGTGGCGACCCGCGCCGCGAAGCGCCTGCGGCAGGAGGTGGCGCGCTTGATGGAACGGCCGCGCGACGGCGCACGCGGCCTCGAGGTGCTCGACGGCGCTCGCGGCGTCGCCGGCGCCGAGGAGCACCTTGCCGTGAAGCAGATCCGCGAGGCCGTCGTCGAGACGCGCCGCGTGCTCGGCGATCAGCGTTCGCGCCTCGTCGTACGCGCGGTGCTTCACGAGTGCGGTCACGACGGGGACGAGGACGGCCGCGGCGTCGACGATGTTCGCGAGCGCCTCGCGCGCGGAGGCCATGGCACGCGCGAGATCGCGGTGCTCGACGTGCGTCGCGAACGCGTCGAGCGATGCGCGAGGGAACGTCCTGCGCGCAGAGGTGGCGCGTGGACCGACGAGCTGCGCGTGCAGCGCGAGCGCCTCGTCGAGTCCTTCGATCGGCGCGCCGGCGCCTTCGTGGTGGACGAGCTGATCCTCGTAGGCCGCTGCGAGCGCCGCCTCGTCGATCGAGGACGAGAAGGCTCGCGCTGCCGCGATCACGCTGGCGACCACGGTGTCCTTCGGCGCATCGAAGTCGATCAGCGCGTAGTCGTGGCGTGCGCGATCGGCGAGCAGCGGGCGGTTGTGCGCCGTCCACAGCGCGATGCCCTCGCGCAGCGGCGTCGACCGCCAGCTCTCGAGCGACCGCGCGACCGCGAGGGGATGCCGCACGATCGCGATCGTGTGCAGCGGCACGGCCGACGCGCGCCAGAACGGAAGCACGAGCAGCGTGCGCGGATCCTTGATCAGCGCGGGGCGCCCGTCGATGCGCGTGGCGAGCAGGCGATCGCGCGCGGCGGCGTGCTCGTCCGTCCAGCGCACCTCGGCGGGCGGCGACAGCCAGTGACCGCCGCTGTGTGCGAGCACCGCCTCGTCGAGGCGAACGGCGTCGAGCATCTCGAAGTGCCCGTGCGCGTTGTCCCAGTTGCGGACCGCCTCGCCGGCCGACGCGAGCCCGCCCGCGGCGAGCATGCCCGCGAGACAGCTCGTACCGCTGCGGTGCATCCCGAGGACGAGGATCGCCCGATCGTTCACGACGCGACGCTACCCCGGTGGCACCTGCATCGCGGCGATGCCGGTCGATTCGTCCTCCGGTGGACCCCGAGGTTTCGGTTACCCACCCCGGGCGTCAAAACACCCAGGGGGTGCTTCGCGTAGGTCGTTGATCCGACAGGAGCGCCTCTCGGTACGCCACGTGCTGAGGAACGTCTCATGCGCAACCGCTACGAGGTGGGAGACCTGCTGGGCCGCGGAGGTATGGGCCAGGTGCATCTCGGCCGACATCGGTCGGGTCACCTCGTCGCCATCAAGCGAGTCCGCGACACGCTCGCGAACGATCTGGTCGTCCGCGATCGCCTCGCGAAGGAAGGCACGCTGCTTCGCCGCGTGAAGCATCCCAACGTCATCCGCGCGCTCGACGCCGGCCTCGACACGGACGGCACGCCGTACCTCGTGATGGATCGCATCACGGGCACCTCGCTCGCGCAGCTCGCCAGGCAAGGTCCGCTTCCGCTGCCGCGCATCGCGTCGATCGCCGCGCAGCTCCTCGCGGGCCTCGGCGCGATCCACGATGCCGGTGTCGTCCACGCCGACATCAAGAGCAGCAACGTGATGCTCGACGAGAACGACCACGTCCAGATCATCGACTTCGGTCTCGCGCGCACGATGAGCCGCTTCGACGACAACGGCATGATCGCCGGCACGCCGTCGTACATGGCGCCCGAGGTGATCGGCGGCGCGGCGCCCACGATCGCCGCCGACATCTACGCCGTCGGTGCGATCGTCTACGAGCTGTTGACCGGCACGCCGCCGTTTCGCGGGCCGAGCGCGGCGATCATGCTGCGCCAGCTACACGAGGCGGTCGAGCCGCCGTCGAAGCGCGCGCCGCACCTCGGCGAGTGCCCCGATCTCGACGGCGTCGTCCTGCGCGCGCTGGACCGCGATCCCGCCGCGCGTCACGCCACCGCCAGAGAGCTCGCGCTCGCGCTCGCCTCTGCCTTCTCGCCGGAGCCGGCGTCCGAGCTGCCCGATCTGATCGAGCTCACCACCACGCGCGACTTCTGGGGCGCCGCGACGATCCAGCGCGAAGCGCGTCCCGTCGACGCAGAGCTGCAGTCCGCCGAGACGCGTCCGCTCGACGCCAACCTCTTGATCACGAGCGCGCTCGATCGCGTGCGCGAGCATGTCGATGCCAAGGACGTCGACAGCGCGATCCGCGACCTCGAGACCACGCTGTCCGTCCTGCGGGCTCCCGAGGACGACGTGACGCCGTCGGTGTGGCGCCTGCAGAGCGTGCTCGCCGCGCTCTACGATCACACGGGCCGACGCGAAGCCGCGATGCGCGTCGCGCGCCTCGCACACCAGCACGCGCTGCGCGGAACGAGCGAGGGACCCAAGCTGCGCACGCGCGAGATCCTCGACCGCATCAGCGCGCGATCGCCGCGCATGGCGCGCGGCAGCAAGCTGCTCAAGGCCTCGCGCCAGACGCGCTAGTCAAAGCGTCTCGAGGAACGCGATCAGCGCGGCGCGATCGTCGGCCGACAGCTTCGTGCCGGGCTTGTGCCCCGGCTCCTTGCGATCGGGCGAGAGCAGCTCGTCGAGCGACGCGACCGCGCCGTGATGGAGGTACGGCGCGCCATTCTTGACGTCGAGGAGGGTGGGCACGCGGTACTTGCCGGTGCCGCGTCCTTTGCCGGTCGCGAGCGCCGGGTCGGTGCCGATCGACGCGGCGCTGACGGTGTTGCCGCCGTACGCGGCGTTCGCGTGGCAGCGCGCGCAATTCTCGGCGAACAGCGCGGCTCCCTTGGTCTGTGCCACGGCCGGCTTCGCCGGCGGCTTCAGCGAGTAGATGTACATCGCGAGCGCCCACGCGAGCTCGCGCGGCGGGCGAACGCGCGCGTGGTTCGAGTCGGTCAGCTGCGTCTCCTGGCGGATCGCGAGTGCGAGCGGGCTGTCGTGGCGGATCGTGCCCGCCTGCGTGAGCCAGCGTTGCTCGCGCAGGCCCCACAGATCCGGAATCGCGACCGGATCCTCGTCGTCGTCCTCGGTGACGTCGGCGCGACCGGGGCCCCACTGCAGCATGCGCGTCGCTTCGTCCTCCGAGCGCAGCGTGCCGTGCACGCGATCGAACGTCACGCGCAGCTTGCCGTAGTCGAACGAGCGGCGGGCCTGGCCGGCGAGCACCTCGCCGTCCTTGACGTTCGAGTGGCAGATCGCGCACGTGATGCCGACGCGCGTCTCGCCATCGACGTTCGCGAACACGACGAGGCCGGGCACGTCACCGGTCTTCGTGCGCTGCACGCCGACCTCGGCCGCGAGCTCGGGGCGCGTCAGCGCGTACTCCATGAAGATCTCGGCGCGCATCGGGTACTCGAAGAACACGCGGCGCCCGAGCGCGATCCACGCGGGCATCGTCGTCGGCGTGACGCCGTCCCACAGCGGCTGCCGATCCGAGGGCAGTTTGGGGATCTCGCCGCGAGCGAGCGCGGGTGTCTGCGCGGCGTCGACGGGAAGCGAGCGCGGGTTCCACACCGGCAAGAGGTCCCAGCCGCGATCGCCGAGGCCGTACGCCGCGAGCCGGATGCGCGAGTACATGTTCGCGGGGTTGGTCAACGCGGCTTCGAGGGCGGCGCGGCGCGCGCCCGTGTCACCGAGGAACGCGGGCGCCTGTGCGAGCAGCCACTCGTCGCTCCACGGTGCCGGCTCCGTCGCGGTCGCGGAGCCAGGCGCCGGCTCCGGCGGTGGCGGCGCCGGATCGCTGCATGCGATCGCGGCGACCGCGATGAACGCGAACGCCTTCACGTCGGCATCGGCGCGGGTTGCGCGACGACCATCACCGTCGACGTCAGCTGCTGCGTGACGCCGCCGACCGAGGCGATCACCTTCACGGTGTACATGCGATCGTGGCTGTCGTAGTGGTTCACGAACGCCGGCTGCGACAGCACGTAGCTGACGAGCGCCGTCTGGTTCGCGCTCACCTTCTCGTTCCACGTCTCGTACGCTGCGGCGCCGTCCGACCAGCGCGTCGGCTTCGTCGCGTCGAGCGTGCCGAGCGATGTGCCCTTCTCGTCGAACACCTCGACCGACTTGATCGCGACCGTCGCATCGGTCTTCGACGCGATCGAGAGCTGCATCGACGTCTGTTCGCACCGATATCGAGCGGCCTCGTCGCCGGGACGCTCGCTGTCCTGCGCCACCGCGCTCGGCCTCTCGACCGGGACCTTCGCGGGCCGCGCCGGTGCGTTCGCCGGCGGCGTCCCACCGCAGTCGTTCGCGAACGTCACCGACATCAGCGTCACCGTCGCGCTCGCCGGCGCGGGCGCGATGACACCTTGCTTGCCGTGCCCGCGATCGTCGATGGACTCGGTGCCCGGGACCTTCGTGCAGCTCGCGAGCGCGAGCACGAGCATGGTCGTGCGCACGATCGACATCAGGTCCTCACGTTCGGCGGCAGCGTGGTCGGCGCGGAGAGCGTGACGTCCTTCTGCGCGGTGCGATCGACACCGCCGATCGAGATCACGGTCTTCAGCGTGAACGTCTTGTTCCAGCGATCGGCGACGCGACCCCAGCTCGGTTGCGACAGCACGTAGCTGACGTTGATCGCGTTGTTCGCGGGCACCGACTCGTCCCACGCCTGGTAGCGCGAATCCGTCGCGGACCACTTCGTCGGCTGGCTCGCGGTGAGCGTGCCGACGAGCTTGCCGCTCTCGTCGTACAGCTTCACCGACTTCACGCGGAGCTTGGCGTTCGCGTTCGCGGTGATCGCGAGCTGCATCGAGGTTTGCTCGCAACGCCGGCGCGCCCGTGCTCCTCTCGAGCGCACATCATCGCTCTGCGACGACGGCGCGACCGAGGCTCTCGGCCCGGCCCATGGCGGCGCGCCACCGCAGTCATCCGCGAGCGTCACCGCGGTGAGCTCGACGCGCGCGTTCGGCGGCGTTGGCTTGGTCGGCTTGGGCGTCGGCTTCGCCGGCGGCGGCGTCGGGGACACCGCGGGCACCGAGTCGACGCGGATCACGGCCTCCGCGTTCGCCACGGGCACGGGCTCGTCGCGGGACTCCGGGCCGGCCTTCGTGCAGGCCGCCAGCAGCAGGACAGACAGCAATACGCGTCGCATGGACCTTCCAACGTAACACGCTGCGCGGCGGTCTATCCCCCGGGGTTCCAGCCCGCGAGAAACCTCTGAAAGTCCTGATGTGCCACCGGATACAAGGTGCGCCACTCCGCCTCGAGCGCGCCGACGTCGATCTCGTGCTCGAGCGACCCACGCAGGTGCCGGAAGTAGGTGTCGAGGTGCCTCCCCGAAGCGCCGTCGAGGAGGTACGCCACGTCACGAACGCCGACCCCGCGACCCACGTACTGGAAGTCCACCGCCGCCACGCGGTGATCGCGCGAGAAGCAGAAGTTCGCTTCCTTCGCATCGCCGTGCACGATCGTCTGGAACCGCGCGCCCGAGAGCTGCGCATCGAGCTCCGCGGCGCTCGCACGCACCGCCGGATCGCGAATCGCGGCGAGCTCGTCCATGCGCGTCGCGAGGTGCCAGTACGTACCCGTCGGCCACAGCCGCCGCGCGTCGTTGCCGAGGAACCGCGCGTGAAAGCGCGCGAGCCACTCGAGGCACGCGTCGAGGTCCGCGCCGCGCAACCGGTCGTGACGCAGACCGAACCCCGCGGCATCGAGATCCTCGAGCACGAACCACCACTCGCTCTCCTTCACGCGACTTCCGTACAGCCGTGCCACGCGACATCGCTCGTCGAGCTGCGGCGCGTACTCGCGATAGAACGCGAGCTCGACCTCGTACGAGCGCCGCTTGCGCGCATCGCCCGCGCTGGTTCGCGCCGCGGGCGGACGCACGTGCTTCACGATCGCGGTCGGCGCGTATCCACCATCGAGTCCGACGCGCACGATCTCGCCGTAGCCGCTCCATAGCGTCTGCACGTGCTCCACGCGCGTGACGCGATCGGCTCCACAGATCTCGGCGACCCACTCGAGCACGCCCGAGCGTAACGTCTACGAAATTCTAGATGTGTGTTCGGATGCGCGATCGCATCCGCCGCCCGACCGGTAGCGCGCTGGTCCGTGCCCAGCCTACGATGGGTGCCCCGTGCGTTTTCGCATCACCTACGCGACTCGTGCCGAGCTCGCGGCCGAAGTGAAGCAGATGGCGCACGGCGGTGTCCTCGTTCGCGATCCCGCTGCGGCGCACCTCCCGTTCGATACACCCGTCGTCCTCGAGCTGGTCATGCCGGACAAGACGACGCTCGTGTCCGGCGGCAAGGTGCTCCAGGCGCTCGCGGGGCTCGGCGTCGCGGTCACGATCGAGCCGCACATCGTCGAGCAGGCGCGCAAGCTCGTCGATGCCACCCCACCCGAGAGCGCACCCCCTGCACGCGCAGCGTCGCCGTCAGAGAGCCCACCGCGCACGACCACGCTCGCTGCCTCGACCACACGCCCGCCAGCGACCACGCCCCCGGCGGGGACCTCGACAAAGCCGCCACCGATCGTCGAGCGAGTTCGTGCGACGACACCGCCCGCCGGGACCAGCACGACGCAGCCGCGCACGTCCACGATCGCGGCCCCGCTGCTCCCGCGCCCACCGGCCACGGTGCCGCCCGCAGTGTCGCCTCGGACCGCCACGATCGCGAGCCCGATGCCGCTGCGCGCGCCTGCGTCCCCGAGCACGCCGCCCGCGACCGCGTCGACGCCGCCGCCCGCGAGCGCACCGCCGCCGCCGATCGCGGACCCGCGCACGATGACGCTCGCGAGCCCGATGATCCTACGTACACCGGCGACCCCGGCCGCGGGCTCCTCCCCGTCGACCTCGCCGCCGCCGCTCGGCGAGTCGGCCCCGCCACCGATCGCGGATCCGCGCACGATGACGCTCGCGAGCCCGCTGCCCCTGCGCCCACCCGCGCCGACGAGCACCGCTGGCGAGGAGAGCGAGGATGTGGCGAAGAAGGCGGACGCGCGCGAATCCGGCGAGCCGACGCGTGCGCAGAAGATCCAGCTCGCGCTCCACGGCACGCGCGATCAGCGCAACGCGATGCTGCGCGATCGCGATCGCGGGCTCCATGCATTCGTGCTGAAGAACCCCGGCATCACCCTCGACGACGTACTCGCGATCGCGAAGAACTCGATGATGGGCGCCGAGGTCTTCAAGCAGATCAGCGAGCGCGCGGACTGGTTCCAGCGCCCGCAGATCGCGCTCGCGCTCGCGCGCAATCACAAGGTGCCGAGCGAGATCGCGATCCGCGCACTCGCGCACGTCGCGCCCGATGCCCTGCGCCAGCTCGCGAAGGGCGCCGGTGCGCCACCGCACGTGGTGCAGGCCGCGCGAAAGCGCGTCATCGGCGACAAGTGATGTGGACCATAGGACTCGCGTCGAGCTCCGCTCTCGGACGCGAGCCCCGACGAGGTCGTCGACGGGACGCGCGCCCACGTGGGCGCTCGAGGTCATGTCCATGGTGATCGCGATCTCGATTGCCGCGGAACCACCTTCGATCCAGATGTGGCTGTCATCGATCCGTCGCCTCCGCGAGGATCGCGGCTCTAGGCGGCCGCGCATGCGCCCGGTGGCGCCGGTGAACGCGGTCGTCGTCGAGATAGCGCAGCAACCACAGAGCGTGCGCGAATTTCATAGGCCCCGCGCGCGATTGCGAGATCCGGCTGGACTCGCGAGCGCGCCTGATCATAATCGCAGCCGCCGAGCACGGGACCGCTCGGAATGGGAGAGCCTCGCCATGAGCACGACGTCGCGAACGATCACCGACACCGACGAGCCCCGCACGTGTGAACGCTGCAACGCGGAGATACCTGTGGCCCGCGTGAAAGCGATCCCCGGGACCTGGCTCTGCATCGAGTGCAGCGAGGAGGTCGGTGGTGACTTCAAGGTCACCGCGGTGCAAGAGAACCTCGGCAAGGCCGGCAGCATGAAGCTGAACTACGGCGGCATCGGCAGCATCAAGAGGCAGCGCCGCACCATTCGCAAGGAGGGCGAGTAGCGCGTCCTCGCGCACGGATCACACGGTCGAACGAGACGTCGCTCGAAAAAGGTCCTCTGCGCGCTCTGCGTCTCTGCGTCGCCGTTCCGACGCGATTGGCCGATCGAGACGGGCCGAAAAGCGTCTCGAGTTTCTGGGAGAGCGGGGCGCTTCGCGGCGTACGGAGCTGCAACGAAGCCGCCTGGGTCGAGCTATGGTGTTCGCGTGCTGCTGATCTATGGCCTCGCGATCGCGCAGATGGCGATCTTCGTGGTCGTCACGTACGCGATCGCGCGTGCGTTCGGTCTGGCGCCGCGCGTGATCGCGTTCGGTTCACCACCGGTGCTGCGGGTGCGGCGTGGATCGCCCGAGATCCGCGTGGGGCCGTTGCCGACGGCGTCGGTCGAGCTGGCGGGCGAGCGCGTGGACCAGGGGCAGCGCGTGATCTACGGCAACCTGTCGCGCGCGAAGCGCGTCGCGATTGTGCTGGCGCCGTGGGGCGTCGTGCTCGGCATCGCGGTCGCGTGCATCGGGCTCGAGCCGGCGTTGCGATCGTTCGTGCGCGGGTTCGGACAGCTGCTGTTCACGGTGGATCTCACGCCGCTCGTGCGCCGGATGATCGCGATCGCGAACGACGCGCCGGTGGTCGCCACGGGCATCTTGATGGCCAAGCTCGCGGCGGCGAACTTGCTGCCGTTCGGAGGGCTCGCGGGCGGCATGCTCGTCACGCAGCTTCTCACGCCGCCGACGCGCGAGACGCCCAGGCCCGTGACGACGTTCATGATGGCGACGCTGCTCGCGTGGATGCTGTGGTCGCTCGGGCGGCTCGCGTACGTGGCGATCCAGCTAGCGCGATAGTGACGCCCACAGCTCTTGCACGCGCGGCAGCGAGACCGGCACCGCGGTCTTGAGCTCGGGTGCGAAGACCTGGACGCGAAGCTCCTCGACGAGCCACGCGAAGTCGTCGAGCTCGCGCTCCGTGCGGCCGTGGGCGAGGAGTTCGCCGCGGCGCGCGACGAACTGCTGCCATAGCGGCGCGACCTGCGCGGCCTTCTGCTGGTCCTTCGGCGGATCGACCGCCTGGCGCTGCACGCGGATCAGGAGCGCCTTCGTGTAGCGAAGGACGTGCGCGAGGCGCGCGACCGGCGTCGAGCGCCACAGGTCTGGCGCGTCGAGGTGAGCGAGCTGGCTCTGCACGTCGTCGACGAATGCGCGGATGATCCCGGGCTTGCCGATCAGCGGCTTGAGGGCTGCGCGGATCTTCGAGAGCTCCATCGTGATCTCGATCGCGAGGCGCGCGAGCTGCGCGAGCAGGTCCGGCAGCGCGGCGCGGCCCGCGGCGAGGCGCGCGTCGAACGCGGCCTTGTCGCGCGGCGGTGGGGTGTCGAGGGCGAACGCCTCGTCGAGCGCGCGGAACACGAGCTCGCGGCGCGGACCCTTCGCGATGCTGCCGGGGAGCTGCGTCTCGAGCTTGCCGAACGAGGTCTGCAGCGCGAACACGAACAGGCGGCGCAGGCCATCGCGCGTGGCGGCGGTCGCGGCGGCGGGCGACTCGAGGAGGCGCAGATCGACGGCGTGCTCCGTCTCGACGAGCGCGGGGTAGGCGAGGACGCGACGGCCGCGCGCGGTGATCGAGACCGACTCGGGGAGCGTGTCGAAGTCCCACGCGCGCAGGCTGGTGCGCTCGAACGACTCGCGTGGAACGGTGGCCCACACCTCCTTCGCGCGCGCGCCGAGATCGCGCTGGAGCTCCGCGAGGTCGCGGCTGGTCGCGAGGACGCGGTCCTTGTCATCGACGATGCGGTACGTGAAGTCGAGGTACGCGGGGACCGAGCGCAGGTCCCACGCGGTGCGCGAGATGCGCTCGCCGTACAGCTCGTAGATGGCGCGCTCGAGCGTGGGCAGCAGCTCGCCGCGAAACGGTGGGAGCTTGGCGGCGAGCTCGGCCGCCTTGTCGTCGACGGGGGCGAGCGCCTTGCGCTGCGCCTTGGGCAGCGACTCGAGCAGCGCGCGGATCTTCGTCTCGTGCCAGCCGGGGATCGTCCACGCCATCGTCGCGGGATCGAGCTGCGGGAGGACGGTGAGCGGGACGGTCAGCGTGATGCCGTCGTCGTCCTCGCCCGGCTCGAAGCGATAGGCGAGGGGCATCGCGACGCCGCCGATCGTGAGCTGGTCCGGGAACCGATCGGGTGCGAGCGCGTAGCTCTCGTCGAGCAAGAGGTCCGCGAGCGAGAGGAACAGGATCTTCGGGTCGCGCGCTTCGGCCTCGGCGCGCCACGCCTCGAAGGTCTTCGCGCTGACGACCTCGGGTGGGATGCGATCGTCGAAGAACGCGTAGAGCTCCTGCTCGTCGGCGAACATGTCGCTGCGCCGCGCGCGATCGCGCAGGTGCTGCGCGTTCGCCTGCATGCGGCGGTTGTGCTCCATGAACCGCGCCTTCGTCGTGTACTCGTGCCGCACGAGCGCGTGCGTGATGAACAGCTCGCGGCACAGCACCGGGTCGTAGCGCGCGTAGGCGACCGACCGGTTCTTGATGAACGGCAGGCCGTACAGCGTGACCTGCTCCTTGGCCATCACCTGGCCTTGCTTCTCCTCCCAGTGAGGATCGCTGTGGCTGCGGCGGCAGAGGTCGCCGCCCGCGTGCTCGAGCCAGAGCGGATCGATCTTCGCGACCGTGCGCGCGAACAGCTGCGAGGTCTCGACGAGCTCGGCCGCCATCAGCCACGGCGGCGGTTTCTTCGCGAGCCCCGACGACGGATGGATCACGAACCGGGTCTGCCGCGCACCGACGTAGTTGCGCGCTTCCTGGCTCCACATGCCGATGCGCGACAACAGACCGGGCAGGAGCGCGCGATGGATCTGATCGCCCGATGCCGGCTGCGCGTTCGGCGGGAAGCCGAGCTCCTTCATCACGCGCACGATCTGCTCGTGGATGTCGTCCCACTCGCGCATGCGGTTGTAGTTGAGGAAGTTCTCGCGACACAGCTTCTGCAGCTGGCGGCGCGAGCGCGTCTTCCGCGCGTCCTGATAGAACTGCCACAGCTTCAAGTAGCCGGCGAAGTCCGAGCCCTCGTCGCGAAACTTGCGATGCGCCTCGTCGGCCTGCTGCTGCACGGCCTGCGGGCGATCGCGCGGGTCCTGAAGCCCGAGCGCGCTCGCGATGATCACGACCTCGCGCAGCGCGTTCTCCTCGCGCCCGCCGAGGATCATGCGCCCGAGGCGCGGATCGAGCGGGAGCGAGCCCAGCTGCTCGCCGATCGTGGTGAGGTCACCGCGCTCGTCGATCGCGCCGAGCTCCTCGAGCACGCGGTAGCCATCGGTGATCGCGCGCGCCTGCGGTGGGTCGAGGAAGGGAAACTTGTCGATGTCGCCGAGGCGCAGCGTCTTCATCCGCAGGATCACGCCGGCGAGGCTGATGCGCTTGATCTCCGGATCGGTGTGCGCGGCGCGCGTGTTGTAGTCGCTCTCCTCGTACATGCGGAAGCACACACCGCTCTGCGTGCGACCGCAGCGTCCCTTGCGCTGATCGGCGCTCGCGCGAGATACGGGCTCGACGAGCAGCTGGGACACGCCGGTCCGCGTGTTGTAGCGATTGACGCGCGCGACGCCGGAGTCGACGACGTACACGATGCCCGGAATCGTCAACGACGTCTCGGCGACGTTGGTCGCGAGCACCACGCGCCGCTGCGGGATGCGCTGGAACACGCGCTGCTGCTCGGCCACCGAGAGCCGCGCGTAGAGTGGCAGCACCACCGTGTGCGGCAGCGCGCGCTGCTCGAGCTCGCTGGCAGCCTCGCGGATCTCGCGCTCGCCGGGGAGGAACACCAGCACGTCGCCGCGCGCGTCCATCTCGGTCACCTCGTTGACCGTGTTCGCCACCGCGTCCGCGAGGTCCGCCTCGTCCTCGCGCGGCGGTCGGTACAGCACGTCGACCGGATACGTGCGCCCCGACACCGAGATCACCGGCGCCTTGCCGTAGAACGCGGAGAACCGCTCGGTCTCGAGCGTCGCCGAGCTGACGATCACGCGCAGGTCGGGTCGCCGCGGCAACAGTCGCTTGATGAACCCGAGGAGGAAGTCGATGTTGAGGCTGCGCTCGTGCGCTTCGTCGATGATGATCGTGTCGTACCCGCGCAGCAGCGGATCGCTCTGGATCTCCGCGAGCAGGATGCCGTCGGTCATGAACTTGATGTACGAGGTGCGCTTCACGCGATCGTTGAAGCGGACCTTGTAGCCGACGACCTCGCCGAGCGGCGTGTCGAGCTCCTCGGCGACGCGCGCGGCGACGCTCGTCGCGGCGATCCGGCGCGGCTGCGTGCAGCCGATCTGTCCGTTCGTGCCGCGTCCCATCGCGAGACACACCTTGGGCAGCTGCGTGGTCTTACCCGAGCCGGTCTCGCCGGCGACGATGATCACCTGATGCTCGGCGATCGCTTTTGCGATCTCCTCGACGTGCGCGCTGATCGGCAGCTCCGCCGGGAAGGTCACTCGCTCGGACAGCACGACGTTCAAGCCGGGACGAGTGTAATCGCAGCGATCTCGCAGGTGGTGCCGACGCGCACCGGTGCACCCCAGAATCCGGTGCCCTGGCTGACGTACAGCCACGTGTCGTCGAACCGCGCGAGGCCGGCGACCTTCGGATCGAACAGGCGCGCGAGCCAGCCGAGCGGCAGCAGCTGGCCGCCGTGCGTGTGGCCCGAGAGCTGGAGATCGACGTTGGCCTTGCGCGCGCGCTCGATCGTGCGCGGATGGTGTGCGAGCAGCACGAGCGGGAGCACCGGCGGACGATTCGCGACCGCCGCGGGGACGTCCTCGGTCCGCGACGAGTCGTCGACGCCCGCGAGCACGACCGCGCCGGCGAGCGTGACGTGCTCGTTGCGCAGCACCTGGATGCCGAGCGAGCGGATGTGCTCGAGCCACGCGTCGGCGTTCCAGTAGTACTCGTGGTTGCCGGTCACGCAGAACACGCCGTCGCGCGCACGCAGGTGCCGCAGCGGCTCGATGTGCGGCCGCAGCTCCGCCAACCTCCCGTCGATGAGGTCACCGGTGATCACGATCGCGTCCGCGTTCACCGCGTTCACGCGCCGGACCATCTCCTCGGCAAACTCGCGTCCGATGATCGGCCCGATGTGCACGTCCGTCAGCTGCACGATCGTGTACTTCTCGACGGGCAACCCCGCGAGCGGGACGGTCACGCGCCGCACCTGCGCACCGCGCGCGACGTTGAGCATGCCGGCGAGGACGACACCGATCGCGGCGAGCGCCGCGTAGATCGCCGCGCGCTGCGGATCCGCGCCGAACGCGACGGCGACGTGGCTCACCGCCGCCCCGAGGAGCAGGTACAGCGCGAAGCCGAACCAGAGCGATCCGTAGAGCACCCACGGACGCGCGCGCTCGCGCGGCAGCTTTCGGCCGACGCGGATCATGAACGGCACCGCGATGCACGCGCCGGCGATCACCGCCGTGCCCGCTTGCCACCACGGTGACGGCAACGGGAGCGCGAGCCGCCACCAGATGTAGAGGTGTGCCGACACGAAGATGGTCAGCACCTGCAACAGCCAGCGACTCACGTGCCCTGTCTAGCACGCACCGCGACGGCGCGCGGCTATTCCACGCCCAGGTCCCCTCGCTTGCGCAGCGCCTCGATCGCCTTCTCCTCGAACTCCTTGCCGTCGTTCATCGCAGCGTTCGCATCCGCGAGCGTGATCGCACCGTCGGCGACGAGGCGCTCGATCGCACGCTGCGGCGCCGCCATCACGATCGCGGTCTGATCGCCGGTCGGCAGCACGACGTAGCGATACGGGCTGCTGCGATTTTCGAGGACGGCATTGAGAATTCCGATCACCGCGTCCATGTCGTACCAATCGCCGTTGTTCTGCGCGCTGACCTCGAAGCGCTGGCGATCCGAGTACGCGTACAGCGTGTACGGGCCGTCGCTGTCGATGCCCGGTGCAAGCTCCTCGAACACGACACCATCGAGCGCGGGCGAGGCGAGCTTCGCGAGGCCCGCGAGCAGCGAGTCGTGCTCGTTCGGGTACTGTCCGGTCTCGGTGTCGAACTGATCGAGCCGCCCGTAGCCGAGCAGCGCGCTCTCGATTCCGAGCGACGTGGATTGGCTCGCCGTCGCTGTCGGCGTGATGCCGATCGATGCGAAGTACTTCTCGATCGCATCGGCCTCGGGATACGCGACGAGGTCGCGGGCGACCTTGCTGAAGTAGTCCTGCTTGCCCGTCGGGGGCGCCGCCTTCGCGATCGCGATCGCCGCCGCGCGATCCTTCATCGCGAGCTTCTGCAAGCACTCGGCGGCTTCGTAGCCGTCGCCCTTCGCGCACTTGACGAGCTCCTCGGAGGCCTGCTCCGTCTCGCCTCTCGCGAGCGCGCGTGGCGTCGTCGGTTCGTCGCGCTCCGTGCACTGGCGCTCCTTCGCGACCACCGGGTTCGTGCACGCCTTCTCGGCGAGCGCGCGCATCGCCTTGTCCGGGCTGCGCATGAGCCCCGACGCCGCTCGCGCCGCGGCGGTCTCCGGAAGCCCCTTGTGGATCGCCGCGAAGGCGGGGAGCGCCTCGGGCCCCATGTTCGCGAACGCCGCACCGATCACGTCGAGGTAGTCCTCGTTCGCCTTGTTCTTCGCGTACGCGGCCGCCGCGCGGGCGACGCGCGGGTTGAACGGGACGGGCTCGCCGAGCTTGGAGTACGCCTCGACGACGAGCTCGTCGGGGACCTCGTCGCCGGTCATCCGCGTCGTGTACTTCGGATCGCGACAGTGCTCGGCCATCCGCCAGAACACGGTGCGCAGGTGCGCCGGCTCCGTCCCGGTCGCGACGCCGACGAGCCAGTCGCACACCTGGTCGCTCGGCGAGTAGCCGATCAAGCGCGGATACCAGGCCGCCATGTCCTCGGCCGCGGGCCCCTTGCCGGTCGCGATCCGGATCGAGGTCATCAAGCGCTCGCGCATGCCGTCGGTGTTCGCTTCGATCGCGGCCTGCATGTATGGATATGGAGGGAACGTCTCCGGCTTCGTGTCGACGACCTTGCGGTCATGCGGGATCGGCGCTCTGAACCGGGACGGAATCGGTGATCTCGTGATCACCGGCTTCGCGACGATGTAGCGGACGCTCGACGCTGGCTTCGTCTCGGTGGTGGTGGCGGTGGTGGCGGCCGGCGGCGGCGCCTTGTCCTTGCATCCGACGAGGAAGAACAGCACGACCGCGATCGCCTTGCGCATGCGGCGGGTTTTCGCACGGAAGCCGACGAACATCGTTGCAATAACTCTGCGAGCTCGCGCGTTACGCTGTGTCCGGCGCCTCCACGCCTACATGCGGACTCGATCCCGTGGCGTTCGCGGATATCCGAGACGTAACCCGGCGCCGCGACAGGGCGAGTAGGGTGGTCGGTTCATGCACGTGATCAAGGGCAAGCGCCGCATGGAGCGCACGAACCAGGACGATGTTGTCTCGCGCGCGACCGGCCGCATGCAGGCGCAGAAGCTGATCGACCTGATCGACGAATCGGCGCCCGACGAGGGTGTCGTCGACGTTCACGCGCTCGACATGAAGTTCGCCGACGGTACACGGCGCATCGAGGTCGCGCCGCTCGAGGAGGAAGGCGCGGTCGTCGCGATCGTCGAGGGCGCGGCGGACACCACGCGGCGCATGAGCGCGGTCGAGTGGGACGCGGCGGTCGCGGCAGCTGCCGCGGTCGAGTCCGAGGTCCACTCCGAGTCGACGATGCGCATGAGCGCGATCCAGGCGAACCAGCTCGCCGCGTTGATCACGCCGGTCGAGGTGTCGCTGGTCGACGAGACACACGAGCCGATCGCTCCGGAGCTCGTGCAGGAGCCGATCATCACGTTCACCACGCCGCGGCTCTCGCAACCGCTGCCCGCGCCGATCGAGGGAGCGGACGTCTCTGTGGAGACGGCGCCCGCGGTGCCACGCCGCGGCACCAATCGCTGGATGATCGCGGCGATGATCGCGCTCGCGGGCGCTGCCGCTGGTCTCGCCGCGGTCGCGCTCTCGTACGTGTGAGAGAAAGCGCTTGCGGCGCGACGAGGTGTGCCGTATCACGTTCGCCGTGACGTCCTTCGATCTCCGCGAGCTTTGACCGGCCGGCGCACGTGCGTCGGAACGGGAGAGCTACGTGTTCGAGAACGAGGAGATGTGTCATGCAAACGGAAACCGTGATCGTCGAGATCCGCGCGGCCGAGGGCGGCGCGGACGCAAAGCTACTGGTCGAAGAACAGCTCGCCATCTACGTGCGGCTCGGAGGCCGGAGGTCGCTTTGACCTCGCCGTCATCGAGCAACGTCCCGGCCTCGTCGTCGCGCGCGTGAGCGGACGTGGTGCGCGTGCGCTGTTCGCCGGTGAAGTCGGCGGGCATCGCTGGCAACGCGTTCCTCCGACGGAGAAGCGCGGCCGCGTGCAGACGAGCACGATCACGGTCGCCGTGCTCGACGAGGAGAGCGAGGTCGAGATCGTCATTCGCGACGAGGACCTCGAGTGGAAGGCGTGTCGCTCGCCCGGGAAGGGCGGCCAGAACGTGCAGAAGACCGACTCCGCGGTCCAGCTGACGCACCTGCCGACGGGAATCCAGATCCGCTGTCACGAGGAGCGCTCGGCGTACATGAACAAGCAGACCGCGCTCGAACGGCTGCGCGTGCGCTTGCGATTGGATGCGCGGACGAAGGCGTCCTCGGCCCGCGCGCAGGAGCGCCGCACGCAGGTCGGCAGCGGAATGCGCGGCGACAAGCGGCGCACCATTCGCGCGCAGGATGACAGCGTCGTCGATCACGTGACCGGTCGCGCGTGGAAGCTGCGCGACTACGTGCGAGGCAACTGGTGATCGGGACGCGGGAAGCGCTTCTTGAACGTGAACGCGCGCTCCGACGGACCGTTCGCCGTGATCTCGGCGAGCCGCACCTTGGCCTCGTCCACGGTGGGCAGCTGTCCCGCCGGGATCCACCACATCGCGAGCGCGTGCCCGCCGACGACGGCCTTGACGTCGGCGAACCACGTCTTGCGTGCCGCGTACACCTCGGCGTGCGCGGTGCGGTAGGTGTACGCGTGTAGCGCGTCGATCGACTCCCACACCGACATGTTGAACAGCACGAGCGGGTCGGCGAACTCGCGTTGCGCAGGATCGCGCGAGTCGGTCAGGTAGCGCCACACGAAGCCGGGGCTCTGCTCGGCGAGCTGGTTCATCTCGTCGAGCCGCGCGAAGTAGTCCGCGACGCGCGGATCGTCGTGCGGTGCGAGCGCGTAGGCCACGTTCGCCTGCGCGAGGTGGAACATGCGGCGAGTGTACAGTCAGCGCATGGAGCTGCGGTACCTCGGACGGCGATGGTCGAGCTCGGGCTCGGGAACGTCGGCTACCGCGCCATCACGTTGACGAGGCAGCCGAGCGATCCGTTGAGGCGATAGATCGTCGACACGTCGATCTCGACGACGCGATAGCCGAGCGACTCGTAGAGCGACGACGCGACATCGTCGAGCTCCGGGATGCCGTACGTCGGCAGGTAGACGACCGGGCCGCGCGCGTCGCGATCGAACAGCGCGTTCGTGTACGTGACGTACGAGCCGGCGCCGGGCAGCACGACGACCGGGATCCGCGTGACCTCGAAGCCCTGCGCGGCGAGCAGCTGCGCGACGCGATCGAAGCGCGTGACGTGGTCGGCGAACGCGCCGTCCGCATCGACCTCGGGCGCGAGCTCCGCGCCGAGGCGAGGATCTCCGACGAGCACGCGGCGCGCGTCGAGCGGCACCATGTACATCATGATGTGGTGCTCGGGGACCTCTCCCGGATGGTCGCCGAACCAGATCACCTTCTGCGAGAACGTGTGCGAGAGCGCGGCCTCGAGGTGCGCGCGCGTCGCATCGCCGCGAGCGATGTTGCGACCGATCAGGTTCGCGTCGGCGAACACGTGTGTCGGCGAGGCGGCGAGGTCGCCGCCCTCGAACACGAGCGGTGCAATGCGCGGCGAGGCGCCGTACACCGAGCGCGCGAGCGCGAACGGTGCATCCCAGTCGCCGGCGCGCCGGCCCGACGAGGTCGTCACCCGCGGAGGCGCGAGGATGCCGGCGGGGCCCTCGAGCGCGGCCATGCGATCGCGCGACCACGTGGTGATCGGCTTGCCGACGATCGCGGACTCGAACCGATCGATCGTCGCCCCCGCGGCGCGCATGTGCGAGAGGAACAGCGCGAAGTCGGCCTCGCGCTCGACGGCGACCGAGACCGTCACGCTCGGTGGCAACGCGCGGAACAGCTGCTTCCACACCGGCAGCGCCTGCGCGTCCTGCGCGGGCACGTAGTGGATCGCGATGCGGCGAAGCGCGCCACTCGCCGTCTCGGGGACGAGGCGCGGCGGTGTGGGCGCGCGATGGAATGCACCGACGATCACCACGACGACGATGCTGACGATCACGCCGGCGACGGCGCCGGCGAGCGCGCGAGTGAGCGTCGAGGACCGCACTAGCGGACCACGACCGCGGGAGCTTTCTCGTCGACGGGCAGGATCTCGACGGCGTCGAACGCGCCGAGCTGCAGCGCCTGCACGTCCTTGCACGCCGACTCCTCGTCGTAGTTGCCGGCACAGGTCGCTTGCGCGTAGAGACCGAACACCCCGACCCGGTCGGGCGTGACCTGGAACTGCACGGTGCGCGTCTCGTGCGGTGCGAGGTCGATCGCGATCTTGCCGGTGTCGAACGCGAGGTGAGACGCGGTCGGCTCGCCGTAGTTGGCGTCGAGGCCCTGATGCTCGACGAGGCTGACCTCGAGTCCCTTCATCGCGCGCTTGCCCGGGTTCTTCACCGTGACGCCGACGGCGAACGCCGTGCCCGCGCGCGCCGTCTCGGGCGTGGTCAGCGCGATCGCGCTGCTCTTCGGTCGCGTGTGCGCGTCGAGCCGCGCGAGCCGGCCCTCGGCATACGCCGACTTCGCGGCCTCGTCGTCACTCCATCCCCGGTAGAGGCCCATGAACGTGGAGCCCGCCTTGTTGAGCGACGGGATGCCCATCTCCTCGTCGCCGATCAGCTTCGTACGGCGGCGCAAGCTCTCGAGCTTCTCGATCGCGTTCGGCTCTCCGACGAGCACCTCGTAGTGGCCGAACGGACGCCAGGCGTTCTGACCGCTCGCGCCCTTCAGCGCGATGGTCGTCTCGCCGGTCGCGACGCCGTCCTTCACCGGCAGCTTCACGATCCGGAACGCGATGCCGTTCGGGGGCGTCTCGACGCGGTCACCCTCGCTGCCGTTCGAGGCGAGCACGAGCACGCCGACCTCGAGCACCTTGCCCTTCGCCTCGGTCGCGGCGATGGAGATCGTCAGGGGCTCGCCCGGATCGAGCATGTACTTGTCGAGCGCGACCTTCACCTTCGCCCCGCGGAGCTCGAGCTCGTCCTGGCTGGGCGCGGCGAGCTTCGCGATCTGCTCCTTGCCCGCCGACAGCCGATGAACGGCGGCAGGAACGAGCACACATGTGGTGACACCGAACGCGATCAGGCCGGCATTGCGCATGCGGCGCGAGAGTCCAAGACACGGGCCGCAAACGCCTCCTGCGTTGCCTGGGGTTACGCCGCGTGTGGCCCGCGGCCCACAAAATTGCGTCTCGATCGACACGCGAACCGGGGCTCGTGGCCGCCTTGTAGGCGTGCGCACCGACCCTGCGCGCGTGCGCACGGTCGGCTCTCGCATCTGCGTGAATGTACGCCCCGCGAGGTTGGCGATGCCATTGCAGCACCAGGGGGCATGAACAAGGACAAGCTCAAAGACAAGATCGACGACGCGGCGGACAAGGCAAAGGACACGGTCGAGAAGGCCGGCGAGAAGATCGAGCAGGGCGCGGACAAGGCGGCCGACAAGGCGCGCGACGCGGCCGACAAGATCGAGCAGGGCGGGCGCGACATCAATCGCTAGCCCCTCGGCGACGGGTACAACGAGGACATATGCGGCTCTTCGCGTGCCCCGGCTGCGGACTCGTCGTCTTCTTCGGAAACGTTCGCTGCGAGCGTTGCGGTTCGTCGCTCGGCTACGAGCCGGCCTCGAACCGGATGCTCGTCGTCGACAATCAGACCCAGTGGAAGTACTGCGCGAACTTCCAGCACGGCGTGTGTAACTGGCTCTCGCCCGTCGAGGATGGACGAGAGCTGTGTCGCGCGTGCCGTCACAACCTGGTGATCCCCGCGCTCGCGAGCCCCGAGAACCTCGCGCGGTGGCAGAAGCTCGAGGAAGCCAAGCATCGCCTGCTCTACACCGTGCTGAGGCTCGGGCTGCCGCTGTTCGATCGCACCGAGGCGCCCAACGGGCTGGGCTTCGAGCTCCTCGACACCGCGAACGCCATGACCGGGCACGTCGGCGGGCTCATCACGATCGCCGTCGCCGAGGCCGACGACGCGGAGCGCGAGCGCCGGCGAGCGCAGTTCGGCGAGCCGTACCGGACGTTGCTCGGGCACTTCCGTCACGAGATCGGTCACTGGTACTGGGAGCTGCTCGTCCGCGACACGCCCGCGCGCGCGCGATTCACGCAGCTGTTCGGCGACGCGGACCAGGACTACGCGACCGCGCTCCAGCAGCACTACGCGAACGGCCCGCGCGCGAGCTGGCAGACCGAGTTCGTGTCGCCGTACGCGAGCTCGCACCCATGGGAGGACTTCGCGGAGACGTTCGCGCACTACTTCCACATGGTCGACACGCTCGAGACGGGCGGCTCGTATCGCATCGTGCTGTCCCCACGGCTCGATCGCGAGGACATCCTGTCGACGTCGCTCGACTTCGATGTCTATCGCAAGGACCTCGACATGAAGACGCTCGAGGACGCGTGGATCGCGCTGTCGTCGGCGCTGAACTCGTTCAACCGCTCGATGGGCCTTCCGGACGCGTATCCGTTCGTGCTGTCTGCGGCGGCCAAGGAGAAGCTCGCGTTCGTCCATGATCTCGTGCGCGCGCCGCGCTAATAATGAAGGCATGTGGGCGCGCGTTCACAAGCTGGACCGTGTGAGACCGCTGCCCAATGGCGGCGCGATCGTGCTGATCCAGGACGGGCGAAGCGTGCCGCAGATGCAGCGCGTGCCGAGCCTGTCGACGGTGATCGCCGTCGCGCGCATCCTCGGAGCGAGGCGCGCCCTCGACGCGAAGTTCGGCGGGAAGGGCGAGATCCGGTACTGCGCGGTCGCCGTGCCGAGCTTTCTGTCCGAGGCGATCGTTCGCGCCGGCGCCAGCATCGCCTCGAGCGACGGCGAGCGCGTGCACGTTCCCGCGCAGCCCGCGAGCGTGGCATCGATGATCGACATCGCGTTCGCGGACCTCGCTCACCACACGCGCAGCAGCGTCGGCGATGGCGTCGAGGTCGCCGAGGCGCTCAAGCTGATCGAGCAGCGCCGCCGAGCCGCGCCGCCGCTCGACAAGGACGCGCAGCCCGAGCTGTACTGGCCGGCCGTGTTCGAGCTCGCCGCGCTCGCGGGAGAGCAAGCTCGTCGGCGCGGCGGGCGATGGATCGACACCCGCGACGTGCCGGTGCCGTTCGCGGTCAAGTTCGCCGACGGCGCGATCTCGCATCCGACGGTCGTGGCGCAGAAGATCGTCGAGGGGATTCCCGACGAGGTCGACGCGCAATAGGCACCGTTCCGGAACCGGCGGGCTCCGTGACATGCTCGCGCGCGAATGGCGATCACGATTCGCGAGCTCGACCGCAAGACCGATCGCACGGCGGTCGAGGCCATCGATACCTCCTTCGAGACGGACACGGTCTTCGATCTCGTCACGACCGAGCGCCGCATCGATCTCGTGGAGCGCAGGCTCGATGCGCCGCTCGTGAAGCGGTACTCGATCGCCGAGGTGTTCGCGCACTGGGCGCGGTGGCAGACCGGGTGGGTCGCGGACGACGATGGCGTGCGCGGCTTCGCCACCGTCGAGCACGAGGCGTGGAATGCGCGGCTGACGCTGTGGTTCCTCTACATCGCTCCGGCGTGGCGCCGCCGCGGTGTCGGCCGGGCGCTGCTCCACCGCGTCGAGGCGTACGGCCGCGAGGTCGGCGCGAATCACGTGTGGATCGAGACGAGCAGCGTCAACGTGCCAGGCGTCCGCGCGTACGAGCGACTCGGCTACTCGCTGTGCGGCGCCGATCGCACGCACTACGGACCGTACATGCCGGACGAGACGGCGATCTTCCTCGCGAAGACGCTCTGACTACTTCTGCTTGTCGTCGAGGATCTTGTAGTAGACGAGGTTGCTCGAGGCTCCGTCGAACAGCTGGATCGCTTCGCGCCAGCTCGCGGCGATGTAGTCCGTGTAGTAGCGAACGCGGTACGACTGGGTCGTCTTGGTCTTGTCGGACGTGATCGTGAGGACGTCACCTTCGAGCTTCCACGATCCCTCGCCGACGCCCGCGTACGTGTACTCGTACATCCACACTTGATGCCCGGTCCCGAGGGCGCGCTCGTAGCGCCCGTTCGGATAGAACGCGTACTGCAGCATGCCGTAGCTCCCGCCGCTCGTCGTGTAGCGCCAGCCGGCCATGAGGCCCTTGCGCAGCGCCTTGCCTTCATCCGACGTCCAGCCGCGCGGCCTGAGGCTGTGGAAGATCGCCGCGAACGTGGCGTCGTTCGGGAGGCAGTTCATGTTGCCGCCGAAGCCGAGGACGATCGTCGTCTGGTTGTTCGGAGCGGGCAGGGCGAGCGCCATCGCCTCGCTCGCGGCGTTGCCGAGCTTCGTGTGGTCGCCGATGAAGTAGTACGGCCAGCCGGTCGCGCCGACGCCGTAGTGCCGCGTGCTCTTGCTTCCCGTGCGGACCCATCCCGATGGCAGCTGGTTCAACGCCGCGTCTGCGTCCTTCTCGAGCGATCCGAGCGACGCGCGAGGCGGGCTGATCCCGTAGAGGCACTTCGAGTCCTTCGTGATCTGCGCGGGGAGGAGCCAGACCCAGCCCTTCTCCCTGGACTCCTTGTAGCCAGCCGGGACCGCGTACTCGACGGCCACCTCGGAGGCGGCGAGCGGCGTGGACGGCGCAGGCGCGGGCGCCGGCTTCTGCGCGATCGGACGGTGCTCGTCGAGGATCTTCACCGAGGCGTTGAACGCGGCGACATCGCGCACGGCGTCGGCGCCGCTCGTCATCGTCACGGTGCCGAGCACGCTGCCGCGCCCGACGAACATCACGACCTGGACGTCGGTCCTCGCACCGGCGAGGTCCACCACCGTCGAGCCCCACACCATGGTCATGTCGCGCGCGGGGCGTGTCTGCGGCTTGTCGGGGACCGGCGCCTTGTTGACCGGCGTGACGTGCGCGCGCCAGAACGTCTGGAACTCTTCGACCGGCGTGCCGATCGGCGTGATGCTCGGGATCAGGAGGATGATGCCGACGCCCTGCGCGGCGTTGCGCGAATAGATGATGCTCCCGTCGGTCTGCGCCTGCTTGACCCACGGCTTGCCCGGGGGCGTGTACGCGAGGAACTCGAAGGAGTCGGCGAAGGCAGGGCCACCGAGCGCGAGGACAACGACGATCAGCGCGAGACGCACGATGACAGAGAGCGGCGATCCCGCCGTTTGTCGCGAAGAAGCTGCGAGCCACCCGACCATGCACCGAGAGTAGCGCAGCGGCCGCGTCCACGATCTGCCAGCGCTTGCCGCACGTGCGTCGGACGCACGCCATCGAAATTCCTCGTCGATCTGAGGGTCGCGTGACACCGATGTCGTAGTGTGGCGATCGCTTCGCGTGCGGTGATCGCGTGTTGGCGCGTGGCGCGGTCCTTGTACTGCTGCGCGCACCGATGAAGCGGTGGGTCGTGATCGCGAGCGTGGTGACCATCGGCGTCGCGATCGCGCTCGCATACGGCGGCGGCGTCGGCTCCGCGAACCAGGTCACGTACCTGCTGGAGCCGCTTCGCCGCGCGAACATCGATCTCTTCGCGCGCGATTGGCTCACCAGCGACACCACGCACTATCACGGCGCGTTCATCGCGCTCGCGACCGAGCTGTTCCGCGCCGATCCGACGGGAGCCACCAGCTTCGGCGTGGCGCACCTGCTCGCGATGGTCGCGACGATCGCGGCGCTGCACGGGATCCTCGTCGCGCTCGGGCTCGCGCGCCATCTCTCGCTGCTCCTGCTCCTCGCCGGCTTCATCGCGCTCGGCGGTGGTCGCGCGATCGGCGGCAGCTACCTCGTCGCGACGTACTTCCAGCCGTCGTCGATCGCGACCGTCGCGTGGCTCGCCGCGCTCGCGCTGTGGGTCCGTGATCGCCACCTCGCCGCCGGCGTCGCGCTCGCGATCGGCGGCGCCTTTCACGCGAACTTCCTGATCCTCGGCATCCTCTGGTTCGGCGTTGTCGACCTGCTCGGCGGGCCCGGGTTGGCAGGCACGGGCGCGCGATCGGCGCTCTTTCGGCGGCGGATCGCATTGCTCGCGCCCTCGCTCGTCGTGCTCGCGGCGATGTGGCCCAGCATCCGTGCCGCCGGCGACGCGGCAGAGCCATCGCTCGCTCTGCGCATCCTCGTCGAGTTCCACGCGCCCACGCACTACGACGCGAGCGTCGCCATCGCGCAGCTGCCGCCGCTCCTCGGCTGGCTCCTCGCCGCGTGGGCCTGCGATCCATCTCGCGATCCCAGGCTCGCGCGCATGTTCACGTGCGCTGTCGTCGGGACCGCGATGTGCACGTGGATCTTTCTCGCGATCCTGATCGCGCCGTCCGCGACGCGCCTGTTCGTCTGGCGCATCGCGCCCTTCGCGCAGCTCGCGAGTCAGATCGTCGTCGTCGCGATCGTGTTCTCCGACCACGCCCTCCCGACGTCCGGTGCGACAGGAGCCGGCCGGTGGCGCGCGCTCGGAATCCCGATCGGGATCGGCGTCGTCCTCGGCTGGTCGATCCCACATGCCGGCGGTCGCTACACGGCCGCACTCGCGGCGGCGATCGCAGCCGCGATCGGGTATCGCGCGGCACCCTCGCGCGCGCGATCGGTCGCTGGACGCGCGCCGATCATCGCGGGGGTTCTCGTCGCGACGCTCGCGATCGCGCCCGTCGCGCGCAAGCTCGCGAGCCCGGACCTCTTCACCGAGGCGCTCGGCGGTCGATACCGGGACCTGATCCTGTGGGCGCGCACGACGGATCGCGACGCGCTGTTCGTCATACCGCCGTACGTGCACGCGTTCAGGTTCCTCGCGAGGCGCGCGATCGTCGCGGACTCGCGATCGCCACCGCTCTATCCCGACGAGCTCGTCGCGTGGTACCGGCGGCTGTGCGCGATCGCCGGCGTGGAGAGCGCCGCGACGCACGAGGAGATCGAGGCGCGCTACGACCGGCTGACGGCCGAGCAGCTCGAGGCCGCGGCGCGGCGCTTCGAGGCGCAGTACATCGTCATCGACAAGCAACGCTCGTCGACGCGGCCCGCCGGAACGCCGGCGTTCGAGGACTGGCGCGTCGTCGTGTTCGCGGTACCGCCTCGATGACGTTCGCTACGCGAGCGAACCGTGCATGTGAAGCAGCTCGAGCTGGACGTGGGCTCCGAGCGCGAGGACCTCCGCGGCGAGCGCCGCGTCGTTCTCGGCGCCGATCTGGACGAACGCGGCGCCGTCGTGGGCGTGCTCGCGCAACAACGCGAGGAACGCGGCCGCGTGCTAGCCGGAACGGGAACGATCCGGGGACCGACGGCACGAACACGCCGACGCCGAGCACCTCGTCGCCCCGCGCGAGCTGGAGCACCATGCGCCCGGCCTTGTTGCGCGCGCTCGCGAGCTGGCCCGGAAGCAAGGCGAATGCGGGCTCGATCATGGGGTCGGCCTCGGGCGGGACGGGGACGAGCGAGAGCGACGGATCGACGGGCGGCAACGACACCGACCGCGGCAGTCGCAACACCGTGGTGCGGTAGTGCAGCCCCATGCCGCATCGCTCGTAGAGCGCGATCGCCGCGCGGTTCTCGGCCTTGACGTTCAAGCACCAGGTCGTCGCTCCGGCGCGCACGAACCGTTCGCGCGCGGCCTCCATCAGCGCGATGCCGATGCCCGCGCGTCGCCGTTCGGGATCGCTGACCACGTTGCGCACGTAGCCGACGCCGTCCATCAGATCGAACAGCAAGTAGCCGACGACCTGCTCGGCGTCGATCGCGACGAACATGCGCGTCGCGAGATCCGTGGTGAATCGCTCGCGCGACGGCACGCCCTCGTCGACGCCGAGCTCCGGGAACAAGCGCTGGTAGACGTCGTAGTCGTCTGCCCGCGCTTCGCGAACGTCGATCATCACATCCTCGTGAACGTCGCGTTGCGGCGGCGGGCGGCCTGGGCTTCCTCGTTCGTGACCACCGTCTTGCCGATCGGCGCGAGCGCGTAGAGCGCCAGCTTCAGGTGCTGGAACGCGAACGGGATGCCGATGATCGTGGCCGCGTTGGCAGCCGCCGATGCGAGGTGACCGATCGCCAGCCACAGCCCGGCGACGCAGAACCAGATCACGTTTCCGAGGAAGCCGACGGTGCCGGTCCCGAGGTCGCCCTTGCCGCTCAGCTCGCGTCGATCGATCGCCTGGCGCCCGAACGGGAAGAAGCAGAAGCCGCCGAACACGAAGCACGCGCGCGCCCACGGCAGCCCGACGATGGTGAGCGCCATCAGGATGCCGATGACCCACCAGCCGATACCCATGACGAAGCCGCCGAGAACAAACCAGAGGAGGTTCAGGATCGAGGTCATCGCGCTACGAGAATAGCGCACGCCGTCCGGGATGCTCGGCTATGCTGCGCGACGGTGTGGGTTCCGCTCCAGCGCTTGCTCCTCCGGCGACACGGCTCGCGAGCGGGCGAGCTCGCCGACGTGCACCGCCGGCTCGCCGTCGAGAAGCGCGCCCGCTCGACCCGCGACGAGCGCGCCGCGGCGATCGAGCTGCGCGCGCTGAAGCTCCGTGTCGCGGCCGCCCTCGACGGCGTCGAGTCGTGCGGGAGCTGCGCGACGGGCAAGCCAGTGCCGCGCGGGGTGTTCGCGGGCGGCGACTGCTGCACCGGGGTGACGAGCGAGCTGTTCTCCGACGACGAGGTGGCCGCGCTCGCTCACGGCGGAACGACCTCGCGCGATCTGCACGCGCCGCGCACCGAGCACGCGGGCTGCGCGTTCCGAGGGGCGATGGGCTGCACGCTGTCGCCGGGCGATCGGCCCGAGCGATGCGTGACGTATACCTGCGGCACGCTCCGTCGCGAGCTTCACGCGCGAGGTATCCTCGCGAGCACCGAGTCCATGCTGGCCGAGCTTCACTCCGCGATGCAGCGCTTCACGGCGCTTCGCCGATCACGCCTCGACGACGAGCTGATCGGCACGACCACGTGAGCAAGACCGACCAGCGGCAGAAGGAGAAGGCGCGGGCGCAGGCCAAGCTCGACGAGCGCAAGCGCGTCACGCTGCGCGTCCTCGAAGGCTGCAGCCAGGCGAGCGTCCAGAAGCTGGCGGAGCTCGCCGCGACCGGCGTGGTCCCGACGTGCACGGCGGGGTGTTCGCATTGCTGCCGGCTCGAGATCCCGATCTCGCGCGCCGAGGCCGAGGTGCTCGTCGACTGGATCGTCGCGCATCGCGAGCCGGCGCAGGTCGACGCCATCCGCGATCGGCTGCGCGCGTGGCTCGCGTGGTACCGCACGGACTATCGCGCGCTCGTCGCCTCGGGTGTGTCGCGCTCGGAAGCGTTCGCAAAGCACGCTCCGCTGTGTGCGTTGCTCGAGGACGATCGCTGCGGTGCGTACGAGGCGCGTCCCATCACGTGCCGCAATCACGTCGTATCCTCGCCGGTCGCGGACTGCGATCCGGCGACCTCGACGCGCGAGCCGGATGTCATCTTCGCGGTGTCGCTCGCGGCGCGCACGCACGTCCTCGAGCTGCAGAACCTCGTGTCGCGCCAGGGTGGCGACTACCTCGCCACGATCCATCTCATCGCCGAGTGGCTCGCGCACATGCTCGAGGTCGAGCGCGAACCGTGGCAAGGCTCGCCGCGCCTCGAGCTCGGCTAGCGCCGGCGCCGGCGAACGATCGCGATCAGCCCGAGCAGCGCGAGCGCACCGAACACGCCGCCGCCGAACGCCATCGTCTTCGTCCCGCTGCTGCCGGGCGACACCTTCGCCGGCGCGGGCGTGCGCTGCTTCTTGTAGCCGATCTCCCAGAGGTCGCGCTTGATGACGCTGGCGAGCTGGAGCTTGCCGCGCGGTGCGAACGCGGTCTTCTGCGCCGCGATCACCTGGTTCGCGCCACCGTTCGGCGGGCCGCCCCACACACCACGCCGCGGGTTCTTGCACTTCATCGGTCCCGTCCACCAGTGGCGGATCGCGTAGCGCGCCTGGAAGTTGTTCGTCGTCGACGGTGTGGCGCCGTACTCGAGGCCTTGCCGGCTCCACATCTCGCGACCGCCGACGATCGGCTTCGCTTCGCGGAACCGCAGATCGTCCTTCATGTCGTTCTTGCCGTAGCGAGCGTGCAACCGCGTGAGGACGTACGTCCCCTGGGTGATCGATCCACCGATCACGTCGGCGCCGAGCTGCATCATGTCGCCGTCGATCGGGATCACCGTCGGGCACGGATCACACGTGACGCCGTAGATGCCCTGCTGCACGGCCTGGCCGACGGCTTGCCACGCGTACTCCGTCACCACCGCGCCCGGGTTCGCCTCGACGGTCTTGTCGAACAGCGCCGTGTAGAACTCGGTGAAGCGCGTGCGGACCGAGTCCTTCACGTCGAAGTTCGTCGGGATGACGACGTTCTTGTAGTTCGCGACCTCGAAGCGCTTGTTCGACGAGATGATGTTGACGATCAGGTCCTGCTTGCCCGACGAGTTCGCCATGCCGAGGCGGATCGGCAGCGAGAAGTCCTCGCTGTCGTAGTGGAAGCGCAGCGGCGACAGCACGCCGCGACCGTCGACCATCTTCACCTTCTTCGGATCGACCTTCGCGACGAAGAACTTCGATCCCTGCTCGACGTACGGCCGCAGCAGCGCTTCGGCGTCCTTGGGGATCTGGTACTTGTTGATGCGCAGCCACTCCTCGAGCCCCGCGGCCTCCGCCGCGGACAGGATCAGGATCTGGTACTCGGCGACGTCGAACTTCGCTTCGATCTTGACCGTGTTGATCTTGATCTGCTTCGTCGACCTTCCGGCGGAGTTCGCGCAGGTCAGCGTGACGATCGAGCTGTCGGTGAGCGACAGCATCGCCTTGGCGTTGTTGTACAGCCTGCCGACGCCGTGATCGATAGTGCAGGTCGGCTCGGGCCACGGCTGGTTCGAGTAGCTCCAGCTCCACTGGATCGGCGTCGCGACGCCGGAGGTGATCGTCGTCTGCGACGCGGAGAAGCTCGCGAGGGTCGGCGGCACGGCCGGGCGCGCGGGCTCGCTGCGGCGGCTCATCTTCGCGCCGTAGTTCGCCGGTGGGGCAGGCTCCGGCCTGCTCGCGGAGAGCGACTCCATCGCCGGCGCATCCGCGGCCATCCCGTAGCCGGCTGTCTCGCCGATGTAGGGCGCGGGGCACGGGTCCTGCTCCCAGTACTCGACGAGGCGCGGCGAGCCGAGCGAGTCGATGCGATCGAACACTTCTTTCGGTACGACCTTCACGTCCGTGGGCTTGAGCACGACCGGGACCGGAACGACCATCGCGAAGTCCTCGAGCGGACCCTTGTAATCGTTCTGCATCGACAGAACCGTGCGTGTCCCCTCGCGCATCAGCACGACGTTGGTCGCGTCGTTGAACATCTTCTTGTCCGACCCGCTCACGTAGAACCCGCAGAAGGCATGCGCGGGGATGGCGGTGGACAGCATGGTCAAGGCGGTCGTAGCCGCGATCGCGATCCTCATCTGGCGTTTGAACGCCGGCCCCGGGACGAAGTTCTAATCGCGGGGGAATAAAAATCGAGGGTCATAGCGAGGAGAGAAACGCCACGAGATCCGCGCGCTGCGCGTCGTCGAGCTTCTTCAGGTTTCCCATGCCCTTGATGTTGCCCCCGCCGGCGACGAGCGCGGCGAGGGTCGGCGCGCTGCCGTCGTGATAGTACGGCGCGCTGGCGGCGAGCCCGATCAGGCTCGGGGTGTCGACGAGGTTGATCGGATCGCTGGGGTGGCCGCCCATCAGGTGCCGTGCGCCGTCGGTGTACCGCGCGCCGTCGTGGCAATCGTCGCACCCGCGCTGCTCGAAGACCTTCTTGCCGCGCGCGATCGCGGCCGGATCGCCGGTCGGGCGGCGCGGCGCGGGCATCGCGTTCAGGTAGGCGACGAGGTCGTCGACGCGAGCCGGAGCGAGGCCCGTTCCCGCCAGGCGGGTGATCGTGCTCGCGATGCTGTCCCTGATCGTCTTGTCGTGCCCGTCCCACTTGTACGGCGCGGTCTTCGCGATGCGGCCGGCGAGCATCGGCGTCTGCAGGCTGTGGTCGCGGATCTTCCAGCTGTGACCGTCGGCGCGGCCGTCGATATGACACGTCGTGCACGCCATCGTGCGATCGCGGTTGATCGCGCCGTGCACCGACTTGAACAGCACCATGCCGCGGTGCTCTGCCATGGACAGCGAGGTCGGCGCGACCGGCGGGCTCTCGGCGAGCACGTGGTTCGAACGCGCGACCGTCGGATCCGGCGGCTCGATGCGGACGATCGTGCGCGACAGCGAGCACCAGACATAGATCGTGTCGTCCGCCGCGCGTGCGAAGCCGTCGGGACCGCACGTCTCGCGCGGGCGCAGCACGAAGTCCGCGGCGGCCCCTTCGGTCTCCGCGGTCGAGCCGCGCGTGATGCCCTGAACGCGCAGCAGGGTGTCCGAGGCCATGCCACCGACGAGGAGCACGTCGCTATCGGCGTCCCACAGGATCGAGCGCGGCTGGTTCGCGATGATCTGCGCGACGACCTGCGAGCGCGCGGGCGTGAAGGACAGGAACGCGAGGTGCTGCGTGACGGGGCTGCGGCCGCCTCCGTAGTACGAGTCGGTGAGGTTATCGATGCTCTCGGGGACCGCGCGCTGGAACGGCGCGATCGCGCGGTGCTGATCGATGAACACGACCGCGCCGCTCGAGCGTGCGAACGCCGGTCCCCTGTCGCAGCGATCGCACGACAGGTCGAACGGGATCGGCGTGACGACGAGCGTCGACAGCGAGACATCGTCGACGCCGCCGCTGCCGACCGAAGCGACGAGCGCGCGGGTGCCGTCCGGAGAGACCGAGATCGAGCGCGGATCGCTGGACAGTGATGTGCGCCAGCGCTCCTCGCCGGTGGTGGCGTCGAGCGCGACGAGCAGGTGATCCGCGATCGTCGAGACGAGCAGCGTCGACGAGTCGGGCGTGAGCGCCACGCCGTACGGCTCCGGCGGCAACGCGAACGTGCTCGAGAGCCGGACCGCGTCGCCGACCTCGACGACCACGATGCGATCGTGCTCGCGATCCGCGATGAACGCCACGGAGCGCTCGGGATCGAACGCGAGCATGCCCGGGTCGCGTCCGATCGACAGGCGCGCGACCGGAACGCCATCGCCGTCCGTGCGGATCAACTGGCCGCTGTCCTGGTCGAGGACGAGCGTCCCGGTCCGTATCGCGACGATGCGCGAGCTCGTCAGGTGGGGCGCGGTCGGAAGCGATGTCGCGGGCTCCGCGGGCTCCGCGGGGATGCCGGCCGCGCGCGGCACCGCGGGAGCCGTCGAGGGACCGACCGTCGACGAGGGGGACGCGCATGCGACGAGCGCCGTGCCGGCGAGGCACGCGCGGACCACGAAGGTGCCCGGCATGCGGCGATGGACACCCGCGCTGCGATGCGGTTCCGCTATTTCGCCTTGATCGCGACGCCGAGGCGCTCGCGCAACGTCAGGTACGCCGGCGACACCGAGTACGCGACCAGCTCCTGGATCCGCTGCGCGGAGCGCGGGCCGGCGAGGGCCATCATCTTCGCGCTCGCGGCGAGCTCTCCGGACACGAGGAAGCCCGCGCGGTACGCGGCGGCGTCGACGGCGGCGCGCCAGCGTGCGAGGTCGAGCCGCTCGGGCAGGCGCTCGACGAGCTGGAGCAAGGTCTCGGCGACGGGACGCGTGAGGCTCGCCTTGATCGCCGGCGCGAACACCGAGATCAGCGGCTCGAGCTCGGGGCGCCCGAGGTTGCGCTGCAATAGCTGCGCGACCGCGGCGACCGCGGCCTCGAGCTCTTCGTTCGTCGTCATCGCCAGCTTGAGGTAGTAGGCCGGTCGCAACATGGCGACCATCGCGCCGACGGCGGCGGCGATCTCGGTGTCGCGATAGCCGGTCATCATGTCGCGACCGACGATCACCGACGGGACGACACGACCGTTCTCGACGGTGTTCGCGAGCAGAAGGCTGCCGCTACGCCTCGGTTGCGCGTACACGTCGGGCAGCGGGACGTTCAGGATCCGCGCGGCGTGACGGAAGATGCGCGCGACGACGCGATTGTCCTCCTCGATCGGGATCCGATCCTTGTCGCGCAGATCGAAGCTCTTTGCCGTGCCGGCGCGCAGCGCGACGAGCGGCTCCCACACGAGCGCGAAGATCGAGCTGATCACGCGGTCCTCGTCGGGGTGGCGGACCTCCGCCCACGCGTCGGCGTCGAGCACGCCCTTCGCCTTGCGCACCTCGTGCGCCTGGAACTTCTTGTAGACGAGCTCCTCGTCGAAGTTCGCCTGCTTGAGCACGACGAGCGCGCGGCACGCGCACCATCCCTCGTCGACGCGCCCGGCGGACAGCGCGGTCTGCGCGAGCGTGCGATACGCCTCGGGGTTGGTCGGGTCGGTCTCGACGAGCTTTGCCGTCGGCTTCACCGCGCCGGTGCGCGCGTAGAGATCCGCGAGGATCTTCGTGCGCGCCGGGTTCTTCGCCGGATCGAGGGCGTGCGCGACCTCGAACGCCTGGATCGCGCTCTGGATGTGCTCGAGCCGCGAGAGACACAGCTCGCCGAGCGCGTGCCACAGCGGAACCAGCGCCGGATCGCCCGACGGCATCCGCTTGATCATGCGGCGATACGCCTGCTCCTGGAGCTTCCAGTCCTTCTCCTGCGTCAGGAGCACGTCGACGTCGTGGAACGTCTGCAGCGCGCGCCGCCGGGTGGCGGGACGCAGTGGCTCCTCGCGCATCAGCTCGTCGAGCGCGAGCTCGTAGTCCTCGAGCGCGCCACCGAGATCCTTGAGCTCGGTCTGCTTGATCGCCGCGGACGCGAGGTAGTACGCGCCGCGGTGCGCCGGCTCCGTCTCGCGATCGAGGAACTTGCTGATCGTCTCGACGGCGCGCGTCCACTGGCCCGACTTGGTCTGCAGATCGAGGAGCCGCTGCAGCACGCGGCGATTCCCACCGTCGAGCTCGAGCGCGTCGAGGTACGTCGACATCGCGCGTCCCGGGTTCGCGAGCTTTTGCTGGTAGAGGTCGCCGATGCGGCACAACAGCGCGACACGCTCGCCGACGACCGTGGTCGCGCTGGCGAGCTCGCGCAGGCTCGCGATCGCGTCGTCGTAGCGCTCCTGCGCGAGGTGAAGCTCGGCGAGATCGGACAGCGTGTCGCGATGCGCCGGGTCGAGGTCGAGCACCTTGGTGTGGAACTGCTGCGCCTGCGCCGGCTTGCCGAGCTCGGTGTTGATCTGCGCGAGCCGGCGATATACGGCGATGCGCTGCACGCGCTCGAGGTTCGCCGCGTCGTTGACGAGCGCTTGCAGCGTCGCCACGGCCGCGTCGATCTGCTTGCCGCGATACAGCGCGTCGGCGCGATCGATCTGGATCGACGGATCGGGCGCGGTCTTCTCGGCGAGGTCGTAGAGGTCCTGTGCGCGAGAGAACTTGCCGAGCTCGACGGCGCAGCGCGCGGCCTTCATGTAGATCTCGCGTCGCTCGGCCGGTGGCGTCGTCGTGTCGGAGCGCGTCTTCGCGACCTGCTCCTCGAGGTGAGGCCACAGGCTCTCCCACTCCTGGTTGTCGGCGAGCAGCTCCGCGAGCGCTCGCTTCGCATCGGCGTGATCCGGATCGATCTCGAGGATGCGATGGAGGCACTCTCTCGCGCGCTCGGCGTCACCGAGGCGGTGGCGATACAGCCACGCCGCATCCGCGAGGCAGCGCAGGATGTCCGCCTGGTTCTCGTGCAGGCGAGCCGCGCGGAGCATCTCCTCGCCCGCGGAGACCAGCTCGCCTTGCTGGACGTGTACGCGCGCCATCGATTCGCGCGCGTTCGCGTTGTCGCGATCGAGGGCGAGCGCCGCGACCAGGCTCGAGCGCGCGGTCGCGGCATCGCGCGCGGCGAGGTGGACCTGTCCGATGCGCTGGAGCAGGTCCGCGCGGGCGCGAGGAGCGTCGGTCTGCTCGAGCAGGCGCTCGAGCGCGTCGAGTGCAGGGCGGAGCCGGCCGGTGCGGTCGTGCAGGCGCGCGAACCCATCGAGCGCGGCTGGATCGTCGGGCTCGTGGGCGGTGATCTCTTCGAGCGCGACCGTGGCCCCGCGGAGATCGTCGAGCTGGTTCGCCAGGACATCGGCGAGCTCGAGCAGCACGACCCGGTCGTAGTTGTCGGGGTTGCGGCGCACGCGCGCGCGCAGTGCGTTCGCGAGCTCGATCCATTGACCGGACGCGCGCAGCGTCCGCGCGAGCCCCTCGTGTCCGATCGGCGAGCTCGGATCGAGCGCGATCAGCTTCTGCCAGCAGGCGACCGCGCGATCGTGACGCTGGTGCTCGTGCCACGCGGCCGCGAGATCGCCGTAGCGCGCGAGCTGCACCGAGCGCGGCGAGTTGTCGACCTCGGTCTCCGTCGTCTCGAGCAGCGCCTCGGCCTGGCCCGTGCGCTCGTAGATCGAGGCGAGGCTGCGCTGGGCGAGGACGTGCTTCGGATCGAGCGCGAGCGCGTCCTGATACGCCTCGATCGCGTCGTCGAGCCGATCGAGGCGATCGGAGTAGACGGCGCCGAGCTCGACGTAGAGATCGACGACGGTCGCGACCTGCGCCGACGGAGCGAGCGCCTCGATCAGCTTCGGCAACAGCTCGGCGATCTGCTCCCACGCCTGGGTCACGAGGTAGAGCCGGTGCAGCGCGGTCAGGATCTGCGGAGACTCGGGGCGCCCCGCGAGCGCGCGCTCGTAGTGCATCGTCGCGATCGCGGGGTCTGCTTCCTGGAGCTCGCCCAGCTCCTCGTGCAGGATGCTCTCGCGCTCCTGGTCGTCGCCGGCGAGACGCAGCGCACGCTCGAACGCGGCGATCGTGTCGGTGCGATTCGCGAAATGGTCGCGCGACCACCGGCCGACGAGGTGCCACACCGCCGAGGCGATCGCGGGGTGCGAGCGCTCGAGCTCTTCCGCGATCGCGGAGCACTCGGCGACGAGCTCGTCCCAGCATCGGGCGCTCTCGGCGAGGCGCTCGACGTCCTCGAGCACACCCGCGCGCGTCGGATCGCGACGCAGCAGCGTCAGCCACACGAGCACCGCGGCACGCGGATCGCCGACCTTCTGCTCGTAGACCTCCGCGACCTCGGCCAGCGCGCGGAGGCTCGCGGCGTTGTCGGGATCGCGCGAGGCGCGGTCGAGCATCTGCGCCGCGACCGGGCCCCACTCCTGCTTCGCGCGATAGAGCTCCTCGAGCTGCGGCGACGCCGCGGGATGTCCCGGCTCGATCTCGACCACTCGCTCGAGCGCATCGATCGCGCGCCGCGGATCGTTCAGGTTGTCACGCGCGATGGTCGCGAGGTTGAGCAGCATCGCGATCCGCGGCCCTTGCTCCTCGAGGAGCGCGATCCGCTTCTCCAGCAGCTCGACGCAATCGAGCCACCGGCCGCGCTTCGCGTACAGCTGCTCCAGCGCGTCGAGCACGCGCGCATCGGACGCGTCGATCGCGAGCGCGCTGCGCCACGACTCGATCGCCGCCTCGGGCCGCCCGAGGTGCTCGAGCTCGATCTGCCCCAGCTCGAGGAGCAGCTCGAGCTGCTCGTCCTCGCCGGGCTCGCCGTGATCGACGCCGTCGCGGATCAGCTCGCGGATCGACTCGGCCAGCTCGGGCCACGACTGCGCTTCGCGATGCGACACCGTCGCCGCGCGTCGCGCCGCGTGGTCCTGCTCGAACGAGATCTCGACCTCGTAGTCGCTCCCGCTGTCCGCCTGCGTCCGTGCGCGCGGCGCGGCTGCTTGCTCGCGCACCGCCGCGAGTCGATCGAGCGCAGCATCTGCATTCGCGAGCACGGGGAACAGCTCGGCGACCTCGCTGTACGTGAACGGCGTGGCGCCACGATGACCGACGACGAGCGCGACGGTGTGCATGCGCACGCTGATCGGCAGGACGAGGACCGCGGGCGCGACCGTCGCTCCGAGCACGTCGAGCAATCCGTCGACGAACAGCTCGCCGGTCGCGAGCTTTCCGATCGTCGGCGACGAGGACGAGATCACGGACTCGAGGATCGGAATCGTGCGCGGCAGCTCGACCGTCTCGAACTCGGCGACATCGAACTCCGCATCGGCCAGCACGCGCCACCCGCGCAGCTGGTCCTGGTGTACGCGCAAGAGCGCCGCGAACCGAAGCCGCGCCCGCGCCGCGCTCAGGACGAGCGCGTAGACCTCCTCGCGATCCAGCGCTTCCTCGAGCGCCGTGCCCGCTCGCAGGGGTTGGATACCGGGCCCGGTCGCTATCACTCGTGGACGCACTGGCGGCATCGATCCTATGCCAAACTCGATGTCGCGATGGCCAAGCGGGTGGACAACGACTCGACGATGGAGCTTTCGACGAGCCAGCTGGTCCCCGACAAGCCGGACCACGATGCGAGCGTGTGGGGGCAGGTCGTCGTGAGCCCCGATCAGTTCAGCCCGCAGGCGCCCAAGCCATCGAAGGCGGCCCGGCTCCCGGACGCCGCTCCCGCGCCGGCGCCGTCGAGCCGTGCAGCGCTGTGGATCTTCCTCGGCTTCATCCTCGTCGCAGCGATCGGCGGAGCGCTCGTCGTGATCTACGCGAAGTAGAGCCTGGGCTCAGGTGAACAGCTTGCGCATGAGCGACACGACGCGCGCGACCTTGCCGTCGTACGGCGGATAGATCTGCTTCAGCATGTCGACGCGGCCTTGGCGCAGCACGGCGCGCTCGTGCGAGAACGCCTTGAAGCCCCAGAAGCCGTGGTAGTTGCCGCTCCCGCTCGCGCCGACGCCGCCGAACGGCAGGTGGTGGTTCGCGAAGTGGATCACCGTGTTGTTGACGCACGTGCCGCCGGCGGTGGTGTTCGCGATCACGGAGTCGATGCGGTCTTCGTTCTCGCTGAACACGTAGAGCGCGAGCGGCTTGTCGCGCGACGTGATGAACGGAGCGACCTCGTCGAACGACTTGTACGTCAGCACCGGGAGGATCGGGCCGAAGATCTCCTCGCCCATCGCGGCGGAGTCGGGCTTCACGCCGGTCAGGATCGTCGGCGAGATGTAGCGATCGGCCGCGTCGGTGGCACCACCGAACGCGATCTGCGCGCCGCTCGCGACGGTGTCGTCGAGCATCTTCTTCAGGCGATCGTAGTTGCGCGCGTTGATGATGCGGCAGAAGTCCGCCGACGAACGCCGTGCATCCTCGGTCGCGCCGTAGAGCGACTCGATCGAGCTGCGGAGCGAGTCGACGAGCGCGTCGCGCCGCCGCTCGTCGACGAGGATGTAGTCCGGCGCGATGCAGGTCTGGCCCGCGTTGACGAACTTGCCCCACGCGAGGCGCTTCGCGGTGTCGCCGAGGTCCGCGGTGTCATCGACGATCGCGGGCGACTTGCCGCCGAGCTCGAGCGTCGACGATGCGAGGTGGCGCGCCGCAGCCTCGGCGACGATGCGGCCGACGCGCGTCGAGCCCGTGAAGAAGAAGTGATCGAACGGCAGCGCGAGCAGCTGCTGCGCGGCCGTGTGATCGCCTTCGACGACGGCGACCTCGTCGGCGGAGAACACGGCTCCGAGCAGCTCGACGAGGAGCGCCGACGTGTGCGGCGTGAGCTCGGACGGCTTCACGATCGCGCAGTTGCCGGCGGCGATCGCTGCGATCAGCGGCGCGATGACGAGCTGGAACGGGTAGTTCCACGGCCCGATGATCAGCACGACGCCCTTCGGCTCGTAATACACGTGGCTCTTGGTGCCGAACAGCGACATCGGCGTCGGCACCTTGTGGGGCCTCATCCACGCGTGGAGGTGCGCGATCGCTTCCTTCAGTTCGACGAGGATCGGCACGACCTCGGTGATCTCCGTCTCGGCGGGGGCCTTGCGGAAGTCCTTCGCGAGCGCATCGCGGATCGCCGACTCGCGCGAGATGATCGCGTCGCGGAGCTTCTTTAACTTCGCGATGCGCGCGTTCGCGCTCGACCGTTTGACCGCCGCCTGGTTCGCGCGCTGGCGCGAAAAGAGATCACGGATCAGATCGGTGCGATCGGGTTCTACGCTCGCGCTGGTCGCCATGGCGACAGCTTACGGCACGTTCGGCGCGCCCGCGATCAAGGACATGAAGAACGCGGTCCAATCCGCCTTCGCCTGCGGGTGGTTCTGCGCGACGAAGTGTCCGTCGTACGTGCCGTCGGTCGCGTACTGGAACACCGTCGCGAAGCGAAGGACCGCATCGCCACCGGTGCGGTTCGGCGTGACGGGGCGCGCATCGGTGCCCGTCATCTGATCCTCGACGACGGTCGGACTCGCGACCAGGAGCCGCGCTGCCTTCGCGGTCGCGTTCAGCGTGTCCTTCGGCGAGAACGTGTCGGTCTCGCTCCACGTCATCATCACGTGCTTCGACGGAACGCCGACGGGGCGCAGCACGAGCTCCGGAGCGAAGTTGATCGGATCGATGCGGTCGAAGAATGTCTGCCACAGCACCATCACGGGATGGCCCGGCGCGAGCGGATCGCCGAGCAACAGCTCGAGGCCGGCCTTCGCGTTCACGGGGCTCGTCTTGTTCAGGATGCCGACGGTGAGGTCGCTGCCCGCGCCGGAGAACAGCGCGCCCGTGGTGACGTTGGACACCGCGATACCCGGGATGCCGACGTTGGAGCCCTGCGAGTGACCGAAGTAGTAGACCTTCGAGGCATCGAGCGCGACCTGGACCGCGCCGACGGTGAAGTCGGGGACCTGCGCGAAGCGAAGCGCCTGGATCACGTCGACCGCGCCCTGCAGGTGGTTGTCGCGTGCGGCGCGCGGGTTGATCACGTTGAACACGAGGCTGTCGGTCGAGCGCGTCGAGCCGTTCTTGCGCGCACCGTGCACGACGCCGTCGAACGTGAGCGTCGCCGTCGGTGTCGACGCGGTCGCGAGCTGCGCGGCGATCCCGCCGGTGACGGCGCTCTTGAAGCTGCCGCCGGTACCGTGCGCGTGAACGACGAGCGGGTAGCCATTCGCGGGCGCCGCGGTCTTGGGGATCGTGAGCGCGAAGCACACCGTCGTGGTGCCCTGCTGCATCGGCGCGTTGCCGCTGTACGTGATGCCGCCACCGTCGGCGGGCGTCGCGTACGGCAGCGTCCCGGCCTGGAAGTTCGGCTCCGTGAACTTCCCGTGGATCTCCCAGAACGGGCCCGAGGAGTCTCCGCACGCGCGACCGTCCTCGCCGGCGCACGGCGACACCGCTGTCCCATCGCACAGCGTGAGGTCCGTCGCGGTCGGTAGCGCGCTCGCGGCGACCACGGCCGCGATCTCTCGCGCGCGCCGCGTCGAGTCCGCGACGGTGTACACCGCGAGCCCCGCGATCGTCGCCGGATCGATCGACTCCGCGGTCAGGTACGCGCGGAACGGCGCGTACTTCGTCCACGCGGCCGCGAGGTCCGGATCCGCGGGCATCGCCGGTCCGATGACCTCGGCGAGATCCGGCGGCACGACCGGCGCCTCGTCCTGCTTCGAGCGGATCGCGGTGGTGACGTAGGCGGCGTACGTGTGGCCGGGCAAGAGCGGGTTCGTGCGGCTCGGGCCGAGGATCAGCGCTTGCTGGCAGTGGAACTTTCGCTTCTGCGCGCCGTACGACCAGCCGCGCGCGAGCTCCATGCCGAGCTCGGGCGTGTTCGGCGTGATGTCGACGAGCTTGATGTTCGCGCCGTTCGCGCCGAGCGAGTCGAACTCGAGCTCCTTGGTGAACCGGAACATCACGGGCGCGACCGACGAGAAGCCCTCGAAGTCCTCGTCGAGCGCGTCGGCGTACAGATCGACGACGTCGACACCGAGCAGCGACTTGCCCGGCCGCGGGAACGACGTGAGGTCGAGCGTGCCGTTGGCGCGAACGCGGATGTCGTTGGGGAACGGCAGCTGATAGAAGTCCGGCAGCGCCGCGCCGCCGCGCGGGACCTTGAAGTACGTGCCGAACGTCGCGGTGTCGGGCAGGCACGACACGCCCATCCACGGTGGATACGCGGTCGGCGTCGGCACGCACGTGTCCTCGTTGCCGCACGCGAGGCCCGCGATGCAGTTGCTCGTCGAGGTGCACGTCCCGCCGATGTCCGTCGTCCCGGGCATCGTGCACGTCCCGCCGAAGCCGTCGTGGATGCACGCGAGGCCGTACGCGCAATCGGCCGCGCTCTGGCAGGTGGTGCCGGCGGCGCCATCGCCGGCCGCGGCGCACACGCCGAGCTCGGTGCAGTTCAGCATGTCCGCGCAGTCCCGCGTCGCCGAGCACATGCCGCCTTCGCCGACGCTGCCCGGTGGCTTGCACGTGCCGCCGGCGCAGATCTCGTCGCCGGTGCAGTCCTCGTTGCGCGTGCACGTCATCCCGCCGCCGTCGTTCTCCGCCGGATCGAGGACGTCATTGCATTGCTGACAACCGGCCGTCAGCAGACACACCACCACGAACGCGGATCCCCTCATCCCGACCACGATACATGTAAACCTCGGCCCATCGTGGCCACGAAGTTGAGAGATGGGCTCGCCGTCGGACCGGACGGTCGAGCCCGCTGTTTCTGGGGAGTTTCGACGCCGGACTACGTCGCGTATCACGACGCCGAGTGGGGCTTTCCCGTCGTCGACGATCGCCGGCTGTTCGAGAAGCTCTGCTTCGAAGGGTTCCAGTCGGGACTGTCGTGGCTGACGATCCTGCGCAAGCGCGAGGCGTTCCGCGCCGGGTTCGCCAACTTCGAGATCGAGAAGGTCGCCACGTTCGGCGCGCGCGACGTGAAGCGCTTGCTCGGGGACGCGGGCATCGTTCGCCATCGCGGCAAGATCGAGTCGACGATCAACAACGCGAAGCGCGCGAAGGAGCTGGTCGCCGAGCACGGCTCGCTCGCGGCGTACGCCTGGTCGTTCGTGCCGCCGGCGAGCGAGCGGCCCAAGACGGTGACGAAGAAGGCGCTGATGAAGCTCGGCAAGACGCCGACGTCGATCCGGCTATCCAAGGACCTCAAGAAGCGCGGCTGGTCGTTCGTCGGTCCGACGACGGTGTACGCGTTCATGCAGGCGATGGGGCTCGTGAACGATCACCTCGAAGGCTGCGTGATCCGTCCCGGCGCCGAGGCGGCGCGTCGTCAATCGATCTCGATCAAGTCGGCGAGCGCCGGCTCCGGCGGCACCGCGGCTTCGTCGAGCTGATCGGGCCACGCGGCCATTCGCTTCGCCATCGGCGCGACGCCGATCGCCGTGGGCTCGCGCGCGATCGTCTCGAGGTCGCGGCGCGCGGCGCTCCACCGCTTGCGCTGCGTGTCGTCGAGCTTCGGATCGCGCGCGTTGCGATCCGCGAGCGGAACGGACGCGGTCGCGAGACGGCGGACCAGATCGAGCACGCCGGTGCGGAGAGCGTCGCGCAACGCGAGCGAGGCGCGGGCCGCGGACATCACGGCGTCGGCGACTCCGTCGGGGGAGGGGGCGCGTCCGCGCATCGCGAGGTCGCGCGCACGCTCGCCGAGCAGCGCGACGTTGTCCGCGTAGTTGACGATCGTCTGCGCGAACACGTTCCGCGTCGGTGGGCCGATCGAGCCATCGGACGCGAGTGCATGCTCGAGCCGCACCTTCATCGCGCGGATCGCGATCGCGTCGAACGCGTCGAGGGCGGCGGCGAGCGCGGCGTCGCGCGCTTCGAGCTCCGGCAGCGATGTCGCGTCGGGGATCTCGGCTTCGAGCTCCGCGATCACGGCCGCGGGATCCAGCGCGTCGAGCTGGGCGAGCGAGTGTGCGCGATCGAGGGCCTGCTTCCACGGCATGCGCGGATCATACCCGCGCCGCGACGCGTGCTGCCCGCGCCAGACGACGTCCGCTACGGGCCGGCGTCGGGCGCAGCGAAGACGTAGCGAATGCCGCGCAGCGCTGCCGTCGGGAAGATCGTGCCGTGGTGCTCCTCGGGCATCGGCTCGTAGCGCCACGCGATCGGTGGCGCCTGGATGCGCAGCGCGCTCACGAGCATGTCCACGCCTGCCTGGATGTCCGGCTCGTCCGCGGTCGCGACATAGAGCGTGCGCGGTCCCGAGATCCACGCGAGCCGCGCGGCGGCGCTCCGCGCGAGCTCGTGCTCGTTCCACTGCAGGCTCGGATCCGCCGCGATGTAGCCGTCGAACAGGGTCGGCTCGACGAGCAGCGTCTCGATCACGAACAGCCCCGCGAGCGACTCGCCGACGATCGCGGACTCGTCGGTCGTGCGATAGCGAGCGGCGATCATCGGCTTCAGCTCGTCGCGCAGGAACGCGCGGAACTTCTCGTTGCCACCCGCGTTGGGCGCGGCCTTCTGCTCGTCGGGCACCGACGTCGGTCCCACCAGATCGCGGCGGCGCTCGGTGTTCTCGACCCCGACGACGATGACCGGCCGGATGATGCCGTTCTTGATCGAGACGTCGACGGAGCCGACGACGTGCGGGAAGTCTTCCTTCATGCCGCCGTCGGGCATGTACAGCACCGGATAGCGCTCGCTCGACGTCGCGTAGTCGGGCGGGACATAGACGTTGATCACGCGCTTCTCGCCGAGGATCTTCGATTCGAGCGTCAGCGTCTCGCCGAGCGCGGCGACCGCGGTCGACGGCGGTGCGGCGACCGGCCGCGGTGCCGGCGTGCATGCCACGGCGGCCACGACGAGGACGAGTTGCGCACCGGCGTGCACGAGCTGCGAAGCGGCGCGTGACGATCGCCCTGCCACCTCGACGTTTTCGTTGAGCACTGGAAGGGAACACGATACTCCTGCGCGCATGAGAGGGATGCTAGCGCTTGCGCTGTTCGCCTGGGCGGGTTGCGGGGACGACGGTGGCTCGTCGGTCGACGCGAGGCCCGCCGATGCGTTTCAGACGATCTGCGGCAACCCCGGCGATGAAGGGAACGAGCTCGGCATCGGGCAGTTCTGCGACTCGCTGTCGGACTGCACGCACTCGACGGCGGCCCTGTGCGCGAAGCTCGGCGATCCGCTCGCTCACTTCTGCACGGCCACGTGCACCGTCGCGACCGAAGCCGAGAAGTGCGGCACCAACGCGATGTGTACGTGCAACGGGGGCAACCAGTGCGGGTGCACGCCGAACGCGTGCCTCTCGAACTAGCGCCGCGCTAGCAGGTACGAGCGCTTCGACGGATGCTCCGCGCCCGCGTAGGGCTCGCGGTCGAGCCGCGCCTCGAGCGTGAACCCCGCGCCGGCGAGCAGGCGGGTCACCTCGTCGGGATCGTGGAAGTAGAAGTCGAGCGAGGTCTTCGCGCCGAACAGCTCGTCGACATGCACCTCGCGCCGCCGCGTCTCGTCCTCGACGTGAAACGCGAGTGCGAGGAGGCCATCGATCGCGAGCACGCGCGCGAGCTCCCCAAACGCGGCCCCGAGCTCCGCGGTCGGCGTGTGCACGATCGCGTAGAACCCGACGACGCCGCGCACGCTGCGATCGGCGTGGGGCAGGGCGAACATGTCGCCGACGCGAAACGACAGGCCGGGGTGCGCCGCGGTCGCCTCAGCGATCATCTCAGGCGACAGATCGAGCGCCTCGACGTTGGCGCCGCGCTCGGCGAGGTAGCACGCGACCTGGCCCGGACCGCAGCCGATCTCGACGATCGTGCCGCCGGCGCAGCGCTCGGCGAACGCGTCGAGGAACGCGCGATCGAGCGGCTTGCCGCGCAGCTCGTCGACGAGCGTCTCGCGGTAGCCCTTCGCGATCGAGGCGTAGCCCTGGCGAAGCTTGGCGGCGCGCGGGTCGCTCACGCGCGCGATGGTACAGCGGCTTCGTCGATAGGATCGGTCCTGCCGCGCCTGGCGCAATGTATCGAGCGCGAGGGCCGGTCGGCGGGGTTACAGGACGCGCCATGAAGCAGCTCGGTCTTGTCGTGTTGGTCGTTGTCGCCGCGTGTGGCTCGAAGGCATCGGAGCGCGAGGCGTACGCCGTCGGTGGCCACCTCGGAAACGGCTCGGTGTTCGGACCGGGCCCGACGTGCACCTACGAGGTCGAGCCCGCGTCGGCCGCGGAGCTCTACGACAACAAGGAGGGCGGGACGCTCCTCGCGCCCGGGAAGGGCACGAAGACCTGCGAGAGCGGCCACACCGAGGAGTTCGACATCGTCGCGCCGGACCGCTTGAAGATCGATGGCGACGCGAAGCTCGCGATCGGCAAGGAGGGCGCGCTACGCGTGTCGGTGTTCGGCAAGGCGCGCGAGCTGAAGACGGCAGGCCACTGGCCCGTCGAGTGGACCGTGCCACCCGAGTGCGGCGCGGTCGTGAAGACCGACGTCGACTACTTCCACGGCGCCGACAGCCTCGACGGTAGCTACCACCTCGAGCTGACCGGCCTCGCGAAGGGCACGTGCACCGTGACCGCGAGTGTCGTCGGCCAGAAGGCGACGCAGACGATCACTGTCCTGTAGACGCGCGCCACTTCGCGAGGAGCTCGGCTTCGCGCTCCATCGTCGGGCCGGCGCGAAGCTGATCGGGCGGCGGCATCTTCGGCGGCTCCTTGCCCTTGGCCTTGGCCTCCTCCATCTGCTTCGCGGTGATCTCGACGCGCTTCTTGACGTCCTCGGGGTACCAGGCGAGGAGCGCCTTCACCGTGTCGGCCAGCGGGCGGAACTGCAGGCCCGCGGCCTCGGCGCGATCGTTGACCCAGCGGTGGAAGCCGGCCATCTCGCCGACGGGCGGCGACCAGATCGGGAAGCTGTCCTCGCCGCCCATCCCGTTCTTCTCGAGCCAGTCGGTCGGCACCCACACGAGCTTCGCGCCGGGCGCGGCGTCGACGCAGGTCTGCAGGACGTCGCCCCACTTCGCGGGCAGCGATGGACCGACGGCGTTGAACGTGCCGCCGGTGCCGTTCTCGGCGAGCGTGACGAGCCACTCCGAGAGATCGCGAACGTCGATCCACTGCAGCGGATCGCTCGGCGCGCCGGGGGCGAGCATGTCGCCGCCCTTGGACGCGCGGATCGGCCAGTACGTGAAGCGATCGGTCGGATCGCCGGGGCCGACGATGTAGCCGGGGCGCACGACCGTCGCGCGATCGCCGAACGCCGCCTGCGCTGCCTGCTCGCACAGCACCTTGAGGCCGCCGTAGTTCTGGAACTGATCGCCCATCGTCTCGACGGTGGGGTCCTCGAGCGTGGCGAGCTTCGAGTTCTCGTCGCCGCCCGCGGCAGGCGCGCCGTCGTACGCGGAGATGCTCGAGATGTAGATGTACTGCGAGGCGTTGTTCGCGAGCAGGTCCGCCGACGCCTTCACCATGCGCGGATAGAACCCGGAGTTGTCGATCACGACATCCCACGTGCGGCCCTTCAGCTGTTCGAGGCCCTTCGGCGTGCTGTCGGGGCGGAGCAGCGTTCCGTCGGGGCCCTTCTCGTCGTCGGCGGGCAGCTCGGGATCGCGATTGCCGAACAGGTGCTCGACCTGGATCTCGAGGGGGCGGAACTTCTCGCGCTTGCCGCGGTTGAAGATCGTCACCGCGTGACCGCGCGCGGTCGCGGCGGCGATCGTCGCGGGCCCGAGGAACCCGGTGCCACCGAGGATCAGGATCTTCTTCTTCGGCGGCGCCGGTGGCTGCTTCATTGGCGTGGTGGAGGTGGAGGACGAAGAGCCACCGCACGCCGACGCGGCGACGCCGAGCGCGGTAGCGCGGAGCAAATCTCGACGAGTGATCGACATCGGTCGCGACCGTAGCGCGAATCGAATCTCCGACGGAAAGTCGTCGCACGCGTCGCATCGCGTCGCACCGGATCTTTCTGTACGCTGTCATCGTGAAACTCGAAGCCTCCGATGTTCTCGCGATGGACGACGGCCAGAAGGTCGCCGTGCTCGAAACGCTCGTCGCGGGCGTGCTCGCCGACGGCAAGGTCACGCCCGACGAAGTGCGCCGCTTCGACGAGATCGTGATGGCCCTACCGTGGGGCATGGACGAGCCGGTGCTCTCCGCGCTCGTGAAGGGCACGCAGCAACGAGTGATCGCGCTCAAGTCGCCCGCCGACATCCAGGACTTCGTCGCGAGCCTCGCGTCGCGCGTCACGTCGGCGGAGCTTCGCGACAAGCTGGTGTTCACGATGGCGACCGTGATGGCCGCCGACAACGAGGTGAACCAGCTCGAGCGCAACGTGCTCGGACTGTTCGTCCTCGCGTTCGGCATCACGAGCGAGCGCAGCGCCGCGATCAAGGCGGCGGTGCAGAGCCACCGGATCGCGGTCGCGGACGCGAACGATCCACCGAACTAGGAGCAAACGGCCTCGCGAGCTCGGCCTATGGGCGGGTCTTTCGGCCAGGTTGCGACGAGGTTCGGGCGTCGCCACCCATGTCGATCATGTCCAAGTCCCTTCCCGTCGTGGCAATGCGCAGTGGTGTCCTGTTCCCGGGGATGAGCCTGCCCATCACGGCAGCTCGGCCGGTGACGTTGCGTGCGATCGAGGCCGCGCTCCGCGACCCGGAGCACCGCGTGTTCGTCGTCGCCCAGCGCGAGGACTCCGAGGAAGTCTCTGTCGAAGGTCTGTACACCGTCGGAACGATCGCGACGCTGACGTCCGTCCAGCGCGGGCTCGGCGGCGTGCGCGTCGCCCTCGAAGGTCTCGAGCGCGGCGTCGCGCTGCGGATCGCGCCGGCCGATGGCTACCTCCTCGCGACGGTCTCGCCGGCGACCGAGCTCCAGCCGCTCGATCCGAAGGATCCGACGTTCGTCGCGCTGCACCGTGAAGTGCGCCAGCGCGCGACCGAGCTCGGCACCCGGCGCGGCCTCCCCGAGGACGCCGTGAAGCAGATGATCTCGCAGATCGACGAGCCCGGAAAGCTCGCCGACCTCGTCGCGGGATATCTCGACGCGCCCGTCGCGGAGCGCCAGCAGCTGCTCGAAGCGCTCGCGATCGACGATCGACTGCGCCGCGTGCTGATCCTCGTGCAGAAGCAGATCGACGTCCTGTCCGCGCAGGAGCAGATCCAGGAGAAGGTCAAGGAAGAGATCGGCTCGAAGCAGAAGGAGCACTACCTGCGCGAGCAGATGCGCGCGATCCAGAAGGAGCTCGGCGAGGGCGATGAAGCCGCCGACGAGGCGCTGCGCGAGCTCAAGGACAAGCTCGACAAGCTGCCGCTGCCCGACGAGGCGCGCAAGGAGGTCGCTCGCGAGTGGGCGCGGCTCACGCGCGCCGGCGGCCAGTCGATGGAAGCGCAGGTGATCCGCACGTTCCTCGAGACCGTCGCGGAGCTGCCGTGGGGCGTCCGCACCGAGGAGAAGCTCGACGTCGCCGAGGCAGCGAAGATCCTCGACGAGGATCACCACGGCCTGGGGGACGTCAAAGACCGCGTCCTCGAGTTCCTCGCAGTCCAGCAGCTGTCCAAGGCAACCGGCAACAAGGGCCGCATCCTCCTGTTCAGCGGCCCGCCCGGCGTCGGCAAGACGTCGATCGCGAAGTCGATCGCTCGCGCGATGGGCCGCAAGTACGTCCGCATCGCGCTCGGCGGCGCGCGCGACGAGGCCGACATCCGCGGTCACCGGCGTACGTACATCGGCGCGCTACCGGGTCGCATCCTCCAGGGCATGAAGCAGGCCGGCAGCAAGAACCCGGTGTTCCTGCTCGACGAGGTCGACAAGCTCGGCGTGTCGTACCAGGGCGATCCGGCGAGCGCGCTGCTCGAGGTCCTCGACCCCGCGCAGAACGACTCGTTCACGGATCACTACCTCGGCGTGCCGTTCGATCTGTCCGAGGTGATGTTCATCGCGACCGCGAACTTCCTCCAGAACATCCCGGGGCCGCTGCTCGATCGCATGGAGGTCGTCGACTTCGCGGGCTACACCGAGCGCGAGAAGCTCGAGATCGCGAAGCACTACCTCGTCCCGCGCCAGCTGAAGGAGAACGGGCTCGGCGACGACACCCTGACGCTGACCGACGACGCGATCCGCGAGGTCACGACCGCGTACACGCGCGAAGCGGGCGTCCGCCAGCTCGAGCGCGAGCTCGGTCGCCTCGCGCGCAAGGTCGCGCGCCGCATCGCCGCGAAGGAGGTCGAACGCGTCACGCTCGATCGCCCGGACGTTCGTCCGCTTCTCGGACGACCGCGCGTGCGCCCCGAGCACGCGAACCGCGAGGATCAGGTCGGCGTGTCGACGGGCATGTACTACACGCCCGCCGGCGGCGACATCATGTTCGTCGAGGCCGCACCGATGCGAGGGAAGGGCGACCTGATCCTCACCGGTCAGCTCGGCGACGTGATGAAGGAGTCCGCTCGCGCCGCGTGGACGTTCGCGCGCTCGCACGCGGACTGGCTCTCGATCGACGCGCGCGTCTTCGAGCGCGATGTCCACGTCCACGTCCCGGCGGGAGCGATCCCCAAGGACGGTCCATCGGCGGGCATCGCGATGGCGACCGCGATGATCTCCGCGCTGTCGGGACGGCCCGCGCGCCACGACGTCGCGATGACCGGCGAGATCACGCTCTCCGGGCGCGTCCTGCCGATCGGCGGCCTGAAGGAGAAGGTGCTCGGCGCGGTGCGCGCGGGGATCACGCACATCGTGATCCCGCGCGACAACGAGGCCGACCTCGACGACCTGCCCAAGGACGTGCGCGAGAAGCTGACGGTGTCGGCGGTCGACACGCTCGCCGAGGCGCTGTCGATCACGCTGCGCGACACGACGCTGCGCGATGGACGCTTGTGGTTCGGCGGTGACTACGGCGTCGGTGGCGCCTCGAGGAGCGGCGCGCAGGTCGATACGCCCGCGCCGACGATCTCGTAGCCGACGTCGCGATCGACGAGCTTGACCGTGCCGGTCTTCTTGTCGATCGCGTGCACGCTCGACGTGCCGCCGTCGACGCTCGTGAACACGTAGAACACGCCGCCGTAGTGCGCGAACGCGTACGAGTCGACGCGGCCACCGCTGTCGGGCAGCTTCCACACGGGCCCGACGGCGGTGCCCTTCGTGCGATCGATCTCCTGCACGAAGCCGCGCCCCGGTGTCGGGTAGTAGCCGTACAGCTTGCCTTCCGACGTGCCCGTCAGCTCGGGATGCGAGTGGATCGAGAGTCGCGCGACGCGGTTCCACGTCTTCTGCTCGGTGTCGATCGTCGCGAGCTTGTAGTCCGGATCGTCGACGCCACCGGCGACGAACAACAGCTCCTCCTCCGTGCGCGGGCCCTTGGTCACGTAGCCCATGCCGAACACGCGCGTCGCCTCGCCCGCAGGTTTCCACCCGGCCGGATCGCACTTCGCATCGATGATCGACGCGCGGTAGATCTTTCCGTTCTGGTAGCCGAGCCACGCGACGCCCTTGCGATCGATCGCCATCGAGTTCGGCGTGCTCGAGCTCGTGCAGCGCAACCGGCCGACGAGGTGCAGCGCGTTGCCGGGGAGCTTGCGCGGGTCGAAGCTCGAGAGCCGGTTCTGCGAGTCGACCACGTAGATCAGCTCGGCATCCTGGACCGCGCAGGTCTTCGAGGTGGACCAGTCGTCGCTCGACGGCAGCGGCGCGGGCTCGCCGATGTCGTCGATGTCGCGCATCGGCGGCGGAGGCGGGATGGGAGCCGGGGGCGCGGTGACCGGAGGCTCCTGGCGGCTCGACGTGCGCTCGCTGCACGCGACGAGCAGGAGAACCACCCAGACCGGCCTCATTCGAGAACACTACACCGCGACCGGAGGGTCGTCGTGACGTTCGACCAGGTCACGGTTTCCTCCCCGTTCGTGTTCGCGCCCGATCGACGCTAGTCCGCAGCTGGAGCTTCAGGCCGAAGAAGGCCGCGAGCTTCGAGCTCGCCGCGTCGAGCGCAGCGAGCTCCTTCGCCGAGGGCTTCGCCGACAGGATGCAGTCGAGGTGCTTGGTGCCGCCGCGCTTCCAGTTGCCGATGACGCGGCCGTTCGAGAACGCGAAGTTTCCTCCGAGCACGCTGATCTCGTGCTTCTTCGCGTGCGCGGCGCTGCGATCGGCGAAGGCGACGAGGTACTCGTCGTAGTTCGGCAAGAGATGCACCGTGGGATCGCGGACCGCGGCCTTCTTGGTCGCGGGAGCCGCGAAGTAGCGCGCGCCGTCGATCTCGTGGACGGCGAGGTTCGCGAGCTCGAGCGCGCGGCGCGCGTCGGCGGTGGTCAGCCCCGACCACCACACGAAGTCCGCGACCTGCGCGGGGCCATGGCTCGTCACGTAGCGGCGCGCGAGGAGCGCGAGCGCATCGTCGCGCGACAGGGCAGGCGAGGCCGGGACGCGCTCGTCGAACAGCGCGTAGGTCATCACCTTGCCGCGCCGTGGCCCGCTGATCACGACGCGCTCGAGCTCGGCGTGCATCATGAGCTGTGTCATCGGAACACCGCGCGGAACGTGCTTCGCGAGCTCGTCACGCGTCAGGTAGTTGCCGCCGCGGAGGGCATCCGCGATCGCCGCGTCGGTCTTCGCGAGCTTGGCCGCGGTCAGGCCGGACTGCTTGTACCAGAACGCGTTCTTTGCCTGGACGCGCGGGCCGGTCAGCTCGAGCAGCCAGCGCGCGTCCGCGGGCGTCACGAAGTGCCACGTCGGGCGCAGCACGTGCGTGCGCAGGATCTCGCCGGCCGAGTACGCGCGATCGATCGCGTCGAACGTCGTCGGCGTCGAGCGCTGCGCGAGCGCCCAGGTCGCGCCGTAGAAGTCCTGGGACTGGACGGCGACGAGGTGCGCGACGACATCGACGGGGTTCGCGAGCGGGCGGATCAGGCGCTGCGCGTGCAGCCGCGCATAGGCGATGTCGATCGTCATCGCTTGTTCTTCGAACGCTTCGTTGACAGGGTTTTGTCAGGTTTCGCGATCGCGGCGAGGTACGCGCGGCCGCGCGGCGAGATCTCGTAGCCGACCTCGAAGCTCTGGGTCAGGCCGAGCTTCTTCAGCTTGCGCACGTCCGTCTTGAACGGCAGCGTCTCGCGCCCGAGTTGCGCGGCGAGCTTGGACGCGGCGATGCGCGGCTGCGCGTCGATGATCGCGAGCGTCTTCTTCGTCCACGGTTTCGGCTTGTCCATCTTCGCGAGCTTCGCCGTGATCGCGGCGACGTCGTCGGGCGCGAGCGCGGTCTCGAGCGCGAGCTCGACGCGATCGCCATCGCCCCCGTGGTGCAGCGCCACGCGGAACACCTCGTCGGCCGCGTCGAGCGGACCGAGCTCCGCGAGGTAGTCGACGAGCGCCTGCCGCGTGGCGAACCCGGCGAGGAGCGCGTCGGCCTCGGTGATGGCGGCGACGCGGACTCGCTCGATGCTGTCGACCTCGAGCACGCCGATCGGGTGACAGCGATAGCGTCCGCCGGCGCGCACGTGAGGCTTCTCCCATCGGCGGTACGTCAGCGTGATCGCCCCACTCACGAGGCCCGCGTGGAACGGCTTCTTGAACAGCAGCATCGCTCAGCCGACGAGGCCGCGCTCGGTGGCGAGGCGGCGCAGGTGGTCTTTGGCGCGCTCGAAGCGCTTGCGCAGCGCGGCCGTGTGCTTGTCCGGATCCGCTCCCTCGTACATCACGCGCGCGATGTCGCGCCACGACATCTTGCGATCGATGCGCAAGAGGACGAGCTCGGAGTCCTCGGGCGACAGCTCGTCGCGCAGCGCGCGGATGCCCTCGCGGATCTCCGTGCGATGGATCGGCAGCGTCTGCGTGCGGATCTTGTGGGCGAGGTCGTCGAGCTCGGAGACCGACGCGTTGCGCTCGGGACGCCGCGACGGATGCGCGCGCAGCGTCGACATCGCGTTGCGCGCGATCGTGTACAGCCACGAGCGCATCGACGACTCCCAGCGAAACGTCGGCAGGCCCTTCCACAGTCGCTCGCAGGTCGCGCCGAACGCGTCGGAGGCGAGGTCCTCGTCACGCGCGACGTTGCACAGGTAGCCGAACAGCTCGGCGCCGTAGAGCTGGAGGGCCTCCGTGGCCGCGCGCTGGAAGTCACCGCCCGTGGCGGCCTCGCGAATGCGCGCCTCGATCGCGGCACGATCTTCCGTCGCGTCGACGCTGTCGTTCTCTGCCACCCGGCGAGTCTATCGCAGTCCCACGAGGTCGCGCGCGATCACGGTCCAGTCGAGGTGGCCGTCGCCGGCGGCGATCGCCGTGTCCATCCTCGCGACGACGACGGGGAGCATCTCGAGCGCGTGGCTGCCCATCTCGTGCTGCATGAGGCGCGCGTCCTTGCGGGCCATCGCGAGCTCCCACGACGGCTGCTCGTAGGCCGCATCCGTCAGCCGCTTGAACCGAGCGGGCACCTGCGCGCCCGGGTTGAAGTGGTCGAACAGCGAGCCGACCTCCGCGGGCGAGAGCCCCATCGCGCGTCCGAGCGCGAGCATGTCCATGAAGCCGGCGGCGAGCGCCATCAGGAACAGGTTGCCGAGCAGCTTGAACGCCGCGCCGGCATCGACGCGCTCGCCGAGGTCGACGAGCTTGCCGGTCATCGGGCGCAGCAGCGGCGAGACGCGCGCGACGACCTCGCGATCGCCGGAGACGAGCATGAGGCCCGTCGACTCGGCGGCGTTCTGCGGCCCCATGAACACCGGCGCGTGCAGGTACGTCACGCCGCGCTCGCGCCACCGCGCGGTGCGCTCGCGGGCGCCGACCGTCGAGGTCGTCGAGTGATCGATCACGAGGGCGCCGGCGGTGAGCTTCGCGGCATCGAGCACCGCGTCGACGGCCGCGTCGTCGGAGACCACGACGTGGACGCGCTCCGCTCCGCGCACGGCGTCCGCGGCGTCGGCGATGGGGACCGCGCCGGTGTCCGCGAGCGCGCGCGCCTTGTCGGGCGTGCGGTTCCACACGCGAACGTCGTGGCCTTGCTTGCGCAGCGCGCGCGTGAAACCCGAACCGAGGAGTCCCGTACCGAGGATCGCGATCATGGCGCGAGCCTAGCGCAGCGCGTTCACTCGAACGGGGCGAGCGCGAACGATTGTCCGAACACCACGAGCGGCGTGACGTCGCCGGTCGCCGGATCGATCGTCACGAGCCGGCTGTCGGACGTGACCGCGTAGAGCGTCCCGTCGAACGCGGCCATGTCGTACACGTCCGTGAAGATCGACAGCGGCACCGTCGGCCCGCGCTCGCCGGTCGCCGGATCGATCGTGCTGATCGATGGCGTCGACGCGGCGTCGCGCGCGGCGACATAGAGGTTCCCGCGCGCCGAGGCGAGGCCGAACTGGAACCCGCCGAGCGCCGTCCCGATCGGCGCGAAGCCGGTGCCGTCGTCGTCGAACGTGCCGAAGCGTCGCGTCCCGAGATCGATGCCGTAGTTCGCTCCTTCGTGCCGGGTCATCGCGTAGTAGAGGTTCGTCGGGACGAGATCGACGATGGTCTGCGATTCGAGGTCGACGCGCGCGTAGGCGTAGGGAAACTCCAGGCAGTAGGCGCTCGCGCTGTGCGTGCCGTCGGGGTTCGCCATCGCCGAGTAGAGGCACGGCCGGTTCGCCCCGGAGCGCGGGATCTCGATCAGCTCCCCGGCCACCGGCTCGTAGAACCACGCGAACGGCCCCTCGCCCGACGATGCGTAGAGGATCAGCCCGGGCCGATCGCTCGGCGAGTAGCGATATCCACGCGCGCTCGTCGACCCTCGTCGATTCGTGATCTCGATCAGTGGTCGCGTGAACGCGATGCCGGCCGGCGCGCTGAACGCGAGCGTCGTGTCGTTGCGCACGTCGACCTCGGAGAGCGGCTGGCCGCCGACGGTGACGAACGGCTCGCCGGCGTCCTCGTCGAGAAAGCCGGTCCCGCGGACGACGATGGTCGCCGGCAGCTCGGACAGCTTGACCAGCGACGGCGACACGCTCTCGATCGTCGGAGCGTCGCTGTAGCGGAACACGCCGTTCGCGATCACGTTGTCCTGCGCCGTGATCACGACGACCTCGGCGTCGCCGGGGCGATCGTTCGGTGGGATCACCACCCGGAGGTGCTCGTCGTCGATCGTCCGCACGACCGGCGCTTCGCGACCGTCGATGAACACGCGATTGACCGCGGGATCGAAGTTGCGCCCCAGCACCTCGACGGTCGTGCCGCCGGTCATCGGTCCCCACGGCGGGCGGAGCTTCTCGATCTGGGGCGCGCTGTCGGGAGCCGCGCACGCGGCGCAAGCGAGGGCGACGACCGCGAGGACCTTCATCGCGCTCCGAACGGCACGGCGCCGATGAAGGTGTCGTCGGGGAGGAGCGGTCCCACGACGTGGAGCGACGTGCCCGGCGTCGGCGTGTAGGGCATGCACGCGCCGAACGGACCGAGCGTGTACGCGGTCTGGTCGAACAAGTCGCCGAGCGCGTGCAGCTCGAGGGTCTCGCCGGTGTCGTGCATCGCGAACGCGACCGGCTCGCAGGTCTCGAGCGGGACCTCCGCGAGCCGGCGCTCGACGGTGCAGCCCGGCAAGAACACGCGAACGATCGACGCGAGCTCGGTCGGCACGCAGCGCAGCGTGTCGCCCAGCGTCCGGAGCTCGCACTCGGCGCCGGTCGCGGTGTCGAACATGCGCGTCGCGTAGACGTGGAGGTCGCCTTCGCTCGCGAGGATGCGCTGGATGCGGCGCTTGGGTGCATCGTCGACGGTGCGCACGACCTGCGCGAGCTCGACGGGTGGACCGAGCGGCAACACGCGGAGCGAGGGCGTGCTGACCGACACGCAACCGGAGCCGGAGTCGCGATACGCGCGCGGCGCGGGCTCCGTCATCACCGCGTGATAGGCGCGGCAGCCGCCCGGACCGCGCGTGCTCGCGACCGTGGGCGGATCGGCCTCGGCATCGGCGAGGATCGCGGGCTGGGTGCACGTGTTGTCGGTGAAGAACGCCGACGCGATCGCATCGAGCGGCTCGCACGCACCGCCATCGCCGTGCGGGATCGGCGCGCACGCGATGTCGAGGTCGCGATCGCGAAACCCGAGCGGCACGAGTGCGCCGTCGTCCGATGTGCGGACGACGAGGCCGAGGCGGCCCTCGCCGATCTCGGTCTCGCTGATCGCGACGAGGTCCTCGCCGCCGACCTCGCCGGCGATCTCGTAGTACTGCGTGCCCTCGGGTTCGGGCTGCGGGAACGTCTGCGGCCCGACGCAGATCGGCTTGCCCTCGTCATCGACACCGTCGCGCGTGTAGTACTCGGCGATCGGATCGCTCTTCGCGCCGACGGCGAACACGCGGGCGAGCTGTCGCGGGCGGCCGTCCTTGGTGTCCCTCGCGATGAAGTGCGTCGGGAACTTCATGGTCGCGCGCCCGAACAAGGTCTCGCACGTGTCGTCGCGATAGAACGCTTCCTCCGCGTCGGGCACGCAGCGGATCACGCCGTCGATCCACTCCTGCGGCGTGCAGCGCGCGTGGATGCGCCGGTCGTAGAACGCGGTCGGCTGCACGAGCCGCGTGCCGTCGTCGAACTGATACTGCTCGATCGCGAGGCGCGTGCCGTTGGTCGGCTCGAACACTTCGATCTCGGGGCGGTTGTCACCGCATCCGCCGAGCGCGAGGAGAACCAGCGCGCGCTTCACGGGACGTACTCCACGCCGATCGACGGAAAGATCGGGAGCCCGTTGGTGTAGCTGCGGATCGAGTAGTCGTTGTTGTAGGTCACGCCTTCGGCGTTCTTGCGATTGATGACGTTCTGCAGGTCGATGTAGAGCACGAGCGTACCGCTCGTTCCCCACGGCCGAAACCACGCGCGATCGACGCGCAGATCGATCTGGAAGAAGTCGGGCAGGCGCTGCGACAGGAGCGGTCCGTCGACCGCGACGAAGTCGCCGGAGCTGTCGCGATAGGCGCCGGCGACCGGCGTCAGCGGGTTCCCGGTCACGTAGCGCACGCGGCCGCCGAGGCGCCACTTCGCGCCGATCTGCGTCGAGCCGACGAGCGTGAACGAGTGCGGCTGGTCGAGGACGTACGGGTGCGTCGCGCCGTCGTCCTTGATCGGGTTCTGCCGGAACGCGCGCGCGAACGTGTACGCGATCCAGCCGGTCCACCGGCCGACGTTCTTGCGGCCGATCAGCTCGAGGCCGTAGGCGTGGCCGGTGCCGATCGCCTCGCGGTAGCTGTACGAGCCGAACTGCGTGTCGACGAGCTCGCGGCTGATGCCGAGGAGCCCGCCCGACTCGGTGCCACCGTTCGCCGACGTCGGGGTCGCGGACGTGATCGCGTCGACGGGGAGCTGGTCGAGGTCCTGGTAGTAGACGGTGGCGGACAGCTCCTTGTCGTCGCCGATGATCTTCTTCGCGGTGGTCGCGACCTGCGTCGCCGACGAGCCGAGCATCGGCGTCGGGCGCATGAAGATCGGATCGAGGTCGGTGACGAGCGGCGGTGCGTGATACGCGCCGACCGACTGCGTGAGCGTCCACGCGTTCGGCAGGCGAACGTTCACGAGCAGGCGCGGATCGAGCGTCCACTGATCGGACAGGCCGAAGTGATCGCCGCGTAGACCGGGCCGGACCTCGATGCGCTCGTTCGCAAAGAACCACGACTGCTCGACGAACGCGCCGAAGTCCGCGGCCCACGTGCTGAGGTTTCGCTCGATCACCATGTCCGGCGACGGATCGCGCGGCGTCGGCGGCGGCGTGTTGATCATCCCGTACCAGTGACCCTGGAGCGCGGCGTCGACGCCGACGGACAGGGTGCCGCCCGCGAACGCGGTCGCGACCTCGCCGCGCAGCGAGAGCGGGACGGTCGTTCGGTGCATGCCCTTGTCGAGCCCGTCGTGCGTCGCGCGCGCGTTGATGTCGTCGACGCCGATCGAGGGAACGACGACGATCGACGTCGGGCCGCGGATCGCGCGGTAGCGCAGCCCGAGCCGCGCGAACCGCGAGACGTAGGTGAAGTCCTTCACGTTGCTCGTGTCGATGCCGCCCGACGAGTCGTCCGACGGGATCAGCGTCAGCTTGTCGTCGGAGCCGAACAGGATCGCCATCCAGCGCCCGTCGCCCGACTCCCAGCGCAGCTGCGCGTCGGCGTAGCGCGGCGCGAGCGCGAGCTCGAGATCCGCCGCGGCGAGGATCGCGTCGAAGTACGAGCGGCGCGCGCCGATCATCCAGCTGCCCTTGAGCGGCCCGGGCCCCTCGGCGACGGCGCCGGCGTGGATCAGCGACAGCTCGCCGCCGGTGCGCCAGCGATCCGCGCGCCCCGTGCGCGACGTGACGATCGCGACGCCGCCGAGCCCGCGGCCGTAGCGCACGCTCGCGCCGCCGGGCTCGAGCGTGACCTCGTCGACGGCGGTCGTCGGCAAGAACGATGCGAGGCCGCCGAAGTGATAGAGCAGCGGGACCTCGATCCCGTCGAGGTAGACCTTGGTGTCGCGCGGCGCGGTGCCGCGGAGCGCGAGGCCGCCCATCCCGAACGGCGTGCGCGCGGCGCCGGGCAGGCTCTGGAGCGCGCGCAGCACGTCGTTGCCGGCGCCGGGCTGCGTGCGGATCGCCTGGGTGTCGAGGTGGAGCGGCGGCCCCGATGGCGCGTGGCCGGACACGTGGATGACCTCGCTCGCGTGTGCCTCGGAGTCGAGCCGGATCGCGAGCACCTGACCGACGCGCGCCGAGCCGAAATACGTCGCGTAGTCGTCGGCGATGACGAGCACGTCGACGCGTCCGAACGGGACATCTCCGACGGTGAACGTCCCGTCGGCCGCGGTCGTTGCCTCGCCGATGCCGACGGTCACGAGCGCCCCCTCGATCGGTTCGCCGGTCGCGCCGTCGCGCACGGTTCCCCGCACCGTGCGGTCCGCGAACGCCAGCGACGGCGCCCAAGCGATCACCGCGAGCGCGACGATGATCCGCACCAGGGCCATGCGCGCACGGTACACCGCTATCGCGGAACCGTTATAGTCGTCGCGTGCGGGTGAACAGGACGTTTTTGTGTGCGTTCTCGATCCTCTGTGTCGCGAATCACGCCTCGGCGCAGTCCGCCGAGGGCGAGGACGACGAGGAGGACGAGGCGGCGCCGCCGGCAGAGGCCGAGCCCGCGCCCCCGCCCGACGGTGACAAGCCAGCCGAGGAGCCCGCCGAACCCGAGAAGGACACGATCACCGTCACCGGCATCGTCGAGGCGCCGGAGCTCGATGCGCCGCTGGCCGGGGCGACGGTGATGGTCGTCGGCACGAAGAACGTCGCGATCACCGACGACGAGGGCCGGTACACGCTCGAGATCCCGCCCGGCTCGGTGCGCGTTCGCGTCGACTTCGTGGGGTTCAAGAGCGAGGAGAAGGCGCTGAACCTCCAGAAGGGTGACGAGGTCGAGCTCGGCTTCCAGCTCGCCACCGCGACGCTCAACGAGACGATCGTCGTCGTCGGCTCGCGCACGCCGCGCACCAACGTCGACAGCCCGGTGCCCGTCGACGTGGTCACCGCCGAGGAGATCGCGCGCAGCGGTCGCACCGAGACGGGCCGTATCCTCCACGCACTCGCGGCGAGCTACATCTCGGCACCGCAGACGATCGCCGACGGTAGCGACCACGTCGATCCCGCGAGCCTGCGTGGGCTGGGGCCGGATCAGGTGCTGATCCTGGTCAACGGCAAGCGCCGCCACCGCAGCGCGCTGATGCACGTCAACGGCACGTTCGGCCGCGGCACCGTCGGCACCGACCTCAACGCGATCGCGGTCGGCTCGATCAAGCGCATCGAGATCCTCCGCGACGGCGCCGCCTCGCAGTACGGCTCGGACGCGATCGCCGGCGTGATCAACATCGTCACCAAGGACGTCACGGACCTCCTCGACGTGACCTCCGAGACCGGCATCACGGCCGAGCGCGACGGCGCGCAGCTCAAGGCGTCCGCGAACTACGGCTTCAAGCTGGGCCAGAGCGGCGGCTTCGTGAACCTCACGGGCGAGTTCCTCGAGAAGCAAGCGACGAGCCGCGGCGGCCTCTACACCGGCACGATCTACGAGCCGAACAAGGCGATCGACGATCAGGTCGTCGCCGACGTCGGCATCCCGCGCAGCCAGTTCGACATGAAGATCGGCGAGGCCGCCGTGACGAGCGGCATCGTCGCGTACAACATGGAGCTCCCGCTGTCGGACGTCGCGAGGTTCTACAGCTTCGGCGACCTCGGGCATCGGCGCGGATCGTCGGCGGGCTTCCGCCGGTATCCCAAGGAGAGGGAGAAGAACGTCTCCGAGTTCTATCCGCTCGGGTTCCTGCCGCTGATCGAGCCGACGATCGACGACGCCGCGATCACGGTCGGCATCCGGCGCAAGGGCGACTGGAACGTCGACACGTCGCTCACGCACGGCCGCAACTCGTTCACCTTCAACATCGAGAACTCGGTGAACGCGTCGCTCGGGGCGGCGAGCCCGACGACGTTCGACGCCGGCACGCTCGCGTTCGAGCAGACGGTGGCCGACATCGATCTGCTCCACAAGATCGATCAGAACGAGGTCCGCACGTTGAACCTCGTCCTCGGGAGCGAGCTGCGCGTCGAGCGCTATCGCATCGAGGCCGGCGACGAAGCGTCGTACCTCGACGGACCCGAGACCTACGACACGCCGATGGGCCCGCAGGACAAGGTCCCCGGCGCGCAGGTGTTCCCGGGCTTCCAGCCGAGCAACGAGGTCGATCGCCGCCGCGACAGCATCGGTCTCTACGCGGGCCTCGAGTCCGAGCTCAACAAGGGCATCGCCGTCGACGTCGGTGGCCGCTTCGAGAACTACTCGGACTTCGGACGCTCGCTGATCGGCAAGATCGCGGCTCGCGCGAAGCTCGGTGGTCCGCTTGCCATTCGCGGCGGCGTGTCGACGGGCTTCCGCGCGCCCTCACTGCAGCAGCTGTGGTTCTCGAACGTCTCGACGCAGTTCGTGACGAACCCGATGACCGACATGCTCGAAGCGCAGCAGGTGATCACGCCGAACAACGCGAGCCCGATCGCGCGCGAGGCGTTCCGCATCCCGTCGCTGCGCGAGGAGCGCTCGCTCAACGCGAGCGGCGGCATCACGCTCAAGAGCGGCGGCAACTTCTCGCTGACCGCGGACGGCTACTACATCCGGCTCAAGGATCGCATCGTCCTCACGAGCCTGTTCCCGAATACGAACCCGATCGTCGCCAGCATCCTCGCGCCGTTCGGCGTCGATCAGGCGCAGTTCTTCGCGAACGCGGTGAACACGAGCACCAAGGGGCTCGATATCGTCGCCGAGTACTCCGCCGAAGCGGGGAGCGGCGTGCTCGCGCTGACGGGCTCGATCAACTTCACGGCGACGTCGGTCGACGAGATCCTCATCCCGGGCGCGCTGCTGAGCAAGTTCGGTGGCGATCGCGCGGTCGTCGAGGGCTTCTACTTCAGCCGGCTCGCGCGCAACCGCATCGAGGACTCGGTCCCGTCGCAGAAGGGCACGGTCGCGGTTCGCTACACGATCGCCGGGCTGACCGCGCTCGCGCGCGCGAACTACTACGGGAGCGTGCAGTTCAAGCCCGACAACCCGGCGAACGACGAGACGTTCGGCGCCAAGGTGCTGTTCGATCTCGACTTCGGGTACCAGTTCAACAAGCACGTCCTCGTCACGCTCGGCGCGGACAACCTGTTCAACACGTTCCCGGATCGGCAGACCAAGGACGCGAACATCAGCGCGGGGCGGTTCGTATACAGCCGAAACGTCACCCAGTTCGGACAGAACGGCGGCTTCTACTACATGAAACTCGAGCTGACGTTCTTCTGACCTTCGGGGTGGGGGGCGCGCATAATGGGGGGTAGGTGAACACGCCACGTCCATCCGGGCGACCGTCGTCCCCGGCCGACCAGTTCGGGCCGTACGAGCTCTACGAGCGGCTCGGCATGGGCGGTATGGCGACGGTCCATCGCGCGAAGAAGCGAGGACCGCAGGGCTTCGAGCGATCGGTGGCGCTGAAGCGAATGCTCCAGCACCTCGCAGAGGATCCGACCTTCGTCGAGTCGTTCGTCCGCGAGGCGAAGGTCGCGTCGTTCCTCCAGCACCCGAACATCGCCCAGATCTACGACTTCGGCCGCATCGGCGGCATCTACTACATCGCGATGGAGCTGGTCGCGGGCTTCGATGTCCGCAAGCTGCTGCGCTTCGCGAACCGTTCGAACGAGCCGATCCCGCTGCACGTGGTGCTGTCGATCCTCGGCGAGATGTGCGACGCGCTCGAGTACGCGCACGCGTTCGTCGACGAGCAGGGCACGCCGCTCCAGATCGTCCATCGCGACATCTCGCCGTCGAACCTGATCGTCGCGCACACGGGGCACCTGAAGGTGATCGATTTCGGCATCGCCAAGGCGCACTCGCGGCAGCTCCACACCGAGAGCGGCGCGGTGAAGGGCAAGCTCGGGTACATGTCGCCCGAGGCGGCGATGGGCGCGCAGGTCTATCCCGTCTCGGACATCTTCTCGATGGGCGTCGTCGCGTGGGAGCTCGTGACGGCATCGCCGCTGTTCTCCGCGCGCACCGACTTCGAGACCATGCGCCGCATTCGCGAGGCGGATGTCGTGCCGCCGTCGATCCGCAATCCCGCGTGTCCGCAGGAGCTCGACTCGATCATCCTCGCGGCGCTGCATCGCGATCCCGCTCGGCGCATGCCGAGTGCGGGCGCGTTCCGCGAGGCGCTCGATCGCGTGGCGCAGAAGTCGCGCGTTCAGGTGAGCGCGCGGGCCGTGGCCGAGTGGATGCTGAAGTTCGCGCAGCCCGAGGACAGCTGGGCACGCTCGAGCGCGTCGGGGCGCTCGCGATCACCCTCGTCCGCGCCGCCGATCCCGCTGCCGGGCGAGCACGCACCGACGACAAACCAGCGGCCGCGCTCGCCGAGCCAGCCGCCCAAGCTCCGCCGCTCCGAGGACGACATCAAGCTCGCGAACGAGGTGTGGGAGGACCCGGCCGTCGCTCCGACCGGCGCGCTCGACGACTTCGACGCCGCCGCGATGGGCGTCAGCATGGGCGAGCCTCCGCCGCCGTCGCGGCCGTCGTTGCCGCAGCCGACGCCGATGCCCGTCTCGCAGCCGCTGCCGGTGATGCCGGCGCATCCCTCGCTGACCGCGATGGGGCACGTCGATCCCGGCACCGCGCCGAAGTCGCGCTCGATCGCGCCGTGGCTCATCCTCGTCGCGCTCGCGGGTGTCGCCGCGACGCTGCTCACGATCGTGATCATGCGCGACAAGGGCGCCGATCCGCAGCAGCCGGCGGAGAACGTCGCGATCGCCGACGAGAAGACCGTCGACGCGAAGACCGTCGACGACGAGGATCGCGTGCTGTCTCCCGACGAGCCCGCGATCGCGACGACCACGCCCGATGCAGCGACGAAGACGGCGCCCCCGGTGACGCCGGACGCGCGCGACATCGAGGATACCGACCAGGCCAAGCGCGATCCGAAGCCGACGAAGCGCCCGACCACGCATCGCGTGACGCCGAAGCGGACGGGCAACGCCGACAAGCACGAGCCGGATCCGGAGCCGAAGCACGTCGATCCGCCCAGGCCGGTCGAGACCAAGCCAGTCGAGACCAAGCCCATCGAGACCAAGCCCGTCGAGCCGCCCAAGCAGGTCGAGACCAAGCCCGTCGAGCCGCCCAAGCTGACCGAGCCGCCCAAGCCCGCGCGCACGCCCGTGGTCGCGGTGAGCGCCGTGACGAAAGTCTCGGGCGAGCTCCCGCCGATGCGCGTCAACGCCGGTGACAACACGGCCGTGATGGCAAAGCTCTGCATCGACGAGGGCGGCACGGTCAGCTCGGTAAAGCTCGTGAAGGCACCGACGTACCTGCGCGCCGATCTCACCGAGGCGCTGTCCGGCTGGAAGTACAAGCCGTACACGAACCGGGACAACAAGTTGTCGCCCGCGTGCTTTGTCGTCTCGATGCGACTCGTGGTGAAGTAGCGCCGTGGATCCCGGCATCGCCACCGACGTCGTCGTCGCGGTACGCACCGCGCTCGCCGACAAGGGCGTCGACGTCGAGAGCGTGATGCCGGCGGTGTTCGAGGGCCCGGTGGTGCCCGGCACGATCGCCGACGCGCTGTTCGAGCTCGGCGCGACCGCGCTGTCCGATCCCGCGATCGCCGTCACCGTCGTCGGTGCGATCCCGATCGGCGGCATCGGCGTCCTCGACTACACGCTGTGCACGAGCGCGACGGTCCGCGATGCACTTCGCAAGGTCGCAGAGCACTACGGCGTCGCCACGCAGCGGGCGAAGCTCGAGCTCGTCGAGGACGGTAGTAGCGTCGCGAAGCTCGTGTTCATCCGCATGCCGAACATCGCGCACAGCCGGCACTGGGTCGAGTTCCCGCTGACGGCGATCACGGCGCGCATTCGCTCGACGAGCGGGAGCCCGATGACCTTCCGCGAGGTCACGTTCCAGCATCCCGCGCCGTCCGATCAGTCGGCGCACGATCGCTACTTCGGCATCCCGGTCACGTTCGGCGCCGCCGCCGACGCGATGGCGTTCGACGCCGCCGTCCTCGATCTGCCGCTCAAGACAGCGTCGAGCACGATGGCCGCGCTCCTCGAGGCACGCATCAAGGAGCTCGCGCCCGCGCTCGCCACCGTCGATCCGCTGCTCGATCGCGTGCGCCGCGCGCTGTCGCAGATGCTCGACGAGAAGCGCACCGACGTCGACGAGCTCGCGAAGCGCGTGGGCACGTCCAAGCGCAGCTTGCAGCGATCGCTCGGCGAGCTCGGCACGTCTCACTCCGAGATGCTCGATCGCCTGCGCAAGGAGCGCGCGTTCCAGCTGCTCGATCGCGGCCTCAAGGTCGCCGATGTCGCGACCGAGCTCGCGTTCACCGCACCGAGCGCATTCTTCCGCGCGTATCGCCGCTGGACGGGCACGAGCCCCAAGGCACCGCGCCCGACCGACGACGAACCGGAGCTGCAGTAGTGATTCGACTCATCGCTTTGTTCGCGACCCTCACCGCCTGCACCGACGAACCGCCGCCGGAGCCTCACGAGCTCGTCGAGTGCGACATGGGCTGGAAGCAGAACGGCTACACGGAGTGCGAGGGCGCGTGCCAGAAGAGCTCGCCCGCGCTCCTCGCGTCGGGCCCGGGCTGCGCCGGCACCACGTCGAACGGCCCCGTGAACTGCCAGAAGACGTTCGAGTACATGGATCTCGTCGGCTGCTGCATCGCTTCGTCGCCGAAGATGCTGTTCGCCGAGTGCAATCCCTAGCTCGTCGCGATCGCCTTCGCCTCGGCGACGATGGCCTTGTGCTTCACGCGCTCCTCGGGCGTCAGCGACATCCACGAGGACAGCGAGTAGCCGACCATCCAGAACGTCAGCACGTCGAAGAAGAACTTCGGGCTGACGAACAGAACGCCGATGCTGCACAGGAAGAAGATCGCGATGACGGCGTTCACGTACCACCAGTGCCCGCCGCTCACGCGCTTCAGGTGATGGTTGGCGAACGGCAGGTACGTCAGCGTCGCGTAGCTCATCAGGGGGATGAGCACGACACCGAACCAGTAGCCGCCGAACACGTGCGGTGCGAGCGTCGCGTTGCAGTAGCCGATCGCGATGAACCCGACGACGGAGCGGGGCAGGCCGGTCCAGATGCCCTTGTAGCTGACGGGCGCGACGATATTCCTCGCGTGCCTGATGGACACCGCGATGATCAGCGACGCGCACAGGCCGATCGCGAGCACCTGGTTCCACGGTGCAGGCAACAGCCCGACGTCCTTGTAGACCGTGTAGACGATCGCGGCGGGCGCGACGACGTGCGAGAGGTGGTCCGCGATCGTGTCGTACTCGGCGCCGAACTGGTTCGCGGTGCCGAGCTTGCGCGCGACGTAGCCGTCGAGCGTGTCGCCGAACATGTAGCCCGCCATCACGGCGATGCCGGCCTCCCACGGGCGGCCGTCGACGCAGAGGCAGATCGCGACGATGCCGCCGAGCAGGTTGATCGTCGTGAAGATGTCCTTCACGCCGAACATCCGCTGACTCCGCTCGGGCATCGGACGCTCCGTGCTAGGCCGTGCGCCGCAGCGTGCGCGGACCCGCCGGTACGCCCGGCTGGGTCGGTGCGGAGTGAAGATCGACGAACGACGGCTGCTCGAACGACGTGATGTACTCGAGCTCTTCGAGCTTGCGGCCCGTATACGGCGTGGTGAGGAACGCCTGGAGGATCTGGCCGTTCAGCGCGATGCCCTGCTTCGACGCGATGCAGACCACGTTCGCGTTGTTGATCGTGCGCGCGAGCTCCGCGTCCTCGACGCTCGTGCAGCGCGCGGCGTAGATGCCGTTGAACTTGTTCGCGGCGATCGACATGCCCATCCCGGTGCCACAGCAGAGGACGCCGATCGCGTCCGGATCCGCCTGGATGCCGCGGCACACGAGCTCCGCGGAGGTCAGGTAGTGCAGGCGGCCGTGATCGACGGTGTCGGCCACTTCACCGAAGGCGGAGAGGACCGTGCGATAGGCATCGAGGTCCGCCATGGACGAAGCCAGGTAGCGGTCGTAGCCGAAGAGGACACGCTTACCGGTGTGCGAACCCAGACGTCGGATCACGGTGGTGGGCTTTTCTACCAAGGTCGCCAGCGCTTACGCAAGATCGTTGCCATCAGGACACAGGGGCGACACCGCCCCGGCCGTCAAACGATGTCGCTGACATAGAGGGGTGTCGTGGTGATGAAAAATCATCACCCTCACCGGGGGCGTCAGCGGCCAAACACCTGGCCGAGCGCCTTCAGACACCCGCGCACGTCCTCGTCGGTCAGGTGGCCGATCGTAGACAGCTGGAAGTGCGTCTGGTCGCCGGGGATCCCGTAGAGCGCGTAGTACCCGAGCTGCTCCATCCGGGTCGCGAAGTCGCTGTATGGAAGTCCGACGGGGAGTCGGAAGTTGACCGCGATGTTCGAGCGCAGCTTCGCGTCGAGCAGGGGGTGAAGGTCCATCGCACCGAGCGCATCGACGAGCATCTGCATCTGGCGCTGGATGCGCGCCATGTGGTTCTCGATGCCGATGTCGAGGAGGTGCGTGCAGGCGGCTCGCAGCGCCGCGTGCAACACGACCGGCTGCGCGAAGCGCGTCTGCTGGTCTTTGATCTGCCGCTCGGTCTCGGCGATCACGTCGAAGTAGTAGCCGCGCGGCGCGCCCTTCGACTTGATCTCGGCCATCGACGCCTTGCGGACGAACGTCATCGCGAGGCCGGGCGCGGCCATGATCGCCTTCGCGCTCGAGGCGGTGACGAGATCGATCTGCGATGCCTCGATGTCGATCGGATACGCGTACGCGCTCGAGATCGCATCCGCGCCGACCAGCACGCCGCGTTGCTTGCACGCGCGGCCGATCGCCTCGAACGGATTCTTGAGGCCCGTGCGCGTCTCGTGGCTCGTGAAGAACACCCACTTGATCGACGGGTCCGCGTCGAGCGCGGCGCCGATCGCGTCGGGATCGAGCGGCCGATCGTGCGGCACCGCGTGAACCACGTGATCGATCTGGTTCTGGCGCGCCTGATCGATCCAGCGCTCGCCGAAGAAGCCGTTGCTCGCGAGGAGCCCCTTGCCGTGCGGCTGGAACGCGAGGAGGCACGCTTCATTCGCGCCGGTGCCGGTCGTGGTCTGAACGGTCGCGAAGTACTCGTTCGGGTGACGGATGCCGATCAGCGTCTTCAGGTCGCGCTCGGTCGCGACGAACATCTCGCTGAACGCATCCTGCCGGTGGTAGTTGCAGGGCGGGCGGGCGAGGTATTCCGCGACCAGCGGCGGAGTCCTGACGGGACCGGGCGTGAACAGAATCGGTTCGGCGCGTCGCATGGCTCGCTCCGCAGTAGCGGGGTGGGTTGACGGGGCGGTGTAGCATCCTCGCCACACCAAATTCCAGTGGTATTTGGCGGACGTTCACGGCTTTCGGTGGCGATTCCGCAGCACTGCGAGCCACGCGGGAGCGGCGATCAGCGCGACCGCCACGCAGGCGATCTCGCCCAGGAGGGCGGCCAAACCGAAGGCTCGGATGCCTCCGTTGGCGGACAAGAGCAGGGTCCCGTAGCCGACCGTGGTCGTGTACGAGCAGAGGAGGACGGTCGCGCCGGTGGTCCGCAATAGGTACGCCGGGCCCCGATCCCCGTCCACGCGGTCGCGCGCCGCGAGGTTGACCGCGTAGTCGATCCCGATCCCGATGGTGATCGGGACCGCGATGAGATCGAGGAAGTGCGCGGGCAGGCCGGCCACCGCGCACGCGGCGATCATCACGACGACGCCGGCGAGGCCGCACGCGATCGTCACGAGGCCGTGGCGGCGAAAGCCGATGACGAAGAACACGGCGAGCATGCTCCCGAGCAGCGCGAAGATGATCATCTTCGGCGCGTCGGCCTCCATCGTCTCGATGATGTCGCTCACGATCAGCGACTCGCCCGCGGCGACCGCGTGCACGGGGAGGACGAGCTCGCGCGTGCGTGCCGCGAACTCGCGCCGGTGATCGACGTTGAACGAATCGAGCCGCGACGCGCCGCGCAGCACGACGAGGCGGCCGCGCGTGCCGTCGCGCTCGACGAACGGCCACGCGAGCTCGATCGGGACGTCCGCGTCGGTGACCGCACGCAGATCGTCGGGCGGGCGGAGCTTCGCGAGCTTCGCGCGATCCTCGGGTGACAGCGCGTCGACGAGCTCGGGGGTATCGAGCATCTCGCGGATCTCGGCGAGCACCGCGAGCTTCTCGCGCTGCTGCGCGGGCAACAGATCGTCCATCGAGAACACGTCGCGGATCCAGCGCTTGTCGCCGGAGAGATCCTTGTCGACGGTGCGCAGGTAGCTCACGAGCGGCGCGACGTCCTCGCGCTTGTCGACGGCGAACACGAGCTGATACGCCTGGCCCGTGAGCTCGCCGGACGATGGCAGCTTCTGGCGCATCTTGACGTAGAGGTTCGTGGCGGCGTCGATCTCCGGCGTGCTCGACTGCAGGTCGCGCCAGTCGCGCGTGAACGGATCGCGCGCGATGTACACGGACGTGATCGCGATCGCGACCGCGGTGACCGCCGCGAACACGACGAGCGCGCGGCGATCCTTCTTCGGATGGAAGCGTGCGAGCCACTCGCCGATCGCCGGCTGCGTGGTGCGCTTGATGCCGCCGCGGCGCGCGAGCACGTAGAGCAGCGACGGCAACACGGTGAACGTGGACAGCCACGTCAGCGCCATGCCGAGGCCGCCGATCACGCCGAACTGACGGAAGCCGCGGAAGTCGGTGATGATCAGCGACGCGTACGCGATGGCCGCGGTCGCCGCCGCGGCGAGCGTCCCGGGGATCGCCTCGCGCACCGCGATCGCGATCGCGCGCTTCGCGTCGTCGACAACCTCCGCACTCCCTTCGGGAGTGCTACGCGTCCGACGTTCGTCGGACTTGTCGACAACCCGCAGCTCCTCGAGGAAGCGCGCGACGAGGATCAGCGAGGCGTTGATGCCGTTGCCGATGACGATCGCGAACAGGAACGCGGTCATCACGTTGAGGTGGCCGATCAAGAGCTCCGCGAGCGCGAACGTCGCGAGCACCGCGACCGAGAGGGACCACAGCATCGCGAGGACCAGGCGCCCCGAGCGGTAGTAGATGACGAGCGCGGCGCCGACGAGCAGCACGGTGATGATCAGCGAGCGCGTCATGCCCGAGAGCACCGAGTCGTGCTCGTGCTGCGCGAGCGTGATGTTGCCGGTGAGGCCGAACGAGACGTTCCCGCCGACCTCGGCGCGGACCTCGGTGATCGCCTTGTTCACGAGGTACGTCAGCGCGTTCGCCTTCGCCGCGTCCGACGCGGAGAACGCGGTCTGGATCGCGAGCAGCTGCAGCGTGCCGTCTGCGGCGCGGCGCGGCTCTGGGTGCTTCATCTTGTCTTCGAGCTCGGCCAGCTTCTTGTCGAGCTCGTCGAGCTTGTCGTCGTGCGCGGGCGACGTCTGCGGCAGGTCCTCGTCGTCGAGCCCGATGAACAGCGGGTTCGCGCGCAGCTTCTCGTCGTCGATGCGCTGCTTCAGCGCGTCGCGCGCCGCGACGAGGTCGGCGAGCTCGGCGAACAGGAAGCGGTGGTCCCACGCGAACTTCTGGCGCGGGCCGTCGTCGATCGAGAGCTGCGACACGAGCGTCGCCGGGAGCTGCGCGAACCGCTTCGCGAGGCCGTCGCTCGCGCGCGCGACCTTCGCGGCGTCCTCCGACTCGACGACGATCTGCATCGTGCCGAACGGGCGCGCGCGATCGCGCACCGTGGTCAGGTCCTTCACCGACTGCTGCGAACGCGGCAGCAGGTTCGTGAGATCCGAGCGAACCTCGAGGTTCTTCGCGAGGAACGCGGCCGCGCCCGCGATCACGATCGACAGCAACAGCACGCCGATGCGCGCGTGGTCGAGCCACGCTGCTAGACGGTCTGCCAGGTGGCTGGATCGAGGACCGGTCACCGGTGCGGCGTATACCGCTTAGTGCCCTGAAACACTATTGTCGGTTGGCCGAGATCGCGTTAGTTCATGCGACGTGGCCTTCGACGCCGTCGTCCTCGCCGACTCGCCGCACGCACGCGCGCGCGTGATGGGGCTGACGCTCGTCGAGCGCGGTACACGCGTCGCCGCCAAGTCCGGCGCACGCCGCGTCTACGTGGTCGATTCGCCCGAGGCGGCCCGGGGCCTGCCCGCGTGGGACGAGGGCCGCGGCGATGCAGCGCTCGTGGTCGTGCGCGCCGGCGACCAGGTGGTCCACAAGCCGCTGATCGAGCCGCTTCTTGCCGGCGAACGTGATCGGCGCATCGCCGTCTCAGCGAACGACGTATACGCGGGCGCGCTCTACGTGCGCGGCGACGCGTCGGACGTGATCGGTGCGATCGCCGAGGGACGCGAGCCCGACCTCGCGAACGCGGAGCGGATTCCACATGGCGACATCGCGGTGCACCCCGCGACGACCGCGGCCGAGCGCGCGGGCGCGACGCAAATGCTGCTGCGCCTGAACATCAAGAAGGAAGACAACCCGGTCACCAAGCACTGCTATCGGCCGCTGTCGCGTCCGCTGACGCGGCTGCTCGTGTGGACGCCGTTCACGCCGAACCAGATCTCGATCGCGGTCGGCGTGCTCGGTCTGTTCGGCTGCTGGCTGACCGCGCAGCCGGGCCAGACGAACCTGATCTGGGGCGCCGCGATCATCTTCTTCGCGGGCGTGCTCGACGGCTGCGATGGCGAGATCGCGCGGCTCAAGCTGATCTACTCGTCGGCGGGCGCGTGGATCGACACGATCGTCGACGAGATCACGACGACCGCGTACTTCGTCGCGATCGCGTACCACGTGTTCGCGATGCACCCCGACGCCTGGTACACGCCGTGGGTCGTGCACTCGATCTGGGTCGGCACGCTCGCGTACATCGCGTCGATCTACGCGATCTATTACTACTGCATCGTCGTCGCGAAGGTCGGCGGTTCGCAGTTCTACATCGGCACGCTCGAGGTCGCGGAGGGCCCCAAGGGCGTCGGGCTGAGGCCGAAGCAGCGCGCGCCCAAGCTCCAATCGAAGGGCTGGCGCCTCGTCGGGCTGTGGCTCCTCACCATCAAGACGCGCGACTTCATCAACCTCGCGGCGCTCGGCCTGACGTTCCTCGACGCGTACTGGGTGATCTATCTCGGCATGCTGATCGGCGGGGTGATCACCGCGATCGTCATCATGCCGGAGCACATCCGCCTGCGGCTCCAGCTCGGCGAGGTCGCGCGTCGCGGCGGCACGCCCTACCTCGTGACCACCTGATGTCCGCGCCGGCCCCGCGCGTCTCGGTGATCATCCGCTCGTACAACCGTCTGCCGGCGCTGTGCGAGCTGCTCGACGCGCTGCGCGCGCAGGACCACGACTCGTTCGAGGTCATCGTCATCGATCAATCGACCGAGATGTCCGACGACGTCGTCGAGCGCATCGTCGAGATCGGCACGGATCCGCGCTTCCACATCCTGCGCTTCCCGCCGCTCGGCGGCGCGAAGGCCCGCAACATGGGCATTCGCCAGATGCGCGGCGAGATCGCCGTGTTCATCGACGACGATGATCTCCCCGTCGGGACCGACTTCCTGCGCCAGATGGAGGCGCCGTTCGTCGAAGATCCGAAGCTCGTGGCGCTCACGTGCCGCCACATCTGGGACGACAACCCCGACGAGGATCGCCTCTCGGCCGCGTATCGCTTCCTCGCGCCGCTCTTGTGCATGCGCTTCTCGCGGGTGCTCGGCCTCCCCGACAACTTCGCGCGCTACGACAAGCGCCTCGAGGATCGCCACTACGTCCATGGCACGGGCGGCGCGTATCGCCGCAGCGTGTTCGAGCGCCTCGGCGGCTGGGACGACGACACGCCGATCGAGGACGAGACCTCGCTCGGGATCCGCATGCGCCGCGGCCTCGCGCCCGGCGAGTACGTCGCGTTCGATCCGCGCGCGCGGCTCAAGCGCGGGTTCGAGATCGCGGGTGGCCTCGACAAGCGACGCAACACGACCGGGCGCTACTTCGCCCGGTTCATGACGTTCGTGCACAAGGTGCTCGGGCGCTACTACCCGGTGCGCGTTCGCCTCTTGTGGCCTGCCTACGTGTTCGGCGCGTGGCGCTTCACCGTCGGCTGGATCTGGGACGACTCGATGGCGCACCAGACGTTCGGCTCGCGCGTCCTCGGCACGCTCGCGCTCACGGCCGCGCTGCCGTACTACGCGATCAAAGCGCTCGTGCAGATCCCGTTCGGCAAGCCACCCGGCGCGGGCGTCGAGATGCGCGACAAGATCGGCTCGACCGCGGGGACCGGTGACTACTTCCGCAGCATCTTGAGCGAGAGCCAGTCGACCAGGTAGCGCACGTCCTCGGCGCCGACGAGCCGCACGACGCGCGCGAGCACGAAGAACACGGTCACGTACGCGAGCGCGCCGAGCCCGAGCCGCGTGCCCGCGCCGCCGGGCAGATAGTCGCGCGCGTACCACAGCGCGAACGCGAGGGCCGCGCTGAGCGCGAGCGTCCCGAGGTAGTGGCCCCACGGCATGATGCGCGCGACGGTCGTGTCGAGCGACTTGGCGATCCGCCACAGCGTGAACGCGAGGGGCGGCACGGTCGCGACCACCGTCGCGATCGCGGCGCCGGTGAACCCGAAGATCAGCGTGAACGGATAGCTGAGCACGAGGTTCGTGACGATCAAGAGCGCGCTCGTGACGAGCAGCGAGCGCGTCTGCCCCACGCTCTGCAACATCGGCCCGTAGGCCGTCACGCGCTGGAGCATCGTCAGCGTGAAGATCTGGAACAGGGGCGCGGCGGCGATGTACTTCGCGCCGGCGACGAGGCTGACCGCTTCCTCTGCCATCGCGACCATGAGCATCGCGAGCGGCAACACGAGGAGCTCCGTCTTGCGGATCGTCGCGAGCCACAGCAAGCGGATCTCCTCGTGCTTGTTCTGCACGTAGAGCCGCGAGTAGCGCGCCTGCATCACGGCCCCGATCGCGTACGGAATGAGCGTGATCAGCGGGAGCTCCCACGCCGCCGCCGAGTACAGCGCGAAGTCGTCCTTGCCGCGTACGAGGTGCACGACGTACTTGTCGATCTGCGGGTTCAGCTTGCCACCGAGCGCCGCCATCCCGGCGGGAAACGCGAACGCGAGGATCGACCACAGCGTCGGCTTGTCGAGCCACGCGCGGCGCGTCTCGTCCGCGCGCAGAGGAAAGACGCGCTCGACGATCGCGAGGTGCGCGATCAATCGCGTCACGCCGAACACGGCCATGAGCACGGGCATCCAGTACAAGCCCACCCCGATCACGGCAGGCAGGAGCACGGCGATCGGCCGGAACGCGGCGAACGTCACGTACAGCGCCGACGCGATGCCAGCGCGCCGCGCCGCGAGCAGCTGGTTCACCGCGGGCTGCGTCGGCAGCTCGATGATCAGCGTGAGCGCGAGCCACGGCAGCGCCGGACCGAGCGAGAGCCCCTCGACGACGCGGCCGCTGTCGTCCTCGATCGTCATGCCGAAGCCGACGCCGCACACGATCGCGATCACCGGGACCGCGATGCATAACAACAGGAACGATGTCTGCCGCACGATGTGCGCGGCGCGCTCCGGCTCTCGACCGATGTAATAGAGGACGACGTCCTGGAGCCCGAACGATCCGAGCGCGACGGCGCTCTCGTAGAGCAAGAGGATCGCGGCGATGTACGCGAAGTCCTCTTTCGAGTACAGCCGCGCACCGAGCGCGAGCGCGAGCAACACGAACAGCGACGCGGCGAGCCGGCTGTAGACGTAGATGCCGGCTTCCTTCGAAGCGGCCTTCGCGTCCGACTCCGCCGGCGGTGTGCTCATCGCGGCATCCACGATGCGCTGTCCACGGACGCTGTATGCCGTCCGGTCATGACGTTGTCTGTACGTTCGTCAGGACACGTCATCCGGCACACCCCGGCGATGGCGCGGGGGACACGACTCCGCTCGATGTTCGAGCCCACCTCGGATCCCACCATGGGGTTCGTCCTCACGCCGGCCACGACGATGTCTCGGTGGGCGGGATGCGGACCGATCCTGACGATGTCTCGGTGGGCTGGATGCTGACCGATCCTGACGATGTCTCGGGTGGCTGGATGCCGACCCGTCATGACGATGTCCGTACGTTCGTCAGGACACGTCATCCGGCACACCCCGGCGATGGCGCGGGGGACACGACTCCGCTCGATGTTCGAGCCCACCTCGGATCCCACCATGGGGTTCGTCCTCACGCCGGCCACGACGATGTCTCGGGTGGCGGGATGCGGACCGATCCTGGCGATGTCTCGGGTGGCTGGATGCCGACCCGTCATGACGATGTCCGTACGTTCGTCAGGACACGTCATCCGGCACACCCCGGCGATGGCGCGGGGGACACGACTCCGCTCGATGTTCGAGCCCACCTCGGATCCCACCATGGGGTTCGTCCTCACGCCGGCCACGACGATGTCTCGGTGGGCGGGATGCGGACCGATCCTGACGATGTCTCGGTGGGCTGGATGCTGACCGATCCTGACGATGTCTCGGGTGGCTGGATGCCGACCCGTCATGACGATGTCCGTACGTTCGTCAGGACACGTCATCCGGCACACCCCGACGATGGCGCGGGGGACACAACTTCGCTCGATGTTCGAGCCCACCTCGGATCGCACCATGGGGTTCGTCCTCACGCCGGCCACGACGATGTCTCGGTGGGCTGGATGCGGACCGATCCTGACGATGCCTCGGGTGGCTGGATGCCGACCCGTCATGACGCTGTCCGTACGCTCGTCAGGACACGTCATCCGAGCTAGTCCGGCCATCGCGCTGGGCGCAGGGATTCTGTCGAGGTTCGTGCCCACCTCGAGGCTCGTCCTGACGCCTGTCAGGACATCGTCATGACGAGTCGCGATCGAAGGCATTCCTGATGTGCACGAGACAGAGGCCGGCGACGT